>NZ_RDQF01000051.1:5000-56127 GCF_004114425.1 Bradyrhizobium vignae | reverse complement strand
CGTCCTCGCCGCTCTGCAGATAGCGATTGTAATACTTGCGGAACGTCTGCGAGCAGGTCCCGTGGTGCCGGTAGAAGTCGCCGACCCGCTTGAACAGCGGCGATCGGCCAGCCTTCACCGCCTCATACTCCCAAATCAGAAAACGCCACTTCTGCAGATAGTTGCGTTCAACCGTTCGGTCATAGCTGTTGTCTCGCATCGGATCGTTCCTCCGCTGGAGCGATCCAATCAGCGAATTATTGAACATGCACAATTGCGAGCGCAGCGAAGCAATCCAGAATCCCTCCGCGAAGACAACCTGGATTTGCTTCGCTGCGCTCGCAATGACGATGTTGCTCAAGCTGTGCTCATAGTCACAGCGCCTGGCAACTATGGCCGCCCCGTTTGCAACCTCAACGCTGTTCGTTCGCGTGCCCTCAACTCCGGTTTGCCCAATAAGGATCACGCAGCTTGCGCTTGAAGATCTTTCCGGTCGCCTCACGGGGCAGCGCGTCCAGGAATTGGACCTCCTTCGGCACCTTGAAATTGGCCAATCGCTCGCGCAGAAAAGCCTGCACGCCCGCGGCCGTGAGCTGCGCACCGGGCTCCGGCTCGATGCAGGCGCACAGCCGCTCGCCAAATTCGGCGTCGGGAATGCCGAACACGGCGCAGTCGCGCACCCCTTGCATTGCGATCAGCACGTTCTCGATCTCGGCGGGATAGATGTTGACGCCGCCCGAGATCACCATGTCGCGCTTGCGGTCGCACAGGAACAGATAGCCGTCTTCGTCGAGATAGCCGACGTCGCCGACGCTGACCAGGCCGTCGCGTCCGGCTTCGGCGCGGGCCTGCGCCTTGCCGTGATAGTCGAAGTCCGGCACCGCCGTTTGGCGCATGTAGATCTCGCCGACCTCATTGACGTCGCAAAGGCTGCCGTCATCGCGAAAAATCTTGACGATGCCGCCTTCGATGGCGCGGCCCACCGTGCCGGGCTTCCTCAGCGCCTCCTCGGCCGAGTGCCACACCGGGATGCCGGTCTCGGTCGAGCCGAAATATTCGTTGATGACCGGTCCCCACCAATCGATCATGGCGCGCTTGACCTCGGGCGGGCAGGGCGCGGCGCCATGCACGACGAAGCGCAGCGACGACAGGTCGTAGTGCTGCCTGACGGCCTCGGACAGGCGCAACAGGCGGACGAACATGGTCGGCACCATGTGGATATGCGTCACCCGGTGGCGCTCGATCAGCGCCAGCAACTCCTCGGCGTCGAACCGCGCCTGCAGCACGATGGTGCAGCCGTTGCGGAAGGCCATCATGCCGTAGGAATGCGGCGCGGAGTGATACATTGGCCCGTTGATCAGCACGACCTGGTCCTCGCGCGGCTTGATGCCGTAGGCGATCGCGCCGACGCGCTCGGAGGCGGCCGCCTGTTCCGGCTGCATCGGCATGCGCCGCACGCCCTTCGGCATGCCCGTGGTCCCCGACGTGTAGATCATCGCCGCGGCACGGCGCGGCGGCTCCTGCATTTCCGGATGACTGTTGCGCCAGCGGTCCCAATCGGTCAGTCCGGCCGGGACCTCGGTCAGCTCATGGGGAATGGCGAAGGTCGTCGCCAGCTCGGGCGGCGTCGCGACGACGAGCAGGCGGACATCTTCCGGAATGCCGCCACGAATTTGCGGCAGCAGGTCGGCGTGGCAGACCAGGATCTTCGCAGCGCTATCCGTCAGGATATAGCGGACCTCCCCGGCTTTCAGGTGCCAGTTGATCGGCACCACGGGGCTGCCGAGCGCGGCCGAGGCCGCGACCACCTCGAACAGGGCGAAATCGTTGCGCAGCATCATGGCGACTGGCGCGCCTTCGGCAAGGCCGAGGGTGCGCAGCCCGCTTGCCGCGCGTCTGATGCGCGCCTGGATCTCGTCGTAGCCGATCTGGCGCTCACCGCTGATGATCATTGTGTGTCCTCGAGTCTAGCGATCGTCCAGCACGTCACCGAACCCCACCCAGCTCTTGCCGTTGAAGCGCCGGAGCTGAAGCTGCTGGAACGGCAGATAGTCGTCGGAGCCGGTCGAAACTGCCATGCCCGGCAGCAGCAGCGGCAGCTTCACCTCCTTCAGCGAGGCCGCCTGGCGCATGATGTTGTCGCGGCTGAAATCATCCTTGCACGCCTTCAGCACGGTCATCAGCAGTGTCGCATAGTGGTAGCCGGCTGCGTAGTTGGAATTGGAGAGATCCGCGTTCGGCATGTAGTGCTTCATGAAGGCGAAATATTCCTTCACACCGGGATCGTTGGCCCATTGCGGGTCCATCGTGTCCTTCTGGTTGCTCGACGAGATCAGGCCGACGGCGTTGTCGAGCCCGGCGGGCTCCAGGAACGAGATCGACGAGGCCGAGGTCGGCACGAAGAACAGCTCGGGCTTCCAGCCGATCTCGGCCACGCCCTTGATCATCTGCGAGGTGAACTTGCCGAGCACGACGCCGAACAGCACGTCGGCGCCCGACGCCTTCAGGGTCGAGAGCTGCGAGCTGATCGTCGGCGCGCTGGTCTCATAGGTCTGCTCCGCAACGATCATGCTGGCGGCCTTGGCGCCGAGCGCGCGTTTGAAGCCCGCGACATAGTCGCGGCCGAAATCATCGTTCTGGGACAGGATGGCGATCTTGGCGTCGGGCTTGGTCCGCAGCACGTGCTTGCCATAGACCACGCCCTCGGACTCGTAGGCGGCCATGCCGGGCATGGTCCACGGATATTTCTGCGGATCGGCCCATTTCGTCGCGCCCGAGAGCACGAACAGCTGCGGGACTTTCTTGCCGTTGAGATAGCGCTGCACGGCGCTGTTGGTGGCGGTGCCGAGCGAGCCGAACATCATCAGCACTTCGTCCTGTTCCACCAGCTTGCGGGTCTGCTCGACTGTTTTTGGCGGCGAGTAGGCATCGTCCAGCGTGATGAACTTGACCTTGCGGCCGTTGATGCCGCCCTCGGCATTGACCTTCTCGAAGAAGGCCTCCTGCGTCCGCCCGATCGCGCCGAAGCCGGAGGCCGGGCCGCTATAGGGCAGGGTTTGTCCGATGCGGATCTCGCCGCTGCCTTCGGCATGGGCGCCGCCGCTGGCGAGCGCCAGCAGGGACAGGCCGATCAATGCGGCTGCCAGCTTCATGATGTCCTCCCTTTTTTTCTTGCCCGGTCCGAGACGTCAGGCGCTCACGCGCATCAGGAAATCCTGACCGGCCTGATCGAATTCACTCTTCATGCGGTCGACGAGCTCCGCGACGGGAGGGACATCGGTGATCTGTCCGATGCCCTGGCCCGATCCCCAGATGTCGCGCCACGCTTTCGATTTCATGTTGCCGCCGGAGCCAAAGTTCATCTTCGATTTGTCGGCGACCGGGAGATTGCCCGGGTCGAGGCCGGCGGCGGCGATCGAAGGGCCGAGATAGTTGCCGTGCACGCCGGTGAACAGGTTGGTGTAGACGATGTCGTGCGCGGCATGCTGCGTCAGCGCCGACTTGTAGGCTTCGTCGGCATTGGCTTCCCTCGTGGCGATGAAGCGCGTGCCCATATAGGCGAGGTCGGCGCCCAGCGTCAGCGCGGAGGCGATGCCAAAGCCGTCGCTGATCGCGCCCGACAGCAGGATCGCGCCGTCGAACCATTGCTTGACCTCGCGGACCAGCGCGAAGGGCGACAGCGTGCCGGCATGTCCGCCGGCACCGGCGCAGACCAGGATCAGGCCGTCGACGCCCTGCTCGGCGGCTTTGCGCGCATGCTTGACGTTGATGACGTCGTGGAACACCAGCCCGCCATAGGAGTGCGCGGCCTCGACGATCTTCGCCGGCGGCCGTAGCGAGGTGATGATGATGGGCGCCTTATGCTTGACGCAGGTCTCCATGTCCTTCATCAGCCGGTCGTTGGAGGTATGACAGATCTGGTTGACGGCGTAGGGCGCGACCTTCTTGCCGGGATTGCGCGATCTGTATTCGCCGAGCTCGTCCTCGATGCGGCTCAGCCATTCGTCGAGCTTCTCGGCCGGACGGGCATTGAGCGCGGGAAAGGACCCGACCACGCCCGCCTTGCACTGGGCGATCACCAGCTCCGGCCCGGAGACGATGAAGAGGGGCGAGCCGACGACGGGCAGCTCGAGCGAATCCTTCAAGAGAGTGGGCAGCGCCATCATGTCCTCCTGAAACGCGGCACCGCCGGCGGGCGGATGACGAGGCGTTTCCATGTTGATTGTCGCGCGGGCGGATTGGCGCCCGTGTTGCGGATTTGAGTCCATTATAAGGTTGGACGGCGCGGCCCGGCCGTTCAATAATGAACGGACCATCATTTAGATATGAACAAGGCTGCCGATGGACTGGGACCTTTGCAAGACCTTCGTTGCGGTCGCCGATACCGGCAGCTTCACCGCCGCCGCCCGCCGGCTGCACACCAGCCATCCCACCGTCAGCCGCAACATCGCGGCGCTGGAAGCCCAGCTCGGCACCCGATTGGTGGCGCGCGCCGCCGACGGCCTGGCGCTGACCGCGGATGGAAGGACGTTGCGCGAGCACGCCGAGGCAATGGCTGCGGCGGCGCTACGGGCCGAGACCGCGGTCGCGGCGAAAGGACACAAGGCGCGCGGTATCGTCAAGCTGTCGATCGGCGCGACGCTGGCCTCTCATTGGCTGATGCCGCGCTTGCCTGCCTTCCTGCGTGCGCACGATCATATCCAGCTCGAGATCATCACCCATCCGTTTCCGGCAAGCGTGCGCCGGCGTGAGGCGGACGTGGTATTGCGGCCCGTCGACAGCGGCGAGGAAAACCTGGTTGGCCGCAAGATCGGCCGTCTCGGCACGGGATTCTATGCCTCCCGCGATTATGCCGCCGGGCGGTCACTGCCTGAACGGCGCGGCGAGTGGAAAGGGCACAGCGTCATCGGTTTCGCCGACCAGGCGTCCAATGCGCAGCTCGCGCGCTGGAGCGACGTCGTCACGCGGCAGGCGAGGGTGGTGATGCGCTGCTCCTCCCAGGGGGACATGCTGGCGGCGGTCCGCGCCGGGATCGGAATCTCGGCACTGTCGTGCTTCGTCGCCGAAGCCTATTCCGATCTCGTGCGCGTCGCCCCGCAGAAGCTCGCCAGCGTCGCGGATCTGTGGCTGCTGGCCCATCCCGACCTCGTCGAGCTCCCGGCGGTGCGCGCCGTGGTCGATTTCGTCGCCGAATGCGCCCGGGCCGACCGCGCGCGGCTGCGGGGCTAGCCCGCCCCCGCGAGCACGCCCTCGCGTTTCTTCACCGCGCGGTAATAGCTCCACCACAGATGCGCCGCCGCGCCGCGCAGTGGACGCCAGGGTTCGGCGAGCGGCGCCATTTGCTTCTCCGTCGGCCGCGCCTTGAGGCCGAGCCCGATCTTGATGCCCTCCTGCACCGCGAGGTCGCCGGCCGGCCAGGCATCGCCGTGGCCGAGGCAGAACAGCAGGTAGACGTCCGCGGTCCACGGCCCGATGCCGGGCAGCGCGATCAGCGTGTGATGCGCGGCATCGGCATCTTCTTCTGCAAGCACGTCCAGGTTCAACCGCTGCGCGGTGATCTCGCGGGCGAGATGCTTGAGGGTCTTGATCTTGGCGGCGGAGAGGCCGAGCCGTCCCAGCCGGTCGGTGCGCGCGCGGCGCACGGCGTCATGGTCGAACGGATCGAACGCCGCCGACAGCCGTCCCCAGATCGCCGCGGCACTCGCGGTCGAGAGCTGCTGCCCGCAGACGATGTGCGCCAGCCCCGTAAAACCCGGCTCGCGCCGCCGCAGCGCCGGCATGCCCGCGATCTCGAGCACGGGTTTAAGGCGCGGATCGCGCTTGATCAGCGCGTGAACGGCGTCTTCGAGATCGGACTGGGTTTCGAGGTGAATGGTCATTCTTATGGGATCATTGTTATGGGACTCGTCATGGCCGGGCTTGACCCGGCCATCCATCTCCTATCGTAACAGAGTCATGGAGGATGGAGTGCCGGGTCAAGCCCGGCAATGACGGATACACCGAGAACTCATGCCACCCGTTTTCCGATTTGCCCCGAGCCCGAACGGCTTCCTGCATCTCGGCCACGCCTATTCTGCGCTGCTCAATTTCGATCGCGCGCGAGAGACCGGCGGGCGGCTGCTGTTGCGGATCGAGGACATCGACGCGACGCGCTGCCGGCCGGAATACGAGACGGCGATCTACGAGGATCTCGCCTGGCTCGGAATTGCCTGGGAGAGGCCGGTGCGCCGGCAGTCCGAACATCCCGCCGATTATCGCGCCGCCCTGGAAAAGCTCTCTGCGCTCGGTCTCGTCTATCCCGCCTTCGAAAGCCGGGCCGAGATCGCAAAGCTTGTGGCCGCGCGCGAGGCCGATGGGCCATGGCCGCGCGATCCGGACGGCGCACCGCTTTATCCGGGCGACGCCAAATCACTGTCGGCTGACGAGCGCTCGCAGCTGATCGCCTCGGGCGCGCCTTACGCGCTGCGTCTCGACATGGCGGCCGCCTGCCGCGGCGCCGCCGGCCTGAGTTGGAACGAGCTCGGCGAGGGGCCCGATGGCGAGCGCGGCAGCGTCCCGGCGCGGCCCGAGGTGTGGGGCGACGTGATCCTGGCCCGCAAGGAGACGCCGACCAGCTATCATCTGTCGGTGATCGTCGACGACGCACTCCAGGGCGTCAGTGAGATCGTGCGGGGCCAGGACCTGTTTCATGCCACATCGGTGCACCGTTTGTTACAGGTCCTGCTCGGCCTGCCCGAACCCACCTATCGCCATCACCGGTTGATTCGCGACGAGGCAGGCCGGAAGTTGTCGAAGTCGAGCCGCTCGACCGGTCTGCGCGCCTTGCGTGCGGCCGGCATCGCGCCTGCCCGTGTCCGCCAGCTGGTGGGATTAGATTAAGTTTCTCTGGGGGTTAGCTAAACGTCGCCGTGACTCCGGGGGTTCCTCCATGCCATGCTTGGCCAGTGCGGGGTTCGAAGAGGGTACTTCGAAGGGGATTCATGGCGGCGAAAATGCGTCCAGCGCGCACAACGCGGACGTCCAGGCGGCTGCCTCGGAAGCCCGGGGCGGCCGCCCGGTTGCGCAAGCGCAGCACCAAGGCGGTCGGGCCGGACGTGGTCCAGGCGGCGCTGGCCGCCTTTGCTCATGAGGTCCGCACCCCCCTGACTGGTATTCTGGCGATCAGCGACCTGCTCGCGACCTCCGATCTCGGCGAACGGGAGCGGCGCTGGGCCGATACGATCAAGGCCGGTGCCGAGCATCTGGCGAGCCTCGCCACGCTGTTCGTGGATGCCGCCAAAACGGGCAAGGGGGCGGGAAAGGGCGGCGGCGCGCTGCGGCAGGACCTGTTCGACCTCAGGACGCTTGCCCGCAGCGCCGGCGATTCGCTGGCCGGCCGCGCCGCGGCCAAAGGTCTCCGGGCCGAGGTCGGGATCTCCGAAAAGCTCCCTGGACTTGTGGTCGGTGATCCCGTCCGCCTGCGCGCCGCGCTCGAGAACCTGATCGACAATGCCGTGAAATTCACCGACCAGGGCGGCGTGGCGCTCGCAGTCGAGCCGTGGCGTCCGGCCAAAGGTCAAGCGAAGGGCAAGGGCAGGGTCGGCGTCGCCTTTGCGGTCTCCGACAGCGGCATCGGCCTCACCATGGCCGAGATCAAGCGGCTGTTCCGTCCGTTCACCCAGGCCAATGTCACCATCGCCTCACGCTTCGGCGGTGCCGGCCTGGGGCTCTCCTCGGTCAAGCAATTGGCCCGCGCGATGGGCGGCGATATCACCGTGGCACCGCGCCGCGGCGGCGGCGCCACCTTCACGTTGACGGTGTCGCTGGATGCTGCGGGGTCAGGCAAGACTCGCAAGGCGAAGGACGGCAGCGAGCCCGAAGCGGTCGCCGCCCTTCGCGTGCTCAGCGTCGAGGACAATCCATTCGGCCGCGTCGTGCTCAACACCATCCTGACCGAGCTTGGCCATCATGCCGAGTTCATCGGGCGCGGCGAGGATGCGGTCGGCCGGCTGGAGCAGGGCGCGTTCGACGCGGTGCTGATGGACATGGTCCTGCCGGGCATCGACGGCATCGAGGCCATCAAGCGGATTCGCGCGCTGCCGACGCCGCTGGCTCAGATTCCGATCATCGGCGTGTCCGGCCGCGGCGAGGACGAGGCAGCCTCGCGCCAGGCCGGTGCCGATGCCTTCCTAGTCAAGCCTGTGTCTCCGCGGGCTTTAGCGACTGCGCTGCTTGAAGCGACACGCCGTGAGGAAGCCGCGACTTGATGATCGCAGCGTTGAGTTCGCCGCCGTAAACGAAGATCGCGGCGATGAAATACAGGAACACCAGCGCGATGATCACCGAGGCGAGGCCCGCATACATCGTGACGTAGTTGTTGGCGAAGCGCGCCAGATACTGTCCGAAGACGACGCCGGAAACCAGCGACGCCACCACTGTGAAGATGATGCCCGGCACGATCTGGAGGAAGCTGCGCCGTCCCGCCGGCAGCCAGGCGTGCAGGATGAACAGCGCCACCACCAGCGCGCTGATGGTGATGCCGTAGCGTAGCCAGGTGAGAATGCTTTCGTTCGATTCGACGAACAGGGGAATGTGGCGCCGCGCGGCCTCGATGATCAGCGGACCGAGCACGATCAGGAATGCCATGGCGAGGGCCGTGAAGGCCGCAATCAGCGTATAGGCGATCGATTCCAGCCGCAGCCAATACCAGCGCCGCATCTCCACCACTGCATAGGCGCGGTTGAGCGCGACCCGGAGCGCCTCGACGCCGTTGGAGGCGAAATAGACCGACAGCGCCGCGCCGATGGTCAGGATGCCGGTGCGCGTGGTGGTCAGCACGTCATGCACCTCTCCGGAGATCGAATCGGCGACCTGCTTGGGCCAGACCTGAAGCATCAAGCCGGCGGCTTGGTCGGCGAGTTCCTTGGAGCCGAAGAAGCCGGCGAGCGAGGTCAGCACGATCAGGAACGGGAATAGCGCCATCAGCGTCGACAGCGCGATGTGGCTAGCGATCGCCCAACCATCATCGGCGAGGAACGTGTAGAACGCGTCCATCACCACGACGTAGATGTAGCGGATCGCTTTCACCGCTTGCTCCAGCTTCGCCTCTCCCCGCGCGCGAGGAGGGGCCGACGCAAGCCGAGCGATGCGCAGCATCGTTCGGCGGCGGGTGAGGGGGACTCTCCGCGGGGACGAAGAGAGAGGGACGCGCGGAGAATCCCCCTCACCCGGAATCCGCGCTGCGCGCGCATTCCGGCCTCTTCCCGCACGCGGGGAGAGGCGAAGAGAACGGGGCGCTCGCGCAAATCGGAAATCATCGAACCAGCTTCTGATATTATTGGCTCAAAAGCCAGATCGCGAACGCCATGGCGGACCGGCGCACACGGTGTTATCTACCCCCAATGGCATCTCTCCTCAGTACTTTCATCCTGCCGGCGGCAGCGGGCGCCGTGGCGCTGGTGCTGCTGCTCGGACTCGTCAACATGATGCGCGGTGGTTCGCCCAACACCTCGCAGAAGCTGATGCGCTGGCGCGTGCTGCTTCAGTTCGTGGCGATCATCATCGCGATGCTCGCGGTCTGGGCGATGGGGCGATAGGGCATGATCCGAAACCCGAAGGGCCGCGTTTGCGAAAAGTGCGAAGCGGTTTTCCGACAAGGTCATGCCCTAAACCAAGGAGACCAGCATGGTGGTGCTGAACCGCATCTACACGAAGACCGGTGACGACGGCACGACGGCGCTCGGAACCGGCGAGCGGCGTCCGAAATACGATCTGCGCATCGAGGCCTATGGCACCGTCGACGAGACCAATGCGGCCATCGGCGTGGTCAGGCTTCACACGCGGGACATGCCCCAGTTCGATGCGATGCTTGGCCGCATCCAGAATGATCTGTTCGATCTCGGCGCGGATCTCGCCGTGCCCGAACGGGAGGGCAAAGCCGAGCGGCTGCGGGTAGTGGTGGGTCAGGTCGAGCGGCTCGAGCGCGACATTGACGCGCTCAACGACAAGCTCGCGCCGCTGACCTCCTTCGTGCTTCCCGGCGGCACGCCGGCCGCTGCCTATCTGCATGTGGCGCGCACGATATGCCGCAGGGCGGAACGCGTGATCGTGGAACTGGCGGCTCGGCCTGGCGAGCCGGTCAGCGCGGCTGGCATCCAATATATGAACCGCCTGTCCGACTTCCTGTTCGTGGCCAGCCGGGCCGTTAATGGCAATGGCGCCGGCGATGTGCTCTGGGTTCCGGGCCAGAACCGCTGACCCATCGCGGTCCGCAATTCAGAAGGCCAAAATTAGAGCCGTTCGCGCGTTGACCGGGGCAGATCAGGCCTTTAGGTTCCGCGCCAGTTGATAACCCCCCTCCTAAATTGAGTGAAAGAGGATCGATGAAGGTCTTAGTGCCGGTAAAGCGGGTGGTCGATTACAACGTCAAGGTCCGCGTCAAGGGCGATGGGTCGGGCGTTGAACTCGCCAACGTCAAGATGTCCATGAACCCGTTCGATGAAATCGCGGTCGAGGAAGCGTTGCGCCTGAAGGAAGCCGGCAAGGCCACCGAGGTCGTGGTGGTCTCCATTGGACCGGCGCAAGCGTCTGAGACGATCCGCACTGGTCTCGCCATGGGCGCCGATCGCGGCATCCTGGTCAAGGCCGAGGGCACCGTCGAGCCGCTCGCCGTCGCCAAGATCCTGAAGAAGGTTGCCGAAGAGGAGCAGCCTGGCCTCATCATCCTCGGCAAGCAGGCGATCGACGATGACAGCAACCAGACCGGCCAGATGCTGGCCGCGCTGCTCGGCTGGTCGCAGGCGACCTTCGCTTCCAAGCTCGAGGTCGAAGGCTCTGATTTCAAGGTCACGCGCGAAGTCGATGGCGGCCTGCAGACTGTGAAGCTGAAGGGACCGGCGATCGTCACCACCGATCTCCGCCTCAACGAGCCGCGCTACGCTTCGCTGCCCAACATCATGAAGGCGAAGAAGAAGCCGATCGCGGAGAAGACCGTCACCGATTACGGCGTCGACGTCGCCGCGCGTCTCGAGGTTCTCAAGACGGCTGAGCCGGCCGGCCGCAAGGCAGGCGTCAAGGTCAAGGACGTCGCCGAGCTGGTGTCGAAACTCAAGAACGAAGCCGGGGTGCTCTGATGACGACGCTTCTGATTGCCGAACACGACAATGCGTCGCTGAAGGATGCGACCAACAAGGCCCTGACCGCGGCTGCCGCGCTCGGTGCGGATGTCGAGGTGCTGGTCGCCGGAAAGAACGCCAAGGCCGCGGCGGATGCCGCTGCCAAGCTCGCCGGCGTGAAGAAGGTTCTGCTCGCCGATGGCGACGTCTACGCGCACGACCTCGCCGAGCCGCTGGCCGCACTGGTCGTGTCGCTGGCGTCCGGCTATGACGCGATCGTCGCGCCGGCGACCTCGCGCTTCAAGAACGTGATGCCCCGCGTCGCCGCCCTGCTCGACGTCATGCAGGTCTCGGAGATCATCAAGGTGGTCGCGCCCGATACATTCGAGCGCCCGATCTACGCCGGCAACGCCATCCAGACGGTGAAGTCGAAGGACGCCAAGAAAGTC
The DNA here is from genome assembly GCF_004114425.1 of Bradyrhizobium vignae. Lineage (GTDB taxonomy): Bacteria > Pseudomonadota > Alphaproteobacteria > Rhizobiales > Xanthobacteraceae > Bradyrhizobium > Bradyrhizobium vignae. The sequence continues at coordinate 44,606 of NZ_RDQF01000051.1, read as the reverse complement.
ATCACGGTGCGGACCTCGACCTTCGCCGCAGCTGGCGAAGGTGGCAGCGCGCCGGTCGAGAACGTGGCGGCGGCCGCTGATCCGGGTCTGTCGACTTTCGTCGGCGAGGAGGTCGCCAAGAGCGACCGTCCCGAGCTGACCTCCGCGAAGATCATCGTCTCCGGCGGCCGCGCCATGCAGAGCCGCGAGAACTTCGCCAAATACATCGAGCCGCTCGCCGACAAGCTGGGCGCCGGCGTCGGTGCCTCGCGCGCCGCGGTCGATGCGGGCTATGCGCCGAACGATTGGCAGGTCGGCCAGACCGGCAAGGTCGTGGCGCCCGAGCTCTACGTCGCGGTCGGCATTTCCGGCGCTATCCAGCATCTGGCCGGCATGAAGGACTCCAAGGTGATCGTTGCGATCAACAAGGACGAGGATGCGCCGATCTTCCAGGTCGCCGATTACGGCCTGGTCGCCGACCTCTACCAGGCGGTTCCGGAGCTCACGGCCGAACTCGCCAAGCTCGGCAAGTAAAGCCGTACAAAACACCGGCCGGGAGGTATAAACTCCGGCCGGTGTTTCATTTTTGACGCGTTTTCTTTGGCGTGGGGCACGCCTTCGAAGCGATCCAATCTAGGTTTCGAGCCAAGGTTCTGATTAAATCAGGCTTCTGGTCAAATCAGACCTCCCGGCTCAGGGGATAGGCAGGGCGCGACATGCGCGCCGTTCCGGTGGATGACATTATGGCGGCAGTGATCAAGAAGGTCGGCGTGATCGGCGCGGGTCAGATGGGCAATGGCATCGCGCATGTCGCGGCGCTCGCCGGCTTCGACGTGGTGCTCAACGACGTTTCGGCCGACCGCCTCAAGTCGGGCATGGCCACCATCAACGGCAATCTGGCGCGCCAGGTCTCCAAGAAAGCCGTCACCGAGGACGACAAGGCGAAGGCGATGGCGCGCATCACGCCGGCCGAGAAGCTGGACGATCTCGCCGATTGCGACCTCGTGATCGAGACCGCTGTCGAGAAGGAAGAGGTCAAGCGCAAGATCTTCCACGAACTCTGCGCCGTCTTGAAGCCGGAGGCGATCGTCGCCTCCGATACGTCCTCGATCTCGATCACACGGCTCGCCGCCGCCACCGATCGCCCGGAGCGCTTCATCGGCATTCACTTCATGAATCCGGTGCCGCTGATGGAGCTGGTCGAGCTGATCCGCGGCATCGCCACTGATGATGCGACCTTCGACACGGCCAAGGAATTCGTGGCCCGGCTCGGCAAGCAGGTCGCCGTGTCGGAGGATTTCCCGGCCTTCATCGTCAACCGCATCCTGCTGCCGATGATCAACGAGGCGATCTACACGCTGTATGAAGGCGTCGGCAATGTCGAGGCGATCGATGCGGCAATGAAGCTCGGCGCGCATCATCCGATGGGCCCGCTCGAGCTTGCCGATTTCATCGGCCTCGATACCTGCCTCTCCATCATGCAGGTGCTGCACGAGGGGCTGGCCGATTCCAAGTACCGCCCGTGCCCGCTACTGGTGAAATACGTCGAGGCCGGTTGGCTCGGCCGCAAGACCCAGCGCGGCTTCTACGACTATCGCGGCGCCAAGCCGATTCCGACGCGGTAAGACAGTCCTGTGCCCCGGACGCAGCGCAGAGCGCTGCCGAGACGGCGCACAGAAGCCACGTGCACGGGGCCCCGGCTCTGAGGCGCGTCACTTCGTGCCGCACCTCGTCCGGGACACCAAACCTTTCCCACTCACCTCTCGTTAACGCCTCGCGCCTAGGTTACGGCCGGTACGAGGGCTCGCGTCATGGATATGATGGCAATGGTCAGCACCATGCTGGCCGCTCAGCAAGGCGCGCTGCAGTCGAATATTGCGGCGACGCTGACCAAGCAGAACATGGATATGGAGAAATCCACCGTTCTGACGCTGCTCGGTGCCGGTCAGCCATCGCTCGCCAATGTCGGCCCTGGCGTCGGCGGCAATCTCAACGTGACGGCTTAAAGCGACGCGGCGGCCTTGCCGGTCGCCGCCCGGATTAGCTTGAGCGCGTCCTCGCTTGCCCATTCCGCCGGTCCCGCGATCGTCGCGATCTCGCACCCCTGGGGGTCGACCAGCACCGAGGTCGGCATGCCCAGCGCCCGGCCTATGGCCTTAAGATCCTGAAAAACCTTTGCTTTCTGGTCGTTGAAATAGCCGAGCCGGGTCAGATTGGCTTCTTTCAGGAACGCCCTGGGCTTCTCGGGGTCGCGGGTGTCGATGTTGATCGCCACGACCTCGAAATTCGGGCCCGACAGCTTGCCCTGGAGCTCGTCCAGCGCCGGCATTTCCTTCCGGCACGGCACGCACCAGGTCGCCCAGAGGTTCACCAGCAGCGTCTTGCCGCGGAAGTCGGACAGTTTTTTCGGCTTGCCGTCCGCGTCCTCGAAGACAAGGTCGGGCAGCTTCAACGGGGCGCTCGCCATGGTCAGCGCCGCCACCTCGCCATGGGCGAGCGGGGCAATCTTCTGCGCTGTGGCCACCGCCGTTCGGCAAGCGGGATCGCCAGATGGTGCGCGGTTGAGGCGGAGCCCGTACAGCGCGGCGAAGCCAGCCAGTCCGCCAATCGCCACGGTGGCGATGACGAGGGGGATGCGGCGCGTGGCGGAGGGCTTCTGGTCGAGCATATCGTTTGTCATCCGGTCGCAGATATGGCTATCAGGGGCCTCTTAATACGGCTGGCTGCGGCCAGCAAACGTGCGGCAAATCAAGGCGTGAGCAGGGGATCATGAGCAACAAGATGTGGGGCGGCCGGTTCTCGGAACGTCCCGACGAGATCATGGAAGAGATCAACGTCTCCATCGACGTCGATCGTCACCTCTTCGCCCAGGACATTGCCGCGTCCAAGGCCCACGCCGCGATGCTGGCCAACCAAGGCATCATCACGGCTTCTGATGCGAAAAATATCGGCAAGGGTCTAGACACGATTTTGTCAGAGATCGGCAAGGGCGGCTTCGAATTCAAGCGCGCGCTCGAGGACATCCATATGAATGTCGAGAGCCGCCTGTCGGAGCTGATCGGCCCCGCCGCCGGTCGCTTGCACACCGCGCGCTCGCGCAACGACCAGGTCGCGACCGACTTCCGTCTGTTCGTCCGCGATGTGATCGACGAGACCGATGCCGCGCTTGCCGCGTTCCAGCAGGCGCTGGTGCAGCGCGCGCTGGAGCACGCCGGCACGGTGATGCCCGGCTTCACGCATCTGCAGACGGCGCAGCCTGTCACCTTTGGCCACCATCTGCTCGCCTATGTCGAGATGGCCGCGCGCGACCGCGGCCGCTTCAGGGACGCGCGCCAGCGGCTGAATGAATCCCCGCTCGGCGCGGCCGCGCTCGCCGGCACCTCGTTCCCGATCGACCGCCACGCCACCGCGAAGGCGCTCGGCTTCGACCGGCCGATGGCGAACTCGCTCGATGCGGTCTCCGATCGCGACTTCGTGCTGGAGACGCTGTCGGCGGCCTCGATCTGCGCCGTGCACATGTCGCGCTTTGCCGAGGAGATCGTGATCTGGACTTCGCCGCTGGTCGGCCTTGTCAGGCTCAGCGACAAGTTCACCACGGGATCCTCGATCATGCCGCAGAAGCGCAATCCGGATGCCGCCGAGCTGGTGCGCGCCAAGACCGGCCGCGTCATCGGCGCGCTCAACGGGCTGCTGATCGTCATGAAGGGCCTGCCGCTCGCCTATCAAAAGGACATGCAGGAGGACAAGCAGGGCGCCATGGAGGGTTTTGCCGCGCTGTCGCTCGCGATCCGGGCCATGACCGGCATGGTCCGCGACCTCGTCCCTGACCAAGCCAAAATGAAGGCGGCCGCTGGCGAGGGTTACGCAACGGCGACTGATCTTGCCGATTGGCTGGTGCGGACCCTGAAGATGCCGTTCCGCGAGGCCCATCACGTGACTGGCCGGATCGTGGCGAAAGCCGCGGAGGGCGGCGTGGCGCTGCACGAGCTGCCGCTCAAGGAGATGCAGGCCATCGAGCCAAAAATCACCAAGGAGGTGCTCGGCGTGCTCTCGGTCGAATCGTCCGTGAAGAGCCGCACCAGTTTTGGCGGCACCGCGCCGAAGAACGTGGCGTCCCAGGCCAAAGCCTGGGCGAAGCGGCTGGAAAAAGAGCGAAAATTGGGCTGAGGGCAAAATTTCGCTTATGTTTCATGATCATCCGGCTCTCGCCAGAACGCGCCAATCTCTGTATGGTGCGCCGCGCGTAGTGGGGATTTCGTCGTGACGTCAAAGTTTCGCCCGGCCAGTTCGGGGTGGACCATCATTGTCTTGAGCCTGACGGCGCTTGCGCTGGCCGGCTGCGGCCGCAAGGGTCCGCTGGATCTGCCGCCGACCGCCTCCAACGCGTCCACGACCAGCGGTGCCGCACCTGTAGATACCGAGGCCGAAACTCAGCGGACGCCGAGCGTGTTCAACCCGACCTACGGTGCGGATGCCGCGCCCGCGGCGGCGAAGGGCAAGAAGAAACCGTTTATTCTCGACCCGCTCCTGGACGAACCTCCCGCCAAGAAATAAGCCGGGACAACCGAGCCTGCGCCATGAACCATTTCGAATATCGCAACGGCGTGCTGCACGCCGAGGCGGTGAACCTGTCCGAGCTGGCCGCGACCGTCGGCACGCCGTTCTATTGCTATTCGACCGCGACGCTCGAGCGGCACTACCGCGTCTTCACCGACGCCTTCGCCGGCGAGAAGGTGCTGGTCTGCTACGCCATGAAGGCGAACTCCAACCAGTCGGTGCTGCGCACGCTGGCCAAGCTAGGGGCCGGCGCCGACGTGGTCTCGGGCGGCGAGTTGAAGCGCGCGCTGGCCGCAGGCATTCCCGCAAGCAAGATCGTGTTCTCCGGCGTCGGCAAGACCGAGGCCGAGCTGCGTGCTGCGCTCGCCGCCGACATCCTCTGTCTCAACGTCGAATCCGAGCCGGAGCTCGAGCTGCTGTCGCGCCTTGCGACCGAGATGGGCAAGACCGCGCGGATCTCCTTGCGCGTCAATCCCGACGTCGATGCCGGCACGCATGCAAAAATCTCCACCGGCAAGTCCGAGAACAAGTTCGGCATCCCGATCGTGCATGCCCGCGAGGTCTATGCGCGCGCTGCGAAGCTGCCCGGTATCGAAGTGACCGGCACCGACGTACATATCGGCAGCCAGATCACCGACCTCTCCGGCATGGAGACCGCGTTTCGCATCCTCTCCGAATTCGTGCAGACGCTGCGCAGCGACGGCCATGACATCTCCCACGTCGATTTCGGCGGCGGCCTCGGCATTCCCTATTACATGGACCGCGAGGCGCCGCCGGCGCCGGCCGCCTATGCCGCCATGGTCAAGCGCGTCAGCCACAATCTCGGCTGCACGCTGATGTTCGAGCCGGGCCGCATGATCGTCGGCAATGCCGGCATCCTGGTCGCCAAGGTGATCTATGTGAAGCACGGCGACGGCAAGAACTTCGTCATCATCGACGCCGCCATGAACGATCTGATCCGCCCGACGCTGTACGAGGCCCATCACGACATCCTGCCGGTGACGCAGCCCGCCTCGGGCGCCGCCACCATCATGGCCGACGTCGTCGGCCCGGTCTGCGAGACCGGCGACTATCTCGCCCTCGACCGCACGCTGCCGACGCCAAAGCCCGGCGATCTGCTCGCCATCATGACCGCAGGCGCCTATGGCGCGGTGCAGGCCGGCACCTACAACACCCGGCCGCTGGTGCCGGAGGTGCTGGTGAAGGGCGACCAATACGCCGTGGTGCGCCCGCGCGTCGAGGTCGAGCAACTCATCGCGATGGATAAGCCGGCGCCGTGGCTGTGAGTGTTTAGGCGCGGCGCTATGTCTTCCGCCCGACCACCACGCCCGCCTTCTCCTCGATCGGCTTGATTGCCGCGGTGAAATCGGACTCGGCGCCTTCCGCGCTGATCACGGTCTCCCATAACCGTCCGACCGCATCCGCCACCTCCATCGACAGGCCAAGCTGCTTCATCTCCGCCAGCGCCAGCCGCACGTCCTTCACCATCAGTCCGGTGGCGAAGCCGAAATCGAAGGTGCGCGGCAGCACCGAGCGCGGGAACTTGTCGCGGCTCGCCGTGTTCATGCCCGAGCCGGCATTGATGACGTCGATCATCACGGCGGGATCGAGCCCGGCCTTGACGCCCATCACCACGGCTTCCGACGTTGCCACGATCGCGGTGGCCGACAGGAAATTGTTGGCGAGCTTCATGGTCTGGGCCGCGCCGGGCTTCTCGCCGATGAAGAACACCTTTCCGATCACGTCGAGCGCCGGCTTGAGCAGCTCGAACTCGGCTTTCGGGCCCGACACCATCACTGCCAGCGTGCCCTTCTCGGCGCCGCCGACTCCGCCGGAGACGGGACAGTCGATCTGCACGATGTCGCGTTTGGCGAGGAGGCCGTGAATCTTCACGGCCATCGCCGAGCCGACCGTGGAGAGATCGATGAAACGTTTGGCGCGCTTGCCCTCGATCACGCCGTTCGCTCCCGTTGCGACCTCGAGCGAAGCCTGCAGCGAAGGCAGGCTCGCCATGACGGTCTCGACTTGATCGGCGACGTCCTTCGGTGACGCCGCCGCAATTGCGCCGCGCGCCACCAGCTTGTCCATGACCTCCTTGCGCGTGTCGAATACCACGAGCCCGTGTCCCGCCTCGATCAGCCGCCGCGCCATCGGAAAACCCATGTTTCCGAGGCCGATGAATCCGATGTCCATGGTGTTTCCTTGTGGTTGTTATTCGTTGCTGTCGTGAAAATCCGCGCTCCATCCCCCGTGTCGTCCCGGACAAGCGCGCCTCAAGCGCGCGCTGATCCGGGACGACGATGAGGAGGAACGTTGCGCCCCTCACTCACACGCCGCCTCACGCCTTCCCATCGATCTCGGCGAACACCTCGCGCGCGATGCGGAAACTGTCGACCGCGGCGGGCATGCCGCCATAGATCGCGACCTGCATCAGGATCTCGCGGATCTCTTCGCGGCTGACGCCGTTGGTGAGTGCACCCTTGAGATGCGCGCGAAACTCGTGCTGGCGGTTGAGGATCGCGATCATGGCAATGTTGAGCATGCTTCGGGTCTTGCGCGGCAGCTCCTCGCGGCCCCACACCGCGCCCCAGCAATATTCGTTGAGCATCTCCTGGAACGGACGGTTGAAATCGTCGACGTTCTTCAGGGCGTTGTTGACATAGGCCTCGCCCAGCACCGCTTTGCGGACTTCCAGGCCCTTGTCGTGCATCTTCTTGTCCATGGCGTTTCCTTTGTTCCAACAGGGATGGCGCGCGGAAATTACGGGGTTGCACCGGGCCAGTCACGTCCTCGTGTTATGCGGGAAAAGGAGGCTCCTCCGTACCGGAACGGATGCCTCAGTGCTGCCGTTGTGATAGGCTCTTCTCTACCGGGCAACCTGGAGAGTTGATTGAACGGCGTCACCCCCGGCCCGTCAGGCCCGATCCGCAACAGTGACGCGCTGTCGCGGCTGAAGCTGGCGCAGGCCCTTGATCGGGCTACTTATGCCATCGCGTGGGAGCGTGCCTGGCCCAATGTGGCGCGCCTTCTGACCGTCGCCGGCTTGTTCCTGGTGGTGTCCTGGGCTGGTCTCTGGCTCGCCGTGCCGTTCGTTGCCCGGGCCATCGGCCTTGCCCTCTTCGCTGCGATTGCAGTCGTCGCCCTGTTCCCGCTGATTCGCTTCCGCTGGCCGAGCCGCGAGGAAGCGCTCGCCCGGCTCGACCGTGGCTCCGGCATCCGTCACCGCCCGGCCACCACGCTCACGGACACGTTGACCTCGCAGGACCCGGTCGCGCAGGCGCTGTGGCAGGCGCAGCGCGAGCGTACGCTCGCCTCCATCAAGCGCATCCGCGCCGGTCTGCCGCACCCGCGGCTCGCGCTTCACGACCCCTGGGCGCTGCGTGCCCTTGTCATGGTGATGCTGGTTGCGACCTTCTTCGCCGCAGGTGACGAGCGTGCGATGCGGCTCGGCGCTGCCTTCGACTGGAACGGGGTGCTGGCGCCGACCAATGTTCGCGTCGACGCCTGGGTCACGCCGCCGCTCTACACCGGTAAGCCGCCGGTCATCCTGTCGGCCGCCAACAAGGAGGCTGCGGCCTTGCCCGCCGGCGGCCCGCTTTCCGTTCCCGCCGGCTCGACCCTGATCGTGCGCTCTTCCGGTGGCAGTCTGGATGTCGTCGTCTCCGGCGGACTCAAGGAAGTCGCCCCAACTGAAGCCAGCCCCAAGGGGACCAACGAAAAGCACTTTGCCATTTCCGGCGACGGCACCGCGCGTGTCCGCGCGCCTTCCGGCCAGCCGCAATGGGCGTTTGCGGCCACGCCGGACCGTCCGCCGACGATCGCGCTCGCCAAGGACCCGGAGCGCCAGGCGCGCGGCGCGCTCCAGCTCTCCTACAAGCTTGAGGACGATTACGGCGTCACCGGCGCCGAGGCGAAATTTGCCCCGCGGTCGACCGATGCCAAGGACGGTACAAAGGACGGTACAAAGGACGGTACAAAGGACGGCACGAAGGACGGGACGAAGGCTGCTGCCGGCGATGGTGACACCAGGGCGGCTCCGCGGCCTCTGTTCCAGCCACCGCAATTCCCGCTCGCGCTGCCGAATGCGCGGACCCGCAACGGCATCGGACAGTCGGTGAAGGATCTCAGCGAGGATCCCTATGCCGGCGCCGAGGTCACGCTGACCCTCACGGCCAAGGACGAGGCCGGCAACGAGGCCGCAAGCGAACCGTTCAACATGCGCCTGCCCGAACGGCTCTTCACCAAGCCGCTGGCACGTGCACTGATCGAGCAGCGCCGCATTCTCGCGCTCGATGCGAACAAGAATTCCGACGTGTATGCCGCGCTCGACGCGCTGATGATCGCGCCCGAAATGTTCACGCCGGAGCCCGGACAATATCTCGGCCTGCACAACGTGGCCCGACAGCTCGAGGCCGCGCGCACCGATGATGCCCTGCGCGAGGTCGTGGCAAGCCTGTGGGCGCTTGCGGTGACGATCGAGGACGGCAAGATCTCCGACGTCGAGAAGGCGTTGCGCGCGGCTCAGGACGCGCTGAAGCAGGCGCTGGAGCGTGGCGCGAGCGACGAAGAAATCAAGAAGCTCACGCAGGATCTGCGTCAGGCGCTGAACGATTTCATGCGCCAGCTCGCCGAGCAGTTCCGCAACAACAATGACCCGCAGCAGCTGGCGCGGCCGCTCGACCCGAACACCAAGGTCCTGCGCCAGCAGGATCTGCAGAACATGATCGACCGCATGGAGCGCCTGTCGCGCTCCGGCGACAAGGATGCGGCCAAGCAGTTGCTCGACCAGCTCCAGCAGATGTTGGAAGGTCTCCAGATGGCGCAGCCGGGGCAGTCCGGCGAGAGCGACATGGAGCAGGCGCTGAACGAGCTCGGCGACATGATCCGCAAGCAGCAGCAATTGCGCGACAGGACCTTCAAGCAGGGCCAGGATTCCCGGCGCGACCGCTCGCGCGGCAAGCAGGGCGATCAGTCCATGTCGGAGCTGCAGCAGGACCAGCAGGGGCTGCGCGACCGCCTGAAGAAGCTGCAGGACGAGCTTGCCAAGCGCGGCCTCATGCAGAAGGGAGAAAAGGGGCAGAAGGGCCAACAGGGACAGAAGGGCCAGCAAGGGGATCAGGGCCAGCCCGGCCAGAACGGCGATCAGGACGGCGACCAGGGCGATGACGACGGCAGTCTGGATGCTGCCGACGGTGCCATGGGCGATGCGGGATCAAAGCTCGGCGAGGGCAATGCCGACGGCGCCGTGGACTCGCAGGGCAAGGCGCTCGATGCGATGCGCAAGGGTGCGCAGAAAATGGCCGAGGCGATGCAGCAGGGTGACGGTGACGGCCAGGGCGACGGACCCGGCCAACGCGCCGGCCGTCAGCAGAGCGGTGGCAACCAGACCGACCCGCTGGGCCGTCCGCTGCACGGGCGCGAATATGGTGACGATTACACGGTCAAGATTCCCGGCGAGATCGACACCCAGCGTGTCCGCCGCATTCTCGAAGAGCTCCGCCGTCGTCTCGGCGACCCCTCGCGCCCGCAGATCGAGCTCGACTACATCGAGCGGCTGCTGAAAGAGTTTTAACGTCACACTCGCTGTCATCGCCGGGCCCTGACCGGGCGATCCAGTATTCCAGAGACCGGCGTTGAAGAGCTCGCTCTTGGCACATCCGCCGCGGCGTACTGGATGCCCCGGTCCCGGCTTCGCCAAGGCTACGCCGGGGCCACAAGGGTGCTCGGCCGCCGAAGCTTTAGCGAAGGCGGCAAGCCGGGGCATGACAGGGGAGTGTGTAGCCGCTGCGCTAACCCTTCCTCGCTGCCAGCGCATCCGCCACGGCCGTGCGGATGTCGGCGACCGAGAAAGGCTTGGTCACGACGTCATGCACCAGCGCATTCAGGTTCGAGGCGCGCTCGCGCTGGTCGGCAAAGCCGGTCATCAGCAGAATGGTCAGATCAGGGAAATCGCGCGCGGCCGAGAGAGCCAGCGCGATGCCATCCATGACCGGCATCTGGATGTCGGTGAGCAACAGGTCGAAGGCGCCGTCCTCGCGGGTCAGGATCTCCAGCGCCTCGGCGCCGTCCTGGGCGGTGACGGTCTCATGGCCGTCCATGGCGATGGCGCGCGCCACGAGCGTGCGCATCGAATCCTCGTCGTCGGCGATCAAGATTTTCGGCATGAGACCAACCTTGGGATCAATCTCCCCTGTGGGGTCGATTATACGCTGCCGCCGGCGATGTCGCGCCGGTTGAAGAAACGAACGTCGATATTGCGGCCCTCAGGCGGCGGCGAGGCAAGGCGCGAGCGGAAGAAGGCGCGCTCGCCGGGCCGCAGCACGGTCTGTTCCAGCACCGTGTTCCAGGCGTAGATCTCCGCGCCTTGCGCGTCGCGCACGGCAAAGCGCAGCCGCGGGATGTCGAGCGGCTTCTTGCCCTCGCCCACGATCACGCCCTCGATCACCAGCACCTGCTTACCGTCCACGGTCTCGCTGGAGAGCTTGACGTCCTTGAAGGCGAGGCCCCGCAGGTTCACCTCGAGCCCGACCATCTTGTAGAACGCCGCCGTCTGGGGCAGCAGCCGCACCACGTCGCCGCGCCAGATCACCAGTGCCAGGACCAGCGCGCCCATCGCGGCGCAGGCGGTCGGGAGGCCAAAATAGGATTTGCGCGGAGCCGTGGTGGCGACCGCGCGGCTCACCCGCGCCCCGCGGCGGCGGAACAGGCCGCGGAACCAGGACTGGTGCTGTGCACCGGCGGCCTCCTCCTCGGCCTGCCGGGCCGCCGCTGACCATTCGTCCTCGGTTTCGCGGGCCTCCTGGTCCGGCCAGTCGCTGGCGATTGAGGGACTGTCGACGACAGGCGCATCAATGGTGCCGTCGTCCTTGGCATAGGAGTTCCATTGCTCGGCGAGGTCGGACTGGTCGTCGGCCCGGCTGGCCGCGGCGATCGCGGGAACGGACGCCTCCTCGATGGCATCCTCGGCATGCGCGATCCAGGTCTCCTTGCAGCGGGAGCAGCGGACCGCTCGTCCGTTCGCCCCAAGGCTCGCGAGCTTGATGGCGTAGGATGTCATACAATGGGGGCAGACGATATGCATGGACGAGCCTTGATGTATGAACGAAGGTCTTGGACTGGTCTTGACGATGCCGCGGCCGCGGAGAACCGGGCGCCCTTATGCTACAGGGCGACCGTTAACGAACCGGAAACCATAACGGCGGCAAAACCCGATGATCGCGCATGGCGGAGTGCCGCAGCGCGACCCGCGCCCCCTCTCGAACGGAGCTGAACTTGGTTCGGTTCGAAAATGTCGGATTGCGTTACGGTCTGGGGCCGGAGATCCTGCGCGATCTCAATTTCCAGATCCCGGCGCATTCCTTCCAGTTTCTCACCGGACCTTCCGGTGCCGGCAAGACCTCCCTGCTGCGTCTGTTGTTCCTCTCGCATCGACCGACGCGGGGCCTCGTCAATCTGTTCGGCCACGACATCTCGCAGCTCGGCAAGGACGAGATCGCGGACCTGCGCAAGCGCATCGGCATTGTCCTCCAGGATTTCCGGCTGCTCGACCACATGACGACCTATGAGAACGTCGCGCTGCCGTTCCGCGTCATGGGCCGCAGCGAGTCGAGCTACCGCAAGGAGGTGATCGACCTGTTGCGCTGGGTCGGCCTCGGCGATCGCATGGACGCGCTGCCGCCGATCCTGTCGGGCGGCGAGAAGCAGCGCGCGGCGATCGCGCGCGCCGTGATCTCGCGGCCGCAGCTGCTGCTCGCGGACGAGCCGACCGGCAGCGTCGATCCGACGCTCGGCCGGCGCCTGCTGCGGCTCTTCATCGAGCTCAACAAATCAGGCACCGCCGTCATCATCGCCACTCACGACATCGGCCTGATGGATCAGTACGAGGCACGGCGGCTGGTGCTGCACCAGGGACGGCTGCACGTCTATGAGTAGGCTAGACGAGCGCGGCGTGCTGGTCGATCTCGGACAGGAGCGTCCGCAGCTTCCGGCCAAGGCGCGCAACATGTCGCCGATCGTGCCGCGCGCCTCGATCCATGGCAGAGCGCTGGTCGCCGTCGTCGCCATCATGACCTTCCTCGCCTCGATGACCACGGGGACGGTGCTACTGGTGAGTGCCTCCGCCGCGGAATGGCAGTCGGACGTGGCAAGCGAAATCACCATCCAGGTTCGTCCGCAGGCCGGCCGTGATATCGAGCGCGACACCGCCGCCGTGGCGGAGGCGATGCGCGCGCAAGCCGGCATCGTCGAGGTCAAGTCGTTCACCAAGGAGGAGAGCGGTAAGCTGCTCGAGCCCTGGCTCGGCACCGGCCTGTCGATGGACGATCTGCCGGTGCCGCGCATGATCATCGCGCGCGTGCAACCGGGCACGCCGCTCGATCTCGGCGCCTTGCGCGCGCGCGTGACGCAGGTCGCGCCGGGGGCCAGCGTCGACGATCATCGCGCCTGGATCGAGCGCATGCGCGTGATGACAAACGCCACCGTGCTGGCCGGCCTCGGCATCCTCGCGCTCGTCATCATCGCCACGATCATCTCGGTTTCGTTCGCGACCCGCGGCGCCATGGCGGCGAACCGTCCGATCGTCGAGGTCCTGCATTTCGTTGGCGCCGGCGACCGCTACATCGCCAATCACTTCCTGCGTCATTTCCTCAGGCTGGGTCTGGAAGGTGGCGTGATCGGCGGCGGCGCCGCCATGCTGGTGTTCGGCTTCTCAGAGTCCATCGCAGGCTGGTTTTCCGGTACCCCCGTCGGCGACCAGTTCGCCGCGCTGCTCGGCACCTTCTCGCTGCGGCCATCCGGCTACATCGTGCTTGCGGTCCAGGCCGTGCTGATCGGCGGCATCACCGCGGTGGCCTCGCGCCAGACCCTGTTCGCGACCTTGAATGATGTTGATTGAGTTCTTTTCTTTCCTTCTCCCCTCGCGGGAGAAGGTGGCATAGGAGGCCTTCGGCCTCCGTTCTCGAGAACGCCGCAGCGAAGCTTCGGCTATGGCGCTGGATGAGGGGTTCTGTCCAAGCGTACAAATGCTGAGGTGAATGCGCGGAGAGAACCCTCACCCGTCTCGCCGCTGTCGCGACGAGCCACCCTCTCCCACAAGGCCCTACAAGGGGAGAGGGTGAATCGACTTTTCGGCCTGACAGTTTCGTAGCATTGATAAGCCTTTCAAACCGGACTCCACTTCGCCTCAAAACGTCATAAAATTACTCAGGGAAGGGATCACCGACATCGCATGACCTCGCCGACCGACGATCGATCGCCGAAACTGCCGCGCGGCTGGCTGCGCGCGACAATCGTGTCGACGATCGCGCTCGCCTTCGTCGGCGCGGCGGCGGGCTTCATTGCGTTCCTGTCGCAATTGCGCGGCGCCGAGATGGTGCCGGACCGCAAGGCAGACGGCATCGTGGTGCTGACCGGCGGCTCCTCACGGGTATCGGACGCCGTGGAGCTGCTGGCTGCCGGCTACGGCAGGCGGCTCCTGATCTCCGGCGTGCATCCGACCTCGACGGCGAGCGACATCTCCCGGACCTTGCCGGAGAACCAATCCTTCATGACCTGCTGCGTCGATCTCGACCGCACCGCGCTCTCGACCCGCGGCAACGCGGCCGAGGCGCGGCGATGGGCGCATGAGCGCCGATTTACATCTTTGATCGTGGTCACCTCCAACTATCACATGCCGCGCGCGCTGGTGGAATTCTCGCACGCGATGCCACAGACGACGCTGATCCCCTTTGCGGTGGTCGGCGACAAATGGCGCGAGGAGCCGTGGTGGACCTCGGGTTCGACGCTGCGCCTGCTCCTGTCCGAATATGTCAAGTACATCGCGGCCGAGCTCAGGGTCCGGCTGGAGGATTTCGGGATTGACCTTTCGCCCGAGATGTCGGAGCAGCCTGCGGGTCAGCAACCGAGGCGGCCCGCCACCGCCCAGGCCAATTGACTGGCAAATTGATCGGACCGTCGATGTTTCTGATTTTCCTGCGCTCGCTCGTGTTCAACGTGCTGTTCTACGCCGTGCTTGTTTGCCTTGCGATCGTGGCACTGCCGACCTTCGCATTGCCGCCGCGCGCGATGCTGACGGTGGCGGAATGGTGGGCCAAGGCAACGCTGGTCTTGATGCGGGTGGTTTGCAACATCAAGGTGGAATTCCGCGGTGTCGAGAACATCCCGGAAGGTCCGCTCTTGATCGTGGCGAAGCATCAGTCCTTCTGGGAGACGTTCGTGCTGCCGGGTTTCTTCAACCGGCCGATCTTCATCCTCAAGCGCCAGCTCATGCAGATCCCGGTGTTCGGTCAATTCCTGGTCAAGACCGGGATGATCGCAATCGACCGCAATGCCGGCGTGAAGGCGCTTCTGGACATGACGCGGCGGGCGCGCGAGGCGGTACGCAGCGGCCGCCAGCTCGTGATCTTTCCGGAGGGCACGCGCCGTGCTCCCGGCGCGCCGCCCGACTACAAGACCGGCTTTGCACAGATCTATTCGTCCTGCGGCGTGCCGTGCCTGCCGATCGCGCTCAATTCCGGCCTGTTCTGGCCGCGTCGCACCTTCATGCGCTATCCGGGCACGCTCGTGGTGGAGTTTCTCGAACCGTTGCCGCCGGGTCTGCCGAAGGACGAATTTCTCTCCCGCGTGCAAACGGTCATCGAGGACGCGACCGGGCGTCTCGTCGAAGCGGGGCGGAAAGAGCAGGAGCAGTTGATCGGTAGCGCGCCAAGCTACGCGCCGACCAGCGGCTAGCGACTTTCGCTGTCTTCGTTCGGAGCCGGCGCGTGCGGCGAATGCGCATCACCATGCAGCATCAATGCAAGCTGATGCAGCTGCGCGTCGCGAAAGCCTTCGGCCTCGATCGCCTTCACCGTCGCGGTGACGTAGTCGCGGTTGGCGCCGGACTGGCCGTGGCCCTGGATGACATGGCGGTGCTGCTCGGCGAGCGACAGACGGCCGGCATATTGCACATGACCGCGGTCGACGACGTAGGCGAGCGCGGAGACGCGCTGCCGCGCATCGTTCTCCAACCATACCGAGCGCATCACCTCGCGATAGACCGACGTGACCTGCTCGCGCGCGCGCAAATAAGCGACGACATCGGCGCGGTTCTTCTCGGCGACGCGAAAGGCGATGCCGCGGCAGGCGCCGCCGCGGTCGAGCCCGAGCACCAGGCCCGGCTTCTCCGGCGTGCCGCGGTGCACGAAGGAATAGACGCAGAGCGCCCGATGCTCGCCGACCAGCCGCGCCGGGACGCGTTCCTCGAAGTCGAAGCCCGGCCGCCACATCAGCGAGCCGTAGCCGAACACCCAGAGGTCGCCCTTGGCGGTGGTGACGGAGGGGAGGGAGATTTCGGACATTTCGGGAACGGCTACCAGAACCATGTTCCGAAGCGAAGCGAATTCTCCGTCTTTCGTCGGGGGCCGGCCCCGCTTACATTTGCCTGAATCTGGGGCCAAAGGGTCGCCGCATGTCCGATATGACCGTTGCCACAGGCCGCCGCTCCCGTTGGGGCCTTTTCATCGCACCCGTTCTCCTGCTGATCCTCGCCGTCGCCTGGAGTTGCTTCTGGTTCTACGCCGCGTCGCAAGCCGAAATCGCCGCAGACGCCTGGCGGGCGCAGGAAGCCAAATCCGGCCGCATCTATGATTGCGCCAAGCGCTCGATCGCGGGTTTCCCATTCCGCTTCGAGGTCCAGTGCTCCGGCGCGAGCGTCGCCCTGGTCTCGCAAAATGCGAGCAAGACGCCGTTCACGGCGAAGCTCGACAACATCCTGGTCGTCGCCCAGGTCTACGACCCCAAGCGCGTCATAGCCGAATTCTCCGCGCCTGCGACGCTCATCGACGGGGTGACGCAAAACACCTTCGTGGTGAATTGGAGCAAGGGCCGCGCCAGCGTGGCCGGCCTGCCGGCCGTGCCGGACCGTGCTTCCATCGTGTTCGACGATCCCAGCCTCAACCGTCTCGATGGCAGCGTGCAGGTGCCGCTTGCGCGCGCCAAGCAGGTCGAGCTGCACGGCCGCCTCGCCGACGGATCGCCGTCGGATCATCCTGTGATCGAGACCGTGCTCCATGTCGCGCAAGGCAGCATCCAGGGCGTGCATCCGCTGCTTGCCGAGCCGTTCGAGGCGGACACCCGCGCCAAGATCACCGGCCTCTCCGACCTCACGCCAAAGCCCTGGCCGCAGCGCTTCCGCGAGATCCAGGCTGCCGGCGGTCACATCGAGATCGTCCAGTCGCGGATCCAGCAGGGCGAGATGATCGCGGTTGCGGCCGGCACGCTCGGCCTCTCGGCCAATGGTCGACTCGACGGCGAATTGCGGATGACGGTGGCCGGCCTCGAGCGCGTGATCCCGGCGCTCGGCATCGAGAAGATGCTGGAGGAAGGCGTGCCGCAGGCGACGCTCGACCGTGTCGCGCCCGGCGTGAAGTCGCAGGACCTCAACAATCTGTTCGGCGCGCTCGACCGCGCCGTTCCCGGCCTCGGCAAGGTCATCAAGCAGAACGCCAATGCCGGCGTTGCTGCCGGCATCAATTCGATCGGCACCGAGAGCACGCTTGAAGGCAAGAAGGCGCGGAGCTTCCCGCTGAAATTCGTCGACGGCGCCGTGCTGCTCGGCCCGGTCAAGGTCGGCCAGATCCCGCCGCTGTATTGACTGCGCGGTAGCGTAATCCGGGACAGCGCCGGCCGTATCGAAGAACCCCCGGATTGCGCTGCGCTCCATCCATCCGGGCTAAGCGCTCACGGCTTCTTCAGCGCCGCATGCGGCCGGCCGAAGTCCGGCGCCGCCGAATCCTGGCCGATCTCGACGATGCCGCGGCGGATGGCGCGGGTACGGGTGAAGTGATCGAACAGCGCCTCGCCGTCGCCGCGCCGGATCGCGCGGGTCAGCTTTGCGAGATCCTCGGTGAAGGTGCCGAGCATCTCCAGCACTGCTTCCTTGTTGGCGAGGAACACGTCGCGCCACATCGTCGGGTCGGACGCCGCGATGCGGGTGAAATCGCGAAAACCGCCGGCAGAGAATTTGATCACCTCGGATTCCGTCACCTGCGCCAGCTCGTCGGCGGTGCCGACGATGGTGTAGGCGATCAGATGCGGCAGATGGCTGGTGATCGCGAGCACGAGATCATGATGATCCGGCGTCATCACCTCGACCTTGGCGCCCATCGCGGCCCAGAAGGCGCGCAGGCGATCGGTCGCCGCCGCGTCGGTGCCATCAGGTGGCGTCAGGATGCACCAGCGGTTGATGAAGAGCTCGGCGAAGCCGGAATCCGGGCCCGAATGCTCGGTGCCCGCCACCGGATGCGCCGGCACGAAATGAACGCCCTGCGGCAGGTGCGGTGCCATGTCCCTGACCACCGCTCCCTTGACCGAGCCGACGTCGGAGATGATCGCTCCCGACTTCAGATGCGCGGCGATCTCCTGAGCGACAGGTCCGCAGGCGCCGACGGGAATGCAGAGGATGACGAGATCGGCATCCTTCACCGCCTCCGCATTGGTCGCAACGACCTGATCGACGATGCCGAGCTCGGCAACCCGCGCGCGCGTCTTTTCCGAGCGCGCGGTGGTGACGATCTCGCCGGCCAGGCCCTGAAGCTTCGCGGCGCGCGCGATCGAGCCGCCGATCAGGCCGAAGCCGATCAGCGCGACGCGCTGGAAGTGCGCCGTCGTGCTCATTTGCCGCCCATGAAGTCGCGCAAGCCCTCGACCACGAGGCGGTTGGCCTCCTCGGTGCCGATGGTCATGCGCAGCGCATGCGGCAGGCCGTAGTTCTTTAGCCCGCGCAGCACGAGGCCCCGCTTGGTCAGGAAGGCGTCGGCGTCATCAGCGGTCTTGCCCTTGTCGGTCGGGAAATGGATCAGCACGAAATTGGCGACGCTCGGCGTCACCTTCAGCCCGAGCTTGCCGATCTCCTCGGTCAGCCAGTTGCGCCAGGTCTCGGTGAACTGCTTCGACATCGCCTGGTGCGCGGTGTCCTCGATCGCGGCGACCGCGGCGTACATCGCCGGCGTCGACACGTTGAAGGGACCCCGGATGCGGTTGACCGCATCGATGATGTGCTCGGGCCCGAACATCCAGCCGATGCGCAGCGCGGCCAAGCCGTGGATCTTGGAGAAGGTGTGCGTCACCACGGTGTTCTCGGTGGTGGCGACCAGCTCGATGCCCATCTCGTAATCGTTGCGCGAGACATAGTCGCAATAGGCGGCGTCGAGCACCAAGAGCACGTGCGAGGGCAGGCCGGCGCGCAGCCGCTTGACCTCGTCGAACGGCAGATAGGTGCCGGTCGGGTTGTTGGGGTTGGCGAGCCAGACCAGCTTTGTGCGCGGCGTGACCGCCTTGAGAATGGCATCGACGTCGGCAGTGAAGTTCGTTTCGGGCGCAACGATATTCTTGGCCCCGTTCGCCATGGTCGCGATCGGGTAGACCAGGAAGCCGTGCGTGGTGGAGATCGCCTCGTCGCCCTGGCTGAGATAGGTGTGCGCGAGCAGATTGAGGATCTCGTCGGAGCCGGCCCCGCAGATGATGCGGTTGGGATCGAGCCCAAACGAGCGGCCGATCGCCTCGCGCAGCACGCGCGAGGTGCCTTCCGGATAGTCTTCGAGATGATCCGCCACGTGCTTGAAGGCCGCGATTGCCTTCGGCGAGGGCCCGAACGGCGTCTCGTTGGCCGAGAGCTTGAACACCTTGCGGCCCGGCTCAGGCACCGGGCTCTTGCCGGGCGTGTAGGGCGCAATATCGAGAATGCCGGGATTCGGCACGGGGCGGGACATCTTGGACTCCGGATAGGCTGGGCTGCTCGCGATTTACGATTTCGCCCCGGTCGGGGGCACCGTATAGCGCGTTGCGTGGCTGCCGACGAGGGCCGTGGAGCGCACCGAGGCCCCCGCCTCGATCAGGGCAGCCCTGATTTTGTCGATGCTGGTCGCGCTGGTGACCGAGACCAGCAGCGCCGCGCCGTCAAAGGCGGTATCGGGCACCGCCACGATCTCGGCGAGCGGCGACAGGGCGCGCGCGACCTCGGCGTTCCACCCGGAGACACGTACGCTGAAGGTCTCGACCTCCGTCACCAGGGCGCTGTCGGCGACGCGCGAGACTGCGAACACCGGCATTGCCGCCGGATGATCGGCACGCTCGACGAAAGGCAGCCGCGCGATGATCTTCGGTGCGCCTTCCGCTTCGAGCTCCAGCCACCATGGTGTGCGGCTGGAGGTGGCCGAGACCAGCGCCAGGTCGCCCTTGGATCTCGCGACCGCCTCGACCGCGGCTTGCGCGCTGAAATGCGCGACGTAAGGCACCGTGAAGCCAAAATGGAAGCGCGCGGAATCGCGCATCGCCGGCTCGCTCACCGAGACGTCGGCATGCACGGAGAATGGCGCCTGCACATAGGTGAACGTCGAGATGATGACGCGCCAGATGCTCTCGACGGTGTCGAGCGGCAGGATGCCGCGATGGCGCTGCACGAGGTGGCGCATCATGTCGGCCTCGCGCGCAGGCCGAAACGCCGAGCCGACCTCCTGGGTCTGCTTCACCTGGATCAGGCGGTCGATGATGTCGCCGCGCTGCATCAGCAGGCGATGCATGCCCTCGTCGATCGCGTCGATCTCCTTGCGCAGTTCCTGGAGCGATGGTGGCGCGGGCGGACGTTGGGTCATGTCTGACTTGATTGTTGAAGAGCTTGGGCTGTTGAAGGACGTTCCGGTGCGGATCGGCAAGACAATTGGTAAGGCCGTCACCGCTGCGATCAATGTCCTGATTAGGCAGTCGGGCCGACGAAAGCAAAGAGAAATGACGGCCCTTTCCGTTCACGGCGCAAGAGGCGAATTGGCTCGATCCGGGCCGCGACTTGACGAAAACGGCCCGAGACGGTAGCTTTTGCCTGTTCCGTGGTCATTTGAGCCGGCCGGCTTGCAGCCACGTTAAAAAATTCGCTAAACAGGCCGGGGACGCTTCCGATCCCGGCCGAACCTATCGTTCAGGCCGGGTTTTTCATGGCCTGATGTCAGCGGCGCGGTCTAGTAGCCAGTCGCAAACGAGGTCGATGTCCGAGATGGGTAGCGTCAAGTCGATACCGAGTCCTGCGATCAGCGCCGACGAACGGTCGCACGAGGTGGATCATCCAAGCTCGCAAGTCGCGCATTTCGGCACCGAGCAGCCGCTGCGGCTCGATTGCGGCGTCGACCTCTCCCCGTTCCAGATCGCCTACCAGACCTATGGCGAGCTCAACGCCGATCGCTCCAACGCCGTGCTGATCTGCCATGCGCTGACCGGCGACCAGCATGTCGCCAATGTGCATCCCGTCACCGGCAAGCCCGGCTGGTGGGAGACGCTGGTCGGCCCCGGCCGACCCATCGATCCCAAGCACTACTTCATCATCTGCTCCAACGTGATCGGCGGCTGCATGGGCTCGACCGGGCCGGCGTCGATCAATCCCGCGACCGGCAAGGTCTGGGGCCTGGATTTCCCTGTCATCACCATCCCCGACATGGTGCGGGCGCAGGCGATGCTGATCGACCGGCTCGGCATCGACACGCTGTTTGCCGTCGTCGGCGGCTCGATGGGCGGCATGCAGGTGCTGCAATGGACCGCGGCATATCCTGCTCGCGTGTTCTCCGCGTTGGCGATTGCCTGCGCGACGCGGCACTCTGCGCAGAACATCGCCTTCCACGAACTCGGCCGCCAGGCCGTGATGGCCGACCCCGACTGGCACGGTGGCGGCTATGCCGACCGCGGCATCCATCCGCATCGCGGGCTCGCGGTGGCGCGGATGGCGGCGCACATCACCTATCTTTCGGATGCGGCGCTGCACCGCAAGTTCGGCCGGCGCATGCAGGACCGCGAGCTGCCGACCTTCTCGTTCGACGCCGACTTCCAGGTCGAAAGCTATCTGCGCTACCAGGGCTCGTCCTTCGTCGAGCGCTTCGATGCCAACTCCTATCTCTATTTGACGCGCGCGATGGACTATTTCGACATCGCCGCCGATCACGGCGGCGTGCTGGCCAAGGCCTTCGCCGACATCAAGACCCGCTTCTGCGTGGTCTCCTTCACCAGCGACTGGCTGTTCCCGACCTCGGAATCGCGCGCGCTGGTGCATGCGTTGAACGCTTCGAGCGCGCGGGTGTCGTTCGCCGAGATCGAGACCGATCGCGGCCATGATGCCTTCCTGCTCGACGTGCCCGAATTTTTCGACATCTCCCGCGCCTTCCTGCAATCGGCAGGCAAGGCCCGCGGGGTCAGCCTCAAGGACCGCTAGCAATGTCCGTCCAGCAAGTGCTGCCTCTGAACCGCGTTGCGACCGCGCCGTCCGGCCAGTTTCGTGCCGACCACCTGCTGGTCGCCGAGATGGTCAAGCCGGGCTCCAAAGTGCTCGACGTCGGCTGCGGCGACGGTGATCTGCTCCAGCTGCTGGAAACCCGCGGCATCGACGGCCGCGGCATCGAGCTGTCGCGTGAGGGCGTCAATCGCTGCGTCGCCAAGGGGCTTGCGGTGGTGCAGGGCGATGCCGACACCGACCTCGTCAACTATCCCGACGACGCTTTCGACTATGTGATTCTGTCGCAGACGCTGCAAGCGACGCGGCAGCCGAAGGTCGTGCTGGAGAACCTGTTGCGCATCGGCCGCCGCGCCATCGTGTCGTTCCCGAATTTCGGCTTCTGGAAGATGCGGCTCCAGCTCCTGATCGGCGGCCACATGCCGCGCACGGAGAATCTGCCGGCGACCTGGTACGACACCGCCAACATCCATTTCTGCACAATCAAGGATTTCGTGCAGCTCTGCGACGAGATCAACGTCAAGATGGAGCGCTCGATCGCGCTCGATCTCCACGGCCGCCCCGTGCCGCTGAACCTGCCCTGGTGGGTGTGGAACATGTTCGGCGAGCAAGGCGTGTTTCTGCTGAGCCGGGGTGGAGGGAAGTAGCTGTCCATCCGCGCTCCATGAGTTGAGGAGTCGAGATCTATCCTCCGTCATTGCGACGCGTGTGGTGAGCCACTGCCTCAATGCGCGGCCAGCGACCTCGGGTCCCGCACCGGCCAGCGGCCCGCCTCAACCAGCGTGACGAACCGCTCGACGCTCTTGTTGAACAACGCCGGCTCCTCGAGATTGAGCACGTGGCCGGATTTCGGAAACATCGCGAGGCCCGCTGCGGGCAGGTGCTTCTTCAGGAACAGGCTCGGCCCGATGCAGGGATCGTCCTCGTCGCCGCAGATGATCAGCGCGGGCGTCGACACCTTCGCGATCGCATCCGTCATCGTGTAGATCGAGGGGCGGCCGCCCTGGAAGCCCCGCATGGTGCGCGCCGATCCCTTGGCATCGTGCCGCGCCAGGGCGGCATAGAAATCCGCGTGGCCGCGCGGGTCCTTCACCAGGAACGGAATCCGGCTCGGCGCCTCGCGCGTGACTTTCGCGACCTCGGCGGAGCCCAGCGTCTCGAACTGCTCGGCATTGGCGCGGCACTGCTTGCGCCAGGCTTCCAGGTTCTCGAGCTCCGAGCCGGAGCCGACCCCGGCCAGCGTCATCGACAGCGCGCGTTGCGGCGTGTTCAATCCGATCTGCAGCGATGAGTAGGCACCCATCGACAGCCCGACCAGATGTGCGCGTTCGATGCCGAGGTGATCGAGCACCGCAAGCGCATCGGTGTAGAAATGCGTGTAGGTGTAGACCTCGCCGTCGGGCACGTCCGACGGCGTGTAGCCGCGCGCCGAATAGGTGATGCAGCGGTGGCCGCGCGAGAAGTAGCGCATCTGCGGCTCCCAATTGGTGTAGTCGGCCGCGAACTCGTGCAGAAAAAGTATCGGCGTTCCCTGACCCGCCTCTTCGAAATAGATGCGAACGTCGTCCCTGGTCGTGGCGTGGGGCATTAACTGTTTCCCTCTCTTCAAGCCGCGTTTGCAGGATCGCAGTTAACGCAGTTGTCCGCAATGCGGCAGCATCAGGCCAGTCCCGATACACAATCATCGCAGCCATTCGCCCGGGCGTGGCGTCTTTTTCTCGCCACATCCGGAAGCTTTACGGCCCGCCGGATGTCGGCCACCGCACGGGCCGACGGGAAGTGGGGTGTAACGAAGGATGACGTATGGTCGAGTTGTTTGCGTTCCGCCTGTCGCGGTGTGTTGTCGCGCTGGCGTTTTTCTTCGCGGCGGTTGCCGCGTTCGTTTCTCCGGCCTCGGCCCGGCCACATCATCGTCATAGCGCAGAGCGGCACGCTTACGTGCACCACGCCAGGCATCATCACCACCGCCATCATGCACGCGGCTCGCGCTTCGAGCGCAGCGCCGCGCAGTTGCAGGCGGGCGGCTTCGCCGACACGCAGGCCAGCTACAATCCGAATGCCAACGGCGGCGGCACGGGCAATGACAGCATGGCTGCGAGCGGCGGCTTGGCCGGCGGATCGGGCCTCGTGTCCGAGGCGCGCCGCTATCTCGGCGGCAATCCGACCGGGCGCGGCAGTCTCTGGTGCGCGCGCTTCATGAACATGGTGCTGGAGCATACCGGACATAAGGGCACCGGCTCCGATATGGCGAGCTCGTTCGCTCGTTACGGCACGCGCGTCTCAGGCCCGCAGGTCGGCGCCATCGCGGTGATGTCGCGCGGCCGCCGCGGCGGCCATGTCGGCATCATCACCGGCATCGACGCGCAGGGCAATCCGATCATGATCTCCGGCAACAACGGCAACCGCGTCCGCGAAGCGCCGGTCTCGCGCGGCCGGATTTACGCGTATGTGATGCCGAATTGAGGCTCGTCACCCTCATTGCGAGCGAAGCGAAGCAATCCAGAATCCCTCCGCGGAAATACTCTGGATTTGCTTCGTGCTTCGCTCCTCGCAATGACGGAGTGCGTGAAGACAGCGTTGGCTCACAGCAGCTTCGGCTCTTCCACCTGGACGGCGTCACCGACGCCGACGTCACCGTCTGCGATCACCTCGGCGTAGATGCCGCAGTCCATGTGGCCGAGATGGCGCGAGAGCGTGGGCGGAATTTCGAGATCGCGCTTGGCGGTCTCAGGATCGACATTGGTGGCCGGGCAGCGGACGATGCGCTTGATCACCTTCAGCCGGGCCTGCCCGATCGCAAGCGTCTGGCCGACGAGATCGAGCTCTGACCAGGCCGGCCAGCCCTTGACGTAGAGATTGGCGCGGAAGCGCAGGGGATGCACGGCGGCGCCGCCGAGCATGGTCTCGATCGCGCGAACGCTGCCGAGATTGATGATGGAGACGACCTTGCGGGCGACGTCAGAGAAGCTGTGGTCGCGGCCGGACAGAACCTTGGGCGGGCCCTTCAACTCGGGCTGGAAGTTCTCAGTAAAATAAGCCTCGATGGCGGCGCGTCCGGTGGTGGTCTCGAGATCGCCGCTGGCGACGATTTGGCCGTCCTTGCGGATGGTCAACACATTGGTGGCGTCGTCGAACCGGCTGTCGAGCTCGGCCAGCCGCTCATTGCGCGCCAGCATCAGGAACTGGATTTTCGGCTTCCATTCGGGAGCGTCAGGGTCGAACCCGCTCGGGCCGTTTTCGATGGCGTAGCGGCGGTCGGCCGGCAGGGTCTGGCCGACCCGCAGCGGGGCGCGCGACAGGCGTTCCGGGGTCAGGCCCTTGATCGGGTAGCGATAGAGGCCGGTGATCTCGGCAGTATGGCTGGCTGTCATGCTGCTACTTAAGGGATTCGGCCCGCCACCGCCAAGCCCGCCCACGTGCGCACGAAATTGTGAAGCCGCCTCTTTCGCATCCGCAAGCCGCTTCCCACATCTGCGTCAGGCCGGCGGCAACGCCGGCAAGAGACGGCCGTTTGCTGCTTGAGAAACCTCAATGCGGTAAGCGGAAACCCAATGAAGATGCCGTATTGGGGTGCCTGAGAGGGCCCCAAGGGCAGGCCGAGGGACAGAAAAGATGAATATCGAGAAGTATACCGAACGCTCCAGGGGCTTCATCCAGTCGGCGCAGTCGCTGGCGATGCGCGAGGGGCATCAGCAGTTTTCCACCCTGCACGTCCTGAAAGTCCTCCTGGACGACAATGAGGGCCTCGCGGCCGGTCTGATCGACCGCGCTGGGGGTAATTCCCGTGCCATTCTGAAGGCGACCGAGGACGCCCTTAAGAAGGTGCCGAAGGTTTCCGGCGCCGGCGCCGGGCAGATCTATCTGGCGCCCGAGCTCGCCCGCACCTTCGATGCCGCCGAAAAGGCCGGCGAGAAGGCCGGCGACAGCTTCGTCACCGTCGAGCGGCTGCTGCTCGGGCTGACGCTGGAGAAGACCAGCGAGGCCGGCACCATCCTCGCCAAGGGCGGCGTCACCCCGCAAAACCTCAATGCCGCGATCGAGGCGCTGCGCAAGGGCCGGACTGCGGATTCCGCGACCGCCGAGAACGCCTATGATGCCCTGAAGAAATATGCCCGCGACCTGACCCAGGCCGCGCGCGACGGCAAGCTCGATCCGGTCATCGGCCGCGACGAGGAGATCCGCCGCACCATCCAGGTGCTGTCGCGAAGGACCAAGAACAATCCCGTCCTGATCGGCGAGCCCGGCGTCGGCAAGACTGCCATCGCAGAAGGCCTCGCGCTGCGCATCGTCAATGGCGACGTGCCGGAGAGCCTGAAGGACAAGAAGCTGCTGGCGCTCGACCTCGGTGCGCTGATCGCCGGTGCAAAATACCGCGGCGAGTTCGAGGAGCGGCTGAAGGCGGTGCTCCAGGAGGTGACCGGGAGCGAGGGCACCTTCATTCTCTTCATTGACGAGATGCACACGCTGATCGGTGCCGGCAAGGGCGATGGCGCGATGGACGCCTCCAACCTGCTCAAGCCGGCGCTTGCCCGCGGCGAGCTGCACTGCATCGGCGCGACCACGCTCGACGAATACCAGAAGCACGTCGAGAAGGACGCGGCGCTGGCGCGGCGTTTCCAGCCGATCTTCGTCAGCGAGCCCTCGGTCGAGGACACCATCTCGATCCTGCGCGGCCTCAAGGACAAGTATGAGCAGCACCATGGCGTGCGGATCGCAGATTCCGCGCTGGTGGCGTCCGCGACGCTGTCCAACCGCTACATCACCGACCGCTTCCTCCCCGACAAGGCGATCGACCTGATGGACGAGGCCGCGGCGCGGCTGAAGATGCAGGTCGATTCCAAGCCGGAAGAGCTGGATTCGCTGGATCGTGAGATCATCCGGCTCAAGATCGAGCAAGAGGCGCTGAAGAAGGAAAGCGATCCCGGTTCCAAGACCCGGCTCGAAGCGCTCGAGAAGGAGCTGGCCGAGCTGGAAGAAAAGTCGGCGGCGCTGACGGCGCGCTGGAGCGCGGAAAAGGACAAGCTCTCCAACGCCCAGAAGCTGAAGGCCGAGCTCGACGGCCTGCGTGTCGAGCTTGCCAACGCTCAGCGGCGCGGCGAATTCCAGAAGGCCGGCGAGCTGGCTTATGGGCGGATCCCGGAGCTCGAGAAGAAGCTGTCGGAAATCGAGGCCAAGGAGAACGCCGGCGAGATGATGGAGGAGGCGGTCACCGCCAACCACATCGCGCAGGTGGTCTCGCGCTGGACCGGCGTGCCCGTCGACAAGATGCTGGAAGGCGAGAAGGAGAAGCTCCTGAAGATGGAGGAGCAGCTCGGCAAGCGGGTCGTCGGCCAGGCCGAGGCCGTGCGTGCGGTCGCAACCGCCGTGCGCCGCTCGCGCGCAGGCCTGCAGGACCCGAACCGCCCCACCGGCTCGTTCATGTTCTTGGGGCCGACCGGCGTCGGCAAGACCGAGCTGACCAAGGCTCTCGCGGAGTATCTGTTCAACGACGAGACCGCGATGGTCCGGCTCGACATGTCCGAATACATGGAGAAGCACTCGGTCTCGCGGCTGATCGGCGCGCCTCCGGGTTATGTCGGCTATGACGAGGGCGGTGCGCTCACCGAGGCGGTGCGGCGCCGGCCTTACCAGGTGGTGCTGTTCGATGAGATCGAGAAGGCGCACCCTGACGTCTTCAACGTCCTGCTGCAGGTGCTCGACGATGGCCGTCTGACCGACGGCCAGGGCCGCACCGTCGACTTCCGCAACACGCTGATCATCATGACCTCGAATCTCGGTTCGGAATTCCTGGTGAACCAGCCGGAGGGCGAGGATACCTCGGCGGTGCGCGAGCAGGTGATGGGAATGGTGCGGGCGCATTTCCGCCCCGAATTCCTCAACCGCGTCGACGAGATCATCCTGTTCCACCGCTTGCAGAAGAGCGAGATGGGCCGGATCGTCGAGATCCAGTTCGCGCGGCTGCAGAAGCTCTTGACCGATCGCAAGATCGTGCTGACGCTCGATGCCCCTGGCCGCGACTGGCTCGCCGCCAAGGGCTGGGACCCCGCTTACGGCGCACGGCCCTTGAAGCGGGTGATCCAGCGCTACCTCCAGGACCCGCTCGCCGAGATGATCCTCGCCGGCGACGTCAGGGATGGCGACACGGTCGCGATCTCCTCCGAAGGCAACGTGCTGACCTTCAACGGCAAGGCACCGCAGACCGCGGAGATCACGCAGTTCGAGGCGCCGGTGCCGAAGCGGAAGTTGAACTGAGCACGCCTAACGTGGCAGCGAACCTGTCCAAACCTCCCCGCTATGCGGGGAGGTTTTTTCATATCATGAGGCGAGCGTTGTGCTTCAGGCGACGAGGCGGTCCGGTGCTGCACTCTATGCACGACAAATAGCACAACCACCGGGTGCGTCACTACAGCGCATGCTGGAGCAGTGTGTTATAAATAGAACACGCATTGCGCTTTCTCTCTGAGCGTGCATGAATCTGCTTGAACAATTTGATCGAGGCTCGGCACACTCCCTATCCAATATTTGAGGGGTTGTGGCGAAGCACGGCCTGCGCGGGACATTGTTCGCGTGAGAGCGTGCTTCTTGGACACAGGGCGGCTCGCCATAACCCGAAAGGAATTTTTTGGGGGCGTGCGATGCGTACGGGTATCGTTGCGAGTTGCGTTGCGCTGGCGCTGTTTTTGGGCGGCTGCGATACCCTTGATTGGCGCTATACGAACGAGGGGGTCGGAACTGAGCTCTATGCACCGGAAACTGTGAATCAGGCGCGTCTTCAGGAAATATATGTCGGATATATCTGCCAACAGGCAGGACTTTCATACGAGGAGAGGGGGGAAATTCTTTTCTGTCGTGAGCCGCCCGTCAGCAGGAATTGGCAGATCTTCGTTCAGGCTGGCATGAATGACATCGATCGCCGCTGCGACGCGTATCTCACCTGGCTAGACAATAAACGCCGTTGGGTTGGACCAATTCATCAGCAGATCTTGGACACGGAAGCGGCAACTCTCCTAATCCTCGGAGCTACGGCCGCTGATCCGACCAAGGCCATTGCCGTCGTGGGCGCAGCCTTCGGCCTGGCTTCCCATGCGTTCACAAATTTCAACAGCCGCTTCATCTTCGAAGTCGAAAAATCAACTGTGCAATCGGTCGTTCTCACGCGGCAACAAAAGTATCGCGAAACGCTTCCAGTAGTGATCGACAATAGACCTGCCGCGATTTACGCGCTGCGGCAATATCTGCGCCTCTGCATGCCTATGACGATCGAGACGCAAATTAATACGACCGTCAAGCTGTTTGAAAGAGGTGGGACGGTTGCGCTCGAGCAGGCTGCTGCTCATCCAATGGTTGATGCCCGTACAGTCAGTACGGCGGCGACCGTGCGGATCACCAAACCGGCAAGCGATGCGAGCTACATTGATTTGCGCTCGTTGCTATTCCCCAACGGGGCGAAGACGATTGATCCAGAGCTGAAGGCGTATATCGGAAGACTGCTTGGCAGCGACAAAATCGCAATCGGCGTGATTGTGACTCGGCCCGAATTCTCGGGACTACGTCGAAGAATTTCTGCGTGCATCGTCTCTCGTTCCTCAGGGAGTCCCTGTGCCGACGGGTCGCTGGCGAAGTTCATTCAATAGCGGGGGTGGCAATGTCGCAGGTCGTTGAAGTTCCGGGATTGACAACGCGGGTTGAAGCCGAGCAACGCGCAGAAGATTTTATGATCGACAGCGTTCCGGTTGAAATCATCGAGCCGGGTGACGGGACATTTACCGTCCGCGCCACCTATCCAGATGATGTACACATTCCGAGCGCAATGCCCGACGAAGAACCTAGGCCACCGGGGGAGCATGTCGCTCCGCCGCCGCCAGCTCCCAAGAATAGGAAGACAAAACAACTCGGAGAAAAGGGGATAGCACTCATCAAGGCGTTCGAGAGTTGCATGCGTGCCGTACCTACAGGCTTCCAGGCTTACTTCGATCCGGTTCAGGTCTTGACCATCGGCTGGGGGCACACGAACGATAACGGCCGCACTTTTAAAGTAGGTGACATTTGGACCCAGCAGGAGTGCGACGCAGAATTCCAGAACGACATGCAGGTATTCGTTCGAGCCGTAAACAGTATGGTTACGGTACCGATCAATCAGGATCAGTTTGATGCCCTGGTTTCATTCGCATTCAATGTGGGAGCACCGAGCCTGAAAGGC
The DNA here is from genome assembly GCF_004114425.1 of Bradyrhizobium vignae. GTDB lineage: Bacteria > Pseudomonadota > Alphaproteobacteria > Rhizobiales > Xanthobacteraceae > Bradyrhizobium > Bradyrhizobium vignae. The sequence goes on along the minus strand of NZ_RDQF01000051.1, from coordinate 14,625 downwards.
TCAACCCTATTGAAGAAGTTGAATGCCAAGGATTACGCGGGCGCAGCGCAAGAATTCAAGCGTTGGAATAAAGCGAAGGGCAAGGAGCTGCCCGGACTGACGCGTCGCCGTGCATGCGAGGCATTGTTATTCCAGAGCATACCGGACAAGAATTACGACGGCATTCCCGACTGATTTGGCGTTTGATCGAAGCATCATCATTGAACGAAGGAGATTGACGATGTTGCCGGTGGTCGAAATTCCTGGGCTCACCAAGGCCGAAGCTGACCAACGCGCAATTGATCTTGGCATCGACAGCCCAACGATTGAAATCATTAGAGAGTCGGGTGGTTTGTTCACTGTACGAGCTACATATCCAGAAGGAATGATCATTCCGGGCGCGACGTCGGCCGTTGCCGATAACAGCGCTCCATTCGAGCTTACTGGATTGAGCCAAGCCGCAGTTGATGAGGAGGTGGCCGTTTTCAAGGGAAGCGGCTCGACCTTTACGGTAATCCCGGAAGCCGGCAATCTTTTCACAATCAGGATTTCGCCACCCAAAGCTCCGGCGCTCGTTGAGCCTCCGCCGACCGTCGTTCCAAACGCTCCCGATCTCGATGGCTACGTGCTTTGTCTCGATCGCATCAGGACCGAGCGAAGACCGGGCATGGGCTTCGACCGAACGGTTTCGCGCTATCAGGCTTATTTCAATCGTGCCCCGATCGCGGACGTTTTTGGGATGGCGGTGGAACGGCAAGGACCAGATGATAATGGATCGACGGGAGTCGCTAGACATCGCCGCATAGCAGCCGGAATTTATCCGCTCTTCACGCACGCAAGCGGGGCTACGAACAAGTACAAGACGATTGGTTACGCAAGGCCTGCGAATATTAGGATGAGACCGTGGCCTTGCATTGGAGTTGAGGAGACCGGTTCCCGGTCTGGAATTCTCATTCACTGCGCAGCCGGTTATCTAATGAGCACTGGTTGTATAAACTTGACTTCGAATGTGATCAGTGCGGGTACCAATCTGCTATTTTCCGACAGCTGGGCGCGCGTAACTGCGTTGATTGACAGTATTAAAGAACATCTCGGAGATAGATTTCCTAACAGCAACAACACAAGGTTGCCGCATGTGTCGCTGGTGATCCGGGACGGTGCTTTGGTTTAAGTCTTTCGGACTTTTCCTCAGCGGCACGGCCCGCGCAACTTTATCCGCGATTGCTCAGTTGCCAACAGCTGGAAGGCGAGTTCGTGAAATTGATCGTCTAGTTTAGGCGGCGATTGTGCAGCGGTGATCCCCTCGATCTGGCAGTGCATCATGGCGCTGTAAGTGGTGCGCAGAATTAGGTCGATCCTGGACGCGGCGCCGGGAAAGGCTTCGTCGATAATGACTTCGTTGCTCGGCCCCGAGAGGCACCTGATCCTGGAGAACTTCTCCAGCTTGCCTGCTATCACCCGCCTGTAGCGGCCGGCCCCGGCTCGATGCCGTCCTCCTCCTCCTCCTCAAGCTCCGACAAAATATCCACCAGCTCGCGGACCCGGCCCTGCGCCAGTGGGCGCAAATCGTTGATCATCGGCTCGTCGTTGGCGAGCCAAGCCTGGGCTTCGGCGAGTTCCTCGACGGTCGCGCCGGTCCCGATGATCTGGGCAATGGTGACGTCGTCGGCCCGATCCACGGCCTTGACGACATCGTCGCGTGAGAGGCGCGTCATGGGGCGATCCTCCTGCTGGTCGGCTTCCGTCAGCATCTAACGGGGAACCCGAGCGCGGGTTCCGCGGTCAGGGTCTGGTCCGGCGGATGCTATTTTTTCACCACCTTGTAGATCGCGTTCTCGATATCCGAGCTGAAGTAGATCGCGCCCGTCGCGCCGACAGCGACACCGGTGGGGATATGCGTCGGCAAGCCGCCGGGGGCACCGGTCAGGCCGATCGGAAGATTGGCGGCGATCTCGGTGATCTTGCCGCTGTCCGGTGCGATCTCGATCAGCCGCTTGGCGCCGACCTCCGCCACGATCAGCTTGCCGTCGCCGGTGCGCGCGATGCCTTCAGGCATTTTCAGCTCCTTGGCGACCACGGTCTTTTCGCCATTGCTGTCGATCCTGGAGACGAGGCCGGCAAAGGCTTCGGTAACGTAGACCTCGTCAGTCGCCCCGCGAACGAGGCCGACCGGACCTTCGAGCGCGCCGATCAGCGTGCTGCGATCCTTGCCGTGCTCGCCGCTCACCTTGACCAGTGACTTGGTGCCGAGCTCGGCCACCAGAATGCTGCCGTCCGCGAGCACGACCGCGTCATGCGGCGCCTTGAAGTCGTGCAGCATCTCGCGCGTGGCGCCGGTCTTGCCGTCGATCACCTGCACCGTGCCGGTGAACCAGCTCGACAGGACGACGTCGTTGCCGTTCGCCGTCGCGCTCATCGGATACTCGAGCGCGACGCCGGCAGCGTGCATGCGCGCCTTCTCGGTGACCTCGCCGGTCGCCCCGTCCACGGTGCGATAGGCGAACACGTCGGCGACATGGATGGCATCCTTGCCGTTATCTGATGTGACGCCGATGCCGCCGGGCAGGGCGAGCTTGCCGATGATGATCTGCTTGGCCTGGCCGGTCGCCGGGTCGACCTCCTGGATTCCGTTGTCGGCCATGTTGGAGACGTAGATGCGGTCCTTGTCGTCGATGGCCAGATTGTCCAGGGACGGCTTCAGCTGCGCGACCATGGTCTTGGCACCCGATTTGGGGTCGACCCGGACCAGCTGGCCGAGCGCGGTGTCGACCACGAAGAGGTTGCCCTTGGAATCGAAGTTCACCGCCGCCGGGACCTTGAAGCCGTCGGCGACGACGGTCAGCTCGGCCTTGTCGACGTCGACCTTGGCGACCTGTCCCTTGAACCAGAGCGGACCGTAGAGCTTGTCGTCGGGACCGAACTCGAAGCCGTTGAGGCCGCCCATCTTCTCCATGATCTGGCGGGGCGGTTTGACGCCCTCGACGTCGATCTCGTAGAGCGCATCGCCGAGGAAGACGGTGGTGGCGTAGAGCCTGCCGTCCTTGCGGAAGGCGAGCGAGTTGATGCCGGGAAGGCCGCTCGCAAGCTTCTTGATCGGTCCGTCGCCCTTGCGCGCATAGAGATCTCCCGCGAGGAAGCCGGTCCAGGCCATGGTGCCATCAGGCGCGAACGCGATGTCGTCGGCCATTCCGACTGGAGCTGGGATTGCAACCTTGGCGGTGCCGCCCGCAATGTCGACCTCGTAGAGCGCTGCGCCCGCGACGCTGCCGGCGAACAGATGGCCGGCTTTGTCGATTCCGAGCCCGTGCACGCCGTGGAACGCCGAGCCGGCAACGAGCCGGGTGACCTCCCAGCTGTCGGCCGATGCACTCGTGGCGGCGAAAAGCGCAGCGGCGACGGCTGCGCAGGCGAGCCTGGTTTTCATGGCGTGACCTCCCATTTTCGGGAAAGTATTCGCCCGTCACGCGGCTTTGGCAAACGAAACTTCACGTTGTAGTGCGGCAAGGCGGTGCGGCCCTACGGCGTCTCATGCCATCGCACCTCTGAAAATGTTCGCTGATTGCCGGCTTTACCTGATGCTCACAGCAGCTCCGTCCGGGCTTTAACGAGAGCCGTCGGTGCCGCTCGCCGCCGAAGCCTGCTTCGCAGCCAGCGCAGGATATCGTCATGAAACGAGATCTCGTCGCCACCAATCATCCCATCTTCGACGAACTTCATCCCAAGATCTACGGGGCGGCAGTCGGCCTCGTCGCATGGTTCGCGCTCATGGCGTGGGCACTGTTTGACCGTCGCAGTGATGTCAGCCTTTCCCTCGCCTTGGTCACGCTGCTGTTCGTGGTCGCGATCCTGCTGCCATGGATCATTTCGCGTGTCTGGAGGCGATATCAAATGCCGTACGAACGGCATTTGGGGCCGACGTCGCTGCATGATTGGGAAGCCGGCGAATTCAGGGTCTGGGGCGCGAAGCTTCACGGTTCGCACGCCGCGATCGACGTCCTGTTGCCGCTGGCCGCCGTCTCATTCGGGCCGACAGCGATTGGAATCGTCTTCGTGATCGTGCGGGCGTCGGTGCTTTCCTGACGCCAGCGCGCAGATCGCGGTCGAGCTGATGCCCCACCCGCCCACGGAGTGGGGCGGATGGGCGTTGACTGTTATCGGCTCGTCGTCAGCCGCGGCGGGTTCTGGGACATCATCCAGATCTCGACCGCAGCAAGAACGGCGACCAGAATGCCGACCACGACGTGAACGGTCATTGCCGTCTTGGCACCCTGGAACCCGAGCACCCAGGGCGCAATGAGCGTCCAAAGGCCGACGATCAGGTTGAGCCACTCCTCCCACACCGCGAAGGCTGCGAGCGCTGCGACGGCCAGGATCGCAATCACGATGCCCGCGACATACGCGTTCTGAGAGGCCGGTCCGGCATCGAAACCGAAAATCCAGGGCGAGACGAACAGGAATGCGCCGAGGATCAGGTTCGCGACGTCGCACCATTTTGCGTTCGTCCAGTTCTCCATGACATTCCTCCGTGAGCTCGGCCCCCTCATGCAACACAACAACTGGGCCATTCCCCAGCGTGTTCCCTGCGGTTCCAGCCAAATTGAATGATGGGAAGCGCGGCCAGCCCGGCCACGAGGCCGGCCTCGACCGATTTACCGGTTGGTGACCTGCAACGGCCCGCCGGTCGCGTCCGACATCCGGGCGATGGCGCCGCTCCGGCCGCTCATCATGCCGTCGAGCCGGTCGCGCTCCTTCTCGAAGCTTGCCAGCATCGGGCCTTCCAGCGAACGGCCGCGCGGCAGCTTCACGCGCATCGGGTCGACGAAGCGGCCGTTGACCAGGATCTCGTAATGGACGTGTGGACCGGTCGACAGGCCGGACGAGCCGACGAAGCCGATCACCTGGCCCTGCCGGACCTTCTTGCCGGCTTCCATGCCCTTGGCGAAGGCCGACATATGGCCGTAGGCGGTCTCGTAGCCGTTGTTGTGCTTGATGCGGATATATTTGCCGTAGCCGCCCTCGGTGCCGGCCTTCTCGATCACGCCGTTGCCGGAGGCGAAGATCGGCGTGCCGTAGGCGGTGGCCCAGTCGACGCCGGTGTGCATCTTCACATAACCCAGAATCGGATGGCGGCGGCCGCCAAAGCCGGAGCGCATGATGGCGTTGTTGACGGGCTTCCTGACCAGGAACTTCTTCGCGCTCTTGCCGGTCTCGTCATAGTAGTCGACGAGGCCGTCGTCGGGGCTCTGATAGCGGTAGTATTTCTTGGTCTCACCGCCGACCGTGAGGGAAGCGAACAGCACGTCGTTCTTTTCGGTCGCGGTCACGCCCTCGTCTTCACCGGCGTAGAAAACGTCGAAGGAATCGCCCGGCTGCACCTTGCGCTGGAAATCGACGTCGTAGGAATAGATCTTGATCATGTCCTCGATGACGGGCATCGGGACCTTGTTGCGCATCGCGGTCTCGTAGATGCTCTGGTAGAGCCGCACGCCGGAGCCGTCGTCATCGTCCTCGTCGTCGCTGCTGGCGCTCGCCGCAGTATCGGCGACGGTGTTCATGCTGGAGACGTCGACCGCGACGTATTTGCCGAGATCGGACAGTGCCGCGATCGCTTCCACCATGGTGTCGTTTGCAACCACGACGCGATAGGGCTGCAAGCGGGCGCCCGGGCTTGCGGGCGCCATCAGAATGCGGAGCTTCTCGCCTTCCTTGAGGCCGCCGTCGCGGCCGCGCGGTCCGAGCGTTGCGGTGATCGCCTTGATCTCGTCGGCATTGGCGCCGAGATCGCGCAGCACGGAGGCGACGCTGTCGCCCTTCTTGACGATGTGGACGCGTTCGCCGTTGGGATTGCCGCCGGTGATCTGCTCCTTGGTCTTCGGCAGCAGCGTGACGTTTTCCGGCACCACGCGCGTCTTGAAGCCCGCATAGGGGTCGGACGGCGACACCTCGGTGGCGTAGGCCATCTTGATGTCGGAGGGACCGGTCGCACCGGAGACGTCGGCTGTGGCATTGGCGAGCGAGGCGTAGCGCACCCCGCCATTGCCGCGCCAGTTGGCGGCATCGCGCACCCGCATCAGGATGTCGTCGAGCGCCACCACCGCGGAAATCTTGGCCTTCGGCAGCACCGGCGACAGGTCCTTGGTCACGAAGGACACTTCCGCGTCGGGCTCGACGGCTTCCGGATTGTTGGGATCGTCGGAGGCCGTCTTCGGATCGGAACCGACATCGGTGAGCAGGCGCTGGGCGTTGAACGGCGGGATCTTCGCCGACAGGTCGCTCGTCGTCATCGACAGGTTGCCTGCGATCCGGACGAAGGGACGCACGCGCATCACGTCACGGTTGCCGACGCGGGCGACCGTCGAAACCCGCATGACGTTGCGCGAAGCCGTGGATTCGCTCGGCGGCGGCAGGCGGTCGCTCTTGTGCAGCGTGGCGGCGCGATCGGCGGCGCCGAATGCACCCCGCAGCGCGCCTTCGACCCGCTCCGGCACCTTGGCGAAGGTCATTTCGCCGTCGAGCGACGCGAAAACGGCGCCGCCGATCAGGGCCGCGCCGCAGAGTCCGGTCAAGATTGTCCCGCTGAACCATTGCACCGAGACGCGGCGGCGGTCGATCACGGCGGCTTCAGAACCATCGACGGACAGCGGCGGCTCGTGGCCGAGATCGATGATCCCGGTCTCACGCCCGTAAGCGCCGCGTGACGTCCTGTGGTTCAACCCAAGTCCCCCGATTCAACGACCCAAAAGCCCCCTGTCTCGAGCCTCTTCCCGGTCGCCCTCTTCGAGGCGTATCGCGGGAAAACGGCAAGCCGCATAGGCGTTCGCGGTCAGAAGGCCCCGATGACGGGCCGGCCGAAATTACGAACAGCTAAACGGAAAAAGGTCTCTCGATGTCTCTCGAATGTCCGAAGAAGGTCGCGTCATCTGCAAGATCGCCTTCCTCTGACCCCATGAAAATCGCCGGCAGCCCCCACAGGCATCCCAGCGATTCAAGCTTGTCTCTTACCAGAACGCCGCGGGATTGTGGCTCAAGTACGGCGCCAAATATGGAAAAAGTTTCCTGAAACGGGGGGCGCCGGAGGCTGCCCGGGGGGCGCCCAGAGCCGCTTCCGGAGACCCCCTGGAGCCCCTCCGGAGCTCCCTAGGGCGCAAATTTTTTTTGAGATTTTTTGCGGCGCGGTCACCGTCCGTGCGCCCGTTGACGCTCTAATCGACTGGAATCGCTGGAATTTTTTCGATGATCCACTGTGCGACGATTTGTTGACGATTGGCGTTGACAGCCCGGAAGGTGGGGCCTATAACCCCAACCACTGAGCGCGGCGCCGCCGGGTCACTGACCGAGGCGAGCGAACGCGCCACTGATGCTCCTCACCTTGTTGAGTGACACAACAATCGACGTCAAGTCGGTTGGAGTCATTCATCGTCGGTAAGGGTGTCGGAACCCTTCCTCCTCGGAAGGTTGGGACCTCTCCGGTTCCGGGCTGTTTGACAAGTGAAGATGAAGAAAGAGAAACGTGGACGGCGGAGTCCTTGCGGGTCTCGCTTCTGAAAAGCCTCGGCTTTTCTGATCGAGACCGGACGAAAGACTTCGGCGGTACACGTTTAAAGGAAACACCATCGTTGCCAGCGATGTGAATCGCAGGCAGCTCTTCGGCTTCGGCCGATGAAAAATGGTGGGACCTCGTCAAACGTTGTGATCAGCCGGTTCAAAGTTCAAGTCCAACTTGAGAGTTTGATCCTGGCTCAGAGCGAACGCTGGCGGCAGGCTTAACACATGCAAGTCGAGCGGGCGTAGCAATACGTCAGCGGCAGACGGGTGAGTAACGCGTGGGAACGTACCTTTTGGTTCGGAACAACCCAGGGAAACTTGGGCTAATACCGGATAAGCCCTTACGGGGAAAGATTTATCGCCGAAAGATCGGCCCGCGTCTGATTAGCTAGTTGGTAGGGTAATGGCCTACCAAGGCGACGATCAGTAGCTGGTCTGAGAGGATGATCAGCCACATTGGGACTGAGACACGGCCCAAACTCCTACGGGAGGCAGCAGTGGGGAATATTGGACAATGGGCGCAAGCCTGATCCAGCCATGCCGCGTGAGTGATGAAGGCCCTAGGGTTGTAAAGCTCTTTTGTGCGGGAAGATAATGACGGTACCGCAAGAATAAGCCCCGGCTAACTTCGTGCCAGCAGCCGCGGTAATACGAAGGGGGCTAGCGTTGCTCGGAATCACTGGGCGTAAAGGGTGCGTAGGCGGGTCTTTAAGTCAGGGGTGAAATCCTGGAGCTCAACTCCAGAACTGCCTTTGATACTGAAGATCTTGAGTCCGGGAGAGGTGAGTGGAACTGCGAGTGTAGAGGTGAAATTCGTAGATATTCGCAAGAACACCAGTGGCGAAGGCGGCTCACTGGCCCGGTACTGACGCTGAGGCACGAAAGCGTGGGGAGCAAACAGGATTAGATACCCTGGTAGTCCACGCCGTAAACGATGAATGCCAGCCGTTAGTGGGTTTACTCACTAGTGGCGCAGCTAACGCTTTAAGCATTCCGCCTGGGGAGTACGGTCGCAAGATTAAAACTCAAAGGAATTGACGGGGGCCCGCACAAGCGGTGGAGCATGTGGTTTAATTCGACGCAACGCGCAGAACCTTACCAGCCCTTGACATGTCCAGGACCGGTCGCAGAGATGTGACCCTCTCTTCGGAGCCTGGAGCACAGGTGCTGCATGGCTGTCGTCAGCTCGTGTCGTGAGATGTTGGGTTAAGTCCCGCAACGAGCGCAACCCCCGTCCTTAGTTGCTACCATTTAGTTGAGCACTCTAAGGAGACTGCCGGTGATAAGCCGCGAGGAAGGTGGGGATGACGTCAAGTCCTCATGGCCCTTACGGGCTGGGCTACACACGTGCTACAATGGCGGTGACAATGGGATGCTAAGGGGCGACCCTTCGCAAATCTCAAAAAGCCGTCTCAGTTCGGATTGGGCTCTGCAACTCGAGCCCATGAAGTTGGAATCGCTAGTAATCGTGGATCAGCACGCCACGGTGAATACGTTCCCGGGCCTTGTACACACCGCCCGTCACACCATGGGAGTTGGTTTTACCTGAAGACGGTGCGCTAACCCGCAAGGGAGGCAGCCGGCCACGGTAGGGTCAGCGACTGGGGTGAAGTCGTAACAAGGTAGCCGTAGGGGAACCTGCGGCTGGATCACCTCCTTTCTAAGGATGATCCTTCAGCGAGCTCACGCTCACTATCGGATCGTTTTAGAAACATCAGTGGCCAACAGATCGCCAGATCGTTGAGCTGCATTGGCGGGATTTCGCCGTCTTCGTTTCTCTTTCTTCGCGGACGAACACGCGCTGGGCCTGCAACGGCAGGATCCAGGGTCCTTAACGGGATGTGCGTTAGGGGCTTGTAGCTCAGTTGGTTAGAGCGCGCGCTTGATAAGCGTGAGGTCGGAAGTTCAAGTCTTCCCAGGCCCACCACTTTCATCGAGTGAGCATTCGTCTTCTGGTTACGGGGCCATAGCTCAGCTGGGAGAGCGCGTGCTTTGCAAGCATGAGGTCGTCGGTTCGATCCCGTCTGGCTCCACCAGATGGTTTGATCACCGAGATCTTGACCGTCGTCCGCGAAACATCACTTCGCATCCTGCTAGTCTG
>NZ_RDQF01000050.1 GCF_004114425.1 Bradyrhizobium vignae | reverse complement strand
GCGCCCACCGCATCTTCTTGCCGCCCTACAGCCCGGACCTCAATCCGATCGAGCAGGTCTTCGCCAAACTCAAACATCTCATGCGAGCTGCCGAGCCCCGTGACGTGGAGGCAACCTGGAGAAAGGTTGGTGAACTCCTCGATCTCTTCTCCAAGGAGGAGTGCACCAACTACTTCAAAAACTCAGGCTATGTTTCCGTATAAAAACATCATGCTCTAACTGTCATGCCCCGGCTCGACCGGCGCATCCAGTACGCCGCGGCCTCTCGGCTCAAGCACCGCCTCTGGGATACTGGGTCGCCCGGTCACGCCGGGCGACGACAACGGAGATTGTGGAGAGGGGATGCCTCAGACCACCGGCTTCACACCCGGCAGCGCCTGCACCAGTTCGCGGAACTTGGTGCCGCGTATCTCGAAATTGCGGTACTGGTCGAATGAGGCGCAGGCCGGCGAGAGCAGCACGACGGCGTCGGTGAGGCCCGACGCTTCCGCGTCGCGCGCGGCGTGCTCGACCGCGACATCGAGGGTCTGGCTGATCTCGTGCGGCACTTGTCCCAGCGTGCCCGAAAACTCCTGCGCGGCCTCGCCGATCAGATAGGCTTTTCGGATGCGCGGGAAGAAGCCCGTCAAGCTGGTGATGCCGCCCGCCTTCGGCTTGCCGCCGGCGATCCAGAAGATGTCGGCGAAGGACGAGAGCGCATGCGCGGTGGCATCCGCGTTGGTGCCCTTGGAATCGTTGACGAACAGCACATTGCCGCGGCGCCCGACCTGCTCCATGCGATGCGCAAGGCCCGGAAAGCTGCGCAGGCCGTTCTGCAGCACGTCCAGGCTGATGCCCATCGCGAGCGCGGCCGCCGCCGCGCAGGCCGCATTCTGTGCGTTGTGCAGGCCGCGCAGCGAGCCGATACCGCCGAGCGCGGCGACTTCGCTGCGGGCGCCGCCCGACGCGCGCACGAGGTTGCCGTGCTCGACGTAAAGGCCTGACGCGAGCGGATTCTTGACCGAGATCCGCACCACGTTCTTGCCGGCGCGATCGAGCCGGTCGGCGACATCGCGGCAATAGCCGTCGTCGACACCGACGATCGCGGTGCCGCCTTCTTGCACGGCCGCGACGAGGCGCTCCTTCACCGCGGCGTAGTGCGCGAGCGTGCCGTGGCGGTCGATATGGTCCTCGCTGACGTTGAGCAAAATGCCGACGGAGGGATCGAGCGAGGGCGTGAGGTCGATCTGATAGGACGACATCTCGATGACGTGGACGCGGCCCATGCGTGGCGGCTCCAGCGACAGGATCGCGGTGCCGATATTGCCGCCCATCTGGGTGTCGTAGCCGGCAACCTTTGTCAGATGCGCGATCAGCGCCGTCGTGGTCGACTTGCCGTTGGTGCCGGTGATGGCAACGAACGGCGCGTTCGGCGCATGCCGGCGCCGTTCGCGGCAGAACAGCTCGATATCGCCGATCACCTCGACGCCGGCTTCGCGCGCCTTCAGCACGCTCCAGTGCGGCACCGGATGGGTCAGCGGCACGCCGGGCGCGAGCACGAGCGCTGCAAACTTCGCCCAGGAGACGTTGCGCAGGTCCGCAGTGATGAAGCCGGCCTGCGCGGCCTTGGCGACATTCTCGGCACTATCGTCGGCGGCGACCACCTCGGCGCCGCCGGCCTTCAGCGCGTGGCACGAGGCGAGCCCCGAGCCGCCGAGGCCGAACACCGCGACCGTCTTGCCGGCGAAGGATGTGACCGGGATCATCGCGGGGACCGTCAGCGCAGCTTCAGCGTCGAGAGACCGGCGAGCGCCAGCATCACCGAGATGATCCAGAAGCGGATCACGATCTGCGGCTCGGTCCAGCCGAGCTGCTCGAAATGATGATGGATCGGTGCCATCCGGAAGATGCGCTTTCCGGTGAGCTTGAACGACACCACCTGCACGATGACGGAGACCGCCTCCAGCACGAACAGGCCGCCGATCACCGCAAGCACGATCTCGTGCTTCACCGCGACCGCGATGGCACCGAGCATTCCGCCGAGCGCGAGCGAGCCGGTGTCGCCCATGAAGATCGAGGCCGGCGGCGCGTTGAACCAGAGGAAGCCGAGGCCCGCCCCTAGCAGCGCGCCGCAGAGCACGGCGAGTTCGCCGGTGCCCGCGACATATTTGATCTGGAGATATTCGGCGAACACGGCGTTGCCGGCGAGATAAGCGATCATCGCAAAGCTCGCGGTCGCAATCATCACCGGCACGATGGCGAGGCCGTCGAGACCGTCGGTGAGGTTCACCGCGTTGCCGGAGCCGACGATGACGAAGGCGCCGAAGATGACGAAGAACCAGCCGAAATGCAGCACCGTGTCCTTCAGGAAGGGAATCGTCAGCGCAGTCGATGCGGGATCGCGGTTCAGCCGCACCAGCGCATAGCAGGCGACCAGCGCGATCGCCGCCTCGATCAGCAGGCGAAGCTTGCTGCCGAACCCGGTCGTGGTCTGCTTGGTGACCTTGAGGTAATCGTCGTAGAAGCCGACGAAGCCGAAGCCGAGCGTCACTGCGAGCACGATCCAGACATAGGGGTTGAGCGGATTGGCCCACAGCACCGTGCCGACCGTGAGCCCGGACAGGATCATCAGCCCGCCCATGGTGGGCGTGCCCTTCTTGGCGAGATGCGATTGCGGACCGTCGGTGCGGATCGGCTGGCCCTTGCCCTGGCGGATGCGCAAATGATCGATGATCCAGGGTCCGAACAGGAACACGAACAGCGCGCCGGTGACGACGGCGCCGCCGGTGCGGAAGGTGATGTAGCGGAAGACGTTCAGGACCGTGCGGATTGCACCGAAGCCCGGAAATGTATTGGAGAGCTCGATCAGCCAGTAAAACATTCAGACGGTCCTATGGCGCCTTCGCACGCGCAGCCTTGGCCTGGTTCTCGGCCTTCATTTTGGCCTCAACGTGCCTCACGCGCATTCGCTGGTCTTCATCATCGGGTCGGACGCGACCTCAGGGGAAACGGACGGCTTCGTGCCGCAAAAGAGGGATTCGGGAACAGCGCCTTCCAAGCAGTTTACGCCTTTGCCTGCAAGGCGGCCACCAGCCCCGGCACAAACTTGTTGACCCAGAACATCTTCTTGCTGCCCTTGACAACCACGACGTCGCCTGCCTTCAGCAGGCGCGCAACCTCGCTCGGCTTCAGCGTGGCGGGATCGTCGTGCCAGCCGAGGCCCTTGCCCGCTGGCAGCACGTCGTAGAGATGACGCATCAGCGGGCCGACGCAGTAGACCGCGTCGATGCCTTCGAGATGCCTGGCGAGGCCGGTGTGATAGCTCGGTGCGTCCTCGCCCAGCTCGAGCATGTCGCCGAGCACCGCGATGCGGCGACCGCCGCTGATGTTGCGCGCCTCAAGGCTTTGCAGCGCAGCCGCCACGCTGGCCGGATTGCCGTTGAAGCTGTCGTCGATCACGGTGATGTCGCCGATTGCCTGCTCGACGCCGCGGCCGGTCATGATGCCGACGCGGTCGAGCTTGATCGCGAGCGTCGCGACGTCGAGATGCGCAGCATGAATCGAGGCCAGCGCAGCCAGCGCATTGTGCACCCGGTGCGGCGCGCCGGGGGTGAGGCTGAAGGCGATCTCCTTCTTGCCGATCGCGGCCACGACCTGCCAGCTCTCGCCGTGAGGCGCATGCGCGACCTCGTGCACCTCGGTGTGCTCGCCTCCGAAGCGCACGACCCTGCCTTTCCACTCGGGCGCCTTGATCCCGGCGGGCAGCAACAGCACGCCATCTTCGGGCAGGCCGAGCGCGATCGACACCTTTTCGCGCCGGATAGCGTCGAGCGAGCCGAGCTTCTCCAGATGCACCGGCTGGACGTTGACGACGAGCGCGACGGTCGGCCGCGTCAATTCGCTGAGCCGCGCGATCTCGCCTTGCTGGTTCATGCCCATCTCGACGACCCAGAGGCTGGCGTCCGGCTTGGCATTGCACAGCGTCAGCGGCACGCCCCAAAAATTGTTGAAGCTCGAGGGGCTGGCATAGGCGTTCGGATAAGCCGCCAGAAACTCCTTGGTGCTGGTCTTGCCGGCGCTGCCGGTGAGCCCGATCACCGGCCCGCGGAAGCGGGCGCGGGCGGCGCGCGCGAGGCCCCAGAGGCCGTCGATCAGCGTATCCTTCACGACGATCTGGGGAATGCGGATGCCCGCGATCTCGTGCGGCACGATCATCGCGACCGCGCCTGCGGCTTCCGCCTTGTCCGCGAACTCCCAACCGTCGCGCGCGCTGGCGAAGGCCGAGATGAAGCCGCCGCTCGGCGTGCCGCTGAGCGCGACGAACAGGCTGCCCGGCTTCACCAGTCGGCTGTCCTGGGTGACGAAATCGATCGGCGTATCCGGGAAAGATCCGGCGGCGCCCAGCGCACGCGCGACCTCGGCAACCGTCCATATCGGCGCGCTCATGCAATCCTCGACGCTAGTGCGGCGGCAACCGCCTCGTGATCACTGAAGGGCAGCACCTCTCCACCGACGATCTGCCCGGTCTCGTGGCCCTTGCCGGCGATGAGCAGTGCATCGCCGTCTTCCAGCTCCTCGATCGCGGCGCGGATCGCGGCAGCGCGGTCGCCGATCTCGCGTGCGCCCTTCGCAGCGGCGAGGATCGCGGCGCGGATGGCATCCGGCTTCTCGCTGCGCGGATTGTCGTCGGTGATGATGACGCCGTCGGCATTCTCCGCCGCGATCGCGCCCATGATCGGACGCTTGCCGGCATCGCGGTCGCCGCCGGCACCGAACACGACGACCAGCCTGCGCTTGGCATAGGGCCGCAGCGCCTGCAGCGCTTTCGCCAGCGCGTCGGGCTTGTGCGCATAGTCGACGAAGATCGGCGCGCCGTTGCGCTCGCCGACGCGCTCGAGCCGGCCCTTGGCGCCTTCGAGATGTTCGAGGCTTGCGAACACGTTTGCAGCGTCGCTGCCGGTGCCGATGGCAAGGCCGGCCGACACCAGCGCGTTCTCGATCTGGAATTCGCCGACCAGCGGCAGCCGGATCGCGTAGCCCCTGCCGCGATGTTCGACCGTGAGCTTCTGCGCAAAGCCTTCGACCACGGCCTCGGTGAGGCGGATGCCCTCGCCTGCGCCATCACCGTTGCGGCCCACCGCCATGATGCGCAGGCCGCGCGCCTTCGCCGCATCGATCGCTTCCGCCGAGCAATCATGATCGGCCGAGATCACGGCGGCGCCGCCCGGCGGGATCAGCTCGCGGAACAGGCGAAGCTTTGCCGCGAGATAATGCGCGACCGTCGGATGGTAATCCATATGGTCGCGCGAGAGATTGGTGAATCCGCCGGCCGAGATATGCACGCCATCGAGGCGGTACTGGTCGAGCCCGTGCGAGGACGCCTCGAAGGCGAGATGCGTGACGCCTTCGCGCGCGATCTCGTCGAGCTGCCGGTGCAGCGCGATCGGATCCGGCGTCGTCAGCGAGCCGTATACCGTGCGCTTCGGCGAAACGAGACCGATGGTGCCGATGCTGGCGGAGGCATGTCCGAGCCGCTCCCAGATCTGACGCGTGAAGGCGGCAACCGAGGTCTTGCCGCTGGTTCCGGTCACCGCCGCAATCGTTGCGGGCTGCGCGGGGAAGAATCTTGCGGCGGCGAGCGCCAGCGCGCGGCGCGGATTGGTGGCGGCGATGAACGGCACCTTGCATGCTGTTGGCGCATGGTCGCCGACGATTGCGATCGCGCCCGCAGCAACCGCAGCATCGATGAAGCGAGCGCCATCGGTCTTGCTGCCCGCGAGCGCGAAGAACAGATCGCCCGGCTTGACCACGCGGCTGTCGAGCGCAACCCCGCTCACGTCGAGCGCCGCAACGGCGGGCTCGATCGCGGCATCATTGCCCAGAACGTCTTGACCTAAGAGGTCGCGCAGCTTCATGGTCTTCCAGTCGACATGCCCGGCCGGAAAGCCGAATCCTTGGGAAAATCCCGACTCAGCACCGGCGACGGCCCACCCGGTTGATTACTGGGTTGTCCTGGATGCTGCAAGAATAAGGCGCTCGGACGGCGGCAGGTCAAACCGCGGCTCGACGCCCAGAAGCGGCGCGATCCGCTCGATCACCTTGCCGCCGGTCGGCACCGCGTTCCAGCCGGAGGTGATGAAACCCTTCGTCTCGGGAATCGCCTGCGGCTCGTCCAGCATCACCAGGATCTGATATTTCGGATCGTCGCAGGGCATGATGGCGGTGAACGAGTTGAGCACGCGCTTCTTGGCGTAGCGGCCGTTGATGACCTTTTCCGACGTTCCGGTCTTGCCGCCGACATAGTAGCCCTTGATGTCGGCGGTCTTGGCGGTGCCGATTTCGGCGTTGAGCCGCATCAGGAACCGCATCTTGTCGCTGGTCTCCGGCTTGATGACGCGCTTGGCCATGGCCATGGCTTCGGATTCGCTTCGTTTCATGAATGTCGGCGGAATCAGGTAGCCGCCGTTCACCAGCGCGTTGATACCCATCACCGCTTGCAGCGGCGCCACGGAGAGGCCCTGGCCGAACGCGGCAGTCACCGTGTTCAGCTCGCTCCAGCGCCGCGGGATCAGCGGCGCCGCGCTCTCCGGCAATTCGGTGCGCAGCCGCGTCAACTGCCCCATCTTGGCGAGGAAGGCCTTGTGCGCCTCGACGCCCTGGCCGAGTGCGATCCGTGCGGCACCGATGTTGGACGAGTAGGTGAACACTTCCTTGGTGTTGATGAAACGTCCGAGCGGATGGCTGTCGTGGATCGTGAACTTGCCGTAGTGCAGGTTTCCGCGCGCATCCCACATCGAGTTCAAGTTGATCTTGCCGGAATCGAGCGCCATCGCCAGCGTGAACGCCTTGAAGGTCGAGCCCATCTCGTAGACGCCGGTGGTCAGGCGGTTGATGCGGTCGGGGTCGTGCGCTTCCTTCGGATTGTTGGGATCGAAGTCCGGCAGCGAGACCATCGCCACGATCTCGCCGGTCTTGACGTTGGAGACGATCCCGGAGGCGGCCTTGGCGTGGAACTTGTCCTTGGCCTTCAACAGCTCGTCGCGCAGCGCATGCTCGACGCGCAGGTCGACCGAGAGCTCGATCGGCTTCTGCAGCCGGTCGGTGGCAAAGCCGGCGCGGTGGAGATCGGCCAGCCCCTGGTTGTCGAGCCACTTCTCGAGGCCAGCGATGCCCTGGTTGTCGATGTTGACGAGACCGATGAGATGGGCGACCTCGTTGCCGGTGGGATAGACGCGCTTGTTCTCGCGCAGGAAGCCGATGCCGGGAATTCCGAGCTTGTGGACGGCCTGCTGCTGCGCCGGCGTGACCTCGCGCTTGAGCCAGACGAAACCCTTGCGCGTCCTGAGGCGCTCGCGCACCTCGACCTCGTCGAGGTCGGGAATGGTCGCGGTCAAGAGCTCGATCGCCTCGTCCTTGTCGATGATGCGGCGCGGCTCGCCGAACAGGCTCGCCGCCTTGACGTCGGTCGCAAGGATTGCGCCGTTGCGGTCGACGATGTCGGGCCGCGCGGTCGCAACCACCTCCTGCGCCGCAGCGCGGCGCGCGCTGTGGGCGTCGGCGCCGATCGCGAACATCACGAGCCGGCCGCCGATCAAAGCGTAGACCGAGGCGAAGGCGAGCATTGCGAGGCCCACGCGCGCGCGCGCCTTCGCGGCGCGATCGACATTGCGCCCGTAGAGCAGGCTTCGGATCAGCCGCTGCCGCCAAGGCTCGGCCGACTTTTCGGTTGGTCTTGCAGGCGTTGCCGGGCTCATTGCTTGTCCTCGGGGTGAGGAACGGAACCCGTCACCGTGTCAGGGTCGCTCGCGGCTTCGATGGTCTTGAGCATGGCCCCGATCGGATCGGGCTCGCCCGGCCTGAACATCCGCGGCGGACGCTCCGGCAGGTTCTTCAGCGAATCATATTGCGTGCCGTTGATCGGCTTCAGCGACAGATGCCGGTCGGACAGGCCTTGCAGTCGCAAGGGCGCATCGAGCTTGGCCCATTCTGCGCGCAGCGAGGCGATCGCATCGCGCTGTTCGCGGATCTCCGCATGCAGCCGCAGCACCTTCTCGGTGCGCGCCGTGGAGTCCATCTTGATCCGGTAGACATGGGCGGCTGCGAAGATCAGCGCACCGATGACGAGGAGGTGGATGATGCGCATGCGCTAGCCGCCCCTCATCACGTCCGAGAGCTTTGGCCAGGACGATGCCTCGTCGGTCTCGTGCGCCGGCGCCGAGGTGCGCTCGGCGGCGCGCAGCTTTGCCGAGCGCGCGCGCGGATTATGCGCGACTTCGTCCTCGCCGGCGACGACCGGCCGCCGCGTCAGCAGCTGGAAGCTCGGCGCACTTTGCGCGACTTCCGGCAGATGCCGCGAACCGCCGCCCGTCTTGGAACGCTCGGAGAGGAAATTCTTGACGATACGGTCTTCCAGCGAATGGAACGAGACGACCACGAGGCGGCCGCCGGGCTTGAGCACGCGCTCGGCCGCAGCGAGCGCGCTCTGGAGTTCCTCGAGCTCTTCGTTGACGAAGATGCGCAGCGCCTGGAACGTCCGCGTCGCCGGGTGAATGTCCCCGGGCTTCGATCGCACCACCCTGCCGACGAGATCGGCGAGCGCGCGCGTGGTGGTGAACGGCGTTTCCTGCCGGTCCGCCACGATGGCGCGGGCGATGCGGCGGGAATGCCGCTCCTCGCCGAAGAGATAGATGATGTCGGCAAGATCGCCTTCGGAGGCGCGCGCGACGACGTCGGCCGCGGTCGGGCCTGTCCGCCCCATCCGCATGTCGAGCGGACCGTCGAGGCGGAAGGAGAAGCCGCGGCCGGCCTGGTCGAGCTGCATCGAGGACACGCCGACGTCCATCACGACGCCGTCGATCGCCTCGACGCCTTGCGCGGCGCAGACCTCGGCAAGGTTGGAGAAGCGGTCCTCGACCAGCGTCAGCCGGCCCGCGGAGCGTTCGACCAGCTCGGCACCGCCGGCAATCGCGGTGCGGTCGCGATCAATGGCGATCAGTCGGGTTCCCGGCACCTCCAGGATCGCGCGGCTATAGCCGCCGGCACCGAAAGTGGCGTCGACATAGACGCCGCCCTCGCGCGGAGCGAGTTGCGCGATGGCCTCACGGCCAAGAACAGGGATATGCGGCGCCGAGCTCATGCGTGACGCCTGCCGACCACCCAGCCTGACCAAGCGAGATCGGGGTCGAACAAGCCCATAACGCCTCGAATCATTGCGCGTCGCGGCGGTTCCACGACAAAGCCCCCGTTCTGCATGGTAACCGAGCCCGGTCGTCCCGGGCCACCAACCCAGTGTTCCCAGTGGAATTTGTCGGGCAGCCATGGGATTTCGAGCCAAAATACGCTTTGGCCGCCTCCGGACGCGGGTCGGCTCTTCATCTCTCAGTAACGGCCCTTAGCGTTAAGAAAGCGTTGCTCGGCTCGTGACAAGTGGAAAAGGTGACATGGGGGTGATGCTTCATCCACACACATCGCCAAAATGCATCCGTTAACCGCGTCGCGTGATTGCGCACGGTGCAGGGTAAAGGAATAGTAAAGAGAAGGGCTTGCCCCACTCTCCGTCCGTTTGAGCTGCTCATGCCCTCCGGTTCGTCCACGCCGTCTGGATCCGATTCGAAGCGACAACGTGTTCTCCCGGTTCCCAAGACCGTGGCGGGCCTGCGGACGTTCGAGCCCGATTCCTCGATCGTGTCCGACATCATCCCCTCGCCCAATTATGGCGAGCGCAACAAGGGACGGCAGCCGGACATGATCGTGCTGCACTACACCGGCATGCCCGATGTCGAGGGCGCGCTGGCGCGGCTCTGCACGGCCGGCACCGAGGTCTCGGCGCATTATGTCGTGCTGGAGGACGGCCGCATCGTGCAATGCGTGCCCGAGACCAAGCGCGCCTGGCACGCGGGCGTCTCTTCCTGGGCCGGCGAGGACGATATCAACTCCTGCTCGATCGGCATCGAGATCATCAATCGCGGCCATGACTGGGGCTATCCGGAGTATCCGCTGCGCCAGATCGCCGCCGTGATCGCGCTGTGCCGCGGTATCATGCTCCGCCGCAAGGTGCCGGCGCACCGGGTGCTCGGCCATTCCGACGTCGCGCCCGCCCGCAAGAAGGACCCCGGCGAAAAATTTCCGTGGCATTCGCTGGCTAATTCCGGCGTCGGTCACTGGGTAACACCCGCGCCGATCGTTCGGGGCGAGAAGCTGATGCTCGGCACCATCAGCGACGCGGTACTGAGCATGCAGCAGGCACTCGCACGGTACGGCTATGGCGTGCCCCTGAACGGCAAATACGACGCCGCGACCATGGAGGTCGTCACCGCCTTTCAGCGCCATTTCCGTCCGGCCCGGCTCGACGGTGTCGCGGATCATTCGACGCTCTCGACATTGCAGGCGCTGCTGGCGAGCTTGCCGTCGGACGCGACGACGGTTGCGAAGTGAGGGCGACAGCTACATCCTCCGTCATTGCGAGGAGCTCGCGACAAGATTGCGAAGCAATTTTGCGCTGATGCGACGAAGCAATCCAGACTGTTTCCCCCGAGGCAGTCTGGATTGCTTCGCGGAGCCTGTCATCGGGCCGCGCTTCGCGCGGACCCGTTGGCTCGCATGATGACGTTGATACAGCCCTACCCCATCTCCCGCACCCTTCGCGCATAGAGCCGCTGCAACGGCTCGAGTTGCGTCGCCTCGGTCGCCGCACGATACGCCTCGCGCGCCTCCTCCGTCCTGCCGAGCCGCCGCAACAAATCCGCGCGCACCGCGGGCAACAGCTCATAGCCGCGAAGCCCGCCGCGCGCGGTGATGGCATCGACGAGATCGAGCGCTCGTGCCGGCCCATCGACCATCGACACCGCCGCCGCATGGTTCAACTCGATCACCGGCGAAGGACTGATGCGCAGCAGCACCTGGTAGAGCCCCGCAATCTGCGGCCAATCGGTCTCCTCGAAGCTCGGCGCACGCGCATGCAGCGCGGCGATCGCGGCCTGCACCGCATAGGGCTGCGGCCGGCCCGGCACGCGCAGCGCGTCCTCCACCAGCCGCAGGCCCTCATCGATCTGCGCGCGGTCCCACAGCGCGCGGTCCTGCTCTTCGAGCAGCACGATGTCGCCGGCCGGCGTCTCGCGCCCGGCGCGGCGCGCGTCGTGCAGCAGCATCAACGCCAGCAGGCCCTTGATCCCGGCGCGATCGGGCAGCAAGCGGTCCAGCAGGCGACCAAGCCTGATGGCCTCGACGGCGAGATCGGGCCGCATCAGGTCCGTGCCCTCGGTCGCGACATAGCCCTCGGTGAAGACGAGATAGATCACGGCCAGCACGCCATCGAGCCGCGGCGCCAGCGCCTCGCGCTCCGGCACTTCGTAGGGGATGCCGGCAAGCCTGATCTTCTGCTTGGCGCGGACGAGCCGCTGCGCCATCGCCTCCTCGCTGACGAGAAAGGCGCGCGCCACCTGCGCCGTCGACAGCCCACAGACCGTACGCAGCGTCAGCGCGACCTGCACCTCGGGCGCGAAGGCGGGATGGCAGCAGGTGAAGATCAGCCGCAGCATGTCGTCATCGAGCGTTGCCGGCGGCTCGTCGGGGCCCAGCGCGTTGAGCTCGAGCTCATGCACCAGCGCCTGCTGCTTGCCGCGGAAGACCGCCTGGCGGCGGATGCGGTCGATCACCTTGTGCTTGGCGACGTTGACCAGCCAGGCGCGCGGATTGTCAGGGGCCGCACACCCCGCCCAGCGTTCCAGGGCAACGGCGAAAGCATCCTGGAGTGCGTCCTCGGCGAGATCGAAATCGCCGACGAGGCGGATCAGCGTGGCCAGCGCCCGCCCCGCCTCGTCACGGAATATCCTGTCGATCTCGCCAGGGGTCATGCGGCGACGCGCGGCTCGGCCGTCACTTGTCGTAGACCCAGATCGGCCGCACCTCGATCGAGCCGATGCGCGCGCTGGGAATCCGCGCCGCGATCTCGATCGCCGCGTTGAGATCCTTCGCCTCGACCAGGTAGTAACCGCCGAGCTGCTCGCGTGTTTCCGCGAACGGACCATCGGTCGTCAGCGTCTTGCCCTCGCGCACACGCACGGTCGTTGCAGTCGTGGTCGGCTGCAGGCGGTCGCCGGCCTTGAAGTTGCCGCTCTGGATGATGGATTGCGTGAAGGCCTGGTATTCGGCCAGCATCTTCTGGCTGGTCGCCGCGTCGTTCTTCGCGTACTCGACCTCGTTCTGATAGATCATCAGCAGATATTGCATGGCTTCACTCCTGTTGTTCGGCTCACTCGCCGACATCCAGTCGAACGGGGTACGTTCCAAACGACATCTTCAGGATAAATTATTTCGGGCGGATCGTACGTCGCGATATCGGCTTGACGGAACCGTCACAAATGCCCATGCGTAGTCCCGTCAGTCGGCCGGACGGCCGCTCCGGCAGGTGCCGAAAGGCCGCCGGGGAGGAAAGTCCGGGCTCCCTTGACATGCGGTGCCGGATAACGTCCGGCGGGGGTGACCCCAGGGAAAGTGCCACAGAGAACGAACCGCCCGCCGTCGCCCCTTCGGGGCTATGGCGCGACAAGCCCGCAAGGCTCGCCGCGCCGAAGCTGCGCAAGCAGCGTAGGCGGGTAAGGGTGAAAAGGTGCGGTAAGAGCGCACCGCGGTTCCGGCAACGGAGCCGGCATGGCAAACCCCACCGGGAGCAAAACCGAATAGGGACGGCATAGCGGGCTGTTCGCGAAAGCGATAACGCCGCGGGGCGATGTCAGGCCCGCCGTCCGGGTAGGTTGCTCGAGGCCATGTGCAAACATGGTTCCAGAGGAATGGCCGTCGCGTATCGTTCGCGCAAGCGGGCGGTGCCCTACAGAACCCGGCTTACAGGCCGGCTGATACTCTGAAGCGTTTTCGAGCGAAGTGGTTTTCCGGTTCGCGTGAAGAAAACGCGTCCTGCTGAGGAAGCAACGAGGGGTTCGATGCTAGCGCATCGGACCCCTCACCATTTGGAATTTGGATCACCATCGTGATTCCGGGGCGTGCGCAGCACGAGTCCGGAATCCATCGGGCCGCAGTGTTGGTGAATGAATGGATTCCGGGCTCTCGCTGCGCGAGCCCCGGAACGACGACAACAGTTACACCACGATCTCTCGCAACACCGCCATCGGCGCGCTCGATTCAGGCGGCGCGCGTGTCCGCTTTCACCAGCACCGGCGCAAGGCCGCCCGTCTCCCGCCGCAGCTTGCTCGCCTCGAAGCCGTGCATGCCAAGCTGCCATTGCAGCCCGACGATGGCGCCCTTGGTTGGTTGCAGCAGCGCGAGCGAAGCGAACAGCGTCACGGGCAGCCACACCGCAAGCTGCAGCCACTCGGGCGGCGCGTAGGCGGTCTCGATCGCAAGAATTGCCGGCACCACGAGATGACCGACCACGACCATCACGAGATAGGCGGGAAAGTCGTCGGCGCGCTGGTGAAACAGCTCCTCGCCACAATGATCGCAAGCCTCGGTCACTTTCAGGAAACGGCCGAACATATGCCCCTCCCCGCAATTGGGACATTTGCCGCTGAAACCGCGCCACATCGCCTTTGCCAGAGAGACCGTCGCCATGACCACACCTCTTCCTTTTCGACGATCCATACAATAATATCATGCATCCATACATTCAAAGCTTATAGGCCTAAATTGCATGGGCTGGATCCCTACAATCTCGGAGCTCTCGGGGCCGCGCTACCAGCGCATCGTCGAGGCCATGGAGGCCGATATCGCCGCCGGGAGGTTGGTGCGCGGCCAGCAATTGCCGACGCAGCGGGCGCTGGCAAAAGCACTCGGCATCGACCTCACCACGGTGACGCGCGCCTACACTGAAGCCCGGCGCCGCGGCATCATGGAAGCCCGCGTCGGACAGGGCTCGTTCGTGTCGGAGACCAGCGCGCGGCGCGCGGTCGACCTGCCGCATCCGGTCGCGATCGACCTCTCGATGAACGTGCCGCCGCATCCGCTCGAGGCGCAGCTCGACGAGCGCATCGTCGCCGGAATGGAAGCCATCCGCACGCAATCGGGCCTGACGGCGTATCTCAATTATCAGCCGCCCGGCGGCAGCGCGCATGAACGCGAGGTCGCCGCGCGCTGGATGCGCGCACGCGCTCCGCATGCGCAGGCCGAAAGGCTCGTGATCTTTCCGGGCGCACAGACGATCCTCTTCAACCTGCTCGCTCATCTTGCGCGGCCCGGCGAAACCGTGCTGACCGAAGCCCTCACCTTCCCCGGCATCAAGGCCGCCGCAGCACAGCTCGGCGTCAAGCTCGTCGGCGTCCCGATGGACGAGGACGGCATCCTGCCCGATGCGCTGGTAAAGGCGTGCCGCGTGCACCGGCCAAAGGCCGTTTATCTCATTCCGACGCTGCACAATCCGACCACCGCAACGCTTTCGGCTGAGCGGCGCAGCGCCGTCGCAAAGATCGTTCGCGATGCCGGCACGATCCTGATCGAGGACGACGCCTACGGGCTGCTTGATCGCTCGGCGTCGCCGATCGCGAACCTCATTCCGGAGCGGACTTATCTCGCAACCACGCTGTCAAAATGCATTGCGCCGGCGCTGCGCGTTGCCTATCTGGTGACGCCCGATGCCGACGCGCAGCTTCAGATGCGCGGCCACTTGCAGGCCACCGTCCAGATGCCGGCGCCGCTGATGGTCGCTCTGGTGACGCACTGGATCGAGGCCGGTATCGCCGACCGCATCATCACGGCCATCCGCAACGAGGCAGTTGGGCGCCAACAGATTGCGCAACGCGCCCTAAAGGGTTTTCAGTTCCTGGCCAAGCATGCCGCTCATCATCTCTGGCTGCGGCTGCCGGAGGGCCGGCGCGATGTCGCGGCACATCTGCTGCGCAATGGACTCGCGATCGTGGGAGGCGATGCCTTCACCGTGGATGGAACACCGCCGCATGCGGCGCGTGTCTCGCTGGGGGCGGCACGCAACAGGGCGGAATTGACGCAAGCGCTGCGCATCCTGATCGGCGCGCTACACGAGCCCGCCGACACCAGACAGATCGTCTAGACTCTTCTTATCGATGATGACGACGGTGGCGTGGGCGAACGACCGGCGCAACGGCTGCAGGATAGGCCGCATAGGCCTCGCTCGGGGCCAACGCCTCGCCGCGGGCTGCGCGCCCCGCGGGCGTGAGCTGGCCGCCATTGAGCACATCGCGGTCGGGATGTGCGGCCTGATAGGCTGCAGGCTCGGAAAACTGCGCCTGCGCCAATGTCGGCGTCAGGCCGGCGACCGATAACAGCGCGGCCGCAACGGCAATGTTCATGCGGGTCATGATCATGCTCCATCATCTCATCAGGGACGGTGCGGCGTGACGCCCGGCAGGCCCCAAGATTAAAGTGCGAGCATCATGTAGGCGCGTCTTCCGCGAATGCCCGCCCTCCGGCATCACGCTTGCGTGCGGTTTTGAAATTGACCTTCCCGGCCGCATCTGTGCTATGCGCCAGATGACGTTCAAAAGCAGCGATCGAAGTTCGGCATCGCCGCTAACGACAGGAAATGACAGGTGGAAACGTCCACTTACGCGCTGCTGCTGTTCGGCGCGCTGGCCGGCGGCTTCGTCTCGGGACTGGCCGGATTCGGCACGGCGCTGATGGCGCTCGGCATCTGGCTCTACGTCCTGCCGCCCACGCTCGCGGTCCCGCTGGTGCTGATCTGCTCGGTGATCGCGCAGACCTCGACGCTGCCCTCGATGTGGAAGAGTTTTGATCTCTCGCTGGTCTGGCCGTTCCTGATCGGCGGGCTGATCGGCGTGCCGCTCGGGACCATGATGGTCGCGTCGGCCGATCCAAAAGTGTTCAAGCTGAGCGTCGGCGTGCTGATCCTGATCTTCTCGAGCGCGCTGTACCTCAACAAGAGGCCGCTCGCCTTCAAGGCCGGCGGCCGGATTGCCGACGGCGCGATCGGCTTTGCCGGCGGCATTCTCGGCGGCCTCGCCGGACTCTCGGGGCCGCTGCCGATCCTGTGGGCCAACATCCGCGGCTGGAACAAGCACGAGCGGCGCGGCATCTTCCAGCTCTTCAACTTCACGGTGCTCGCCACCGCGCTGGTGCTGCAGACGGCATCGGGCCTCGTCGCCTTCAAGGTGGTCTGGCTCGCGGCTGTCGCCTTTCCCGGCACGCTGATCGGCGCATGGGCGGGCGCGCGCGTCTATCACGCGCTGAACGACAAGCATTTCGGCGATGTCGTGCTCGGCCTCTTGTTCCTGTCGGGCCTCACCCTGGTCTGGAATAGCGTTGGCGCGCACTGACGTGTGCGCCAACGAAGATGCGTCCTTGTCGCGACACGACCAGGCTGTCGCTATGCCGGCGCGCGCGCAGGAGGCGCTTCAGGCTCAGTCTCCACCTCCTCCGGAACCTCGACGTGCCGCAGCGGAGCCAGGCGCTTGCCGAATTCGCGGTACAGCAACCACCCGCTCAACGCAGCCTGAAGCGTCGTTGTCACAATCGACAAATACCAGACGTGCTCCATCCGAAAGCCCGGCCACGTCGAGAGCCAGATCGACGGCAGGGAATAGGTGAGGACCCGCATTGCCGAGCTCACCAGCACGGGCTTGGTGTTGCCGAGTCCCTGGAACATGCTGGAGGTGGTGAAGATCAGCCCCTGCGCCACCATGTTGAACGAGACGATGCGCAGGAAGAGCGACGCAACCGCCAACGTTTCCCGATCACTCGAGAAGCCGGCAAGCAACAGACCCGGCGCGAGTTGCGCGAGGGCCAGGAACACGATCATCACGGCGGTCGCGACAAGCGCCGCCTTGACAAAGGTCTCCCGCACGCGCGCGCCGTTGCCGGCGCCGAAGTTCTGGCCGGCGATGGGCCCCGCAGCCAGCGCAATGGCGAGCGCCGGCATCTGGATCAGGCCGAGGAGACGCGTGCCGATACCAAATCCGGCCTGCGCCGCCGGGCCGAAAACGCTCAGCACATAATAGCCCACGGCCATGATGATGAAGACCATCACGAACTCACCGCCGGCAGGCAGGCCAACATTGAGGATTCTCTTCCACTGCCAAAGCTGAGGCCGCCATTGCGCAGGATGAAAGGCGACGTAGCGCTCCAGCTTCAGGAAATACGTGAGCAGCATCAGCACGCCGATACAGACGGCGATCGAGCTTGCGAGGCCAGCTCCAGCGACACCGAGCGGATGCCCGGTGCCCCAGCCCGAGATCAGGACCGGCGCCAGCGCGATGTTGATGCCCACCGCGAGCGCCTGCACCAGCATGCTCGGCCGCACGATGCCGGTCGCCCGCAATGCGGACGCCATCACTTGCGTCGCGAATTGCAGCGCCAGCGCCGGCATGAACCAGAGCAGATAGAGGGTGCCGGCTTCGATCGTTGCGTCGTCGGCCGCGACCGCGCGCATATAGGGACGCGACAGCGCGAAACCCGCAACCAGCGTCAGCAGCCCGAACAGCACCGACAGGACGACCGATTGGTTGAACACCAGATTGGCATCGTCACGGTCCTTGCGGCCCACGGCATGCGCCATCAACGCAACCGTGCCGACGCCGAGCACCTGCATCAAGGCGTTGACGAGAAAGCCGGCGTTGCCGGCCGCGGCGACGCCCGCGATCGCGGCCTCGCCGAGGCTCGAGACGAAGTAGAGGTCGACGAGCTGGCAGATCATGATCGTGATCATGCCGACCACGATCGGTGGCGCCATGTGCAGGATGTGGCTCACGATGGAGCCGCGCGTCAGGTCTTTCATGTCAATCCATCCCTGCCCTGATCCTTCGCGGCTTGCGGACGTTCTCCTCCGTCCGCAGGCCGCGCCTCATTCCGCTGCTGCGATCTGCCCGAGCTCCACCACCTGGCGCTCGAACAGGCCGCGATAAATGCCCGCCGGCTTGGCCGCGAGCAGAGCATGCGTGCCTTGCTCGACGATCTCGCCGCGGTCGAACACCAGGATGCGATCGAGGCTCCTCACCGTCGACAGCCGGTGCGCGATCACGATCGACGTGCGGCCCTTCATCAGCCGCTCCATCGCCTCCTGGATCAGCGCCTCCGATTCCGAATCGAGGCTCGAGGTCGCCTCGTCCAGGATCAGCACCGGCGCATCCGCCAGGAACGCGCGCGCCAGCGCCACGCGCTGCCGCTCGCCGCCCGACAGTTTGACGCCGCGCTCGCCGACCAGCGTGCCGTAACCCTTCGGCAGACGCAGGATGAAGTCGTGCGCATTCGCGAGCCGCGCCGCCTGCTCGATCGCATCAAAGCTGGCGCCGGGCCGGCCATAGGCGATGTTCTCGGCGAGCGAGCGGTGAAACAGGATCGGCTCCTGCTGCACGATCGCGATCTGGCTGCGCAGCGATTGCTGCGTGGCGAGCGCGATGTCCTGCCCGTCGATCAGCACGCGACCGCCGGTGACGTCGTAGAGCCGTTGCACCAGCTTGACGAAGGTCGTCTTGCCGGAGCCGGAGCGGCCGACGAGACCGACACGTTCGCCGGCGCGGATCCTGACCGACAAGCCGTCGTATAGCGGCGCGCGATGGCCGCCATAATGGAAGGTGACGTCGTCGAACACGATCTCGCCGCCCTCGATCGAGATCGGCCGCGCATAGACCGCATCCGCAATCCCGATCGGCTCGTCATGGATCGCCACCAATTCCTCCATGTCGTTGACCGAGCGCTGGAGGTTGTTGATGTGCATGCCGACGTCACGCAGATAGGCGTGGATGACGTAGTAACTCGTCAGCACGTAGGTGACGTCGCCCGGCGAGGCATATCCCGAGATCCACAGCAGCACGGAGCCACCGATCACTGAGGCACGCAAGGCCAGCAGCAGTGAGAGCTGCGCCATGGCGGTGTAGTTGTAGCGGAACCAGGTCCGCCGCACGCGCACGCGCCAGCGTTTGATGACGCGGGCGAGCCGCGCGTCTTCGCGCAGCTCCGCGCCGAAGGATTTCACCACCGCGTTGCAGGTCAGCGCATCCGCCAAGGTGCCTCCGACCTTGGTGTCCCAGGCATTGGAGACGCGCGCGGCCGGCGCGATGTAGCGGGTCGAGAACAGCACCGTCATCGTGACATAGGCCAGAGCGCCGAGCGCAATCACCGCGCCGAGCGAGGCCCAGTGCACGCCGAGCAGGATCATCGACCCGATCAGAACGACAAACGAGGGCAAGAGCGCCAACAGAAGTGTGTCGTTGAGCAGGTCGAGCGCCCACATGCCGCGGGTGATCTTGCGTACCGTGGAGCCGGCAAAAGAGTTCGCATGCCAGTCGGTCGAGAAGCGCTGCACGCGCGTGAACGCGTCCTGCGCGACGTCCGACATGATCTTGAGCGTGAACGGCACGATCGCCTGGAGCCCTGCGAGCCGCAGCACCATCGAGGCCGCGCCGAGCGCCACGATGGCGCCGAACGCGACCAATGCCGCGTGGCGCGCATCGGGATCGGACGGACCGCGGGTCAGCGCATCGATCAGGTGTCCGGAGAACACCGGCATGAACAAATCGGCGACGGTCGCGCCGAGCAGGCCGCCGGCCACGACGAGGCCGCGCCCCGGCTGCTTCAGCCAGTGCCGAAACACGAAGGGCAGCACGACGCGAATCGCCGCGGGCTTCTTTGACAGAGCGGTCATGGCATCGTCCGGCCGCTTTCGCGCGAGCCGGCTCCATCGAATGGACGCAAGTCGGCCCGAAGGCCGCAACGGCGTCACGTAGAACTGATTTTGACTTGGGAAGCGAAGCGATCGGGACGCTTGGCCAAAACCTTGGCCCAATCGAAGCTGGCGGAAGAGGCCTCTAACGGGCCGCGTACATACCGAGCCAGGAGATCATCGAGCGCGGGCGTACGATCTGCGATTGCGACGAAATCATGCAAATCCCTCCCGGTTCGATTGAATGAGGTGCGCTTTATAGATGTGTCGCTCGTGAATTGCAACGGGGCTCGCGCGAGATCACGCACGAGTGTTGCAAATTAGTGCGCATCGCCGCCGGCGCCGAACGGCGAAGCCGGCTTGTTCAGCAGCGCGACCAGCAGGCTGAGGCCGAGATAGAACAGCGTCAGCATGAGGAAGGCGTCGCCAAAACTCATCACCACGGCCTGGCGATGCACGAGCTGGGAGAGCTGCTTCATCGCCATCAGCGTGGAATCGCCGAGACCCTGGAACTTCTGCATGAACATGGTCAGGGTTTCGGTCGCAGTGGCGTTGCCCCAGGTCACGCGCTCCTGCAGGCGGGTGATGTGCAGGTCGGTGCGGTCGTTGAGCACGGTGTTGATGACGGCAAGGCCGACCGCGCCGCCGAGATTGCGCATCAGATTGAACAGGCCGCTCGCATTCTTCACCCGGTCAGGCGCCAGCGTGCCGAGCGCGATGTTGTTGGTCGGCACCATCGCGAACATCATGCCGATGCCGCGCAGGATCTGCGGCACCAGCAGCTCGTAGAAATCGTAATCGCGGGTGATCCAGGTCATCTGGTAGGAGCCGATCGCGAACACGATGAGGCCGAACGCGATCATGTAGCGCATGTCGAGCTTGGCCATGAGCCGTCCGACCAGCGGGGCGACCAGGAACATGGTGATGCCGGAGACGAACATGGTCTCGCCGATCATCAGCGCGCTGTAGCCGCGCACTTCGGCGAGATAGCGCGGATAGATGTAGGTCAAGCCGTAGAGGCCGATGCCAATGCAGAATTGCAGCGTGCACCCGACGGCGAAATTGCGATTGGAGAAGGTGCGCAGATTGACGATCGGCTCGGCCGCCGTGAACACGCGCCAGAAGAAGGCGATCGCCGAGATCGCGCAGATCCAGGCGCAGATCGCGACCGAGGGGTCCTGCATCCATTCATATTGCGGGCCCTCCTCCAGCACATATTCCAGCGTGCCGAGGAAGCCGGCCATGAACAGCAGGCCCCACCAATCGAAGCGGTCGAGCAGCTCGAAATGCGGCTCGTCGAAATCGACCAGCGCCAGCACGCCGAGGGTGATGCCGATCCCGGGCACGACGTTGATGAAGAACAGCCAGTTCCACGACATCAGGTCGGTGATGTAGCCGCCGACCGTCGGCCCGACCGTCGGAGCCAGCGTCGCGACGAGGCCGATGATGGGACCGACGATGTGGAACTTCGTGCGCGGGAACACGGTGTAGGCCGAGGCGAACACCGTCGGGATCATGCCGGCGCCGAGAAAACCCTGCAGCGCGCGCCAGAGGATCATCTCCTCGATCGTCGTTGCGAAGCCGCAGAGCAGGCTCGAGAAGGTGAAGCCGGCCGCCGAGATCGCGAACAACAGCCGCGTGCCGAAGGCGCGCGACAAAAATCCCGACAGCGGGATCGCGATCACCTCGGCGATCAGATAGGCGGTCTGAACCCAGGAGACCTCGCTGGAGCTCGCCGACAATCCGGCCTGGATTTCGCTGAGCGACGCCGAGACGATCTGGATGTCCAGGATGGACATGAACATCCCGAACACCATGATGATGAACGCAAACAGCCGCTTCGGCGCGATGCGCTCGGAAGCGGAAGCTGCCATCATGGCAGGCGAAGCGGTGGTGGCGGTGGCCATTCTCTCACTCGGCTCGCGCGAGGCGGCACGATCCACCTCTCCCTTCGGGGGAGGTGGAAGACGAAGCGGCGCTCGTCTCGAACATCATAGCGCCCCTACTGCGGATGAATCGCGGTGGGATCGTCGAGATCGACCTCGCTGTCGGCGTCGGCGGCGCCCTTGTTGGTGTCGACGGTCGCGTAGACCGACATGCCGGCGCGGAGCAGGTTCTGCTTCGCCACCGACTTCGGCACGCGGATGCGCACCGGCACGCGCTGCACGATCTTGGTGAAATTGCCGGTCGCGTTGTCCGGCGGCAGCAGCGTGAACACCGAGCCCGCGCCCGCCGCGATGCTGTCGACCACGCCGGAGAACTTGCGCATGCCGTAGGCGTCGACCTTGATCGTCACCGGCTGGCCGGGACGGATGCGCTTGAGCTGCGTCTCCTTGAAGTTCGCGTCGATGTAGACCTCGTCCAGCGGCACGACGTTGCCGAGGCGCTGGCCGACCGCGACGAAGTCGCCGGTGTTGACCAGGCGGTTCGAGAACGTGCCGTTGACCGGCGCGCGCACCGCGGTGAAGCCGAGGTCGCGCTCGGCCTTGGCCAGCGTGGTCTTGAGCTCGGCAAGCTGAGCCTGTGCTTCGGCCTGCTGCGCCTTGGCGACGTCCACATTGCTGACCGCGACGTCGTAGGCAGCCTGCGCGGCCTTGACCGCGGCGGCGCCCTGATCGCGTCCGGCTTCCGAGCTCTCGAAGGTGGCGCGCGAGGCGAAGCCCTTGCTGCTCAGCGCCTGCTGGCGCTCATAATCGAGGTCGGCGCGCTTGAGTCCCGCTTCGGCGGAGACGAGCTGCGCCTTGGCCTGCGCGACCTGGCTGTCGAGCGCGGCGACCTGGCGGCCGATGCGATCGATGGTGGCCTGCTGGGTCGCGATCTTGGTCGCGGCGGCTTCGACCGCGATCTTGTAGTCGCCGTCGTCGATGCGGAAGACGATGTCGCCGGCACGCACCGCCGTGTTGTCGCCGGCGAGGATCGAGGAGATATGGCCGGCAACGCGCGCGCCGAGCATGGTGTTGTTGGCGCGGACATAGGCGTCGTCGGTGGAGATGTAGAAGCGGCCGACCAGCGTGTAGTAGCCTGCATAGCCTGCAACAGCGACTGCGAGGACGAGGCCGACGCCCATCAGGACGTATTTGCGCTTGCCGGACCTGGGCGCAGCGGCAGCGGGTGCGGCCGGCTTGTCGATCAGGGGCTTCTCTGGCGCCTCGCGGGTCGGACGCTTCGTTTCCTCGGCTACATGAGCGCGCAACTGCTCGGCAGGGGGTGCCGATGTCTCGGACGCAGCATCACCGCCGGCCCGGTCCTCCGCCGCTTCCTGGCGAAGGACGCGAGCAGCCTGGTCTCTCGATACGGCCATAAAGGCCTCCCCAATAAGCGCGACCGAGGGCGGCCGCTGCGCAGCCGGCTTCCTCTCGCCGATCCCAGATATCATTGACCGAACGGTTCGGTCAATATACAATAATATTCCCGGCCAAGACTGTACCGCCGCGAATCCTTTATTCGGGGTTTCATGGCCCTGAGCCGGCCCAAAAACCTTTCGAGACGCTGAACCAATGGTTGTAACTGCCAGCGAACATCTGCACGTCATCCAGGAGGACGACGGCTCCAAGCGCCGCCAGATCCTCGACGGTGCCCGCAAGGTGTTCATGGATCTTGGTTTCGACGGCGCCAGCATGGGCGAGATCGCGCGCGCCGCGCAGGTCTCCAAGGGCACGCTCTACGTCTACTTCGCCGACAAATCCGCGCTGTTCGAAGCCATCCTCGAGCAGGAAGCGCTCCAGCACGGCCAGGTCGTGTTCAATTTCGATCCCGCGCGCGATGCCGAGACCACCCTGAAGGAGTTCGGTCGGGCCTATATCCATCTGCTCTGCCGGCCCGGCGGCGGATCGGCGATCCGCACCGTGATGGCGATCGCCGAGCGCATGCCCGATGTCGGCCGCCGCTATTATGCGCGCGTGCTGGACAAGAGCATCAATCGCCTCTCCGACTATCTCAAAGCCCAGGTCGCCTCCGGCGATCTCGAGATCGACGATTGCAATCTCGCCGCCTCGCAATTCATGGAGCTGTGCAAAGCCTCGCTCTTCCTGCCCTTCGTGTTCCAGGCCGCACCCGCGCCGTCGGAAGAGCGCATGACCACGGTGGTCGACAGCGCAACACGGATGTTCCTGGCGGCATACAAGACGACGTAGCTGCGCGTTGCACCTGCGGGCCGGGCAGCACTATATTGCGGCCATGTCTCGTGATCTTCGCCCGCCGGTCGATATCCTCCACTACGAGATCGTCCAGGAACAGGCCTCGGCACTTGGACGGATGGGCCGCGCACTCGAACAGGCGCTGGCGCGCTTGCGTGAGTTCGACGCTGCCCACGCAGCCTCGGAGGTGCCGACCTCGATGCAACCGGCCAGGCGCAAGCTGGTGATGGAAGCCGGCTACGCGCTTTGGATGTTCGTGGTGCAACGTGAGGCGTCCGGCTTGCGCGACAGCCGCCATATCATGCGCACCTACAACGTTCCGGGCGAGGTGCAGCTATGCATGGGGGTGGCGCCGTCGAAGCCGGCGAGATCGTAGCCCGCATGGGGCGAAGCGGAATGCGGGGACTTTCCCGGATTGCGCGCAGCGTCATCCGGGCGACAGGCAAGAGCGCCGCTAATCGTCGGCGTACTCGTCTTCTTCCCGCTTGCGTGTCGCGCTCTTGCGTGCACCGAGCGAGCCGGTCACTGACGGTTCGCGCGCATTCGCATAGGGACTGCGCGATTGCGCGCGCGCGGCGACCTCTTCGCCGGAGACGGCGGCGGGCTGGCAGATCAGGCGGCGGCTGGCGCGACGCATCAGATCGACGTGGATGTGATCGTAGTGATAGACGTTCGAGCCCGGCGCGAGCACGGTGGTGAAATGCGCGCACGCACCCGACTGCACATCGCGCAAGAATCCCTGCTCTTCCGGCATGCCGCGCCAGCCGTCCTTCACGGTGATGCGGCGGCCGTCGGCCAGCACGAAGGCGGAGATGTCCAGTGCATTGCCGAAGGCGTGTTCGGAAATATGAGCATGGGGATTGCCGTTCATGCCGCGGCAGGAATAGGCGGAGATCTGCTTGATCTCGGCGACGCGGACGCCGAACCAGCGCATCGCCGAAGGCTGCACCGTGTCGGCGAGCCAGCGGTCGAGCTCGGATACGATCGGACAGGCGAGCGTCGCGGTCGGCTTGATCGCGACAGGACCGACGGCCGTGACGGAATTGCCCTGCGCCCGGCCAAGACGCGGCAGCGGCTGCTGCGCAGGCGCCTGCGAGTAAGGCGCAGGACGAGCCGGATAGCTCGGTGCATTCATGTAGCGCGCTGCGCCCGCGGCATCGGTGCCCTCGGGGGGCAGATCGATCTCGTCCTCCTGCGGCGCTACGCCCGGTGCGTTCAGCGACATCGGCCCGGTCGAGGCGCCATAGCCCGCGGGCTGGTGTACCGCGCTCTCGGGATAGGTCGAGCGTTGCGGATAGGATGATGCCGGATAATTCTGGCCCTGCGGATAGTTCGACTGCGGCTGCACCGGCCAGCGCGGCTGGTTGCCGATGTTGCCGGGCGGGCGCAACGTCTCGTCGGTAAAGCCATAGGTGCTCGAGGCCTCGCCGATCGCGGCAACCTTCAGCGGATACTCGGCGCCGCACATGCCGGGCCCCGAGATCGGATCGATGCGGACGATGTCGGCGCTCTCCTTGACCGCGCCCGATTTCAGGCACGCCGCTTCCGCCTCGGCCCGCCATGGCTCACGTTCGGCCTGGAAGAAGCCGCGACCGCAACCCGCTAGCGAAACAAGGACGATGGAGCCGACGAGATACAAACGAACTCCGCGCGTCATGCACGCACGTTCGATGAATTTACTTAAGGACTCTTCAACGTGTTGACTTCAGCCTTCCTTAACCATGACGGCCTGCGCTGGCTCGAACGCTGCCGCCGATGAGCGACAGCGAGCCTGACTTTTTCGAGAAGGAACTTTCTGTTAACCATAAGGCTGCGCGCCAAGCGGCGCGCATGGAGGGAGCGACATGACGTTCGCCGGGAGACTGAGCGTTATCACCGCCTACCTCGCCATGGCCTTCGTCGGCGCCATCGTGCTCGGCATGATTTAGAGGCTCAGCACACGGTATCTCTCTTCCCTTCTCCCCTTGTGGAGAAGGTGGCGCGCGAAGCGCGACGGATGAGGGGTTCTATCCTCGCGCGCCGGCCTCGCGGAGACAGGAACGGTCGGCTGCACGGGCTTCCAGCGAGAGCCCCGGCCAGGCGCCGTTGTGACGTCCATCACAGAACGCCTGACCACCTCGGCGTAGGGTCGAGCCACGCTTCAACCGCCAGCGACTTCAGTCCATCTCGGGACCGCGCAATTTCGGAGATTGTCATGAACAAGCTCACCATCGCCGCTGCCGCGCTCTTCCTCGTTTCGACCGCCGCCGCGCATGCCGGCAATTCGATCTCGTTTCAGATCGAGGGCCAGCACATCCGCATCGAGACGCCGCGCAACTGCGCCTCACTGAATTGCGTGACCATCATTGCGCCGGGCCTGTCGGACAAGCCGATCAAGCTGGACAGCATCAACCTCAAGGGCCTTGGCGGCTCCAAGGACGATGACGTCGACACAACGCCGGCTCCCGCGACCACAACGGCGCAGCCCGCGCCGGCTCCGGCGCCGCAGCAGCCGGTGCCGCAGTCGCCAGTGCAGGCGACCGCGCCCACCGCGTCGGCCGTCACCACGCCTGCAGCTTCCGCCCCGTCCAGCTTCGACAACACGCAGCCCGCACCTGTTGCGGCTCCTGCTCCCGTTGCCGAGCCCGCGGCCGTCGCTGCTGCTCCCGTGCCGGCTCCGGTTGCCGCCGCGCCCGTCGCGGTACCGAATTCGCCGATCGGCGTGTGGGCGACCGAAGAGAACAAAGGTAATGTCCGCGTCGAACAATGTGGCCCCAATCTCTGCGGCTATGCCGAGAAGACCAACGAGCGCATCCTGATCAACATGAAGCCCGAGGGCTCGAAGTGGAGCGGCCGCATTCGCGATCCGAACTCCGGCCGCAACTACGACTCGACGATCTCGATGAAGAGCCCGAATGCGATGCGCGTGCAGGGCTGCGCCTTCGGCGGCATGTTCTGCGGCGGTCAGACCTGGAAGCGCGTGAGCTGATGCGCGGAGCGCGTGGTCCCTGAGAGATTCGCGATCTTCGTCATGCCCGGGCTTGTCCCGGGCATCCACGTTCTTGGTGTCGCCAAACAAGGCGTGGATGGCCGGGACAAGCCCGGCCATGACGTTGTCGAGAGAGCCAACCCACGCCGGAGCCGCGCACCGCTCGAACGCTCGTCCCTTCCCGTGCGGCAGACGTTCATCCGCCATTCAGATGCGCCCGGCTGAAATCCGCAGCTCTCGCCTCGCCTTCTCTCCGGGACCTCCTCGTGACTTCGTTGGTAGCTTGGCGCCGCTCCATGTTCGCGCTCGCCCTGCTGGCCTTGCCGCTGGCAGGCACAGGTGTGGCGTTCGCGTCCGATGCCATCGAGCTTGCGCAGGCACAGCCACAAGTGCAGCCGACGCCCGCGCCTTCACCGACGCCATCAGCCTCGCCGACACCGTCCCCGGACGCACAGCCCGCCGCCGTCGAGCCGATCGGCAACGTCGCGACGGTGACGGGGATCGCGACCGTGATCCGCGACAGGAATTCCTATCCGCTGCGGGTGCGCGACGATATCTATCTCAACGACGTCGTGCAGACCTCGTCGAACTCCTCACTCGGCATCACCTTCAACGATGCGACGACGTTCAACCTTTCGGCCAGCGCGAAGATCACCATCGACGATTACGTCTATGAAGATAGCGGCAAGCAGAATTCGGCGATCTTCGACGTCGGTAAGGGCACGGTGGCCTTCGTCGCAGCGGCCGTGGCGAAGACCGGCGACATGAAGATCACGACGCCGACGGCAACGCTCGGCATCCGCGGCACAACGGGGGTTATCGATGTTCCCGAAGGTGCGGCGGCGAACAGGGCGAGCAACGTCAACATCAAGCTCTATCCTGACGCCGACGGCCGGGTCGGCCACATCGATGTCGACGACCGCAGCAGCGGGGCGCGGCTCGGCGCGCTGACGCAGGCCGCGAGCGGCTTTGCGATCCGGCCTGGCGCGAGCGGCACCGGCGGCGTCATGCGCTTTACCGCGGTACCGATCACGATTCCCGCGCAGCAGATCGCGCGCGACCGTAGCTTCGTCAGCCAGGTACATCTCGCCCAGACCGCGGGCCGGCAAATCGTCATCGAGCAGCGCGACTTCCGCCGCGCCAATCCGGCCGCGATCAGCCGCATTCCGCGGCCGGTGCAACCGCCGCAGCAGCAACAATTGCGGCCGACGACGGCGCCGGGCCAGCAACCGCAGCGGCCGAACGGACAGCCCGGTCAGAACAATCGTCCAGGTCAGCAACAGCCGGGCACGCCGGGCCGGCAAGGAACGCAGCAAGGCGCGCAACCGCCGCAGCGACAGGGACAAGGACAACAAGGTGGCGCGGTGCAGCCGGGTACGCCGCGTACCGGCCAAGGGCAGCAGCAAGGGCAGCAGCAAGGGCCGCGGCAACAGGGCGCTGGTCGCCCGATGGGCGCGCCTCGCGCCGGACAAGGCGCTCAGCAAGGCATCCAGCCGGGCGGCACGCCGCGAGCCCAGCCGCAGCGCAGTGGACAAGCTCCGGTGCAGCCCGGAGTCATCGCGCCGCCACAGCCGGGGCTCACCCCGCAGCCGCAAATGCCGCGCACAGGATTGCAGCCAGGCCAGCCGCCGGCGATCCAACAGCCGGGCATGCAGCGTTCCGGCGGAGTCCAGCAACGCCTGCCGGGCGCTCAACGCCCCGCCGCGCCGCGCAAGCCGGCTCCCAAAGAGAAGGAGCGGCGGTGACATTTCACTTTCGCCCGTCGCGCCCGCATGTGCATCTTCGGCCCGGCGGTGGCCTCTGAGCAAAGAGTGCGAGAGAGGCGCACTCAGCCATCTCCACGTCATTGCGAGGAGCGAAACGACGAAGCAATCCAGAATCTTTTCGCGGAGAGATTCTGGATTGCTTCGCGGCGCTCGCAATGACGATGTGGAGGAAGTTGACGCTCACCTGATCGCATCAACCTGCGGATGCCGTCTCACCTGCGAGCAGCGCGGCTCGAGACTTCACGCTTCGCCGCGCAACCAGGCCTTCACCTTCTGCAACAGGCCGTGCCGCAGTTCATCCACGGACGCAGCTTCCGCCGGTGTCAGCGTTTGCAGGGCTGACTCGATATCGTCGGTGGCCAATGGCGATACCGGCTCGGAATCCTGCTTCGACTCCGGCGCGGACAGAGGCGCCAACCCCGCCGCCGCGAGCGCGATCGGGCCAACTTCGTTGAGGAACGCACGCTCATATTCGCGCGAAAGGCGGGCGATCGCATCGTCCAGCGTCAGCCAGTCGACCGCCTTGATGTCGTTCATCAGCTTGCGGACCGGCGCTCCGTCAGCCTGCATCCGCCAGAAATGCACGATCTTGGAGCGCCCGCCGGACTGATAAGCGAGCGTGCCCAGAAATTCGTGCACGGCAACGTCGTGGCCGGTCTCCTCCAGCACCTCACGGTGCGCGGCTTGCTTCGGCGTCTCGCCGTCATCGAGCTTGCCCTTGGGCAGCACCCATTCGTTGCGCTTGCGCTGGCGCACGACCGCGATCCGTGGCGCAGGTCCACGCCGCAGCACAATTCCACCCGCTGCCATCACCGGCGCCCGCGCCATCGCTCAAATCCGTGTCGATCGAATCGTCCCCGAACGACGATATAGGCAGCGGGGACGGCGGATTGAAGGCTACTTTTTTCTGAGCAGCGCTTGACCAGCGCGAATGCGCGTACCCTCGGCAATGCCATCGCAGAAGATGAAATCGCCGGGCGCCAGGATGATGATGGTCGAGCCGTGCTCGAACCAGCCGAGTTCCTCCCCCTTCGCCACATTGACGTCGCAGGGGAAATTGACCGGGCCGCGGGTCTGCGCGTTCAGCACCATGTCGAGGAAGTGCAGGCGGATGCTCGCGACCAGGATCGCCGCAACGGGCACCAGTGTCACCGCTTCGCCGGTCGCTAGGTGCGTCCGGATCACCGCGCGCTCGTTCTTGCAGAAGAGACGCTCGACGCGCTTGAGCGCGATCGGGTTGACGTTCCAGACATCGCCATGAATCAGCGTGACGCGTTCGATATGGGCGTCATAGGGCGCGTGGAAGCGGTGATACATGCTCGAGGTCAGCCGCAGCGTGACGAAGGAGCCGTTGCGGTGCTGATCGACCAGCGCGGAATCGCCGAGGAGATCGAGTAGCGAATAGGGCGCGCCCTTGACCTGGAACAGCTCGGTGTCCGCGATCTTGCCGTGAGCGCCGACAATGCCGTCCGAAGGGCTGGCAACAATCGAGGGGTCCGGATCGAACGGCCGCAGGCCCGGCTTCAGCTCGCGGGTGAAGCAGTCGTGCAGGCTCTTGAAGTGGGTCTTGCGCGCCTCCGACAGGTCGAGGTCGGAGAACAGCTTCCACAGCGCGATCGAGAAGTCCCGCACGAAGGGATTCTCGATCTTGGAGAACCAGCCCATGAAGCGGGTCAAGGCCGCGCGGGGGATGCGGTTGGTCAACAGGAAGTTGAGGTCTTCCTGCTGGGTGAAAGAGGCGATGAGGGCTTTGACTGTCATGAATCTGTCAGCTCGCAGGTTTAGCGCTTGTTGTCATGGAAACGACACTCCCGATTCTCTCGATGTCCGTGGCCGCCGCAGCCTCCGCTGCCGCCGTCCTCCCGAAGATCAAGGCGCGGGTCGAACTGTCCCGCGCCAAGCACCGCTCGCTCGCCGGGCACTCCAAGATGTCGCGGCGGGTGGCGCGGCTGCTCCCATTCTACGAGTTCGAGGGTGACAGGTACTTCGGATGCGACGGTGCGCCCGCCAACATCGTGGCCCGGCGCAAGGACGCCTTCTTCCGCCTCGCCAGGCTTTACGCCGAGCGCTACCCGAAGGGCCGCGCCCTGACGAAGGAGGCGGCGGAGGCGATCTCCGACCTGAACTTCACCGAGAGCTACCGCGTGCCATTCCAGTTCTCGCGTCTCGTGCGCGAGCACCTGGGCACCTCGACCTTCATGGAATCCTCGCGCGGCGTCACCGTCACCGATGTCGACGGTAACACTTCCTACGACCTCACCGGATCTTACGGCGTCAACATCTTCGGCAACGACTTCTACAAGGAGTGCATCGAGGGCGCCGAGAAGCGCGCGCATGCGCTGGGTCCCGTGCTCGGCCCCTACCACCCGGTCATCCTCGAGAACGTGAGCCGGCTCCGCCAGATCTCCGGCCTCGACGAAGTCTCGTTCCACATGTCCGGCACCGAGGCCGTGATGCAGGCGGTGCGGCTGGCGCGCTATCACACCAAGCGCACGCATCTGGTCCGCTTCGCCGGCGCCTATCACGGCTGGTGGGGCGACGTGCAGCCCGGCGTCGGCAACCCCATTCCTGCGCACGAGACCTACACCCTCGCCGAGATGTCGGAGAGGACGCTGCATGTGCTGAAGACGCGCAAAGATATCGCCTGTGTGCTGGTCAATCCGCTGCAGGGCCTGCATCCCAACGTCAACGCGCCCGGCGATTCCTCGCTGGTCGATTCCTCCCGCGGCGGCGACTTTGATCGCGCGGCCTATACAGAATGGCTGAAGAAGCTGCGCGAGGTCTGCGACCAACGCGGCATCGTCTTGATCTTCGACGAGGTCTTCGTGGGCTTCCGTCTCGCCGCCGGCGGTGCCCAGGAATATTTTGGCGTCAAGGCCGACATGGTGACCTACGGCAAGAGCCTTGCCGGCGGCCTGCCGGTCGGCGTCGTCTGCGGCAAGCGCGAATTGATGCGCCGCTTCCGCGATGATCGCCCCGCCGACATCTGCTTCGCCCGCGGCACCTTCAACTCGCACCCCTACGTCATGACGGCGATGGACGAGTTCTTGAGCCGGCTCGCCAGCCCCAACTTCCGCGCCGTCTATGACGGGCTGGAAGAGACCTGGAATGGCCGTGTCCAAAAGCTCAACCAAATGATGAGCGATGCCGACCTGCCGGTGCGCTTCGCCAACTTCTCGTCGATCTGGACGGTGAAATACACCACCCCGTCCCGCTACAACTGGATGCTGCAATATTACCTGCGCGCCGAGGGCCTGGCGCTGAGCTGGGTCGGCACCGGAAGGCTGATCTTCAGCCTCAACTACACCGATGCCGACTTCACCGAGGTCGCCGAACGCTTCGTCCGCGCCGCGCAGAAGATGAAGGCCGACGGCTTCTGGTGGCACGATGGCGCCCTTACCAACAAGCAGATCAAGCGGCAGATCCTGAAAGAGATGCTGGCCAAGCGGTTCGGGCGCTGAGGCTTTATCGCGCGGGCTTGCTCCGCCTCTCCCGCTTGCGGGAGAGGCCGCCGCGCTCGCAGAGCGCGGCGGGTGAGGGTTCTCGCCACACGGGGACGCCGTCAGCAATCCCCGACAATCCCGACGCGGAGACACCCCCACCCCAGCCCTCCCCCGCAAGCGGGAGAGGGAGCCTACTTTCAATGCCGCTACATTGGCACCATGTGCGATTGCCCCACCGCGCGCGGAGAGAGGCGAAGATGCAGCCCCCAAGACGTGGATGCCCGGCACGAGGCCGGGCATGACGTAACCAGCAGACATAGGAGTGCGTTGTGTCCGCCGCGCGCTCAGGCGTGCTGCTCTTCGAGCGTGGGCTCGCCGATCAGGCCGAGGGTGTGCTCGGGGTTGAGATGCAGGCCGGGGTCCATGAGCTCGCCGCGCATCAGGGCCAGCGGCGCCTTGCGATAGAGCATCAGGTCGTGGAACGGATCGGTCAGGATCTTGGTCATCCAGACGAGACCGGTCTCGACGTCGCGGATGAAGAACAGGTGCACGGTGCGGAACAGCAGGCCGCCGCCGCCGACCACGAGCCAGATCTTGGCGACCTGACGCATGAAGTCGGTCGCGCTTTGCCACGGCGTGAACAGGCCGAACAGGGTGGGATCGGCAACCAGCACCAGCGGCGAGAGCGCCCAGATCGCCATCAGCACCACCTTGCGCTGCAGGTTGTAGCCGACCTTGATCTCTTCCTTGTACTCGTGCGTCGCCTGGTTGATGTGGTCGTAAGTGTGCGGCTCGAAGAAGAAGTGACCGGCCTGGCGCGAGGTCATCGAGACCAGCCAACCGACCAGCGCGGAGACCACAGGATCGATGAACAGCCAGACATAGGCGAAGAGGAAGCTCAGCGCGCTGACGAAATGCAGGCTCTGATTGATGCGGCTGTGGTGATAGTAGCGATGGTCGTCCCAGCGCTGGATCCGCAGCTGCTCGAGATAGTTCTTGATCATGCTCTCCCCCAAAATGCTTTCGGGTCCGGGATTACAGGGATTCGATGTAGGCCGTGTGACATCATCATTTCGTCATGTGACGATGTGCAGCGGCGCGATGACGCACGCGACGCGTGAGCTCACGCCGCCTTTCAAGCCGCCTTGGCGACGTCGACCTTGCGGAAGCGCACCAGCGAGAAATGGCCGAGCGGCGGAATCAAACGGCGCTCGGCGAGCTCCATGCCATGCGCACCAGCCAGCCACTTCGCGTAACGCGACCAGGCGAACTCCGCCGTGCGGAAGCCGAGCGGACGCACCACCGGCTGCAGCTTCTGCTCGATGAAGCGGCGCATGCCGGTGTCGGCGCTGACGCGGGTGAGGATGATCAGCTCGCCGCCGGGACGCAGCACGCGGGCGAATTCGTCGAGCGCCTTCTCCGGGTTCGGCACGGCGGTGACGACGTATTGCGCCATCACGACGTCGAAGGAATTGTCGGGGAATTCGAGCTTCTCGGCGTCCATCACCGCGAGGCCCTCGACGTTCTTCAGCTTCTGCTCTTTCACGCGCCGCCGCGCCTTGTCGAGCATCGCTTCCGAGATGTCGGTGCCGAAGATGCGCAGGTTCGGCGCGTAGAGCGGCAGCGAGATGCCGGTGCCGACGCCGACCTCGAGCACGCGGCCGCCGATCTTGTTGGTTGCCGCGATCGCGGCCTGTCGACCCTTGGCGAACACGCCGCCGAACACGAGATCGTAGACCGGCGCCCAGCGGTCATAGGCCTGCTCGACCGTGCCGCGGGTGAGGTCGAGCTGCTGGGTGCCGTCAAGGTTCATGATCTTGGCCATCGATGAGGTTCTCGCTGTGGGTTCGAATTGACGATCAGCTGCGCACCGGCCGCCGCGCCATGCGAGGCGAGGCGCGCAGGACACGGCTGGGCTGAAGTGAGGTGAGATTGCCGACGAACTGGCGCGCGCTGTTCTCCCAGGAGCGCTCAAGCGCGAAATTGCGGCAGGTCTCGCGCGACATGGTGAGTGCGCGCAGGCACGCGGTGCGCAGATCGTGGTCGATCGCGCCGATCGGGTGATCGGCGATGACGTCCTTCGGACCCGTGACCGGAAAGGCCGCAACCGGCGTGCCGCAGGCGAGCGCCTCGAGCTGCACCACGCCGAAGGTGTCGGTCAGGCTCGGAAACACGAAGACGTCCGCCGCGGCGAGATGCGCGGTGAGATCCGCACCCTTCTTCTCGCCGAGGAAAACCGCGTCCGGATACTTCTTTTCGAGCGCAGCCTTCTGCGGGCCGTCGCCGACGACGACCTTGGTGCCGGGCAGGTCGAGTGAGAGGAACGCTTCGAGGTTCTTCTCCACGGCCACGCGCCCCATGGTCATGAAGATCGGGCGCGGCAGATCGAGGCTCGCGGGAGCGTCGGGATGGAACAGCTCGGTGTCGACGCCGCGCGTCCAGAAGCCGAGCCGCTTGAAGCCGCGCTCGGACAGCTCCTGCCGCAGCGAGGGTGTCGCCACCATGGTCATGGCGGCGGCATCGTGGAAATGGCGCAGCACGGCATAGCCGACCGCGGCCGGAATGCCGGTCCGCACCGAGACATATTCCGGAAAGCGCGTGGTGTAGGAGGTGGTGAAGGCGAGCCGGTTGCGGCGG
Organism: Bradyrhizobium vignae; assembly: GCF_004114425.1. GTDB lineage: Bacteria > Pseudomonadota > Alphaproteobacteria > Rhizobiales > Xanthobacteraceae > Bradyrhizobium > Bradyrhizobium vignae. Next base: position 23,884 of record NZ_RDQF01000050.1, on the reverse strand, counting down.
CAATAGGCCCGCGCGGCCCAGCCGATCGGGCCCTCGGTCGCGATGTGCAGCGCCTCGGGCGTCGCCCTCTCGATCCGCCGTGCGATCTCCTTCCCGCTCGGCAGCGCAATGCGCAGGCCCGGATAGGTCGGCAGCGGCCAGGACGGAAAGCCGTCGGGGGTGAGGAAGTCGATCTCGACATCGAGGGCCTTGGCCGCATTCGCCAGCGAGGTCAGGGTGCGGACCACACCGTTGACCTGCGGATGCCAAGCGTCGGTCGCGATTAATACCCGCATGGGAAAGTCCCGAGAGTTTGATGATTCTCAGGTACCGACCATCAACGAAGGATATTTCAGGCGTGTGACGTCACAGAAGTGTCGGCCCACTGTTTTGTTCGTTAATGGCCTCGCGGAGCCACGAAACTGTCATGAAACAATCCTTGCCGCCATGAAACCGTTTTCGGTTTTCCGCGCAAATGTCCCGAAACGTTTTGCAGTTAATGATCCACGCAACGGAGCACCGAAACGGTGCCGCGGTGAGCAGAACACCGAGCAAACAGGGGCGATCACATGTTCAATCTGGACACGTTCAAGACGTTTTCGCGCGCCGTTGCATTCGGCGCAGTCGCGGTCTCCGCAATCGCATTCGCTGGTGCAGCCAAGGCCGCGCCGGTGCAGCTCTTCCCCTTCTTCCAGCCGCTGCCGCCAATGGCCGCGCCGCAGCCGATCCAGCCTTATCAGCCCTATCAGGCAGCGCCTTACCAGGCCGCGCCGTCCGAGGATCAGGACACCGTCGAGATGCCGGCCCGCTTCCGCCGCCAGACGGTTTCCTACGCGACGCGCGAGGCGCCGGGCACGATCATCATCGATACGCCCAACACCTATCTCTATTACGTGCTCGGTAACGGCCAGGCGCTGCGCTACGGCATCGGTGTCGGCCGCGACGGCTTCACCTGGTCCGGCATCCAGTCGGTGAGCAAGAAGGCCGAGTGGCCGGATTGGACCCCGCCGCCGGAGATGATCGCCCGCCAGCCCTATCTGCCGCGCCACATGGCCGGCGGCCCGGCAATCCGCTCGGCGCGCGCGCCATGTATCTCGGCAGCACCATCTACCGCATCCACGGCACCAACGCGCCCGAGACCATCGGCAAGCACGTCTCCTCCGGCTGCATCCGCATGACCAACGACGACGTCACCGACCTCTATTCCCGCGTCAACGTGGGCACCAAGGTGATCGTGCTGCCGATGACCGAGCGGCGCGCGGATCTCGGCACCGCGACGCGCTAAAGCGACCGGACATTGTGACGCAAACGGCCCCGGAACCCACCGGGGCCGTTTTCGTTTGCCCTCGAGATCCCGACGCGCGCTCGCTGCGGTGCGGTCTCCGACGGAGGCGCAGATGCAATCACGCCAGCAACCATCGTCAGGCACGCGGCTGCGCTCGATTGCAGGCGCGGGCGCATTGACGCTGCTCCTGTCGGCACCCTCCTCGCTGGCGCAGCAGCCGGCGAGCGATGACAGCGGCCAGCAGGCCTTCAACAATTCCTGCCGCACCTGCCACTCCGTGAAGGAAGGCGACAACCGCCTCGGTCCCAACCTCAACAAGATCGTCGGACGCAAGGCCGGCTCGCTGCCGAACTACAATTACTCCTCGTCGATGAAGGAAGCCGGATTCGTCTGGGATCAGGACAAGCTGACCCGCTTCATGGTCAAGCCGGACGAGGTCGTCTCCGGCAACAAGATGCAGCCCTATGGCGGCATCTCGGTGGATGAAGCGGGCAAGATCGTTGCGTATCTGCAGGCGGCGGGAGCGCAATAGCGGCGCAGGCGCCGCGTGTTGGGGCTTGCATCGAAAATCGCGGCGCATCCTTCGAGACGCCCGCCGGCGGCGGCCCTCAGGATGAGGGTTGAGTGTGCGGCTGCATTTTCGCCGCCGGGCCGCTGCCAGTCAGCCTCATCCTGAGGAGCGCGCTCTTGCGCGCGTCTCGAAGGATGGGGCGTTCACACCGGCGGAAGTCGACCGGTTCGAGATCAACCTCAGCCACGCCGCCGAATGAAACGCGCTCATCAAGAGATACATCGGCACCATCCCGCCGAGCAGCGATCCCTGCCCGGCGCCGCACAGCATGTTTGCCGCTCCGTCGCCGAGCACGGCCGTCAGCAGCGCCATGACCGCGAAGGTGGGCGTGGCCGCAAGGCCAAGCCATCTGGCGAGGTGGCGCGCGGGCACCATGCCATAGCGACGGGCGGGCGCGGTTGGGCTCAGCGGACTAGTCACGACCTTCCGCGGCCTCCTTGCGAAACGCCTTCTCGCCGGCGTCCGAGATCTCGATCCACTTCTGATCGGGCGCCGCTCCCTCCGTGTAGCTGTCGTGCCAGTTCCACCATTTGTAGGTCGGCGTCTGCGGATAGCCTGCCGGCGAATCCTCCCACACCTCCTGGCGGCCGAGCGGGGTGATGTCGAGATAGTTCCAGGTGCCGCCCATCTGCTCGTCGCCGCGGCTCTTGACGAAATAGGTGCGGAAGATGCGCGTTCCGTCGCGGTAGAACACGTTGGTGCCGTGCCATTCGCCGACGCCGAAATCGGCGTCGAAACTGTCGGTGATGGTGACCCATGGCATGATCCAGCCCATCCGCTTCTTCAGCCTGATGATGTCGGCCTGCGGCGCGCGCGAGGCGAACACAAGCGTGGTGTCGCGTGCGTTGAGGTGGGCGACATGGGCGACCTGGTCCGCGACCATGGAGCAGCCACGGCAGGCGTGATCGGGCCAGCCGAACACGCCTGGCTCGAAGAAGGCGCGGTAGACGATCAGCTGCCGCCGGCCCTGGAACAGGTCGAGCAGACTGAGCTTGCCGCCGGGGCCCTCGAACGCATAGGTTTTGCTGACTTCCATCCACGGCATGCGCCGGCGCTCGGCGGCCAGGGCGTCGCGGGCACGGGTATGCGCCTTTTCCTTCACGAGCAGTTGCTGGCGGGCGGCCTCCCAATCCTGCGGCGACACCACCGGTGGGGTCTGCATGGCGGTCTGTCCGTTCGTCCCTGCTTTGTCTGCTGAAGTCATCATGGTTCTCCAAACTCCTTGCCTGACGTCTCGTCCGGGCGACCTTCCCGCGTCTCGCGGAACCGATCGTCCCTCGCCGCACATTGTCGGCCGTCAGCGATGTCTGGCACCAAGCGGCTGGGCGGTGGGAGTAACAAGTGTGGCGGGATTGACATGGAGTCGCTGATCACCGCCGCCGCGCGCGCGCTCGAAGCCGGCGATCCGCTCGGTGCCCTGAACCGCGTTGCGCTGCGCAACGATGCGCCGTCGCTGGCGTTGCGCGGCATCGCGATGGCACAGCTCGGCGAGCTCGCCAAAGCCAAGTCGCTGCTGCGCACTGCCGCGCGCGCCTTCGGTCCGCGCGAGGCCGTGGCACGCGCGAGGTGCATCGTCGCCGAAGCCGAGATCGCGCTGGTCTCGCGCGATCTGAGCTGGCCCGTGAAGACGCTCGCGGCGGCGCGCGCGACGCTCGAAAACCACGGCGATCTCGTCAATGCCGCCCATGCAGGCCATGTCGAGGCGCGTCGCTTGCTTCTGGTCGGGCGCCTTGATGAGGCCGAGCGCACGCTGGCCGAAGTCCGCCCTGCGCCGCTCCCGCCTGCCTCCCAGGTCGTCCGCGAGCTCGTGGTCGCCGGCATCGCAATCAGGCGGCTCAGGACGAAAGAGGCACGCGCGGCCCTCGGCCGCGCGGCTCACGCGGCGCGCCTTGCGAGAATCCCGGCGCTCGTGGCCGAGGTCGAGAGCGCGAACATCATACTCGACACGCCGGCAGCGCGCCTGATCGCGCGCGGCAGCGAACACCCGTTGTTGCTTGGAGAAATCGAACGACTGGCGACCTCGACGGCGCTCGTCGTGGACACCTTCCATCATGTGGTGCGCAGGCAAGGCGTCGTGGTGTCGCTGGGAACGCGCCCCGTGCTGTTCGCGCTCGCTCGTCTGCTGGCGCAGGCATGGCCGGCGGATGTCTCGCGAGAGACGTTGATATCAGGCGCGTTTCAAGCCAAGCACGCGGACGAGTCGCACCGCGCGCGATTGCGCGTCGAGATCGGACGGCTCCGCACCCAGCTCAGGCCTTTGGCCGATGTCAGCGCGACCAAGCAGGGCTTTGTGCTGGCGCCGCGGAAGATTCGCGACGTCCTCGTGCTGGCGCGGCCCAATGAGGAGAAGCACGCCGCTGTCCTCGCTTTTCTCGCCGACGGCGAGCCGTGGTCGAGCTCGGCGCTCGCACTTGCGCTTGGGATCAGTCCGCGCACCGTGCAGCGCGCCCTCGAGGAGCTGGCGCGCTCGGGCAAGGTGCAGTCCTTCGGACACGGACGCGCGCGCCGCTGGATGACGCCTCCCGTTCCGGGTTTCCCGACAGGCTTGTTACTCCCCACGCCGCTCCTGAAGACATAAGGTGTGCACCAGTTCACAGGTATCGAGCACATGAAACGTTCAGCCGCCGAGATCGTCACGGAGTATGGACCGTTTCCGGGTGTCGAGGCCGTGCACGGCGTGACCTATGACGGCAAGCATGTCTGGTTCGCATCCGGCGACAAGTTGAACGCTGTCGATCCGGCCAGCGGCAAAATCGTGCGCTCCATCGACGTCGCGGCGCATGCGGGAACGGCGTTCGACGGCCGGCACCTGTTCCAGATCGCCGAAGATCGCATCCAGAAGATCGATGCGGCCTCGGGCAAGGTGCTCGGCACCATCCCGGCGCCCGGCGGCGGCGGCGATTCCGGCCTGGCCTGGGCCGAAGGGTCGCTTTGGGTGGGACAATATCGTGAGCGCAAGATCCATCAGGTCGATCCCGAAACGGGAAAGGTTCTCCGCACCATAGAGAGCAAGCGCTTCGTCACCGGCGTGACCTGGGTCGACGGCGAGCTCTGGCATGGCACCTGGGAGGGCGAGGAGAGCGATTTGCGGCGGATCGACCCTGAAACGGGCAAAGTGATCGAGCAACTCGACCTGCCCGCCGGGGCAATCGTGTCAGGGTTGGAGTCAGATGGCGGCGATCGCTTCTTCTGCGGCGGCGGTGGTAGCGGCAACGTGAGAGCGGTCCGCCGTCCTCGGCGCAGCTAGCCCCCGTCGTGATGACTTGAAGCGGGCGACGGCGCGTTCGCAGCCGTTAACCTGTTCGCCCCAATTCCACCCAACCGGTGCGCTCTAGCGCCCTCCTCGCCCGCCCTGTAAAATCTCCGCCGGGGCGGCTTGGGGGATCGATGCGACTCACGTTGAATTTGAAGACCATCCTGATCGGCGTCGCAGTGCTCGCGGGATCGTTCTTCATCAGCCTGAAGGTGATGGACGTCCTGTCGCCGCGCGCGACGAATTCGGCGCCGCCGGTCGTCGCGCAGCTGCCGCCGCTGCCGCCCGCCTCGAAGAGCTCCATCGTCGTCGCGCCGGTCGCCATCGCGATATCTGCGATCCGCGAGCAGGCCGAGAAGGCCGCGCCGCGCAATTTCGCCGGTAAGGCCGACAACCCGATCTCGCAGATCCTGGAGAACGCCGATATCGGCTGGTCCGCCGCGCGCGGGCCGATGGCAGCGAGCGGCGACAAGGACGTGCTGACGATCTCGACCCCGCTCACCGGAAAGCTCAACGTGACGGGCTCGCTGTCGTCGAAAGCCACAGGCGCGCTTGGCGACGCACTCGGCAGCGTACTCGGCGGTGACGCAGCGAAGCGGATCGGCGCGGTCAACATCAAGAACCTGAACGCCAGCGCCGAGATCAAGGGCAACGTCGTCGTCACCTCGCGCCCGAAGCTCGCCGCTGCCTGGCATCTCGAGCCCAATCTCGGAGCCCAGGTCAATCTCGGCGACACCAACCTCAACGTCGCCGGCGCGAAGGTCAACGTGCCGGCGCAGGTGAAGCCGCTGATCGACAAGAATGTCGGCGAGCAGATCAACGCCGTCTCCGAGCGCATCCGCAACGATCCATCGCTGCGCGAGAACGCGAAGACGCAATGGGTCAAGGCCTGCCGCTCGATCCCGCTGCAAGGCTCGGGTTCATCGGCCGCGCTGCCGCCGCTCTGGCTCGAGATGAAGCCGGTGCGGGCGATCGCGGCGCAGCCGCGCGTCGATGCGCAGGCCGTGACGCTGCTGCTCGGCCTCGAGGCCGAGACGCGCGTCACCTCGACGCAGACCAAGCCGGAGTGTCCGTTCCCCGACAAGATCTCGATCGTGCCGCCGACCGGCACCGGCGTGAACATCGGCGTGCCGATCGACGTGCCCTTCACCGAGATCAACAAGCTGATCGCAGCGCAGATGGTCGGCCACACCTATCCCGAGGACGGCTCCGGCCCGGTCGACGTCACCGTCAAGAGCGCCAACGTCATCCCCTCGGGTGACCGGCTGCTGATCTCGCTCTTGGTGCGCGCCAAGGAGAAGAAGAGCTGGTTCGGCTTCGGTGCCGAGGCGACGGTGCACATCTGGGGCCGGCCGGTGCTCGACCAGGCGCGGCAGACGCTGCGCCTCGCCGACATCCAGCTCGCGGTGGAGTCCGAGGCCGCCTTCGGCCTTCTGGGCGCCGCCGCGCGCGCGGTGGTGCCGCAGATGCAGCAGGCGCTGCTCCAGAAGGCGACCCTCGATCTGAAGCCGATCGCCGCCAACGCGCGCGAGAAGATCGCGGCCGCCATCGCCGACTACCAGAAGAGCGAGGACGGCCTCAAGGTCGAGGCCAGGATTGAAAGCCTCACTCTCGCCGACATCGCGTTCGATTCCAAGACCCTGCGCGTGGTCGCGGAAGCCGGCGGCTCGCTGAATGTGTATGTGACGAAGCTGCCCGGAATGTAGCGCGCCCCCACTCACCGCGAGGCTATCGCACCATCCTACGAGACGCCCGCTTTAGGCGGGCTCCTCAGGATGAGGACGGAGTGCGCGGCTGCAGTCTCAACGAGCCCTGCCGCCGATTTGCCTCATCCCGAGGAGGCGCGTAAGCGCCGTCTCGAAGGACGAGGCGTGCGCGCAGGCCTCCGCGACGAGTCGCATGCGATGCCTTGCCCACTCACCAGGCCTCGCACGCCTCTTCGTCGCTTGCGCCGCTGGCATTCTCGCTGGAGGATGCTAATCTCGCACGGCACGGTAGGGGACAACGCGAGGACAACATGGAAGCCGGCATGGTCACACCCGCGCCGGCGCTGGTGCGCTTTTCCGGCATTCAGAAGACCTATGATGGCGAGCATCTCGTGGTGAAGAACCTCGATCTCGACATCAGGAAGGGCGAGTTCATCACCCTGCTCGGCCCGTCGGGCTCGGGCAAGACCACCACGCTGATGATGCTGGCCGGCTTCGAGGTGCCGACCCATGGCGAGATCTACCTCGCGGACCGCCCGATCAAGAACGTGCCGCCGCACAAGCGCGACATCGGCATGGTGTTCCAGAACTACGCCCTGTTTCCGCACCTGACCATCGCGGAGAACATCGCCTTTCCACTATCCGTTCGCAACACGAGCAAGGCGGACGTGCAGGAGCGCGTCAGCGCGGCGCTGCGCATGATCAAGATGGAAAGCCTGGCGCAGCGGCGGCCCGGGCAGTTGTCCGGTGGCCAGCAACAGCGCGTGGCGCTGGCCCGCGCGCTGGTCTTCAATCCGCAGCTCGTGCTGATGGACGAGCCGCTCGGCGCCCTGGACAAGCGCCTGCGGGAGCAGATGCAGCTGGAGATCAAGCAGCTGCACGAGACGATGGGCATCACCATCGTCTACGTCACCCACGATCAGAGTGAAGCGCTCACGATGTCGGATCGGATCGCCGTGTTCAACGACGGCATCGTGCAGCAGATCGACAGGCCCGACGCGCTGTATGAGCATCCGGTGAACAGCTTCGTCGCTCACTTCATCGGCGAGAACAATGTGCTGGCCGGCACCGTCGAGACGATCGACAAGGAGTTTTGCCGGGTTGTGCTGGCCGGAGGCGGCGCCGTGACCGCGCGGGCTGTCAACATCTCAGGCGCGGGTGCGTCGACCTCGCTGTCAGTGCGGCCGGAGCGGATCGCCATCGTCCCGGACGGCAGCACCAGCGACGGGGTCAATCGCCTGCCGGCAAAAGTCCAGAACACGATCTATCTCGGCGACCACGCGCTGGCCGTACTCGAGGTCGCCGGCAACGGCGAGTTCATGGTCAAGCTTCAACCGGGAGCGCATCACAGCCTCACACAAGGGGAAAGCGTCTTCATCACCTTCCGCCCCGAGGATTGCCTGGCTCTCGACCCCGTCTGATCCAACGCAAAGCGGACATGAAACAATCAATCTCGACGCAACTCACACAAGAAGGAACGAAGACCATGCTGAATCGCAAGATCGCTCTGGGGTTCGCCGCGGCACTGAGCGCCAGTGCTGCGCTGGCGACAGTTGCGCAAGCGCGCGATCTCACCGTCGTATCGTGGGGCGGCGCGTATCAGGATGCTCAGAAGAAAGTCTATTTCGAGCCGTTCAAGAAGGTAACAGGCGTTGCGATGAACGACGAGGCCTGGGACGGCGGCGTCGGCGTATTGCGCGCCAAGGTGCAGGGTGGTGCCGCCACCTGGGACGTCGTCCAGGTCGAAAGCGACGAGCTCGCAGTCGGCTGCGAGGAAGGCCTGTTCGAGAAGCTGGACTATTCCAAGATCGGCGGCGAGGCCGCCTACATCCCGCCGGCGGTCAATCCTTGCGGCGTCGGCGCCATCCTCTACGATTTCGTTCTCGGCTACGACAAGGACAAGCTGAAGGAGGCACCCCAAGGCTGGGCCGACTTCTTCGATACCAAGAAGATTCCCGGCAAGCGCGCCTTGCGCCAGGGCCCGAAGACCACGCTGGAGATCGCCCTCATGGCCGACGGCGTCGCACCAAAGGACGTCTACAAGGTGCTGGCGACCGACGAAGGCGTCGATCGCGCCTTCAAGAAGCTGGATACCATCAAGGGCGACATCGTGTGGTGGAAGGCCGGCGCCCAGCCGCCGCAATTGCTCGCCTCCGGGGAGGTGGCGATGACCTCGGTCTATAATGGCCGCATCGACACCGCGAACAAGAACGAGAAGAAAAACTTCGGCATGGTGTGGGACGGCGCGCTGTTCACCCTCGACAGCTGGGTGATCCTGAAGGGCAGCCCGAACAAGGACGCGGCCTACAAATTCCTGGACTTCGTCGGCAAGGCGGAGAACCAGTCCAAGCTCTCGGAGAACATCGCCTATGGCACTTCGAACAAGGACGCCGCCGGCCGGCTCGCGCCCGCCGTCCTGAAGGACCTGCCGACAGCGCCTGACAACATCAAGAACGCGGTCGAGATCAACGTTGGCTTCTGGCTCGAGAACATCGACCGCCTGACCGAGCGCTTCAACAAATGGGCAGCGAAGTAGGTCCCGACAGCACCGGCGTGCGGCGCAGGCGGAGGGAAAAACGTGGCGGATAGCTCGCCCGCGGTGCATCCTTCGAGACGCCCGCCCATGGCGGGCCCTCAGGATGAGGTCTGAGTCTGTGGCAGCGACTTTACAGACACCGATGTCGAGGAGCCTCATCCTGAGGAGGCCGCCAAGCGGTCGTCTCGAAGGACGAGGCGCGCGCTCAGACCGGCCCGAAATGCCATATGCGATTGCCCGCCCGGAAATGGCGGGGGACGTCCGGTCAAAGAGGTTCGCGCCATGACAGCGGCGTCCCTGACCGAGACCGAAGTGCCGCTCAAGCGCCAGTTGAGGCGAGCGGAGCGGGCACGCCAAGTCAAGGCATTGGCGCTGGTCCTGCCGCTTCTTGTCTTCCTGCTCTTCACCTTCGCAGGCCCCATCGCCGGCATGCTCTGGCGCGCGGTCGATGACCGCGAGGTGCGCCAGGTTCTGCCGCAAACCATAGCTGTTCTCGCGGACTGGGACGGCAAGGACCTCCCCAACGAAAAGGCCTATGCCGCGCTGGCAAGCGACATCATGGCGGCGCGTGGTGCCGGCAGCATCGCCATCGCGGCCAAGCGGCTGAACTACGCACTCAACGGCTTCCGCACGATCCTGACCAGCACGGCGCGCAATCTGAAGGCGGCTCCGGAGCCGGGCACGGCCAAGGAGACGTTGGGCAAGATCAACCCGGCCTGGCGCGAACGCGCCACCTGGGCGACGATCAAGGACGCCGGTGGTCCCATCACCGGATTCTACCTTCTCGCCGCGCTCGACCTGACGCGGAACGCGGACGGCGCGATCGTCGCAGCCCCGAAGGATCAGGCCATCTACCGCGAGGTTTTCGCCCGCACCTTCCTCATCAGCCTCGGTGTCACGGCACTCTGCCTGATCCTCGGCTTCCCGGTCGCCTACTTGCTGGCGACGCTGCCGCCGGTCCGGTCGAACCTCTTGATGATCTTCGTCCTGCTGCCGTTCTGGACGTCTCTGCTGGTCCGCACCTGCGCCTGGATCGTGCTGTTGCAGAGCAAGGGAATCGTGAACGACAGCCTGCACTGGCTTGGCATCATCGACGAACCGTTGCGCCTGATCTACAATCGCTTCGGCGTCTGCGTGGCCATGACCCACGTTCTCCTGCCGTTCATGATCCTGCCGCTGTACAGCAGCATGAAGGCGATCTCGCCTGCATACATGCGTGCCGCCGCCTCGCTCGGCGCGCCTCCCCTCACCGCCTTTCTGCGGATTTACCTGCCTCAGACCTTGCCCGGCATCGGCGCGGGAAGTCTGCTCGTCTTCATCCTCGCGCTCGGCTATTACATCACGCCGGCCCTGGTCGGCGGCGCCGCAGACCAGATGATCAGCTACTTCATCGCACTCTACACCACCGAGACGGCCAATTGGGGCCTTGCTTCGGCATTGGGGGCGGTGCTGCTCTTGGCCACCGTTCTGCTCGCTCTCGTCTACGGCAAGCTGGTACAGGGACAGCAGGTCACGGGAGGCATGAAGAATTGAGCGACAATTCCTCCCTCCGCACGCCCAGCCAGCGCATCGCGTGGACCGCGACCATCGTCGTCTCGACGCTGGTGTTCATCTTCCTGATCGCGCCCATCCTTGCGATCATGCCGCTGTCCTTCAGCTCGGGCTCGTACCTGACCTATCCGTTACCGGGCCTGTCCTTGCGTTGGTACGACGACTTCATCACTTCGCCGCGCTGGATGCATTCGTTGAAGAACAGCATGATCATCGGCGTCGCCTCGACGGCGCTGTCGATGGTGCTTGGCACGCTGGCCGCGCTGGGGCTGGCGCAGTGGAAGAGCCGGTTCAAGCCGCTCGTACTGGCTTTCGTGCTGTCGCCGGTGGTCGTGCCCGGGGTCATCACCGCGGTGGGCCTGTATTTCTTCTTCGCGCCGATCGGACTGACCGGCAGTTATCTCGGCCTGATCCTGGCCCACACCGCGCTGGCGACGCCGTTCGTGGTGATCACGGTCGGTGCGACGCTGCAAAGCTTCGACACCAATCTGTCCCGCGCCGCCGCCTCGCTCGGTGCTTCGCCAATCTACGCGTTCCGCCGCGTGATCCTGCCGCTGATCCTGCCTGGCCTCGCTTCAGGCGCGCTGTTCGCCTTCGCGACCAGCTTCGACGAGGTGGTGATCGTGCTGTTCATGGCAGGTCCCGAGCAGCGCACCCTGCCGCGCGAGATGTTCAGCGGCATCCGCGAGAACATCAGCCCGACCATCACGGCAGCGGCGGTGATCTTGACGACGGTCTCGGTCATCCTCCTCGCCACCCTGGAAGGCTTGCGCCGGCGTAACGAACGGCTCAAGGGCGGCGGCTGAAAGGCGGCGCTCCTCCTTCTCCCCGCGCGCGGAATGGCAATCACATATGGCATTCTGCGCAACCTAAGCGCGCGGCTCGTCCTTGACGACCGCTCCGCGGTCTCCTCAGGGATGAGGCTAAGCGGCATCGGTGCTTGTTGAAACGACTGCCGCACACTCGGTCCTCATCCTCAGGGCCCGCCAACGGCGGGCGTCTCGAAGGATGCCACAGGGGGACTCTCTCCCATATGCGGTTATCCTGCCGCAGGCGGGGAGAGGCGAAGGGAACACCCCGCCCCTTCTGATTTTGCATTCCGCTATGACGCGCGCCGCTTAGCTGCCGCGACCGATTGCCGCTACAACCGTCCCCGCAACAACGCTCCAACAACAACACACAGGGAGAAACACGATGCAAAAGCTATTCGCCGCCGTCGCGGCCGGCCTCGCGCTCGCCGCGACTTCCGGCGCCGCGCACGCCCAGATCTCCGACGACGTCGTCAAGATCGGCGTGCTCACGGACATGTCGAGCCTCTATGCGGACGCGACCGGCAAGGGCTCGCTCGCCGCGGTCGAAATGGCGGTCGCCGATTACGGCGCCAAGGTCGCGGGCAAACCGGTGCAGGTGGTCGCTGCCGATCACCAGAACAAGCCCGACGTCGGCGTCAACATTGCCCGCAACTGGTACGACAACGACAAGGTCGACGCGATCTTCGACGTGCCGACGTCATCGGTAGCGCTGCCGGTCTCGGCGCTGACGCGCGAGAAGAACAGGATCCACATCAATTCCGGCGGTGGCTCGTCCGACATCACCGGCACCGCCTGCTCACCCAATACCGTGCACTGGACCTACGACACCTATGCGCTGTCGAACGTCGCCGGCAAGGCAATGGTCAAGCGCGGCGAGGACACCTGGTTCTTCGTCACCGCCGACTACGCCTTCGGCATGGCGCTGGAGCGCGACGCCGCCAACGTGGTCAAGGAGAGTGGCGGCAAGGTGCTCGGCGACGTCCGCCATCCGCTCAACTCGTCGGACTTCTCCTCATTCCTGCTGCAGGCCCAGGCCTCCAAGGCCAAGGTCGTCGCGCTGGCGAATGCCGGCGGCGATACCACCAATGCCCTAAAGCAGGCTTCCGAATTCGGTCTGACCCAGGGCGGCCAGAAGATGATCGCGCTCTTGCAGGAGATCACCGACACGCATTCGCTAGGCATCAAGTCGACGCAAGGCCTGATCGTCACCGACGCCTTCTACTGGGACATGAACGAGGAGACGCGCGCGTTCTCGAAGCGCTTCAACGAGAAGGTCGGGCACATGCCGACCATGATCCAGGCCGGCCTTTATTCGGCAACGATGCACTATTTGAAGGCGATCGACGCGATCAAGACTGACGCGGCGCCGAAGGTGATGGAGCAAATGCGCGCGACTCCGGTCAACGACTTCTTTGCGAAGAACGGCAAGATCCGCATCGACGGCCGCATGGTCCACGACATGTATTTGTTCGAGGTCAAAAAGCCCGAGGAATCCAAGGGCGAGTGGGACCTCTACAAGCTGATCGCCACCGTGCCCGGCGACGAGGCCTTCCGCCCGCTCGACAAGGGCGGCTGCCCGCTGGTGACGCATTAGCCTCCGCAACTTCCGTCATTGCGAACGAAGCGAAGCAATCCAGAATCCCTCCGCGGCGACAGTCTGGATTTGCTTCGTCGCAAGAACTCCTCGCAATGACGAAGACACGACAGCGCGCCCGGTGGAAACCAGGCGCGCTTCGTTCAGCCGACTAGAAGTCCATTACTCCGAGTACTTGAACTCGGGCATGTTCTTCAGCTCGTCCTTGCTCGCATTGAACACGGCGTGGTCGGGGTACCACTTCGACGCGGACGTCGTGGTCGTCGCGGTCTTGTCGGTTCCGGTCGCTGCGCCGGTCGTCGTGGTCGAGGCCGGCCGGCCGGGCGGGTTGGTGGCGGCCGTGCCGGTGTAGGCGACGGGCTCGTTGACGAACTTCAGTTTCTCGTAAGGCACCGCAACGAGGTGCTCGCCCATGCCGAGGAAGCCGCCGACGCCGATCACGGCCATCTTGACGTTACCGCTCTTGTCCATCAAGAGGTCGTTGATCGAGCCGATGTTCTCGTTGGCCTCGTTATAGACCTTCACGCCCGACATTTTCGACACGCGCCACTGGTCGGACGCGCTCGTCGTCGTGGCGGTGGCCGCCGGTGCCGCCTTGTCGGTGGTCGCGGTCGGCGCTTGCGCGAACGCAGCGGTCGCCAGCAGTGCTGTGCCGGCAAGGCCGGCAACGATCGATTTCATCATGTTGTCCTCTCCTTCAACGAAAACCTTGTGTGGAGAGAACAGCGCTGATCACGCGCAGTTCCGTGCGCACCGCAATTTCGTTGCGCAATGCGCGAGCGGAGAATTCACGAGACTTGTTCCTGCGTCACTCAGGAACATTTTGCGACGCACGGTTCCCCGCCGATTGATCATGCGCCCTGGGTGAAGCATGACCGCGGCGAGGACCGCGCCGACCTGGAAGCTGTCGCTGCACGACCGCAAGCTGCACGGCTTGATCGTGCGCATGCAATTGCCGGTCTGTCGGGAGCCGCGGCTGGCGGCTGAGGCACTTCTTTTTTCACCTCTCCCAAGCGGGGAGACGTCGATTTGCGTAGCAAATCGGGTGAGGGGGTGCAGATCCCACGAGAGAACGCACCCCCTCACCCGGCGCTACGCGCCGACCTCTCCCCATGGGAGAGGTGACGAGATCGCGATGTGTGGCAAAGCCTCAGGCGGCGAGCGGCGGATGCTCGATCGCGTGCTCATCGAAGATCGCGACCGCCTCGAAGCGGTAGCCGCAGGCCTGGCACTTCCAGAGATAGGAAACGCGCCCCTCGCCCGGCTCGATCCAGTCCGGGAACGGGATCGGTGTGCCACATTGTGCACAAGGGTTCTGCCTGGGAATGTCGTCGATGTCTGCTGGGGTCATGGACGTCCTCCCGAGTGCTGGTTTGGATCAGCGATTTTGGGCGAATGCGCCAATGGACAGACCCGCTGTCGCGTAAGGGCGCGCCGCCAGCTCCAAGCTTAACCCAGGTTTAAGTCGTAAAAGCGACGAGCCGGCGAAAATCGCCGCGGGTGACGTTTCGCCACATCATCGCCGTGTTCCCACTGCCTAACGCGCGAGGGTGCAGGTCCGTTCTGCCGAGGAATATTTCGATGAAAATTTTGCGTATTGCCGTGCTTGCAGCGGCAGGGCTGATGATGCCGCAGGCTGCATTCGCCGGCGAAGCCGAATACGCCGAGATGGTTGCAGCCCATGCCCGCGCCAACGGCGTGCCGGAGGCGCTGGTGCATCGTGTCATCATGCGCGAAAGCCGCTATCAGCCGCACCTCGTCGGCCGTGGCGGCACCATCGGGCTGATGCAGATCAAGCTCGCGACCGCCCGCGGGGTCGGCTACACCGGCGATGCCGCCGGCCTGCGCGATCCCAACACCAACCTCACTTATGCGGTCAAGTACCTCGCCGGCGCCTATCGCGCCGCCAACGGCGACCACGCCCGAGCCGTGCGTTATTTCGCGGGCGGCTATTACTACGCTGCAAAGCGCCAGCGCCAGGAGGCGATGCAGGTCGCCAATGCGGGCGAGACCTTGCTCGAGCCGAACGGCAATCCGCAGCCGATGTTCGGCACGCCGCCGCATCGCAAGCTGGCACAGGGCGTCCGTAACGCGCGGGCGCAGGCGCCGAAGTAACTTCCGTGTCCCGGACGCGCTGCAACGTGTAGCGTTGCTGCGCAGAGCCGGGACCCAGCATCTCCACGAAGATGGGCCCCCGCTCAGCAGCGCACCACGCCGCAAAAGGCGCGTGCGTCCGGGGCACGGCTGCAGTGCAGTTCCGTGCCAACACGCGTTGACCACTCCGCCCCACTGGCATACATTGACGCCGTTCCGAGGGGTGCTCCGAGGAGGAGCTGAGATACCGCTAAATGGGCAATTCGGCCAACACCGGCTGCTCAAGACCGCGGTGACCCTTTGAACCTGATCCGGGTCATGCCGGCGAAGGGACAGGGATGTACCAGACCACCAAGCGGCCGGATTCACCGGTATCCATCATCGGCGCAGGCATTGCGGGCGCCTGGCACGCCCTGCTGTTCGCACAGGCCGGTCACGCCGTCACCTTGCACGAGCGCGGTGACGAGGCGATGACGGACTCGACCAGCCATTGGGCCGGCGGCATGCTCGCGCCCTATTGCGAGGCCGAGGTCGCAGAACCCATCATCAGCCGATTGGGGCTTCGCTCCCTGGACATCTGGCGGCGCGAGCTGCCCGACACGCCTTTCAACGGCTCGCTCGTGGTCGCCCATCCGCGCGAGCGCAACGATTTCGAGCGCTTTGCGCGCATGACCGAGGATCACCGCCGGCTCGATGCCGCGGGCCTTGCCGAGCTCGAGCCGTCGCTGGAGGGCCGCTTCCGCGACGCGCTGTTCTTCCCCGCCGAGGGCCATGTCGAGCCGCGGCGCGTGCTGCCGAAGCTGCACGAGCGCATCCGCGCCGCCGGCGGCACCATCAAGTTTTGCAGCGACGTCAGCGCAAACGACCTCGACGGCATCGTGATCGACTGCCGCGGGATCAGTGCGCGCGACGAGCAGAGCGAGCTTCGCGGCGTCAAGGGCGAGATGATCCTGATCGAGACCCGTGAGGTGCAGCTGGCGCGCCCGGTGCGGCTGATCCATCCGCGCTGGCCGCTCTACGTGATCCCGCGCGAGAACGGCCTGTTCATGCTGGGCGCGACCTCGATCGAGGCGGAGGACACCGGCGTCAGCGTGCGCTCGGCGCTGGAGCTTTTGGGCGCGGCCTATACGGTGCATCCGGCCTTCGGCGAGGCGCGCATCGTCGAATTCGGCTCAGGGCTTCGGCCTGCTTTTCCCGACAACCTGCCGCGCATCGGCATTCGCGACAGCAGGATCAGCGTCAACGGGCTCTACCGCCACGGCTTCCTGCTCGCGCCGGCCCTCGCCGAGCTGACGCTCGCCTATGTCCATCGCGGCCAGATCGACAACGAGGTGATGCAGTGCTTGTGATCGTCAACGGCGAGCAGCGCGAGGTGAGCGCGGCCAGCGTCGGCGCGTTGCTCACCGAGCTCGACTACGAAGGCACCCATTTCGCCATCGCACTCAACTACGACGTCGTGCCGAAAAGCCGCTGGGCCGAGACCGCGCTGAAGGCCGGCGACGAGATCGAGATCATCACGCCGCGGCAGGGAGGGTGAGGATGGTGGCTGTCCATTCGTCGCCCCGGCGCGCACCAAACACTCCGCTGTCATCGCCCGGCTTGACCGCGCGATCCAGTACGCCGCGGCTTCTCCGCATTGCGGCACGGCCTCGGGAATACTGGACCCCGGCTTTCGCGGGGATGACACCGTCATTCAAGGAGACACCTTCAACATGGTGACTTTCTACGGCAAGACCTTCCCTTCCCGCCTCCTGATCGGCAGCGCGCTCTATCCCTCGCCGGCGATCATGCAAAGCGCGATCCGCGCCTCCGGCGCCAACATCGTCACGGTGTCGCTGCGGCGCGAATCCGGCGGCGGCAAGACCGGCGATGCGTTCTGGAAGCTGATCCGCGAGCTCGGCGTCACCGTGCTGCCGAACACCGCCGGCTGCCGCACCGTGCGCGAGGCGGTGACGACGGCCAAGCTCGCCCGCGAGCTGTTCGGCACCAGCTGGATCAAGCTGGAGGTCATCGCCGACAACGACACGCTGCAGCCCGATGTCGTCGGCCTGGTCGAAGCAGCAGGCCTCCTGATCAAGGACGGTTTTGAAGTCTTCCCCTATTGCACCGAAGACCTCTCGGTCGCCAATCGCCTGGTCGACGCCGGCTGCAAGGTGGTGATGCCCTGGGCCGCGCCGATCGGCAGCGCGAAAGGCATCACCAACCGCGATGCGCTGAAGCTGTTGCGCGAGCGGCTGCCCGACATCACGCTAGTGGTCGACGCCGGCTTAGGGGCGCCTAGTCACGCCGCGCAGGCGCTCGAGCTCGGCTATGACGCCGTGCTGCTCAACACCGCCATCGCCAAGGCCGCCGATCCCGTCGCGATGGCGAATGCCTTCCGCCTCGGCTGCGATGCCGGCCGCACCGCCTATGAGGCCGGGCTGATGAACGCCCGCGACTTCGCCTCCCCCTCCACCCCTGTCGTTGGGACCCCGTTCTGGCATGCCGTATCCTGATCGCCACGCGTATCCTGATCGCCACGCGTATCCTGATCGCTTTTATCCCGTCGTCGACAGCCTCAAATGGGTCGAGCGCCTGACCAAGCTCGGCGTCGGCACCATCCAGCTGCGCGCCAAGGAGCTGAACGACGCCGACGCGCTGCAGATCGTCACTGACGCGCTGGCGATCACCGAGGGCACGCAAGCCAAGCTGGTGGTGAACGACTACTGGCGCGCCGCGATCGTCGCCGGCGCGAAGTACTTGCATCTTGGCCAGGAGGACCTCGCCGAGGCCGACCTCAAGGCCATCCGCGAGGCGGGCCTCAATCTCGGCATCTCCACCCATGACGACGAGGAGCTTGCGACCGCGCTCGCGGCAAAACCCGACTACGTCGCGCTCGGCCCGATCTTCTTCACCACCTTGAAGTCGATGCGTTTCGAGCCGCAGGGCATTCCCAAGATCACGGAATGGAAAAAGCGCATCGGCACCATCCCGCTGGTTGCGATCGGCGGCATCAAGTTCGAGCACGCCGCGGAGATCTTTGCGGCGGGGGCGGATTCCATCGCCGTCGTCAGCGACGTCACCCAGAATGCCGACCCCGATGCGCGCGTGCGGCAGTGGCTCGGCCTGTCAAAGGAGGCGGCATGACCGAAACTCTCTCCGCTCGTCATTGCGAGCGAAGCGAAGCAATCCAGAATCCCTCCGCGGAGACAGTCTGGATTGCTTCGTCGCAAGAGCTCCTCGCAATGACGGAGCAAGAATTCACCGCCGTCGCTCAAACGCACGCACACCAGAATTAAACCGGAGGATCCCATGAACATCCGCTCCAACCCCGAGAAGACCGTCCCCGCCGTTACTACCGGCCCGCTGCCCTCCTCGCGCAAGATCTTCGCGACACCGGACGCCGCGCCCGATCTGCGCGTGCCCTTGCGCGAGATCATCCTCTCCGAAGGCGCCGGCGAGCCCAACCTGCCGGTGTACGACACCTCGGGCCCCTACACCGATCCTGATGTAACCATCGACGTCAACGCCGGCCTGCCTCGCAACCGCAAGCAATGGGTGCTGGAGCGCGGCGGCGTCGAGGAATATGAGGGCCGCCAGATCAAGCCGGAGGACAATGGCAGCGTCTCCACCGACAAGGCCGCCCGCGCCTTCTCGGCCTATCACAAGCCGCTGCGCGGCCTCGACGGCCACAAGGTGACCCAGCTCGAATTCGCCCGCGCCGGCATCATCACCAAGGAGATGATCTACGTCGCCGAGCGTGAGAACCTCGGCCGCAAGGCCCAGCTCGAACGCGCGGAAGCGGCGCTTGCCGACGGCGAAAGCTTCGGCGCATCGGTGCCCGCCTTCATCACTCCGGAGTTCGTGCGCTCGGAGATCGCGCGCGGCCGCGCCATCATCCCCTCCAACATCAACCACAGCGAGCTCGAGCCGATGATCATCGGCCGCAACTTCCTGACCAAGATCAATGCCAATATCGGCAACTCGGCGGTGACCTCGTCGGTCGAGGAAGAGGTCGAGAAGATGGTGTGGGCGATCCGCTGGGGTGCCGACACCGTGATGGACCTCTCGACGGGGCGCAACATCCACACCACGCGTGAGTGGATCCTGCGCAACTCGCCGGTGCCGATCGGCACCGTGCCGATCTACCAGGCGCTGGAGAAGTGCAACGGCGATCCGGTCAAGCTGACCTGGGAGCTCTACAAGGACACCTTGATCGAGCAGTGCGAGCAGGGCGTCGACTATTTCACCATCCACGCCGGCGTGCGCCTGCAATACATCCACCTCACCGCCAATCGCGTCACCGGCATCGTCAGCCGCGGCGGCTCGATCATGGCGAAGTGGTGCCTGGCGCATCACAAGGAAAGCTTCCTCTACACCCATTTCGACGAGATCTGCGACCTCATGCGCAAGTATGACGTCTCGTTCTCGCTCGGCGACGGCCTCCGCCCGGGCTCGATTGCCGACGCCAACGACCGCGCGCAGTTTGCCGAGCTGGAGACGCTCGGCGAGCTCACCAAGATTGCGTGGGACAAGGGCTGCCAGGTCATGATCGAGGGCCCCGGCCACGTGCCGATGCACAAGATCAAGATCAACATGGACAAGCAGCTCAAGGAGTGCGGCGAGGCGCCGTTCTACACGCTCGGACCGCTGACCACCGACATCGCGCCGGGCTACGACCACATCACCTCAGGCATTGGCGCTGCCATGATCGGCTGGTTCGGCTGTGCCATGCTCTGCTACGTCACGCCGAAGGAGCATCTCGGCCTGCCCGATCGCAACGACGTCAAGACCGGCGTCATCACCTACAAGATCGCCGCCCACGCCGCCGACCTCGCCAAGGGCCATCCCGCCGCGCAGCTGCGCGACGACGCCCTCTCCCGCGCGCGATTCGAATTCCGCTGGACCGACCAGTTCAACCTCGGCCTCGATCCGGACACCGCAAAAAGCTTCCACGACGAGACTCTGCCGAAGGAAGCCCACAAGGTCGCCCATTTCTGCTCGATGTGCGGCCCAAAGTTCTGCTCGATGAAGATCACCCAGGACGTCCGGGACTACGCCGCGACGCTGAACGATCCGAACAGCGTGGGGATGTCGATGCAGGGCACCGCCGAGGACGGCATGGCGAAGATGAGCGCGAAGTTCAAGGAGATGGGCGAGAGCCTGTATCTGGATGCGGAGAAGGTGAAGGAGAGTAATCGGGTGTTGTGAGGGGCTGGTGCTCAGCTCGTCATGCCCGGGCTTGACCCGGGCATCCATCTGAAAATTGAGAGGCCGGGCAAAAAGCCCGGCTTTTTTGCGAGGCATCCCTTCAAGAAACCATTTTCTTCAACAGCGGCTGATCCTTTTTGACAGTGGGTGAGCATTCCTTTTCCCAGGGGAAACGCCTATTGGCGTCTTGCCAAATGACTTGGAGACACGGGAACGCGAACCGCGACTTCTGGTAAAACCAGATCGCCGTGCCAAGATATTCGCGATAGACACCGAGCGGCACCTGCCAGAAGCCGAGCTTGTAGCCGTTCTCCAGCATGTCGTCGGCGACATCGCCATCGACGAATTGATGCCCTGCTGCAACGCGGTCGCGGATAAGGTTGATGATGGCCTGCGCCGTTTCGGCTCTCTGTCCGAAAATGATGAGTTCGGGATGCCCATAGTTCAGATGCAGACCGATCGAAAATGAAAACGATGGATTCGCATCTGGTATGCCCGTGATATGGCAGCCGTGATTGCGGACGTTACGCAAGATTATCTTGTCGGCTTCGTGCTCGGGCTCGGGCCATTCGAACTGATCTTGCATTTTCTCCTCAGATGAAACAAGCGTAGCCCGGATGAGCGTAGCGACATTCGGGGTCTTTGTCGCCTCGCATTCGCTGACGCTCATGCGGGCTACAACTCCACGGATAACTGATTTTGTCCGATAGCAAGCTCCACCGCCTCCCCGACCAGCTCCGTCCCAACCTCCACCTCGTCTTCGTCGGCACCGCCGCCTCGACGCGATCGGCCGAGCTCGGGCACTATTACGCCCATCCCGGCAACCGCTTCTGGCGCGCGATCCATGAGGCCGGGATCACGCCGCGGCGCTATCAGCCAGGCGAGTTCGCGTCGCTGATCGAGCTCGGGATCGGCTTCACCGATCTCTGCAAGACGGGCGCCGGGATGGATCACCAGATCGCGGCGAAGGCGATCGACGTGCCGGGCTTCAGGGCGAAGATCGAGACGTACCGGCCGCGAACGATTGCGTTCACGAGCAAGAAGGCGGCGAGCTTGTTTTACGGCAGACCGTCGGCTGCGATTGTGCTGGGGCGGCAGCCGCCCGATGCAAGCTGGCCGGAGACATTCGTGCTGCCCTCGCCGTCGGGTGCAGCATCCGGGCATTGGACGCTGGAGCCGTGGCGTGAGTTAGCCAAGTGGATCGCTGCGTAAGGTGGGCAAAGGCGCTCTTGCGCCGTGCCCACGATCTTTCCGTGGGTCCCGCAAGACGTGGGCACGGCGCGCGAAGAGCGCGCCTTTGCCCACCCTACGGCGCTGCCGGATTGCATCAGCTCTCGTGTCCCGGGCAAGCGCAGCGCAGACCCGGGACCCAGAACTTCCGCTGCTGATCATGGGCCCCGGCTCTGCAGCGCATCACGCCGCACTGGACGATGCTTCGCATCGCCAGGGGCGCGCTGCACTGCGTCCGGGGCACGCCACCGCCGATATTTCGCACGTAGTCTGTCGGAAGCCGCATCCGTCGTTCGTCCTCCGAACCAAAGCACGATCCCCCGGAGTCCCCCCATGCCCACCATCACCGCCTTCGAAAACTCCCCCGACCGCGGCAAGGGCCACGCCCGCGACATGCGCGTCCGTTGGGCATTCGAAGAGGTCGGCCAGCCCTACGACGTTCGCCTCCTCTCGTTCGCGGCGATGAAGCAGCCGGCGCATCTTGCGCTGCATCCGTTCGGGCAAATCCCGACCTATGAGGATGGCGATCTCACGCTGTTCGAGTCCGGGGCAATCGTCCTCCACATCGCCGAGCGCCAAGATGGCTTGCTGCCGAAGGATGCCAACGCGCGCGCTCGCGCGATCGCGTGGATGTTCGCCGCGCTTGCCACGGTGGAGCCGCCGATCGTCGAGCTCACCATGGCCATGCTGTTCGAGCGCGACAAGGGCTGGTACGCCGAGCGCCTGCCGATGTTGCACGACCGCGTCCGTGTCCGGCTCGGCGAATTGTCCCGCCACATCAGTGAGGCCGATTGGCTCGACGGCGCCTTCAGCGCCGGCGATCTCATGATGGTGACCGTGTTGCGGCGATTGAACACGTCGGGCCTGCTCGACGAATTCCCTGATATCGCCGCCTATGTCGCCCGCGGCGAGGCGCGGCCGGCGTTCAGGCGCGCGTTCGATGCGCAGCTGGCGGTGTTCAACGCGGCGTCGCGTCCGTAATTCGTAGGGTGGGTTAGACGCGCGGCTGCGTGAAGCGCAGGCCGTGCGGCGTAACCCACCACTTCTGTCGCCGTGGATGGAGAAGTGGTGGGTTACGCCTTGCGCCTTCGCGTGTTGAACCACCGCGCGCGTGAGCGGCTAACCCACCCTACGAACGCGGCACCCATTGCGTCCGCCGCCACACCCCTGCATGCTGGTCCCCACCCCAGAGGAGCCCGCCCATGCTGACCCTCTACTCCTACCCAGACCTCTTCGGTGTCGCCGACAACAACGGCTACGGCCTCAAGGTTTACGCCTTCCTCAAGCTTGCGGGCGTGCCGTTCGTGCATGAGCACGTGTTCGATGCCTCCGCCGCGCCGCGCGGGCAGCTGCCTTACGTCGTTGACGACGGTGAGACCATCGGCGACAGCGAGACCATCATCGCGCATGCGACCGCGAAATATCGCCTGACGATCGATGCCGGCCTGTCGCAGGCCGCACGCCGCACCAACCATTTCGTCACGCGCATGCTGGACGATCTCTACTGGGTGATGTCCTATTCGCGCTGGAAGGACGAGCGCTTCTATCCGGCGTTCCGCGACGCCTTCATCGCGCAGCATCCGCAGATCGATGCTGCCGGCTTCGAGAAGGCCAAGGCCTACAACGCGCAGCGCTATCACTTCCAGGGCATCGGCCGCTACACGCCCGAGCAGGCCTATGCGCGGGGGCTCGCCGACTTGCAGGTGCTGGCGGAGATCGTCCCAGTGCAAGGCTTCGTGCACGGCGCGGCGCCGACGAGCGTTGATGCCGGCATCTACGGCTTCATCGCCAACATCTATTTCTTCCCGATCCCGACGCCGCTGAAGGCCTTCGTCGATGCGCGTGAGAATCTCGTTCGGCATTGCGATCGGATTCATGCGATGGTGAGTGCGTAGTCCACGCTCTCGTAGCAACCATTAGATTCGCCCGATCGCTGAGGGTAGCATGACGCCGTGCTTGCGGCCGTCAAGGCGTGGCCTGGCGGCAGCGGAGATGGAGTTGAGGCCAGGGCGACGGCCAGCCTTTGACGGCCGCGGCGCGCGGCGTCTTTGTGACGGCAGGTCGGGACGAAGAAACGGTGCTT
>NZ_RDQF01000005.1 GCF_004114425.1 Bradyrhizobium vignae | reverse complement strand
GAGCAACTCCGCTCGGCTTCCGCCGAGCGCTTGCACGCCCTGAAGACCGGCGAGCGGACGGGGTCAAGGCCGGAAGCCGCCGGAGGCGGTGGCGCGCCAGCGCCAGCCTTGAGGCCGGCCGATCGCCGGGCTACTTCAACACAGTTGCTCCCCGGGGAGCGATGCACTATTGCCCCCGTCGCCTTGCGGATGGCTGATGCGCGTGCTCGGTCGGGCCGCCGCATCACCACAAGCCTTGACGCACAGACCCCGGGCGTCAGGACCACACGACTTCTCCGTCCGCGGACGACCCCACCGGATCATCAGGGGCTGGCGCGTGCTCACCCAAGACGACCAACGAGGCCGCTTTAACTGCGCCGTGTCGTACCGCGTCGCGTGAGACTCACGGTTGCCCGCCCTGTCACCACGCCATCCGCGCCGGCGCTGCCGCGTCCACCGCCACCCGGCCCGCATCTCGTGACGATCGCGAAGCGCCCCTTTGGCAGGGCCGGGATGGCGGGTCTATGCCACAAATCCGAAATTCGGAAAAGTAAAATATTTTTGCGAGGAGGGGCTTGACGCGGTGTTTTGCCCGACGCCTCGCGAGTAATCACACGCTCATGCATCAACGCTCAGCTCAGATAATCCGGCGTAAAATCCGCAAGTCTCCGCAGCTCGTCGGGCTGGAGCAGCGCGATCTCGCTGCCCTCCCACGTGATCAGTCCACGATGCCTCAGCTCCTGAATGGTGCGATTGACGTGGACGATCGACAGTCCGCAGGCGTCAGCAACGTGCCGCTGCGTCATCGGCATCTGGAAACTGCCGTCCTTGACGAGGCCGACGACCTCCAGCCGCGCGGCGAGCTCGCAGATGAGATGCGCGAGCTTGGGCAGCGCCGCCTGTGCGCCGAGGCGCGCGATCCATTGCCGCGAGATCGCGGCATCGATCAGTGTCTCGTGCCAGAAGGCGCGGGTCAGGTGGATGGAGCCGTCGAGCAGCTGGCGCAGCTGGCTGTGCGCAACGGTGCCGACGATGGTCGGGCCTAGCCCGACGAGGTCCGCATCGATCGGCGAGATCAGCAGCGTGTGCAGGCACGGCATGTCGCCGGGAACGTGGAAGGCGAGGATCTGGCTGCGATCGCCGACGATACGGGCCTGGTACAGGAAGCCGCTGACGACGAAGACGCAGCGTGAAGGGGCCTCGCCCTGCCGTAACACGATCTCGCCGTCCGCGACCTGGCGCAGCGTCGACGGCAAGCCTGCGATCTGCCGGCGTTCGTCCTCGGACAGGCCTTCGATCGCCTGGAGACGCGCGATGAACTTCGGATGCGGCACGAGACCAGTGGCGCGCTTCAGACGTCGCGCGGCCCGGACGCCTCGAGCAGGCGCCGCGAGAGTCTTGCGATGGTCCAGTCCGAGACCGGAACGGAGCGGAACTCGAGGATGGCACGGGCCAGTTCCTGATCCGACATCGGGCGGGCCGGCTCCTTCAGCGTTCCGTTGAGGAGGGCCTCGCTAATGCTGTCCAGGTGCTCGCCTGTACCGGATGCGAACAGTCCGCGAATGCGTTCCAGGATCGTCGGGGGATTCATAAGGCGGCTGGGTCCGAAATCGGGGGATGGTGTGGCTGCGATCGGTGCGTCACGAAACGGTTAGCAACCTGTGCTTCCGACCCGCGTTCTAGTCCGCTGAACGCAAGCCGGACGTATCATTTGATAGAACCGGCGCGATTTTCGGCGGGCCCATGCAAAATGCTCACGACGTGCTGATCCGGAACCTCGGCGAGCACACCGGGCTCGCGGAGGAGGATATTGCCGAGATCCGCGCGCTCACCTTCACGCTGCGCGATTTCGCGCCCAACGAGGATTTCATCCGTCAAGGTGACGAGCCGAAGCATTCGGCATTGGTCGTCTCCGGCATGGTTGCCCGCTATCACCTGCTCGGCAGCGGGCGGCGACAATATTTGGCGTTTCATCTCACCGGCGACCTTCCGGATGCGCAGGGCTTGTTCATTGACATGATGGATCATGGGCTCAGTGCGCTCGGGCCGGCGTCGATCGCCTTCATCCCGCATCGCGAATTGTTCGTCGCGTTCCGGCGGCGGCCGACCTTTGGGCTGGCCGTCTGGCGCGAGACGCTGCTCGATGCCGCGATCTTTCGCGAGGCCATCACCAACAACAGCGCGCGGCCGATGCAGGCGCGTATGGCGCACCTTTTTTGCGAGCTGTTCTACCGGGCCCGTGCGGCGCAGCTGGTCCGCGGCAATCGCTGCCGCCTGCCGATCAGCCTGGCTCAGCTTGGCGAGACCCTGGGCATGGCGATCGCGACGGTGAACCGGACCCTTGCCGACCTCAGGCGGAGCGGAGCCATGGACCTGCGTGAGGGCGAGCTGATCGTGCTGAAGTGGCGTGAATTGCAGCGGCTCGGAGATTTCAGTCCAGCCTATCTGCACCTGAAACGGCAGGCGCCGCCCTTTGTGTGAGGCGCGTTAGCGCGAAGTTCAGCCTGAGGGGAACAACTCTCTTGTGGGCACGTCATTTATGAGACGAGGGAGATGCCAATGAAAGCGCTCATCGTGGCGATCGCGTTTGCAGCGATGGCCGGGCCCGTCATCGCGCAGAATTCCGGACCGGCTCCGCAGTCCGGCATGGAGAGGCCGGAGAACACGAACGGTGCCACCGAGAAAGGGACGATGGATACCACCGGCATGAATGCAACTCAGGCAGATCGGCCCGGCATCAAGGATGCGTCCAAGACCGAGCACAGGACCGGCGGCAAGAAAAAATGAGTGCGCCGGCCATGCAACGGCGTCGGTTGCGCGCGCAGCGATAGCCGAAGGCCATCATCCAGGGCGCGCTTCACGTCCGGCGGCGGCATCGCCCTTCGCCGCAGCCGCGCGATAGGCGTCGATCGCTCTGTTGGCAAGCATCAACTGCCGGCGTTCACCGGCCCGGAGCTGGGCTTCGATCGAGTCGAGCAGGAAATTTGCGCTCTCGTCGGGCGGCCCGAGCTCGCCACTCTTCTCCAGGCAGCTCCAGGCGATGAAGAACGCGCTTTCAACGGTGCAACGGATCGACATGCGCTGCCAACGCGGCGCGGTCGCAGGCGTTCCGTGCGGCGGGCGAGACTTGCGTCGGGCCCGCCGCTCGAGCGGATCAGTTCTTGAGTACGATGCGGCCGACGACCTTGCCGGCGCGCAGCTCGTCGATCCATTTCTGCACGTCGCCCATCGGCTCCTCGCGCATCGGCGTCGGCTTGATCTTGCCGGCGCGTGCGAGCGCCATCAGCTCGTGGGCCTCAGCCAGCGTGCCGACCATGAAACCTTCGATGGTCATGCGCTTATAGACCCATTGCACCATCGGCAGCGTGAACTGGCCGCCCATCAGGCCGGAGACCACGATCTTGCCGCCGCGCGCGGCGACCGCGACCGCGAACGCCATCGACTTCTCGTTGCCGGCGAAATCCACGATCTCGTCGAAGCCGCCTTCGGTTTCTTTCAGGATACGTTTGATCACGTCGGGCTCGGCCGGATCGTAGGCGACGGCGGCGCCGTTCTCGAGCGCGGTCTCGCGTGCGGCCGGTGACAGATCTGCGACCGTGATCGGCTGCTTGAACATTGCCTGCGCGAACGACAGGCCCATCATGCCGACGCCGCCGAGGCCGATCAGCAAGAGGTTGCGCTGGCGCGGACGGTCGACCAGGCGCTTGAGCGCGCCATAGGCGGTCACCCCGGAGCACATCAAGGTCGCGGCCTGGTTGACCGGCAGGGGATCGTAATCGAGCAGATATTTGGCGTCGGGGACCAGCACGTGGCTGGCGAAGCCGCCATCGATGGAGACGCCGAGGAAGCGCTGTTTGACGCAGAGATTCTCGTCGCCATTGGCGCAGTCGCGGCACTGGCCGCAGCCGATCCATGGAAATACGGCCTTCTTGGCGCCGACGAGGCTGGCTGCTACGTCGGGACCGACTTCGTCGACGACGCCCGCGATCTCGTGGCCGAGCGTGAAGGGCAGCGTCATGCCGCGCGTGGTGTCGAGCTTCTTGCCGCCGCCGAGATCGGCGTAGCCGTCCTGGATGTGCAGGTCGGAATGGCAGAGGCCGCAGCGCTCGATGCGCACCAGCACCTCGCGGCCTTGCGGCTTGGGCGTGTCGACGATGGTCTCGCACAGCGGCGCATCGAACTTGACCAGGGACTGCCTGCGCATCAGCGCCATATTCTTTCCTCCGAAATTATCGCTCTGCTTCATTCCGTATATTGGCCAATTCACTGGCCATGGCAACAAAGCCGGAAATCGGGATGGTCTCGGCGCGCCGCGTCGCATCGACGCCGGCGGCGCTCGCGAGCCGCGCGGGATCGACGCCCAGCGACTTCAGGCTTTGCCGCAGCATTTTTCGGCGCTGGCCGAACGCGGCGGCGGCGACCTGCTCGAGCAGCCTGCGATCGCAGGGCAGAGGCTCTGGGCGCGGCACGAGGCGCACGACGGAGGAGGTGACCTTCGGTGGCGGCACGAAGGCCGAGGGCGAGATATCGAACAGGATCTTGGTCTCGCAGCGCCAGTTGGCGAGCACGCCGAGCCGGCCATAGGCCTCTTCGCCCTCGCGCGCGACGATGCGCTCGCCGACCTCGCGCTGGAACATCAAGACCATCATCTCGTACCAGGGCGGCCAGGGCTCGACGGTGAGCCAGTTGATGAGAAGCTGGGTCGCGATGTTGTAGGGCAGGTTGGCGACGATCTTTGCGCGTTCGCCTGAGAGTAGCGGGCGCGGATCGAAGGTCATGGCATCGCCATGCACGATTTCGAGCCGGCCGGGATAGCGCGCCGAAATATCTTGCAGGGCCGGAATTGCGCGCTCGTCATGCTCGATGGCGATGACGCGCCGCGCGCCGAGCGCGAGCAGCGCCCGCGTCAGCCCGCCCGGGCCGGGGCCGATCTCGACGACCGTCGCCTCGTCCAGCGGCGCGGCCGCGCGCGCGATGCGCGCGGTCAGGTTGAGGTCGAGCAAGAAGTTCTGGCCGAGCGATTTCCTGGCCGACAGCGCATGCTGGCGAATGACCTCGCGCAGCGGCGGGAGGTCGTCGATCGCGCTCATCAGCGGGTGCCCTTAGCTTTCCGAAGTTCGTGCCAACCTGCGGCGCCCTTGTACGAACTTCGGAAAGCTGAGGGCACCAAGAAATTATCATTGCAGTGCCGCTTGTCGATCTGAAGTTCCTGAACGCGCTCGCGGCGTGCACTGCAGGAACTTCAGATCGGCGGCACTACGAAGCCGCCATGCGGCTGGCAAGCTGAAGCGCCGCGATCAGGCTCGCCGGATTGGCTTTACCCGTGCCGGCGATGTCGAAGGCGGTGCCGTGATCGGGCGAGGTGCGGATGAAGGGCAGGCCGAGCGTGACGTTGACGGCGTCATCGAAGGCGACCGTCTTGATCGGGATCAGCGCCTGGTCGTGATACATGCAGACCGCGCAGTCATAGGTCTGTCGTGCGGCCTGGTGGAACATGGTGTCGGCGGGCAGCGGGCCCCTGGCTTCGATACCGCCGTTGCGCAGGACTTTGAGCGCCGGGGCGATGACGGTCTGCTCCTCGTGGCCGAGAGATCCGTCCTCGCCGGCATGCGGATTGAGGCCGGAGATCGCGATGCGCGGCCTCGCGATGCCGAAGCGGGACTTCAGTTCGGTCGCGACGATGCGTACGGTCGAGACGATCAGCTCGCTGGTGAGCTCTCCCAGCGCATCGCGCAGCGGGACGTGGATGGTCACGGGCACCACGGCAAGCTGCGGCGACCACAGCATCATCACCGGCTGCGGCACGCGGCCGTTCTCCGCGGCAAGCTCGGCGAGGAATTCGGTGTGGCCGGGATGGCGGAAGCCGGCGCGGTAGAGCACGCTCTTGGCGATCGGATTGGTGACGACGGCGCCGGCGCGACCTGCGCGCACGTCGATGACCGCCTGACGGATCGAGGCGAGCGCAGCCGGCGCGCTGGATGCGTCGGGCTTGCCGGGTTCGGCGCTCGCGCGCTCGTCGGTCGCGACCACGGGCAGGGCATCAGTGAAGGCGGAAGCGGCCTCACTGGGGCTCACCGCGGCGATCCTGATGTCGACGCCGAGCGCCCGGGCCCGCCGCGCGATCAGCGCGTCGTCGCCGAGCAGATAGAAGGCGGGCAGGTTCAGCTCGCGGCGCCTGAGCCAGGCTGCGATCGTGATGTCGGGGCCGATGCCGGCGGGCTCTCCCAGGGTGAGGGCAACGGGCTGGGCTGCGGACTTGGTGGAGGGCTCTGAGAGGGGCTTGGCCATCAGCGGTTGCGATATTCGATCATCGCCGCCTTGCGGAGCTCGTCGAGATAGGCCTTCTGGGTCTTCTCGTACTTCTCCTGATACATCTTCTCGCGGACCTCGCGCTTCTTCGGCGTGTCGATCATGGTCGGCTTGCGCGAGCACAGCACCACCATCTCGATGCCCGCCTTGGTCACCTCGGGCGCGGTCAGGTGGCCGATCGGCGTGTCGTCGAGCAACTTGCGCAGCGGGTCGGGCAGCTCCGCGGTGGTCTTGGTGACGGCGTCGCGGATGGTGGCGTTCGGCGTCGAGCGGAACAGCGAGTTGGCTTCCTCGCAGCTCCCAACGCGGGCCCGATAGGTCTCGGCTTCCTTCTTCCGGGTTTCCAGGAACGCCGCGGACGAGCCGCGCGGCACGATCAGCACGATCGGCTGCATCTTGTATTCGGTGCCTTCGATCTGAAGCTTGTCGCCGGTCTGGGCCTGCACGGCCTGTGCGACGTCGCGCTCGCCGACGAGCAGCTTCTCCTTGAATCGGCCGCGCACCAGGCTGGTCCAGACCATCTCGGCCTTCATGCGGCCCTTCAGCGTTTCGGGGCGGACACCCTTGGATTCGAGTGATTTGGTGAGCTGCTCCGGCGTGATGCGCATGCGCTGCGCCATACCCTCGTAGGACTGGTTGACGTCGGAGACGCCGGGATCGACCCCGTACTTCTTGCCTTCCTTGAGCTTCACCTTGTCGTCGATCAGCTCGTTGATGACCTCCTGCCGGCTCGGGGTCTTCTGCGTCGTCAGCTGGTCGAGCCTGGAGCGCTGCTCGATGTCGAAATCGGTGATCGGATCGCCGTTGACCATGACCACGATGTTCTGCGCGCGCGACGGCGAGGGCAGTCCGGTCAGGATCAGCCCGGCACTGATGGCGAGCAGGAGGCGGAAGACGGGCAATGAGGTCGTCATGATTGTCGCTCGCAGGTCAGCCGCGTCGAGCCTGTGATGGGGCAGGCGCGGCTGGCACTTCAAACCGTTCACTGGAGGCCGGCGGAACTGCTGGTCGTCGACGTGGTCGCCAGCGTGCGCAGGCCGATCTGGAACATGAACGCATGGCTCAACACGGGCGGCGTGGTGCCCGCAGAATAGCTATACGAAGTTACATAGTTCGCCGCCAGCACGAAGCAATCGTCGACATAGCCGGCACCGAGCACATATTGATTGATCTTGTTGGCCTCGAGGTCCCAGCGCGCCGAGCCCGACACCACCCAGTTGTTCGCGACCTTCAGCGATCCCGAGGTCAGGATGCCCTCGCGGCGGGTCAGATAGCCGAGTTCCGGCTGCGCTGCGTAATTGCCGTACAGCACGCTGACCGACCAGCGATTGAAGTTGGCGCGGCCTTCCGCCTCGAAGCGCTGCACGTTCCAGGTCTGCTCGTCCATGCGGGAACGGACGCTGAACGTGTAGGTGCTGTTGGGCGAGTAGCTGGCGCTCGCCACGTAATCGGAGCGCGGCTTGTCCAGGCCGGAATTGATGCCCGTATTGATGGCGTCCTGAACCGCGAAGGAGTTCAGGCCGAACAGGTGGTACGACTCGCCGAACAGCACCTTGACCGCGCCGCCCTTGTCGAACTGCGTGGTGGACTGCACGCCGACATTGGCGCGGCCGCCGCCCTCGACCCGGTCGTAGCCGGAGAACTTGTCGACGCTGAACAGGTTCGAGGCGTCGAACACCATGCTCTGGGCGTCCTCGTTCGGCAGCTTGCCGGCATAGGTCTCGTTCGGCCGGATGATGATCTGCGCGATCGGCTCGACGGTGGTCGAGCCCCAGGGCTGGATGTTGATGAAGGGATAGCGGTACTCCAGGCCCACGGTCGGCATCAGGCGGAACGCCTGGGTGTCGCCGATGGGCAGGTAGTTCGACACGCCGGGCTGGTTGGAGACCGACGAGTTGATCGCGTCGGCGCGCAGGCTCGCGAACGGCGTCCAGATCTGGCCGAACGGATCGGTGAAGGATTTGCGCCACTGCGCTTCCGCCGTCAGGCGTGTGTAGGTGCCCGGGAAGCCGCGCAGCAGGCACTGCGAGGGCATACGCGCCAGCGGATCGGCCGACGCCGTGGTGCACAGGCCGTTGGTGTTGGCGACCGTCGTGATCGGATCGAACACCGCATCGTCACGCGACAGGTTCACGAAGTTGGTCTTGTAGCTGAACTCGCCGCCGAACACGGGATAGTTGAGCACGTTCGAATAGTCGATCACCGGATAGACGATCGGCACCTGGCTCTGGTTGCCCGAATAGCTCAGCCAGTACATCGTGCGCGCGTCGAAGAAGCTGCGGTTGCCGACGCCGGTCAGATAGAGCTGCGACAGCGCTTCCGTCGGCAGCAACAGGAACGAGCCGAGCGGATCACGGTACTGATAGAGCCGGTAGTCCGAGAAGAAATAGTAGTCGGACATCAGGACGCCGTCCCAGCCCCAGACCCATTTGTCGTTCAGCGCGAACTGACCCTTGGTGTCGACGGCGCCGCGGAACTGGCGGTCGCCGGGCTGCCCGGCAAAGGCTCCGGGATCGAGCTGGTCGATGCCGTAAGCGCGGATCTGGTAGGCGCCGTCGATAAGGCGCTGGCGGAATTCGCCCTGCAGCATGACGCCTTGCCGTGTCATGAAGCGGGGGGTGATGGTCGCGTCCATGTCGGGCGCGATCGCCCAGTAATAGGGAACCTCGACGCCGAAGCCCGTGTTCGTCGTGCCCGGGAAGTAGCCGGGCATCAGGAAGCCGGACTTGCGCTTCACGGTCGGGTCGGGGGTCGAGAAATAGGGCATGTAGGCGAGCGGCACGCCGAAGAATTCGAGCTGCGCGGTCTCGAAATACAGCATCTTCTCCTGCTGGTCGTGGATGATGCGCGCACCCTTGACCTGCCATAGCGGCGGCTTCTTCGGATCGTCCTTACACGGCGCGCAGGCCGTGTAGACGCCGTTCTCGAACACCGTGTAGTTGCCACTGGAGCGGTCGGCGCGGCTCGCGGCCATGCGGGTCTGGTCGGCTGTGTCCACGCGCAGCGAGTCGACGAAACCGTCGCGGTAATCGTCGGAGAGATCCATGATCTCGGCATAGGTGATCTTGCCGTCGGCATCCGTCATGCGGATGTTGCCTTCGGCATGCAGCCGCTTGGTCTTCTGGTCGTAGATGACCCGGTCGGCCTCGACGCTGGTGCCGTTGTAGAACAGCTGGACGTTACCGACTGCGGAGACGCGCGAATTGTTGTAGTCGTAGTCGACCTCGGTCGCCTGAACCAGCATCTGGTTGTCGTTGGCGGCCTTCGGCGGCTTCGGACGCGGCGGCAGCGGATTGTAGGTGAAGCTCTGGGCCTGGGCCGGCGCCACGACGGCAGCGTCGATCAAGCCGCCGAGCGAGGCAGCGGCGACGACAGCCATCAGGAGCCTGCGGATGGACAAGCCGCACCCGTTCGCGCGCACCAACGTGCGCCGCGTCAAACGAGACACGAGCCCTCGGTGGACGGCAGTCACTATC
Organism: Bradyrhizobium vignae; assembly: GCF_004114425.1. Lineage (GTDB taxonomy): Bacteria > Pseudomonadota > Alphaproteobacteria > Rhizobiales > Xanthobacteraceae > Bradyrhizobium > Bradyrhizobium vignae. The sequence goes on along the minus strand of NZ_RDQF01000005.1, from coordinate 237,912 downwards.
CGTCCTCCTGATAGAGCAAGGCCAAAAAGCCGGTGAGGCCGCCCACCACAACGGGCAACCACGCCGCAGCGATCGGATGCATCAACTCAGCCTTGCTCAAATCCTCAGTTACTTTCGACAGAACGTAGAGCAGAAAGCCTGCGCCCACGCCACTCAAAACCATCTTCTGCACGCCGCCCATCCGGAAGAAGCGCAACGACACGGAGGCCGCGAGCATCACCATGGCTGCGAGCAAAAACGGCTGTGCCAGAAGCTTCTGATACTGGAGTCGGTATCCGGCTGTCGCGAAGCCCGAGCTTTCCGAGGAGCGGATGTAGCTCGGTAGTTGCCAAAAGGACACAGTCTCGGGGGTGGAAAAGCTGTTGCGGACCTGCGCCTCGGTCAACGTGGTCGGAATCTCCAGGCTGGCCTGGTCGATCGGGGGCGCGTCCAGCGAGAAGCGGCGGACGCCTTTGAACACCCAGCGGCCGGCCTCGAGCGTCGCCTCGCGCGCCTCGACCCGCTCCTTGAAGTGCTGGTCCGAGTCGAACCGGAACAGCGTGAGCCCGGTGAGCCGGATGCCCTGCTGCTCGCTCCGCGCCGCGTTGATGATGGTCTGGCCGTCGTTGGTCACCTGATTGAGCCAGAAGCCGGAGGCGTCCTGAATGCCGCCGCCGGGCGCCGAGCCGAACAGCTCGGCCTCCATGCGCTTGGACAGCTCGCGCAAATTGGCCGACATGGGATTGTAGGCGACGGTGGCGATCACCCCGATCAGCAGCGCGCTGCCGAGCGCCGGCGAGATGAACTGCCAGGCGGAGATGCCGGCAGCGCGCGCCACCACCAGCTCGAGCCGGCGGGAGAGCGCGAGATAGCAGGTCATGGCGCCGATCAGCATGCAGAACGGCGTCAGCTTCTCCAAGAGCTGCGGCACCCGGAACAGCGAGGTCTCGGCCACCATGATCGCGGAGGCGGATGCCAGCCCCGAGGTCTTGCGCACCATCTCGATGTAGTCGACCAGCACCAGCAGCAGGAAAATGCCGCCGAAGACGCCGAGCGCCGCGACCACGAAGCGGCCTGCGAAGTAGCGCCCGAGTGTGTTGGTGAGCATGCTCATGCGGTGGCCGGACGTCCGAACAGCCGCGCGATCCGTGCGTTCGACCTGTTGATGGCCTCCATCAGGCCGGGAGGCGGCTCGACCACGACGCCGCCGATGATCATGGCCAGCCCGACGCCGATCGCGCCGACGACCATCGCATATTGGACCAGCACCGCGCCCGGCGATTTCACCGCCATCACCGAACAGGCGAAGCCGGCCATGCGCAGGCCGAACACCGCCAGGATCGAGGAGGCGATCGAGAAATTCCGGCTCTGGCGCGTGGTGCGAGGCGCCCCAAGGAACGCGAAGGTCAGCACGGCAAAGGCGAACGGATAGATCGGCGCCAGGATGCCGTCGTGCAGGGCCGAGCGGAACTGACCGGGAATCTGCTTGTAGACGGGGTCGTTCTCGGACGGCGAGAACAGCTCCCACAGATAGCGCTCGCGGATGCCGAGGGTGACGTCGCGGCCCTGGTTGGAGAACTTCGACATGTCGAAACCGTAGCGGCCGAACGCCACCAGCGCCGGATCGCGCTTGCCCGCCTCGAAGCGCTGAAGATTGCCGGTCTCCAGCACCAGGAACGAGCCGGTCTCGTTCTTCACGACCTCGCCGTGCTCGGCGACGATCGAGACGCGCTCGTTCGGATCGCGGCGGTCGTCGATGAAGATGCCGGCGAGGATGCCGCCGGGCAGGCGCTCGCGGATCCGGATCGTCAGGTTCCTGTCGAGCTGGGCGAAGCGGCCGGGCTGCAGGATGTTGGTGAGCACGTCGGCCGTGATCTCGGCGTCCCACTGCTTGATCCGCCGCATGCCGTCGGGGGCGAGATAGGCCGCGATGAAGGCGACCAGCAGCGCCACCACGCAGGTGGCGTAGAAGAACGGATAGAACAGCCGGAACGGCGAGAAGCCGGCGGCATTCATCACGATGATCTCGGAATCGGTCGCGAGCTTGTTCAGCGTGTGCGAGATCGCGATCATCAGCGCGATCGGCGAGATGATCAGAACCAGGGCCGGGATCACGAGGCTTGTGATGCCGAGAAAGGTGAGGATGGTCTGACCCTGGCTCGTCATCAGGTCGATGCCGCGCAACGCCTGCGTAATCCAGATCACGCCGGTGAGGCTGACCAGGACCAGCGCAAACGACGCCAGCGTCGTACGGAAGATATACCTATCGATCGACCCCATGCGCGACCGCACGAATCCCCATCAAGCCCCAATGTCGACCAGAATTCCGGCGTCCAACCCATCCCCGTCAGGGGATTCCCAAGGTCGGCCAGCAGCTCTTCCGGCGGTTCACTTTCTCACTACCATCCCTTTGATCCGTCAACAAAATGGCTGCCCCGTGGCACCCTCAATATATGGTTAATATTTCGATCGTTGTGGCCTCGCGGCCACGGCGGCGCTTGGCATCGGACGGGCCGCTGGACCATAGTGGGGAAAGCCTCAGTGAATCGCCGTTCAGCTCCGGTTTGTGACTGGAACCCCCGAACGACGAAAAGCCCCATGTTTTGGAGGAGTTATCCATGTCCGATGCCATCAAGGTCGGCTTTGTCCCGTTGTCTGCCGCCCCCCGTGGCATCCTGGTCGTGTTCTGCGATGACGGCCTGAAGCTCGGCCCGGCAACGGGGAAGGCGCTGGGCGGCGCCGTCGACCTCATGAAGCGCGCGGCGGCTGCTGCGGCCTTCAAGGGTAAAAGCGGGGCCGCGCTGGACATACTGGCGCCCGAGGGCGTGAAGGCGACCCGGCTGATCGTGATCGGCGCCGGCAAGGCGACCGGCCTGAAAGCGAATGATTTCCTCAAATTCGGCGGGGTGGCCGCGAGCAAGCTGCCCGCTGGCACCAGCGCCATGACCATCATCGCGGAGCTGCCCGGTGGCGCCATGACGAGCGAGCAGGCGGTTGCGATCGCCTCGGGCCTTCGCTTACGCACCTACAAGTTCGACCGCTACAAGACCAAGAAGAAGGATGGCGAGGAGGGGGGCTCGCGTGCCGACGTCTCGCTTGCGGTCGGCGATGCCAGTGCTGCGAAGAAGGCGTTTGCCTCGGCCGGCCACGTCGTCGACGGCGTGATCGTTGCGCGCGACCTCGTCAACGAGCCGCCGAACGTGCTTTTCCCCGAGGAATTCGCGCGCAGAGCCAGTCAGCTCCGCAAGCTCGGGGTCAAGGTCGAGGTGCTCGACGTCAAGGCGATGCAGAAGCTCGGCATGGGCGCGCTGCTCGGCGTCGGCCAGGGCTCGGCGCGGCCGAGCCGCACCGTGATCATGCGCTGGGACGGAGCCAAGAAGGGCGAGGCACCGGTCGCCTTCGTCGGCAAGGGCGTCTGTTTCGACACCGGCGGCATCTCGATCAAGCCGGCCGGCAGCATGGAGGACATGAAGGGCGACATGGGAGGCGCGGCCTGCGTCGTCGGCCTGATGCATGCGCTCGCTGCGCGCAAGGCGAAGGTCAACGCGGTCGGCGCCATCGGCCTCGTCGAGAACATGCCCGATGGCAACGCGCAGCGGCCGGGCGACATCGTCACCTCGATGTCCGGTCAGACCATCGAGATCATCAATACCGACGCGGAGGGCCGCCTCGTGCTGGCCGACGTGCTCTGGTACGTCGCCAAGAAGGTGAAGCCGAAATTCATGGTCGATCTGGCGACGCTGACCGGCGCGATCATGGTGGCGCTCGGCACCGAGCATGCCGGCATGTTCTCCAACAACGACGAGCTTGCCGACCGGCTGCTCGCGGCCGGCATCGAGAGTGGGGAGAAGGTCTGGCGGATGCCGCTCGGGCCCGAATACGACAAGCTGATCGATTCCCAGTTTGCCGACATGAAGAACACCGGCGGCCGCCATGGCGGCTCGATCACCGCAGCGCAGTTCCTGCAGCGCTTCGTCGACGGTACGCCCTGGGCGCATCTCGACATCGCCGGGACCGCAATGGGCGCGCCGAAGACCGACATCAACCAGAGCTGGGGAAGCGGTTATGGCGTCCGTCTGCTCGACCGGCTGGTCGCCGACCACTACGAGCGCAAATGACCTGAAATGACTGAAGTGCTGTTCTACCATCTGCAAAACATGACGGTGGAGAATGTGTTGCCGCCGCTTCTCGAGAAATCGCTCGAGCGCGGCTGGCGGGTCGTGGTGCAGTCGACCTCGGAGGAGCGCGCCGATGCGCTCGACGCGCATTTGTGGACTTATCGCGACGATTCCTTCCTGCCGCACGCGACATGGCGCGTGAACGATGTCGCCGATCAACCGATCGTGCTGGCGATCGAGGACGGCAATCCAAACGGTGCCAATGTCCGCTTCCTGATCGACAATGCCGCGCTGCCGGAGGACGCACGGGGCTACGAGCGCATGGTGCTGCTGTTCAACGGCGACGATCCGGACGCGCTTGCGCTCGCCCGCACGGCGTGGACGGATTGCAAGGCGCGGGGATTTGATGTCACCTATTGGCAGGCCGACGAGCGCGGCCGGTGGCAGAAGCGGAATTAGCTGCAATTAATGATAATTTGCACTTTTCGGGCGAGGCTGGCTTCGGCCACCTTCGTGCCGCAAAGGGATGTTGGGACAATCGTTTAGGGCTGGTCCTTCACGCGGGGAATTGGTTTATCGTGCGACATCAAAAGCTTCCGGGCTCGGTCATGATTGCATTGGTCGCCGTAGCACCGCTGGTCGCGGGCTGTTCGGGCGGGACCGACCTGTTGTCGAAGGACGCCGAGTGGTTCCAGAGGCCCGGCCGTCTCTTCATCAAAAACATCTCGATCGAATCGCCGCCGCTCACTCCGGATAAGCCCGTGGGACCGGAGGACCTCGTCAGCGCCGACGGCGCCTGTCCCGGCATGGCGCCGGCGCCCGGGCCGGCCGATGCCAATGCCTCGACCACGGCGCCTGCGCCGGTTGGCGGCACGGTTGCGCTCGGCCATACCGAATGCGACGTGGTGCGCGGCATCGGCGCGCCCTCGAGTGTCAACCTCTCCAACGATCCCGCCGGCAGGCGCGTCGCCGTCGTCACGTGGGCCACCGGTCCGCGCGCAGGCATCTACACGTTCACGGCTGGACGTCTGTCCTCAATCGAGGGCAATCCCGAGCCGCAACCGACGCCGAAGGCCGCGAAGCCGAAGCCGAAGAAGAAGCAGGCGTAAGGCGGAGCGCGCGGACGCGGCTCTGATAGGTCCGACGGCTGCTTTTCGCGATGTGCTGCCAGAACGCCTCTGCGGCCTGCGCCAGGCGAAGCTTCGGCCGGAACACGTGGATCTCGATCGGCACGTGCCATTGGGGCCCGCCTGCGGCAACGATCTCGCCCGAGGCGAGCTGATCGGCGATCAAACTTTCCGGCAGCCATGCCATGCCGCGGCCGGCCTGGACCATCGTCACCAGCAGCTTTGCGAGGTGAGAGGTGAAGGTTGTGCGCAGATGCGCGTCCAGCGGCGACGTCGCGCGCACGGCTTCGAGGATTCGTCCCATGCCCGATTCAGGGCGGAAGCTCAGGAAGGGGACCGGCGCGGCTGCCGTACCAGGCAGCTTGAAACGCGGCTTGCGGCTTCGACCTGATATCGGCACCGATGCTGGAATGAGCCTGTCGTCGCCGACATGGAGCGAGCGGAAATGCGATGGCGCCAGCGCCGTAGCCGCCGCCGGGTGGTAATGGCAGAGCAGAAAATGTGCATCGCCCGCCAACAATATCCGCTCGCACGCCTCCATGTGATTGGCGACGAGCTGCACGTTCGGCACGAACGACAGCTTGGTCTCGATGCCGCGCAGCCAGTCGGGGAAGAAGGTCAGCGACAGCGCGTTGGTCGAGGCGAATTTCAGCACGTCTGACGCGCCGCGGGCCCGCTCCTGAGCGTCGAGCCGGCCGGCAGAGAGCCGGCGCAAAACGTCCTCGGCAGTCTCGCGAAAGCCTTCGCCGGCCGGTGTGAGATTGACGCTGTGGGTCGTGCGGTCCAGCAGCGGCGCGCCGGTCCAAACCTCGAGCGCCTGGATTCTGCGGCTCAGCGCCGGCTGTGAGCAGTTCCGCTGCTCCGCCGCCCGCGAGAAGCTGCGTGTGGTCGCCACCGCTATGAAATCGTGCAGCCAGTTGATCTCCATTGCACGGCCTCCTGATCCTCCGAACTGCTTATGCATGATCTGCATAAAGATATCAGAACACGACATTGGATTTCCAGTGTCGCGGGCGGCACGGTGCAGCAAGTCTTCTCTGGGAGGAAAGCGCGATGGCCGGGCGCACGCTGTACGACAAGTTGGTCGACGCCCATGTGGTCCGCAATCTCGACGATAGCGGTCTCGTGTTGCTCTATGTCGACCGTACCGTGCTCAACGAATACACCAGCCCGCAAGCCTTCGCCGGGCTGCGCGCGGCCGGGCGCAAGGTCTGGAATCCGAAGGCCGCGCTGATGGTCGTCGACCATGTCAACCCGACCGCGGCTCAGCGCACCCGCGCGATGCCGGACCGAGGCGCGGCGCGGCAGGTCGACTATTTCGCGGAAAATGCCAGGGATTTCGGCATCGAATATTTCGACATCCTCGATCCGCGGCAGGGCATCGAACATGTCGTCGCTCCCGAGCAGGGGCTCGTCATGCCTGGCATGGTGATCGCCGCCGGCGACAGTCACACCACCGCCTATGGCGCGTTCGGTGCCCTCGGCTACGGCATCGGGACATCCGACATCGAGCATTATCTCGCGACCTCGACGGTGCGCTATCGCCGCCTCAAGACGATGCGCATCCACCTGACCGGGGCGGCGCCGCTCGGCGTCACGTCCAAGGACATCGTGATGGAGGTGATCCGGCGGATCGGCGCCGATGGTGCGACCGGATACGCCGTGGAGTTCAGCGGTCCCGTCGTCTCCAACATGAGCGTCGAGGGCCGGATCGTGATGTCTGTCATGATCGTCGAGGCGGGTGCGCGCGGCGTCGTGATCGCACCTGATCAAAAGGTGCTGGATTATCTGAAGGGACGTCCGCGGTCGCCGAAGGGCGAGATGTGGGAGCGGGCGGCCAGGAGCTGGCTGACCTTGGCTTCGGATTCCGACGCTCGGTTCGATCGCGAGGTCACGCTCGACGTTTCCGAAGTCGCGCCACTCGTGACCTGGGGCACCAGTCCCGACCAGGCGATCGCCGTCACCGAGATCATTCCGGATCCTGGACAGCAGGCCGCGCCCGAGCGCCAGGCCGCGGCAAGCCGCGCCTTGAACTATATGGGCCTCACGCCCGGATTGCCCATTCAATCGGTGCCGATCGACTTCGCGTTCATCGGATCCTGCACGAATTCGCGCATCGAGGATCTGCGCGATGCGGCCGAGATCTTTCGCGGCCGCCGCGTTGCCGAGGGCGTGCGGGCGATCGTGGTGCCGGGTTCGACCCAGGTCCGGGCACAGGCCGAGTCGGAAGGTCTCGCCAAGGTCTTTACCGATGCCGGCGTTGAATGGCGGCAGTCCGGCTGCTCGATGTGTCTTGCGATGAATGACGATGTGCTGAAGCCGGGTGAGCGCTGCGCGTCCTCCACGAACCGCAATTTCGAAGGCCGCCAGGGGCCGGGCGCGCGCACGCACCTGATGAGCCCGGCCATGGTGGCCGCGGCAGCCGTCACCGGACACATCACGGATGTGCGTTCTCTGTTGAGAGGAGCACGCCAATGATTCCGTTTGGACAGGTCACGGGCGTGGCTGCGCCCATGATGGCGCCGAATATCGACACGGACGTCATCATGCCCAAAATGTTCCTCAAGGGCGTGGACCGCAGCGGGCTCGGCGAGGGCGCCTTCAATCTGCTGCGCTTCAGCGGCGGCAAACCCAATCCGGATTTCATCCTGAACCAGGACGGCTATCGCGATTCCTGCTTTCTCGTGGTCGGCCCCAACTTCGGTTGCGGGTCTAGCCGCGAGCACGCGGTCTGGGGGCTTCAGCAGCTCGGCATTCGCGCACTGATCGGCACCAGCTTCGCCGGCATCTTCAACGACAATTGCGCCAACAACGGTCTGTTGACGATCTCGCTCGAGGCCGGCGTGCTGGCGGAGCTCGCTCAGGCCGTCACCGACAGCTCGCGCAATGACGTCACGATCGACCTTGCCGCGCAGACGATCCGCTTCGATTGCGGTCGCCGCTCGATCGGATTCGACATCGAGCCGGACAGGAAAGAAGCCTTTCTGACCGGCCGCGATTTCATCGCCTCCACGCTGGTCGTCGCCGACGACATACGTGCCTTCGAGGCGCGGCATCGGGCGGAGAACCCCTGGATCGTCTGAACTGCACGAACCTGGCGCGGCTCGAATCCGCTCGCCACGAGAAACCATAAACAGCGGAGGGACCCTTGGTGGACACGACATATCGCGCGGCCGAGGCGCCGCAGACCGCAGTTGCGACGAAGCTCGCCCGTCTCAAGATCGGCCCGTTGCCGGTCGGCATCTACGGTGCGGCGACTCTCGTCTGCGTCACCGCGGTCTATTCCGGCAAGCTGCCGAATGACGTGATCGGTGGCCTTTCGGTCCTGATGCTGCTCGGCTTCCTGCTGGGCAAGCTCGGCCAAACCATTCCGGTGCTGAACCGGATCGGCGGCACGGCGATCCTCTGCCTGTTCGTGCCGTCGGCCCTGGTGAGCTATGGCCTCGTGCCGGATGCGGCCTTGAAGGCGATCATAACCACGTTCCGAACCGCCAACTTCCAGTATTTCTTCATCGCCTGCCTCGTCGCAGGCTCGATCCTCGGCATGCCCTATCGGGTCCTGGTTCAGGGCTTCATTCGCATGTTCGTTCCGCTCCTGGTCGGCACGATCGTGGCCGTCGCCGCGGGCATTGCCGTCGGGCTTCTGTTCGGCCACAGCCCGAAGGAAACGTTCTTCTTTGTCATCATTCCCATCGTCGGCGGCGGACTTGCAGAAGGTGTCCTGCCGCTGTCCATCGCCTATTCCGAGATGTTGCATCGGTCGCAAGCCGAGCTTGTGGCGCAGATGGTGCCGGCGGCGCTGCTCGGCAACGTCGTCGCGATCGTGAGCGCGGGCCTGCTGGCCCGTCTTGGTGAGATGCGGGCCGACCTCAACGGCAGAGGGATGCTGGTCAAGACCGGAGACGACGACATTCTCGGCGAAGCGCGGCCGGACCGACCGATCGATCTCGGACTGCTCGGTGCCGGCATGGTGCTGTCGTGCGGCCTGTTCGTGCTCGGCATGATCCTGGCGCCGCTCACCGGCATCCCCGGACCGATCATGATGATCATCGCCGCGGTGGCATTGAAGCTGACCAGATTGCTACCGGCCGAGATGGAGCTCGGCGCCTATCAGATCAACAAGTTCATGTCGACGAACCTTACTTTCGCGATCCTGGTGGCGATGGGGACCCTGCTGGTCTCGTGGCAGCAGCTCGTTGCCTCCTTCAATCCAGGGTACATCATGATCTGCACGACCACGGTGCTGGCGATGATCGTGTCGGGATTTTTCGTCGGCAAGTGGCTGAACATGTATCCGGTCGAGGCGGCGATCGTGACCGCCTGCCACTCGGGCCTCGGCGGCACCGGCGACGTCGCCATTCTCGGCGCCGCGGATCGCATCGGCCTGATGGCGTTCGCCCAGATCGCCACCCGCGTCGGCGGCGCGATCATGATCGTGATCGCGACGCTCTTGATGAAGTCGCTGTCCTGATACGGACCGCCGCCTTTCGCGCAGGACGAATGTTACAGGGGAGAATTGCAATGCTCGAATTCGAACAGGCTGAATCGTGCTCCGATCGATCGGAGACAGGGTTGACGCGGCGCCATTTGATGTCGATCGCGTTGACAACAGGTGCCCTCGGTTCGGCCATTTTGGCGCCGGACACCTTCGCTCAGGAGAATAATGCCGTGACGACCAACGCGCTGCAAAAGCTGCTGCCAGGGTTTCAACAGAAGCGTCTCAAGACCAGCGGCGCCGAGATCAATGCGCTCGTGAAAGGCGAGGGACCGCCACTGCTGCTGCTGCACGGGCACCCGCAGACCTTGGCGTGCTGGCACAAGATCGCCCCCAAGCTCGCGGAGCGCTTTACCGTGGTGCTGACGGATCTGCGCGGCTACGGCGACTCGAGCAAGCCCGACGGCGGCACCGACCATATCGCATATTCCAAGCGGGAAATGGCGCGGGATCAGGTCGAAGTGATGCGCGCGCTCGGCTTTGATCGCTTCCAGGCTGTCGGCCATGATCGCGGCGGACGCGTTCTGCATCGTCTGTTGCTTGATCATCCGGACGCCGTCTCCAGGGCGGTCATGCTCGACATCGCGCCGACCGCGACGATGTACGCCAAGGTGAACAAGGAGTTCGCCACGCGCTATATGTGGTGGTTCTTTCTCATTCAGCCGGCGCCGCTTCCGGAAACCTTGATCGGCAACAATCTCGAATTCTATCTTCAGACCCATATCAACAAGCAAAACAAGACGCCGGGCGCCATCGACCCGGTTGCGCTCGAAGAGTACCGTCGGTGCTACAGCCGCGAGACGCTGCATGCCGTGTGCGAAGATTATCGCGCCGCTGCCGGGATCGACCTGATCCACGATGAGGCGGATTCCGACAAGAGAATCGGTTGCCCGCTGCTCGTGCTGTGGGGCGCAAAGGGAGTCGTGGGGTCGAGTTACGACGTGCTCGACACATGGCGCGCCAAGGCGAAGGACGTGCGCGGCGGAAGCCTGCCCTGCGGCCATTATCTGCCGGAAGAAGCGCCGGAGCTGCTCCTCGAGCAGCTCAATGGGTTCTTCACCTGATTAGCGGAACGCCTACCCCGAACCGGTCAGCCCGCCGCCTCATCGAATTGTGCGCTCGCCTCGAGCCATTGCTCCTCGGCGCGCGCGAGCGCGTCGGCGGCATTGGCGCGGGCCTTCGACAGTTGCGCGGCCTGCTTGGGGTCGCGCGTAAAAATGTCGGGCAGGGCGAGCGCCGTGTCGATCTTGGCGATGATCTCGCTGACGCGGGCGATCTCGGCTTCGGCTTCAGCGATGCGCTTCCTCAGCGAGCCGCGATTGTCCGACTTCGGGCGCTGCGGCTTCTCGCTCGGCGCACTGCGCTCGCGCGGGGCGGGCTCGGCATTGCGCGCTGACAGAACGAGACGGCGGTACTCGTCGAGATCGCCGTCGTAATTGGTCACGGTGCGATCGGCGACGATCCAGAGCCGCTCGGCGCAGGCCTCGATCAGATAGCGGTCGTGCGAGACCATGATCACCGCGCCGGGAAACTCGTTGATCGCCTCCGCAAGCGCGCCGCGGCTGTCGATGTCGAGATGGTTGGTCGGCTCGTCCAGGATGATCATGTTGGGGCCGAAGAAAGTCGCAAGGCCCAGCAGCAGCCGCGCCTTCTCGCCGCCCGACAATTTGCCGGCCTTGGTATCGGCGGCCTTGCCGGAGAAGCCGATCGCGCCGGCGCGTGCGCGCACTTTCGCTTCGGGCGCATCGCCCATCAGCTTGCGGACGTGGTCGTAGGCAGAGGCGTCCTCGTTGAGCTCGTCGAGCTGGTGCTGCGCGAAATAGGCGATCGACAGCTTGTCCGCGCGGGTCACCTTGCCCGAAAACGGCGCGAGACGTCCCGCGAGCAGTTTGACCAGCGTCGATTTGCCGTTGCCGTTGGCGCCCAGCAACGCGATGCGGTCATCGTCGTCGATGCGCAAGGTGACGCGATTGAGCACGGGGCTGGCCGGATCGTAGCCGACCGACACGTTGTCGGCCGCGATGATCGGCGGCGACAGGATCTTCTCCGGCGCGGGAAAGCTGATCTCGCGCACATCCTCGGTGACCAGCGCCGTGATCGGCTTCAACCGCTCCAGCATCTTCACCCGAGACTGCGCCTGGCGCGCCTTGGAAGCCTTGGCCTTGAAGCGATCGACGAAAGCCTGCAGGCGGGCGCGCTCGGCCTCCTGGCGTTTGACGGCTTTGGCATCGAGCAGCTCGCGCGCGGCGCGCTGCTCCTCGAACGAGGAGTAGGTGCCCTTGTAGAGCGTGAGCTTGCCACGCTCCAGATGCAGGATCTGGTCGACCGAGCTTTCCAGGAGGTCGCGGTCGTGGCTGATCACGATCACGGTGCGCGGATAATGCGCGAGGTGATCCTCCAGCCACAGCGTGCCTTCGAGGTCGAGATAGTTGGTGGGCTCGTCGAGCAGCAGAAGATCAGGGGCCGCGAACAGCGTCGCAGCGAGCGCGACGCGCATGCGCCAGCCGCCGGAGAACTCGGCGCAGGGACGCAGCTGATCGGCGGCGGAGAAGCCGAGGCCGGAGAGGATCGCGGCGGCACGGCTCGGCGCCGAATGCGCGTCGATGTCGACGAGCCGGGTCTGGATCTCCGCGATCCGGTGCGGATCGGTCGCGTGCTCGGCTTCGGCGAGCAGCGCGTCGCGCTCGAGGTCGGCCTTGAGCACGACCGAGATCAGGCTTTCGGGTCCGTTCGGGGCTTCCTGCGCCAGGCTGCCGATGCGCCAGCGCGGCGGCAGGGTCACCGAGCCGTGCTCGGCCGCGAGCTCGCCGCGGATCACCTTGAACAGCGTCGACTTGCCGGTCCCGTTGCGTCCGACCAGGCCGACGCGTGATCCCGGCGTGATCTGCACGGAACTCTGGTCGATCAAAAGGCGTCCGGCGAGGCGGATGGAGAGGTCGGTGATCGCAAGCATGCGGCCTTGTCACCGCAAGGCGCGTCGAACGCAACCCGCTTTTTCGTCAATGCGGCTCGCGTTCGCGCCGCTGCAGCTCGTTCAGGAGCTGCTCAAGATTTGTCGGGAGACGAGGTTCGGGCCGGAGGCTCTGCTGGAGCCGCTCGCCCACGGCATCGCAGATCGAGCGGCTGGTGCGCCGGTCGATCTGCACGTTGTCATCGGCAGAAGGCCCAGCCATCGCAAGGTTCCGTGCTTTCAAAGGAAGGACACGGTACCAAGTCATTGCCGGCGAAATGGTTTCGCTGACCGCGCGGATATGGTGCATTCTCGTGAAAATTGTGCGAAGGGCGTCTTATCGACTCAAGGCAAAGCCCCGGCGAGGGGAACGCCGGGGCTTCTCTTGGAAGGTACCTGGGGGGCTTAGATACCCTCATGAAGGTGCTGACGGGCTCAGTAGCAGCGGTTGATCAGCCGCCAGCGAGGTCCCCAGGGGGTCGGGACCAGCCGGCGCACATAGCAGCCGCCATAACCGTAGGAGACGGGGGCGCCGAGATAGAAACGCGGTCCACCCCAGCCGTAGCCATGGTGCCAGCCGCCGCCATGCCAGCCCCAACCGCCGTGCCAGTGAGCGGATGCAGAGGTTGGCGCCAGCGCGGCACCCAGCGCGACCGCGGCGACAGCGGCAAGCGAAAGTTTCCTCAACATGGTGATCTCCTAAATACTGCCGGCGCGGGGTGATCCGCGTCGATGAGAAGGCCGCCGAAACGGTCCGCCTGATGATCAGGCTTCGGTTTCGATGGGCCTCAACTTACGCCGGCGAAGCTGAACCGAACCCTGACGGCGGTTTCAGATTGGGTTCATCTGGGTGAAATTGTTGTCATCCAAGCTGGAATCGGGGCGCCCATCCCTGCGGCGAAGCGCCTGTGAGGCCGTTTCGCCGGTCGCTTGCCGTCCGGCAAAGGCGCCGATATAAGCCCCGCAACTCGACAACCACCGCTTTCTTCCCGAAGGACAAGATTATGGCCATCGAACGCACTTTCTCGATCATCAAGCCCGACGCGACCGAGCGTAACCTGACCGGTGCGGTCAACGCCGTGATCGAGAAGGCGGGCCTGCGCATCGTCGCGCAGAAGCGCATCCGCATGACCAAGGAGCAGGCCGAGACCTTCTATGCCGTCCACAAGGCGCGCCCGTTCTTCGGCGAGCTCGTGGACTTCATGACCTCCGGTCCGGTCGTGGTCCAGGTGCTGGAAGGCGAGGGCGCGATCGCCAAGTACCGCGAGGTGATGGGTGCGACCGATCCGGCCAAGGCCGCCGAGGGCACCGTGCGCAAGCTCTACGCCAAGTCGATCGGCGAGAATTCGGTGCACGGCTCGGATGCGCCGGAGACCGCCGCGATCGAGATCGCGCAGTTCTTCTCGGGCAACGAGATCGTCGGCTGATCGATCAGCTGACAAGTTAAGGCGGCGGGGCGAAAGGACGTATTGTGAGCTGGCTCTGGCAGATCTTCGATCCCGCTACGATCGGGGCATTCTTCACCCAGTTTCGCAACGAGATGGCTGCGCCGACCTTCTGGATCGCGGTCGGCAAGATCATCTGGATCAACATCCTGCTCTCCGGCGACAACGCGCTGGTGATCGCGCTCGCCTGCCGCGGCCTCAATCCGCGGCACCGGCTCTGGGGCATGATCTTCGGTGCCGGCGCAGCCGTGATGCTGCGCATCATCTTCACCGGCATCGTCGCGAGCCTGATGGAGCTGCCGTATCTCAAGCTCGTCGGCGGCCTCGCGCTGATCGTGATCGCGGCCAAGCTGCTGGTGCCGGAAAACGAGGAGGGGGACGACGTCGAGTCCGCCTCGCATCTGTGGCAGGCCGTGCAGATCGTCGTGGTCGCCGATATCGTCATGAGTCTCGACAACGTCATCGCGGTCGCCGCTGCGGCCAATGGCAGCGTGCCGCTCTTGATCCTCGGCCTCGCCATCAGCGTGCCGCTAATCGTCGCCGGCGCGGCGCTGATCATGGCGCTGCTCGCAAAGCTGCCGGTGCTGGTCTGGGCCGGCGCGGCGCTGCTCGGCTGGATCGCGGGAGAGGTGATCGCGACCGACCCGGGGGTCGCGCCGAGGCTGCACACGTTGTTCGACGGCCCGCTCGGTGCCTCGCTGGACAGCATGCTCGGCGCGCTGCACATCCCGCCGCAGTTCGGCCATGGCGGCGGAGGCGGCGAATATCTCTGCGCCGCGCTCGGCGTTGTGGTCGTGCTGGTGGCCGGCTCGATCTGGCGCCGGCGCAGCCTGATCCAGGCAGAGCTGGACTCCTCCGAAGGCCACGCCAAGGCCTCGGCGGAGTGATCTCGACGGCAGCCGGTGCCGCACCGGTTGCGAATCTGGGATGCCGCGCGGGGTTAGTCAGGCCGTCGCAGCGCTTCGCGGTCTCCCCAAATGGGATCTTATCTCCTTCTAAACTCCTGAAAATAAAGGCGGTTTCATTGACTCGCTGACTGTTCCCGCGGCACGTCCGGCGCCGAGCGTGGACATGATTTCGTGATGACGGTGCGAGGCGCCGCCGCCTATCCGCGACGGATTCGCACTTTGGACTTCAGCGCCGCACGATCGAGCCGGCACGGCCAATCAGGCGGGCGAGCTGCTTGAAGCGGCTGCCGACGCGGTCGGCGACGAGGTCGACGAGCCGGTGCTCGAACACCAGCATCAATTTGCGTCCCTGAGTGCGGAAATGCGTGGCGGGAAGGACGCCCGGACGCGCCGCCGAGATCAGATGCGCGACACGGAATGCCGCGCCCAGCAGGCGGGCGCGTTCGAGCTGGGCCGGCGTCAGCAGCTCCTGCATGGTGGCCGGCGGCTGGTTTTCCTCGCTGAGACCCGCATAGCGGTAGAACACGGACAGGCCGACGAAGGCGCGCTCAGTGTGGGTGATCGCACCGAAATTGCCGTTGACGACGAGGCTCAGCGTCTGCTCGCCGCGATGGTCGGGATGCACGCGCCAGCCGATGTCGGAGAGCAGACACGCGGTGTGGCGGAGGCGACGGTCCTCCTCGGTCTCGCGCAACTTCACGACGCGCACCAGGCGGTCGGTCCAAGCGATCAGCTCGCGGGCGTGTTTCGCCGAGCGTGACAGCAACTGGTTCAGCTCCTCGGCCGCGCAGATCAGCCCGTCCTTGTTGCGTTCGGTCTCCGGCAGCTTCTCGTGCAACAGGCCCTCGCGCACGCCGAAGGTGGAGAACACGATCCTACTGGGTTTGGCGACGCGGATGATGTGCTCGAGCACCAGCGCCGCATAGGTGAGAAGTGGGCGCCGCGCATCGGCGACGATCTCGATGTCGGCAAGCATGTTGGCGGCAGCGAGGCGCCGGAGACGGCGCGAGAAGTCGAGCGCTTCGGCGGCCGAAATCGAGTAGCCGTGCATCACCTGGAGCGGATAGCCGCTCTGGATGATGTGGATGCGCGCGAGCGCGCGCCAAGTGCCGCCGACGGCATAAAAGGTGCGGCCGCGGCCCGCGGTGAGTTGCGGCACCTCGTCGAGCTCCTCGCGCACGATGCGATCGGCGCGCTTGAGCGATTTGTGCGCGAGGTCCTGGAGTGCGAGACCGCCGAGCGGCAGCGTCACACCGCTGCGCACGGCGTTCTTGCGCACGTCGATCAGCTCGAGCGAGCCGCCGCCGAGGTCGCCGACGATGCCGTCGGGAAGGTGAATGCCGGAGATCACGCCGAGCGCCGACAGCCGCGCCTCGCGCGGGCCCGACAGGATCTCGATCTTCACCGCGCAGATGCGCTCGGCCTTGGCGATGAAGTCGGGCCCGTTGGAGGCATCGCGGCAGGCCGCGGTCGCAATCGCGAACACGCGCCCGACCTGCATCACGCGGCACAATGCGCGAAAGCGCTTGAGCGAGGTCAGCGCCTTGTCGACGGCGTCGGGCGCGAGCAGACCCGTGCTCTGCACCTCGCGCCCGAGGCCGCAGAGCGTCTTCTCGTTGAAGATCGGGATGAGGCTCCGCGACAGTCCCTCGTAGACGACGAGACGGACCGAGTTGGATCCGATGTCGATCACCGCGACGCTGGAGCCGCGCTTGCGCGGCCGCTTCACGTCGCAAATCCCCGATCAGGATTGATGGCGTTCGTTCCGGCGCGTGAGACGACGCGGCGAGGATTCCTTGAGCGACTTTCCACGGCCAGACAGACTCGGATTAGTCATGAAGTAGTTGTGGACGTTGAAAGGCTCCTCGCCCTTCGCGGCCTTCATACGCGTTGAAGACCCATCCGGCAACAACTGCCAGCTCTGCTCGTTGTCCTTCAGGTTCGCGACCATGATCTGTTCGAGAACCTGCTGATGCACCGTGGGATTTTGCAGCGGACACAGCACCTCGACGCGGCGGTCGAGGTTGCGCGGCATCATGTCGGCGGACGAGATATACACAGCCGCTTTCGCGCCCGGCAGGCCCTGACCCATGCCGAAGCAGTAGATTCGGCCATGTTCCAGGAAACGTCCGATGATCGACTTGACGCGGATGTTCTCCGACAGGCCGGGGATGCCGGGCCTGAGGCAGCAGATGCCGCGCACCACGAGCTCGACCTGGACGCCGGCCTGGGAGGCCTCGTAGAGCGCGTCGATGATGTCGGGGTCGACCAGCGCGTTCATCTTCATCCAGACCGCGCCGGGCCGGCCGTGCCGCGCATGCGCGGTCTCGCCTTGAATGTGCTCGATGATGCGTTTGCGCAAGGTCAGTGGCGACACCGCCATCTTTTCCAGATCGCTCGGCGCGGCATAGCCGGTGATGAAATTGAACACGCGCGCGGCATCGCGGCCGATGGTCGGATCGGAGGTGAAATAGGAGAGGTCGGTGTAGATGCGCGCGGTGACCGGGTGATAGTTGCCGGTGCCGGTATGGACGTAAGTCGTCAGGCTGCCGCCCTCGCGGCGCACCACCATCGAGAGTTTGGCGTGCGTCTTCAATTCGAGGAAGCCGTAGACGACCTGTACGCCGGCGCGCTCGAGGTCGCGCGCCCAGCGGATGTTGGCCTCCTCGTCGAAGCGCGCCTTGAGCTCGATCAGCGCGGTGACGGACTTGCCGGCCTCGGCGGCCTCCGCCAGCGCGCGCACGATCGGCGAGTTGTTGGAGGTGCGGTAGAGCGTCTGCTTGATCGCGACGACGTCGGGATCGCGCGCGGCTTGCTGCAGGAACTGCACGACGACGTCGAAGGACTCATAGGGATGGTGGACGATCAGGTCCTTCTGCCGGATCGCGGCAAAGATGTCGCCGCCATGCTCGCGCACGCGCTCGGGATGGCGCGGCACGTAGGGGGTGAATTCGAGGTCGGGCCGGTCGAGGCGGGTGAGCTGCGACAGCTCGTTCATGGCCTGCACGCCGTCGACCAGGAAGACCTCGTCGTCGGCGGCCGACAGCGCATGCTGCACGAAGCTGCGCAACTCCTCCGGCATCTTGGCGTCGATCTCGAGCCGGATCACCGATCCGCGGCGGCGGCGCTTGAGCGCGGTCTCGAACAGGCGGACGAGGTCTTCGGCCTCTTCCTCGATTTCGAGCTCGGAGTCGCGGATGATCCGGAAGGCGCCCTGGCCGTGCAGATTGTAGCCGGGGAACAGGCGGTTGATGAACAGGGCGGTCGCCTGTTCCAGCGAGATCAGCCGGACGGTCTTGCCGTCGGCTGGCAGGCGGATGAAGCGGTCGATCTTGCCAGGCATGCGGATCAGCGCGTTCATCTGCTTGCCGTCGGCGGCGCGCGTGAGCTGCAGCGCAATGGTGAAGCCGAGGCTCGGAATGAACGGGAAGGGGTGGGCGGGGTCGATCGCGAGCGGCGTCAGCAGCGGGAACACGTTGTTGAGGAAGTAGTCCTCGATCCAGGTGCGTTCCGCCCTGGTGACGTCCTTGCCGTCGACCAGCACGATGCCGACATCGGCCAGCGTGCCGCGCAGATCGCGCCAGATCGCCTGCTGGTCGGAAGCGAGCTGGATCACGGTGCGGTTGATCAGCGCGAGCTGCTCCGATGGCGTCAGGCCGTCTGGACTGCGCTCGGCAATCCCCTCGCGCACCTGGGCCTTGATGCCGGCGACGCGGACCATGAAGAACTCGTCGAGGTTATTCGCCGAAATCGACAGGAATCGCACCCGCTCCAGCACAGGGTGGCTGGGATTGACCGATTCCTCGAGGACGCGGCGGTTGAAATGCAGCCAGGACAGCTCGCGGTTGATGAACCGTTCGGGGCTGGATGCGATCGCCGGCAGGGCCTCAGTTTCCGGGGCTTTCTCTTTGGTTTCAACAGCTTGCGCAGAGTCCATCAAAAGTCGGTCCATCCAGTTCAGCCCAATTGCGACTTACGCGCAAAATCGGCGGGAGCATGTGTTAGAGCGATGACGTTTCGATGACATTGATGTTCCGCCGCTCCGCCGCGTCAAGGCGGGTTTCAGGCCGCTCTGGAAGACCGCGAGCCGGTCAGGCGTCCCGGAGCAGCTCGGCGGCCAGCGCCCGGGTGACGGGGCGGCCGAGCCGCAGGGCTTCGCTGTCGAGCAGTTCCACGGCCTGCCGGGCGGCGGCCGAGGACCGCTCCAGGCGGGTGGCGAGATAGCCGACCACGCTCTCGTCGACGGTGAGCTGGCGGTCGGCGCAGAACTTGACGATCAGGCCGCGGAAGAGCTGGTCGTCGGGGGGCAGCAGCGCGACCACGGGAACGGCCCGCAGACGCGAGCGCAGGTCGCGAAGCTCGATCTCCAGCGCGGCCGGCACCTCGCGTCCGGTGAAGAGGACGTAGGCACCGTCCTCGCGGGCGAGGTTCATCAGGTGAAACAGGGCGCGCTCGTCAAAATCCTTGGCCTTGAGATCCTCGACCACCAGTGCGCCGGTGGCGAGCGCGCCGGGAACGCCAGCGGCAGTCAGCGCATTGGCGGTGGTCGAGCGGGCGCCTGATAGCTCGGCCCAGATCGCGGCGAGATGGCTCTTGCCGCTTCCTTCCGGGCCAGCCAGCCACATGATCCGGTTCGGCCATTCCGGCCAGCTGTCGATCAGGCCCAGAGCGGCGGCATTGGCGGGGCCTTCGAGGAAATTGTCCCGGCTCAGGCTCTCCGCATGCGGAAGTGAAAACGCCAATTGTCGGGGATGAACGCGGCCTGCCACGCTTGCTTTGCTCCATGCCGGCCCGCCGGCCCGTCTGAAGAGGTTGGACTTGATCTTGCGCGAACTTGGCCTTTTGCGGGGCCGTATCCTCACCTCATTTGGCCTCGATCGTGCTCATGTGCCGTAGCCACTCGACGAGGTAGAGCGACACGGAGGAAAGCGTGAAGACGGTGACGAGGCCCATCAGGATGATATCATAAGGGGCCGGCTTGAAGCCGAAGGCAAGCGCCGCCAGCACCAGGGCTGCGAACGCCACCTGCGCCACGGTGTTGAGCTTGGACACTTTCGACGGCTTCATCTCGACCGGCCGGTCGAACAACCAGGATACGATCACGGCAGCGACGATCATGATGTCGCGCGAGACCACCAGGATCACGATCCAGCGCGGGATCGCGCCCCAGATGCCGAGCGCCATGTAGATCGAGACCAGCAGCGCCTTGTCCGCGAGCGGATCGAGCAGGGCGCCGAGTTCGCTCGTCATATTGAACCGCTTGGCCAAGAAGCCGTCCACGGCATCGCTGATGCCGGCGATCAGGAAGACGGCGAACGCCACCTCCATTTGGCTCGACACGATGGCCCAGACGATGATCGGGACCAGCATGATGCGGCCCAGGGTAATGATGTTCGGAATACTCACGAAAGCGCTTCCCGGCACCCGGTCTGACCTCGAATTCGGCCCCTCGGAAGGCTGAACCGGTTGATATCTCTACATAGTATAGGCAGGAGCGCCATGCGAGCCATTGCGCGTCCCCGGAATTCGACGTAACCAGCCGCGAACCCACTGGAAATCGGGCATGACCGACCGCAAAAACGGCCTCACTTACGCCGATTCAGGCGTCGATATCGACGCGGGCAACCGATTGGTCGACCTGATCAAGCCGATGGTGCGCGCCACCGCACGGCCGGGCGCGGATGCCGAGATCGGCGGCTTCGGCGGCCTGTTCGACCTCAAGGCGGCCGGCTTCAAGGACCCCGTCCTCGTGGCAGCGACCGACGGTGTCGGCACCAAGGTCAAGATCGCGATCGAGACCGGCCTGCATGGCGGCATCGGCATCGACCTCGTGGCCATGAGCGTCAACGACCTCGTGGTACAGGGCGCCGAGCCGCTGTTTTTCCTGGACTATTTCGCCTGCGGCAAGCTCGACCCGGAGGCCACCGCCGCGATCGTCGCAGGCGTTGCGGAGGGCTGCCGCGAGTCCGGCTGCGCCCTGATCGGCGGCGAGACCGCCGAGATGCCTGGCCTCTACAAGGATGGCGACTATGATCTCGGCGGCTTTGCCGTCGGCGCGGCCGAACGCGGTACGCTGCTGCCGCGCCGGGACATCGCGGCAGGCGATGCCGTGATCGGTCTTGCCTCCTCGGGCGTGCATTCCAACGGCTTCTCGCTGGTGCGCAAGATCGTGGAACAATCCGGTCTCGGCTTCTCGGCGCAGGCGCCGTTCGCGCCCGTGATGACGCTCGGCGGCGCGCTGCTGACGCCGACGCGGCTCTACGTCAAATCCTGCCTGCGTGCGATCCGCGAGACCGGCGCGGTGAAGGGGCTCGCCCACATCACCGGCGGCGGCTTCACCGACAACATTCCGCGCGTGCTGCCCAAGCATCTCGGCGTCGGCATTGATCTCACCCGCCTGCCGGTGCTGCCGGTGTTCAAATGGCTGGCCGCGCAGGCCGGCATCGCCGAGCTGGAGATGCTGCGCACATTCAATTGCGGCATCGGCATGATCGCGATCGTCGAGCCTGACAAGGTCGACAAGGTCGTCGAGGTCTTCACCGACGCCGGCGAGACCGTGGCGCAGCTCGGCACTGTGATTCCGGCCGACGGCGAGCACCGCGTCGTCTATAACGGCCACCTCGATCTGGCGCTGTGATGAGGCGCCGCGTCGCCATCCTGATCTCCGGTCGCGGCTCCAACATGGCCGCGCTGATCAGGGCCGCCAGCGCGGCTGATTTCCCGGCGGAGATATCGCTCGTCATCTCGAACAAGGCCGATGCGGCCGGACTCGAACGTGCCCGGGCGAGCGGCGTGACCACCGAGGTGATCGAGAGCAAGCCGTTCGGCAAGGACCGCGCCGGTTTCGAGAAGGTGCTGCAGGCCGCGCTCGACCGGCACGGCATCGAGCTGATCTGCCTCGGCGGCTTCATGCGCCTGTTCACCGCCGAGTTCACCAGGGCTTGGTACGGGCGGATGCTCAACATCCATCCCTCGCTGCTGCCGTCGTTCCCCGGCCTCGACCCGCACGGTCAGGCCCTGCGCGCCGGGGTGAAACTGTCCGGCGCGACGGTGCACTTCGTCATCCCCGAGACCGATGCCGGTCCGATCGTGATGCAGGGCGCGGTTCCCGTCAGCGACCACGATACCGCTGAGACGCTGTCCGAGCGCATCCTCGAGGTCGAGCACCGCATCTATCCCGAGGCGCTGCGGCTGCTCGCGACCGGCAAGGTCTGCATCGAAGGCGATGTGTGCAGGACGGCGGGGAGTGCGGCGTCGGAGAATTTTCTGATTGCGCCGATGGTAAGCTGAAGCGCGCTTCGTCGTGCCAAACAAAATCCCCCGGCAGAGCCGGGGGCAGCGTCATGATCTCTCGCGTGCCGAGAGAAGCATCAGGAGACCTTGAGGTTCTCCGCGGATGTCTTGCCGCGGTTCTCCACGAGGTCGAATTCAACCACCTGGTTCTCATTGAGGGTGGAGAGCCCGGCACGCTCGACGGCGGAGATGTGGACGAACACGTCCTTGTCGCCGCCGTTCGGCTTGATGAACCCATAGCCCTTGGTCGGGTTGAACCATTTGACGGTGCCCTTTTGCGGCATCGCTCGTCTCCTCCACTAGATATAAAAAAGACGCGGCCGCTTTTCGCGTGCCACGCCACAAACGGGCCTCCGGAAGTCTGTTCGAGTCTTGAGGGTCAATGTCGCGAAACGCACAGCCCAGCGGCCAATTCCGATTGTGACCGATATTGCAACATGAAAATCGCCGGCTAGCAAGCTGCGCGCCGATTTCAAGACCGAACCAGATGTCTTCAAGCGCAATTTGCGACCTGTGGCAGCGGAACCACAATCGGTGCAATAGCCGCGGCCGTCATGCGCCAACCGGTTGACCCTCCGTGGCAGTTCGGCACAAATCGCCGCTAGCGCCGCAGACCGTGTTGCATTTTTGCGCGCCGCCACTTTGCTTCGGGATTCATCATCATGTGCTGCGCTGCGCAGCTCTCCGGGACACGGCAGACGATCGGGCTGGACCGCGTCCGCCGGACCGCGGCTGCGATTGCGATGGCGTTTGCGCTGGTCATGATGATGGCGGCAGCGACGCCCAGCTTCGCGCAAAGCCCGACGCCCACGCCCACCCCGACACCTACGCCGTCGCCGACCCCGATCCCGTCGCCGACCTCGACCAATTACGATCAGTCGGCCGGCAGCAGCACACTCAACCTCGGCTCGGGCTTCCTGGAGCGGCTCGGTAACCAGGCCTCGAATGGTTTCAACCGGGCGTTCCGTACCAATCCCGGCGGCGGCGGCGCATCGGCGAGCACGGAAGATCCGCGCTACCGCACCTGGTTCGAGGGCTACGGCATCTCGGTCCGGACGGATGCGCAAGGAGACTTCGTCGGCGACAAGCGCAAGACCTTTGGCGGCGTCGCCGGTTTCGGCGCACGGCTCGCACCCGGCGTCAACATCGGATTCTCCATCGACCAGAGCCACACCGACATCGACGTGCCGCTGGCGCTGCAATCGGCGACGCTCGACCTGACCCAGTTCGGCCTCAGCGGCTCGGTCGACAAGGGCCCATGGACCTGGGCCTTTGCGGTGGTGCACGGCTTCGGCAAGGTCCGGTCCAGCCGCGACACCGGCCTTGGCCTTGCGACCGCGGGCTATCGCGCCGGCATCGACGGCGCGCTGACAGAGATCAGCTATTACTGGACCAAGGACCAGATGCGCATCGTGCCCAAGGGCGCGCTGGAATATGTCCGCGCCACCAGCGCAGCGTTCCAGGAGTCCGGCGGGCTCGATCCGCTCAACGTCGGCTCGACGGCGCTCTCGCGCGCGCGCATCATGGTCGGGGCCGAGATCGGCCGCTATTTCATCGTCGACCAGAAGGTCCTGGACCTGTCCGCCTACGGCAAGTTCGTAGACAATTTCCACCAGGACCTGGGATCCATTCAGGTCAGCCTTGGCGCCCAGAACATCATCGTGCCCGGCATCGGCGAGAGCCGTTACGGCGTGGATGCCGGTGCCTCGGCTTCGCTCAGCCTGACCAACGTGGCACGCCTTTACGTCAATTACGACGGCAAGTTCCGCAACGAGCTCACCTCGCACCAGGGTACGGTCGGCTTGGAATACAAATGGTGAGCTCAAGCTCGCCCGCGCTCACGTCGGCGTTGCCGCGACATAGCCAGCCAATCCAAAGCCCTCGCGCGCGGCCGTCATCATCGGCACCAGCGCCTTCGGATGGATGAACTCGTCGCGGAAGCAGGGATAGGTCCTGGCATCGAAGATCTTCTTCAGCCAGTCGACCACGATCTTGTGCCGCTCGGAAGTGCGGAACTCCTTGTGATAGGTGAGCCAGAGATCGGCGTGGTGGCTGACGCCGAGATCGACGGCAACGAGCGGCGCACCGAGCGCGATCGACGCCGTGGGCAGGAAGCCGATTCCGGCGCCGCGCTCCACCGCATAGAGCACGCCGACCGAGGAGTTGGTCTTGATCCCAACGATGCCTTCCAGCGATTGCAATCCGAGCACGCGGGCATAGGCGCCGTCGTCGACTTGCGGCGCGCTCTGCTTGATGATGCGGTGGTTCTTCAATTCGGCGAGCGTTGCCGGCACACCGTAGAGGCTTTCGTACTCCTTGGAGACGAAGGGATAGATGTGGAGGCGGCCGAGCTTGGCGACAATCAGATCGGGATTGGTCGGCGTCTCGAGCTGGATCGCGATATCGGATTCGAGCCGCGCGACGTCAGCCTGCTCCATCGCGCAGCGAAGGTCGACGGTGATCTTGCGGTAGGTCTTCTGGAAATCGATCAGTCGCGGCAGGATCCAGAAATTGCCGGGCCCTTCCGTCACCGCGACGCGCACGGTGCCCGAAGTGTCGTTCGACGATCGCGAGGCGCGGCGGAAAACGTTGAAGGCATGACGCTCCATATGCGTGACGTCGGCGATCATCGCGGTGCCTTCATCGCTGAGCGTCAGTCCGCTCTGGTCGCGCAGGAACAGCTTGCACCCGATGCTCTCTTCGAGCCGGTCGATGCGGCGCATCAGAGTGGTGGAGGTGAGCCCGAGTTCTTCGGCGGCATTACGAAAACTTTTATATTTCGCGCACGCTAAAAACAGCTTCAAATCGTCCCAGGACGCGCCTAGGGCTTCTTCACGGTGCTGCATGATCGCAGCACCCCGGTGCAATAACTGCTGCATACTCCTGGTCCCCAGCCGCTAAGCTCATGGGCATAGCGGGGCATGAAAGCCTCGAACGATAGAGGCGTGATATGAGTATGGAAAGGGGCTCGTTTGCCGCAAGGCATGATTTCGATGCCTTGCCGCTGAGCCCGGAAGTCGACGTCCGCTGTGCGCAATTTTCCGAAATTGCGGCGCTTTCGGAGATGGCGTACCGGCTCGTGCCGGGCGTGCAGATCGGCGCAGTGGAGCTTGCGAGATACTTCACTCTCGATCCTCAGAGTATTCTGACGTTCAGCCGGAAAGGTAGACTCGTCGGCGGCATGGCCTTCCTGTTTCTCAACGACCGCGGACACGATGCGCTGCTGCTCGATGAGATCTGCCTCACCGCGCCCGAGACGCGTTATCTCGCGTCGGCGAACGAAGACGTCGCTGCCATCTACATCTGGGCGATCGCGGCGACCGGCCGCGGCATCGCCGGTCTCGGCAAGGCCGCGGCTCACCTGCGCCAGATAAGGTTTCGCAGCGCGGATTGCTATGCGCAGCCGTCAACGGTGGCCGGACGCGAAATCATGAAAGCGACAGGCTTTACGCCTGTGCCGAGTTTCCAACCCGACCTTTGGTGCTACGAGCGCCCGTGGCATCGGCAGCCGATGCGCGTGCCCGGCGCGATCATCCAAGCAAGGAGCTTTGCAGATGCACGGCACTAGGATTCCCCTCGCCAAACCCGACTCCCGCGCCATCACCATCCGCCTCGCGCGCGATCCCAGCGATCTCATGCTGGTCACCGCCATTCGCTCGGCGGTCTATCTTGCCGAGCAGGATTGTCCGTTCGAGGAGGAGTTCGACGGCAACGACATGGTCGCCGCGCATTTCATCGGCTACGTCGGCAACGAGCCTGCAGGCTGCCTGCGGGTCCGCTTCTTCGGCGATTTCGCCAAGGTCGAGCGGCTCGCGGTGCGGCACCAATACCGGCGTTCGCGCGTCTCCTTCAAGCTGGTACAGGCGAGCGTCGACTATGTGAAGCGCAAGGGCTTTCGCAAGATCTATGGTCAGGCGCAGGACCGGCTGGTCGATTTCTGGGCCCATTTCGGCGCCAAGCCGCTCGGTCACAACCGCAAGATCACCTTCTCGGATTTCTCCTACACGGAGATGCTGCTCGAGATCGAGCCCGGGCCGGACGCCATCACGTTGGACAGCGACCCTTACGTGATCATCCGTCCCGAGGGCGATTGGGACCGGCCGGGCGTGCTCGACGCCTCAGCGGGGCGGGCGGTGACCTCGCCGCTGCGGGACCTCGCACTCGCCGATCGCTGAAACGGATGCAGCTGCGCGCAACAAAATGCTGGCTTCCATCCACGATGATCCGCCGATCCTGGTCTGCGCGGATCTTCAGGTCGAGTACCTGACCCCCGGTCGCCGCCACGTCATCCTCGACGGTGATGCGGCGACGGCGCGTTGCCTGGAACTCCTGACGCTGTGGCGCGGCAATCTGTGGCCAGTGATGCATCTGAAGCGCATCGCGCAGGCGGCCTGGTTCAATCCGGCGTCCAGACTGACCGATTGGATCGCACAGACCAAGCCGCGGCCCGGAGAGATGACGTTCGAGCACCCGCTGCCGTCCGCCTACAGCTCGTCGCGGTTTGTAGACTATATGTCCAGTATCCGCGCCACGCAGTGCATTCTGATCGGCTTTTCCCTGGACGAGACCATCCTGGCCACCGCCGTCGACGGGTTTCACCGCAGTCATCGCTACCAGGTGGTCACTGACGCCGTGGCTTGCCGGCAGCCGGGCGCAGACGATGCCGCCGCCTACAGGCGTGCCGTAGTGAATGTCATCGCGAATTTTGCTACAATCCGATCCTGCGCCGAGCTGATCAAAGCCAGCGGCGCCGTTGCGGTGTAGGCGGCCGCAACCGGCGGATGGGGTGAGAGATTGTCACGGGGAGACGAGCTCAAGGAGCTGGCGGGCGATCTGTCGCGTGCCGCCGAGAGAGCGCGCAGGCTTGGGCTGCCTACGACAGTCTATTTGCTCTCGATGGCGCTGGTGGAGGTGAGGGAGGCCGCTGCCGCCAGCGACGATGGGGACGACCACGGCGCGGCGTGAGGGCTGAGCCAGCGCAATTGTCACGTGCTGCTTTGTGCAACGCTGCTGAGCGCTTGCTGCCGGCACATTGACGTTGCAAGTTCTGCGCTGTCGCAATAGCCAAGTATCTTGAGCCAAGTATCTTGAGCCAAGTATCTTGAGCCAAGTATCTTGATCATCGAGTGATGACGCCGGCTATGCCTGCGACGTGACGCTTTTAAGGATCTCGCAAATGTCCATGCTGCCCAATTCGCAAGAGGCCCGGGATGTGGCCTACCAGCTCCATCCCTACACCAATGCGCGCACGCATCAGCAGGCCGGTCCCCTGGTGATCGAGCGCGGCGAGGGGCCTTATGTCTTCGACGCGACGGGCAAGCGCTATTTCGAAGCAATGGCCGGCCTGTGGAGCGTTGGGCTCGGATTCAACGAGAAGCGGCTGGTCGAGGCGGCGTACAGGCAGATGCAGGCGTTGCCGTTCTACCACACGTTCTCCGCCAAATCGCACGGGCCCTCGATCGACCTCGCGGAGAAGCTGGTCGCGCTCGCGCCTGTCACGATGAGCAAGGTGTTCTTCACCAATTCCGGCTCGGAAGCCAACGACACCGTGCTGAAGCTGATCGCCTATCGTTCCAATGCGCTCGGCCAGCCTCAGCGCAAGAAGGTGATCAGCCGCCTGCGCGCCTATCACGGCGTCACCATTGCGTCGGCCAGCCTCACCGGCCTGCCGAACAACCATCGCTCGTTCGACCTGCCGCTGCCGAACATCCTGCATACGGGCTCGCCGCACTTCTACAAGGACGGCGCGCCCGGCGAGAGCGAGGAGGCGTTCGCGACGCGCCGGGCCGAGGAGCTCGACGCCCTGATCCAGAAGGAGGGACCGGATACGATCGCGGCCTTCTTCGGTGAGCCGGTGATGGGGGCTGGCGGCGTCATCGTGCCGCCGGCGACTTATTGGGACAAGATCCAGAAGGTGCTCAAGAAGTATGACATCCTGCTGGTCGCCGACGAGGTGATCTGCGGCTTCGGCCGCACCGGCAAGATGTTCGGCTGCGACACCTATGGCATCAAGCCGGACGCCATGGTGGTCTCCAAGCAGATCACCTCGAGCTATTTCCCGCTGTCGGCGATCATGCTGAACGATCGCATGTTCGAGCCGATCGCGGACGAGAGCAACAAGATCGGCGTGCTCGGCCACGGCTTCACCGCGGGCGGCCATCCCGTCGGCGCGGCGATCGCGCTCGAAAACCTCAAGATCATCGAGGAGCGCGGCCTGGTCGCGCATGCGGCCGAGCTCGGCGGCTACATGCAGGGCAAGCTGCGCGAGCTCGCCAGTCATCCGCTGGTCGGCGAGGTCCGCGGCGTCGGCATGATCGCAGCGCTCGAGCTCGTGCTCGACAAGGAACGCAAGACCGCAGCGGCGACACCCGGTGCTGTCGGCGGCATCGCCAGCCGCATGCTCCAGGAGCGCGGCGTGATCTCGCGCAACATGCTGGATGCCATCGCCATCTGCCCGCCGCTGATCACGACCAAGGCCCAGATCGATGAGCTGGTCGCTGCGATCTCAGGCGTGCTGAACGACATGAAGGCGGAAGTGGCGAAGCTGACACCGGCGTAGGGCACGCTATCGCGTCAAATTCCGTCATTGCGAGCCAACGGGTCCGCGCGAAGCGCGGCCCCGTTGGCTCGCAATGACGATGTGGAGGCGGCGAGCCCTACGCCCGCTGCACCCCGATCACGCGGCCTTTCTCGATCGCAAGCGCCAGCTCGCCGCGCTTCAGCTTCAGCGCGGCGTCTCCGAACAGCTCGCGGCGCCAGCCGTGCAAGGCCGGCACGTCCGCCTCATCGTCCGCCGCGATCTCTTCGAGATCGTCGACGGTCGCGATCACCTTGCTTGCGACCGCATGGCGCTCGGCGGTCATCCGCAGCAAGACCTTCAAGAGCTCGACGATGGCGGCGCCGTTGGAGTTGTTGCGCGGTTTCTCCAGCTTCGGCAGCTTCGAGAAATCCCGCGCCAGCCCGCGCTCGACTGCGGCAACGATGTCCGCGCCCCATTTGGATTTCTCGAATCCCTTCGGCACCGAGCGCAGATGCGCGAGCTTCTCCAGCGTGGTCGGCGCGTGGGTCGCGATGTCGGTGATGGCTTCGTCGCGCAGCACGCGGCCGCGCGGCACGTCGCGGCTCTGCGCCTCCTGCTCGCGCCAGGCCGCGACCTCCATCAGCACCGCGAGGTCCTTGGGCTTGCGCACCCGCGTCTTCAGCCGCTCCCAGGCGCGCTCGGGGTGGAAATCATAGGTGCGGGGCGAGGTCAGGACCTCCATCTCGATCGAGACCCATTCGCTGCGGCGGCGCTTCTTGAGATCGGCATCGAGCGCCGCGAACACGTCGCGCAAGTGCGTGACGTCGGACACCGCGTAATGCATCTGCTCCTTGGTCAGCGGCCGGCGCGACCAGTCGGTGAAGCGATGAGTCTTGTCCGGGCGGTGGCCGGTGACCTTCTCGACCAGCGCGTCATAGGCGATGCTGTCGCCGTAGCCGAGCACCATCGCGGCAACCTGGGTGTCGAACACCGGATGCGGGATGATGCCCGCCTGATGCCAGATGATCTCGATGTCCTGGCGGGCGGCGTGAAACACCTTCAGCACGCCCTCATTGCCCATCAGCTCGAAGAACGGCTTGAGATCGATGCCCTCGGCCAGGGCGTCGATGACGACGGCTTCCTCGGCGCTGGCCATCTGCACCACGCATAGCAGCGGGTAATAGGTGGTCTCGCGCAGGAACTCGGTATCGACTGTTATGACGGGGTGCTTGGCCAGCCGGCTGCAGGCAGCCGCGAGGTCAGCGGTGGTGGTAATCAAATCCATGAACGGCCCATGACACTTGATATCAGCCGTTCTGCCGAAAGTGCTGTGATGTCAAGGGGCTCTAAGCGAATTCAAGCCTTGCATCCGACCGGAACCGGGACTTTCCGACCAAATTCCTATTCGTAACGGACCCGCTGCGAGGGTTTTCGCGCGCAGGGCAGCGCCACCACGATCACGCACATGGCGACCAGAGCCAGTCCCAGGAACTCGAAAACCAACAGATCCACGGCGAAATCTCCAGAAACATTGATAGATTTGTCGGGGGTATGTTGAGGGTCTGTTAATTCTCGTAGTTACCGGCCGTGTCGGCCGCCGGATGGTGGACGAGGGGTTAATGCCGGAAAGGGTGACCGTCACGTCATCAGCTTCGGCAGAGCCGCAGCCAGAGTGTCCACGGCGGTGCGGACCTTTGGCGGCAGCCGAGGCGAACGGGGCCACAGCGCGTGGCACTCGTAGAGGAATTCCGGCTGATCGCTGCAGAGACGGACCAGTGCGCCAGTGTCGAGGCGCTCGCGGACCAGCCAGTAGGGCAGCCAGGCGAGGCCCATGCCCTGCACGGCGGCATCGGCGATCGCCTCCAGATCGTCGAGCCTCAGCCTGCCTGCAGGCATGATCTCGCGCGGCGGCCCGCCTTCCTGCGGAAACAGCCACGGCCGGACGCGCCCCGAGCGGCGATAGATGATCGCCTGATGCGCGGCGAGATCGTCGATCGATTTCGGCCTGCCGTGGTTGCGCAAATACGAGCGCGCGCCGCACACCACCATGCGCTGGCTTGCGATCCGCCGCGCAATCAGGCCGGACTGGTCGTCGAGATCGCCGGTCCGGATTGCAAGATCATAGCCGGCCTCGATGATGTCAGCGATCGGATCGCCGAAAGAGAGGTCGAGTTCGAGATGCGGGTATTTTCGCGCGAGCTTCATCAGCAAGGGCGCGATGCAATGCCGTCCGAGCAGGGCAGGCATGGTCACGCGCAGCCTGCCGCGCGGCTCGGAGCGCGCGTCGGATACGACGGTGTCGGCGGCGTCCGCCTCGGCGAGTACGGCGCGGCAGCGCTCGTAATAGGCCTGGCCGGCCTCGGTCAGGCTCTGCCGCCGCGTGGTGCGGTTGAGCAGGCGAACGCCGAGGCGGTCTTCGAGAAAGCGCACATGCTTTCCGACCATCGGCCCCGACATCTCCAAGGCGTCGGCGGCAGCCGCGAACGAGCCGAGATCGACGGCCCTAACGAATACGGCCATGCTGGTCAGGCGGTCCATGATTGAAAACTCCTGGTTTCGACTGTTCACTTGGCTAAGCGATTTATCCGCTTGCTCCGGGCCGGCATAGCTCCATTCAGTTCAACTGTTTTGGGGTGCATCCATGGCCCGCGCCGTTCGCTTTCATCAGCATGGTGGTCCCGAAGTGCTGCGCATCGAGACCGTCGACGTCCCGTCGCCGGCAACGTGCGAGGTGCAGATCCGGGTCAGAGCACTCGGTCTCAACCGTGCCGAAGCCCTGTTGCGAAGAGGGACCTATATCGAGAGCGCGACATTTCCGTCGGGGCTGGGTCTGGAGGCGGCAGGCGTCGTCGAAGCGGTCGGGGATGATGTGACCGGTTTTGTGCCAGGCGATGTCGTGAGCATCGTCCCGCCGCTTTCGATGGTGCGATGGCCAGCCTACGCCGAGCTCGCGACCTTTCCGGCCGAACTCATCGTGAAGCATCCGCCCGAGCTTGGCTTCGAGGCTGCGGCCGCGGTGTGGATGCAATATCTGACGGCTTATGGCGCGCTGGTCGACATCGCCGGACTTGGGCCAGGGGACATCGTTGCCATCACGGCGGCATCGAGCAGCGTCGGGCTCGCGGCAATCCAGATTGCGAACCGGATCGGCGCTGTCCCGGTTGCCCTGACGCGGACCTCGATCAAGCGGCGGGCCCTGCTTGATGCCCGCGCCGCCCACGTTGTTGCCTCGGACGAGGAGCTTGTCGGAGCGCGACTGCTGGAGATCGCCGGTTCGAAGGGCGTCCGCGTGGTATTTGATGCCGTCGGTGGTCCCGCATTCGAGCCACTGACCGCGGCCATGTCGCCGGGCGGGATCCTGATCGAGTATGGCGGCCTGAGTCCCGCGCCGACGCCGTTCCCGCTCTCCAACGTACTCGGCAAGAGCCTGACGCTGCGCGGCTATCTCGTGCACGAGATCGTCCGCGATCCCGCGCGCCTTGCGAAGGCAAAGGCGTTCATTGTCGACGGGTTGTCTGACCGCACATTGAAGCCGATCATCGCCAGGACGTTTCGCTTCGAGGACATCGTCGAGGCGCATCGCTTCCTGGAATCGAACAATCAGTTCGGCAAGATCGTGGTAATGATCTAATCACGCGCGTTCTCAAAAACGCATTCGGCGCCCCGCATGACGGAGCGCCGAAGTTTGTTTGTGCCACGGGCAGCCGGCCTTACGGCAGCTTCAGCGAGGTCTCTGCGTTGTACGGCCTGAGTGTCTCGTCTGCGGCCTTCTGCGCGGCGGCGAGGGCTTCCTTCGGCTGCTTCTTGCCGTTCAGCACCAGCATCACCTCGTCCTCGAGGTTCTTGCGCACCGGGACCGTCTTGTAGGTCGCGAACCACGGCTTTGCGACCTCGAGCTGCTCGACGGCGGTCTTGGCGTCCGGGTTCTTGCCCAGGAATTCGACCATCTCGGGCGTCTTGTAGGCGGCCACGTTGGGCGCGAAGTAGCCGGTGGCGCGGCTCCACCAGCCGCTCTTCTCGGGCGAGGTCATCCACTTGATCAGCGTCCAGGCCGCCTTCTGCTTGTCGGCTTCGAGCCCAGCCGGCATGATCAGCGAGGCGCCGCCGATCGGCACGGCGTTGCGGACGTTGCGCGGGATGAAGGCGACCTTGTAGGCGAATTTGGCGTTGTCGCGCACGTAAGTGAGCGAGCCCGTCGACAGCATCATCATCGCGGCATTGCCCGATATGAAGGAGGTGCTGACGGCAGGCCCGGGCGTCGCGCCGGGCGGATGCACCTTGTGCTTGGCGATGAGGTCGTTCCACCAGGTGAGCGCCCTAGCATCGAGGGCGTGTCGTAATAGACCTCGCCGCCGAACTCCTCGTTGTAGTAGCGCCCGCCGTTGCTCATGGTGAGCGTTTCCATCATCCAGCCGCAATAGTCGTAGGCGCAGGGGATCGCGACGCCCCATTGGGTCACCTTGTCACCATCGCGCTTGGTGAGCTTCTTGGCCCAGTCGGTGAGCTCGGCCCAGGTCTGCGGCGGCTTGTCCGGATCGAGGCCGGCTTCCTTGGCCTTGTCGGCATTGATGTAGAGCAGCGGCGTCGAATTGTGGAACGGCACGCCGTAAACCGAGCGGTTGATCACCGCGTTGCCCTGCAGCGCCGGGAAGAACTGGCCCAGGAACTTCTCCTTGGTGGTGCCGTCGGCGGCGATCAGGCCGTCGAGATTGGTGAGCTGGTTCTCGATCTGCATGTCGAGCAGGAAGTTTGCCGACATGATCACGGCGGCCGGCGGCTTGCCGGCCTTGATCGCGGCACGCGTCTTGATCAGCGTGTCGTCATAGGAGCCGGTGTAGACTGCGGTCGCCTTGACGTCGTGATGGGTCTCGTTGAACTCCTTGATCAGGGTGCCCATGTCGCGGGCGAGCTTGCCGTCGACGGGGACGGGGAAGAACAGATCGATCTCGGTCGGGCCTTCGCCGGCGAGGGCCGGGAAGGCGACGGCGCCTGCCAGTGAGCCTGCCACGGCAAGGCCGAGCATGAGCCTGCGGGAGAACAGCATCGGAAATCTCCTATTTGATGCCTGAGGTGACGAAGGAGCTGATGAAGCGCTTCTGGAAGATCAGGAAGACGACGAGCAGCGGCGCGACCACCATGAGCGTGCCTGCGGCGATGGTGCCCCAGGCTTGCGTGCCTTCGGCGGTCTTGGTGAACACGGAGAGGCCGACCGTGAGCGGCCGCTTGTCCGGCGAGTTGATCACCATCAGCGGCCACAGGAAGTCGTTCCAGTGGCTGGTCACGGAGATGATGGCGAACGCGGAGAAGCTCGGCATCGACAGCGGCACGTAGATGTGGCGGATGCGCTGGAGCAGGCTGGCGCCGTCGATCAGGGCTGCGTCTTCCAGCTCGGTCGGGATCGCCTCGAAAGCCTGGCGCATCAGGAAGGTGCCGAAGGCGGAGGCGAAGAACGGCATCATCACGCCGGTCAGCGTGTCATAGAGGCCGAGCTGCGCGACCAGCGACAGGTTCGGCACGATCAGGAGCACCGGCACCAGCATCAGCTGCATCAGGAACAGGTAGAAGATCAGCGTCTTGCCGGCGAAATCCAGGCGCGCGAAGGCAAAGCCCGCGAGCGTGATCGTGACGAACTGCACCAGCAAGATGCCAGTGCAGATGATCGTGGTGTTGATCGTGTAGCGCGGGAAATCGCCGATCTCCCAGGCGTCCCTGACATTGTCGAGCGTGGGCTTCAGGCTCGGCATCAGTTCGGCCATGGCGTTGATGCCGTCGGAGGCGGGGCGCAGCGTCGCCACGACCATCCACAGGAACGGGATCAACCAGACGATCGCGAGCAGCACGGTCAGCGCAAAGCCGAGCTTGGGCGTGATCTCGCCTCGGGTGGCGAGCGGGGCGTCCTTGTAGAGCCTGTCGATCAGCTTCATGGCCCGCCCTCCCGGTTCGCCATGGTGCGGAAGGACAGTGCGGTGAGCCCCATCAGTGCGGCGAGGGTCAGCAGCGTTGCCGCCGAGGCCTTGCCGATGTCGTAATGCTCGACCGCCTGCTGGTAGATGTAGAACAGCACGAGATTGGTCGAATTGGATGGCCCGCCCTGGGTCATGACGAAGACGTGGTCGACCTGCGTCACGGCGTTGAGGATCGCGATGACGGTGACGAACAGGAAGGTGGGCTTGAGCTCCGGCAGGATGATGTGGCGCAGGCGCATGTAAGGCCCGGCGCCGTCGAGATGTGCGGCCTCCATCACGTCCTCGGGCACGGCCTGAAGGCCGGCGAGGAAGAACAGCATGTAATAGCCGGCGTTCTTCCAGATCGTGATGATCATGATCGCGTAGAGCGCGATATCGGGGTCGCCGAGCCAGTTCGGCAGCACCGGCAGCAGCCGGCCGATATAGTAGTCGAGCAGGCCGACATTCGGCAGGAAGATGAACAGGAACAGTGCTGATGCCGCGACCATCGGGATCAGCACCGGCAGGAACAGCGCGGCGCGCAGCGCGCTGTTCACGGCATGGGTGCGTGCCAGCGCCAGCGCGAACAACAGCGCAAGGGCGATGCTCGGCACCGCCGTGCCGACGGCGTAGATCAGGTTGTTGACGACCGCGCCGGTGAAGGCGGGGTCGGCGAGGACTGCGCTGATATTGTCGAGGCCGACGAAACGCACCGGCGCCTTCGGCGTCGCGCGCTGATAGAGCGCGTCGATCACGACGCGCCCCATCGCGCCATAGGTGAACAGCGCGAGGAAGATCAGCGAGGGCAGCAGCAGCAGATAGGCGGGCAGCGAGGCTTTGAAGCTGCTCGTGAAGCGCTTCAGGACGTGCAGACGCGGTGCCGCCGACGTCGCGACCGGGAGAGCCGCGGGTTCAGCGAAGCTCATCTCATGGCGCCCGAAAATTGAGCGCATAGTCGCGGCCGTCCACTCCCGCCGGTGGCTCGAAGGGGAAGCGCAGACTTTGGTCGAGGAAATCGTGGCTGTGCACGACCAGGTTCTCCTGGTCGATCAGCACCACGCCATAGGCCGGCGGCTCGTGGCTGGCGAGGTGCTCGGTGGCGGCAGCGTCGAGCTCGAACCAGACCTGGTGATTGGTGCCGCGCAGCGTCGAGAACGGGATCTTGCCGTAGCTGCCGAAAATCGGCCGGTGCACATGGCCGAAGAAGAGGTGCCGGATGCGCGCGCGGTAGGGCGCGATGACGTCCGCGAATTCGGCGCTCTGCTTCAGCGCGATCTCGTCCATGGCGTGGACCCCGACCGGGAAGGGCGGATGATGCATGAACACGACGAACTCTTGGTCGGCGGGCGCGGCGGCGAGCGTGCTCTCCAGCCAGCTGAGGCGCTTTGCGCACATCTCGCCGGCGTGGCTGGTCTCGTCCAGCGTGTCCAGGAACACGAACAGGCCGTGCTCGGTGGTGCGCGTACCCTGCACGAAGCCGTTGGCATCGCGCGGCGCGGCTTTCAGCGCGTCGAGGCAGGTGACGCGACGGTCGTGATTACCGACCATTGCGATGTAGGGAATCTTCAGCGCCGCCATCGCCTCGGCGAAGTTGGCGTAGGACTCAGCCTCGCCCCAATGGGTGAGGTCGCCGGTCACGACCGCAAACGCAGCGTCGGACTGATGCTTGTTGATGTCGGCAATCGCCGCATCCAGCCGGGCGCGCGGATCGAGGCCGTAGAGCGTCAAGCCGGGGTTCGCCAGGTGCGTGTCGGTGAGGTGGATGAATTTGAAAGGCATGGCGCGCTGTGTCGGGACGGTTGGAGGATGGGCGCCTCCGGCAAGACGGCGCTGCCAGCCCGTTAGAGCGCGTGTGTTTCAGTTTGATGACAGCGGTTCCCGAAGGTGGGACGCGTCCACAGCGCCCGCCGCAGAGGAATGGACCAGCGCAAGGCGCTATCCACAAAGTGAAGCAATTAGAGGTGGTGCGTGGTCGGGCGAGCTCACGTCCCGCAGAACGTCTGCAGCACGCGTTGGTCCGGCAGCGGCGGATCGGCGTAGGCCGCATGCTCCGGCTGGTCCTCATACGGCTTCGCCAGCACCTTCACCAGTTCCTCGAACGGGGCGTAGTCGTCGTCGTTGACGGCGGCCTGGATCACGGTCTCGACGCGGTGGTTGCGCGGGATGAACATCGGGTTGACGGCGTGCATGGCGGCCTGCCGCTCGGCTGGGTCTTGCTGCTCCAGCGCGACGCGCGCGCGCCAGCGGCCGGCCCATTCGTCGAATGCTGCGGGCTCCAGAAACTGCGCGCGCACGTCGGCGGCGTCATCAGCGGCGGCATCGCCCAGCTTGCGGAAGGTGAGGGTGAAGTCGGCCTGGTTCTTCGCCATGGCATCTAACAGGTCCTGGATCAGCGCATCGTCGCCGTCGCGCTCCGTGAACAGGCCGACCTTCTTGCGCAGGCCTGCCTGATAGGCGTTGCTGAACTGATCCGAGAATGCGCCGAGGATCTCCTGTGCTTCCGCGACCGCCTTCTCCTGCTCGTCCGAGAAAAGCGGCAGCAGGCATTCGGCGAGGCGTGTCAGATTCCACAAGCCGATGCGCGGCTGGTTGGCATAGGCGTAGCGGCCCATCTCGTCGATCGAGGAAAAGACCTGCGCGGGGTTGTAGGCATCCATGAAGGCGCAGGGGCCGTAATCGATGGTCTCGCCTGATATGGACGTGTTGTCGGTGTTCATGACGCCATGGATGAAGCCGACCAGCAGCCAGCGCGCGATCAGCTCGGCCTGTCGTGCGACGACGGCAGCGAGCAGGGCGTGATAGGGCCGCTCCGCATGCAGCAGCTCCGGGTAATGCCGGGTAATGACGTGATCGGCGAGACGGCGGATCGCATCGGTGTCGCGGCGGACGGCGAAGAACTGGAAGGTGCCGACGCGGATATGGCTGGAGGCGACGCGCGTCAGCACCGCGCCCGGCAGTGCAGTCTCGCGGATGACGTGTTCGCCGGTGACGACGGCGGCGAGCGAGCGGGTGGTCGGGATGCCCAATGCGAACATCGCTTCGCTGACGATGTATTCGCGCAAGACCGGTCCAAGCGCGGCGCGGCCGTCGCCGCGGCGGGAGAACGGGGTAGGGCCAGATCCCTTGAGCTGGATGTCGCGGCGGACGCCGTCCTTGTCGATGACCTCGCCGAGCAGGATCGCTCGGCCGTCGCCGAGCTGGGGGACGAAATGCCCGAACTGATGGCCGGCATAGGCCATGGCGATGGGATCGGCGCCCGCGGGAACCGTCTTGCCGGCCAGGATCTCGGCACCTTCCGGGGTCTCCAGCACGTCAGGATCCAGCCCGAGCTGGATCGCCAGCGGCCGGTTCAGCTTGATCAGCCGGGGCGCGGCCACGGGGGTCGGCGCGACGCGGGCAAAGAAGCTGTCCGGCAGCGCCGAATAGGAGTTCTGGAAGGGGAAATGGACCGTCATGGCCTCAAGATAGGGCTGGAACGCCCGATGGCAAAGGCTTGTGCCCTGATCGGCCAAAAATGGGCACCTCAGGCCCCAATCAGGGCGTTCCCTTGGTTGCCGCCTTGGGTCTCGTCGGGTAAACCCTGCCGCAACTTCGGACTGGCCATGACAGGCCGCCCGATTCGCTTCCTCCGACATTGATTTTGGGACGACCATGCATCGCTACCGGTCACATACATGCGGCGCGCTCCGCGAGAGCAACATCGGCGAGACCATCCGGCTCTCGGGCTGGGTCCATCGCGTGCGCGACCATGGCGGCGTGCTGTTCATCGATCTTCGCGACCATTACGGCCTGACCCAGTGTGTGGTCGATCCGGACTCGCCGGCATTCTCGCTGGCCGAAAAGCTCCGCTCGGAATTCGTGGTCAAGATGGACGGCAAGGTCCGCCGCCGCCCCGACGGCACCGACAATGACGACCTGCCGACCGGCAAGGTCGAGGTCTATGTCAGCGAGATCGAGGTGCTGGGCCCGGCCGGCGACCTGCCGCTGCCGGTGTTCGGCGACCAGGAATATCCCGAAGACATCCGCCTGAAGTATCGCTTCCTCGACCTGCGCCGCGAGAAGCTGCACCAGAACATCATGACCCGCGTCGCGATCATCAAGTCGATGCGCCGCCGCATGGAAGAGCAGGGCTTCTTCGAGTTCAACACCCCGATCCTGACTGCATCCTCGCCGGAAGGCGCGCGCGACTTCCTGGTGCCATCGCGCATCCATCCCGGCAAGTTCTACGCGCTGCCGCAGGCGCCGCAGCAGTACAAGCAGCTCTTGATGATGTCGGGCTTCGACCGCTACTTCCAGATCGCGCCGTGCTTCCGCGACGAGGACCCGCGCGCCGACCGCCTGCCGGGCGAGTTCTACCAGCTCGACGTCGAGATGAGCTTTGTCACTCAGGAAGACGTGTTTGCGGCGATGGAGCCTGTGATCACCGGCGTGTTCGAGGAGTTCGCCAAGGGCAAGCCGGTGACGAAGGGCTGGCGTCGGATTCCGTTTGCGGAGGCGCTGCGCAAATACGGCAGCGACAAGCCGGACCTGCGCAACCCCATCGAGATGCAGGACGTCTCCGAGCACTTCCGCGGAAGCGGCTTCAAGGTGTTCGCGCGCATGCTCGAAGATCCCAAGAACCAGGTGTGGGCGATTCCCGCAGCTGGTGGCGGCAGCCGCGCGTTCTGCGACCGCATGAATTCGTGGGCGCAAGGCGAGGGCCAGCCCGGCCTCGGCTACATCATGTGGCGCGAGGGCGGCGAGGGCGCAGGCCCCCTCGCGAACAACATCGGGCCCGAGCGCACCGCTGCGATCCGCGCGCAGCTCGGCGTGAAGGAGGGCGATGCCGCCTTCTTCGTCGCCGGCGATCCCGACAAGTTCTGGAAGTTTTCGGGGCTCGCCCGCAACAAGGTCGGCGAGGAGTTGAACCTCACCGATAAGGAGCGGTTCGAGCTCGCCTGGATCGTCGACTTCCCGATGTACGAGTACAACGAGGACGACAAGAAGGTCGACTTCTCGCACAACCCGTTCTCGATGCCGCAGGGCGGCCTGGAGGCGCTGAAGTCGCAGGATCCGCTGACCATCAAGGCGTTCCAGTACGACATCACCTGCAACGGCTACGAGATCGCCTCGGGCGGCATCCGCAACCACGTGCCGGAAGCCATGGTGAAAGCGTTCGAGATCGCAGGTTACGGCGAGCAGGAAGTGGTCGAGCGTTTCGGTGGCATGTATCGCGCCTTCCAGTACGGTGCCCCGCCGCATGGCGGCATGGCCGCAGGCGTCGACCGCATCGTGATGCTGCTCTGCGGTACCACGAACTTGCGCGAGATCTCGCTATTCCCCATGAATCAGCAGGCCATGGACCTGCTGATGGGCGCGCCGTCGGAAGCCACGACAAAACAGCTCCGCGAGCTGCATGTGCGGGTGAACCTGCCGCAGAAGTGATGTGGCTCTTCGCCTCTCCCCGCATCTGGAGAGAGGCGCGCTCTCTCCACGCGTCATTGCGAGCGCAGAGAAGCAATCCAGAATCTTTCCGCGGAGGGACTCTGGATTGCTTTCGCTGCGCTCGCAATGACGGGGAGGGATTTTAGCCAGGCAGCTGCCGCCCAATTTCGCAGCAAAAAAGTCCTACAGCCCCGTCGAGGCTTCGATCCTGAACTGCGCCAGCGCGCTCTCGGGGTCGCTTTGCGACAGCTGCATCAATTGCATCAGAGGGACCTTGGCTCGGGGCATCAGCTTGACGCTCAGCGTTTGGCCTGACGCCTCTACGAAACCAGCGAGCGCATCGACCGCCATTCTCGCGTCGCCATTGGCCCCCGCGATCTTCTCGCCCTGCGCACGGATCATCGCGACGATGGCGCCGCGCGCGGCGTCGCGGCTGACATTCTGCATGCGCGCGAACTGGGCCACGACCAGATCAACCACGCCGCGATCGCCCAACGAGAGCTCGATGGCGCCGGTCTCGACCTCGACCAACTGAGCCATCGCCTCGGACCGGTCCGTCGTGGTGAAGAGGTCGCGCGGCACCTTGGCAAGCGCCACTCTCAGCTGCGCCCTGGCGAGGTTGCCGAGATCGAGCGTGGCGGGTGCGAGTGCGAACGCGCCCGACGATTCCGTCCAAGCCGCGCCGAGATCGAGGTCGATCGCGAGCTTGTCCACGCCTGCCACGATCAGCGGCTGCAGGGCCGGATTGGCGGGATCGGTCGGCGTGACCATCTTCACGACCAGACTGGCCTTGCTCGGGATCGATCCGACCAGCTGGCCCCAGTTCATGCTGATCGTGTCGATGGTGACGAGCTGCCGCGTATTCTTGTAGGACGAGACCACGCCCTTGATCTCGGCACCTTCCAGCACGCGGAACAGGCCGAGCATCTGGTCAGGCGAGGGCGGCTGTCCGGGCGTTCGGAGGCTGGCGCCCAGCGCATCAGATTGGCCGCGCTGAAGGACTTCAGCGCGAACCGCTCCATCTTGAGCTGCCCCTGCGGCAGCGGCATGTCGAGGGCTTCCAGCACGATGTTATCTTGATCGTATTTGATGGCGCCGAGCCGCCCCGTTCCTTGCGGCGTCTCGATTGTCTGCTTGCCGATCTCGACTTTGCCGATCTGGAAGCCCTCGAAGAAGTCAGCGACCTTCTCCATCATGTCGCGCGACTGCGCCGGCGTCGGGATCGAGCCGTCAGCCGGCACCAGCGCGATTATCTCGGCCGGGCGGAATTTGGAAGGCCGGATCGCGATGTCGTCGAAGGTGATGCCGTCGACCTGCAGGCGCACGCCCGGTGCGGTCGTCACCATGTAGGAGTTGACCGAGATGCGTCGATAGATTCTGTGGAAGCTGTCGTCGCTCGCCCCTTGCTGATCGAGCGCGGCCCTAACAGCGGTTGAGTTGAAATCAGTGGCGGCCAGGCCGGATAGCTCGCCGATCATTTTCGTCGGTTTGCCCGGCTGAGCCAAGTCGATCGAATAGGTGATGCGGTCCGTCTTCGCCGTTTCGATCTTGCCGTGGTCGACGTTTTGGATCGATAGGCCCGAATAGACATAATCGCCGCTGCCGGCATTACCGGTGCCCGCATCGACGTTGACCGAAACGGTCGGTACCGCAATCGACGAGGCCGAGACGGTTGCGTATTGCGCCAGCATGAAGCGGTACATGTCGATGATCGAGCCAGACAGCGACGCCTCGGCCCCACGAATCGGAGCCGAAAAGTCGCGCGCCGTGATCTGCGGAATCTTGTAGTTCGCTTTCAGCTTCGCCGGCTCCGTGTAGGTGAAGGTGGCCTCGACACCGGACACGTCAATGCTGTCGGCCGAGAAATGCCTCTCATCTGGCTGGCGTACGCCGACGGCCGCGATCTTGGCGACCTTGACGTTGGCGAGCTGCGACTGGGCGGGCTCGACATTGATGTCCTCGACCGTCAACGTCCGGCTCGACAGCTCGAAGGCGATCTTGCCATGGCTCGCCTTGCCGCCACTTGCGCGGATCTGCGCGAATGCCGCCTCGACCTCGCTGGTTGCCCGATGCTGGACATAGAGGTTGAAGCCAAACCATCCGCCCGCTCCGAGCACGGCTGCCACGATCAGGCCGATCAGGATCCGCTTCATTCCCAGCTCCAGTTGCTCGTTTTACACCGCACAACCTGCCATATTCGCGAAACCTCGGGCCGTCCAGGGAAAGCTATGGTTTTCAAATATTTGACGGTGCGCCCTGTTGATGGGGCCGCAATCGGATGTTGCCACCGGGCCTTCGGCCGTGCTTCATCCCGTTTCCACGACCCGGAAATCCCGTCCGCTTCGGCCGGCGCTCCGGATGACGCATTTTGAGGCCGGTAACGCGAGGCAAGACACCGCATGTCATCCTATTCTGATGATCTCCACCAGGCGGCGCTGGCCTATCATCGTCTGCCGCGCCCCGGAAAGCTCGAGATCCAGGCAAGCAAGCCGCTTGCGAACCAGCGCGACCTGGCACTTGCCTATTCCCCGGGCGTCGCCGCGGCTTGCACCGAGATCGCCAAGAACCCGGCCGAGGCGGCCACGCTCACCACCCGCGCCAATCTGGTCGCGGTGGTCTCGAACGGTACCGCGGTGCTCGGCCTCGGCAATATCGGCCCGCTGGCCTCCAAGCCGGTGATGGAAGGCAAGGCGGTCCTGTTCAAGAAATTCGCCGGCATCGACGTGTTCGACATCGAGATCGCCGCCGACACCATCGACCGCGTGGTCGAGACGGTGGCGGCGCTCGAACCGACCTTCGGCGGCATCAATCTGGAAGACATCCGCGGACCGGAATGCTTCGAGATCGAGACGCGCTTGAAGGAGCGTATGAAGATCCCGGTCTTCCACGACGACCAGCACGGCACCGCCATCATCGTCGCCGCCGCCATCGTCAATGGCCTCAGGCTGAACGGCAAGAAGCTGTCCGAGGTCAAGATCGTGGCCTCGGGAGCAGGGGCTGCCGCAATCGCCACGCTGAACCTGTTGGTGTCGATGGGCGCGCAGCGCAAGAACATCTGGGTCTGCGACATCGACGGTCTCGTGCATGAGGGGCGCAACACCTCGATGGACCGCTGGAAGGCGGTCTATGCGCAGAAGACCGACAAGCGCACGCTCGCCGACATCATCGGCGGCGCCGACATCTTCATCGGCCTCTCGGCACCCGGCGTGCTCAAGCCCGAGATGGCCAAGGCGATGGGTGACAAGCCCTTGATCATGGCGCTCGCCAACCCGGTGCCGGAGATCATGCCGGAAGAGGCGCGCAAGGCGCGGCCCGATGCCATGATCTGCACCGGCCGCTCCGACTACCCGAACCAGGTCAACAACGTCCTCTGCTTTCCCTTCATCTTCCGCGGCGCGCTCGACGTCGGCGCCACCGCGATCAACGAGGAGATGAAGCACGCCGCCGTCGAGGCCATCGCGCAGCTCGCGCGCGAGGCGCCGTCGGATGCGGTTGCGCAGGGTTTCGACACCGGCGAGACGCAGGGCTTCGGTCCGGGCTCGCTGATCCCGAGCCCGTTCGATCCGCGCCTGATCCTGCGCATCGCGCCGGCCGTGGCGAAGGCGGCGATGGAGTCGGGGGTCGCGACGCGGCCCATCACCAATTTCGACGAGTACAGGGCGCTGCTCGAGCGCTTCGCCTTCCGCTCCGGCCTCGTCATGAAGCCGATGTTCGCCAAGGCCAAGACCCAGCCGGTCCGCGTGATCTATGCCGAAGGCGAGGACGAGCGCGTGCTGCGCGCCACGCAGGTGGTGCTGGAGGAGAAGCTGGCGCGACCGATCCTGGTCGGCCGCCCGACAGTCGTAGAGGCGCGCATCAAGCGCTTCGGACTCTCGATCAAGGCCGGCAAGGATTTCGACCTCGTCAATCCCGAGGACGATCCGCGCTACCGCTCCTACGTACAGTCCTATGTCGAGGTCGCCGGCCGTCGCGGCGTGACGCCGGATGCGGCACGCACGGTGGTGCGTACCAACAACACTGTTATCGCGGCGCTTGCGGTGGTGCGCGGCGAGGCCGACGCCATGCTCTGCGGCGTCGAGGGCCGCTATATGAGCCATCTGCGCCATGTGCGCGAGATCGTCGGTTTCTCGCCGGGGATCAGCGATTACGCCGCGCTGGCGCTGCTGATCACCAGCAAGGGCGCCTTCTTCATCGCCGACACGCAAGTGCGGCCCAATCCGAGTGCGGAGGAGCTGGCCGAGATCGCGGCGCTGGCGGCCCTGCACGTGCAGCGCTTCACCCTGAAGCCGAAGGTCGCTTTCATCTCGCATTCCGATTTCGGCAGCTACGATACGGACTCCTCGCGCAAGATGCGGCGGGCGACCCAACTCCTGAAAGACAAGCATCCCGAGATTGAGGCCGACGGCGAGATGCAGGGCGACACCGCGCTCTCGGCTGCGGCCCGCAAGCTCGTGCTGCCGCAC
Organism: Bradyrhizobium vignae; assembly: GCF_004114425.1. GTDB lineage: Bacteria > Pseudomonadota > Alphaproteobacteria > Rhizobiales > Xanthobacteraceae > Bradyrhizobium > Bradyrhizobium vignae. The sequence continues at coordinate 193,245 of NZ_RDQF01000005.1, read as the reverse complement.
TCCAAGCTCGAGGGGGAGGCCAACATCCTGATCATGCCGAACCTCGACACCGCCAACGTGGCCTATCAGATGATCAAGGCGCTGGCGGACGCACTTCCCGTCGGTCCGATTCTGATCGGCCCGGCGCGCCCGGCCCACATCCTGACGCCGGGCGTCACCGCGCGCGGCATCCTCAACATGACGGCGGTTGCGGTCGTGGAAGCCCAGGAGCGCGCCGCGCGGCAGCAGCCGACGTTGTTTACGTAGCTGCTTCGCCCCCTCAAGGTGTTTTGGGGTGCTCGCTCCGCAAACTCGTCATGCCCGGGCTTGTCCCGGGCATCCACGTTTTTCGTCCCGCGAGGCAAGTCGTGAATCGCCGGGTCAAGCCCGGCCATGACGCTGAGAGCGTTGCGGCCGATCGCGCCGCTCTCGGTTCGATTCCGCTAGGGAGCGCCAACTGAATAGCGCGCCGCCAGCTTTGAATTCCTCGCAGCTCTCCATTTCCTCGTTTGAAAAGCGCAAACGGACTCTTCATAATCCCCTCGAGCGTTCCCTGCGGTAGCGCTTTGCCAAGAGGCCGATCATGCCAGCGTTCGTGACTTTCGGGCGAATCCTGTTCGCGGTGCTGTTCGTCTATACGGGCGCAACCAAGCTCTTTGCCATCCAGGCGACCGCCGATCTCATCGCCGCCAAGCTGGTCGTGCCTGACGTCATCGCCCCCTATGCCAAGCAGATCGAGGCGGCGACGGCCATGACGACGCCGCGGCTCCTGGCGATTGCGATCGGCGGGCTCGAGATCATTGCGGGGCTGATGATCGCGCTGAACTTCGGCGCGCGTTTCTTCGCGATGCTGCTGATCATCTACGTCGCGGTCGCGACCGTCCTGTTCTACGATTTCTGGAACCAGACTCCGCCGGACAACGCCAAGATGCTGGTCGACGCGCTCAAGAACCTGTCGATCATCGGCGCGCTCTGCATGATCATCGGCTACGGCCGCACGACGCGCCCGGCTGAGGCGGCCTACGGCGACGTCTAGCCATCAATCCGCTCTCGGAGGCGCGATCTCGCGCATCCAGCGGGAAATAGTCGCGCTGCTTGCTCCATCCGTGCCCCGCTGTACCCCGAGCAAGGCCGCCTCGCGCGCGGCGCGGGGCGTGATGCCATAGGCTGCCTTGAACGAGCGCGTGAAATGCGCGTCGGAACCGAGCTGCCAGCGCCGCGCGACCTCGCTGATCCGCGGACCACGTGCGCCCGAATTGGCGAGATCGAAAAAGGCGCGGTGCAGCCGGCGGCTGCGGATGTAATCGGCGATGCCGCCCACCGGCGCGAACAGCCGGTACAATGACGCCCGGGACAGGCCGAAATGGGCCGCGATCGAATTGGCGGATAGATCCTCACGGGCAAGTCCGGCCTCGATATATTGGCGGATCCGCATCAGGGACGGGCTCGCAGCGACGGCATGGTCGGCATCAGCATCGCCACGTTCGAGCTCGTTGCGCAGGCAGGCGGCCAGCAGCGAGACCGTGCCCTCGACCACCGATTGGCATTCGTCGAGCGTCATGCGCGGCGCAAATTCGAACAGCGCGGTGAGATGTCCCGCCAGCAGCCTTGCGATCACGCTGCTGCCCGGCAGGACGAGGCCGTGCACATCGTCGACCCGCAGGAGATGGGTGCCGAACATCGGGCGCGGCACGACCAGCGTGACATTCTCGAACGCCGTCGCCTTGGTCTCCAGGGTCTGGGCGAGGTCGAACAGACAGATGTCGCCGGCGCGCACCTGCATCGGCCGGGTGCCCGCGACGCCGTCATAGCCGCCCTTCAGATAGAGCTGGAGGATGATGTGGTCGACGCCGCTGCGCGCGATCGTTTCAGCCGTCCGGCGGAAGCGCTGGCCGCTGGCACGGCTCAGCCCGATCAGCGCCGGCCCCATGGCGTAGGAGCTGATGTCGGCGCGAAACGGACCCGGTTCGTCGGCGGCGAGCTCGTCGACCTCGAACAGCGTGGCGACAGCCTCCCGCCAGGCGGCGACGTTCGCATCGGTCTCCATCTGATCGGCGGTGAAGCCGAATGCCGGTAGCAGGGATGACATCGGGGCTGCATCACCTGTCAGTCCGGAGCCGTCTGGGGGATTTGTCGTCGTACCGTCGTCGCTCATGCTGGTGGGTGGTCGCGTCTTGATCGTGGTTAAGGAGCGGGAAGGGCCCCGCAGGACCAATCATGCTCGCTGCAGGTTTACATCCGGCGAAAGGAAATGGTTCGTTCGTCCACGAATCCTGCCGCCCGCGGGCGGCAGCCTCGATCCGAAGCCGTCCAGTCTTGCGCTTTTGTCTCAGTCTATTGATGCGGTGTTTCTGAATGGCCGGCTCGTATTGACGCAGCGCCGCGGACGCTGGCTATAGCGCCATCACCGCCGTCGGGGCCGATTATTGGGTCTCGGCAAATATGCTAGTCGGCTTTGCGCTGGCCGGCGGCGGGACCAATTTAGCTTGCTGAAACGCCAGGATAAATAGCGGTATTATATTGCCGGTACTTTGCATGGGGTTGTTTTTCCAGTTTTGAAACTGACCTCCCGCTGTGAGCGACGTCGGCAATGCCGAGAGGCTAACCCGGCCGCCACGGCGTCACGGTCACGTCATGCGCCGCATCGAGCAAGTACGGCGCGCCCGGCTTCATCCCATGGGAAGCCAGCACCTCATGCGGCGTCCGCTGGGGCACGCCGACAAAGCAGCCTTCACCGCCGGGCAGCCGCACGTGCGGAGCCTCCGACAGCCAGAACGTGTCGTAACGGTCCATGAACATGTCGAACACGACCGGGCCGCCGATGATGGCGATCATGCCGGAGGCGACGTCCGCGAAGGCGCAGGCCGCCTGGAAGCTCGCATGCTCCGGATTCCACAGCGTCGCGTTCGGCATCTCCGGATCGACGGTGAGGTCCTTGATCTTGCGGGTCAGGATCAGCCGCTTGCGCTTCGGCGAATTCGGCTGCTGCTCGTGCGAGTGCCGGCCATGCACGATCAGCGCGGCGCGCTCGAGCGCCTGCTCGAAGAACAGCTTGTCACCTTCGAACTTCAGGCTGTCGGGCATGACGTGATCGGCGTCGGCGAGCATGCCGTCCGCTGACACGATGACGTAGCCCTCGATACGGAAAGACAACGGCCTTCTATTCGGAAACGGTCGTCACCACGGAATTGACCGGGCGCTGGCTCACCGTCGGCAGCTTGATGTCCTTGAGCAGCTCCTGATCGTATTCCGGCAGCGTCGAGGCCGGGAATTTGGCGCGCATCGCCACCACCTTGTAGCCGCCGGCCTTCAGCCGCTTGAGCAGCTCGGGCAGAGCCTCCGCAGTGTGCTTCTGGAAGTCGTGCATCAGGATGATGCCCTTGCCCTTGCTGTCGAGCTTCTTCATCACCGTCTCGATCACCTTCTCGGGCTTGGAGGCCTTGAAGTCGAAGGAGTCGATGTCGCAGGAGAAGATCGCCATGTTGCGGTTGCCGAGATAGGTGACCATCTCCGGCGGATGTTGCAGCGCCGGGAAGCGGAAGAACGGTGCGGGGGAGATACCACCGAGCGCCCACTTCACGGCGGAAAGGCCCTTCTCGATCTCTTCCTTGCGCTGCGCCTCGTTAAGCTTCTTGTTGTTCAGATTGGCGTGCGACCATGTGTGGCTGCCCACAGTGTGGCCGGCGGCGTAGACCTGCTTGAGGATCTCCGGCTCATAGGTCGCGTGCTTGCCGATCGAGAAGAAGATGCCTGTGGTGCATTCGTCGGCGAGCGCCTTCAGCACGGCAGGCGTGTTCTTCGGCCAAGGACCGTCGTCGAATGTCAGCACCACCTCGTGGTCGCGCAGGAAATCGAGCTCCTTGAAATGCTCGAAGCCGAAGCCGGGGCCGCCCGTGGTGTCGATCTCGACGGTGCGGGCGACACCGAGGGCGCCCGGCGTATTGCAGGCCGCGCGCGCCGGCTGCGGCGCCTGTTTCGGCGGGGGCGGATTGACGAAGCCCGCTGGGGCCGGAGCAGCTGCTGCAGGCGCAGGAGCCGCAGCGGGCGCTGCAGCCGCCGGTGCGGCTTGTGCCGCGGCTGCGGGCTTCGCGGCCGGTGTCTGCGACCATGCTGCGCCGGTCAACGCAACCGACAACGCGCTTGCCAAAATCAGTCCTGCCGCCACACGCATGGTGTTGTCCTCGAGATTGATCCCGTTGTTGCGCCGCGGCTTCGCCTGCGGCAAAAACCGTCCTGCCCCAAACGATCCTAGCCTAGATGGTGGGCCCTCGCCATTGCAACGGCTGTTTGACCGCCCGCCATAATTGTGCCCAGCCGGATGGGGCCGGCGTCAACTATCGGCCAGCGCCCTGGCAATGGCCGTTTTGATCCGCGTGTCGGCCGGTTCGACTGCGGAGGGAAAGACCTCGGCGATATAGCCGTCGCGGCCGATCAGGTATTTGTGGAAGTTCCAGCGCGGAACTTCCTTCGGTCGCGCCTCAGCGGCCCATTTGTAGAAGGGGTGCGCTTTTGCACCGACCACCACGGCCTTCGCCGCAACCGGGAAGGTAACACCATATTGGTGATGCGCGGTCTGCATGATCTCACTCGCGCCGCCGGGCTCCTGGCCACCGAAATCATTGGAGGGCACGCCGATCACGGTAAGCCCGCGCTCGCGAAACTCGTTCCAGACCTCCTGCAAGCCGGCATATTGCGGAGTGTAGCCACAGAGCGAGGCGGTGTTCACCACCAGCAGCGGCTTGCCGGTGAACGCGGCGAGGCGGATGTCGTCGCCTGACAGTGCGGGGAAGGAGAAGGCGTAGGCCGAGATCCGGCTCATGCCACCATCAGCGAGGGCGCGCGTTACGGGCGCGAGCGTGCTGCCGAGCGCCGCGATGAGCATGGTCCTGCGGTTCATCATGACGGCGTCCCCCGAAATGATCCGGAAGGCATGTTACTCCGCCGGCGCGAGCGGGCTCGTCAACAACGCGTTATTGAACACTGCGAGGGCGCTAGTACAGGCGGACGATGAAATCGGTGCCTTCGCCGGTCTCGCCCTGGTTGATGCCCTGGTCGGAGACGATGATTGAGCTGCCTGACGTCAGCATCTCGTTGATCTTCGCCATGGTGTCGGAGGGGACGGAGATGCGGTCGAGGGCTTCAGCCGGGCTGTCCGGCATGAGCACCGGTTTTGCAGCGACGGGGATCACGGCGGCGCCGCGCTGGCGGCGCGATACGCGGCTGTCATCCTCGCGTGCCGCGGAACGCGCGGCGACGGGCAGCGACACCACCGACCAACGCAGTGCATTGGCATCGGCCTTGTCGACTTCTGCGGTGAAGACATGCGTGCCGAGCGGCCGGTCGCTCGCGGCGATCGTGACGGGCACCTCGAACAGCGGCGCAAAATTCTGCCGCACATAGAGCTTGGAATCCTTGCGGCTGATGAAGACGGCGATCTGGCCGGCGCGTTTGGGCGTATCAGTCTTTGTCGCCGGCGCAGGATCGGCAACGCGGTTCTCGTCCTTTTTCGCATCGGGCGAGGTGGCGAGCGCCGGAGCAGTCGCTTGTGCATTGGGCGTCTTCGCGGAGTCCACCGCCTCGGTCTTGACCGGCTCGGCCTTGACAGCCTCGACCTTCTCGGCGGGCTTGTCGTCGTTCGCTGGCTTGGCCGCATCTTGCGACCGGGACTTGAGCGCATCAGACTTGGGCGCATCAGATGCCTCGGCCGTCTTGACGTTGTCGGCCGGTGCCGCGGCTTCGTCGCGCGCGGGCGCATTGCCCGTGGTCACATCCGACATGACGGCGTGGCCGACGGAGGTGCGCAGGTCGAGCACGCTGTCGGCGCTGGCCGTCTTGGTCTCGACTGGCTTGATTTCGGCGGCGCCCTTGTCGGCCTTGTCGCTGACATTGGTCTGCGGTTCGATGCTCGCCGCGGGCTGCGGTGGCACGCGCAAGGAGGCGAGCAGGGGATGGGAAAAGCTCTGCGGTGACATCTGACCCGGCGCCACGATCACGCGCGCACCCATCCGAGTCCAGTTCCACATCTTCATCGCGAACGCCATCGGCATGCGGATGCAGCCATGCGAGGCGGGATAGCCCGGCAGCACGCCGGCATGCATGGCGACGCCGGACCAGGTGATCCGCTGCATGTACGGCATCGGCGCGCCGCTATAGATGTTGGAGTGGTGGAATTTGTGCTTCTGAATGACGCTGAACACACCCATCGGCGTCGAGTGGCCCTTCATGCCGGTCGACACCGGGGATTCCGCGAACACGCCGTTGCTGTCGTAGATCGTCACCTTCTGCCGGTCGATCGAAACGACAATGACGAGCGGTCCTTGCGGCTTGGTGCCGGCTTCCTTCTCGATGAGGCTTTCTTTCTTGCTTGCGACGCCACGCTTTTGCGGCTTCTGGCGCGGTATTTCGGGAAGCCGATCCTGCCGGGCGTAATAGGACCCGTCGGAATAGTCCGTCCAATAATAATACGCTGCGTCTGCCTGGCTGGTCGCGCCGATCGCACCCGCCGCCGTCAAGATGGCGACCTGCCACAGCCGCGCCGGCTTGGCGGCAGAACCCGAACCGTTCACGCTGTTCATCCTCGAATCCATAATCCAAATCAGATGTTAGTGTCTCAGAGGGGACTACGCGTTCACCAGCAGGGCGGTTCTGCCGTCAGTTACTTTTGTTCAAGACGTAGCAAAAAAGCCTCACGGAGCGGTAAACGGCGGCCGCGCCCGACTGTCCGCGTCCTTCCTGATCGTCGCTCGCGTTCCTACATTGCGGGAACTTGTTACCGGAGAACTTCATGTCATCCCGCTTCCCCGGTCTTTCCAGCATCCGCTTGAAAGGCCTCGCTTTATTCCTGCTGATTCTGACCGCGCCGATGGCGTCGGCGTCGGCCGCCGATGAGCCTGATCTGATCTTCCGCCGCTCCACCGTGTTCAAATGGATGAGCCCGAACGACAAGCTCGCGACCTATGGTCTCGATGATCCTGAAGTCGAGGGCGTCGCCTGTCACTTCACCGTGCCGGAGAAAGGAGGCTTCAAGGGCTGGCTCGGCCTTGCCGAGGAGGTCTCGGACATCTCGCTGGCCTGTCGCCAGATCGGTCCGATCAAGTTCAAGCACAAGATGGAGCAGGGCGACGACATGTTCCGCCAGCGCCGGTCGCTGTTCTTCAAGAAGATGCAGATCGTGCGCGGCTGCGACGCCAAGCGCAACGTGCTGGTCTACATGGTTTATTCGGACAAGCTGATCGAAGGCTCGCCCAAGAACTCGACCTCGACCGTGCCGATCATGCCGTGGGGGCCGGCGGACGCGAACGTCCAGAAGTGCGGCGAGTTCTTCACGCAGTGACGCGTTCGCGTTTTCTCAGTGACGATTGCGCGGCTTCGCGAGATGAGAACCGGTCAGCCGCACGAACATCTGCGGCGCGGCCTCGAAGCCGCGGCTCGATTGCAGCGCCATTTCGCCGGCGCTGCCGCGAATGGGCGATTGCTCTCCGCGATCGGTCTGTAGATCCGCATCCCGCGGCGTTGCGCGATTTCCCGCCATCATGATGGCCATCCCTCACGTGAATGCGCCCGATGATCCGGGCGTCTCGGTTTCGATGGCTTGGGTCGCCGCCGAACCACCCCCGGTTCGATCGCACCCAGCCCTCGTTTGCCGCTCCTTTCAGCAGAAAAGAGTAAAATGCATGTGAAACGCGGGCAGCGGGAGCGTGACGGCGCCTGTGCAAGGCGCATGTCCGTGCTGGCGCCGGAACTTGGCGGGCCACATTGACCTGCAGCGAGACCTTGCTGAAATGACTGGCATTTTCCGAGAAATGTTTCGTCGTCTTGAATGGGACGAAACAATTCTCACGAAGACGAAACCATTTTCAGCTTTTCACGCATCACGCACGAAACCGCCCATGGTTATCAGCGTCACAACGACGGCGCACCGCCGGCGACCGAATTGGGACACAAGATCATGCGCGCGCTCGGCTTCATCCTTGCTTTCGGTTTCGTGCTCGCCGGCTCCTCATTAGCGGGTTCGCCCGACGGCGCTCTCCCCGGTGTCGGCACTTTCCAGTACAGCGGCTCGCCCGTCACGGTCCCGGCCGCACAGCCGATCATGGTCGCCGCGCGCCTCTGACCGCACACAATAGCCGGCAAAGCCATCATGTTGCTTCGTCTCTGCGCCGCAGCGTTTGTGTCCGTTCTGACGATCAGTTCCGTTCAGGCGCAAGTGCGCGCGCCCTCCAGACTGCCCGATCCCCGCACCGAATTCGTGCGCCAGTGCGCGCCGCGCATGCTCGGACGCTGGGAGCATCCGGAGGAAGTCTGCGGCTGTCTGCACGATCACGCCGCCGCGGCCGTTGAGGACCGCGATCTGCGCGAAGCGCTGCTGCGGGGCATCAGCGAAACCGGCGTGCCCACCATCGAGACCGATTGGGTGCCGGCTTCCAAGCAGGGCGAGATCGGCCCGACCTTCACCAAGATTGCCAAACCGACGCTGCAGTGCATGTTCGATCCGGCGAAGTAGCTTGTCAGATCATCATTTCATTTTCGGTCCGTGCCGCGGCACGCAGGAACTCGTGCGCGAGACTCCCTTTTCGGTCATCTTCGCACCGCGCACTTCCTTGACCTGGCCGGCGGGGCAGGTTCCATCATCCACGAGCACACGCTGGCCGAGCTTCAGATCGACGATGTCCTGCTCGCGTCCAATAGTCCCTGCGCGTGTCGTTGAGGCAAGCGCGATGGAGATCAGCAGCGAGAGGCAGGTTGCGTGGCGAAGCAGCATGATGTGAGGTCCCGGCATCGATGCCGCAATTTAGGGACCGGCAGGCGATTCTGATAGTGAAGCTTCGTCACGCCCGGCGGTCCGATTTTCGCCTTGTGCCCAACGCTGCGCGCGATTCCTTCGCGAGACGTTCGGCGGCGGTCACGAGCTGTGGAACCGGGTGGCCGGAAAATCCCAGCACGAAGCCGGGCAGCGGACGCCCGCGCGAATAGGTGTCGGCCAATAGCCAGCCTTCCGTGCCGGCCGCTTGCTTGGCATGCGCTGCCACCGCCGGATCGACCGAGGGATCGAATCGGGCGACGAGATGCAGGCCTTGTGAGGGCACTGGCACCGAAAGCGCACCATCGGATGCGACTTCCAGCGTTTCGGCGAGCACATCGCGCGCCTCGCGATAGAGTTTACGCACGCGCTTCAGGTTCGCGGCGAAGGCGCCGGAATTGAGCATGTCCGCCACCGCGCCCTCCATCAGTGTGCCGGGAAAGCGATCGAGCGCCGCGCGCGCGGCCGTCACGTCCGCGATCAGGCGTTCGGGCAGGGCGCAATAGCCGATGCGAAGGCCCGGAAACAGCGTCTTGGCAAACGTGCCCAGATAGATCACCCGCTGGAGGCGATCGATGCCGGCGAGCGACATCAGCGGTGCGCCGTCATAGCGGAATTCGCTATCGTAATCGTCCTCAAGCACGAATGCGCCGGCTTGCTTCGCCCAGTCCAATAGCTCGAGCCGCCGCGGCATCGACATCTGCACGCCCAGCGGAAACTGGTGCGACGGTGTGACGTAGGCCGCGCGCGCCGACGGTGCCGCGATGCGGCCTTTGGCGACACGCATCCCGTGCTCGTCGACGGCGACAGGCACTGCGCGATAGCCGCAATGCGCGATAGTCTTTCGCGCGGCGGGATAGCCGGGGTCCTCGCACCAGACCTGGTCGTTGGACTTCAGGATCGCGCTCAGCACGATGCGCAGCGCGTGCAGCGTGCCCGACGTCAGCATGATCTGATCGGGGTCGCAGCGCAGTCCGCGCGCCGACAGCAGGTGATCGGCGATCGCCGCACGCAGCTCGCGGCTGCCGCGAGGATCGCCATAATGCAGGTGCTCGGACCCGAACGCGCGCAAGCGGCGGCCGACGAAAGCGCGAAGGCGTTGCACCGCACGCTCGTCGATATGGGTGCAGCCGAGCGCGAGCGCGCCTTGCCTCGGTGTTTCGACAACCACCTTCGGCTTGTTGGTCTCGGCCCCCCTCGCGGGGATACGTGCTGCGACGAAGGTTCCGGAGCCGACGGTTGCGTCGGCAAAGCCGTCGGCGATCAGGCGCTCATAGGCGGTGACGACGGCGTTGCGCCGGAAGCCGGTCTGCCTGGCCAACGTCCGCGATGGCGGCAGCGACTCCCCGGGCTTGACCAGGCCAGAGACGATCGTTTCGCACAGCGCCTGATAGAGCCGGTGCGCGGCGGAGGCGCCAGCCGTGACGTGGGGCCCGGTCAGGTCGAGCGGAAGCTCGGCCTTGGCTCGGCAGGAAGAATTGGTCGGAATTTTTTGCATGGAATTGGAACTATCGCAGACCAAACGTGCCGCTACAACTGCTTCGGAAATCATCCAATCCGACCAGGAGCGGCCGTGAGCCAGACCGAGACATCAAATTCCTATCCGACATCGGCGCGCAACCAGGTGAAGCGCCGGCACGACCGCGGCTTCTACGATCACGATACGGTTCATCGCATCCTGGATTCCTCGATGCTGTGCCACGTCTCCTATGTGATCGAGGGCCAGCCCTATTGCACGCCGACCTTCTTCTGGCGGGAGGGCACCAAGCTCTACTGGCACGGATCGAGCGCCAGCCGCATGTTGCGTAACCAGACTAAGGGCGAGCGCGTCTGCTTGACGGTCGCCCATCTCGACAGCCTCGTGCTGGCGCGCTGCGGCTTCAATCATTCCGCCGACTACCGCGCAGTCATGGCGTTCGGCACGGCCTATCTCGTCACCGATCCCGAGGAGAAGGAGCGGGCGGTGATCGCGATGGTCGATCGCTTCTTCCCGGACCGTACCGCCGGCCTGCGACAGAGCACTACGCAGGAGATCAAGGCAACGTCCTTCATTGCGATGGAGATCGAAGAAGCCTCGGCCAAGATCCGCGCCAAGGGTGTCGCTGACGACGACGAGGACTATCCGTTGCCAATCTATGCCGAGCGCATTCCGGTGCGCACGGTGCTCGGCGCGCCGGAACCTTGCCCGCGCCTCCTCGCGGGTGTTACGCGCCCTGCGACGCTCAATGGCTATTCAGAAGGCCGACTGCTCGAAGATGCATTGCGGGATGCTTATTCTGTGGAGTACCCGAACGGCTGAAATCGGCTAGCTTGCGCTCCATCGATGATCTGAATGCCCGATTGGAGTTGCCTGATGAATGCCGAAACGCAGCAGAGGATTCTTGATGCCGTCGATGCCGGCTTCGAAGCCCAGCTTGCGACCACACGTGATTTCGTCGCGATCCCCCGACCCGCGGGGCCGAGGGGCCGTGCCAGGACATGATCGGAGACCTCCTGCGCGAACGCCGCTATGAGGTCGACGACTGGTACATCAACATCGACGACCTCAAGGATCTGCGCGGCTTCGGCTCGATCGAGCACGATTTCTCCAAGGCGCGTTCGGTGGTGGGCACCTACCGTCCGCAAACCAGCGTCGGCAAATCGCTGATCCTGCAGGGCCACTGCGACGTGGTGCCGGCGGGTCCGCTGGAATTGTGGGATACCCCGCCGTTTTCACCCGTCATCAAGGACGGGAAGATGTTTGGCCGCGGTGCCTACGACATGAAGTCGGGCACGATCGGCGCCCTCTACGCACTCGATGCGATCAAGGCCGCTGGCTTCAAGCCGACGGCACGAATCCACTTCCAATCCGTGATCGAGGAGGAGAGCACCGGCGTCGGCGCGCTCTCCACGCTGCAGCGCGGCTACCGCGCGGATGCCTGCTTCATTCCCGAGCCGACGGGCGGGAAGATGGTGCGCTCACAGGTCGGCGTGATCTGGTTTCGTCTGCGCGTGAAGGGGCACCCGACCCATGTCGCCTTTGCAGGTTCCGGCGCGAACGCAATCATGGCGGCGTATCATCTGATCCAGGCGCTGCAAAAGCTCGAGATCGAATGGAACGAGCGCGCCAAGGCCGATCGCCACTTCAAGACACTCAACCATCCGATCAACTTCAACCCCGGCATCATCAAGGGCGGCGACTGGGCCTCGAGCGTGCCGGCCTGGTGCGACGTCGACTGTCGGATTGCCGTATTGCCGGGCTGGTCGATCGCCGATCACCAGAAGGAGATCATGGCTTGCGTCGCTGCCGCTGCGCGTAACCACCCCTTCCTCGCCAACAATCCGCCGCAGATCGAATGGTCGGGCTTCCTGTCGGAAGGCTATGAGCTGACCAATGCCGCGGAGCCTGAGGCTGCGTTCGGCAAGGCCTTCAACAAGGTCTATGGCGGCGCGGTCGAGGACCTCGTTTTCACTGCGCTCACCGACACCCGCTTCTACGGTCTCAACCATGGCATTCCAAGTCTGTGTTTTGGCGCAAGCGGAGGCGAGATGCACGGCTTCAACGAGTTTGTCGAGCTTGAATCGCTGAAGAAGGCGACCAAGGCGATGGCACTGTTCATCGCCGAGTGGTGCGGGGTGGAGAAGGCGTAGTTTGGTGTCCCGGACGCGGGTGCAGCGCGCGGACGATGCGAAGCGTCGTTCCGCGTGGTGCTCGGCAGAGCCGGACCCATGTCGCCGTATGCACTGGACCCCGGTTCAGCAGCGCATCGTTGCACGCTGCGCTGCGCCCGGGAAACGCACGGGCCAGTCGTCGCCTGTCCAATCGATGGGCTCCTCTCGAATGCTTTAAGCTTAAAATAAACACTAGGATGCCGGCCGTACCGGTGGCAGACTGGTGTCCGGTTCGCTGGACGAGTCCTCGGGAGCAACGATGCGCGATTGGGATGACGCTTATGCCAATTCGGCCCATATCCCGGGCTCAGACAAGATGCCTGCGCTGTGGGTGGAGCGGGCGGCGGCCTACCGCGCCGGGCTGAGGGGGATTCGCCCCGACATCGCCTATGGCACCGGCCGGCGGCAGAAGCTCGACCTGGTCCTGCCTGACGGCGACAGCCAGGGCCTCGTCGTGTTCGTCCATGGCGGCTACTGGATGCGCTTCGACAAATCGACCTGGACCGATCTCGCCGAAGGCGCGCGGCATCATGGTTGGACGGTCGCGCTGCCGAGCTACACGCTGACGCCGGCCGCACGCATCTCCGATATCACAGCAGAAATCGCCGCCGCGATCGCCAAAGCGGCATCGCTCGTCTCAGGACCGATCCGGCTCGCTGGCCATTCTGCCGGCGGGCATCTCGTCACGCGCATGCTGTGCGACGACAGCCGGCTCGAGTCCGCCGTCTACGACCGCATCGTCGGGACGCTCTCGATCAGCGGCCTGCATGACCTGCGTCCGCTGCTCAAGACCAAGATGAACGAGACGCTGCGCATGACCATGGAGGAGGCGACGCTGGAAAGCGCGGCGCTGCACCTGCCGCGCGGGCATTCGCCGGTGACCGCCTGGGTCGGTGGCAGCGAGCGGCCCGAATTCATCCGTCAATCCGATCTGATGGCCAATATCTGGACCGGCTTTGACGTGCCGACCCGCCTCGTCGTCGAGCCCGGCCTCAACCATTTTACTGTGATCGACGGGCTGAAGGACCCGTCCTCACCGATCACCGCCCGCCTGATCGGCCTCGATTGAGCAAAGCCGGGCGAGATCGATCGAAAGGACCTGTCATGACGTCCAGCGATTACGATCCTACCAGCGAAGGCGCCGAGACCGATTTCGCCCGGCGTATGTCCTATGGCGACTACTTGGCGCTGGATGCGATTCTTGGCGCGCAGCATCCGCTGTCGGAAGCGCATGACGAGATGCTGTTCATCATCCAGCATCAGACTACGGAGCTGTGGATGCGGCTCGCCATCCACGAGCTCAGCGCCGCGCGCCGTGCGATCTCACGTGATGAGGTGCAGCCCGCGATGAAGATGCTGGCGCGGATGTCGCGGATCTTCGAGCAGCTCAACAACGCCTGGGACGTGCTGCGCACCATGACGCCCAGCGAATATACCCGTTTCCGCTCGCAGCTTGGGCAATCCTCGGGCTTCCAGTCGCGCCAATACCGGCTGATCGAATTTCTGCTCGGCAATCGTAACCACGCCATGCTGAAGCCGCATGCGCACGATGCGGAGACGACGAAGCTGCTCGAAGCCGAACTCGCCACGCCAAGCCTCTATGACGAGGTGCTGCGGCTCGCCGACCGCAATGGACTGAAAATGCCGCCAGCGGTGCTGGCGCGCGACGTCCGTGAGACCCACAGCTTCAACGAAGGCGTGCTGCAGGCCTGGCGTATCGTCTACGAGGCGCCGGAGACGCACTGGATGCTCTACGAACTGGCCGAGAAGCTGGTCGATTTCGAGGACTATTTCCGCCGCTGGCGCTTCAATCATGTGACCACGGTCGAGCGCGTCATCGGTTTCAAGCGCGGCACCGGCGGCACTGGCGGGGTCAGCTATCTCAAGCGCATGCTGGAGGTCGAGCTGTTTCCCGAACTCTGGCGCGTGCGTACGATTCTGTAGGGCTGTCCATGACCAGGCTTCGCGTCTATGACGACACCAAGGCACTGTTCCATTTGCCTGACGGAATGATCTATCTCGACGGCAACTCGCTTGGTGCGCTGCCGCTGGGCGTTGCCGAGCGGGTCAATCGCGTGATCACCGAAGAGTGGGGCAACGAGCTGATCCGCGCCTGGAACACCGCAGGCTGGTATGTCCAGCCACGCCACGTCGGCGATCGTATCGCACGGTTGATCGGTGCTGCAGCCGGCTCGGTGATGGTCGGAGACACGCTGTCCCTGAAGGTCTATCAGGCACTCGCCGCCGCGCTCGACATGACCCCATCCCGCAAGATCGTCCTGTCGGACACCGGCAACTTCCCGACCGACCTCTACATGGCCGAGGGCCTGATCACGACGCTCGGGCGCGGCCATCAATTGCGCTTGGTGGCGCCGGAGGAGATCGAGGCCGCGCTGTCGGAAGAGATCGCGGTGCTCTACATTACCGAGGTGGATTACCGCACCGGCCGCCGCCACGACATGGGGAAGCTGACCGCGAAAGCGCATGCGCTCGGCATCGTCACGGTCTGGGATCTCGCCCATTCCGCCGGCGCGCTGCCAGTTGATCTTTCCGGCTGCGGCGCCGATTTCGCCGCCGGCTGCACCTACAAATATCTCAACGCCGGTCCCGGCGCGCCCGCCTTCCTCTATGTCGCGCCGCGCCATGCCGACAGCGCGCGTGCCGCTCTGTCCGGCTGGATGGGCCACGCAAAACCGTTTGCGTTCGATCTCGCCTATGCGGCGGCCGGCGGCGTCGAGCGCATGCGCGTCGGCACCCCGCCGGTGTTGGCGATGGCGGCGCTGGAGGCCTCCCTCGACATCTGGGACAGGGTCGACATCCAGGAGGTTCGCGCGCGCTCGCTGGCGCTCGGTGACCTCCTGATCGGCGAGATCGAGCGACGTTGCCCGTCCTTGAAGCTGGCGACGCCGCGCGCGCATGGGCAGCGTGGCTCCCAGGTCTCCTTCGCCTTCGATGACGGCTACGCCGCCATGCAGGCGCTGATTGCCCGCGGCGTCATCGGCGATTTCCGCGCGCCCGACATCATGAGGTTTGGGATCACGCCGCTGTACATTGGCGAGAGCGAGATCGTGCGGGCGGCGGAGATCATCGAGGAGGTGATCGCGGGCGGGGTGTGGCGCCGGCCGGAATATCAGGTCGTGAACGCGGTGACGTGAGGAAAATCTCGTGCCCCGGACGCAGCGCTTCTTAGCGGTGCGCTGCAGAGCCGGGGCCCACGCGGCACCGAAATCCGTCGCGAGATGGTCCCGGCTCTGCGCAGCAACGCCATTAGCGCGTTTACGAGCGGCTTCGACGCGCTATGGCGTTGCAGCGCGTTCGGGAACACGAGGGTATTGGCGCTGAGTGCCGATATCACGAGTACCATTACCTCGGACGTCATTGCTTTACGGTGCGAAGCAATTCACGCTGAGACAACAAGCAATTGGGAGAAGATCCGATGACGCCGCTCGAGAAACTCAAAGCGATGAAGATGCCGTTCGCCGAGCTCAAGGGCGTCGAGTTCATAGAGGCCGAGAAGGACCGCGTGGTGGCGCGGATGACGGTCCGGCCCGATCTCTGCACACTTCATCACACCATCCATGGCGGGGCGGTGATGGCGCTGGCCGATTCCGTCGGCGCGGCAGCGACCGTGATCAATCTCCCCGAGGACGCCAAAGGCACCACCACGCTGGAGAGCAAGACCAATTTCATCGGTGGGGCCAAGGAGGGAACCACAATCATTGCCACGACCACCCCGGTCCATCGTGGCCGGCGGACCCAGATCTGGACCACCCGGCTGGAGACGGAGGACGGCAAGCTGGTCGCCGTGGTGACACAGACGCAGCTGGTGCTGTAAGCCTACGAGACTTTGATTTTATTAACGAATTGGTCGCTTTCGCTGCCTCGAAGTTGGGCAGGTTTCCGTCTTGAAAATCATGGTGCGATGCACAATATAGGGGACCTAGGGATTCGAACGCCTCCTCGAGGGACACCAAGAGGAGTTTTGACGTGGTACTTGAAGAGACCGTCCGCACCGCCCCGGGCTATGTGCGAACCCTAATCCAGCAGGAAGAATTGCCGCTTCTGCGCGATCACCTGCTCAGACTCGATGCCGGCAGCCGGCACGACCGTTTCAACGGCTTTCTCGACGACAGCTTCATCGAGCGTTACGCCGCCCGCTGCGCCGAGGACGGCACCGTGATCGTTGCCTATATCGTCGATGGCGTGGTGCGCGGCGCGGCCGAACTGCATCCGCCGGAAGACGATTCGCTACCCGAAGTCGCCTTCAGCGTCGAAGCCTCCACGCGCCGCCAAGGCGTCGGCACCGTGCTGTTCCGCCGGCTGATCGCGGAGGCGCGCTGGAAAGGCTACAAGCAGTTGCGCATCACGACGGGCGCCGAAAATCACGCGATGCGGGCGCTCGCCCGGAAGTTCGGGGCACATCTGGCTTTCCGGCACGGCGAATCGACCGGTACGATCGACCTCGCCAAGACGCCTGAGGCCGAGCTCGCTGATCTCGCGGCTTCGCCCTTCATGGCCGGGCGCGCTCTTCTCAGCTTCAACAGCACTTGCTGGAAGCTGATCTCAAGCATGTACGGCAATCGTGCCGCGTAGCCTAATCACGGACGGGAATCAAAAAGCGGACCGGTAAAACCGGTCCGCTTTCGTATTTCCGGGTCGAAAGATGAAGGCTAAAGATGAAGGCTTACGTGCCGGTGCGCTTGTCAATGCCGAAACGGCGGACCACGCGACGCTCGACCACGACGGAGCGCTGCGCGCCCTGTTCACCGGCGATCACCCGCGTGGCCGTGAGGCGGCTGTTGGCGCGGGCTTGCTTCTTCACCTCGGCCTGCACGATGTCGAGCGGCATCCCCATCAAGGCGGCGGCGATCTCCGCCTGCTGCGCCTGGTCGTCGGTGATGCCGACAGCGGCGAAGATCGCCTCGTCCAGGGTGGGCGGATCGTGGCGCACGCGCCGCGTGCCATATTTGGTATTCCAGTCTGCGCTCATAACGGCCTCGTTTTGATGCCGGGATACCTAGTGCCGCGAATGTTGCATTGCAATATGTAATTGGTGTGGCAGCTCAGCTATGCACCGGTCGGGTGTCATGGCGGTGACGCAGCACCTGCGCCGACCTCCACCCGCTGCTGGGGCCAGCGTTTCAGGGCAGCGTGTCCAGCTTCGGTGAGCCGGTAGATTCCCCGCTCAGCGCGTTCAAACCAGCCATACACATTGTTAAGCAAAATCTTGCCGGCATCGGGACAACGGACGCGCAGCTCGCGTACAGGCCGCGGACCTGTCGCGAGCTCTGATGCGCAGGCCAGCGCCTGCTGCCGATAGGCCGTCATGATTGGTGCGCGGGTGCTGCCGCCGGGCACCGGATCGCCCTGCCGGCGCTGATGCTCGGCGACGAGTCGCGAGCGCACTTTCGGCTCGCGGCGCGGCGCTGCGGTTGGCGGCTTCACCAGCACCTCGACCTGGCCGCGGTCGGTCACCCCGAGCATGCCGAAGCCGAGGCGGCGGCAGAGATTGCGATAGCGTGCGTCGCTCTCGCGTCCCTTGCCGCGCGCTGACATCTTCGCCGCGATCCAGACCTCGTCGCCGGCCGGTGCGCGATCGACCGCCTGCAGGATCAGCTCGAGATTGAAGGCGAGCTTGAGCTCGCCGATCACCACGATGGGCGGATCGTCGGCACTGAGGCCGACGAGATCGCAGCCGCCGACTTCGCCCTTGACCGTGAAGCCGAGCTCTTCGAGGAAGCGTTTGACGGGGAGATAGAGCGCGGTTTCCACGGGTGGTCCGATCGAAGAATCAGTTGCGCGCAGTCTAGAGCCTTCTCGGCTCCGATTGAATCCGAGGCGCCCCGACGTTTCGGCCTAAAGGCGCTACACCCGGCCGCCGACCGGGATCAGCGCGCCGGTGATGCCGCTGGCGGCCTCGCTGGCGAGGAACAGGATCACCTCTGCGAGCTCCTGCGGTGTCACCCATTTGGAAAAGTCCGCCTTTGGCATGTCGGCGCGGTTGGCCTTGGTGTCGATGATCGAAGGCAGCACGGCGTTGACCGTGATCTTACCTTTCCATTCGTGGGCGAGCGCTTCGGTGAGGCGATGAACGCCGGCTTTCGACGCGGCATAGGGGCCCATGCCGCTGCCGGCCTGGAGCGCGCCTATCGCGCCGATATTGATGATGCGGCCAGCCTTGGACGAGAGGAGGTGCGGCAGCGCCGCGCGCGAGGTGTTGAGCGCGGTCAGGACATTCAACGCATGCATGCGCTGCCACGTCGCGATGTCGCCGTCGCCGACGGTCTCGAAGGCGAAGCCGCCGGCGATGTTGATCAGCGCGTCGAGCCGGCCGAAATGCTTCGCCGCCGCATCTATCGCCGTCTTCGCCTGCGCCGGGTCGGACAGATCGACGCCGCCTATCGCGATGCTTTCAGGCTTCGCGGGACTCTGCGAAAGCGCGTGATCGACGCCGGCAACGCGCGCGCCGCGCGCCTGTGCCGTCTCCGCAACCACCCTGCCAAGCGCGCCGAATGCGCCGGTCACGATCAGGACCTTGTCTTGCATCATCGTTCTCCCGGCGCCGTAGCCTATGATTGCAGATAGCGCGCCTTCAATGCGGTTCGCTCGGCCGTGCCGAGCTTCAGCCCGTCGCGCAGATAAGTTTCGAGGTCGCCATATTCGCTATCGATCGCCTCGAAAGCGGCCGCCAGGTACGAGGCCTCGACGCTGCCGATCGCGTCGAGAACATCGGCCGGAAGATCAGAGGCGTTTGACGCGTCACGCTTGTAGTGCCGGTTGGTCAAGAGGTAGTCCTCGGCAATGACATCGTCGCGCACGCCCAGCGCATGCAGGATCAGCGCGCTGGCAAAGCCGGTGCGGTCCTTGCCCGCAGTGCAGTGGATCACGAGCGGCGCGCGGTCTTCCAGCAGATGGCCGAACAGCGCACGAAAACTGTGCGTATTGTGGCGGACATAGTTGCGATAGGACTCGCGCATGAGCTCGAGCGCGACCGGTGCGGTCAACGTGCCCCGGGCGAGTTCAGCGCGTAGCGCGGCCACGACGGTCGGTTCGACCGGCAGCGAATGCACCGTGATCTCGTTCACGACGCAGATGCCGGCCGCGCGCTCCTCCAGCCCACGGAAATCGAATGCGCTGCGGACGCCCAGCGCGCGGACGATCTCGACATCGGCAGCGGTGAGCTGCCCGAGATGATTGGAGCGGAAGATGTGGCGCCAGCGCGTGGTGCGGCCGTCAGTCGTCGGATAACCGCCGAGATCGCGAAAATTGCTGGCGCCTTGCAGGGCGAGATGGCGGGCAGGGGAGTCTGACATGGGATCGGCTTGGGTTATGGTTCCACTGGATGCACGGTTGGCGTCCTTGGGGTCTATTACAGGGGGCGATCATGGACCGGCACAAGGCCATTGTTTTGGCGATCACCATGCTGGCGGTCGGAAGCATCGACGCGCGGCAGGCTGATGCGCAGACATTCCGGACCTACCGCTGCGCCGATGGTACTCAGTTCATCGTTGGTTTTTATGATGGCGACAAGCGCGCCTTTCTTCAGATCGATGGCGAGCCTGTCACGCTCGCCAAGCGGCTGGCAGTCTCTGGCGCGCGCTATTCGGGGGCGGGGATCACGCTGATCATCGGGAAGGCCGGCGCCACCACGATCAAGCATCTGAAGCGGCCGGTCACGGCCTGCGCGGTGATCTGAACGGCGTGGCTCGCGAAAGAATCAAAAAGGGCCGAAACAACGTTGTTTCGGCCCTTTTCGAACTGCCGCCGGGCGGTTGAGAGAGCGCTGCGGTTTCAAACCGGTTACAGGCATCAGCGATCCCATTTCGGCTTGGCTTCGTCGACCGCATCCTGGTGATACCAGCTGTCGCTGCAGATCGAGACGTTCGAGGGCAGCGGGCCGTGATCGGTGGAAAGGCGGGTCTCGTCGTAGCGGCGTCCGCCGAGAGCCGCACGGCCGCCGACGGGGAATTGGTAGATCTTCGCAGATCCGTGACTCAGACCATTGTTCATCATTGCGATTTCTCCTTGGTCGAAGCGCCTTGGCCTCCATGGTGCGCCCGACTCGTTCGATTGTGGTTACTGGAATCCCATATCGGCCGCGCTTCCCGGATTGGGAAGTGCTAAAAAGGAAATCAGTTTCCGCCTAATTTGTAGGCACGCACCTACCTGCACCCCCCAAGGCACCGCGTGAGTGGCTAACGCCCGGGCCATTCCAAAGGTTGCTAGGGACGGGCCAATGGCTTTGCGAAAATTGCCGGACGTTGATGCGCGTTTGATCGGCAGCATTCGGCTAGCGTCAGCCTGCTCCAGAATCAGGCGTTTTCCGCAGGGTTTTTGCAGTGCACCTTCACGCAATGGTGCGCCGCTATGACGCATGCCGCTGTGGACGGCCGGCCGGCCGCGAGGCGAGGCCCGCGGCCGTGGAAAACCCTCCGCGCTGCGGCCTTTTGGCACGCAAAATGCTTGGGAAGGGCCGGCCGATGATGGCCGGGTACAAACGTGCGGGGCTCTCAACCCCACCTTTCGCATCATCAACAGAGAGGCTCAATGACCAAGTACAAGCTCGAGTACATCTGGCTCGACGGATATACGCCGACTCCGAATTTGCGCGGCAAAACTCAAATCAAGGAATTCGCGTCGTTCCCGACGCTCGAGCAGCTTCCGCTCTGGGGGTTCGATGGCTCCTCCACCCAGCAGGCCGAAGGCCACAGCTCCGATTGCGTGCTGAAGCCGGTCGCGGTGTTCCCGGACGGTGCGCGCACCAACGGCGTGCTGGTGATGTGCGAAGTCATGATGCCCGACGGCAAGACCCCGCATCCGTCCAACAAGCGCGCCACCATTCTCGACGACGCCGGCGCCTGGTTCGGCTTCGAGCAGGAATACTTCTTCTACAAGGACGGCCGCCCGCTCGGCTTCCCCGAGGCCGGCTATCCGGCGCCGCAGGGCCCGTACTACACCGGCGTCGGCTACAAGAACGTCGGCGACGTCGCCCGCAAGATCGTCGAGGAGCATCTCGACCTCTGCCTCGCTGCCGGCATCAACCATGAAGGCATCAACGCGGAAGTCGCCAAGGGCCAGTGGGAATTCCAGATCTTCGGCAAGGGCTCCAAGACCGCTGCCGACCAGATGTGGATGGCCCGCTACCTGATGCTGCGCCTCACCGAGAAGTACGGCATCGACATCGAATTCCACTGCAAGCCGCTCGGCGACACCGACTGGAACGGCTCGGGCATGCACGCCAACTTCTCGACCGCCTATATGCGCGAAGTCGGCGGCAAGGAGTATTTCGAGGCGCTGATGGCTGCCTTCGAGAAGAACCTGATGGATCACATCGCCGTCTACGGCCCGGACAACGATAAGCGTCTGACCGGCAAGCACGAGACCGCGCCGTGGAACAAGTTCAGCTACGGCGTGGCCGACCGCGGCGCTTCGATCCGCGTTCCGCACTCCTTCGTCAACAACGGCTACAAGGGCTATCTGGAAGACCGCCGTCCGAACTCGCAGGGCGACCCCTACCAGATCGCCTCGCAGATCCTGAAGACGATCGCGTCCGTGCCGACCGATAAGAAGGCCGCGGCCTAAGATCCTCCCGGCCCGGGCCGGGGGGCTGGCCCGGGTTGGCGTTCAATCCGCCGGAGCGAAGGCTCCGGCGGATTTTTTGCATTTGGATGAAGGCCGTTGCCGTCCGTGCCGACCTCGGCTTTGCGAAACTTGTCCATTGCCGCCGAAAGCAGGATAGAGTGGCCCTGGATGCGCGCAGGGCCGGGGATACGCCTGGTGTTTGAAGGCTTCTACAAGGTGAGATTTCAACTCGGCGATGCCGTCGGCCGGGGCGTGATGCATGCCGGCGATGGCAAGATGCTCGGCGGCAATTCGGCCTTCGCCCATATCGGCACCTACGACAAGACCGACAGCGGGGTCGACGTCGTGATCAAGACCGTCCGTCACAACCCCGATCCGAACTACCGCGCCATGGCCGGCACCGACGATGCGACATTGATCGCGAGGGGCTGGGCTGACGGCGATCTCTATCGCTTCAAGGGCGAGCTCAAGGAGCTGCCCGGCGTGCCCTTTCAGTCGGTGATGACGCCGATCACCGACGAGGAGGTGCCGATCGGCGACGGCGTTGGCGAAGCAGGCATCGCCGACGGTCTCTATTCGATCCGTCTGCGGATGCTCGACGGCATCGACGGCGGACTCACGGGCGTGATGCTGCTCAACCAGGGGCGCATCCTCGGCGGCGATGCATCGTTCTACTATCTCGGCAGCTACACCGCGGCGAAGGGCCGCTGGAAGGGCCAGATTCTCAACCAGGAGCATACGCCGGCCAAGGACGATCCGATCTTCGGCGGTCACGAGGTCGGCATCGGCTTCTCCGGCAGCTATGACAGCGAACAGGCGGTGCTGGAAGCAACGGCGCTGGTCGGCAGACGCAGCCTGCGCCTGACCGCCGCCCTCAAGCTGCTGCATCGCGCCTGATCACGCCAGGAACTGCTCATGGACAATGTCCGCATGCTCTCGACGCTCGGCCTGATGGGCGCGATGCGCAGCCTGTCCTCCACCTTCGAGGCCAACAGCGGCATCCATGTCGATGCCGACTTCGCGCCGACCCTGGCGCTGCTCAAGCGCTTGCGCGACGGTGAAGCCGCCGATCTCGTCATCCTCACCCGCGAAGGGCTCGACGAGATGATCGGCGAGGGGCGCGTGGTTGCCGCGAGCGCGGCCGATCTGGCGCGCTCCTTCGTCGGCATCGCCGTGCGGGCAGGGCAGGCGCATCCCGACATCGCCAACGAAGCCGCGCTGCGTCAGACGTTGCTCGCCGCGCGCTCAGTCGCCTATTCGCGGCTCGGTGCGAGCGGCGTGTACTTCGCCCAGCTGATCGTTCGGATGGGCATCGCCGCCGAGGTCAATGCCAAGGCGACCATCGTCGAGCAGGGTTTTACGGCGGAGCGGCTCGTGACCGGCGAGGCGGAGCTCGCCGTGCAGCAGATCAGCGAGCTGAAGCAGGTCGGCGGCATCGAGGTGGTCGGTCCGATTCCGCGCGCGCTGCAGACGCCCGCCGTGTTCTCGGCCGGCCGCATGGCGAACGCGAAACATGCCGACGCCGCGGATCGGCTGCTGCGCCATCTGACATCGCCAGAGGTCGCCCCCGTCCTGCGCCAGTCGGGACTTGAGCCTTGAATTCGCCGAGGCGAAGACGCAACGTGACGACCATGCGGACTTACCTCCTTGCCATGCTCTTCGCGCTCGCCGCGCCCCTGACCGCGCAGGCGCAATCGGCCGATCTCGTCCTGTGCGACCGGGTCGCCGCCGATCCCAGCGACCCCGACAAGCCGGCGGACGTGAAAGGCGTCACGGAGATCGCTCCCTCCGACATCGCGACCGCGATCAAGTTCTGCAAGCAGGCCGCGCCATCCTCGCGGCGCGCGATGTTCGCGCTCGGCCGCGCTCATGCAGCCAACCGGCAGACGGCGGAGGCGATCGCCGCCTGGCGCAAGGCCGCCGATAAGGGATCGAGCGCGGCCATGGTCGAGCTCGGCGTCGCCTATGGCACCGGCTCCGGCGTTGCGAAGGACGAAGCGCAAGCGCGAAAGCTGTTCGAGAAGGCGGCGCAGGCCGGCAACCCCCGCGGCGTCAGCAATCTCGCCGCGCTCGGCGGCGCAGGTGGCGCCGCGCCGGCCGATCCCGCGCAGGCCCGCGCGCTGCTCGGCAAGGCTGCCGAGACCAACGCGGAAGCGCAGTACCAGCTCGGCCTGATGCTGTCCGAAGGCGCGGGCGGTGCCAAGGACGACGTTGCGGCCCGTGCGCTGTTCGAAAAGGCAGCGGCACAAAATCATCCCGGCGCGCTGGAGCGGATGGGGGCCTTCGCGGAAGGCGGCCGCGGTGGTCCGAAGGACAAGGACGCCGCAAAAGCCTATTACGAGCGCGCCGCCGCGCTCGGCGACGAGGACGCCAAGAAGGCGCTGGAACGCATTCGCTGCCCCTACGCGATCAAGGACAAGCAGGGCAGGCTCGTCACCACGTTGTGCTTCTGAGCGCCGCCGCGATTGCGCGGCGCTTTGCGAACAGAGCCACGATTTGACGGAACCTGGCCCGCGCGTACGCCGTTGACATCCAGACAAAACGGAGCGCGATCATGATCCGCAAACTGGCATCGGGCGAATACCGCCTCTATTCACGCAAGGTGAATCCGAAGACCGGCAAGCGCCGTAACCTCGGCACTTTCAAGAGCCGTGCGGCCGCCGAGAAGCACGAGCGCGAGGTGCAGTATTTCAAGCGTCACTGACGCCTGAAGGGCTTTTCCCGCGAGCCGGACATAAAAGTCGAAAAACAACCCCATGCACAGTAGCCAAGTCATTGAAATCCCGCGTCTGCTGATTTTACGAAATCCGTTTTTGACCCGTCGGGCAAAACAGGGGTATGTTGACATCATGGCGGCGAGCGTCCCGAGAGCGGGCCTGCGCGGAAAAGCCGGTGGCTTCAGTGCGGCGACGATGCTAGGTAGCCCGCCATTGTTTTCCGATTTTGCGGGTTCAGGACGTGCTGGACGGGCTCTACAAAGTTGAATACGGCGTCAACGATGCGTTCGGCCGCAGTATCATGTGCCTGCATGACGGCAAGATGCTCGGCGGCAATTCGGGCTTTGCGCATCTTGGCAGCTACGTGGAGCGCGATGGCGAGATCATCGCCGAGGTCATCACTGAGCGGCATAACCTGGACCCCAGCTACAAGCCGCTGATGGGCGCCGACGTCGCCTCGATCGGGGCGCGCGGCCGGCTGTACGGCAACCAGATCCGTCTCGAGGGCGGTGCGGATACCATGCCGGGCGCCAAGTTCTGGGCGAATCTCACGCGGCTCGACGACGAGGGGTTGCCTCCGAGCGGTACGGTCGGGCCGGGCGGCATCGCCAACGGGCTCTATGGGATGAGGCTGAACGCGCTCGATGGCATCGATGCCGGGCTGTCCGGCGTGATGCTGCTGATCGACGGGCGCATCCTCGGAGGCGATGCGTTTTTCTATTATCTCGGCGCCTATTCCTCGGCAGACGGCCGCTGGAAGGGCGAGATGCTGAACCAGGAGCACACGCCGGCGAAAGGGGAAAACCCCGTGTTCGGCGGCCTGGAGGTGGGCATCGGCTTCTCCGGGACCTGCACGGAAGACAGCGGCGAGCTCGAAGGCATCGCGCTCGCCGGCAAGCGCAGCCTGCGGCTGGCGGCCTCGCTCAAGCTGATGCGAAGGGCGTAGGCTCATGGAGCGACCAGCGTATGGCTTTGGCCATTAACATTCGATCCGATGATTCCTCCGCAGAGCGGATCGAGGCATTGTGGGATGAAGTCGCAACGTTTGAGAGCCAGCCTTCGATGAGGGCACTCAACTATCGGCCACATTTTACATTCGCCATCTATGATACGCCCGAGATTACTGCGAACACCGCGTGGGAGGCCATGCTCCGCGCGACAGCAGGCGAAGGGCAGCTATCAATCGAGTTCGGGCGAATATGTTGGTTTGCAGGTCCGCCGCTCGTGCTCTGGGCGGAGCCGAAAGTCGATGAAGCCCTGGCTCGATGGCACTCTTCGATCAGCGCTGCAATCGATCCAACCTTTTGCCGGCTCCACTATCGACCCGGAAACTGGAGACCTCATTGCACGCTCGGCACACAAATCGCTGATGGAAAGCGCAATGACGCGATCGCTTTCGCGCAGTCGTTCAACGAGAGCATTACCGTGCTGTTCGACGTGGTCGATTGCGTTGTTTTTCCGCCTGTGTGGGTGGTGGCAGAACGGCGGCTGCCGCTCCGCACTCCATGAGGTCAGATGCTGCGACTAAGGCTTCGGCGTGCGGCTGTTTGCTGTCCATCACCTCAAGAGCCGTGATGTCGACTTTCGGACAGCGAGCGGGCGAAGGTGATGCCCGTTGTTGAGCCAAATGGGACGCACCTTTTGTGCGTGGCATCCGCTTTGCAGGATCAGGGAACAGGATCGGCCGGGTGAAATCCGTACCCCGCCGGGCTTCCCCTCGCGCCCCGCATGCCCTATGACGCTGCAACGCAAAAATCCCCCAAAAAGACCTCATGATCCGCCTCGACAACGTCAGCAAGCAAGCCGGCCACCAGATCCTGTTCATTGAAGCTTCCGCGGCCCTCAACAAGGGGGAGAAGATCGGCCTGGTCGGGCCGAACGGCGCCGGCAAGACCACGCTGTTCCGCATGATCGCCGGCGAGGAACTGCCCGACGAGGGCCAGGTCTCGACCGATCGCGGCATCACCATCGGCTATTTCAACCAGGACGTCGGCGAGATGAGCGGCCGCAGCGCCGTGGCCGAGGTGATGAATGGCGCCGGACCCGTCAGCGAGGTCGCCGCCGAGCTGCGCGAGCTCGAGGCCGCGATGGCCGATCCTGACAAGGCCGACCGGATGGACGAGATCATCGCCCGCTACGGCGAGGTGCAGCACCGTTTCGAGGAGCTCGACGGCTACGCACTCGATGGCCGCGCGCGCGAGGCGCTGGCGGGCCTCGGCTTCAGCCAGGAGATGATGGACGGCGATGTCGGAAAACTCTCCGGCGGCTGGAAGATGCGCGTGGCGCTGGCGCGGATTCTCTTGATGCGCCCTGATGTCATGCTGCTCGACGAGCCGAGCAACCATCTCGACCTCGAAAGCCTGATCTGGCTGGAGAAGTTTTTGCACGATTACGAGGGCACGCTCTTGATGACCTCGCACGACCGCGAGTTCATCAACCGCGTGATTTCCAAGGTGATCGAGATCGATTCCGGCTCGCTCACCACCTACACCGGCAATTACGAGTTCTACGAGCAGCAGCGGGCGCAGAACGAGAAGCAGCAGCAGGCCCAGTTCGAGCGCCAGCAGGCCATGCTCGCCAAGGAGATCAAGTTCATCGAGCGCTTCAAGGCGCGCGCCTCGCACGCGGCCCAGGTGCAGAGCCGGGTGAAGAAGCTCGACAAGATCGAGCGGGTCGAGCCGCCGCGCCGCCGCCAGAGCGTCGTGTTCGACTTCCCGCCGGCGCCGCGCTCGGGCGAGGACGTCGTCGCGCTGAAGAACGTGCACAAGGGTTACGGCTCAAAGCGCATCTATGACGGGCTGGACTTCATGATCCGCCGTCGGGAGCGCTGGTGCGTGATGGGCATCAACGGCGCCGGCAAGTCGACGCTGCTCAAGCTCGTCGCCGGTGCGAGCGAGCCCGATGAAGGCACCGTGGCGCTCGGCGGCAGCGTCAAGATGGGCTATTTCGCCCAGCATGCGATGGACCTGCTCGACGGCGAGCGCACCGTGTTCCAGTCGCTGGAAGATGCGTTCCCGACCGCGGGGCAGGGCTCCTTGCGCGCGCTCGCCGGCTGCTTCGGCTTCTCCGGCGACGACGTCGAGAAGCGCTGCCGGGTGCTGTCGGGCGGCGAGAAGGCGCGCCTCGTCATGGCCAAGATGCTGTTCGACCCGCCGAACTTCTTGGTGCTGGACGAGCCGACCAACCATCTCGACCTCGCCACCAAGGAGATGCTGATCGCCGCGCTGTCGGATTTCGACGGCACCATGCTGTTCGTCTCGCACGACCGGCATTTCCTGGCGACACTGTCGAACCGCGTGCTGGAGCTGACGCCCGAGGGCATCCACCAATATGGCGGCGGCTACACGGAATATGTCGCGCGCACCGGGCAGGAGGCGCCGGGGCTGCGGTCGTAGCGATGGGCGTGTAGCCCAGATGGAGCGCAAGCGTAATCCGGGCTATAACCAAATCGAGATGTTTTCAATGAGCTCGCTCGTCTGAACTCTTTGACGCGCTGGTGCCGCTCCGCCGGGCCGGGGTCCATCTGTCGGAATGCACGTGGACGCATGCGCCGCGGCTGTGCAGCGCATCGCTACTGGGCGATGCTCTGCATCGCCAGGGAAGCGCTGCGGGCACGAGACCTTCTTTGGCGAGACCTTCTTTGGAATGGCGCCTTACGCGCTGGTCTCGCACTTCTTCATGAAGCTGCTCTTGGCGGCGCCGGCGAGCGGCTTGCCGTCGGAGCCGACGGCCTTGGTGGCGCAGGCATCCGCCTTGCACTTCTTCAAGAACGAGGTCTTGGCGGCGCCGGCTAGCGGCTTGCCATCCTTGCCGACGGCCTTGCTCTCGCAGGTCTCTTGCGCGAAGGCCGAGCCCGTCGCAAAGGCGGCAACGATCGCTGCGAGGAAAATCCGTTTCATCATGGATGTCTCCCTAAACCAGAAATGGCGGGGCGGATTGGAGCCGGGAATCGTGGCGCAATCAAGCAAGATCGGCGCCTGTCGTCCGTCCGCTTGCCTGTTTTTCGAGCGTGACGAGCCAATGTCCCGCCTGTTGCACCGCTCGCTGACCTGGCCGGACAATCCTGCTAGCCTCGACTCGGTCGAGATGAAGGGAGTTTCGTGATGGACGCCACGATCCCGAAGGGCGAACAAACCGCCGATCGGCATTCTCACTTGGTTCAGCCGCAAAACATGGACTGGCAGAAGACGCGCTTTCCAGGGTGCGAGGCCAAGACGCTGCTGTTCGATCGCAGCAGCGGTCTGATGACCGCCTTGATGCGCTTTGCGCCGGGCTCGGTGCTGCCCGATCACGAGCATGTCGGCATCGAGCAGAGCTACGTCATCGAGGGCACGCTCGTCGACAAGGAGGGGCCAGCCAAGGGCATCGCCTGCAAGGCGGGCGAGTTCATCTGGCGTGAGGCCGGCAGCCGGCACGCCGCCTGGTGTCCGGATGGAGCCTTGATCCTGGCGATCTTCCAGGTGCCGAACAAGTTCTTTGAAGCCGACGGCCGCGTGGTCGATGCCTCGGGTCAGGATTGGGACGAGACCTGGGGGCATACCGGCGCGCAGCGGGCGCGTCGCAGCTAGGGGGACTATACGCCCCGCGCGAGCAACGCCTTGAAGTCGGCCCGCGCGCGCTGCGCCTCGGCGCGCGCGACGTCGGAGGCGTCGCCCATGCCGAAATAGCCATGGATCAGGCCGGGTCCCTCATGGTGCTTGACGCGCACGCCGGCGGCCTCCAGCGCCCGCGCATAGGCCGCGCCCTCATCGCGCAAAGGGTCGAACCAGGCGGTGGTGACGATCGCCGGCGCGACACCCGCCAGTGAGGCCGCCCGCAACGGCGAGACGCGCCAGTCCGAAGCATGGCCGGGATCGGCGAGATAGTGGCCGCAGAACCATTCCATGGTTGCGCGGGTGAGGAAGTAACCCTCGGCATTCTCGGCGCGCGAGGGATAACGCGCGTTCTCGCGCGCGTCGGCGTAAGCGCCGACGACGTCGGTCACGGGATAGACCAGCAATTGCGCGGCGAGCCTGATGCCGGTATCGCGGCAGGCGATCGCCGTGGTCGCCGCGAGATTGCCGCCGGCGCTGTCGCCGGCGACGCCCACACGCTTTGCATCGCCGCCAAATTCCGCGACGCGGTCGAAAATGTCGCGGACCGCGGCGAAGGCGTCCTCGAACGCGCCGGGAAAGCGCGTCTCGGGTGGGCGGCGATAGTCGACGGAGACGACGACCGCCCCGGTCTCGATCGCGAGATTGCGCGCCTGCCGGTCGTGGGTTTCGAGATCGCCCGCAACCCAGCCGCCGCCATGGAAAAACACCACGGTCGGTGCCGGTGTGGTGCCGACCCGGTAGACTCGTGCGTCGAGCAGGCTGGCGCCGCCTTTCACCTTGATATCCTGCACGCTGTCGACAGGCGGGGCAGGGATGGCGGCGCGGGAGGCAGCCAGTGCGCGTAAGGAATCGCGGGCGCTCTGTGGCGTCATGACCGCGGGATCGCGCATCGGCATGAGCGGAATGATCTGGGCGATGACGGGATCGAGCGGTGCGGCCATGCGATTTCCTCACAGGGTTCTTGGTCTTGCTTGGCCGTTAGCATAGGTTTTGCGCGCCGCATCGGCAACCGGCGTCATGCCGTGATGCAGGCGGATGAATGGGCGGGAGGTTAGCAAGGTGGAATTCGAAAAGCTGGTCCAGTCGCGGCGCAGCGTGCGCGGCTTCAGGAGAGAGCCGGTGCCGCGCGCGGTGATCGAGGCGATCATCGAGAGCGCCAAGCGTGCGCCGTCCTCGATGAACACCCAGCCTTGGCATGTCCACGTGCTCACAGGTCATCCGCTGGAAGAGGTGCGCCGCCGCAACATGGAGGAGATGGCCGGCGGCGCCAAGGTCAAGCGCGACATCATCAGCCACGGCGAGTACCAGGGCGTGCACCGCACGCGGCAGGTCGACATCGCCAAGAAGCTGTTCGGCGCGATGGGGATCGCACGCGACGACAAGCCGATGCGCCAGGACTGGGTGCTGCGCGGCTTCCGCCAGTTCGACGCGCCGGTCTCGCTGGTCCTGACCTACGACCGCGTGCTCGATCCCGGCGCGGTGTGCCATTTCGATCTCGGAGCGCTCTGCTACGGCATCGTGCTCGCGGCGTGGGACCGCGGCCTGGGCTCCGTCATCAACGGGCAGGGCATCATGCGCTCCGACATCGTACGCGAGGTTGCAAAGATTCCGGAGGACGAGGTCATCATGACCTGCGTCGCGATGGGCTATCCCGACGACGGCTTTGCCGCGAACGCGGTTCGCTCGGACCGCGAGCACAACGACGAGTTCGTGCGTTACGTGGGTTTTGCCGATTAGTGGGACGCAGAGGAGATTATTCTCTGATGAAAATTTTTTTGGTGCGGTGTCGCGTGCGGCCTCTTGCAATCTCGAAGGTGCGGGAGGAACAATATGCGGACTGAGAGGTTTGTTGCTGGCGCGAGGGAATTGACATGCGGCGGCTGGCTAGCCTGGTTCGGCGGTTCTTCGGTCCGCGACTGCGGCACAAGATCGATGATGATCCAAGTCTTCCTTTCACCCCTGAAGAGTTCGGCCGGCTGATTCGCAGCGGCCGGCACGAGGACATGAAGCTGCTGGCCGACGGGCTGGCCTGCCGGTCGATCCCGCAACGCGCCAGCTATCGCGCTACTCATTAGCGCGATAAGGTCAGGTTCGGAAAACCGCTGCACAGTTTCCGGATCATGCCCTCGGCCGCGTTCGAGACGAGGCTGCCGCGCTCACCGCGTGAGCGCGACCGGCTTGAACGAGCGGACAAGCGCCTTTTCCAGCTTCCCATTCATCCCGCACAGGATGTTGTAGGCCTCGGCGCGCGGCATCGTGGGCTTGTAGTGCCGGTGCTCGATCAGCGCTGCGAAGATGTCCGAGATCGTTAGAATCCGTACGATGTCGCCAATGCTCTCGCCGCAGAGCGCATCGGGATAGCCGCTCCCGTCGAGATACTCGTGATGATGGCGAACGGCATCGAGGATCTCCGGCGAGATCCCGTGATGGTCCTTGAGAAACTCGTATCCGGCGCTCGGATGCGTCTCGATCTGCGCGCGTTCCGCGGCATCAAGGCGGCCCGGCTTGTCGAGGATGGCGAGCGGAATCCGCGCCTTGCCAATGTCGTGGAACATGGCTGCCGAGTACAGACGTTCCAGGTCGGCTCTGCCGACGCCGAGGCTCAGTCCGAAGTCGACGGTAATGCCGGTCACGAGCAGGCAATGCTGATAGGTTCCTTCGTGATGGCGCCGCACCGTCATGAGCCACTCCGTCAGGCCATGCTGGGTGATGTGATCGGCGATCTGGCGACCGGCTTCCTTTGTGCCGTCGACGTCAAGTGGCTGGCCCAGGGTCACAGCCGTGAACATCGATGCGATAGTGGTCGCCGCGGTCTCGACGGCCCTGTCCGATTGCGGCGTGTCGCCTGACGAAGCAGACGCGCCGTCGGCCGGGTCGGTCAGTGCGGCCAGCAGCCTGGTCCGGCCGACCGTGCTGGGAAGGACCAGTGTCGCCCCGAGCGCGTAGGCCTGCGAAATACAGACATGAGAGGCGTGCTCGAGCAGGAAAATCCGCTTCCTGGCCTTCGCCAGCTTGCCGGCGCGCTTCTTGATGGCGGCGATATTGTCGAGGTCGCGCAGCTCTGCGCGGATGACGATCGCGGCCGGCGTCTGCGACAGCTTGGAATCGGCATCGAGTCGTTCGCCCGCAACGGTGAATTTGTCCTCGAGAATCGAGCAGACGCCTGCGAGCTTGTCGGACGTGTCGGCCAGCACATGCAGGAAGGGACGAGCCGTCCCTGCCTCTCGGATGCCGCCGTCACCATTGACGTAGCCGGATCTGGTTCGCACGTGCTGCACGGCCTGACTCAAGACAGTGGGTGGATCGTTCGAATCTACTTGCTCTGAACCGGATTCTGCGCAGGCGGAGCAGCGGGTTTCTTCCTGCCGCCAACGGTGATGAAATGGATGCCGGCCGTGGTGCCGTCGATCCAGACCAGTTCGCAGCGCCGTTAGGCGAGGCCGGTCGACGACAGCAGCATGAAGAACTCCTTGGCCCGGAGCACGTCGAGCGTGCCCTCGACCTCGACCTTGGCGCCGCTTTGTGACACGTCCAGCAGGACGCAACTGCGCCGCCAGGTCCCGTCCGAACCCATGAGATTGACCGGCCGCCTGTGGTCCATTTTCACGCGAACGGCTTTGCGACCGCTGAATTTCATCGGCTACTCCCCATGCTTACGCCGCGATTTCCCCGGCTGCTCTCCTTGGCGTTTGCGGCAATGTCCCCCCAACGCACCGTCCACTGGCTGGTCGACAGAAGCAGCGTCTCGAAAATGTGCTGCGCGCGTTCGCGCTCGGCGAAGGAAACCCTTTTGCCGGAGCGGTTGCTCAGGATGGCGAACGTGGTCTGCCAGTTCAGCCGCGAGGCACGGCAGGCCATGACCAGACCCTCGCAATCGTCGTCGGTCATGACATGCTCGATGATCTCGATGGGAGTCCCCGAAAGCACCGATAGCGCCGTAACGAGGTTGGCGGTCTCGCCGCGGATGGCGAAGCGGTTTACCGTGGAATCGTTGAGCTTGCCGATGCGGTTGAGCGCGACGATCTCCGGCCGCGCGCGTGCATAGGCGGCCGAGCAGGGCAGCTTGGGGGCGATCGGCGCTGCCGTTGCGGCTTGAAGCGAGACGGTGGACTTCTCCATGCCGGATTTCGGACCCGCCGAGGCCGACAGCAATTTCCGCGTGACTGCGTCGGGTGTGTTCGGCCTGAGCGCCAGCGCCTTCGTAAGTTCATCATCCGTCAGGCACCTCTCGACGAGCGCAACGTAGGCGGCATCAGAGAAGCGTGCCTCCGTATTGCCGATCAGCGTAATACAGACGCTGCGGGCGCCGCGCTCGATCAGCGTCTCGATCACCTTTGGATCGATAGGCGCGCGGGCGGCGATCGCACATTGCTGCCGTTCGCCGGTCGCGGCAGCGATCGACTTGAGATCGGCAGCGGACAGTGACTGCGATCTGAGCAAGACAGGGCACGCCACCTCCGGATCGTGGTGTGAGGCAAGGCGTCGAACGGTCTTCGGCGGAGCCACCTTGAGCTCCGCGAGTATCATGCTGAGATCGATCAGCGCACTTGCCTCAACCCGTTCCGTTAATCGCAGCAGAACGCCGTCGGTCACGTCGGCGAGCAATTCCTGAGGCCGCTCGCGGCTGCTGGTGAGCAGCTGCAAGATCCCGGAGAGGATGCGAGTGCAGCGGTCCAGCGGACACGTTGCGACTGCGTCTTCTAACTCGACCAAAATATCGGCAGGCGGATTTGCCATCATGGCAGGAGCCTGAATTGAAGAAATTTGCCTTGTACAACGTCTGTTATTGCGCCTTAAATCCGTTAATTTTTAATTTTGAGAATTAAATGCCGGGGGTATTACTGCACCGCCGATTTTCGGGAAATGCTATCGAAATTTGGCGGGACATGATGTCCCGGCCTGTCTTTTCAATTTAGACTCATCTTCAATTGACCAGCACAGTTTGATTTTTTCGGTACAACGGAAAACGGGGGGAAGCGGCACGCGGCCGGACGCACATCAAACACGACGCTGCGTTTTCTTATTGCTATGAACAGCATTGATGACGTGCCCGGGGTGGCACTCAAGACATTTCGCTTTTCAGATGCCGACGAATTTCGAAACGCCATACGCGGGTTGAATTTCGAATTCACGCCTCTTGTGCCGAAGATTTCGGCCGAGCAGACGATCCTTTCGTTACCCGGCTGCGACGTGAATTTGACCCGCGCGTTTCCGCGGGTGGTTGACGCACAGCTCGTCGCGAATTGCACGGCGATCGGCTTCACGATGGACGACCTCAACGTACCCATTCGCTTCAACGGCTCCCGATGTGCACGACCGGTCGTGGTCATTGGCAGCGGCGGCGCGGCCTACACCACCATCGAGGAGGTGCAGAGGCAAATCGCCTCGGTGGTTTTCAGGCCGGAGGTGAGGGATCGTGGCTGGCCGCAGACGCTCTCGAGTTTCAAGATTTTTGAAATCTCCGGGGCCGGCTTGCACCGGCTGCGCAGCGTGGTTCGCGAGGTTCTGGCCGAGGCGTCCGGCGCGGTCGAGGCACCGGAGCTCTTGTCGAAGGGCGCGGCGATGAAGGAGTCCCTGCTCGGAGCCGTCGACGAGGTCTTCGAAAGCGTCGTGTCGGCCCGCTGGACCCTGAGGCCCAACGACGCACGGAATTTCAGGATGTTTCAGGATATTCGCGCGCTGCTCTCCGACGACCTGTCGCAGCCGATTTACAGCGACGAGATCGCGCGCCGGCTCGGCCTGTCCGTTCGCACCATGCACGACGTCGTTCGCCGCTATCGCGGCATGAGCCTGCACCGCTACTTGCGTCTGCGCCGGCTGTGGCTGGTGCGCCGGCGGCTGCTCGCCGGGGCCGACAGCGTCAAGGCGGTCGCGCTGGCGTTTGGCTTCTGGCATCTCAGCGATTTCTCCAGGAGCTACCGCGACCAGTTCGGCGAGACGCCGTCGCAAACGCTGGCGCGCGGTCGCGGACGATAGTGCGACAAATCGAGTAGGGCCTGACGCCGGTTTCGTGCTACCGTCCCGCCATGAGCAATCGCATTCTCGTCCTCTACGGTTCCTACCGTTCCGACCGCATGGGCATTCGCCTTGCGAATTTCGTCATCAATCGGCTGCGCAGCCGCGGTGAGGAGGTCGAATTCATCGACGCCAAGGCCATCGGCCTGCCGATGCTCGACCGCATGTACAAGGAGTACCCGAAGGGCTCGGCGCCCGCTGAGCTGGAGAAGCTGGCGGGGCAGATCCGCGGCGCCGACGGATTCGTCTTCGTCACCGGCGAGTACAATTGGGGCATCCAGCCGGGCCTGAAGAACCTCACCGATCATTTCCTCGAGGAGTGGTTCTGGCGTCCGGCCGCGATCGTGAGCTATTCGGCCGGCCGACTGTCCGGCGCGCGCGCCGCGACGGCCTGGCACGGCACGCTCTCGGAGATGGGCATGGTGGTGGTGTCGAGCACCATCAGTGTCGGCCCGATCGCGCAGACATTGTCGGCCGACGCCGAACCGATCGGCGACGACGGCAAGGCCCTGGAGCGCTCGTTCCCGCGCTTTGCCGACGATTTGCTGTGGTGGATCGAGGCGGCGAAAGCACAGCGGGCGCGCAAGGCACCACCTTATTGATGTCCTTCGCGAAGACGGTGCCGTAACCCGGATGGAGCGCGCTGCGCAATCCGGGATCTCGGTGCATCAACGGCACCGTCCTGGATTGCGCGGTGCTCCATCTCGGCTACGAATCCGCGCTCTTACGCAGCCCGGACTTCGCCGAGGAAGCGGTCGAACTGGCCGGCGAGATCGCGCGACTGCGTCGAGAGCTGCTCGGCGGCGCCCAGCACCTCTCTCGCGGCGGCTCCCGTGTCGTCGGCGGCGCGTTGCACGCCGGAGATGTTGCTGTTGACCTCCTGGGTACCGCGGGCGGCCTCCTGGACGCTGCGGGCGATCTCCTTGGTGGCCGAGCCCTGTTCCTCGATCGCCGCGGCGATCGCGGTGCCGATCTGGTCGATCTCCGCGATGACGTCGGCGACGTTGCGGATCGCGGCCACGGTCTCGTCGCTCGCCGTCTGGATCGCGGTGATCTGCTCGGAGATCTCGGTCGTGGCCTTGGCGGTCTGGCCTGCCAGAGACTTGACTTCGGAGGCGACTACGGCAAAGCCGCGGCCGGCATCGCCGGCGCGGGCGGCTTCGATGGTCGCGTTCAGGGCGAGCAGGTTGGTCTGCTCGGCGATGCTCTGGATCAGCGTCACGACGTCGCCGATCTTCTGCGCGCCCTCGGCGAGGGCACGGGCGGTATCGCCGGTGCGGCGGGCGTTCTCGACGGCGCGGGCCGCGATCTCGGTGCTTTGAGCGACCTGACGACCAATCTCCGCGATCGAGGAGGTCAGCTCTTCGGTGGCGCTGGCGACGGTCTGCACGTTGGTCGAGGTCTGCTCGGAGGCGGCGGCGACCACGGCGGCCTGGCTGTTGGTCTGCGCCGCCGTCGACGTCATCGACTGCGCGGTGCTTTCCATGATCGCGGAGGCTCGGGACAGGCCGCCGACCAGCTCGGTGACCTTGGCCTCGAAAGCCCGGGTGAGGTCGTCGAGCGCCTGGGCACGGCGCATCTTGCCGTCGTTCTCGGCCTGCTTCTCGGCGGCGAGCCGGTTGGCCCGGATGATGTTGTCCTTGAACACCTGGACCGCCGCGGCCATCGCCCCGATCTCGTCGGAACGTTCCGCGCCGGGAATCTCTTCCGCGACTTCGCCATCGGCGAGCCGTGACATCAGCCTCGTCAGGGTCACGATCGGCGCGCAGACGCGGCGGCGAACCATCACGATGAGGCCGACGCTCGCGATCAGCACTGCGAGGAGGCCGGCGAGTGCGATCGTGAAGCTGGTGCGCGCGGCCGAGGAAGCCGCGGCGAGGATCTGCTCGGCATTGTCGTAGAAGGCATCGCGGACCTCGATGATGGTGCCGAGGCCGCGCTGCGTGGCGGCGTAATAAGTGTCCATGTCGTGCTCGTATTTGCCGCTGACAGCGCCGTCCTTCACCAGCTTGAGCTCGCGGCCGAACTCCTCGACATAGATCGAATTGAACTTCTCCAGCGCCGCGGCCACGTTGGCCGGTGTCGCCGGATTGCCGCGCAATTCCAGCAACGCCATCACGAGCTGATCGTTGCGACCCTGCGAGCGGCCGATCTCGGCCTTCTCGGCGTCGGTCGCCGGTTTCTTTCCTCCGACGAGATTCTTGTGCAGGCTGGAGTTGAAGCCGCCGACGTCGCGCAATGTCATGGCGGTGTTGGCGTAGCTGGCCTGCCGGTAGGCGTCGCCGTTCAGGATCGCCATGCGGCGGACCTGCTCGTTGAGCAGCGCGGTCACGCCGCTGTTGAGCACGGCGTTGTCGGCGACGATCTTCTTGGCGGCGTCCTTGCGCGCCTCGGCTGGCCCGGCGAGCGCCCTGTCGATGGCCTCGCGCAGTGCCGTGAACCTCGCATTGATGCCGTCGATGTTGCTGCCGATGGTGGTGCCGTCATCGAACGGGCCGGGCAGCTCCTTGCGCAGCGCGCTCATCTTGTCGCGGGCGCCGTCGGTCTGCTTGCGCAGCTTGTCCTGCTCGGCAAGCAGCGCGGGATCGATGGTCGCAGGCCCGTAGAGGATGTTGGTGGAAAAGCCGCGTTCGGGATTGAGATAACGTGGGATGTCGCTGACGGCGCGGACGATCGCGAGCCGGCCTTGCGCCTCGGAGATGCGCTCCATCGTCTGGTACTTCGTCACGGCGACATAAACCGCGAGGCCGCCGCCCACGGTCGACAGCGAGACGATGGCGGTGGTCAGGAGCGTACCGATTTTCATGGGCAATCCGGCATTGGCGCGGGAGGAGAATCATCTTGCCCAAAGAATAGGCAGCCGGTGTTAATCGCGGGTTTACGCTGCCGATCCCGTCAACTCAGCCGGACGTGTGGTTGAGCTTCGACAGGATCTCCAGCGTGGCGCTATCGCGCTCGCCTGCGAAATACCGGGCAATCGCCTGATCGAAGACGGGCTCGCCGGACACCGCGCCGAACAACGTCATCGACGAGCAGAATTTCGCGTCATCAGGCGCGCCGAGGATCGCATTGATGGTCCGGCCCTCGACCGCCAGAACGAGCTTCGTGCATTCGATCAGGCGCGCGCCGAGGACGGGGTGGGCGAGATAGGCCTCGGCCTCCGCGCGGGACCCGATGGCGTAGCGCTGCGACATGGTGCTGAAGCCGAGGCCAGCGACCTGCGGGAAGATGAACCACATCCAGTGGGTCTGCTTCCCGCCCCGGGCCAGCTCGCCCTGGACGTCGCGATAGACCGGGTCCTGGGCCCGGATAAAACGGTTGAGATCGAAGGGATCGGTCATTGGATACCTTAGGGGGGCTTGCCGGCCGCGATTATGCCTAACTTTTGGCTCCCAATGTGGTAGCTGGTATAGAGTCTCCGGGTGGGGGTTGGGTACCCCCGGGGGTCGATTTGGGGATCTGATGGTTTCCGACGCAGCACACGCCGAGAGGCTGTTGTCGCGCCGCCGTATTGGGCGCGCCGAGACGGTTATGCTGTCTCTGGCCGCGATCGCGCTGGCGCTTGGCACCGCCGCGTGGGTCACCGATATCGGCGATTCGACTCCGCTGGTCTCCGCCGCCTTGCCGCCGGCCAATTCCCCTTCGTTCGAAGACCGTTTTGCGTCGGCCGCCGGCAGCCCGTCGCCCCGCGAGCTCGGCCTGCGGGCGCTGGAGCGCTCCGCAGCGAATGCGGTCCAGCTCAAGCTGCGGGACGCCAAGGCAATGCTCGCCCAGAGACTCCAGGGCGACGACTGGCGCTCGATCCTGACCGAGGACGACCACTCCTCTGCGGTCGAGGAGGCGAAGCCCTCGCAACAGCGCGCCGACGTCATTCCGATGCCGCGCTCGCGTCCGGTCCAGGCGGACTTCTCCGCCCAGATCGCCTCCAGCCAAGCCTATGCGGAGACCAACCCCAAGGTCGACAACCGCAACTTCTTCGAAAAATTCACCGACAAGATCAAGCTGGCCTCGTTGACTCCCAGCGACGGCTTGTTCGCCAAGGCGCCGGATCTTGCCGCCCTCGGCTACGATTCGCGGACGGCGGTCTATGACATCTCGGCCAAGGCGGTGTACCTGCCGAGCGGCGTGGCGCTGGAAGCTCATTCCGGCATGGGCGCGCTGATGGACGACCCCGACCATGTCGACCAGCGTATGGTCGGCGCGACCCCGCCGGCGACCTACGACCTCAAGCCGCGCGAAAAGCTGTTCCACGGCGTGCGGGCGCTGCGCATGACACCGACCGACGGCACCAGCGCGCTCGGCCGCGTCGGTCTGCTCACGCACAACTACATGCTCGGGCCGCGCGGCGATTCCAACGGCTGTGTCTCGATCAAGGACTATGATCGCTTCCTCAAGTCCTACGACAACGGCGAGTTCAACCGCCTGGTCGTGGTGCCGAGCCTGCGCGGATCGGCGACCGCTTCGCAGCGCGCGAGCACCGATTCCTGATATTCGCCCGTGACGGCGGGGTTGCTGCCGTTTCCCCTTCGTTAAGCCATCCTCGTCCAGAAGCAGCTCATGAGTGATCCATCAAGTTCCGAAACTCCGCTGCGCACGACGTTCAAGATCAAGTTGAACGGTGACACGTTGGCGATCGCGACCGTCGGTCAGGCCTATCAATTCCTCACCAACTTCAAATCGGTCGAGTGGATGGAATTTCGCTCGCTGCACGAGGACGCCATCGCGGCTCTGGAAGGTGCCGCGGGTAACGCCATGCTGGCGGTGCAGGCGACCAACGCCGTGCGCGCGCTGTTCGTCAGCGCGAAATTGCTTTGAAGTGAGTGCCTTGTAGCCTGTATGGAGCGCTTCGCGCAATCCGGGCTACGGACCTTTCGGGCGCATCTTGAACTCCGCTCTAGGAACGGGCAAACGGTCCGCGAAGACCGTCGCCGCAATGCCGATATGTTCGAAACTTGCTTCAAGGGAGAGTCCCCATCATGAAACGCCGTACATTCCTTCGGGGTGGCACGGTCGCCGGCGCGGCGACGCTGGTTGCTGCACCTGCCATCGCGCAGAGCGCGCCCGAGATCAAATGGCGCCTGACCTCGAGCTTCCCGAAATCGCTGGACACCATCTACGGCACGGCGCAGACCTTTGCGAAATACGTCGCTGAGGCCACCGACAACAAATTCCAGATCCAGACCTTTTCGGCCGGCGAAATCGTTCCCGGTCTTCAGGCGCTCGATGCGGTCAGCACCTCCTCGGTGGAGATGGCGCAGACGCCACTTTATTTCTACATCGGCAAGGAGCCGGCGCTGGCCTATGCCACCGGTGTGCCGTTCGGCATGAACCATCGCCATCAGGAATCCTGGTGGCATTTCGGCGGCGGCGCTGATCTCGCCAATGAGGCGCTCAAACCCTTCAAGGCGCACGCGATCCTCTGCGGCAATTCCGGCACCCAGATGGGCGGCTGGTTCCGCAAGGAGATCAAGACCGTCGACGATCTCAAAGGTCTCAAATTCCGCATCGCAGGCATGGGCGGCCACGTGCTGGCAAGGCTCGGCGTCGTTCCGCAGCAGATCGCGGGAGGTGACGTGTATCCGGCCCTCGAGAAGGGCTCGATCGACGCCGCCGAGTTCGTCGGTCCTTATGACGACGAGAAGCTCGGCTTGCAGAAGGTGGCCAAGTACTACTATTTCCCCGGCTGGTGGGAAGGCGGCGCCATGCTGCACATGATCGTCAATGACGAGAAATGGGCCTCGCTGCCGAAGCAATATCAGGCGATCGTCAACCAGGCCGGCGCGGCGGCCGGCGCCTGGATGCTGGAAAAATACG
Organism: Bradyrhizobium vignae; assembly: GCF_004114425.1. GTDB lineage: Bacteria > Pseudomonadota > Alphaproteobacteria > Rhizobiales > Xanthobacteraceae > Bradyrhizobium > Bradyrhizobium vignae. The sequence goes on along the minus strand of NZ_RDQF01000005.1, from coordinate 152,092 downwards.
ACAGCGTGAATCCGGCGGCGCTGAAGCGGCTGATCGCCAATGGCGCCGAGCTGAAGGCATTCCCGCAACCGGTGCTGGAGGCCTGCTACAACGCCACCCAGGACCATCTGAACGAGCTCGCCGCCAAGAGCGAGCTGTTCAAGCGGACCAAGGACAGCCACGACGCGTATATGAAGGAGCTCCTGTTCTACACGCAGATCGCGGAGAATTTTCACGACAACTATCTGCTCAGCAAGATGCGCAACAAGAGCTGAGCGGACGATGCGGGCGCGGTGTCGCGATTGCGCCGCGCTCCCGTAAGGGCGGGCAAAGGCGCCTTTGCGCCGTGCCACCATTTCTTGCTTCACTCGCCATGGTGGGCACGCTTCGCTTCGCCCAACCTACCGGACTCCATCCGGGCTCCGGACTATCGTCTACGCCGCGCCCAGTCCCAGCTTCGCATATATCCGCCTTGCATACGCTCCAAACGCGTCCGTGGTCTTGAGCGGCAGGTCGCGCGGGAAGGGCAGGTCGATTGCGAAATAGTCGGCCATCTTCGCAGGTCCCGCCGTCAGCACGGCGCAATGCGAGGACAGGAAGACGGCTTCCTGGATCGAATGCGTGACGAAGATGATGGTCTTGCCGCTCTCGCGCCAGATCCGCAGCATCTCCAGATTCATCTGCTCGCGCGTCAGCGCATCCAGCGCCCCGAACGGCTCGTCCATCAGGATCAGTTTTGGATCATGAATGAAGGCGCGCGCGATCGCGGTGCGCTGCTGCATGCCGCCGGACAGCTGCTGCGGATATTTCTGCTCAAAGCCGGCGAGCCCGACGAGGTTGAGCAGGTCGCGCGCCCGCTCGCGCGCGGCCTTCATCGGCAGGCCGACGATCTCGGCCGGCAGCAGCACGTTTTCCAGGATGGTGCGCCACTTCAAGAGCAGCGCCTGCTGGAACACCATGCCGATGTCGCGGGTCGGATCGAACGGGCTGTTGGTATTGCCTATCCTGACGGTGCCGCCGTCGGCGCCGTGCAGGCCAGCCAGGATCTTCATCACTGTCGTCTTGCCGCAGCCGGAGGGGCCGACCAGCGAGACCAGCTCACCTTCAGCGACGTCCATCGTGACGTCGGACACCGCGAGAAACTCCGCGCCGCCAGAGCGATAGACCTTGCGGACGCCTTGCAGGCTGATGAAGGGGTCTGAGCTCATGCCAGCCATTTGTTCAAGTTCGCGGCGACGAAGGCATCGTCGCTGAGGTCCGCGTGCTCGCGCGTGACGCGGTCGATCTCCTCCTTCTGGCCGGGGCTGAGGGCCTCGTTCGGATCGAGGCACCACAGGCCTTGCATCAGACCCTGGCGCCGCAACACCTCGTGGCAGCCGGCGATGCAGCCGTGAAAATCGTTGGCGACGTCGAAGAAGGCGCTGTTGCAATCGGTGACGCGGGCATCGAGCGCCAGCAGGTCGGCCGGCACGCTGTCCTTGTGCCGCGCCGCCTTGCAGCGCGCGAACTGCTTGACGGCAGTCGCGGTCCACACGGACCAGTGGCCGAGCAGGCCGCCTTTGAAATAGGTTCGCGTGGTGATGCCGTTGTCGCGGAGATCGAACGGGAGCATCAGGTCGAGCAGGATGTGGTCGTCATTGCCGGTGTAGAGCGCGACGCGGTCGAGCGCGCCGGCGGCCGCCACGCCGCGCAGCACGTCGAGTGTCCGATAGCGGTTGAACGGCGCGATCTTGATCGCAACGACATTGTCGATCGCGGCGAAGCGTTGCCAGAACCGGCTCGACAGGATGACGCCGCCGACGGCCGGCTGGAGGTAGAAGCCGACCAGCGGAATCTCGGCGGCCACGGCCGTGCAATGGGCGATGATCTCGTCCTCGGAGGCGCTTTTCATCGCCGCAAGGCTGAGCAGGCCGGCATGATAGCCGATGTCGCGTGCGGTGCGGGCCTCAGTGGTTGCCTGGCTGGTTGACCCGACGAGGCCGGCGACCAGCGCCAGCGGCCGCGTGGTCCAGCTCGCGGCGGTCTCGGCGGCGAGCTCGAGCACGGGACGATAGAGACCGACGTCGCGGATCGCGAACTGCGTCGTGTGCACGCCGACGGCGAGGCCGCCAGCGCCGGCGTCGATGTAATAGCGCGTCAACGCGCGCTGATGCGTCTTGTCGAGCCGGCGCCCGGCGGTGAGCGCGAGGGGGTGTGCCGGCAGCACGGTGCCTTCGGCGATCAGCTTGCGGATGTCGCTGTTGATCTGGCTGTGGTGCATGATGTCCTATCCGAATTCGGGGCCGGCGACGGCGAATGGCGTTTCTTCGGCCGCGATGCTGGCGGGGCCGAACCGCATGCGCTGGAACGGCCGCTCGATGGTCCAGCCGGACCTCGTCAATCCCTCCAGGAACGCAGCTTGTGACGCGACGGCATCGAGCAGAAGTGGGCCATTTTCGGATCCTGCAATCGCGCGAACCAGCGCCAGCGCTTCGGTGGCATGATCGGCGAACAACGGGCCGATATGGCGCGCGGTTCTGCCGTCGCGGACCAACGCAATGCATCCGCTTGCTGCGACGATGCGTGACCCAGCGCGCTGTGTGAAAGCGGTCAGCAGAGCAGTGCGGTCGAAGCCGGTGGCGCGCCGGTCGCGGGTACAAAGCGCCTCGAGCGTTGCGGCCGATGGGGCCGCCTCGGTGGCCTGCGCGGATTTCTCCAGCTTCAAACGGCGCAATTGCAGGGTCGGCGTAAATCCGAGCGGTCCGTAGACGGCGGCGCCGTCGGGCGTCGCATCGAGCCAGCTCGTCAGTCCATTCTTGCGCGCCGTTTCCAGGCAGGCATCGACCAGACGCGTTGCAAGGCCGCGGCGGCGGTGCGTGCCTGATACCAGCACCATGCTGATCCAGGCGTTGTTGCCGGAATAGGGCAGGAGGGCTGCGGTCGCGACCAGTCGCGCTCCGTCGCGGATGCCGAACACGATGCCCTCGCGCAGGAAGATGCGCCAGTCCTCTTCGGTCTGATTCCAGTGCGCTTCCGTCGAGAGCGCCAGCCCTGCGATCGCGTCCTGCACGCCGAGCTTGAGGACGGGCGGCCCGTCAGTAGCGTCCATCGCGCACCTCGTATTTGGTGGGCTTGCCGAGGCTCGGCATGGCCCGAGAGACCCAATCCGCGGTCCAGGCGATCAGCTGTTCGGTGTCGACCACCGGCAGGCCGAACAGCTCAACTGCCTTCGACGTGTCGGTCAGCCACGCCGTCGGCTCTTCCTTGCCCGTCAGCACCGGCGCGCGGCCGAACCTGGCGCCAAATTTCTGGGCGAGATCGCGCACCGCCAAAATCTCGTGGCCGCTGACATTGAGCGGTGAGGTCGGCGTGGTGCAATGGGCGAGGCAGCGCAGCGCCTGCGCCGACGCATCGCCCTGCCAGATGAAATTGACATGGCCGAGGCTGACGTCGATTGGCGAACCATTGAGCACTTTCGTCGCGATATCGTGCAGCACACCGTAACGCATGTCGATCGCGTAATTGAGGCGGAACAGGCGACCCGGCGTGCCGAACTTGCGCGAGAAATATTCGAACATGCGCTCGCGGCCGACGCAGGATTGGGCGTATTCGCCGGGCGGGTTCGGCGCCATCTCCTCGGTCGAGCCTTTGCCGTCGACCGGCACGAAGGGATAGACGCAGCCGGTCGAGAACGCCACGATGCGCGAGGACGGGAAGGCCTGCGCGACCAGCGCCGGCACATGCGCGTTCATCGCCCAGGTCAGCGACAGATCGCCCTCGGCGCCGAACTTGCGTCCCGCCATGAAGACGATGTTCGCCGCTTTGGGCAGCGCTTGAATTGCGCGCTCGTCCATCAGGTCGCAATTGATGGTCTCGACGCCACGCGCATGCAGCCAATCCTTCACGCTCGGGTCGCTGAAGCGCGCGATGCCGATGACGCGGCGGTCCGGCGCGGCGGCTTTCGCGAGCCCCGCCAGCGTCGGGCCCATCTTGCCGGCGACGCCGAGGATCATGATGTCGCCCTCGACCTTCTCGAGGTCGTCGATCAGCGCCTGCGTCGGCCGGCACAAGAGCTCGTCGAGCGCAGCGACATCGGGGATGGTCTTCGGCAGCGTGTGGCGTGTGAGCAGCATGGATTTGTCCCGGGTCTTAATTCTGCCGTTGTCAGGTCTGTCTTGCGTCACCGACCACGAACATGCGTTCGAGGGCCAGCACCAGGCCGTAGAGAGCGACGCCGAGCAGCGTCAGCAGCACGACGGCCATCACCATCGCGGGCGTGTCGAGCGAGGACTGCACCTGGATCATGAGGTAGCCGAGCCCGCGCTCGGAGGCGATGAACTCGCCGACGATGGCGCCGGCGACCGCCAGGATGGCGCCGACCTTCATGCCGGAGAACACGTAAGGCAGCGATCCCGGCAGCTGGATCTTGCGGAACAGCGTCCAGCGCGAGCCGCGCAGCGATTTGACGAGGTCGAGCAGATCAGGCTCGACCTCGCGCAGGCCGCGCGCGGTGGTGAGCAGGATCGGGAAGAAGCAGATGCTGAAGGCGATCAGGATGTTCGGCACGATGCCGTAGGAGAACCAGACGATGAAGAGCGGGCCGAGCGCGACTTTCGGGATCATGTTCAGCGTGACGAACAGCGGTAGCAGCACGAGGCTCAGCAGCGGGGCCCAGCTGAAGATCACGGCGAGCGCCACGCCGACGAATGCGCCGAGCGCAAAGCCGCCGAGGATCTCGATCGCCGTCACCAGCGTGTTGGCGCCCCAGGCGTAGCCCGCCGTCCCCAGCGTCTGCACCGTCGCGAGCGGGGAGGGCAGGATGAATTTCGGCACGTGGAAGGCATCGACCGCAACCTGCCACAGCACGAGCACGGCGAGATGCACGATCAGGATGATCGCAAAGCTGCGCGAGCTGCGTGCGTTGTCTCCTGCCACCGACTGCTCCCTGTTGGCCGCGGCAGCGATGCCGCAGGTCGCAAGCCTAACCGGCCTTCGAGAAAGTTTCAACCAGTTGGTTGATTAGGGCCGGAGCGACTGCAGCACGAGGTCGGCGACGTGCCGGCGCCGGGCGCGCCGCTGGGCACGGCTCGACAGATCCTTGCCGAAGATCGCCGACAGCGTCGGCGTGTTGGAGAAGAAGAAATAGCTGAGCCCCGCAATCGAGATATAGAGCTGGACGGGATCGATCCCCTTGCGGAACACGCCCGCGCGCACCCCCTCGTTGAGGATGTGGGAAACGCTTCTCACGAGCGGTGAGTGCATCGCCTCCAGCCGGATCGAGCCGCGGACGTGGCGGGCGCCGCCGCGGTTCTCGTCGTTCAAGAGCACGATGAAATCAGGGTTCGCCGCCAGGTGGTCGAACGACGCTTCGATCAGCTTGCGGATCGCCGTCTCCGGCGGCAGGCCTTCGAGATTGAGCCTTCGCTCCTGCTCGCGGATGTCCTCGTAGACCCATTCGAGCACGGCCAGATACAGCGCGTCCTTGTCGCCGAAATAGTGATAGACGAGCTGCTTGTTGACGCCGGCACGCCCGGCAATCTCGTCGACGCGGGCGCCCGCAAGACCGTGCCGGGCGAATTCCTGGCGCGCCGCCGTCAGCAGTTTCTTGCGGGTGGCGACGGGGTCGCGGCGCTGCGGCACGGTGTCGCCAGATCGTTTTGCGGGCATTTCCAACCAAACAGTTGACAAGTTGAGGGCGGGCTTGTTGCATTGGTATCCTCACAAGGGGAGAGCGACAAGCCGGGTCGCGGCAACGAGGAGAGATGCGATGAAGCGTTTGCAGGCGGCGGGCTCGGCCCTGATGTTGGCCTTGGGAGTCGGTACGTCGGCGGTGCCCGCGCATGCGGGAGAAGCCGTCAATCTGATCCTCAACTGGACGCCGACGGCCGATCACTCGCCCTATTATTACGCCAAGGCGCAGGGCTGGTACGAGAAGGCCGGCATCGACCTCACCATCGAGACCGGCAAGGGCTCCGGCGTCTCCGCCGCCAAGGTCGGCTCCGGCGGCTCGCCGTTCGGCGTCGCCGATTTCGCCACCATGCTGGTGGCCAAGAGCAAGGGCGCCGACGCGGTCGCGGTGATGAGCGTCTATGCCAATACCGGCCAGACCTTCTACTGGCTGAAGAGCTATGGCGTGAACGGCGTGAAGGATTTCCCCGGCCACAAGATCGGCAATCCGCCGGGCGATGCCTCGCGCGTGATGTGGCCGGCGTTCGCCAAGGCGGCAGGGCTCGCGCCCGACTCCGTCGGCTTCGTCAATGTCGGACCGACCGCGAAGATCGCGGCGCTGAAGAGCCACACCGTCGATATCATCAGCGACTTCTACAACGAGCACGACCTGAAGGTGATCGAGTTCGGACCCGATCTCGGCTACCTCAACTGGAAGGACATCGGGCTCAACCCTTACGGCAATTCGCTGATCGTCAACGGCGCGTACCTTCAGAAGAATCCGAAGGTCGTCGAGGATTTCGTGCGCGTGACGCAGAAGGCCTTTGCGGCGTGCGTTGCCGACGTCACGCCATGCCTGAAGGCGCTGCTCGACCAGGTCTCCGGTCTCGACAAGGAGAACCAGGAGCGGCAGTGGGAGCGCATCAAATTCCTGATGACCGACGAGTTCACGACCACCAAGGGTCTCGGCTGGATCGACGGCGAGCGAATGAAGAAGGACTACGAACTGGTCCAGACCTATGTCGGCATGGAAAAGCCGTTCGACGTCACCACCGCATTCACGACCAAGATGCTCGATCCCAGCATCAAGATGGATGCGAGCAAGGTGAAGAAGTAGGGGGCGGGCTCACCGTCTGTCCTCGTCATTGCGAGCGCAGCGAAGCAAATCCAGAGGCTCCCCGCGGGAGGCGGTCTGGATTTGCTTCGCTGCGCTCGCAATGACGATGTGGAAAGTGTGTGCCTTGCTCTCCGCTCGTGCCCCGGACGCAGCGCAGCGTCCCTTTGACGATTCGCTGCAGAGCCGGGGCCCGGTTCTGCGCAGCAACGCTTGCGCGTTGCGGCGCGTCCGGGACATGGGAGCGCGCAATCTGCCACGATCCTTCCCCACGTAATCCCACGGAAAGTTAACCCGCCGTTAACCATATCCGCCGCATCGTTAACCATTCAATAACAGGGAACGAGTCGGCCGTGATGGAGGCTGCAGCTAAAGTCCAACGTCAAATGGTGCGCCTGCGAGGGCGCTCCTATGTGGCTTTCGTGTTCACGCCGACGGTTCCGGTCCAGGACTGGCTGCATGAGATCGACGCCACCATCGCGCGGTCGCCGGGCTTCTTCGCCGGTCGGCCCGTGGTGATCGATCTGTCCTCGGTCGACCTCAGCCAGGCCGGCATCGGCCATCTGCTCACCAGCCTTCAGGACCGCAACATCCGCGTGCTCGGCATCGAGGGCGTGGAGGAGGGAAGGCTGACACCGATGATGCCGCCGCTGCTGACTGGTGGGCGCAGCTGCGTGGTCGAGCCGAGCGCGCCGAAGAAGGCCGAACTGAAGGCCGAGACCAAGCCGACGTCGCTGCTGCTCGAAAACCCCGTGCGCTCGGGCCAGACCGTGATCTTCCCGGAAGGCGACGTCACCATTCTGGGCTCGGTCGGCTCCGGCGCCGAAGTCGTCGCCGGCGGCTCGATCCACGTCTATGGCGCGCTGCGCGGCCGCGCCATGGCGGGCGTGAACGGACACACCAGCGCGCGCATCTATTGCCAGAAGATCGAAGCCGAACTGCTTGCGATCGATGGGTTTTATCAGACTGCCGACGACATCGACGAGGCCCTGCGCGGCAAACCGGCGCAGGCCTGGCTGCAGGGGAATACCATGCGAATTACAGCGCTGAACTGACCAGCAAAGGAGACATTTGCGATGAGTAAGGTACTGGTCGTGACATCAGGCAAGGGCGGGGTCGGCAAGACTACCACGACCGCCGCGCTGGGAGCGGCGCTCGCGCAGCGCGGCGACAAGGTGGTCGTCGTCGATTTCGACGTCGGCTTGCGCAACCTCGACCTCGTGATGGGCGCCGAACGCCGCGTGGTGTTCGACCTCATCAACGTGGTGCAGGGGGTGGCAAAGCTGCCGCAGGCGCTGATCCGCGACAAGCGGCTGGAGAATCTGTGGCTGCTGCCGGCTTCGCAAACCCGCGACAAGGACGCGCTGACGGAAGAGGGCGTCGGCAAGGTCATCGCCGAGTTGCGCAGCCGCTTCGACTGGGTGATCTGCGACAGCCCGGCCGGCATCGAGCGCGGCGCGTCCATGGCGATGCGCTTCGCGGACGAGGCCGTGATCGTCACCAATCCGGAAGTCTCCTCGGTGCGCGATTCCGACCGCATCATCGGCATGCTCGATTCCAAGACGGTGCGGGCCGAGAAGGGTGAGCGGGTCGAGAAGCACATTCTCATAACCCGCTACGATCCCTCGCGCGCCGCGCGGGGCGAGATGCTGACCATCGACGACATCCTCGAGATCCTAGCCACGCCCTTGCTCGGCATCATCCCCGAGAGCCAGGACGTGTTGAAGGCCTCCAACGTCGGCACGCCGGTGACTCTGTCCAACGCGGACGGCGCGCCGGCGCGGGCCTACATGGACGCGGCCAAGCGCCTCTGCGGCGAGAACGTGACGATGCATGTTCCTGCCGAGCGGAGAGGCCTGATGGATCGTCTGCTGCGACGGAGGGCTGCATGAGCATGGGTCTGCTTCGACTTCTCCGCGGCAAGAAGGCCTCGGCGCCCGTCGCTCGCGAACGGCTGCAGATCCTGCTTGCCCATGAACGCGGAATGCGCGGCCAGCCCGATCTGCTCGGTGTGCTGCGCGAGGAAATTCTCGCCGTCGTGTCCAAGCATGTGACGCTGGACCCGACCAAGGTCATCGTCCGGCTCGAGCGCGGCGACGAGGTCTCGACCCTGGAGGTCGACATCGAGGTGCCCAACGACTTCGAACGCAAGAAGGTGGCGGTCGCGTAGGGCACGCGGCCGAAGATTCCCGTTATGGGGTGGGTGAGAAGGCGGTCCGCCGGGCATGGGGGCCGCCTTGTCTTCGGGCTCACGTCGATCGGACGGAACGCGCCCCGGGCTTCAATCGTTGTGAACAACCCGCGGGAGCGTTGCACCGCAGTTGGTCAGACCGGAGAGCGCCCATGATGTCCGAGGTCCAGGTCCATACCGTTGCCCGGCAGATGCTCGAGCAGCACGGTTTTGCTGCGATCGCGAAGGCCGCCGAGCAGGCCCAGGCCTGCGAGGGCCGCGGCGAGGCCGAGGAGGCCAAGGAGTGGCGTCACATCGTGGACGCCATGAAGATCATGCGCGGCCCGCATCAGAGCTGACATTCAGAGGCCCGGTCACGCTCAACGCTCCCCGCGGTCAGCGCCTTGCGACGAAGTGCGATTGTGTGTCTGGGGCTGCGCACGCTCGCCCGACTCCTTGCAGGGGAGCGGTTCCCACGTGCCGTCCGGCGCCTGCTGATAGGCACTGCAGGACGACGACGATGTGGGTTTTTCCTCGCCCTTCTGGGCATCGGAATTCCTCGCCAGTGCGGGCGCAGTCAGCACCGTGGCGGCCGCAATCGCGCCGGCGAAAACGCAATGGATACTCCGCATCAGGACCTCCTGTTCGAATTCCAGGAGGCAGCATGCTTTCGAGGATTGTGACGATTTTGGGCCGTAGCGCAGGTTCCGTCGCGGCGTGCTTAACACCGCGAAACCGGCTAGCCGCCCTTGCTGCGGATCAGGCCGGCGAGGTTGGTCTTTTGGGCCTCGCACCAGCCGGGCATGCCGAGGCGGCGCTGGTCCATGTCGGTCGCCTGGGTCGCGACCGCGACCTCGGCCATCAAATCATCGTCCTGCTTCTCACCCATCTTCCCGCCAGTGTGCATCCAGGCAATCGCCTTACGTACCTTCTCGGTGGTGCCGTCGGGCAGATGCATCTGCCGCGCCCTCTGCACGAGGTCCTGATAGACGAGGTCCGTGTTGGGACACTCGACCTTGGCGGCGAAGGCCTGCAAGACCATGGTTACATAGGTCGACCGCGGCGGCGCGTCGGCCGCCTGGGGCGCAGCCAGCAGCAACAGGCCCGTCATCAGAAAATCGGCGCGCATCCCTGGAACCTCCTCCGTTTTTTGAGAGGCTAGCGTCCGGCGCGCCGCTCGGCAATGGGGCCGGAGCGCGATTGTCGTCCGTCCGGGCGGTGGGCTAACCTGGCGCTCCCCAGCCGCGGAGCGCAACATGAGCCTGTTCAGCACGCCGTTCGATCCCGCATACGACACCGCGCTCGTCACCGGCGCGGGCAACGGCATCGGCCGCGCGATCGCGCTAGGCTTGGTCGGCGAGGGCGTCCGCACCATGTTCGCGGATGTGAACGCGGAGCGGGTGCGTGCCGCGATCAGCGCGAGCGAGAGGCCCGATTTGGCCGTGCCTTGGGTCGGCGATCTCGCCAGGCTCGAGGCCTGCGATGAGCTGTTGACTGCCGCACATGCCGCGCTGGGCGCGATCACGCATTTCGTCCACAGCGCCTCGCCGCCGCGGCGGGAGGCCGATCATGCGCTCGCGGTCGATCGCAGGACATGGCAGGAGATGCACGCCGTCAATCTCGATGCCGGATTTCATCTGGCGCGCGAGCTCGCAAAACGGCTGATCGCGGCGAAGCGGCCGGGCTCGTTCCTGTTTCTGACCTCGCTGCATGCGGGCACCCCGCGCAACCTGCCGCATTATTCGACGGCGAAGGCGGGGCTGGGGATGTTGGTGAAGGAGCTGGCCAAGACGTTTGGCCGCCATGATATCCGCGTCAACGCGCTGGTGCCCGGCGCGATCGCAGCCGGTGGCTTCGTTGCCGATCCCGCGCTGGCGCGGCACATTCCGCTCGGGCGTCTCGGCGAGGCCCAGGATCTCGTGCCGATGGCGCTCACGGTGCTGTCGAACAAGCTTTCCGCTTACGTCACCGGCGCAGCCTTCGTCGTCGATGGCGGATTGTCGCTGACGAACTGGTTCGAGCCGCCGACGCTGGACTAAAGCGCGATGAGATTTGGATGAATCGTCATCGCGCTTTAGCTTGTTGTTTACGCATGATCTTTCCGGAAAACCGCTTCGCAGTTTTCCGGATCATGCTTTAGGCTCAGCTTAGCGCTGCCAGGCCGGTACCGGATCGAGCGGCGTGCGATAGAGCTCGTTGTGATCGCCATCGGTGACGCGCACCGAGCAACCCTTCTGCTGCAGCTCCGGCTTCACCTGCGACAGCTCGCACGCCAATTGATCGGCGCGATCGGAGGCAACCTCGATGTCTTCGAGGATGATTCCACCTTGGTTCTTGAACTCTTCACCAACCACGAGATCGAAAGAGTAGTAGGGCATCCGACTTCCCCCGGTGTGACGATCTGAGCTTCAGCGCAAGTCTCAACGCATGTCGGATGGTACCACTGAGTCGATATCTGCCGAATGTACTCGCCGCGCAATCTCTGGGCTTATGGCGCAGAAATGATGTGCAGCGTGCGGGTTCGTTAAGATTTTATTAAATATATCTGCGGGATCATAAGGCATGGAATTGCAGCAGAACCGGGCTCCGGGAACCGGCAGCTGCAAGAGAAGGCCGGCGGCATAGATCCCGACGGCCTTTTCTCTTGAGCGGAAGACGAACGAGGCATCGCTTCCGTAATCGCCCGGACTCAACGCATCACACCGACTCGGACAGCGTGCGCGATGTCGTGCTGTCGTCTGCCGCTGCTAGCGCAGCGGCATCGGCGGACGCACGACAGGTCCGTCGTCATCGGCAACGGCTTGCGTCGTCGCAACGGGCGGCGCTGGCGGCGGAGCCGCGGCTGCCTGCGATGGCGGTGGAGGCGCGGGCGAATAGGCCGGCATGTAGGTCCGCGTCACGGCCGGCCTGACAGCCGGTTTGGGCTTGCGAAGCGGCGGCGCGGGAGGCTGCGGCGGGAGCGCAGCAGCGCGCGGGCGCGGATCGGCCGGCCTCGTCTCAACAGCCACTGGCCTGGGCGCAGGCGGCTTCGCCATCTCACGCGCCATCTGCTCCTGTCCGGCCTTCAACTCGGCGATGTTGGACTTGAGCTGCTCGATCTGCTGCGCCATCGCGGCGAGATCGTTCGTCATTGACTGCAACGACTGCGACTGCAACGACTGCGAGGTGTCGGGCTGCGCTGTTGCGGGCGCGGCGGCAAGCTGGGTCGCAGGCGGGGTCGCAGCTTGATCGGCCGCTTGTTCGGCTACCGCTGGCGCTTCAGGCGGGGCAGCTTGCGCCGCCGCGACGGGCGTCGCCTGCGGGGTCGAAGACATCAGCGGCATGGAAGACGGCATCAGTGACGTCAATACCGGCGTCCATTCGGCGAGCATTTGCTTTGCCGTGTCGCCGTGCTTCTCCCAGGCGATGGCGGCCACCACGCTGGTGCCCGCAAGCAGGAACGTGACGAACGCACGGCGCAGCCACTTGCCGATCGAGGATCGCTTCGGCCTGACCGGACCATCACTGGACGTGACGCGGACAGCCGTGTCGACCGACGGTGCCGCGGCGGGCTTTCCGTAGACGACGTTGATGGTGGGCTCGGGCGCGCGCGGCGGCTCCACAGTGAACTTCGGCTCCGGAGTAAACTTTGCCTCCGGAGTAAACTTTGGCTCCGGAGTAAACTTGGGCTCCGGACGCGGCGCGATCTCCGGCGCCAGCGCGGGGGGCACGCTGGCTGGCCGCGAAGCCAGCACGATCTCCGGAGAGATCTGAAGCGCGTCATGCGGATCGTTGTCCTTGATCGTGTCCTTCACGATCTCATCGACGATTTGCTTGGCATTCAGCGTCGCGAGCATCGCAGCTCCTTTGAAGCCCGGTTGATGAGGTTTAATTCGTCCGCATTGGCGCGGGGCTGATCTGAGGTGAGCCCATGCCGCAACGAGTCCAGCCGGGTTTGACCAAAGCAAGGCGAGGGAATGGAGATGATGCGACAGTCTTCCGCCGTTTGTGGTGATGGAACCCGGTTTGTCGAACACGCGCAATTGTTCCATTCTGCCTTGTTTTCAGCACGATTTTGGCAGCATGTGGGGCTGCTGGGGGCGCTGCTATCCGCTATCCGGGGGCCGGCGGTGCCAAGATCTCTACTCGTTTTGTTCGTCGCAGCCATGTTGCCGCTGGGCGGCTGCATGCAGGCGACGCTTTCGCCATCGACGGATGCGAGCATGACGCCGCGCGACCGTCAGTTGCTCGCGCACACGCCTTATGCGCAGGCGAACGTGCCCGAGCAATATCTCCGCCACATCGTGGACTACCGTCGCAAGGAGCAGCCGGGCACGATCCTGGTCGATACCGATGCGCGTTACCTCTATTACGTGCTGCCCGATGGCAAGGCGATCCGCTACGGCGTTGCGGTCGGTGAGGAAGCCATGGCGTTTTCCGGCGTCGCGCGTGTCGGCCGCTTGGCGGAATGGCCGGACTGGGTTCCGACGGCGGATATCCAGGCGCGACTCGGCCCCTATCCGGCGCGCGTTCCCGGGGGGCCTGCCAATCCGCTGGGCGCGCGGGGCATCTATCTCTATGTCGGCAACAAGGACACGCTCTACCGCATCCACGGTACCAACCAGCCCGAATATATCGGGCAGGCGATCTCGTCCGGCTGCATCCGGATGCGCAACGAGGACGTGATCGATCTCTATGATCGGGTGAAGCTGGGCTCTACCGTGGTGGTACTGCCGCCAGGGCAGAGCGCGCAAGCCGAAACGGGCGGGCGCTGGCGCGGGTGAGGCTGCGCGACCGGCCGTTCGAGCCAGGTTGTTTCTGCGCTGCTACTCAGGCCGGGCAATGCGCCATTGCAGCGTCGTGGCATTGCCGTTGGCATCGCCCGGCGCCTTGTCGGCGGGCGAGGTGTAGAGCGGGCGGTAGCGGTACGCCCACATCTTGGTGCCGTCGTTGCGGCTGATCACGGTGAAGTCGCCGACAGCCTTGGCGTCGGCCGTCGCCGCCAGCGGCACCCAGCTCTCGGTGCACTTGCCGTTGCAGTTCGAGGTCTTCCCGGTGGTGTCGCGCTCGTAATAATAAAGCGTCATGCCCTTGAGATCGACGAGCTTGGGACCCTGCTTGGTCAGGACCACCTTCGCCGGTGCCGTCGTCGCCTCGGGTTTCGGCGGGGGCGGGGCATCGCCGCCGCCATGGCCGTTGGCGAGCGCGTGACCGGTCGAGAGCGCGATGGCTGCGGCAATAACGACGAACCTGGACATCCGAAACTCCGCCCCGCAAAGTTAATCGCGCGTTAAGCGCCCAATGCGGCCGACGTTAGCAGCCGAAGGTTAGTTCCTGGTTTCGTGCGCTGCGACAATTACGGACGGGGTGCGGCATCAGACCTGCGCATCGCGCAGCGGAGCGCGGCTGAGCTCATTGCCGGCGGCGATGGCCTTGCGCAAGAGCCGCATCAGCTCCTCGCTCTCCTTCGCGCTGAGACCACGCAGCATGATGCGCTGCGCGGATTCGACGGCCGGCGTGATCTTGCGCAGCGTGCGCCGGCCTTCGTCGGTGATCTCAAGCTCCCGCGCGCGGCGGTCGCGGCTGGAGGGGCGGCGCTCCGCGAGGCCCTTCTGGACGAGGCGGTCGATCACGCCGGTGATGGTGGTACGATCGTAGGCGATCAATCCTGCGAGCGTTACCTGGTCCAGCCCCGGATTGGCCTTGATGGTCGCGAGCGCGGCGTACTGCACCGGCGTGAGATCGAAGCCGGCGTCTTCGACCTCGGCCAGGAACACCGCGACCGCGATCTGCTGGAAGCGGCGCGCCAGATGCCCGGGCATGTCGTTGTGGTCTTTCACCGAAGTCTCCGCGGAGGGTGAGGGTCATTGACAAGTATACTGATAGTCAGCATACTGATCAATATCCAAACAGAAGTTGACGGGAGAGGTGCTCATGCAATTCCATCTCAATGGATTTCAGCCGGGCGACCCAGAAATCGCCGATCCCGCTGCGCGCGTTCAGGCGTCGGGGGCGGCGGGAAGCGTGCCTGCCGAGGTCGACGTTCTCATCGTCGGTTGCGGGCCTGCCGGCCTGACGCTCGCCGCTCAGCTTGCGCAATTCCCCGATATCAAGACCTGCGTCGTCGAGCAGAAGCCGGAGCGCCTGCTGGTCGGGCAGGCCGACGGTATCGCCTGCCGCACCATGGAGATGTTCCACGCCTATGGTTTCAGCGAACGTGTGCTGAAGGAGGCCTATTGGGTCAACGAGACGACGTTCTGGAAGCCGGATGAGCGGACGCCGGAGAAGATCACGCGCAGCGGCCGGGTGCAGGACGTCGAGGACGGGCTGTCGGAATTCCCGCACGTCATCCTGAACCAGGCGCGCGTCCATGACTGCTTTCTCGACGTCATGCGCAAATCGCCGGCGAAGCTCGCGCCATATTACAGCCGGCGCGTGCTTGACCTCCATGTCGATCCGGCGGCTGATGCCGCCGATCATGCCGTGATCGTGCGGCTCGAACGCGTCGATGCTGGAAACGAGAGGAAGGTCGAGACGATCAAGGCGCGCTACGTCGTCGGCTGCGACGGCGCACGCAGCACGGTGCGCAAATCGATCGGGCGCGAGCTGCAGGGCGATTCCGCCAACCACGCCTGGGGCGTGATGGACGTGCTGGCCGTGACGGATTTCCCTGATATCCGCTTCAAGTCCCTGATCCAGTCGGCCAAGGACGGCAGCCTGCTGATCATTCCGCGCGAAGGCGGCTACATGGTCCGCATCTATGTCGAGCTCGCAAAACTCGACGTCGGCGAGCGCGTCGCCAATCGCAACATCACTGCCGACGACGTGATTGCGAAAGCGCAGCGGATCCTGAAGCCGCATTCGCTCGAGGTGAAGGAAATCGCCTGGTGGTCGGTCTACGAGATCGGCCAGCGCCTGACCGACAAGTTCGACGATGTGCCGGAGGCGGAGATCGATACGCGCCTGCCGCGCATCTTCATCGCCGGCGATGCCTGCCACACCCACAGCCCGAAGGCCGGGCAGGGCATGAATGTCTCGATGCAGGATGCCTTCAATCTCGGTTGGAAGCTCGCCGCCGTGCTCCGCAAGCAATGTGCGCCGAGCTTGCTGCACTCCTATTCGGCGGAGCGCCAGGCGGTCGCGCAGGAGTTGATCGATTTCGACCGCGAGTGGGCGGGAATTCTCGCTTCCGCCGCGAAGGCCGGCGGTGCCGATGCGGCGAAGACACAGGATTATTTCGTCCGGCACGGCCGCTACACGGCAGGGACGGCGACGCATTACCGTCCATCGGTTCTCACCGGCGCGGCCACGCATCAGCATCTCGCGGAAGGCCTCATCATCGGCAAGCGCTTCCATTCTGCGCCGGTGATCCGCCTGGCGGACGCCAAGCCGGTGCATCTCGGCCACGCGGCGCAGGCCGATGGCCGATTCCGCATCTACGCGTTTTCGCCTGCCGAGAATCCTGCGGCTGCCGGCTCGGCCATTCGTGGCTTGTGCAACTTCCTTGCCGAATCCCGGGAATCGCCGATGCGGCGATACACGCCTGTTGGCGCAGACATCGACAGCGTGATCGACCTGCGTGCCGTCTTTCAGCAGGATCATCGTGAGCTTGCCGTCGCGGCGATGCCGCCAATGCTGCTCCCGCGCAAGGGCCGCTATGGTCTGATCGACTACGAGAAGATGTTTTCTCCGGACCTCAAGGGCGGCCAAGACGTCTTCGCAATGCGCGGCATCGATCGAAAAGCCGGCTGCATGGTCGTGGTCCGGCCCGACCAGTATGTCGCCAGCGTGCTGTCGCTCGACGACTTTGCAGGGCTCGCCTCGTACTTCGACGCCTTCATGCTGCCGGTGAACTGACGCTGGAATTGCTACGCTCGCGGTGTCGATGAACGGCGGATGAATATTGAACTCCGCGCGCAGCGTGTTCTCAATCTTTCGGCGGATGCAGTGATGACAGGCGGAACGCCCGTTTCGCTTGCGCGTTCCGTCTCGCAGAGGAGGAACATGCCATGAGACTCAGAAGCGTTCTGTTTGCTGCATTGCTGCTCGCCCCGACGGCCGCACTGGCCGCGCCGGGCATCGTCACCGTCTCGACCGGTCTGCGTGCCGGGCCGGGCGCGGGCTTTCCCCTGGTCGATCGCATCCCCGGCGGCGCCCGCGTCAACATCCATGGCTGCCTGCGCGGCAATGCCTGGTGCGACGTGAGCTTCTCCGACGATCGCGGCTGGGTATCCTCGCAATATCTCGAATATCTCTACCGCAATCACTACGTCTATCTCCCCGACTATGTCGACGAGATCGACGTGCCAGTCGTGCCCTTCGTGCTGACCTCGTACTGGTCGAGCTATTATGCGGGACGCCCCTGGTACCGCCGCCACGCTTACTGGAACAATTACTGGATCTCGCACGAGCGCTTTGCGACGCGGATGACGCTCGACCCGGGCGCAGCCCGTATCGGTCGTGCAGCGACGCGTGACGCGGCAATCGCGCTGGAACGTGAAGGCGTGCGTGGCAAGGGTGCCGCCGCGATCTCGGGGCGTGACGCTACGACCTCACGGCACGATGCCGCGATTGCCACCCGTGACGCCGCGATCGCAAGGCGCGACGCTGCGATCGCAAGGCGCGACGCTGCGATCGGAAGGGGCGACGCTGCGATCACGAAGCGTGATGCGGCGATCACGAAACGCGACGCTGCAGTGACGGCCGACCGGACGCGCGTCGGCCGTAGCGAGCGCATCGCGCATGAGCGGGCCAATGTGCAGAGCCGCAATCCGCGCGATGCACAGGCGCGCATGATGCACGAGCAAGCTGCAAGCCGCGCCGCCGTCCGTGCCCAGCCGATGGCGCGTGCGCATGAAGCGCCGCGCGTGTCGGCTGCACCTGCCGCACGGCCCACGACGCCGCACGTGGCGCAGCCGAATGTGAGCCATGGTGCGCCGATGAATGCGCGCGCGCAGATGCCGGCACCGCGCGCGACCGCGCCTGCCATGCCGCATCCCGGCGGCGGTGGCGCTCCGCACGTCAATGCCGCGCCACGTGCGGGTGGCGCCCCGGCCGGCGGTCCCGGCGACGGTCACCAGAAGCACTAAAGCATGATCCGGAAAAGTGCGAAGCGGTTTTCCGGAAAGATCATGCGTAAACAACAAGCTAAAGCGCGATGACGATTCATCCAAATCTCATCGCGCTTTAGCCTTCCCTGGAAAGCCCGGCCCTCGCGCCGGGCTTTCTGCTTTGGCGGGCCGCTCAAGTTCCGTGCGCGTACAATTTAAGAAAGTTCTTCGCGGGCAGATTTCATCGATCGTAATATGTCTACCCAAAGCTGCAGTCATCCACTCGGGGCAGCGGGGCACCGGAGGATGATGATGAGACAGAGCCAAGCGGAGACGCGCCGTCAGCAAAATGTCGCAAAGCGGTCGATGACCAAGGAGGCCAAGCAGCTGGCCGGCCTGATCGCCGCACTGCGCAAATCTCTCGAAGCGATCCACAAGGAACGGGCGAGCGCGAAGCTCACCGGCGCCGAGATGGGTTTGCTCGACGAGCGTCGCAACAATCTGCTGCTCACCATTGCAGCCCTCGATGACCGCCTCTCGGCGGTGCAGGGCCTGATCAATCTCGGCCGTCCCCATATTATCCGCGTGCACTAAAGCGCGATGAGATTTGGATGAATCGTCATCGCGCTTTAGCTTGTTGTTTACGCATGATCTTTCCGGAAAACCGCTTCGCACTTTTCCGGATCATGCTTTAGCGCCGATCCGAACAGCAGGATCGGCTCCGTTGCCGATGGTACGGGGCCGGCCATACCGCCTGCGGATGGCATCAAATTGCCACGCTCCCGGCGAATTGCCGCCAAAGCCCGCTGCCACGAGGAGGCCGGGTGCAGGGCGACGCAAGGGGATGCGAATTGGCCTACAAGATGGTCGCAGAACGCGACAACGAGAAGTACAGTTTCGCCCGCGAGAGCCGGCTGCTCATCGTGGCGAAGGCGAAAGTGTGGGCGAGCGAGGGCTGGCGGGTCGTCATCACCGACCAGGACGGCAAGGCCTACGCGCCGCCCGAATTCGATCAGCCGTCGGCTGCGTGATCGCACGACGGGCGAGGGGGACCACATTTGACGTCGCTGTTTCGACCGGGACGCGGCTTGACCGCGCTCTTGATCATTCTTGCAGCCGCAGTGCTGACGGCGACGGCCGCCGCCGCGCAAAATCTCGACGCCGGCAAATCGCCCGCGAAGATCTTCGCTGAAGGCTGCGCGACCTGCCACCGCAGCCCACGCGGCCTTGCCAAGGGCCGCTTCAGCCTGACGCTGTCCTGGTTCCTGAGGGATCATTACGCAACCAGCTCCGACTCGGCCAAGGCACTTGCCGCCTATCTCGAGTCGGTTGATGAGCCGCCGCCCCGGGGTTCGGGCAAGCCCGGTGCAAAGGCGCCCCGTTCGGCGCCGCGTCCGCCCAAGCCGGTGCATGGCCAATAACGCCGGGCGTTCCGGCATCAACGCATCGTGGTCTCCGAGAACAGGTTGATGATCACGACCCCTGATACGATCAGCGCGATGCCGACGAAGGCTGCAGCGTCCAGTATCTGGCGGAACAGCACGAACGAAACGGTGGCGGTCAGGATGATGCCGACCCCGCCCCAGATCGCATAGGCGATGCTCAACGGGATGACCCGGATCGCCACCGACAGCGCGTAGAACGAGGCGGCGTAGAACAGCACCATCGCCAGCGTCGGCCAGGGACGGGTGAATTGCGCGGACTGCTGCAGCAACGCCGACGCCGTGACCTCGAACACGATGGCAAGGGCGAGAGCTGCGTAGGCATTGAAGGCGGAGGTCATGAGCCCGAGCCCATATCATGTGTCAGTGACGAACCTGCGACATGATGCGGGCGCCAGCGTGTAGAGCAGCGCTCCGGTCTCGCGCGAGACCGCGAGCGGTGCCTCCTTCAGGCGTCCATAGAGATCGCGATATTCGGTCTTGCTCCGCATCATCCGGTCCCGGTCCGCGTCGGACAGATCCGCAACAGCGGCTTCCGTTGCGTCGCTTGCAGCCTCGGCTTCGCCGAACAGGCGATCCAGCAGCGGCGCAAGCGATGCGATGGTCGGGGTGGCCATTCGAAGTCTCCAGAGTTGATGAGCAGACGGCCTGGCCGATATGTTCTGCGCCTATCTCGATGAGCTTGCACGCCGCTGAAGCGCGAGACCGCGGGCCTGCTGCTCTTGCCACACTCAACGTTTGACTCTACGGACCTATCTCATGCTCGTCATCTCCATTCAGAGCCAGGTGGTCCACGGCCATGTCGGCAACAGCGCGGCTGCCTACGCCATTCAGGCGGAGGGCGTGAACGTTGCGGCGGTGCCGACGACGCTGCTGTCCAACCATCCGCGCTATCCGAGCCTGCGCGGCCGGGTGCTGGAGACCGAGCTCATCGCGGATCTCCTGAAGGGCGTGGAGGAGCGCGGTCTCGTCGACGAGGCGGCCGTGCTCGTAACCGGCTATCTCGGCTCGCCCGGCAATGCCGCCGTGATCGCCGATTTCGTCGAGCGGGCGCGCACGCGCAATGCGAAGCTCGTCTATCTCTGCGATCCCGTGATCGGCGATGACGGCCGCGTCTATGTCGCGGACGGCATTTTGGACGTTGTCCGGCACCGGCTGCTGCCGGCGGCGAACCTCACGACACCGAACCAGTTCGAGCTCGAGCTGCTCTCGGGAGTGACGACTGCCGATGCCCAAGGCCTCAGCGCGGCGTGCGCGGTACTGGCAGGGGCAGGCCGTACCGACGTCGTCGCCACCGGCTGCACCCTCGCTGACACGGCGGCGGGGCAGGTCGAGACGATCCTGTGCGCCGGCGGGCGATTGTCGCGCTTTGCAACACTGCGCCTGCCGATCCGTCCCTACGGCACCGGTGACCTCCTCACCGGGCTGATTGCGGCGCATCTGGCCAAGGGCGAAGCGATGGAGTCCGCCGTACGGCTTGCGGTCGACACGATCTTTGCGGTGCTGGTGCGCACGCAGGAAGCCGGCTCGGCCGAGATGCGGCTCGTGCCGTTGCCGAGAACGCCGCGCAAGCCGTAGCCGGTCAGGTTGCGCGCTTGGTCGCGGATTGCGCCGATTTCTGCGGTTTGGCCGAGCTCTTCTGCTCGCGCGCGGCGTGGGCCTTTGGCGGCTTGGCGCTGGCCACGGCCCGCAGCTTCTTCGGCTTGGCGCTTGCAACGTCCTTGCGATCGGCGGTGCCACGCTTCGAGATGTATTCCTGGCCGTCGATCGGGCCGACATGCGGCGGATCGCGGTCGAGATAGGGGCGACCGATGCCGAACGCCTTGCCGTTGGCGTCGACCCACTTCCACAGGATCTCGGTCGAGACCCAGCGCTGCGCGCGGTCATTGCCTTGGGTGCTGACGATGTCAGCCGCCATGCCGTGGCCGTAGCCGCCACGGCTGCTGCCGCCGTGATAGGAGCGGTCGGAGGCGGCCTTCAGGCCGCTCGCGATCGACTGGCGGTAATCGTCGCGAAATGCGCTGGTGATGCCCGGCGACAGGCCGGCGGCTTCGGCTGCGAGCAGTGTGCGGAACAGCTTCTGCTTGAAGCTCTTGTCCATGCCGCCGATGACGTAGTCCATCATCGACATGCCGGCGCGCTCGGCCGCCTTCGGATCTTTCCAGCCGAAGTCCTGATCGACCAGCTTCGTGAAGCTGCGCATCACCGTGACGGTCTTGCCCCTGCGCTTGATGGTGACGGCGCGCCGCTCCTGAACCTTGATCGTGTCCTCTTTCGGGGTGCGCTGATAGAGCGTCCAGAGGTAGCGGTCGATACAGGCATCGATGACGAAGCATTCGTCGAGCACGGTGACGGTGTCGGCAGGCGGCGACACGTTGCTGGCAGGCGCGACGGGGCCACTCGCAACCGCGGCGGGGGACAGTGCGTCCGTCGTCACGATCTCGGTGGGATCGGCGGATGCGAGCTTGACGGGCTCCGGCGCAGGGGCAGCCGCGCTGGCGATGGGCTCCGGTTCAGGCGAAGTCTGCGGCGCGGGCGCTGCCTCCGTCGGCAGGATCAGCACAGGGTCGGCCGAAGCGAGCTCGACGGCGAAGGCGGGCTCCTCGGGCGTTGTCGGCGCTGTCGCTGCCGCGGCAGGCGCCGCAGCGACGGCGGCGATCTCGGCGGTCAGGGCGATGCCGTCCTCGATCGTCGCAGCGTGCGGCACGTCGGCGAGGTCGAGGCGGCCGAAGTCCTTGACGTGCGGGACGGCAGCCGCATTGGCGCCGCTGTTCTCGATGAGGGCGGGGACATGGGCGGAGAGAGACAACGCCAGCCAGCCCGCGAGAACGGCCGAGGGACACGACAGTGCCACCAGAAGAGACCGCCGATCGTTCATGATCCCTGCCTCCGAACGGTTCTGTTCGAACCATCCTGTCCGAACAGTCATGATGCAAACAGTCTTGACGAAAACAGTCTTGACGAAAACAGTCTTGCACGGAAAGGCACGCAGCGCGTCGATTGTTCGGGCTCCGGGGTGGCGGCGCAATGGCGCAAATCGGTGGATGCAGGCTTTTCGAGACGGGTGTTGCCGAGGTGCAACGCGGGTTCCATCATGGTTCCAGCAACGCATCGGCGCGAAATCGACTGCAAATGCAGCATTGTCATCTACTTGCAGCGAATGCATTTACGCAATCTTGGATTGTGGCCGTGCAGTTCCGTCAGTCCGCAATCTCCGGTTGTTATGGTGCTGATCGCAGCTGGAATCGCGCTCGCCATCATCGAGATCATCTACGCTCTCGGCACCAATCTGGTCGCAAGGCTGCAAATCGCTGGTGATGGCGTTGAAGCAAGGGATCTCTATTGTCCCTTTCGTATCCAGAACGCGCAGCGTACCTTTTACTTCGCTGCGCTGCCGAAACTTTGCGGCGGCTGGAGCGTTGGAGGCGCCATGACACATTCCTCGCTTCGTCCCATGGACAACTTCGATCCCACCGAGCCCGCCATCCTCCACGATCGCCTTTCGGACACGATCATCACCTGGACCGCCGATCAGGCAGACGACTACCGGCGTGCCAGTCGGCGCGGCACGGATGGAACCGTGGCCTGGAAGACTTACCTCTTCGATGGCTGGGGCAATGTGCTCGGTGGCTGAGCACCGCCCGTGGAAGCGCCATGTCGCAGCCGGTGTGATTCGTCCAAGGCCTTGTACGCATTAGGCATATCGTCATGCGTCGGGCGCGCTGTTGCGATGCAGCAATGTATGTCGCGCTGCAGCAAAACGCGCCTAAATATGCTCCGACTCTCACCTTTGGAGCACCATCAATGAACAAGAAGATTTTGTCGATCGCCGCCGCCATCCTGACGATCGCGGGCGGCACGGCCGCCGTCGCCGCCGAGCTGCCGACCTATGAGGCCAACGGCTTCCCGGTCTCCCCGCTGCAGGTGCGCGTGCTCGGTGCTGCGCATGTCGAGCAGAAGGTCGCAGCGCCCAGCACGGTTGCCTCGGTCCATCAGGCGAAGGTGCTGAGCCCGCGCAAGGTGAAGACCGCCGATGTCACCACGGGCGCGGCCCGCTAAGCTGATATCGCAAAAAGGCAGGTGGGTTCCGCGGAGAGGCGGAATCCACTGCTTCACTTTGGTTCTTCCATTTCCACGTCGCCCGCGCGCCGCGCGGGGAATTTTTCTGAACGATCTTCGGCAGCGTGCCAAGCCTTCGGCGCGCACCCGCCGCCGTGAGAAGCGGGCGTCGTAGCGGGGACGCGCCAGCGCGAGCTACGCCTTCCTCACGAACTCCGATTTCAGATTCATCGCACCGATGCCGTCGATCTTGCAGGCGATGTTGTGGCCGTCGCTGGCATCCTGCAGGCGGATGTTGCGCACCTTGGTGCCGCCTTTGACGACCGAGGACGAGCCCTTGATCTTGAGATCCTTGATCACAATGACGCTGTCACCGTCGGCGAGCACATTGCCGTTGGCATCGCGCACGCCCGCATCCTGCGCCGTGTCTGCGGCCGCTTCCGCCTCGCCGCTCCATTCATGGCCGCATTCCGGGCAGACCCAGAGACCGCGGTCCTGGTAGGCGTGCTCGGAGTTGCAGGCTGGGCATTTCATCGTGTCGGACATGAATGGTCTCGTCTCGCGGTTCGTTCGCGGCGCGACCGTAGAGGCCGGGACCGGGAAAGCAAGGAAAAGCTGCGAACGGCGCGGGCCGGCCTCGCCTGCCGGTGCGATGTCACCGAAACAGCGCGACGAAGATCACGTACAGCCAACCCAGGATGCCGTGGATGATCGCCCACAGAATCGAATGATTGTCGATTTCGGCGATACCGAATTACGTTTACTCCGGTCGGGAAAAACAGTGGCATGATGCCATGATGGCGCTCGTCCGTTGGCGAGGAGCTTTGCGCGTCACCCGGATGTAGCGTCAGTGTAATTCGGGCCCTGAGGTGCGGCACCAACCCGGATTACGCTGACGCTCCATACGGGCTACGCTCGCTTCGCAACTTGCGACGAGCCCGCCAATGAGCTTCCTCCTCAACATCGATGTCCCGGACGTCGGCAAAGCCACGACGTTCTACACCGAAGCCTTCGGCCTGACGGTCGGCCGCCGCTTCGGCGCCGATTTCGTCGAGCTGCTCGGCTGGCCGGCGCCGGTCTATCTCTTGACCAAGCAGGCCGGCACGGTCGGCGCCGGCGGCGACCGCCGCCGCTACGAGCGGCACTGGACGCCCGTTCATATCGACGTCGTCGTCGACGATGTCGACGCTGCCCTCGCGCGTGCGCTCGGCGCGGGTGCGATCCTGGAGGTGCCCCCGCGCGATACGCCCTATGGGCGGATCGCGATGCTGGCCGATCCGTTCGGGCATGGATTCTGTCTGCTGGCGTTCAGCGCACAGGGATATGACGCATTGCTTGGGGATTCGTAATTGGGGCTACGACCGCTGGCGGACAGCAAGCTACAATCGGAGCGACATGCCAAAGAAACTGAAGACCTACCAGACCTCGCTCGGCTTCTACGATCAGGCGATCGCCGCACCCTCGATGAAGTCGGCGCTTCAGGCCTGGGGCGCCAGCTCCAATCTGTTCCATCAGGGCGTCGCCAAGGAGACCGACGACCCCGACATCGTCGCGGCGACGATGGCGAAGCCGGGGGTCGTGCTCAGGCGCCCGGTCGGCTCTGACGGCCCGTTCACCGAGAGCGCGGAGCTGCCGGCCGATCTCGGCGAGGGCGAGGGCAAGCCCAGACGCAGGTCCAAGAAGCGTCCGGCCAAGACCGCAAAGAAAACATCCCGCAAGATCGACGATCAAGCCGCGCGCAAGGCCGCGGCGGCATTCGAGAAGGAGGAGCGGCGGCGCGAGGCCGAGCGTCGCAAGGAGGAGGCCGCCCGCGCCAGGGAGCGCGCGCGGCGGCAGCAGGCCGTCGCCGCAGCCGAGGCAGCGCTCGACGTGGCAAGGCGGGAGCACCAAGCGCGGGCGGAGAAGATCGAATCCGAGCGCGCCGCGCTCGACGAGCGCGCCGAGGCCGAGCAGGGAAGATGGGACAAGCAGAGAAGGAAATTGGAAGAGGCCCTGCGCCGCGCGCGCGAGTGACCAGCGCAGCGTAATCCGGGGCGATCGTGCAACGACGCAAACGCCGGTCCCGGATTTCGCTTTCGCTGCATTCGGGCTACGTGCTCTTCGCCGATAAGGTCGCGCGGAAGCAATTCCTTTACCATGGCTTTCGCTGTCGATTGCAAGCTTAGCGGTTAAGCCAAAATTCTGCGGTATCCTCGCCCCGATTATGCGTCGGACGTGTTCTTACGCCGCCGCAAGTCCACGGGAGCTGTCATGAGCGATCATCGCGCCGCAATCAGGCACCACACCCTGAGGACCGGCATCGTCGAGTTCGACAACGGCAGCGGCAGCACCGTCAGCGTGCCCTGCACGATCCGCGATGTCTCCGGCACCGGCGCGCGCCTGGAGCTCAACTCGTCGCTCTGGGTCGCCGAGCAGTTCACGCTGATCTTCTCAAGCGGCCTGCGCAAGGACTGCCGCGTCGCCTGGCGCAAGGCCCGGCTGATCGGCAGCGCGTTCGCGGACGGTTATGCGAGCGCGGACGAGCAGGCGGTGATGATGACGGTGGAGGAGCAGGCCCGGCACCGGCTCGGCATCGGCGCGCGCGTCAAGGCTGCGCGCGAGACCCGCGGCTACACCGAGGCGCAGCTCGCCGAGCACATCGGCGTCACGCCCGGCTTCCTGGCGCAAGCCGAGCAGGGCGAGGCGAACATTCCGCTCTACAAGCTGATGCACATCGCGGATTTGTTGATGTTCAGTCTCGACGGGCTGGTGGCCGGCGCGGCGCCTGAAGACGTCGGCGCGGCGTGAGTCCTCGCACGCTCGCTGTCAGACTCTCCGTCATTGCGAGCAAGGCGAAGCAATCCAGTGTGCTTTCCGCCGCGACAGTCTGGATTGCTTCGTCGCATCAGCGCAAAATTGCTACGCGATTTTGTCGCGAGCTCCTCGCAATGCGTTGGAGAGGGGGCGAAGGCCGACAACGGGCATTCATGCAATATCCAGCGCGAATTCGCTTGCCTTGCTTTGCACCCCTGTTGCACTCTCTTGGCGAAGGAGACCAACGCATGAATAAGACCATCGCGTGTGCGATCGGAACGGCGCTGGTGCTGGGCAGCCTTGGAATATCAGGTGCTGAAGCCCGGACGCGGAAGGCTGTCGTCGTTCGTGAGCCGCAGCAGCGGCTGATCGTCACGGCGCCGGTGCTCCGGCCGACGCCGTGGGATTACAATATTGTTCCACGATATCGTTATCGTCCTGAAGACGACCGGGTCGATCCCTATGGTCCGCCGCTGGTGCCGTCGTACGTTCGCTATGAGGGATGGCGGTGGCCGTATTGGTGGTGAGTAACCATCACGGCTGCGGCATGTGGTGATCGACCGACGCCACACGTCAAACCGAGCAGCTTGCTGTCGGCGCAAAGCGCCGATAGAGGCCCTGTGCGTGCGGCACAGCCCTCGATTTGCCACGCTTCGATCCGGGCCAGGCTCGCTCAACCATTCATACGGACTGATTTAGAGGCCGAGTTCTTGCGCAATTACCGTCTTCACCAAACGTGACACGGGTAAGTTGAATTCCGATAAGCCATTATCTCTGCGTGCACCGTCCGCGATTGGGAAAAAATGGCAAAGCTGCGACTGTCAACAATACATCGGAGTAGAACGACACTTATCCCCGTAATAAACCCAATGCTGCTTGGGGTTCTGGGCGCGTATTGAGAGGATCAGTGATGGCAAGTGTCGAACAATTGCGCAGACGGGACGGTGTGAACTTGGTCCAACTCGAGGCGGACATTGCGTCGGTCCGTTCGGGAAGCCCTATTACTTCAATTGCTCTACCTGATTACGTCGAGCACACAGCGGGTGTGTCGCGCGTCGGCGCACTCAGTGCAGAGGCGGTCATTCGCGACTATGAGTCCGCTGCAAAAGAGATCGAGGCCATGGGCACCGAGTTGATCGACGCCGCGCAAAAATGCGAGGCGCTGACGGCCCAGGTTCATGATGCGATCGCCTTCATGCGAGAAACGGCGGCGGGGTATCGTGAAGAGGGACGGAAGATCTTCAAGCGCATCGAAGAATGCGCGCTGTTCACCGAGGACGTGCGCAAGACCTGCGAACAGGTCAAGCGCAGAATGACTGAGGTCTCGTTCGGCCCATCCTCCGATGAGGAGCTTGTGCCGCAAGAGCCCGAGCTGACCGGGATCGCCGCCAAGGTGACGATGAGCGAGATGCCGTGAGGCGGACGTAGAGCGTAGCTCGTTCGTAGATCCTACGGGTGAGTTGGTGGTCGTCAACTCAACTTACCTCTGACCACCGTCACCCATAGGATCTACGCTCGTGCTAACCGCGGTCATCCGCGGCAAGCCGCTGTCGCCGGCGCAAACGCCGGTGGCATTGCGGTCGAGATACATCGGGTCAGTAGGTGGGTTAGCTCGCGGCTGCGCCAAGTCCGCCAGCGTAACCCATCATCGTTTATATCACCCGAGACACGAAAGAGGTGGGTTACGCCCTCAAGGCCGCAGCTCCGCGGTCGTCGCCCCGGGTCCTTGCTCAAAACAACCCTCGGCTGTACGCTGCACCGCGGAAGAGTGCATTTTGCGGGAATGGATCGGCTGAAATGACCGTGGTTGAGAGCGTGGCGTCCGAGCAGCTTTCGGAGCGGAAAATGCCCCCGGGCGTGCTCACCGAAGGCCCGGTGGTCGACGCCAAGTTTCGCGATTCCTACATCTCCTTCGCCATCATGATCGGCGGTTCGGTCGCGGCGCTGGTCTGGGCCTTCTGGCAAGGCATCGGCCGGGTGGAGCTTTCCGTCTTCGCCGGCACCTTCGTGCTGTCCACGATCGGGATCGGCTTCATGCATCGCTACTTCGTGCACCGCAGCTTTCGCTGCGGTCCGGTGATGCGGACGATCTTCGCCGCGCTCGCGACCATGGCCGTGCAGGGCTCGATCCTGAAATGGGTGAGCAACCACCGGCGGCACCATCTTCACTCCGACAGGCCCGGCGACGTCCACAGCCCCTATTACGACGGCGCCGGCAACCCCTACACCAGCTTCGCCAAGGGCATGTCGCATGCGCAGGGCGGCTGGGTGTGGGACCGCGAGACCACAGATGCTACCTACTACGCCAAGGACATCCTGGCCGATCCGATCGCGATGTTCTTCACCAGGACGCGCTGGTACTGGTACGCGCTGTCGGCGCTGATCATTCCCGCCGCCATCGGCTACGCCTTTGGCGGCGTGCACACGATGATCGGCTGCATCCTGTTCTCCGGCCTGTTCCGCAGCTACCTCATGACCATAGCCACCTCACTGGTGAACTCGGTCTGCCACAGCGACGGCCGCTACGGCTACCGCCGCTTCGAGACCAACGACGGCACGACAAACGAGCTGGTGACGACGCTGCTGACGTTCGGCGAAGGGCTGCACAACAACCATCACCGGTTTCCGCGGGATGCGTATCTGTCGCATGCGTGGTACGAGGTCGATATTAATGGGTTGATTATTCTGGGGCTGGGCAAGCTCGGGCTGGTGCAGGATATTTTTGGCGTCGGCAAGCGTCAGCAAACGTCGGATGCGGAGCAGGGTGGGGCGGAGGCTGTCGCCGTGCAGAACGCATTTGACGGCGTCGCAGAAGACCTTCGCTCGGCTGGACGGTAGACTTGCGCGACTTACGCCGTCCATCGAGGGCGAGCCGAAGCCGCAGCTCGTCAGGCGTCAAACCCGATCGCGCGTGCGAGAAGCAAGCCGGCGCCTTGCGGGCTCACCAATCCGGATCGCCGTAATAAGGGTCGGCCATATAGGGCGGCGGCATCCAGGGGCCTCGCGGCGGCGGCCTGGGCCGCCGTGGCGCGGCGTCTGGTACGTGCGCCCGGGCGCGCGCAGCCGCATCGTTGCTCACCACGCTGCGCACGACGGGCTTGGCGCCTGCAGAGGCGGATGACGCCGATGACGCACTCAGTTGCGTTTGCAGCGCCTGGACCTGGGCTGCGAGGCGCGCATTGTCCGCCGCATCCTTTGCCTGCGCGGCCTTGAGCTGCTCGATGGTGTCGGCCTGGTCGCGCAGGGCCTGTTCGCCGCGGCTCTTCAGCTGCTCGAGCTTGCCGGTGATGTTCGCAAGCTCGCTCGTGATGGCCTTGAGCGATTGCGCGAGCTCGGACGATGACGGCTCGGCCGCCGTGGCGGCAGACTTCGGAGCGCTTTCCGAGTCCTTGGGCCCCGGCAGCGCAGGCACCGGGCTCGGCTCATCCGCAGCCGCCAGCAGCACCGTCGACGGCTGCGCCGGAGTTTCCGCCGCAGACTCTTGCGGCGAGCTGCTCGCGGCCGGCGGAGCCCAGCGCGCCATGATCGACTTGCCGATCGATATGGCCTCGTCGCCATATTGCGAAGCGACGGCGGCACCGAGCAGGCCGATCGCCAGCACGAGAATAGCCAAAGCGCGCATCATGGCCCTGTCTCCCTTCAGGCCCTGATCGCGAGGCTTGGTGTTTAGAGGCTTGGAGTTTAGAGGCTTGGCATCAGCCGCCGCCGCCTTGTTTGCGGAAGTGGCGGCTGCCGTCGCGGCGGCGCTTGCGTGCGAGGTCCGCGGAGCTTCGCTGTTGCGTTCCATTCCGGAAACCAGCCGGTCCAACCGCGCAAGCTCTTCTTCTGCGCTCTTGATCCGGTCGTAGGCCCGCGCCAGCCCACCGTCGCCGCGCGCCGCATCCGGCTTGGCGGTATCAGGCTTGGCGTCATCGGTCTTGCCGGTATCAGGTTTATGGTCGTTCGTGTCAGGCATCGATGCGCTCTCCATCCGGTCGGGGGTCAATGGGAGGCAGTCCGATCACTGGAAGGATAGGTCTCGCCGCTATCAGACACAACGCGTGCGCAAAGGAGAAATTATGGCAGGCCCGGCACACGATGCGCGACATCGCGCTGTCGCGCGATCGCTTTGAATCTTCCGGCGCTGAAACAGCCGGGGGCTGCTTCCCCAGGCATCCCTGCGACGTGCTATGCTGTCGCGGGAGGAATCGCAATGAGGATCCCTACGGCGATACTCGCCCTGCTCCTTTCAAGTCCGGCCGCCGCCCAGGAGTGCCAGACATGCTCAATGGCCGACGCCTGCATGAAGGAATACGCCAAGACGACGTCGGAGGCCCAACGGGCCACGAAGCAAGGCATCCGGGATTGGAAGCAGAATCTGGACAGAAAGGCCTCTGCAGAATTGTCCAGCAGGGGCATCCTCGCATTGCAAGACGCCATGGAGGCACAGGTTCGTACGGAGCTGGAGCGCCTGAAGGAGTGCCTGGCGAAGATCAGGTAGGTGCAAAGGAGGATCCGATGAAATCGCTTTTGCTGCTTACGGCGAGCGGTCCGCTGCTTGTTCTCACCTCGCATGAGTCCCTGAACGACCTGAAACTTCTTGGGGTGCTCAGGCAAAAAGGTATCGGCAAGTTTGTCGCGTTCGAGGTTCCCTTGTCGCTCGCCAGGGAGCGCTACGGTGGGCACTTTCAGGCGGTTGAAAGCAACCTGCACGAGACCGATGATTTGAGAGTGCTCGACTTCAATGGCCAGCGGGTGTTTCAGCTCTTTCGCTTCGAGGAGCTCGGCTCACCGATGCTGATCGAACAGCCGTGATCGGTTTTGCCTTGCGGCATGAGCTGTTTCGAAAAAGCCCATTCATGGCGTTGCGGCGGCGAAAGGACCAGTTGAGCAGCGCTGTTCTCGCCATGAACGTTCGCCGAGGGGAACGGGCGCTGGCTCATTCCGTTTTCCTTGGGGGGCTTGTCAGAGGAGGACAACATGAAGGCAAGGATCATCGCGCTCGCTGCTGCCGTTGTCATGGCTGCAGCGCCAGCCGTGTTTGCTCAGGGTGTATCGAGCAAGGCGCCAGGTCAGGAGATGCAGCAAATGGGTTCCCAGAAGGGCGAGCCGGGCGCTTCCAGCTACGCTCCCGGGCATAAGAAGAAGCATCACGCGATGCGCCACGTGAGGGCCTCGAAGAGCGCCAGCCCCGGCGCGTCGAGCTACGCTCCAGGTCAGACCACCGGCGCGAGCACGAGGCCGACCACCGGCTCGAAGTCAGGGTATTGAACTCCAGGCGGTCCTTAAGTTAAGTCCATGCACTGACTGGACATAACGGCCGGCCGGACGGAGCAGGTAGGATGTCGAGCGGAGCGAAGCCCATCAACGAGTGATGGGTTTCGCAAGGATACTGCTCATCCCAGGGGCTTCCGGACCCGCAATGCGCAGCTGCCGTTAGTGACGCATCGCACGGATTTCGAGCGTGGTCTGGGTGAGCTTGGCCACGAACCCCTCGAAATGCATGACCCTTTGTCTGGTCAATTGTTCATGCAACTCGGCGATCTTCTGGGATTCGGCGACAAACGAGTCGCACGCCTGTTTCGCGTACTCCATCTGAAGCTCAAACGCCTCGACGGGTGAACGCGCCATCGCGAGCTTTCCCAGGAAGTTCCAGGCTCGCTCAAGCGACGTCTTGATGTAGCCGCTATAGGCGTCGGCGATCGCCTGCGCGCTGGGCTGGAACGGTTCGACCGGTGCGACGGGCGGGCTTGCAGCGATCTCCATCCCGGAAGTCTCGTCCGGCAAGGCTGCAGCCGAAGGTACCTCCGCACTGATCTGTCGGCTCGGCTCTTGTTCTGTCTCTTGCCTGGTCTCCGCCGAGGCATCCGGCAATTGATGCGCCGCAGTTGCGCGTTGCCCGCCGGCCCCGGTGCGTTGTCCGGCCTTCTTCTTCCCGCCGCGCCGGCCGGATTTTCCCGTTGGCTTGTTGTCCGCCGCACTCAACATTGCAAATGGCTCCTGAATATCGATGAAGCCGCGAGCCTCCGCCGCGTTTGCGCTGAAATCGCGATTGTGGGCTGTCGCTTGCGTGGCGGCCATGTGGTGAGATTTTGCCGCTGCATTTTTGATGCATCCGGCCAAAAAGCCGCTGATCCAGAAAGCTGCGGGATTGCCGTCGCGCGCTGGCACCGAAATTCTGGCGCCGACAATCAATAGCGGCCCCCGCTGCTCTTTTGCTGCGTGATCCAGTCCGACAATGTTTTCGGTGTCGATTTCGCAGTCCGGCCCGCCGATGCCTTCGGATTGTCGCGGACGCCTTTCGCCGAACGAGTGCGCGGCGCGTCCGTTGTGCCAGTGCCCTTCAACGCAGCCATCGATGCCTCGGCGGCTTCCTTCTCCAGGCGCAGCTGCTTCAACCGCGCCATCTTGATGCGCTCGGCCTCGACTTCAGGTCCGTCGGCGAGCAGCGGCTTGTGTAGAGCAAGCTCCGCCGGGACCAGGACACCGATAATGGTTGTCTCGCCGAGGGCCTTGCAGGCTTCGAGCCGATGCAGTCCCTCGACCAGAACGAGGCGGTCTCCGTCGAGCCGAACGGAAATCGGGGCCTGTTGTCCGATCTCCAGAATACTTTCGGCGATCTCCCCGACGATCTCGGGCTTGACAGCTTTCTTCTGCTTCGTGGGAACGAAGATCTTCTCGATCGGGAAGCTTTCCGGTTTGGGCATGACTTCTACTCCGCTTCTACCGGGCCCGTCGGAACCCATGCCGATGAGGTTGGGAGTTTAGGGGTGAAGCGTTCGACCGCAAAGGCAATTTCGGCGGACGGGTATTGATGAGCATCGAAGCCGGAACCAGACTGCAATTTCGGTAACAGGCCTAAGTAGCCGATCCGGCGATAGCAAACGAATTTAGTGCACTGTCATCGAAATTTGGGTTTCGCAAGGGGCTCCACCCTAGTTCGACCGACACGCTTCTTCGTCCCGACTTACGGCTCCTCATGACGCCGCGCGCAGCGCCCGTCAAGGATGGCCGTCGCTCGCCCCAACCTCATCCGAACTGCCGCCAGGCCACGCCTTGACGGGCGCGAGCACGGCGTCATCATGGCAGACGCAGGCGATCCCGACGGCCCATAAACACCGCCGCGACTCAATGGTTGCTACCGGCTATGGTTCCACGTCTAATAGTTGCTCGAGCGCGCTTGAGATTTGTAGGCCAATTTGAAACATTGTCACGAGATCCTTCTTTCGATTCTCGTTCAGGCGGGCTTGATCTCTCTGACCAGGGTCAGTCGTTTCGATAATCGAATTGAACTCGTCGACCTCTCTTAATAGGTGCGACATCTCTTTGCGTAGCGGCTTTGGAAGGAGTGCGAGCGTGCTTCCCGCGGAACGCAATGACGATGAAACCGATATCATAAGCCGATCACGTGGAAGGTAAGCGCTACCGTCTATCTGCCCTCGCTCATTGATCGAGGTGATCAGCCGATTGATCTCAACGTTTGGATCCCAAGCAGCGCCGTACTTTCGGCCGTATTCGATGCTCCGCCGCATGAGATCGCGAACTTCGTAGTCTTCCATTGGAGCAGACTCGAAATTGAATCGCTTATAGTAGCGATGATCGAAAGCTTGATGCGGCGCACGCGATGTGGACTGAGGTATCTGAACGACATAGACGACCTTGTCGTCACCTCTTCCTTGAATATCGATCGACTTGATTGCCACAGCATCGACCACTGGCTGGATGACGCTCTTGATGATGCTCTCCAGCCATTCTTTTGTGAGGATGTTGCGACCGACGCCGACGTCAATGCTCGTTGGAACGTGCTTGTTTTCTAATATGCCGTATACGATGAAGCCTCCGGCCGAATTGGCGAACGCGGAGACGTCTTTGCTGACAGCGTTCCGTTTTGAGTTGTCCTTTGCAAGATCGGCTGACGCTTTGTAGTCAAGCGTTAGACTTTCTTGTTCTCCTACAGCGATCAACTCTAGAAGATAGGCTTCGTCCCAATCTTTCGCGTCCCTCATTTCACTTTGCCTCTTCCGATTCGCCGTCGGGATGCTGGCTCGCTCGCGGAGTCCCAAGCGCTTAAGATGGAGCCCTTGCGAAAACGATGCCACAATGGAGTTGATGGGCCTAGCTCGTAGAATGGGTTGAGCCCTCGAATCCGTCACTTTTCGTCGATTAATGGATGATGGGTATCGCTTCGCTTCGCCCATCCTACGAGCTTGTCATTACGGCATGACGCTTCACCTTGGTGAAGGCACCCTCTGCAATGACTGCCTGAGTAGGCCGTTAACTGACGACTTTGTTCATATTCCAGAGTCTATCCTGAACGTTGTTCTCGAGTGAGATCATTATGTCTTTTGCTTCGGCAAGTGCGTCGAGCGCCTTGCGAAGGCGGGGACGAATCTCTTCCCGTTCATTGAGTTCGTATTCGATGAGCGCTTCGTACGTTAGCTTATCAAGTTGGACGAACTGAGACTTGATTGGTTCAGGGACGAATATTCCGTTCTTACGAAAATAGACGTGAAACTCCCGGCACGCCTCTCTGGCTTCAGTAACTTTGTGCCAAGTGAGGGCCTTCCGATAATACTCAGTCTTCTTGTCTGTAAGACGAATTTCTTCCTTTTGCCATTTGGCCATGAAGCTGCCTTCGAGGAACTCCTCAAGCTGAGGCTCACTTATTCGATCGAGATCTGGATATTGCTGAAACGCGGATGTGATAGCTGTGACTACCCCGTGGGAGGTATTAAGCTTGCCCCACGCTTCCGGGATCACATCAAATTCTTTTTGATGGAGTTTTGCAGTCCGGTCCATGAGCGCATTGATCCTGTAACGCAGCTCTTCCAGTTCTTTCTCTTGAGCATGCTTAAACGCCGCCAACCGTTCCTCGAACTTGGCGTTCATCCATTTTTCGCCGAAGAAACGAAGCAGTCCATAGGCAACAATAGCTACCCCGCCGCCGGCTCCAAAAATTAGGCCGACGAACGTCAAGAACGACCTTGCTGCGTCCTCCATTATTGCCTCTACGCCTTATGAAGAAACAACGGGCCGCCCAAGCGAGCGGCCCGTGATTGATAAGCGCTACTACATCTCCGATGAAGGTCAGCTACACCCCGTCGTGCTGCCGCAAGTATCGCACTTCATACACGTCCCGTTCCGCACCAGCGTGAAGTTGCCGCACTCCGAGCACATCTCGCCTTCATAGCCCTTGGCCTTGGCTTCGGCGCGACGCTCGGCCTTGGTGGGGGCAGCGGTGGCGGCGGTGCCGGCCTTGCTCCACTGCAGCTGCTCGAGCTTCTCCGTCGGAGACAGATCGTGCTGGACTTCCTGCTTCAGGGCGACGGCGCCTTCGATGGCGTCGCCGGCGCGAGCCGACGTGCCGTGCGCGGCGAGCGCCGTGACCTTGCTGCCGCCGGCGGGGGCGCTGTCGTTGCCTTGCGAGACCGCGGTCGAGCCGCCGCGCATCACGACGAGGTTGTCCGTGCGGGAGCGGGTGAGGCCGCGCGAGACCAGCTTGGTGGCGTGGTGGCCGCCGTCCTCGTCCGGCTCCTTGCCTTCCTCGACGCCCTTGCCGAGTGCGTCAAAACCCGTCTCGTTGGGATCGACGTGGGCGAGGTCGAAACGAGAGAGATAGCTCACCGCCAGCTCGCGGAAGACGTAGTCGAGGATCGAGGTCGCGTACTTGATGCTGTCGTTGCCCTGCACGGGGCCCGCCGGCTCGAAGCGGGTGAAGGTGAAGGCGTCGACATATTCGTCCAACGGCACGCCGTATTGCAGGCCGAGCGACACCGCGATGGCGAAGTTGTTGATGAAGGAGCGCAGCGCCGCGCCTTCCTTGTGCATGTCGATGAAGATCTCACCGAGACGGCCATCGTCATACTCGCCGGTGCGCAAGTATACCTTGTGGCCGCCGACAACCGCCTTCTGGGTGTAGCCCTTGCGTCGGTCAGGCATCTTCTCGCGCTCGCGCATCACGACGATGCGCTCGACCAGCTTCTCGACGATCTTCTCCGAGACCTGGGTCGCGCGCGCGGCCATCGGCTTCTCGAAGAGCTGCTCGACGGCATCGTCCTCGTCCTCATCATCGCTGATGAGCTGCGAGTTGAGCGGCTGCGAGAGTTTTGAGCCGTCGCGATAGAGCGCGTTGGCCTTCAGCGCGAGCTTCCACGACAGCATGTAGGCGGACTTGCAGTCCTCCACCGTGGCGTCGTTCGGCATGTTGATGGTCTTGGAGATCGCGCCCGAGATGAAGGGTTGCGCCGCCGCCATCATGCGGATGTGGCTCTCGACCGACAGATAGCGCTTGCCGATCTTGCCGCAGGGATTGGCGCAGTCGAACACGGCATAATGTTCGGCCTTGAGGTGCGGAGCACCTTCCACCGTCATCGCGCCGCAGATGTGGACGTTGGCGGCTTCGATCTCACGCTTGGTGAAGCCGACGGCCTGGAGCAGGTCGAAGCCGGGGGCTGCGATCGCCTCGGCGCCGATGCCGAGCTGGTCGCGGATGAAGTCTTCGCCAAAGGTCCACTTGTTGAAGGCGAACTTGATGTCGAAAGCGGTCGGCAGGGCCTTCTCGACCTTGGCGATCGCCTCATCGGTAAAACCCTTGGCCTTCAGCGTGGTGACGTTGATCCCGGGGGCATTCGCCAGCGAGCCATGGCCGACGGCATAGGCCTCGATCTCCGCGATCTCGCTCTCGCGATAGCCGAGCGCGCGCAGCGCCGCGGGGACCGCGCGGTTGATGATCTTGAAGTAGCCGCCGCCGGCGAGCTTCTTGAATTTCACCAGCGCGAAATCGGGCTCGATGCCGGTGGTGTCGCAATCCATGACGAGGCCGATCGTGCCGGTGGGCGCGATCACCGTTGTCTGGGCGTTGCGATAGCCGTGCTTCTCGCCGAGCTCGAGCGCCGCGTCCCAGGCCGCCTGCGCATGGCTGACGAGGTCGGCCTGCGGGCAGGAGACGACGTCGAGCGGCACCGGGTTGACGCTGAGCGCTTCATAGCCGCTCGCCTGGCCATGCGCAGCGCGGCGGTGGTTGCGGATCACGCGCAGCATGTGCGCCGCGTTCTTCTTGTAGCCGGGGAAGGTGCCGAGCTCGGCCGCGATCTCGGCCGAGGTCTTGTAGGTGATGCCTGTCATGACCGCGGTCAGCGCGCCGCAGAGCGCGCGGCCTTCCTTAGAGTCATAGGGCAGGCCCATGGTCATCAGCAGGCCGCCGATATTGGCGTAGCCGAGGCCGAGCGTGCGGAACTCGTAGGAGAGCTCGGCGATCGCCTTCGACGGGAACTGCGCCATCATCACGGAGATTTCGAGTACGATGGTCCAGAGCCGGCACAGGTGCTCATAGCCCTCGACGTCGAAGCGCTTGGTCGTGGTGTTGTAGAACGTCAGCAGGTTCGCGGAGGCGAGGTTGCAGGCCGTGTCGTCCAGGAACATGTATTCCGAGCACGGATTGGACGCGCGGATGTCGCCGGACGCCTTGCAGGTGTGCCAGTCGTTCATCGTGGTGTTGAAGTGCAGGCCCGGATCGGCCGAGGCCCAGGCGGCGTAGCCGATCTTCTCCCAGAGGTCGCGCGCCTTCAGCGTCTTCGTCACCTTCTTGGAGGTGCGAGCCGTCAGATTCCAGTCGCCGTCGGTCTCGACCGCGCGCAGGAAGTCGTCCTTCAGCGAGACCGAGTTGTTGGAGTTCTGGCCGGAGACGGTGAGATAGGCTTCGCTATCCCAGTCGGTGTCGTAGGTGTCGAACTGGATGTCCTTGTAGCCCTGCTTGGCGAACTGGATGACGCGCTTGATGTAGTTGTCGGGCACGAGGCTGCGGCGGGCGAGCTTGATCTCGCGGCGCAGGGCAGGGTTCTTCTCGGGATCGAAGCAATCGTCGCCCGAGCCTTCGCAGTTCACGCAGGCCTTCAGCACGGCTTTCAAGTGCTTCTGGTTGATCTTGGATCCGGTGACGAGGGCGGCGACCTTCTGCTCCTCCTTCACCTTCCAGTCGATATAGGTCTCGATATCGGGGTGATCGACGTCGACGACGACCATCTTGGCCGCGCGGCGCGTGGTGCCGCCCGACTTGATCGCGCCCGCAGCGCGGTCGCCGATCTTGAGGAAGCTCATCAGGCCGGACGAGCGGCCGCCGCCGGAGAGCTTTTCGCCTTCGCCGCGCAGGCGCGAGAAGTTGGAGCCGGTGCCGGAGCCGTATTTGAACAGGCGCGCCTCGCGGACCCAGAGGTCCATGATGCCGCCTTCGTTGACGAGGTCGTCACCGACGCCCTGGATGAAGCAGGCGTGCGGCTGCGGATGCTCGTAGGCCGACTTGGACTTGGTCAGCTTGCCGGTGAATGGGTCGACGTAATAGTGGCCCTGGCCGGGGCCGTCGATGCCATAGGCCCAGTGCAGGCCGGTGTTGAACCATTGCGGCGAGTTCGGCGCCACCATCTGCATGGCGAGCATGTAGCGGAGCTCGTCATAGAAGGCCTGCGCGTCTTCGTCCGAGCTGAAGTAGCCGCCCTTCCAGCCCCAATAGGTCCAGCAGCCGGCGAGGCGGTCGAACACCTGCTTTGCGCTGAGCTCGCTGACATAGCGCTCTTTCTCGGGCAGCGCGGCGAGGGCGTCGGTGTCGGGCACGGAGCGCCACAGGAAAGAGGGGACGGATTCCTCCTCGACCTTCTTCAGGCGCGCGGCAACGCCGGCTTTGCGGAAATACTTCTGGGCCAGCACGTCGGAGGCGACCTGCGACCACTCGGAGGGCACCTCGACATTGTCGAGCTTGAACACGACCGAGCCGTCGGGATTGCGAATCTCCGACGTGGTCAGGCGGAATTCGATTCCCGCATAAGGTGACTGTCCTGCCGTGGTGTGGCGCCGCTCAATCCGCATCGTCTTGCCCCGTCCTATTTTGACCGGCCCCGCCCCTCGTTGAGGGCGTGCCGGGTCGACATTTCATTTCGCGGCTCCTTCGGGCCATTCGGCCTTGGGCACCGCAGTTCAGCCGGTGGATCCGGCCCTGTTTTTCCCGACGCGATCTCGATGCGTTGCATCGATCATCCCGCCGGCACGTCCACACCCATCCGCCCCCAAGGGGATGTGCGCGACATGCGTTCAACGCCCCACTGTCACAACGTCTACCGATGCCATCCGAACCTGTTGCCGGCCCGTTCTGGCGCCCGAAGAGTCCGCCTTTCGAGGGCAGACAAGCCCTCATTCCGCAGCCTTTGGCTGGCTGGCGGAGTGCCGATTTGCGAGACCCTTTGGGGGAGTGCCGGCGGGACGCAAACTCACTCGCGCCGAACGGACCGAAAGCTAGGACTCTCCGTTGCGCCCGTCAAGAACTAGTGCGAGTTCCTGAATCAAATACTAAATATGGTGGATTGCGGGGGATAACAGGGGGCTTCGCCGCGCCTGTTGTGGGGCCAAGTATCAGTGAGTCCTCAGGGATTCCCAACCGAAAAAATTTGCATCCCGTGGCGATGCGGGCCCTTCATCCCGCTGTTCACAGGGCAGGTATATTTTTTCGGGACCGGGATTGCGTCAGCGGGACTCACGTAGCCCTACGGAAGGTGAGAGCAGGCATGCCCGCCGAGGTGGTGGTTTGGGGGGCGAATCCGGGCCAAGCTGACCTTCAGATTTTGCCGGATTACCCCCATGCATGATTCGACCCGCCGGGATGCGCGGCCGCGCATCGCCCCGGCCGGCTTGATGTTCCTTGCGATCACCTCGATCGGCTGGGGCTTCAATTGGCCGGTGACGAAATTCCTGCTCGCCGAGCTGCCGCCGCTGACCTTGCGCGGGGTCACCGGCGTGCTCGGGGCGGTGCTGCTGGCGCTGCTCGCGGTGACGCGCCGGCAGAGCCTGAAGGTGGAGCCTGCGATCTGGCCGCGCCTGTTGACCGCGGCGGTGCTCAACGTCACCGGCTGGATGGTGCTGATGGGCCTCGCGCTGCTCTGGCTGCCGGCGAGCGAGGCGGCACTGATCGCCTACACCATGCCGGTCTGGGCCTCGATCATCGCCTGGCCGGTGCTGGGCGAGCGGCCGACGGTGTTGCGCACGCTGGGGCTGGTGCTGGCCTTTGCCGGCCTTGCCACCATCATGGGCGGCAATGGCATCGCCGCCAGCGCGGAGAAGGCGCCTGGCATCATCATGGCGCTCGCCGGCGCGCTCGGCTTTGCCGTCGGCACGGTCTTCTCGAAGAAGTACCCGATCCGTCTGCCGCCGATCACCGCTGCGGCCTGGCAGATCGGGATCGGCTGCCTGCCGATCTCGATCGTCGGCCTCCTGGTCGAGACCACGCATCTGGACAAGGTGACGCCGCTTGGCTGGTGGCTGCTGATCTATTCGACCGTGGTGCAGTTCTGCATCGCCTATGTCAGCTGGTTCGCCGCGCTGGCGCGCCTGCCGGCCTCGGTCGCCGCGATCGGCACCATGGCGGTGCCTGTCATCGGCGTCGTCGCCTCCGCGATCGCGCTCGGCGAGCCGCTCGGGGCAGGGCAGATCGCGGCACTGATCTTCACGCTGGCCGCGGTGGTGCTGGCGACGCGATAGGTGTCCGGAGCCGGGCTATCAGTGGTCCTGAGGCTCTTTCTCTCGCCCGCGTTGTGCCGAGCCCGGCGGTTTCAACGGCAGGTCAGCAGGTGCGACAGCAAAGACTTCGAGAGCCTGGTCGTAGCCTTTGATGGTCCGCTGTCCGAGCGATGCCAACGGAACGCTATCCCTTACCTTTCCGGCGATCGTGGGATCAGCCAGGATCTGCGCGTCCTTCGCGAGATTGCAGAGCCGCGACGCCAAATTCACCACGGCTCCCATCGCCGTGTAGTCCAGCCGACCGTCATAACCAACCGTTCCTACCGTGGCCGGTCCCATGGCAACGCCCACACCAAAGCCGATGGCGTGGCCGGCGTCACACCATTTGCCGGCAAGGGACTGCACCGTCATTTGCAGGTCGATCGCGAGTCGGACCGCTTGATTTGCCGGCTGTTCGCATGCGATCGGGGCATTGACCAGGAGCATGACGCCGTCGCCATCAAAGCCGATGAGCGTTGCCTCGTGACGAGTCGTCACGGCGCCGACGGCCTCGTAGTACTCTCGCATGACGGCCATGATGACGTCGGGTTCATTGCGCGTGGAGAACGCCGTGAAGCCGCGCAAGTCGCCGAAAATGACAGCCACTTCACGTCGCTGTCCTTCGAGCAGTTCATGAGAATGCTCGACCAATTCGGCAACCTGTGACGGCAGGAACTGCTTCAGCCGTTCGATCCGCGCAGATTTCTGCTGTGAGATCGCCAGTTCAGAAGCCATTTCATTGAAGCGCAACGCCAGTTGCTGCAACTCGTCACCGCTGAAGATCTTGATGCGATGCTCGAATTGTCCGGTTCTGATCCGCTCCACGCCCTCTTCCAGTTGCTTGATCGGGCCGGACATTCTGTGTGCGCGCCAATAGGCGAGCGCCAGCGCGATGAGAACACCAAAGGCAATGAGCATCGATGAGCGCCACAAGGCCGCGCGAATTGATGCAAAGGCTTCCGAGGTTGGCTGCATCGCGATCACCGTCCATCCCACATCGGCGGCCGGAACGGATAGAGCCACCACCGGGTTGCCGCGCTCCCCGGTTATCACCGCCGCTCCGCTCGCCGCGCCAACGAGATGCTTGATCCGGCCAAAACTGCCCGAGCTGGCGCGGCCGCGCAGAACCCGACTGATATCGGGATGTGCGATCAGATGACCGGAATCATCGACAACTATGGCGTAGCCGTTCTCGCCAATTCTGATGGCTGCGATGACATCCCAGATCAGCTTGAGATTGACCTCGGCGATCGCAATTCCCGCGGCAGGCAGGCTCCCGGCAACCGCGACCCTCATATAGGGCTCTGAATCTCGCTGGTACTGAACCGGTCCGTACCAGACTTTGTTGCCGCGTGCGCCCAGAACAGCGGGATCCGTAGACATATCAATGCCGCGCCCGGTCCTGTTCAGAAGCAGCCTGGAAACAAAGACCCTTTCGCTGCCGGTCTCATCCAGAAGCGAAACCGACACGATTGCAGGCACCTGCTGGAGGAGGCGCAAGGCATCGATCTTATGTTGGGCATCGTCTCCGGCGGACCAGGGAAGCTGTACCATCCAACCCAGCTGATCTCGGATGCCGTCGGTGAACGCCTCGATCCTGTCGGACGCCGCGCGAGCATCGGCCTGCAGCACCGCGCTGATCTGGCGGCGCTGGTCTCGGTAGCCGAAAGAAGCCTCGATCGCCGCGCCGAGTATCAGAGGCACGACCGCGGCGACAAACAACGTCGCGAAGTACTTGCAGAACAGCGAACGACGCGGAGGCATCGTACACGAAGAGGAGTCCGCAGCACCGTCCGTCATGACTATCTCAGGAGATCACCTTGCTGGCGCGGAACAGGATCGACGACACATCCAGCTCGATCCCCAGAAGCCTGGCTGTCTTCAGATTGACTGCCAGTTCAAACTTGTCGGGACGCATCACCGGAAGATCTGACGGATCTTCACCGCGCAGGATGCGATCGGCATAAGTGGCAAGCCGAAAATAGGTCGTGCGCTGGTTTGCGCCGTAACTTAGGAGACCTCCAGCGTCACAATATTCAGACCAGCCAAACATCGAAGGCAGCCGGTGCGCGATTGCAAGCTCCGCAATCCTCGCACGATGCACCAGCGTCACAGCATCGGGAAACACGAGGAGAGCATCCGCGTCCACCTTGCCGGCAGCCATCAACCCATTCTCGATTTCGCGAGCGCCAGAGAACGGAACGTAGGCTGCCTCAATGCCAAGATTTCGGCACGACTCCAAAGTCGCACGCCATTCCAGTGGCTCTCCCGGATGATCCGTGTTCGAGAAGACCGCCAGTTTTCGGAGCTTTGGATAAAGGTCCTTGAGCAGCTCAACGCGCTTTCCTGCCAGCTCGAGCGACAGGAATGTACTGCCGGTGAAATTGGTGCCGGGGTGAGCAAGGCTCTTCACCACGCCCAGAGCGACGGGGTCACCGCTCAATGCAAACAGCACGGGGACGTCGGTGATTGCAGTCATGACGCGTGTCGCCGGACCGCTCGAGACCACAAGATCGACATCCCCTCGGTGCAACTCGGAGACGATCTTGCGCAGTGCCTGCGGATTTTCAGGGGCATAATGCGTCTCGAGGGTTACGTTCGTGCCCTCGACGTATCCCAGCGCGCGCATTCCCTCGCGAAAGCCGTCCAGGAAGG
Source organism: Bradyrhizobium vignae (assembly GCF_004114425.1). Classification (GTDB taxonomy): domain Bacteria; phylum Pseudomonadota; class Alphaproteobacteria; order Rhizobiales; family Xanthobacteraceae; genus Bradyrhizobium; species Bradyrhizobium vignae. The sequence goes on along the minus strand of NZ_RDQF01000005.1, from coordinate 108,688 downwards.
GGTCCGGTCCGGACTGAGTCGAGACCCAGAAGATACGATGCAGCTTGGCTCCGCCCTCCGCCCGTGCGATCGCAGGCCAGACCAGTCCTCCACCCATCAACAAGATGAACTCTCGTCGTTTCATGCGAGCACCTGTCGAAGCTGCGCCGTCAATTCCGGCCGCAGACCAAGATCCTGGCTGTGCATCTGGTGACTGCGCTCGGGATCGCGCTCCGCCAGCGGACTGTCGCGACACCCGGCTCCAACATTTGTCGCCGAGAGCATGCAGCAGGTTGGGCCGGGTGGAACGATTTGTCCTTGAGATGCGCTTCATTTTTGCTTGAGACCAGCCCGATCGGGATCAAAACGGCCTTACTCGTTGCATAACGCGGTGTCGGAACACCTCCGGCGCGGATCCGGGCGAGCTACGGCGTCCCAAGAGGACAATTGGAACTCACATCCTGAGCCAGGGCCCTCAACCTCATAGATCGTGTGACTGCCGCGCGCCTTCGCAGTTCACGCGCTAGCTCGCCGCCATCCCGCCGCCGTTCAGCGCTTTGCGGATCATCTCGGCGAGCTGGTTTCTCCGATAGGGCTTGGTTAGCAGCAGCACGCCGTCATCCAGCTTGCCTTGATGGACGATGGCATTGTCGGTGTAGCCGGAGGTGTACAGCACTTTCACACCCGGCCGGCGCCTTGCCACCTCTTCGGCGAGCTCGCGTCCGCTCATCCCGCCTGGGATGACGACGTCGGTGAACAGCAGATCGAACGTCTGGCCGGCCTCGATCAATTCCAGCGCGGCTTTGCCGTCGGGGGCGGCCACCGTCTTGTAGCCGAGGCTCTGGAGCTGCGCCGTGACGAAGTTGCGCACCAAGGGGTCGTCCTCGACCACGAAAATGGTCTCGGCGCCGCCTTCGGCCTGCGGCGCGACACTGGCTGCCACGTCCGCGTCGCCTTCGCCCGGCGGCAGATAGAGCTTGATCGTGGTGCCGTGGCCTTCCTCGCTGTAAATCTTGGTGTGGCCGCCGGACTGCTTGACGAAGCCGTAAACCATGGAGAGGCCGAGGCCAGATCCCTTGCCGACCTCCTTGGTGGTGAAGAAGGGCTCGAACGCCTTCTGCTGGACGTCGAGGGGCATGCCGGTGCCGGTGTCGCTGACCGCGAGCATCACGTAAGGGCCGGGCCGAACCTCCGCATTGGCCTGCGCATAGGCTTCGTCCAGCACCACGCGGTGGGTCTCCAGCAACAGCTTGCCGCCGTTCGGCATGGCGTCGCGCGCGTTGATCGCCATGTTGAGCACGGCATTGGTGAGCCGGGACGGATCGATATGCGTCATCATCGGCCCCTGTTCCAGCACGGTCTCGATCTGGATCTGCTCGCCGAGGGTGGGGCGCAGAAGCTTTGCGATGTCTGATATCGCGGCGTTGATGTCGACGTTGCGCGGCTCGAGCGGCTGCTTGCGCGCAAATGCCAGCAGATGCTGGATCAGCTCGGCGCAACGCTCGGCGGCATCGTCGATCAGCCGTGCCGTGCGCTGAAGCTCGGGTTGGCCCTTCAGGCTCTCCACCAGCGTCTCGGTATTGCCGGAGATGACCGTCAGCATGTTGTTGAAGTCGTGCGCGACGCCGCCGGTCAGCTTGCCGATCGCATCCAGCTTCTGCGACTGGTAAAGCTGCCGCTCGGTTTCGCGCGAGGTCGTCGCATCGTGATAGACCAGCACCGCGCCGGAGATGTTGCCTTGCCCGTCCCGCATCGGCCGGCCGCTGATCATGAGATGACGAGGAGGATTGCCGCTGTGCGGGCGGACGATCATCTCCAGCTCTTCGAACTGCTCGCCCCGCAGCACGCGCGTCGACGGCAGCTCGTCGGCCTCGAGCGGCGTGACGCCGTCGCCGTGAAACACATCGGACAGCGCGCGCAGATTGTTCAAATTCATGCCGGTGCGATGCACCAGGATGCGCTCGGCGGCGGGATTGGACAGAAGGACATTGCCCTCGACGTCGATGACCAGCACCGCCTCCGCCATGCTGCGAAACGTGCTCTGGAGCACGTTGATCGACAGCCGCAGCTCGTCATGCGCGGTGACCAGATGCTCGGTGCGCTCGGCCACCGCCGCCTCGAGCGCCACCTTGGCGGCTTGTGTCTGCTCGAGCGAGCTCTGCAGCTCCCCCGTGGCGCGCCGGCTTTCGCGCATCACCAGCGCGACCAGCAGCAGGATCAGCACGGCGCCGGCGACGTCGATACCGAGCAGCACGATGCCGGTGCGGCGCGAATCCTGGGAGCGCGCGTTGAGCAGGCGTTCTTCCTCGGCGCTCAGATGGTCGAGATTGCCCATCACCGTGTCCATGAGGCCGCGGCCCTCGGCCTTGCTGTTGAGCGCGGCGATGCCGGCCTGGTCGTTCTCGGCGCGCAGGCGCATCGCTGCGGCGGCGATGTCGATCCGGCGCAGCGCCAGCGGCTCGGTGCCCTCCAGCAGCGCGACGTGATCGGGATTGTCGCGCACGTCGCGCTTGAGGTCGGCGAGGGCCGGCGCGATCCTGCCCTGCACCGCCTGGAACTCATCGCCGAAGGCCGGAGTGCGATAGAGCTCGTAGCCGCGCGCGGCGCTCTCGGCCCGGCGCAGCAGCACGCGCAGATCGGAGATCTTCTTCTGCACCTGGACGATATGATTGACCCACGCCGCGTCGGACCGCGACTTGACGTCGAGGGCAATCGAGGCCGCGGTGATGATCAGGAGGATGGCAAGTCCAGCACCGAGAATGACGCGCTGCGTTGGAATCAAGGGGCTTCTTTCTTGTCCTTCTGTGCGCTCCCGCTTCCGCCGGTGAGGCATTCCTGGATCGTGGTCAGCAGCGCTTCCGGCGTGAACGGCTTGCGCAGGCAGCGCGTTGCGCCGAGTTCAAGCGCCATGCGGAGAAAATCGGGAGAGGGCAAGGCGGATGAGGCGAAGGCGTAGCCCGACATCGCGATCAGCGGAGTGGTCGGGGCACGCTCGTGAAAGATCCGGATGGATTCGAAGCCGCGCATGTGCGGCATGAAGATGTCAACCAGCATCGCGTCGAAGGTCTGCGATTCCAGCGCAGCCAGTCCTGTTTCGCCGCCGTCGGTCAGCGTGACGTCGAAGCCCTGACGTTGGAGGAGGACTTCGATGGTCGCGCCGACCATCGGATCGTCATCAACCACGAGAATACGCGGCATGACACTTCCCAGGTGATCGAAGTCTCCACTGTGGTTTGTGATATCCGCGAATCGCGGGTCGGGTCAATTTGGGATTGGATCGTATAGGATATGCACGGTTCAGTGCATAAAGGTCCATTTGCATCGAATTGTATTTATTCCTTTCACGCGCTGGTATGAGCCGAAACGATGAGGAACACGCCGATTGCGAAAAAGGCGCCGCATCGCTGCGACGCCTTCTGCCTCACGCCTGGGCAATTTGTTTCTTGGCGTCCTGCTTACGGGCAAGGATGCCGCAGGCCGTCGTAGCCGAGATAGGTGCCCGAGGCCGGGTCGTACGATTTGTAGCGCTGCGCGCAATAGGCAGCGGAGTCGCCGCCGCTGTCCGGTACCACCGCAACCGTCGGCTCGTCATAATAGCTGTCGTAGTAGTAGGGATCGTCATAATAGCCGTACCCGCCGCCGTAGTAAGCGTAGGAGCCGAGGCCACCGATCGCGGCGCCAGCCGCGAAGCCCGGCCAGAAGCCGCCGCCACCATGGCGATGATGCCAGCGTCCGCCATTCCAGTTATTTCCGCCGCTCCAGTTGCCGCTGCGGCCCTGCCAGGTGCCGCCGGCGGCTGCGAAGTTGCGCGCCGCACCGCCGGTAAAGGACGTGCCGCCGCTCGGACGGACCGCAGGGCCCGCCGCGAAACTTCCGCCGCTCGGACGCATCGCTGCGCCCGCCGTGAAACTGCCGCCGCTTGGACGCATTGCGGCGCCGCCTCCGAAATTGCCGCCGCCACCATGGAAGGCCGCGCCGCCGCCGCCACCCATCCGCGCACCGCCACCGAAGCCGCCGCCACCGACGTGAGCACCGCCGCCACCGCCGCCGACATGGGCACCGCCGCCGCCTCCGCCCAATGCGGGACGATTCTGGGCAAAGCTCGGCGTCGCCAACGGAAGAACCAGCGCCACCGCCGCGGCGGCACTCAAGAATTTCAGACTGTTCATGGTTAAACTCCTTTCCCGGAAAGCAAACCCTACGAAAGCGCCGGGGTTCCTGGGATCACGCCGGTTTGCGCGCGAATGGAGCCTCGGACCCTGCTGCTGTACCGGGCATGAATGAATCGCGTCCGCTTTGCGGCAGAGGCGTGCGCGGCAGGCGGATTTGAAGGGGCACTGACACGCCTGCCGAACTGGACATTTCGCTGCCCGGATGGCATCAGGGCCCGACGAAGCAGGGCCCTTGCCGCATGAAACAATTCTTCCTCAAATTCTTCACCTGGTGGAATGGCCAGACTTTTGGCACCCAGCTCTGGACCAAGCGGTACGGAGAGCTGGTCGGCCAGGACGAGCAGGGCAACCGTTACTACCGCACCCGTGGCGGGGCGATCGATCCGGCGCTCGGCTTCGAGCGGCGTTGGGTGATTTATAACGGCTATGCTGAGGCGAGCCGGATTCCGCCGTCCTGGCACGGCTGGATCCATCACGTCGTCGACGCTCCGCCGACCGAGATCAACTACCAGCCGCGCGAGTGGGAAAAGCCGCACCAGCCGAATCTCACCGGCACGGCGAAGGCCTATCGTCCCTCCGGCTCGACGCTTGCCAGCGGCCGGCGTCCGAAGGCGACCGGCGATTACCAGCCCTGGACACCCGGCTAGTCTTTCGGCCCAGCTGCGAACCGCCACCGTCCGAAGCGGATGCAGGATGTATCCGCGCCGCGCCGCTGTGGACAACGGGAACAGCGGGGATGTCGCTTGCGCGGGCGTTGCACCGGCGCGGGCGATGCGGCTCAATGATCCCATCTTACGGAGATGGGAGACCATCGCGTTCGGTTCGGACAACAGCTCGCGACTGTCCCGAAATGCAGCGGCCGCCGAGGAAGGACTCGATCGGGAGATAGGCCCCCGGTCTGGAAGCGCGAAATCGCCCGATGTGAATGTGCAGCCGCCGTAAGGCAGGAAAGGCCGCTTGGGAAACCGAGCGGCCTTTTTCTGCTGGAGACCAGCACGAAGCTCAACGAGCCCCGGACGCAGTGCAGTGCTTCCCCGAAGATGCGAAGCATCGTCCGGTTCAGCGGTGCGCCGCAGAGCCGGGCCCATGACGCAACGGACCGCGTGGCCGTCCAAATATGGGTCTCGGCTCGGCGCCGCACCGCTGCGCGCTGCGGCGCGTCCGGGACACGAGATCGGAATTTAGTTCACCCGCTCCGCAGCCCGCTTCACCGCCTCGAGCCGCCGCGCCTGGTTTTGCGCGCCGCGCTCCCGCAGCAGCGTCAGCACTTCAGCGGACGCGGTGTCGGGTGAGCCCGAATTGAAAGGTGGAGCCGGATTGTATTCCATCTGGAGCTGGATCGCTTCCGCCGTGGTGCGGTTGACCAGGATCGACACCAGCGTCAGCGCGAAGTCGATGCCGGCCGTGACGCCGCCGCCGGTGATGCGGTTGCGATCGATGCAGACGCGCGTCTTGGTCGGTATCGCGCCGAACTGGGCGAGCATCTCCATCGCGCTCCAATGGGTGGCGGCGCGGTAGCCCTTCAAGAGACCGGCGGCGCCGAGCGCCAGCGATCCCGTGCAGACCGAGGTGACGTATTTGGCGCCGCCGGCCTGCCTGCGCAGGAAGTCGAGCACCTCCTCGTCGTCGAGCAGGTCGTTGGTGCCGCTGCCGCCGGGCACGCAGACGACGTCGAGTTGAGGGCAGTCCGCAAACGTCGTGGTCGGCGTCAGCGTCATCACGGAATCGCTTGGCACCGGCTCGATCCGCTTCCAGATCAGGTGCAGTTTTGCGTCCGGAACCATTGCGAACACCTGCAAGGGGCCGGTGAAGTCGAGCTGGGTGACGCGTGGGAACACCACCAGGCCAATCTGGAGCGGTGACGACATCGGCAGATCCTCCAATAACGAGCTTGACGCCGGCAGGATGGCATGATGCCCTCTTGTCCGAAATGGCATAATTCCCTCGCTTTCGGACATACCATGACGGCTTGGCCCATGATCGGCATTCTGATCTTCCCGGATTTCCAATTGCTCGATGCGGCAGGCCCGATCTCGGCGTTCGAGATCGCAGCCCGCTGCATCGGCAAGCCACCTCTCATTCGCGTGTTGGCGGCGAAGCCCGGACTTGTGCGCAGTTCGTCCGGCGTCGAGATGATGGCGCGTGACTTCAAATCGGCGAACGCGATCACGACGCTGGTCGTGGCGGGCGGCACGGGCGTCGCGGACGCCGCGCGCTGTGAGGTCACGCGGGCTTTCGTGCAGCGGCTCGCAAAGCGTGGCATGCGGGTCGCGAGCGTCTGCTCCGGTGCCTATGTGCTGGCCGAAGCAGGCTTGCTCGACGGCCGCCGCGCCACCACGCATTGGGGGCGGACGCGCGAATTCGTCGCCCGCTATCCGAGGATCAAATTCGAGCCGGACCGGATTTTCACCCGCGACGGCAATGTGTGGACGTCGGCAGGCATCTCCGCCGGCATCGATCTCGCGCTCGCGATGATCACCGAGGACCACGGCGAGGAGATCGCGCAACAGACCGCGCGCCAGCTCGTGCTCTACCACCGCCGCAGCGGCGGCCAGTCGCAATTCTCATCGCTCTTGGAGCTGAAGACGCCGAACGGCCGCTTCGGTACACTGTTGTCCTGGGCGCGCGAAAATCTCGACGCGCCGCTCTCGGTGGAGGATCTCGCCGATCGCGCCGGCATGAGCGCCCGGCATTTTGCGCGCGCCTTTGCCGCCGAGACCGGCACGACGCCCTCCAAGGCGGTCGAGCGGCTCAGGCTCGAAGTGGCGCGCGAACGCGTGCAGTCCTCGCGCGAGGCGATCGAGCGCGTTGCGGAAACCACCGGATTCCGCGACCCCGAACGGATGCGGCGCGCCTTCATCCGCGCCTTCGGCCAGCCGCCGCAGGCACTGCGGCGGGCGGCGCGGGCTGGGTAGGGCGGGAAACACGATTGTCAGCTAAAACCCTTGGCGACTGCCCGGCCGACGGATGCGATCACATCGTTTCGTCCACCGGAATCGAGCGATGCGCCGGTGAGATAGACCGCAATGATGAGAGGCGAATGCTCGGGCGGCCACACGATGGCGACATCATTGGTGGTGCCGTGTTCACCGGCTCCCGTCTTGTCGCCAACGCGCCAGCTTTGCGGCAGGCCCGCGCGTAAACGAGTATCCCCGGTCTTGTTGGCGATGAGCCATTTGCCGAGTTGATCGCGCCCCTCCGGGAGGAGGACGTCACCAAGCAGCAAGCGCCTGAAATTTGCGGCCATCGCATTCGGCGTCGTGGTGTCGCGGGGATCGCCGGGCGCGGCTTCGTTCAGTTCGGTTTCTGTGCGATCCAATCTTGTCAGGATGTCGCCAAGGCTCCGCGCAAAGTTGGTCAACCCGGCGGGGCCACCGATGTTTTTCAAAAGCGCATTTCCGGCCGTGTTGTCGCTCCTGGTTATGGCGGCATCGCAGAGTTCACGGAGCGTCATTCCTTCTCCGCCCACGTGCTCGCGCGTGATGGGCGAGTTCTCGACGATGTCGGCCTGCTCGATCCGAACGCGCCGTTCGAGACGTTCCGGCCTGCTGCCGGCGTCTTTGAGTATTGCTGCCGCCGCAAGAACCTTGAATGTGCTGCACATGGGAAAGCGTTCGTCCCCCCTGTAATGAATGGGAACGCCCGTCGCCGTGTCGAGCACGGAGACGCCGAGCCGGCCGCCGCTCTTCAGTTCCAATTGTTTGATGGCTTCGATGAGCGCCGCAGTTTCGCCTGACGCAGCGCCCGAGACATTTGGCAGGAAGAGACTTCCCGCAACCGCAAGCGCTGATGAGCCGAATTGACGTCGTGTGAGCATCGAGACCTCCCGTAGATTGCGAGGAGTTTTTGCGTCTGGCTTCAGAAATTGACAAACGATGCTTCGTGAGGCCATCCATAAGTAAAACTTGGATCAAACGTGGCCCGCCGCCCTGCCAAAATTTCCAATCTGCCCCTGAACGCGCTCCGCTCCTTCGAAGCGGCCGCGCGTCATCTCAGCTTCACCAAGGCCGGTCTCGAACTGCGGGTGTCGCAGGCTGCCGTGAGCCAGCAGGTGCGGACTTTGGAAGAGAGTCTGGGCGTCAAGCTTTTCAAGCGGCTGACCCGCGGCCTTGCTCTCACGGAAGAAGGCGAAGCACTTCAGCCTGTCATCTCCAGCGCCTTCGGCCAGATCAACCAGGTCCTGGATCGCTTCGAGAACGGTCGGATGCGCGAAAGTCTGGCGATTGGTGTGGTCGGCACGTTCGCTTCCGGTTGGCTGCTTCCGCGCATGGGGAGATTCACCTCGAGCCATCCGCATATCGACGTCAGGATCTTTGCGAACAACAACCGCGTGGACCTCGGCGGCGAAGGACTGGACTACGCCATTCGATTTGGCGACGGTGCGTGGCACGGAACGAACGCCGAGCGCCTGGTCGAGGCGCATTTCACGCCGATGTGCGCGCCTGTCGTCGCCAAGCGCCTTAAAGATCCAGTCGATCTCCACAAGGAGGTGCTGTTGCGCTCGTATCGCCCGGGCGAGTGGGCGCACTGGTTCGAGGTGGCAAAATGCAGGCAACCGCGGATGACTGGCCCGACCTTCGACTCGTCGGTCTCCCTGGCGCATGCGGCAGCTCAAGGCGCGGGAGTCGCACTATTGCCGGTCGTCTTGTTTGCGGACGATCTGTCGCGCAAGCGGCTGGTTTGTCCCTATGACAACGAAGTGTTTCTGGGATCTTACTGGCTCACGTCCCTGAAATCCAAAAGGCTTTCGCATGCGATGACAGCGTTCCGCGACTGGATATTGGCGGAATGCAAGAAGAAGAGACCGCGCAATCCGTGAGGCTTACGGGTCTGTGGAGGCTTCCAGCAGGGCGACTATGCAGGGACTCATTAGCGCTGCCTGGAGCCGCCGCGGTGTCGCTTACGCGCGCCGTCAATCGCCGGGCGATCGGCGTCAGTAGATAGGGCGCAAGATGAATCGGAAACTGCGTCAGCGCGAAATAGAGCCAGGTCGTCGCCGGCAGCGCGCCAGCGGTGGCAGCCAGCATCAGCCCGAGATTGCGCTGTGACACCATCAGGCCGATGGCGAAGGCGCGCTCGGTTCCGACGCGGCGGAAGATCAGCGTCGTCGCGGCGAGCAGGGCAAAATAGACAGCAAAGGCGAGCAGCGCGACGGCGATCGTGAACAGCGGGTCGGCGACGAGATCGCTGGCGACATCGCCCATCACCGCGGAGGCGAATACCAAGAGGATGACGATGTTGAGGCCGTCGATCGGCTGCTTGTGGCGCTGGATCGCATCCGTGCCGAAGACCCGGCGGATAACCGTCGCAACGAGCAGCGACGCGGCGAGGATGCCGAGCAGCTCGAGGCCGAGTGTGGCCGGCGAGATGCTGAGCATGCCGCCGAGGAAGAGGCCCGCGAACAGCGAAGCGGTGAAGGGCACGAGTGCGGTCGAGGTCACCAGCGTCACGAGCACCAGCGTGGCATCGAGGCCCATCAGCGCGGCAAGGGCCGGCGCGGCCATCATCGGCGAGGCCATGCCCTGGAGCATCAGCGCGAGAGCAAGGCCCGGGGAACTCGTGGTGAGCCCGGTCGCGTAGGCCGCGAGGGCGACGATCAGCGGCACGCCGATCGTGGTCCAGGCCGTGGCGGCCCCGACCAGCGCCGGCCGGCGCAGATGTCCGTACAGCGCCACGAGATCGACGCGCATGAAAGAGATGCAGAGCAGAAGAAAGATCGCCTCGGTGACGTAGGGACGCAGCAGCGTACCGAGCGGCGGCACCGCGACTGCGATGAAGGCGATGGCCGCCACCGCGCGGGTGCCCTGGCCGCCGAGCCATGTCAGCCCGCGCAGGGGAAGGGCAAGGAGAGTTCGGAGGCGGTCGGGCATCTCAGTTATTCAGCAGGGTGTTGGCGATGGCCGGCAGGCCCCCGGAATGGGCCTCCAACTATCCCATCCGGGGCGGGCCTGGCCAGACCGCGTCGGGAACGGCTGGATGTCGCCCTTTCCCCGCCGTATTCGGCGTGTTAACCGGAGGGCCTGCGAGCGGCGGTATCCCCTGTAGAATGTTCCAACAAGCCCGATTCGCTGTTGAAGCCGCGCGAGATGTTCAAAACCTTTTCCCTGACCGGTCTTGCGGCGCTTTTGGCCGCCACCGCGCTGACGGCTGCGACGCCGGCTCAGGCGCAGATCGGCACGATCTTCTCCGATCCGCCGCCGCTGCGGCCACCCGGCAATATTCCGCGTGGCCAGCCCCAGCCGCAGCCGATCCCCGAGGACGACGAAGAGGTGCCCGAGCTGCCGCCGCAGGGCCGCGTGCTGCCGTCGCGCCCGATGCCGCCGCCTCCGGGGCGGCAGGGCAATATCATGCCCGGGCCGGTCGAGACCCAGCCCCTGGCGCCGCCGCCGGGGTCGACCCTCGCGCCGCCGAACCAGCCGCCCTCCGCCGCGATCGCTCCGCCCAGTCCGCAAGGCGCTCCGGGTGCGCCCGGTCAGCGCCAGCCCCAGCAGAAGGGCGGGCCGGGTGGCGCGGTCCCGCAGACGCCGGCGAGCCTGCAGCCGGGCGACGAGGTCGTGACCGAGCCGCCGGCGCAGAAGATCGTGAACAAGAAGGCGACCTTCTCCGGTCTCGACAAGATCACCGGACGCATCATCAATTTCGACGAGGAGATCGGCGAGACCGTCCAGTTCGGCGCGCTCAGGGTCAAGACCGACGCCTGCTACACGCGGCCCGCGACGGAGGCTGCCAACACCGACGCCTTCGTCGAGGTCGACGAGATCACCTTGCAGGGCGAGGTGAAGCGCATCTTCTCGGGCTGGATGTACGCGGCAAGCCCGGGCCTGCACGGCGTCGAGCATCCGATCTACGACATCTGGCTGACCGACTGCAAAGAGCCGCAGCAGACCATCGCGACCGCGGCACCGGATCCGGCCGCGGCAAAGCCGCCGCCACCTCCGCCGGCGCAGAAGAAGGCCGCGCCCAAGCAGGTGCAGCAGCGGCCGCCGCAGCCGCTGCCACCGATCCAGCAGCAGCAACCGGCACCGCCGCCCCCTCCGCCGCCGGAGCAGCGGCCGGGCCTGTTCGGCATCCCCGGGTTTGGCCGCTAGAGCCTCGCTATCGATTATTGCCGCGAGGCGATGATCTCGAGCGCGCGCGCGCCAGGGATGGCTTCGCCGGCGGAGAGCCTCAGGAAATCGCCGGGTTCGCCCGCCAGCGCCTTGTCGAGCCGCGCCGTATAGCGTCGCCGCGAAATCTCGACCGCGCCGAAGCTCTTCAGGTGCTCGGTGACATATTGCGTGTCGAGCAGCTCGAAGCCCCCATGGATGAGCCGCGCGACCAGATGCACCAGCGCGACCTTCGAGGCATCGCGCGCGGTGTGGAACATGCTCTCGCCGAAGAAGGCTCGTCCGAGGCTCACGCCGTACAGCCCGCCGACGAGGTCGTCACCCTGCCAGGCTTCGACGCTATGGCAATGGCCAAGCTCGAAGAGGCCACCATAGAGGTCGCGGATGCGCTTGTTGATCCAGGTATCCTCACGTCCTACTTGCGGCGCCGCGCAGCCGGCGATGGTTGCCTTGAACGCGGTGTTGACGGTGACGCGGAACGTATCCGACCGCACGGTGCGCGCGAGCCGTGAGGCGACGCGGAAGCCGTCGAGCGGGATGACGCCGCGCAACTCCGGCTCGACCCAGAACAGGGTCGGATCGTCAGCGCTTTCCGCCATCGGAAAGATGCCGCAGGCATAAGCGCGCAGCAGCACGGCCGGGGTGATTTCAGACGGGGCGGAGTCGCGCGAAGTCATGGCTTGCCATCTTAGCAGGATCGCATTGCGGTTGCGACGGGTGCCGGCCGGTCGCGAGGTCAGCTCGCGGCGGCGGTGCTGGTCTTGCCGGGGGCTGCGGGCATGCGGCCGAACTTCAGCACGATCCGGGTTCCGGGATGCGCGGGGTCGCGTTCGACCGAGGCGTCGAGCTTTGAGGCCATGGCCGCGACGATGCGCTGGCCCATGCCGGTGGAGCGCGGATCGGCCTTGACGTTGTCGCCGACGCCATTGTCGGCGATCGAGAGCAGGAGATCGTCTCCTTGCGAGATCAGCTCGACATGAATCGGGCCGGCGCCATCGGGATAGGCGTATTTCACCGCGTTCATCACCAGCTCGTTGACGATGATGCCGACGGCGACCGCACGGTCGGGATCGATCTCGATCGGCTCGGCCTTCAGGGTCAGACGCGACATCCGGTCGCCTTCGGCCGAGCGGCGGAGATCCTCGAGCAGCGAGTCCAGATACTGATTGAGGACCACGCTCTTCAGGTCCTGCGAGGTGTAGAGGCGTCGGTGCACCTGCGCGACCGCGGCGACGCGGCCCATCGCATTGGTCAGCGCCGCCTTGACCTCCTCCTGCGCGGCGGAGCTTGCCTGAAGGTGCAGCAGCGAGGCAATGATCTGGAGGGAGTTGCCGACACGATGGTTGACCTCGCGCAACAAGAGCTCGCGTTCGGCGGCGAGCGCCGCGTAGCGGTCGCGCGAGGCGTGGATCTCGGCCTCGGCTTCATCGCGTGCCCGCTGCAACTCGGCCTGGCGCAGCGCGCCTTCGGCGGCGACGTGGAGCAGCGGGATGAAGTCGCCCCTGACGTCCTTCACCAGATAGTCGGCCGCCCCCGCCTTGAGCGCGGTCACCGCGATGCTGGAATCCTGCGACGCGGTGACGAACACCACCGGCGGTGCGTCCGGGATCGCCATGATCTGCTCGAGCGTCTCCAGCCCGTCGAGGCCCGGCATGTACTGATCGAGTGCCACGACATCGATGCCGCCTTCGGCGCCGGCGCGGCGGATGCGCTCGAGACCTTCCTCGCCGCTCGCGGCATGGACGACCTTGTAGCCGCGCCGCGTCAGGCCACGGTCGACCAGGCGCGCCAGCGCGTCGTCATCGTCGATGTAGAGCAGTGTCGGCATTCTCTGGTTCATGTGGCGGCGGGCGGGACCTGGATGACCGAGAAGAACAGCCCGAGCTGCCGGATGGCATTGGCGAAATTCTCGTAGTTGACGGGCTTGGTGATGTAGACGTTGCAGCCGAGCTCGTAGCAGCGCTTGATTTCCTGGGAATCGTCGGTGGTGGTGAGCACCACCACGGGCGAGGCCTTCAAATATTTGTTTTCCTTGATCTGCTTCAGGATGTCGATCCCGATCATGTCGGGCAGGTTGAGGTCGAGCAGGATCAAGAGCGCATTGCCCTTCTGCACGAGCCCGCTGCCGTCGGCGCCGAACAGGTGCCGCATGGCGTCGCTGCCGGTGGCGAACGCGACGATCTCGTTGTTGACGCCGGACCTTCGGATGTTGCGCTCGATCAGGCGTGCGTGGCCCTCGTCGTCCTCGATCATGATGATGGTGACAGGCTGGGTCATCGATCTCAGTTCCGGTTGCTCACGTTCCAGGCGATCGGCAGCGTGATCGTGAAGGTGCTGCCCGCGTTCAGTTCCGAGGATACGGACATGGTACCGCCGAGGCGACGCACAAGAGCACGTACATGCGCAAGACCGATGCCCTGGCCAGGCTTGTCCTGGGTTCCCGCGCGGCGGAACAGGTCGAATATGCGCTGGTGATCCTTCGGATCGATACCGCGGCCGTTGTCGCTGATCTCGAAGATAGCGTAACCGAGCTTGGTCCGACCGCGGATTCTGATCTCACCGGGCAGGCCGGGCTTGAGATATTTGATCGCGTTGTCGATCAGGTTGGAAAAGATCTGCTCGAGGGCAAGACGGTCGCTCACGAGGTTCGGCAGCGGCTCGAGGTGGATCTCGGCTTGCGCCTCGGCCGCCTGGTGCGCCAGCGTCGAGACGATGGCCTCGATCAGCTCCCGCGTGTCGATCTTCGCCGGCTGAAATTCGCGCCGGCCCTCGCGCGTGAGGTTGAGGATGGCCGAGATCAGCCGGTCCATCTTGGCGATCGACGTCTTGATGAAGCCGAGCGCTTCGGAGAAATTCTCCGAGAGCTGCTTGTCGGCGCCTTCGAGCACGATCTCGCCGGGAGCGCCGGGAGCCAGCGACGACCCATCGGCGGAGACGTGGGTGAGATCGCCGATCCGGCGGAAGATGTCGCCGCCGAGCTCCTCGAGCTCGCTGGTGAAGCCCATGATGTTGACGAGCGGCGAGCGCAGATCGTGGCTGACGATATAGGCAAAGCGCTGAATCTCGTCGTTGGCTTCGCGCAGGTCCGCGGTGCGCTCGTCGACGACGGCTTCCAGGTTGACGTTGGCGTCGCGCAGGCGGGCTTCGGCCTCGTCGCGCACGCGCGCCGAGCGCCGCACCAGCCAGATCGAGATCATCGCCAGCAGCACCACGAGGCCGGAGCCGATCCCGGTCATCGACGCGGAGAGGGTCTGGCTGCGGTCGGAATTTGCCGTTCGGAGCCGGAACAACCGCTCCTCCTCGCGGATCATGGCGTTGGCCATGTTGCTGATCGTGGTCGTGGTGTTGCCGGCGGCGGCCTCGCGGATCAGCGCCGTGGCCCTGTCGGGCTGACCCTGCTTCACGAAGGTCATCTCGCGCGAGAACTGGTCGAGCCGGATCTCGATGGCTGCTCTCAGCTTTTCAATGTTCTCGCGTTGCGCCGGATCGTTGCTGATCTGACGCGTGAGCTTGTCGAGCGCCGGAACGATCGCCGCGACGGCCTTCTCATGATCTGACAGGAAGTCCGGCCCCTGCGTCAGGAGAAAGCCGCGAGCGCTGCTCTCGGCACGCCGGACCTCGAGCAGCAGGGCGTTGATCTGGCTCTCCACCTCGATGGTGTGAACCACCCATTTACTGTCTTCCCGGGCCTTGTTGACGAGGTAGACGGAGCCGGCGCTGATAACGGTCAACACCAAAAGGCCCGCCGAAAGCAGCAGGATCTGCCAAAATGCGCGCCGTCGGTGGGCTTCAGCCCTCACGGCGATCGACCTGTCGACGTTCGGTGGAGTTCAAAACGCCCCCTTGGAACTGTCCCCGCCGAGAACGCGATCAGGGCCAAAGGGTTCCAAAAGGAGCAGGATTATCTCAGGCTGGGTTCGTCTTGCCGGCGAGATATTGTTCCAGCCAGTGGATGTGGTAGTCGCCGTCGATGATGTCGTCTTCGCGCACCAGCGCACGGAAGAGCGGCAGCGTGGTCTCGATGCCTTCGACCACCATCTCGTCCAGTGCCCGGCGCAGCCGCATCAGGCATTCGGCCCGGGTCTTGCCGTGCACGATCAGCTTGCCGACGAGGGAATCGTAATAGGGCGGGATCGTGTACCCCTGGTAGACGGCGGAATCGATCCGGACGCCGAGGCCGCCGGGCGGATGATATTGCAGGATCCGGCCGGGCGAGGGGCGGAAGGTCTGCGGATTCTCGGCGTTGATGCGGCACTCGATGGCGTGGCCGATGACCTGGACTTCGTCCTGCTTGGCCGGCAGATCGCCGCCGGCGGCGATGCGGATCTGCTCCAGCACGAGGTCGATGTCGGTGATGCTCTCGGTGACCGGATGCTCCACCTGGATGCGGGTGTTCATCTCGATGAAATAGAATTCACCGTCCTCGTACAGGAATTCGATGGTGCCGACGCCGAGATACTTCATCTCGCGCATCGCTTTCGCGCAGGTCTCGCCGATCTTGGCCCGCGCGGCGGCGGCGAGGACCGGCGAGGGGCCTTCCTCCCAGACCTTCTGGTGGCGGCGTTGCAGCGAGCAGTCGCGTTCGCCGAGATGGATGGCGCCGCCACGGCCGTCGCCGAGGATCTGGATCTCGATATGGCGCGGCTTCTGGAGGTACTTTTCCAGATAGACGGAGGCGTCGCCAAAGGCGGATTTGGCCTCGTTGGCCGCCGTCGAAAGCGCCAGCTGGAGGTCGGCCTCGCTGTGCGCGACCTTCATGCCGCGGCCGCCGCCGCCTGCCGCCGCCTTTACCAGCACCGGAAAGCCGATCTTCTTGGCGATCGCCATCGCGTCGTCATCGGGACCAACCGCACCGTCGGAGCCGGGCACCACGGGGATGCCGAGCCGCTTGGCGGTTTTCTTGGCCTCGATCTTGTCGCCCATCAGGCGGATGTGCTCGGCCTTCGGGCCGATGAAATGCAGATTGTGCTCGGCGAGGATTTCCGCAAAGCGCGCGTTTTCGGAGAGGAAGCCGTAGCCGGGATGCACGGCATCAGCGCCGGTGATCTCGCAGGCCGCGAGCAGCGCGGGCACGTTGAGATAGCTGTCCTTGGACGCCGGCGGCCCGATGCAGACGCTCTCGTCCGACAGCCGCACATGCATGGCGTCGGCGTCGGCAGTGGAGTGCACGGCGACGGTCGCGATCCCGAGCTCCTTGCAGGCCCTGAGGATGCGAAGGGCGATCTCGCCGCGATTGGCTATGAGGATCTTGTCGAACATGGTGCCTCAGGGGGCGAATGGGGAATAGCGAATGGCGAACAGGGCAGAGTAGCTATTCGCTACTCGCCATTCGCCACTCCCTCACTCAATGATGACCAGCGGCTCGCCGTACTCGACCGGCTGGCCGTCCTCGACCAGGATCTGCGTCACCGTGCCGGCGCGCGGCGAGGGGATCTGGTTCATCGTCTTCATGGCTTCGATGATCAGCAGCGTCTGGCCGACCGAGACCTTGGTGCCGACGTCGATGAACGGCTTTGCGCCAGGCTCCGGCGCCCAATAGGCGGTGCCGACCATCGGCGAGGTCACGGCGCCGGGATGCTTCGACAGATCGGCCGCGGCAGGGGCGGGCGCAGCGGCGCTCGCTGCCACCGGCACGGCGGCGGAAGCGGCTGCGACCGGCATCGGCATGGTCGCGGCAACGCTGATGTTGCGGGCGACGCGCAGGCGCAGGCCGGCCCGTTCGATCTCGATCTCGGTGAGGCTGGTCTCATCGAGCAGCAAGGCAAGCTCGCGAACGAGCGCGGAATCCTCGCTGGAAAACTTTGCGGCTGCTTTGTCGTCTGGCTGGCGCGCCATGTTGTTTGATCCGAATGTTCTGTTGGAAGGGAGCGTCAGGCGTTGGGCTTGATGCCGAGCTTGGCGGCAAGGCCCTGGATGGCGAGGCGATAGCCCTCGATGCCGAAACCGCAGAGCGAGGCGAAAGCCGCGCGTGCGGTGTAGGAATGGTGACGAAAACTCTCGCGGGCGTGGATGTTGGTCACATGCACCTCGACCGTCGGAATCTGCACCGCGAGCAGCGCGTCGTGCAGCGCGATCGAGGTGTGGGAATAGCCGCCGGCATTGATGATGATGCCCTTCATCTTGCGCCGGTGCGCTTCGTGGATGAAGTCGATCAGCTCGCCTTCGCGGTTGGACTGCCGGCAGTCGGCCTTGAGACCAAAGGTCGCGGCCGTGTCGCGGCACAGCGCCTCGACGTCAGCCAGCGTGGCGTGGCCATACTTTTCCGGCTCGCGCGTCCCCAGCATGTTGAGGTTCGGCCCGTTCAGGACGAGGATCGTGTCGGTTGCAGGTTCGGCCATTCCAATCCCGGAAGAGGTGCTTCGGCGTGGCGGGTTATAGGTAACAAAGCGCGTGAGGGGAAGCCTTGAAGGGCCTCAGGGGCGGGTTCAAGCACCTCATCCAGTGCGCAAATACCTGTGCGGAAACTACGGAAATTGCTTGTTAACCAGTCCGAAGCATGGCTGCCGGCCGAACGCAAAGGGGCGGGCATCGCTGCCCGCCCCGAGATTGCCGGTGTCCGGCCTTAGGCGTTCAGGACAGCCACGATCTCGTAGGTGTCCGGATTGACGATCACGATCTCATCGCGGATCAGGACGTACTTGTAGGTCCGCCACTCTGGATAGATCGTCACGACCTTCGACGGCAGGGCGTGAAGGGTAATGCCCTCACGCGGGATGCGAGTGCCGACCGAGATCGAGAAGTTTACGTTCGTCGCCGGGGCGACGTGCTCCTCGCGGATCACGGACGTGATCTGGGTCCGCTGCTCGGTCGAAAGCTTGGCAGCGGCGCCGGCCTGGCCGGTCGTCTGCGACCGCTCGGTCCCGGTCTGGGTCTGGGTCTGAGTCTGGGAACCCTGGTGGCCAGGCGCATTCATGCCGCTGCGGTCTTCCTGACCTTGGGCCTTCATGTCCTTGCTGCCCTTGGTCTCGGTTTCCCTGCTCATGCTGCCCTTGGACTTCTCGTCGCTCCGCGGGCTCTGGCCGACCGTCGACGACTTCTCCGACTGCGTCGACTTCTCACGCATCGCACCCGGCTGGTCCTTGTTCATCTTGTCGGACTGAGTCGATTTGTCATGAGCGCTCGGCTGATCCTTCATGCTGCCGGCCTGGCCGACCGTTCCCTTTTCATGCTTGTCTTGCTTGTCCATGGACTCTTGCTTGTTCATGGAGTCGCTGCGCTCGCCAGAAGGCTGCGTGCTGTGCTGGGTCTGCTGGCCACTCCCGTGGTCCTTGGTGCCGGTTCCTTGCGCATTGGCGAAACCGGTGCCGGCGATCAGCGCCAAAGCTGCAACCGAGACCAAAAAGCGATTAGTCATTTGAACCTCTCCTCACGTGATTTCTTTGCGTCATTGCCCGCGCCGACAACGAAAGGAGAGCGCGGTCGTTCCGAAATCCAGGAGGTTCCGGCGAGCTTTGTTTGCTGAACACCGGATGAACGGTCCCGCCCGACCGCGACAAACTGCGACGGTCCGAACCGCGCAAAAAAAAAGCCGGCTGTGAGCCGGCCTCCTTCAACGCAATGTCGCGTCGCTCAGCAAGTCGCTTTGCCGCAGCGGGCAACGCCGATCTTTTCCCTGAGGCCTTCCACGCCGATGGCACCGACGACGATCTGCTTGCCGATCACGTAGCTCGGCGTGCCATTCATGCCCATCGCTTCGGCAAGCTTGAAGTTCTCCTCGATGGTGGCGCGCACTTCGGGGCTGGCGATGTCCTTCTCGATTCTCGCGGTGTCGAGGCCGGCCTCCTTCGCCGCCTGCATGGCGCGGGCCTTGTCGGCGGCGCCGCGGCCGCCGAGCAGCTTCTGGTGGAAGTCGAGATATTTCTTGCCGGAGGGGTCCTGCATGCGCACGGCGACCGCGACCTGAGCCGCTTCGACCGAACCCTGGCTCAGCACCGGAAACTCCTTCAGCACCACCTTCAGCTTCGGATCGCTCTTCATGAGGTCGAGCATGTCACCCATGGCGCGTTTGCAGTAGCCGCAATTGTAGTCGAAGAACTCGACGAAGGTGACGTCGCCGTCCTTGTTGCCGAGCACGACCTGGCGCGGCGAGTTGAAGATCGCGTCGGCATTCTGCGCGATGCTGGCCTCGTGCTTCTGCGTTTCGGCCGCGGCCTGGCGCTTGCTGAGCTCGGCCATGGCCTCCTCGAGCACCTCGGGATGGCTGACGAGATAGCTCTTGATGATCGCCTCGATGTCGGTGCGCTGGCTGTCGGAGAAACCGTCGGCCGAGGCGGGCACGGCTGCGCCGAGCATGGCGAGCGCAAACAATGCGGGAGCAAGCAGGCGCAGCGAAGGCATAGGCAAATCCTCTTGTTCAAAGCAGTTTCGAGAAACGTCCCGGTGGACTTGAGCTCGGTGTCGTGACGTCGTGGTATCGGGCGTCGTTCGAGTTGCGTCAGTTGCGCGGCGGCTTCGCCGCCACGATGTCGTCGGCCTTGACCCATCCGGGTGTGCCGACGGCGAAACGGGTTTTCGCGCGCGTGGCAAGCTCGCGGGCGGTCTTGTTGTCGCCGCGCAAGTAAGCGGCCTGGGCCGAGGCGAGATCTGCCTCGGCATAGTCTCCCTTCCGGCCGTAGGCCATCGCGAGCTGGGTATAGCCGAGCGCCGCCTCGGGCTCTCGCGCCACCGCGGCGCGGAGAATCCGAACAGCTTCGTCGGTGTAGGCTTTATTATCGGTTCCAACCAGAGCCTGCCCAAGTAACATCTCGATGAGGGGCGCGTTGTTGGAGAGTGCGACCGCCTTGCGCAGGGGAGCGACCGCCTCTGCCGGCTTGCCGCTTTCCAAAAGCGCCTGACCGCGCACCTCGTAGAAGTACGGGTTGTTCGGCTGAACCTGGATCAGCGCGTCGATCTGGGCGAGCGCGCTGCGCAGATCGCCGTGCAAATAGGTGCTGATGGCGCGGGCATAGCGCGCGGGCAGGCTGTCGTTGGTCTGGGGATAGCGGCGGTACACCGTCTCGGGACGCTCCATGAAGGCGGAGATCTTGGCGCGGACCATGTCATGCCGGAGCTGGAGCGCGGGATCGTCCTTCTTGTTCCAGTAGGGGCTGGAGCTTGCGAACTCCTGCAGCGCGGCGACGCGCTCGGCCGGCATCGGATGCGACTGCAGGTAGGGATCGGCGCCGCGCGCGGCGAACAGGCTCTCGCTGGTGAAGCGCTTGAACGTCTCGTACATGCCCTTGGGCGATTGCTGCGTCGCGGTCAGGAATTTCACGCCGGCACGGTCCGCATTCTCCTCCTGCTGGCGCTGATAGGACAGCAGCGACCGGCGGATCACCTCCTGCGGAGCGGAGATCGCGGCGGCGCCCGCATTGGCAAGCCCGTTGTTGCCCCCGCTCGAGCTGCGGGTGCTGCCGGCCGCAATCGCGCCGGCGCCGAGCAGCATCGCAATGATCATCTGGGTCTGCGCGGCGGCGAGCTGCTCGCGCAGCTTGGACAGATGGCCACCGGCCAGATGTCCGGTCTCGTGCGCGAGCACGCCGATGATCTGGTTCGGCGTCTCCGATTGCAGGATCGCGCCCCAATTGACGAAGATGCGGCGGCCGTCCGCGACGAACGCGTTGAACGAGCCGTCGTTGATGATCACCATCTGGATGTTCTGCTTCTCCAGACCCGCGACGCGCAGGATCGGGCGCGTGTATTCGCGTAGCAGCTGCTCGGTCTCGGTGTCGCGCAGGACCGGCGGCCCCTTGGCTTGCGCGTGCGCGGACGAGAACGGCGTCAGCGCGATCGCGACGGCCGTGACGAGGGCGGTGAGGGCGGAGGCCTTCTGGCGCAATGCGGTCTGGAGCAACATCGAGCGGTCTGGGTCAAACGGGCTTGATCAAGCAGTTTCGTGATTGGTTTTGGCGATTGGCGGCGGACCGGATACGCGATATGCCCTTGTGAGCCGTGCCCCTTATGAGCCGTACAATGCGGCCAGTCTGGGGCGCAAGCGCCCCGTGTTCCGGACCGACCCGATCGGTCCGCCAGCGAATAGCAGAAATCGATGCACGATGCGACATTGAGGAACCGGTTGGGGCAGTGGCTCGAGCCCTCCCGCCGCAGCGATGTTCCCCCGTTCATGGTGATGGACGTGATGGCCGCGGCGGCCCGAATCGAGGCCGCCGGCGGCCATGTCATCCACATGGAGGTCGGCCAGCCCGCGGCTGGCGCGCCCAGGACCGCGATTGCGGCCGCCCATGCCGCGCTCGAGGCCGGACGGATCGATTATACCTCCGCGCTCGGCATCCCCAGCCTGCGCGAGCGCATCGCGCGGCATTATCGCGACACCTATGGTTGTGACGTCAACCCCGAGCGGATCGTGGTGACCACAGGCTCCTCCGGCGGCTTCATTTTGGCTTTCCTGTCGATGTTCGAGCCTGGCGATCGCGTCGCGGTGACGGTGCCGGGCTATCCGCCATACCGCCACATCCTCACCGCGCTCGGTTGCGAACCGGTGCTGATCGAGACCACGAACGAGACGCGTCATGCGCTCACCGGCGAGGCCCTGCTCGCCGCCCATCGCGAGGCGCCATTGAAGGGCGTTCTGGTCGGCAGCCCGGCCAATCCGACGGGCACGATGATGTCCCGCGAAGCGCTCGCGGGCCTCATTGCTGCCGCGGAAGACGCAGGCATCCGCTTCATCTCGGACGAGATCTATCACGGGCTCGATTACGCATTTCCCGCCGTGACAGCGGCGGCGCTGTCCAGGCACGCACTCGTGATCAACTCGTTCTCCAAGTATTTTTGCATGACGGGCTGGCGCGTCGGCTGGATGGTCGTTCCCGATATCCTGGTGCGGCCGATCGAGCGGCTGCAACAGAACCTGTCGATTTCGGTGCCGGCGTTGTCGCAGATCGCGGCCGAAGCGGCTTTTGATGGCGCTGCCGAGATGGAGGAGATCAAGCACGGCTATCAGGAAAACCGGCGTGTCCTGATCGATGGATTGCCAAAGGCTGGACTGACGAGATTCCTGCCGGCCGACGGTGCCTTCTATCTTTATGCCGATGTCTCGGACTTCACCTCGGACAGCTTCGAGTTCGCCAATCAAATGCTGGAGCAGGCGGGCGTGGCGGCAACGCCAGGCCTCGATTTCGATCCCATACACGGCCGTTCATTCATACGGTTTTCCTATGCCCGCTCGCTCGATGAGATGCGGGAGGCAGTTGACCGGATCGCTCACTGGCTTAAATAGCCGCCAGTTTTCGACAGCCTTCCGGAGTTCAACTTGTCAGACCGTTCCGTCCCGTCCGCCGCTGCACCACATTCTTCTCTCGCCGCGTTGATGTGGCCGACCCGGCCGGGCGAGGCCGTCGGCGGCTTTCGCGCCTTCGTGCTGATTGCGCTCGGCACGGCGCTGATGGCGCTGTCAGCCAAGGTCAACCTGCCGCTGCCCTATGTGCCGATGACGCTGCAGACGCTGGTGGTGCTGATGATCGGCGCTGCTTATGGCTGGCGCCTTGGCAGCGCAACCATGATCGCCTACCTCGCCGAGGGTGCGATGGGACTGCCGGTATTCGCCGGTCCCGTGGGTGGGATTGCACCGCTGATTGGCCCGACCGCGGGCTATCTGTTCGGCTTTGTGCTGGCTGCGTTTGTCACCGGCTGGCTCGCCGAGCGCGGCTGGGATCGCAGCGTTGTGCGGCTGTTTGCGGCGATGGCCATGGGCCACATCGTCATCCTGGCTGCGGGCTTTGCCTGGCTCGCTTTCGGCATCGGTCTCGGCGCTGCCAAGGCTTGGCAGGTCGGCATCGTGCCGTTCATTGCGGGTTCACTGGTCAAGAATGCTCTCGGCGCGACCCTGATGCCGGCGGTCCGCCGGATCGTCGATCGCCGCGGGTAAAGCGCGCAATAAGAGAGCAGTTCCAATTGACAGAGCCGGCCAAGTTGATCTTGGCTGGCCCCAACGTTTGAGGGGGAGTGAAACGATGACGACGACAACGATGGCGGGGGCGCCAGTCGCGCCGGCCGCAGCCAAGCCGTGGTACAAGATTCTCTACGTTCAGGTGCTGATCGCCATCGTGCTCGGCGCCATCGTCGGATGGCTCTGGCCGTCGGTTGCCACCAACGACTGGATCAAGGCGCTGGGCGACGGCTTCATCAAGCTGATCAAGATGGTGATCGCCCCGATCATCTTCTGCACCGTGGTCTCCGGCATCGCCCACATCCAGGATGCGAAGAAGGTCGGACGCATCGGCGTCAAGGCGCTGGTCTATTTCGAGGTCGTCTCGACCTTCGCGCTGGTGATCGGGCTCCTCATCGGCAATCTCGTGAAGCCTGGTGCGGGCTTCGGCAGTGGGGCGGCCAGCGAGGCGGCCGTTGCAAATTACGCCAAGCAGGCCGCGGGTCAGAAGTCGGTCGACTTCGTGCTGCACATCATTCCGGACACCGTGGTCGGGGCGTTCGCGCAAGGCGAGATCCTGCAGGTGCTGCTGTTCTCGGTGCTGTTCGGCTTTGCCATCATGAGCCTTGGCGAGCGCGGCCACACCATCCGCAGCTTCATCGACGACGCCGCGCATGCGGTGTTCGGCGTCATCTCCATCGTGATGCGTGCAGCGCCGATCGGCGCGTTCGGTGCGATGGCCTATACGATCGGCAAGTTCGGCACCGGCGCGCTCCTCAACCTGATCGGCCTGATCGCGACGTTCTACGTCACGGCTGCGCTGTTCGTGTTCGTCGTGCTCGGCATCATTGCGCGCCTGGCTGGGTTCTCGATTTTCAAGTTCCTGGCCTACATCAAGGACGAGCTGCTGATCGTGCTCGGCACCTCGTCGTCGGAAAGCGCGCTGCCGACCTTGATGGAAAAGCTGGAACGGCTCGGCTGCTCCAAGTCGGTTGTCGGCCTCGTCGTGCCCACGGGTTACTCGTTCAACCTCGACGGCACCAACATCTACATGACGTTGGCAACGCTCTTCATCGCGCAGGCGCTCGGTTACGATCTCTCCTTCAGCCAGCAGCTCACGATCCTGGTCGTGGCGATGCTGACCTCGAAGGGCGCCTCCGGCATCACCGGCGCGGGCTTCATCACGCTGGCGGCAACGCTCGCCGTGGTCGATCCGCGCCTCGTGCCGGGCATGGCGATCGTGCTCGGCATCGACAAGTTCATGAGCGAGTGCCGCGCGCTGACCAATCTGTGCGGCAACGGCGTCGCTTGCGTGATCGTGGCCTGGTGGGAAGGCGAGCTCGACCGCGACAAGCTCAATGCCAACCTTTCCAAGCAGATCGATCCGACCGACATGGAGACGGCGATCACCACGGACTGATCCGATCTGACGGCGCGAGCTGCGCTGTCAGATCTTGAAGTAACAGGGCTGGTCGAGATCCTCGATCAGCCCTTTTTCTTTGGGCTCCGGGACGACCCCTTGATGCGCCTGTCGACTGCGTTCGCGGTGCTCGCCGCGAACGCGGAGGGTTAAAACCGCTCCGGCCGGTACGGCGCGGGATCGATCGACGGCGTCTCGCCGCTCATGATCTCGGCGAGCAGGCGCCCGGTCGCAGGGCCCAGCGTAAAGCCCTGGTGCCCGTGACCAAAGTTCATCCAGAGGCCGGGATGACGCGGGGCCTGTCCGAGCACCGGCAGCATGTCCGGCGTGCAGGGGCGGGTGCCGAACCACGGATCCGGCTCGACCCGTTTGCCGAGGTCGATCAGCTCGCGCGCGGAGGCTTCCGCGCTGGCGAGCTGTACCGGTGTTGCGAGCGCATCCGGGCCCGTCAGCTCAGCGCCGGTGGTGATGCGAATTCCCTTGGCCATCGGGCCCATGGCGTAGCCACGGGCCTTGTCGACGAGCGGCAGGTCGAGCGAAGCGCCGCCGCTATAATGCATGTGATAGCCGCGCTTGCGCACCAGCGGGATGCGATAGCCGAACTTGTACAACAGATCGGGCGACCAGGGGCCGAGCGTCACGACGGCGTGGGGAGCATCGATGCGCCCCTGATCGGTGTCGACCGACCAGCCAGTCGCAGTTTGCCGAAGCGACTGCGCATCACCCAGCACGATCCGGCCGCCGAGGCGCGCGAACAGCTCGGCATAGGCGGTCACCAGCGCACCCGGATCGGACACGGTCCAGGTGTCGAGCCAATGGATCGCGCCGGGCAGATCGTCGCGCAGGATCGGCTCGGCTTTTGTCAACTCGCTGCCTGACAGAACGCGAAAGTTCACACCGAATTCGCGCCGATCTTGCTCCGCGTCCTTGATCGAGTGCTCCAGGGCGGCGGCATCGCGGTACAGCGCGCGATAGCCGGCCCGGCGGATCAGATTGTCGGCATGGGCCTCGCGGATCAGGATGTCATGTTCGGCCGTCGCGCTGGCGATCAGGCGCGCCCAGCCGGCGATCGCCTCGCGATGCCGCTTCGGCGCCGAATGCCACCAATAGCGGAGCAGGGGCTCGATGTGCAGATGGAGGGAGGAGAGGCTGTAGCGCACGTCGTTGGTGCGGCCGGTCGCGATCTTCAAGAGCGAGGCGAGATCGCGCGGCATCGGATAGGGCCGCACCGCTTCCGCCTGGATCATCCCGGCATTGCCGTAGCTGGTCTCGCGGCCGGGCTCCCTGCGATCGACCAGCGTGACCGACCAGCCGCGCTGCTGCAGATGCAGCGCGGCACCCACGCCCACCATGCCGCCGCCGAGAATGATCGCGCTTTGCATCGGAAACAATTCTCCTGTCAGGCCCGGGTCATTCCCAGGTGAGGAAATCTGGTGCGGCCGATAGCGGCGGTGCAGCGGCGAGCCGTGCGAAGTCGGGCACGGGGCGGCACAATTGCGCATCGTTCGCGAACGCAGCCTCGATGCTCGCGGCGACCGAGAGCACGATCGCATCGCCGCCGCGCGGGCCGACGATCTGGAGGCCGAACGGAAGGCCAGCTTCATCGAGACCGAGCGGAATGCTGATCGCGGGATGGCCGGGCAGCGTGACGGCATAGGCGAGCGCGAGCCAGTGGAAATAAGATTTGGTCGGCACGCCGTCGATCTCGGCGGGATAGAGCTCCGACCACGGCCGCGGGCTCAGCGTGATGGTCGGGCTGATCAGCACGTCGCAATTTGCGAAGAAGGTCTGGTAGGCTCGATAGATCCGCGTCTGTGTCGTGGCGGCGCGGGCGTAGTCCTCGAGCGTGTAGCCGAGGCCTTCCTCGACATTGGCGCGGACGTTGGGGCCGAGCATCTCGGGACGTTCTTTGTAATTCTTGCCATGCGTCGCCAGGAACATGCCGGCGCGCAGCACGGCGAAGGCGTCGTCGGCGCCGGAGCAGTCGGGTGTGGCCTCGCGGCAGTCGGCGAACAGCGGTGCAAGCTTCTTCACGCGTGCGCGGAACACGCGGCGGATCGCCTGCTCGGTCGGTGCGAAGCCGAAGTCTTCGGTGAAAGCGAGACGCAGCTTGCCGAGATCGGCGGGGCGCGGCGCGGCCCAGCGCTCGGCACGAGCCCGCAACGGTTCGCCGGGCAGGGTGTAGGCGAGCGGATCGCGGGCATCGTCGCTCGCCATCACCGAGAGCATCAGCGCGGCGTCGGCAACGTTGCGCGCCATCGGCCCGTCGGTCGAGAGGTTCGACCAGCCGAAGATGCGCTTTTCGCTCGGCACGAGGCCGTAGGACGGGCGCATCCCGACGATGCCGGAGAAGCCGGCCGGATTGCGCAAGCTTCCGCCGGTGTCGGAGCCCGAGGCGAGCGGGGCCATGCCGCAGGCGAGCGCCACCGCCGAGCCACCGGACGAGCCCGCCGCCGAACGCATGGGATCGAACGGGTTGCCGGTCGCGCCGAACACGGGATTGCGGGTGTTGCCGCCGGCCGCCCATTCCGGCGTGTTGGTCTTGCCGAAGATGATGGCGCCGGCCGCGCGCAAGCGAGCGACCGAACCCTGATCGGCGGCCGGCACGTTGTCGCGCAGCAGCGGGCTGCCATAGGTGGAGCGCATCCCGGCGGTGTCCTGCGTGTCCTTGATCAAGACAGGCAGGCCGTGCAGCGCGCCGCGATCCTCGCCGCGCAGGATGGCTGCCTCGGCTGCCTTCGCGGCTGCACGTGCGCCCGGCTCATCCAGAGTCACGATGGCGTTGACGGCGCCATTGACGGCGGTGATGCGCGACAGGCAGGCGTCGAGGAGTTCGACAGGCGAGATCGTCCGTGCGGCCAACAGGCGACGCAGCTCAACGGCACTGGAATCACAAAGCTCTGACAACGCTGGTCCTCTTCTAAGTCGTGAAGACGACTTAGCACATCAGAAGCCTAGTTGGATGCGCTGCACACCAGTTTTGTGCGCCGGATGATATTTGCGAGTTCGACCGCATGTCTGTCGGCCGCATCATGGCTACCATCAACCTCACGCAAGCAAGACGCCCGCTCGCGCGAGAAGACATTTGTACGCAACGAAAAACGCCCGGCTCGGCCGGGCGTTTCAATGAGTGTGGCTTACTGGCCGCCGCCGAAACGGCGTGACCACCAGCCGGCGCGGCGCGGTGCGGCCGGGGTTTCGCTTGCGGCCTCCGGCGCGGGCTCGGGTGCCGGCGCGGGCGCAGCAACCGGTTCGGTCGCCTGCGCCACCGGCGTTGCAGGCTCGGGCTGACTGTTCAGCAGGAAACTCACCTTTTCCCGGACGGTGGAGCGGCGCCGCGCGGTCTTGTCGCCGGCGGGCTCTTCTTCTGGCGTCGCGGTCGCGGCGGGAGCCGGCTCCGCCTGGGCCGGCGCTTCGGTCTGCACCTCGGCGCGCGGCTCAGGCTGCTCGACTTGCGGCTCGGTGATGTGCTCGGTCTGCGCGATCGAGGGCGCGGTCTCGCTGCCGAAGCCGTCGAAATCGGCCACCGCGCCGGCAGCTTCCGGCGGCGGATTGGTGCCGAGTTCGTCGTTGATGGATCCGGCGAGACCTTCCTCGCCGCCACCGCGACGGCGGCGTCCGCCGCGGCGACCACGCCGGCGCCGGCGCTCGCCGCCGCCCTGCTGCTCGCCACGGGCTGCTTGTTCCTCGCCTTCCTCGCCGTCCTGCTCGGACTCGGTCTCGTCTTCACCTTCACCGGCCGCCATGGCCGCTTCGGGCAGCGTGGAGGCGGTATCCTCGCGCAACTCGCTGTCGCGCTGGCCACCGCGGCCGCGCCGGCGGCGACGGCGCTTGCGGCGCTGGCCGTCCTGCTCGGAGGCAGCCTCGCCGGCAGCCTGCTCGTCGGCAAGACCTTCGGTCTCGTCGGTCTCGACCTCGGATTCAGTCTCCAGGTCGAACCCATCCTCGTCGTCATAGGCTTCTTCGGCCAGTGGCGGCGGGCTCGCAGCGGCCTGCGCAGCGAGCAGCGCCTTGGCGGCTTCGAGCGTATGCACCTGCTCGCCGCGGTCGATCACATAGGCCTGCGGACCGCTGACGCTGGGATCGGCGATCACCGACAGCGTGACCTTGAAGCCGTTCTCGAGGTCGCGCAGATGGCCGCGCTTGTGGTTCAGCACATAGAGCGCGACGTCGGTGCGGGTGCGGACCACGAGGTTGTGGGTCGCGCCCTTCATCAGGATCTCTTCGAGGCCGCGCAAGAGCTGCAGCGCCACCGAGGACACCGAGCGGACGTGGCCGGTGCCGCCGCAATGCGGGCACGGGTCGGTCGAGCTCTCCAGCACGCTGGCGCGGATGCGCTGGCGCGACATCTCGAGCAGGCCGAAATGCGAGATGCGGCCGACCTGGATGCGCGCGCGATCCTGCCTGAGGCAGTCGGACAGCTTGCGCTCGACCGCACGGTTGTTGCGCTTCTCGTCCATGTCGATGAAATCGATGACGATCAGGCCGGCGAGGTCGCGCAGGCGAAGCTGGCGGGCGACCTCTTCGGCCGCCTCCAGATTGGTCTTGAGCGCAGTGTCCTCGATGTGGTGCTCGCGGGTCGAGCGTCCGGAGTTGACGTCGATCGAGACCAGCGCCTCGGTCTGGTTGATCACGATGTAGCCGCCGGAGCGCAGTTGCACGGTCGGCGAGAACATCGCATCGAGCTGACTCTCGACGCCCATGCGCGAGAACAGCGGCTGGCCGTCGCGATACTGCTTCACCGCGCTGACATTGGCGGGCATCAGCATCTTCATGAAATCGCGCGCTTCGCGGTAGCCGGCCTCGCCGGCGACCTGGATCTCGTCGATCTCCTTGTTGTAGAGGTCGCGCAGCGAGCGCTTGATCAGCGAGCCTTCCTCGTAGACGAGGGTCGGGGCCTGCGACTTCAGCGTGAGGTCGCGTACCGTTTCCCACATCCGGATCAGATATTCGAAATCGCGCTTGATCTCCGGCTTGGTGCGGGAGGCGCCGGCTGTGCGCAGGATGATGCCCATGCCCTCGGGCACGTCGAGATCCTGCACCACTTCCTTGAGGCGCGAACGATCCTGCGCGCTGGTGATCTTGCGGCTGATGCCGCCGCCGCGCGCGGTGTTGGGCATCAGCACGGCGTAGCGGCCGGCGAGCGAGAGGTAGGTCGTCAGCGCCGCGCCCTTGTTGCCGCGCTCTTCCTTGACGACCTGCACCAGCATGACCTGGCGGCGCTTGATGACTTCCTGGATCTTGTACTGACGGCGCGGGCGGAAGGTGCGCTCCGGCACTTCCTCCAGCACGTCGTCGCCGCCGACGGATTCGACGACTTCCTCTTCGGCATCCTCGCCGTCCTCGTCCTCGTCATCCTCGCCGACTGCGTCCACGGGCTCGGCATGCGGCGCTTCATTGCTCTCTCCGGCGGCGTAGACGGCATCGGCCGGCTCGGCCGCTGATGTCACGGCTTCAGCCAGAGGCTCCGCATGCGCTTCCGCGGCATGAGCTTCGGGGGCAGTCTCGAAGGTTTGGGCCGGCTGCGGCTCGGCAACGGTCTCGGTCGCGACCACGGGCTCGGCGCCGACCGCAGCGACGGGAGCCGGCGTCTCATCGGCATGCTCATGGTCGTGAGGATCGCGCTCGCCCTCATGATCGTGGGCGTCATGATCGTGAGCGTGATGGTGCTCGTCATCATGGGCGTGATGATGATCATCGTGATCATGTTCGTCATGATCGTGATCGTGGCCCTCATGCTCGCCGTGATGCTCCGCCTCGGTGTGCAGGGGCTCGCCCTCGTGTTCCGGCAGTGTCGCGTCCTCGACGGGCTGCGCGACGGGATCGGCTCCGGCGTCGAGGCCTTCGACGATATCGCTGCGCACGCGTTCGCCATGACCGCGGCGGCGGGCGCTGCGGTGGCGCGAACGGCGGCGGCCGTGCGAGCGGTTCTCGCTCTCTTCCTCGGCCTCGCGATGGGCCTGTTCCTCGGCCTCGATCAGCGCCTGCCGGTCGGCGACCGGGATCTGGTAGTAGTCGGGATGGATTTCGCTGAAGGCGAGGAAGCCGTGGCGGTTACCGCCATATTCGACGAAGGCGGCCTGGAGCGAGGGTTCGACCCTGGTGACCTTGGCGAGGTAGATATTCCCGCGCAGTTGCTTGCGTTGCGCGGTCTCGAAATCAAACTCTTCGACGCGATTGCCGCGGACCACGACGACCCGGGTCTCTTCCGGGTGGGTGGCATCGATCAACATCTTGTTGGGCATGTCTTAACTCTTGGCGGCGGCGGACGCGATAAACCGTGGGCGCGTATCGCGCCGCCGGGTGACGCGACGGTCCACCTGATTCGGGGCTGAGGGGAAGGCCGAAACGCCGTCTCTCGCGCCTTGCCGAACCGGAAGCTTCAGGACCATTGCGACGCGCGGGATTGTCACTCCGCAGCGTCGCGAATGATCCTTCAGATTTCGTCGGCACAGTCTGGCGCATCAAGCGTCGGCCCGTATGAAACATTGGGCGGCGAGGCCGCCCTTCAATCAGTTGCTGCTGGCCAGGCACGGCGCGAGCGCGCTCGCCTTGGGATCACGAACCGCCCCCTTGGGATCAAGGGGCCGGGTAATGGGTTACGTCGCTGTCAGAACCGTCCCGGTAACATGAGTGGTAACCCGAGACCGTCCGCCGCCGGGGCTTGACCCGCTTCACCTCGCTGCCGCGCACCGCGCTGGTCTTAGAGGGAAGCGGAAAACGCTGGAATTCCCAAACCTTGGGAGTTCCGGCGCTGCACCGGAAGGCTGAATGCGACACAACCGGGAATATCGGCCGTCAGCATTCCGTACATACGAGGAATGAGCCATCCGTGCAAGGGAGCGTCGCACGGCGGTCACAGTCGGCGAGTTTCGCAGCTCTGTCATTAAGGAGCGATTAACCCTGTGGTTCTATTGCGTTAAGAGGGCTGCTCGGAGGCACGGAATCGGTGGCGAGCCGCACAAATCGACAGGTTTTGCTGGGAGGCGTGTTGCTGTGCATCGCGGCATTGCCGTGTGCTGATTCCTCGCGCCTCATTGCTGCGGAAAGCCAACTGCAACCCACTGTTGCGGCATCGAATTTTCCAGTCGCCTCGGCCGCCCGGCTGGCCGGCGATGGCAGGCAGACCCGCTTCATCCTCGACCTCGACCAGACCGTCACCTTCCGCGCCGTCACGCTGGCCGACCCCTACCGCGTGGTGGTAGATGTGCCGCAAGTCAATTTTCAGCTGCCTGCCGGTACCGGGAGCGGGGGACGGGGGTTGGTCAAGGCCTTCCGCTACGGGCTCGTCATGCCCGGCGGCTCGCGAATCGTGTTCGACCTGACCGGGCCGGCGAAGATCGCCAATTCCTACGTGCTCGAGGCGGCCAATGGCCAGCCGGCCCGGCTCGTGCTCGAGCTGGAGGAGGTCGACCGCACCGCCTTCGTGTCGTCGCTTGCCCCTGAAAACCGTCCTGAGCTGCGGCCCGCGATCGCGGAAGCGCCGCCTGCCACGGTTCCCAGCCCGACGGCGCCGGAAGCCGCGCAGCAGAAGGCTGACGGCCGTCCGGTGGTCGTGATCGATCCCGGGCATGGCGGCATCGACAACGGGACGCAGTCGAGCGGCGAGAGCGAGAAGAACCTGGTGCTGGCTTTTGGCCTGGCGCTACGCGACAAGCTGGAGAAGGCCGGCAAGTACCGCGTGGTGATGACGCGGGACGACGACACCTTCATTCCCCTCAATGACCGGACCAAGATCGCCCGCAATCTCAAGGCGGCGTTGTTCGTCTCGATTCATGCCGATGCGCTGCCGCGTGCCGAGGGCGATGCGCAAGGTGCGACCATCTATACGCTCTCCGACAAGGCGTCCGACGCCGAGGCCCAGCGGCTGGCGGATGCGGAGAACCGGGCCGATGCGATCGCCGGCTTCAACCTCGCGGAGGAGCCGACCGACGTCGCCGACATCCTGATCGACCTCACGCAGCGGGAAACCCGCACCTTTTCAAACCGTTTCGCCCGCCTATTGATGGGGGAAATGAAGCAGACGGTGCGGATGCACAAGCATCCCCTGAAGTCCGCCGGCTTCCGAGTCCTGAAGGCGCCCGATGTGCCCTCGGTACTGGTCGAGATCGGTTATGTCTCCAACAAGGGAGACCTCGAGCACTTGGTCTCCGAGGGGTGGCGATCCCGCGCCGTGGGCTCGATGGCACAGGCGATCGACGGATTTTTGACCAAGCGGATGGCCACAGCCGGGACGTCGAACTGAAACGGTTTGTCCCTCCCGGCCCAAAGGCCCTAGTTTGGCCACAGCGGACGCTTTATAAAAACCCCGCAGGGGGTTCCGGAATCGGCGAGAATCCTGTTCGGCAAGCGTCTTAAGTCCGGCATTGATGTGATTGCGTAAGCCGGTGAATTCGCGACGTGAGGTTGGCGCCTGTTTGGGGTGCCAAGGGACCGATACTGGGCTGATACTGGGCTGATCCAGAGTTTGAACGGATAAACAGATAATGCGCTTGCTGGTGCGGTTCATGGGCTTCCTGTTCGCCGCGGGAACGGTGGTGTTCCTTGTCGGTGTCGGGGCCGTGGCAGGCCTGATCTGGCATTTCTCCAAGGACTTGCCGGACTACTCTCAGCTACAGGACTACGAGCCGCCGGTGATGACGCGCGTGCATGCGGTCGATGGCTCGCTGCTCGGCGAATACGCCAAGGAGCGGCGGCTGTATCTGCCGATCCAGGCGGTGCCCAAGCTCGTGATCAACGCCTTCCTCGCGGCCGAAGACAAGAATTTCTACGAGCATGGCGGCATCGACTACACCGGCATGGCGCGCGCCGGATTGCTTTATCTGCAGAACTACGGCTCCAACCGCCGTCCGCAGGGTGCTTCCACGATCACCCAGCAGGTCGCCAAGAACTTCCTGCTCACCAACGAGGTCTCCTTCGCCCGCAAGATCAAGGAAGCCTTGCTCGCGATGCGGATCGAGAAGACCTACTCGAAGGACAAGATCCTCGAGCTGTACCTGAACGAAATCTATCTCGGCCTCGGCGCGTACGGTATCGCAGCCGCCTCGCTCGTCTATTTCGACAAGTCGGTGAACGAGCTGACGGTGGCGGAAGCGTCCTATCTGGCGGCGCTGCCGAAGATGCCGGCGACGCTGCATCCGGTCCGTAACCGCGATCGCGCCATCGAGCGCCGCAACTACGTCATCGACCGTCTCTTGGAGAACGGCTGGATCAAGCAGGCCGACGCCGACAAGGCGCGCAAGGAGCCGCTGGCCGTGACCAACCGCTCCAACGGTGCCCACACCTTCGCCGGCGAATATTTCGCCGAGGAAGTCCGCCGCGACATCTTCGAGCGCTACGGCGAGAAGAAGCTCTACGAGGGCGGTCTCTCCGTCCGCACCACGCTCGATCCCAAGATCCAGGTCATGGCGCGCAAGACCATGGTCGCCGGCCTCGTGAACTACGATGAGCAGCAGGGCTATCGCGGCGCCATCAGCAAGCTCGATATCTCCGGCGACTGGGGCGTGAAGCTTGCCGAGATCAAGTCGCTGTCCGACATCTCGCCGTGGCGTATGGCGGTGGTGCTGGAGACCAGCGACCAGTCGGCACGCATCGGCTTCCAGCCGAGCCGCGAGCTCGGCGGCGCCATCAGCAAGCAGCGCGAGACCGGCCTCGTCACGCTCGACGGCGTGCGCTGGGCGAGGGCGGCCCAAGGCAACGCCAAGGGCAAGACGCCGACGTCCGTGGCGCAGGTGCTTGCACCTGGCGACGTGATCTATGCCGATCCGCTCTACACCAAGGAGGGACAGCCGGTCGAAGGTCAGTACCGGCTGCGCCAGATCCCCGAAGTGTCCGGCGCCATGGTGGTGATGGATCCCTGGACTGGCCGTGTGCTTGCGATGGTCGGCGGCTTCTCCTTCGAGCAGAGCCAGTTCAATCGCGCCACGCAGGCCTATCGGCAGCCGGGTTCGTCGTTCAAGCCGATCGTCTATTCGGCCGCGCTCGACAACGGATACACGCCCTCGACCGTCGTGCTCGACGCGCCGATCGAAATCGACCAGGGCCAGGGCGCAGGCGTGTGGCGGCCGGAAAACTTCTCCTCCGGCAAATTCCAGGGACCGGTGACGCTGCGCAACGCGTTGCGGCAGTCGCTCAACACCGTGACGGTGCGCCTCGCGCAGGACATCGGCATGCCGCTGATCGGCGAATACGCCCGCCGTTTCGGTGTCTATGACGAACTGCCGAACTATCTCTCCTACGCGCTCGGCGCCGGTGAAACGACGGCGATGCGCATGGTCACGGCTTACTCGATGCTCGCCAACGGCGGTCGGCGCGTGAAGCCGACCCTGATCGACCGCATCCAGGACCGCTACGGCCATACCATCTTCAAGCACGACCAGCGCGAATGCCGCGGTTGCGATGCGCCGGGCGGCTGGAAGAACCAGCCTGAGCCGCAGCTGATCGACCGCCGCGAGCAGGTGCTCGACTCCATGACCGCCTATCAGATCACCGAGCTGATGGAAGGCGTGGTCCAGGCCGGCACCGCGACCGTGGTGAAGGAGGTCGGCAAGCCGATCGCCGGCAAGACCGGCACCACCAACGAGGCCAAGGACGCCTGGTTCGTCGGCTTCTCGCCCGATATCGCCGTCGCCATCTATATGGGCTACGACAAGCCGCGTCCGCTCGGCAAAGGCAATGCCGCGACCGGCGGCCATCTGGCTGCACCCATCGCGCGCGATTTCCTCAAGCTCGCGCTCGCCGACAAGCCCGCCGTTCCGTTCAAGGTGCCGGCCGGCATCAAGCTGGTGCGCGTCGTCGCCAAGACCGGCATGCGCGCCGGGCCGGGCGAGACCGGCGGGACCATCCTCGAAGCCTTCAAACCGGGTACGGCGCCCCCGGATAATTACTCCGTCATCGGCGTGGCCGATGCCGACGGCCGCATGCCGGCCTCGCAACAGCAGCAGCCCGATGCCGGCTTCTTCATGCGGCCGGGCACCGGCGGACTGTACTAGGCCGCGGATAAGACAGACGATCGCGGTTCCGGCGGTTGCGCTTTGCAGCCGCCGCCGCTACATCCCCATCTCGAATTGCAGGCGGGATTTCCGCGAGACCCGAGAACAACATGCGCGCCGAAATCGAACGGTTGGTAGAAGAGATCAAGCAGTCAGTCGGGCTGCTGAGGAGGCATCTTTGACGTCGAGAAATCGACGGCGCGCCTCGCTGAGCTGAACAAGCTCGCAGAAGATCCCAATCTCTGGAACGATCCCCAGAAAGCCCAGAAGCTGATGCAGGAGCGCACCTCGCTGGAGGATGCGCTGTCCGGCATCGGCAAGGTCGAGCAGGAGCTCGAAGACGACATCGGCATGATCGAGCTCGGCGAGGCCGAGGGCGATGACGGCGTCGTTGCCGAAGCCGAAGCCGCGCTGAAAAACCTCAAGAAGGAAGTGGCGCGCCGCGAGCTCGAGGCGCTGCTGTCGGGCGAAGCCGACCGCTTCGATTCCTATCTCGAAGTCCATGCCGGCGCCGGCGGCACCGAGAGCCAGGACTGGGCGCAGATGCTCTTGCGCATGTACACGCGCTGGGCCGAGAACCACGGATTCAAGGTCGAGTACCTCGAGGAGTCCGAGGGCGAAGAAGCCGGCATCAAGTCCGCGACGATCCAGGTCTCGGGGCATAATGCCTATGGCTGGCTGAAGACGGAGGCGGGCGTGCATCGCCTGGTGCGCATCTCGCCGTTCGATTCCAATGCGCGGCGGCACACCTCGTTCTCGAGCGTGCAGGTGTTCCCCGTCATCGACGACAGCATCAAGATCGACATCAAGGAATCCGACGTCCGCACCGACACCATGCGTTCGGGCGGCGCCGGCGGCCAGCACGTCAACAAGACCGAATCCGCGGTGCGCCTGACGCATATTCCGACCGGCGTTGCCGTGGTCTGCCAGGCCGGCCGCTCCCAGCACAAGAACCGGGCACAGGCCTGGGACATGCTGCGCGCGCGGCTTTACGAGATCGAGCTGAAGAAGCGCGAGGAGAAGGCCGCGGCCGACCAGGCCGCCAAGACCGATATCGGCTGGGGTCACCAGATCCGTTCCTACGTGCTGCAGCCCTACCAGATGGTGAAGGATCTGCGCACGGGCGTGCAGACGTCCGACACCGCGGGTGTGCTCGGCGGCGATCTCGACGAGTTCATGGCGGCGACGCTGGCGCAGCGCGCCTTCGGCACGACCGCCGGCGACGTCGAGGACGTGGACTGATTATGCCCCGCGTCGCCTTCATCGGGCTTGGACGGATGGGCCACGGCATGGCCGGCCGCTATCTCGATGCCGGCTTCACCGTGAGCTTGTGGAATCGCAGCAAGGCCAAGGCGGAAGACCTGATTGCGCGCGGCGCGCATTGGGCGACCTCGCCGGAGGACGCCGCGATCGATGCCGACGCGGTCGTGACCATGGTGGCCGATGACGAGGCCTCCCGCGCGGTCTGGCTGGGGCCGAACGGCGCGGCCAAGACCGCGAAGGCCGGCACCATCGCGATCGAGTGCTCCACCGTCTCCTATGACCACGCCCGCGAGATGGGGCGCGAGCTCAACGCGCGCGGGCTGATCTATATCGATTGCCCCGTGACCGGCTTGCCGGACGCGGCGGCGGCCGGGAAGTTGACGCTGCTGGTCGGCGCCGATGCGGCCGATCTCGAGCGTGCGCGGCCCTATCTCGAACCAATCGGCTCGACCATCCGCCATTTCGGCGCGGTTGGCTCCGGCACGGTCTACAAGCTCATCAACAATCTCTTGGGCGCAATCCAGATCGCTGGGCTTGCCGAGGGCCTTGCCATCGCCGAGCAGGCCGGGCTCGACATGAACCTCGTGCTGGAGTCGATCCAGGCGGGCGTGGCCGCAAGCCCGCAGGTGCAGCGCCACTCCAAGCGCATGGTCGCCCGCGATTTTTCCGGCGCGACCTTCACCGCAGCGCTGCGGCACAAGGATGCCGCCTACGCCGTGAAGCTCGCCGAGAGTCTCTTGGCGGACAAGCCGCTGGTCTCGCGCGCTGCAGTCGAGGCTTATGCGCAGGCGAGGGCCGCGCTGCCGGATGACGACGAAGGCAGGATGATCGAGCTGGTGTCGCGGCCGAAGAAGCCGTCCTAGCCCATCGCATCGATGGAATGGCCTCGTCGCTGGATCCATTCCGAGCAACGCTTCTGCAAAACTGTGCTTCAACGGAAATCGGGTGGCACTATCAGTCGTGCCGTTCTATGCGGACGGACTTGGCCGCCGAGGCGAGACGCATGCCCCCGAACGACAAGCGGATCGATGCGCGCGACTGGTCGTTGCTCGTTGTGCTCTCAATTCTCTGGGGCGGCTCGTTCTTCTTCAACGGCGCGGCGTTGCGGGAGTTGCCGCCGCTGACGCTGGTGTTTCTGCGCGTTGCGCTCGGCGCGGCCCTGCTGCTGCCGTTGCTACGCATGCAGGGAATCGGCTTTCCCAAGAGCTGGGCGGACTGGACGCCGTTTGTCGCGATCGGGCTGCTCAACAACGTCATCCCGTTCTCGTTCATCGTGATCGGCCAGACATTCATTCCGAGCGGGCTGGCGTCGATCCTGAACGCGACCACGCCGATGTTCACGATTGTCGTCATGATTGCAGCGGGCGAGGAGGCCTTGCAGATGCGCCGCCTGGCCGGGGTAGCGTTGGGCCTTGCCGGCGTGATGCTGCTGCGTGGATGGGGCTTCGAGACAAGGCCGGGGCAGGGGCTCGGCATCCTGCTTTGCCTTGGCGGCGCACTGAGCTATGGCTTTGCGGCGCTGGCGGCGCGGCGATTGCTGAAGGACGCAGCGCCACTGGGGACGGCCACGTTTCAACTGATGGCGTCGACGGTGATGATGGCGGTCGTCGCTGGCGTGGTGGAGCAGCCATGGCGCCTTGCAACGCCCGGCGTCGCGACGTGGCTCGCCGTGCTCGGCCTCGCTGCTCTGTCGACGGCACTCGCCTATATCGTCTTCTTTCAGATCATCCGGCGCTCGGGCGCGAGCAATGTCATGCTGGTGACGCTGCTCATTCCCGTCACCGCCATCCTGTTGGGCTGGCTGGTGCTGGGCGAGCCGATCTCAACGCGCGAGATTGCGGGAGCCATCGTCGTCGGCAGTGCGCTGCTCCTGATTGACGGGCGCGCTTTGCACCTGCTGCAGCGGGGCGTGTAGTTCGTTTCACCACGCGGAAAATCGTGATGCTTGCCAGCCGCTGTCCTCCTTGCGACACTCCAGCAAAAACAAAAATACAATAGGGGAGAGAACGATGCCGGGTCGTCGCAAGAATCTCGCTGCCCTCGCCATGCTTGTTGCCGGAGCGCTCGTCGCGACGCCGGGTTTGGCGCAGAAGAAATATGACCCCGGCGCCAGCGACACTGAGATCAAGATCGGCAACATCATGCCTTATAGCGGGCCGGCGTCATCCTATGGCGTGATCGCAAGACCGAGGCCGCCTATTTCAAAATGATCAACGACCAGGGCGGCATCAACGGACGCAGGATCAACTTCATCAGCTATGACGATGCCTATTCGCCGCCGAAGGCGATCGAGCAGGCGCGCAAGCTGGTCGAGAGCGACGAGGTGCTGCTGATTTTCCAGGCGCTCGGCACCCCCTCGAACTCCGCGATCATGAAATACATGAACGCCAAGAAGGTGCCGCAGCTCTTCGTCGCCTCCGGCGGCACCAAGTTCGGCGATCCCAAGAATTTCCCGTGGACCATGGGCTTTCAGCCGAACTACCAGAGCGAAGGGCGGATTTACGCAAAATACATCCGCGACAAGTTTCCGAACGGCAAGATCGCGGTGTTCTGGCAGAACGACGACGCCGGCAAGGACCAGTTCAAGGGCCTGAAGGACGGGCTCGGCGACAAGGTCGGCATGATCATCGCCGACAAGTCCTACGAGGTCAGCGATCCCTCGATCGACTCGCAGATCGTGGCCCTGCACGATTCCGGCGCCGACATCTTCTTCTCATGGGCCGCGCCGAAGGGCTCCGCGCAGGCGATCCGGAAGGTGGGTGAGCTCGGCTGGAAGCCGAAGTTCTTCCTTGCCAACACCGCAACGTCAGTCGCATCGGTGCTCAAGCCCGCCGGGCTCGACTATGCCAAGGACATCATCTCGACTGCTTACCTCAAGGACCCGACCGACCCGACCTGGGACAAGGACCCTGCGGTGATCAAGTGGCGCGAGTTCATGGACAAATATTATCCTGACGGCGACAAGGCCAACGCCAACAACATCTACGGCTATGTGCAGGCCGAGGCGGTGGCGCAGGTCCTGAAGCAGTGTGGCGACAATCTCACCCGCGAGAACGTCATGAAGCAGGCGGCCAACCTGAGGGATTTCCACACCGACCTGATGCTGCCTGGCATCACGGTCAACACCTCACCGGACGATTATTTTCCGATCGAGCAGATGCAGCTGATGCGCTTCAACGGTCAAGCGTGGGAGCTGTTCGGCGACGTCATCACCGGCGAGGTCGGCCACGAGCGCAGCCAGTGATCGTCAGCGCTGCCCGCGCTAGCCCGCGCTAAGACGCACGCCGGCGCGCAAGAACTTCTGCGGATCCACCGCTTCGCCTTCGATGCGGGTTTCGTAGTGCAGATGCGGACCGGTGGAACGGCCAGTGGACCCGACGAGCCCGACGACCTGGCCGATCTTCACGATCTCGCCGACCTTGACGTTGATCTCGGATAGATGTCCGTAGCGGGTCGAAAGCCCGTTGCCGTGGTCGACCTCGACCATGCGGCCGTAGCCGCCGGACCAGCCGGCGGAAACCACCTTGCCGTAGGCGGTGGCGCGGACGGGGTCACCCGTGGCAGCGCGGAAATCGAGGCCGGTGTGCATAGCGGGCCGGCCCAGGAAGGGATCGCTGCGCACGCCGAAGCCGGAGGTGAACTCGACCTCGCCGATGACGGGCTTGCGGTAGGGCACCAGCGCCAGCGTGCGGTTGAGACGGTCCATCTCGGCGCGCGTGGTGTTGATGCGATAGAGCTGCTTCTCGAACGGTCCGGCATTGGCCGTCAGCTTGACGGGGACGAACGGCCCGCCCATCGCGGTGCGCGGCACGGCGGCTTCGAGATGGGCAAGGTTCAGGCCGAGATCGCTGACCACGCCGCGCATCCGGCGCATGCGTGAATCCATGCTTTCCTCGACGGCGTTGAGCGCCGCCATCTGGCGCCGCTCGACCTGATCAAGCGATGTCGTGAGCCGGACCAGGACGTTGTCGAAACCCTGGTTCTTGCTGAATTGGTTGGTCGGTGCCGCCACGACGGTCGGCGCGCGCGATTCGAGACGCGCTTCGCGATCCGGCGGCGCCACGAAGATCACGGTGTCGCTGATCGGCGACGGCTTCGGCGTGGTCTGGCTCGAATCACCGCGCTGCGGGGCGGCGCGGGGAATCGAGCCAGTGACGTCGGGCATGGCCCCGAGCGCCGTGGCCCGGGACTCCAGCGCCGTCTGTCGCTTCATGATCTGGTCGAGCTTCTGGTCGAACTGTTCCTGGTCGAGCAGCTGGCGGCTGGTGGTGCGGTCGACCTTGGCGCGAAGCTCGGCAATGCGGTCCTCATAAGCGTATTGCATCTCGGCCTGACGGGCGATCAGCCGGGTCAGGACGTCGTCACGGAACGCAAAATAGGTGGCCGTCGCTGCCGACCACAGCCCGAGCAGCACCACGGTGCCGACCACGATCCAGAACACCACAGGGCCGAAGCGAACCTGCTTGCCGGCATGGACGATGGTGTAGGCATCGTCGGTAGCGGGCAGGGGAATCGCGGTTGCCGCCGCCGCGGCGGCCGGACGGCGCTGGAAGGCCCGACCGTGGTCGTGAGGATGATGTTGGGGGTAGTGCGAGTATTGGACAGAACTTTTCGACATCGGCACTCCCGCGCCGGTCGGATGGGTTCCTTGCGGCTCAATTGCCGCAGCAATCTGGGCTGGTCATGGTTAATTTTCCGGAAATAGGAGCGCGCGAATTTAAAGGACTGGTTAAAGGCTTCTTGCCGCCTCCAGCACCTCGTCAGCATGGCCGTCGACCCGGACGTTACGCCAGACCCGGGCCACCTTACCGTCCGCCCCGACCAGTACCGTGGTGCGAAGAATCCCCAGGAAGCTCTTGCCGTACATGGATTTTTGGCCCCATGCCCCATAGGCCTCCAGCATCTCATGTTTCTCGTCGGAGATGAGAGGAACGCCGAGCCTGTGCTTGTCGCGGAACTTCTCCTGGGCCTTTAACGGATCGGCGGAGATGCCGAGCACGGCGGTGCCGGCGGCAGCGAAGGCGCCGGCCAGGCGGGTGAAGTCGATCGCCTCCCTTGTGCAGCCGGGAGTGTCGGCGCGGGGATAGAAGAACAGGACCAGCTTTCGGCCGGCATAGTCCGCCAAGGTGACCACGTCGCCGCCGTCGCGAGGCAGGCGGAACGCGGGGGCCTTTTGGCCCTCGGCCAAGGCGGACTTCGCCGTAGCGGGCGGGGCGGCCGATTTGGATGACTTTAACTGTTTCGAGGCGGCCTTGTGCGATCCTGCTTTTGCTATGGTCCCGGTTGATTTGCGTGCCGGTGTCCGCTGTGTTTTCGCGGATCTTATTTGAGTCGCGGCCCGCGTTTTTGCGGTCTTCTTTTTCGCTGTCGGACTGCCGGAGGACGTTTTGGACGATTTCTTTCGGGATTTCTTGGACATACGCCTTCCTTTCGACGCTTTCGGCGGGTCAACCGAAGCGGTATTGCAGCTCTCGTCCGGCGTGCCGGAATCGCGCCCTCGGCTGGGCAAGTCTGACGACGCCGGAGTATGGTTACAAGGAATTCCACACACCACCCCACTGCTCGTTGAACGCGCTCCCGGGGCGAAATGACGAACAGCAGGAATATTCGAGGTATGGCGGCAGTGCCGCCGCAGGGAGCTTCACTTCCCGCGGACGGCTGCGGTCCCGGCAGCGCTCAATCCAATGACGGGCGCCTGTATCGAGAGGCAATGGCAAGGAATACGTCGCCCCAGGACTACAACCGGGATTTCGATCGGCGCGGCGGCCAATATGAGCCGCAGGAATGGGATGACGCCGACTGGGATCCGGATCAGGAAGCGGCGGCGGGCTATCGCGCACGCCGGTTGCTGGCGCGTTCCGGGTCGGGCTTCCATCGGTTCGGTGACGGATTCGGCGCGTTACGCCGCTGGGTGGGTGGCGGCCGCTGGCTGAAGCGCATGGCCGTGGTCGTCGGCACCCTGGTCGTCATTTTCGTCGGCTGCTTTGGTGCGCTGTGGTGGCGGCTCGGTGCCGGTCCGATCAATCTCGACATCGCCACGCCATGGCTGGCGGCCGCGATCGAGGACAATATCGGCCACGGCAACACGGTTGAGGTCGGCGGCACCCAGATCGAGCGCGCCGGCCGGGTCCGAGTCGCCGTCCGCATCCGAGACATCATCGTTCGCGACCGCGATCACGCCATCGTCGCCAGCGCGCCGAAGGCCGAGGTGAAGCTGTCGGGTGCAGCCCTCCTGATGGGGCACCTGCGCGCCGAGAGCCTCAACCTCGTCGATGCCGAGCTCGCAATCCGCATCGCGCCTGACGGGACTGTCACCGTGTCCGCCGGCGACACCGCAAAGCCGCTGGCGACCGGTGTCGCATCGAAGAAGGACGCGGGCCTGCCGCCGACATTCCCGCGTAACGGTGTCCCGCCGCCGCCATTCGCGACCGCGCCTGCGAGCCCGGAGGTGTCGCAGGCCGTACCGCAGGCGACCGCGCAGAGCGGCATCCTCCAGGGCCTCGACTGGCTCGATAGTCTGAGCATGACCGGCCTCGACGGCCAGAACCTCAACGAGATCGGTCTGAAGAACGGCAATCTGATCGTCGACGATCAGCAGCGCGGCAGCAAATGGTCGTTTGAGAACATCACGCTCAGCCTGCGCCGGCCGAGCCACGGCGGCGTCGCGCTCAGCCTCGGCGAGGAGGGCGCGCGCCCGTGGATGCTGCGCGCCACGATCGGCCCGGCCGAGAACGGCGTGCGCTCGGTCGACATCAAGGCCGACAAGGTCTCGACCTCCAACATCCTCTTGGCGCTGCGGGTGAAGGACCTCACCTACACCGCCGACCTGCCGCTGACGGGCGAGCTCAAGGGTGAGCTCGGCCGCGACGGCGTGCCGACGTTTTTCCGCGGCAAGATCGCGGTCGGCGCCGGCAACATCATCGACAGCGACACGCCCGACTATCCCATGGGAATCGACTCGGCCGAGATCAACGTCGAATGGG
The DNA here is from genome assembly GCF_004114425.1 of Bradyrhizobium vignae. Taxonomy (GTDB): domain Bacteria; phylum Pseudomonadota; class Alphaproteobacteria; order Rhizobiales; family Xanthobacteraceae; genus Bradyrhizobium; species Bradyrhizobium vignae. The sequence goes on along the minus strand of NZ_RDQF01000005.1, from coordinate 64,911 downwards.
ATGCGAACCGGCGGGTGCTGGTCGCACCATTCAAGATTCTCTCCGGCGCGAACCGCCTGACGCTGCTGGGTCATCTGGAGCCGCCCAACGGCACCACCAACGACTGGCAGCTCGGCTTCAGCGGGGGGTCGATCCTGCTCGGCGGCATCGACAACGAGCCGCCGCTCGTGTTCAACCGCATCGCGATCGGCTTCCGCTTCGATACCGACCACAAGCGCATCTTGCTGACGCAGGCCGATGTCTCAAACGGCGAGATCGGCGTCGCCGGCACCGGCGCGCTCGACTATTCGGGCGAGCCGCGGCTGACCCTCGGCTTTGCGGGAACGCCGATGTCGGCCTCCGCCTTGAAGCGGATGTGGCCGACGCTGATCGTGCCCGAATTGCGTGAATGGGTGATCGAGCGGATCGAGCGCGGAACGCTCCAGCGCATCGAGATCGGCGTGAACTCGCCGACCAAGAACCTGCCGCGCAAGGGCCCGCCCATTCCGGACGACGGTCTGTCGGTGAACATCGTCGCGAGCGGCGTCGCGGTCCGCCCGGTGGATGGCATGCCGGTGGTGCGCGATGCCGATTTGAAGGCGCGCGTGACCGGACGCACTGCGACCGTGAACATCGGGCAGGGGGTTGCGGATACGCCCTCCGGCCGCAAGGTCACGATCTCCGACTTCGTGTTCGAGGTGCCTGATATGGCGCCCAAGCCGTCGCCGTCGCGGAGCAGGTTCCGTGTCGAAGGCTCGGTGCCGGCGGCCGCCGAGATGCTCGCCAATGATCGGCTGAGCGATCTGTCGGCAACCGTCGTCGATCCCAATACCAGCAAGGGAACGTTCTCCGCGAACATCCAGCTCGGCATGCCGGTCAAGGGCGAGCTGACCAAGGCTGATACCGCCTATGCCGTCAGCGCCGAGCTCAACGGCTTTGCCGCCGACAAGCTGGTGATGAACCAGAAACTCGAGGCCAACAACCTCAAGATATCAGCCAGTAACCAGGGCTACCAAGTCAAGGGCGACGTCAAGATCAACGGCCAGGCGGCCTCGCTCGACTATCGCAAGCCGGCCGAGGGCGATGCGGATGTCAGGTTGCAGGCGACGCTGGACGATGCCAGCCGCGCGCGCCTGGGATTCGATCTCAGCCCCGCCGTCAGCGGATCATTGCCGATCAAATTGTCGGGCAAGATCGCCAGCGGCCCGGATCAGACGACGAAGCTCGGCGTCGAGGCCGACCTGACCTCGGTCAAGCTCGACAACATCCTGCCCGGCTGGGTCAAGCTGCCGGGCAAGTCCGGCAAGGCCACTTTCAAGGTGGTGCCGACGGCCCAATCGACGCGCCTGGAAGACATCGTCGTCGAAGGCGGCGGCGCCTCGATCAAGGGCTCGCTCGAGGTCGACGCCAACGGCGAGCTCATGAACGTCAATTTCCCGACGTATTCGCCGTCTGACGGCGACAAGACCTCATTGAAGGCCGAACGCGGTCAGGACGGCGTGCTGCGCGGCACGATGCGTGGCGACGTCTTCGACGGCCGGGGCTTCCTGAAGTCGGCAATCTCGGGCAATTCGAAGGATGACGCCAAGAACAGGATGAAGAACGTCGATTTCGATATCGACGTGAAGCTTGGTGCCGTCGCCGGCTTCAACGGCGAGGCGATGCGCAGCGTCGATGCCAAGATGTCGAAACGCAACGGCGCGATCAAAGCCTTCACGCTCAGCGGCAAGATCGGCCGCGACACGCCGGTGGCAGCCGATCTGCGCGGTGGCCGCGCCCAGGGCAACCGCGAAGTGATCTATCTCCAGACAAACGATGCGGGCGCGCTGCTGCGCTTCACCGATATCTACACCAAGGCGGTCGGTGGCCAGATGGTCGTGGCGATGGAGCCGCCGACCTCCGAGCCGAACACGGCGCGCGAGGGCCTCATCAACGTGCGCGACTTCACGGTGAAGGGCGAGGCGCAGCTGGAGCGCGTCGCGGCAGGCGCGCCGAACGGCACCGGCAACGGCGTCTCCTTCAACGCGCTGCGCGCCGAGTTCACCCGGCAAAACGGCGCGCTCACGATCCGCGACGGCGTGGTCAAAGGCCCCATGATCGGTGCCACCATCGAGGGCTCGATCGATTATCCCGGCAACCAGGTGTGCATGAGCGGCACCTTCGTGCCGATGTATGGCGTGAACAACATCTTCGGCCAGATCCCGCTGTTCGGCATCTTCCTCGGCGGCGGCAACAATGAGGGGCTGATCGGCGTGACCTATGAGGTCGTCGGCACCCCGGCTGCGCCCGTGATGCGCGTCAATCCGATCTCCGCGATGGCACCCGGCCTGTTCCGCAAGATCTTCGAATTCAATACCGGCAAGCAGAACTCGCCGTTCGATGAATTCCCGTCTCAGTCGAATGACGGCTCGACTGGATCGACACGACAGCTGTCGAGCGGTTGCAGCCTCGCGCGGCGTTAGGAGCGGGCTGCTTTATTACGGCGTCATGGCCGGGCTTGTCCCGGCCATCCACGCCTCACCATACGGCATCAAGAACGTGGATGCCCGGGACAAGCCCGGCCTGACGGCGATCGCTTGGAGCGTTGTGTGGCGCCTACGCCGCGCGCACGCCCTTCAGGAACGTTCCGACCTCGCCGGAGAGCTGTTCGGCCTGCTTGGAGAGATTTGAGGCTGCCGCGAGCACCATGCCAAGATCCACCGTCAAGGCGCGCACGTCGGCGTCGATGTCGTCGACATAAAGGCCGTAGCTGATCGTCACGTTCCAGGGCGCGAACTTGCGCGCGAACACGGTTTTGCGGACCGGCTCGGTCCGGCCGGGACGCGGATGGAGATAGGAGGTGACGCCGCCCTGGGCGGTCTCGCTGCCGGCCTTGATGATGGCGTCGGCGATCAGCACGCCGTTGGAATCCTGGCGCCGGTGATCTTGCCTTCGAGCTGTTGATTGGCGCCATTCACGACGAGCGAGCCATCCTGATTGTAGACCACCGGATAGCCCTGGTTGCCGTTGACGTTCAGGCGGCCGCGCTGATGGAACAGGCTCTTGGCCTCGGCCGGCGTCAGCTTGCCCGCGGTCACCTCGTCCTGGAGCGCTTGGGCGTAGTTGTGGAGGAGCTCGACGGCCCATTTGAGGAAGGGAATCGATCTTGGGTCTTGGCAGCTAAATTAGAGATATGGACGGACCTGCAATGACTCGATTCGTTCATCGCATCATCATGTCTCTGCTGCTCGTCGCGGCCCTCGTTCTGATCTGGAACGTGCTGGGGGCGCGCTGAGACGGCACCGCCGGTCTGCCGGTGCCGTCGTCCTTGCAAGCAATGATGGCTGTGTCTGCGCGGCGCGAATGCGCCGCCCCGGCGGCTATTTCTTGCCCATGGCGGCATCGACGCTGACCGGGCCGGCGCCGGCTGCCGAGAGGTACAGGCATGCGAAGCAGAACAGGATCGCGGCGGTGCCGCCGTTGAGCAGCGGCAGGAACACCGGCGTCTCGCCCTTGAACATGTGGCCCATGAAGTAGGCGAAGGCCATTTCACCCGAGAGGATGAAAGCCGCGAGGCGGGTGAACAGGCCGACCATCAGGAGCCCGCCGAGCACAAGCTCGAGCGTGCCGGCCGCGTAGATCAGCGGCGGGATGTTCGCGAAGTAGGGGAGCACCGGGAACTTGAACAGTTTGGCGACGCCATACTGGAACAGCAAGAGGCCGGTGATGAAGCGAAACAGGCTCAGGAGAACCGGTTGAAAGCGAGTGAGATAAGGAAAGTCCATTGGTTTGCCCTCCATCCAATGCTGCGACTTGGACCGTATTCGGTCCTGGCTCGCAAGCCACCCGGGACCAATTCCGCGCTGACATTTTCGTCATGTCCACAAAACACCGCAGCCCCGGCCTTCAGCCTCGCGCGACTCGCATTTTTTGCGCGAGTTCACGCCGTAGCCGTCAGTAGTTCCCCGGTGACGTGAATTCGCGCAGGTTACCTCTGAGAGACCTACTCCCGCAAAGCGGGGACGACCAGGAACGGAATCATGCCCAGCACGACGCTCGCAAGTGCGAAGACGAGCAGGAGATTGTAGCCGTGCGTGGCATCGTGAATCAGGCCGCCGCTCCATGAGCCGAAGGCCGAGCCGAGGCCGCTGCCGATCGAGATCGTGCCGTAGATCGTGCCAACGCGCTTGCCACGAAAAATCTTCATCGCGGTTGCGGTGATCAGCGGCCCGCGGGAGCCCATCATGCTGCCGAAGCAGACGACGAAGCCGGTGAGCAGGACGACGTTGGGATAATGCTGCAGCAGCCAGAGCAGAACGATGCCGAGGATCGAGATCGCGTAGCTGAGCAGCACCGACGGCCGGCGCCCGATCAGGCCGTCGAGCACGGAGACGCCGAGCATGCCGAACACCAGGACGACGCCGGAGAAGCCCCATGCGGTCGCAGCCTGGAGCGGCGGGAAGCCGGCGTCGATCAGATACGCCACGATCTGCGCCGCGATCGAATACATGCCGACCGCGGTGAAGAAGAAGGTCGAGAACAGCGCCCAGAAGGCATGATGACGCATCGCGCTCACAAGCGTCCAGCCGCTGTCGACGAAATCCGGATCGCTCTTCTTGGAGACGTGCGGCGAGCCGGCCGCGAACATGCGCCAGGGCAGCAGCAGCAGCGGCACCAGCAGCGCGAGCGCGGCGAGGCCGTAGACCTGGTAGGTCTCGCGCCAGCCGAGATGATCGATCAGGAGCTGCGAGGCCGGCAGCAAGGCCAGCACGCCGCCGCCCATCGCCGAATAGACCACCGCCATGGCGGTCGGCAGCTTTGGGCCGAACCAGCGGCCGAGCAGGATCGAATTGGGCACATTGCCGATGAAGGCGACGCCGATGCCGACGCAAACGCCGATCGAGAGCTGGAATTGCCAGAGTGCGTGCGCTTGGCCCGCGATCAGGAAGGCGGAGCCAAGCAGGAACAGGCCGAGCGCATACACGATGCTCGGACCGGAATGATCGAACAGGCGGCCGACCAGCGGCGCTGTCAGCCCGCTGATGAGCCACGTCAGTGAGTAGATCGAGACGGCCTGGGCGCGATCCCAGCCAAGATTTTCGGAAATCGGCTTGAGGAAGACGGTGAAGCTCTCGCTTAAGCCGCGGCCAAGAACAGCCAGCGTAAAGCACAACCCGAGCACCACGAGTGCGGTGCGTACCGCATCTCGCTGAGCTGCCCCACCTTGTTCCCTGGGCGTGTTCTGGTCCATTGCCGTCAGGGAGCGCGCTTCGGTGCGCCCTGACAAGCATCAAAAGCTCATACGCCTATGCAGGCCTGATGAGCACGTGCTTCTTCTTGCCGAAGGACAGCTTGATCACGCCTTCCGGCGTCAGATTGCCCGCCGACAGGGCCATCTTCTCGTCGGTAACGGGCGCATCGTTGACGCGCAGGCCGCCGCCCTTGATCTGGCGCCTCGCTTCGCCGTTGGAGGCGACGAGGCCTGCCTTCACGAAAGCGCTGAGCACGCCAAGCCCGGTGTCGAGCTCGCCGCGCGGAATTTCCACCGTCGGCAGGCTCTCGGCGAGCGCGCCTTCCTCGAAGGTGCGGCGTGCGGTCTCCGCAGCTTCGTTCGCGGCGTCGCGGCCGTGCAGCAGCGCCGTTGCCTCGGTCGCGAGCACCTTCTTGGCCTCGTTGATCTCCGAGCCGCCGAGCGCCTCGAGCTTCTTGATCTCGGCGAGCGGCAGTGTCGTGAACAGTTTTAGGAACTTGCCGACATCGGCGTCCTCGGTGTTGCGCCAGTATTGCCAGAAGTCATAGGGCGAGAACTGGTCGGCGTTGAGCCAGACCGCGCCTTGCGCGGTCTTGCCCATCTTGGCGCCCGACGCGGTCGTCAGCAGCGGTGTCGTCAGCGCGAACAGCTGGTGCGTGCCCATGCGGCGGCCGAGATCGACGCCCATGATGATGTTGCCCCACTGATCCGAGCCGCCCATCTGGAGGCGGCAGCCGGTGCGCTTGGCGAGCTCGACGAAGTCGTAGGCCTGGCAGACCATGTAGTTGAACTCGATGAAGCTCATCTCGTGCTCGCGCTCGAGACGCAGCCGAACGGAGTCCATGGTCAGCATGCGGTTGACCGAGAAATGCCGGCCGATGTCGCGCAGCATCTCGATCCAGTTCAGCTTGGTCAGCCACTCCGCATTGTCGAGCATGATGGCGTCGCTCTTGCCCTCGCCATAGCGCAGCACCTTGGCGAACACGCCGCGGATCGATTCCTTGTTGGCCTCGATCTCGGCAATGGTGCGCATCGCGCGCGTCTCGTCCTTGCCGGAGGGATCGCCCACCATGGTGGTGCCGCCGCCCATCAGCGTGATCGGCTTGTTGCCGGACTGCTGCAGCCAGTGCAGCATCATCATGGTCAGGTAATTGCCGATATGCAGCGAGCGGGCGGTGCAATCGTAGCCGACATAGGCGATGGCTTCGCCCTTGGCGGCAAGCGCATCGAGCCCCTCGAAATCGGAGCATTGGTGGATGAATCCACGTTCCTGCAGGGTGTTGAGGAAATCCGATTTAAATGCAGTCATCTGTCGGCGTGCCTGACAATTCTTGGTTTACTGTTTTGGGGGCAATTTAAGGGTCTTGCATGGGAACTCGATTGCTGCCCGCCACTTGGCGCTGTGGCATTATAAGATGTGTCCCTCTGGCACAAGATCGGCATGCCAGGGCGGGTCTCTTGAGGACGCTGATCCATGATGTTGACGACACTCGGTTTGATGAGCGGCACCTCGCTGGATGGGGTGGATGTCGCGCTGATCGAAACCGACGGAAAACATCTGAAGGCGTTCGGGCCATCCGGTTACCGGCCGTACAGCCCGGCCGAGCGCAACCTGCTGCGTCAGGCGCTGAGCGAGGCCGTGCATCTGCAGCAACGCGACGCCCGCCCGGGCATTCTGGCCGAGGCCGAGCGTGCGGTGACGCGGGCCCATGCCGAGGCGGTCGCCGCCTTCCTCGCCCAGAACCGGATGAGGGCGGAGGACATCGACATTGTCGGCTTCCACGGCCAGACCGTGCTGCACCGGCCCGAAAGACGGCTGACGGTGCAGATTGGCGACGCGCCGGCGCTGGTCAGGGCCATCCATATCCCCGTGATGCATGATTTCCGCGCCGCCGATGTCGAGGCCGGCGGGCAGGGCGCGCCGCTCGTGCCGGTCTACCACCGGGCACTGGCACATTCGCTCGAGCGCGAGGGGCCGATCGTCGTGGTCAATATCGGCGGCGTCTCCAACATCACCTATATCGACGGCAACGACACGCTGATCGCCTGCGACACCGGCCCCGGCAACGCGCTGCTCGACGATTTCATGTACCGCACCATGAACAAGGCGTTCGATGCTGAAGGCAAATTCGCAGCACTCGGCAAGGTGGATGAAGCCTGGATCGCCCGGGCGCTGGAGCTGCCGTTCTTCACAAGCCCGCCGCCGAAATCGCTCGACCGCAACGATTTTGCCGTGCTCAAGCTCGGTGAGGTGGCACCGGCCGACGGCGCCGCGACGCTGACCGCGTTCACCGCCGCCGCGATCGCCCGCGTCATCCCGCTCTTGCCGCGCCGGCCGCGGAGCTGGATCGTGTGCGGCGGCGGCGCCCGCAATCTCACCATGCTGCGGATGCTGCGGGAGCGGGTGGGCTCGGCCACAGTCGAGGCCGCCGAGACGCTCGGCTGGGCTTCCGATGCCATCGAGGCGCAGGCCTTCGGCTTCCTCGCGGCGCGTGGCCTGAAAGGCCTGCCACTGTCCTATCCCACGACCACGGGCGTGCCGATGCCGATGACCGGCGGGGTGATCGCCAGACCCTGACCATGACTGCCTGAGGTCACAGGCGGTTGATGCAAATGCATCTATTCTTGACGGCGGGATGCAAACGCATCTATTTTGGATGCAGTTGCATCTAACCGCCGGGATCGCGCCATGACCGCATCACTGAAACTGATCAGCCACAAGCTTTGCCCTTACGTGCAGCGTGCCGTGATCGCGCTGAAGGAAAAGGGGGTGCCGTTCGAGCGGATCGATATCGATCTCGCCAACAAGCCCGACTGGTTTCTCAAGCTCTCGCCGCTCGGCAAGGTGCCGGTGCTGGTGGTGACGACCGACAAGGGCGAGGTCGCGCTCTTCGAGAGCAACGTGATCTGCGAGTACATCGAGGAGACGCAAGGCGGCGTGAGGCTGCATCCGGGGGATGCGCTGCAGCGTGCCGAGCACCGCGCCTGGATGGAGTTCGGCTCGGCGATCCTTGGCGACCTCTGGGGGCTGGAGACGACGACCGATCCGGCGACGTTCGAAAGCAAGCGCCAGGCGCTCGTTGCGAAATTTGCGCGCGTCGAAGCCGCGCTCGGCGCAGGCCCGTTTTTCGCCGGCAATGCGTTCAGTCTGGTCGACGCCGTGTTCGCGCCGATCTTCCGCTACTTCGACCTGTTCGACGAACTGACGGAGCACGGCATCTTCAACGATGTGCCGAAGGTCCGTGCCTGGCGCGCGGAGCTCGCGAAACGCCCGAGCGTGCGCAGCGCGGTCGGCGCGGACTATCCGCAATTGCTGCGGGCCTTCCTCGTCCGCCACGACGCGCATCTGCTCAAGCTCGCGGCCTGAGAGCACGCGGATGTCGCCGTCGATGGCCTGGCTCATGCTCGTGATCGCCGGCGCGCTCGATGTCGGCTGGGCGATCTCGATGAAATATGCGGAAGGCTACACCCGCATCGGCTGGAGCATCGCTTCGCTGGTGTTGCTCGCCGCTTTCGTCTTCCTGCTCGGGCGCGCCTTGAAGGTGCTCGAGGTCGGCATTGCCTATTCGGTGTGGACCGGGATCGGCGCGGCCGGCACCTTTCTGATGGGGGTGGTGCTGTTCGGCGAGACCTTGAGCGCGATGAAGCTTGCAGGCATCGCGCTCGTCTTGATGGGGATCGTCGCTCTCAAGCTGGCTTGAGCTGCAGACTCACCGCACGTTGGCAAGGCGCATGTCGAGATAGGCCGTGATGGTCTCCATCAACGGCTCGAGCTTGGAATCGAAGAAGTGATTGGCGCCAGGAATGATCTGCTGGTCGATCACGATGCCCTTCTGTGTCTTCAGCTTCTCGACCAGGGTGTTGACGTCCTTGGGCGGCACCACCGCATCCTTCTCGCCATGCACGATCAGGCCCGACGACGGGCAGGGTGCGAGGAAGGAGAAGTCGTAGAGATTGGCCGGCGGCGCGATCGAGATGAAGCCCTCGACCTCGGGGCGGCGCATCAAAAGCTGCATGCCGATCCAGGCGCCGAAGGAGAAGCCGGCGACCCAGCAGGCGCGCGCCTCGGGATTGATGGTCTGCGCCCAGTCGAGCGCGGCCGCCGCATCCGACAATTCACCGGTGCCGTGGTCGAACGAGCCCTGGCTGCGGCCGACGCCGCGGAAGTTGAAGCGCAGCACCGAGAAGCCGCGATGCGCGAAGGCGTAGTAGCACTGGTACACGATCTGATGGTTCATCGTGCCGTGGAACTGCGGATGCGGATGCAGGATCATCGCGATCGGCGCGTTCTTCTGCTTGGCCGGGTGGTAGCGGCCTTCGAGACGGCCAGCAGGGCCGGTGAAAATGACTTCGGGCATCGGTGATCTCTTGATTGATTTCCTGGAGAGATGATCCCTAGCAATCAACCGATTGCGGCCTCGTCGGCAGATGCCGACCGAAGCGCGAAGGACGGGTGAGAAGGCGCGCCTTGCGGTGATGCGCTGAGAGCGCGCGGTGACTTGACGGTGCGCGTTCTAACATAGGCTGAGGGTCAAAAAGCAAGCATCTTGAACATCAACCAATGGGCTCAAGGCGTTAGCGTGTCATGAGCGCGTCACGCCGGCCGCTCATTCGGAATTGGGTTGCCAAGTCCGTGCCTGCAGCCCATGTCGGGACGGCGCGAAAGATCTCCGCGACGTGAGGTAATATCCTACTCAATGCGAACCCGGGTCTATCTCGATTGGAATGCGACCACGCCGCTCCGCCCGGAAGCGCGGGCTGCGATTCTGGCTGCCTACGATCTGACCGGCAATCCCTCCTCGGTCCATGCCGAGGGGCGGGAGGCGCGAAGGCTGGTCGAGGAGGCCCGCGCCACGCTGGCAGCTGCGGTCGGCGCGCAGCCGCGCAACGTCGTCTTCACCTCCGCTGGAACCGAGGCCAATGCGCTGGCGCTCTCGCCGGGTTTGCGGGGGCGCTCTGGCGGCCAGGTCGAGCGGCTGCTGGTCTCTGCGGTTGAGCATGTATCGGTGCTGGCCGGCGGCCGATTCCCGGCGGACAAGATCGGCCTGATCCAGGTCACGCGCTCCGGGGTGGTCGACCTCGATCATCTGAAGGCGCAGCTCAAGGACGGCCCGCCAGCCCTGGTCTCGATCATGGCCGCCAACAACGAGACCGGAGCGCTCCAGCCCGTCGCCGAGGCTGCAACGATCGTCCACGAGTCCGGCGGTCTCCTGCACGTCGATGCGATCCAGGCGCTGGGAAAAGTCCCGTTCGATATCAATTTGGTAGGCGCTGACCTTGCGACCTTCTCTGCGCACAAGATCGGCGGCCCCAAGGGGGTTGGCGCATTGGTGATGAGCGAAGGGATAGGCGGCCTGGAGCCGGCATTGCGGGGTGGCGGGCAGGAGCTCAACCGTCGCGCCGGAACCGAGAACGTCGCGGGGATCGCCGGCTTCGGCGCGGCGGTGAAGGCCGCGCTTCAGGCTCTGCCGGAGGATGCGAAGCGCATGACAAACCTCAGAGATCATTTGGAAAATGGCTTGCGCGGAATTGCCGGGGCGACGATCTTTGCGGACGGCGTGGCGCGGTTGCCGAATACCGTGCTTTTCACCGCGCCAGGCCTGAAGGCCGAAACCGCCGTGATCGGCTTCGATCTGGAGGGCATCGCCGTCTCCTCTGGATCCGCCTGTTCCTCAGGCAAAGTCCAGCCATCCCACGTCCTTTCTGCGATGGGCTATGATCCGGCGGTGGCCCAGGGAGCGGTGCGTCTCAGTCTGGGCTGGTCCACGGAACCAGAGCACATCAATAGGGCGTTAGAGGCTTGGCGAAAGCTTGGTAATACCCTACTTAAGGGCTAAGCGACGAAACACGGCTTGAACGGTTCTAAGCCCGTGCTTTCCGCTGAGAAATATCGTAATACTCGTCCGAGTTTGATCCACCGCGGTCCTTGAAACCGCGAGCGGAGGATGGAATGCCAGCCGTACAAGAGACGGTCGAGCGCGTGAAGCGCATCGACGTCGACCAGTATCGTTATGGGTTTGAGACCCTGATCGACTCCGAGAAGGCCCCCAAGGGGCTGTCGGAAGAGATCGTAAAATTCATCTCGCAGAAAAAGAACGAACCCGCCTGGATGCTCCAGTGGCGGCTGGAAGCCTATCGGCGCTGGCTGACCATGACCGAGCCGACCTGGGCCCGCGTCGAATATCCCAAGATCGACTTCCAGGACATCCACTATTATGCGGCACCGAAACCGAAGAAGACGGTCACCTCGCTCGACGAGATCGATCCGGAGATCCTGAAGACCTACGAGAAGCTCGGCATTCCCCTGCGGGAAGTCGCGATGCTCGAGGGTATCGAGCCCAAGGTGGGCGAGCAGGATCCGGCGCAGCGCAAGATCGCGGTCGATGCCGTCTTCGATTCGGTCTCGGTTGCGACCACCTTCAAGGCCGAGCTGAAGAAGGCCGGCGTGATCTTCATGCCGATCTCGGAGGCGATCCGCGAGCACCCGGAACTGGTGCAGAAATATCTCGGCTCGGTTGTCCCGACCTCCGACAATTTCTACGCGACCTTGAATTCGGCGGTTTTCTCCGACGGCTCGTTCGTCTACGTGCCGCCGGGGGTGCGCTGCCCGATGGAGCTGTCGACCTATTTCCGCATCAACGAGCGCAATACCGGCCAGTTCGAGCGCACGCTGATCATCGCCGACAAGGGCTCCTACGTCTCCTATCTCGAAGGCTGCACCGCGCCGCAGCGCGACGAGAACCAGCTGCACGCCGCCGTGGTCGAGCTCGTCGCGCTCGACGATGCCGAGATCAAATATTCGACGGTGCAGAACTGGTACCCCGGCAATTCGGAAGGCAAGGGCGGCATCTACAATTTCGTCACCAAGCGTGGCGACTGCCGCGGCGCCCATTCGAAGATCTCGTGGACCCAGGTCGAAACGGGATCTGCGATCACCTGGAAATATCCGAGCTGCATCCTGCGCGGCGACAACTCCCGCGGCGAGTTCTACTCGATCGCGATCTCGAACGGATTCCAGCAGGTCGATTCCGGCACCAAGATGATCCATCTCGGCAAGAACACGTCGAGCCGCATCATCTCCAAGGGCATCGCCGCCGGCAAGTCGCAGAACACCTATCGCGGTCTCGTCACCGCGCATCGCAAGGCGACCGGCGCGCGCAACTTCACCGCCTGCGACTCGCTGCTGATCGGCGACAAATGCGGCGCGCACACCGTGCCCTACATCGAGGCCAAGAACTCCTCGGCGACGTTCGAGCACGAGGCGACGACCTCCAAGATCTCCGAGGACGTGCTGTTCTACTGCATCCAGCGCGGGCTCAGCCAGGAAGAAGCGGTCGGCCTCGTCGTCAACGGCTTCGTCAAGGACGTGCTGCAGCAACTGCCGATGGAGTTCGCGGTGGAAGCGCAGAAGCTGATCTCGATCTCGCTCGAGGGATCGGTCGGCTGATCGCCGACCCCAGCGGTGCGCACCTTGCGCTCCAACATCAATTGATAGACTGGATACAAGATGGCTTTGCTTGAAGTGAAAGACCTCAAGGTTCGTGTCGAGGAACGTGAGATCCTCCATGGGCTGTCGCTGACCGTGAACGAGGGCGAGGTGCACGCGATCATGGGGCCGAACGGCTCCGGCAAGTCGACGCTCTCGCATGTCATCGCCGGCAAGCCCGGCTACGAGGTCACCGACGGCCAGATCCTGTTCAAGGGCGAGGACCTGCTGGAGATGGAGCCGGACGAGCGCGCTGCCAAGGGCGTGTTCCTGGCGTTCCAGTATCCGGTCGAGATTCCCGGCGTTGCCACCATGACGTTCCTGCGCACCGCGCTGAACGCGCAGCGCAAGGCGCGCGGCGAGAGCGAATATTCGACTCCGGATTTCCTGAAGAAGGTCCGCGAGGTCTCGAAGTCGCTGAACATCCCCCAGGACATGCTCAAGCGCGGCGTCAATGTCGGCTTCTCCGGCGGTGAGAAGAAGCGCAACGAGGTGCTGCAGATGGCGCTGTTCGAGCCGAGCCTGTGCATCCTCGACGAGATGGATTCCGGCCTCGACATCGATGCGCTGCGCATTGCGGCCGACGGCGTCAACGCGCTGCGCTCGCCGGGGCGCGCGATGGTCGTCATCACCCACTATCAGCGGCTGCTCAACTACATCGTGCCCGATTTCGTGCACGTGATGTCGAAGGGCCGCGTCGTGAAGAGCGGCGGCAAGGACCTGGCGCTCGAGCTGGAAGCTTCCGGCTACACCCAGTTCGAGGACGCCGCGTAAGGAATTTTGCGATGAACGTTGCTGTGGCAAAGACCGGGAACGGCCGCGCGGTGAGTGATCTCTTCGCCAGCGCCGAAGGCCGCTTGCCGGGTTCGCCTGACGTGATCGCGGCGCGCCGCGAGGCGTTCGAGAGCTATGAGCGTCTCGGCCTGCCGCACCGCCGGATCGAGGAATGGAAATACACGGATCTGCGCGCGCTGGTCGGTGAGGTGTTGCCGCTGGCGGCCGCGCCCGATGCGGCTGCGCTGAAGCGCGCCGCGGACGCCGTCAAGGCGCAGGCAATCGCAGGCGCCTGCAAGCTGGTGCTGGTCGACGGCGTGTTCGCGGCCGATCTGTCCGATGTGAAGGCGCTGGCCTCTGAAGTAACCCTCAAAGCTCTGCGGGAGATGCTGGACAAGGATGCCGGTCTCCTCAAGACCGCGTCCACCGATGCCGTGATCGCGCTCAACGCGGCGCTGGCGACCGACGGCGTGGTGCTCTCGATTGCCGATGGTGCGCAGCTCTCTGCGCCGGTCCAGATCATCCATGTCGCAACTGCCGCTTCGGCGTCGGCCTTCACGCGCTCGCGGGTGGCCGTCGGGAAGGGCGCCCGCGCCACCATCATCGAAAGCTTCGTCGCGGCCGGCGCCAAGGCCTACCAGGTCAACGACGCCGTCATCGTCCAGATCGGCGACGACGCCGACGTCGCCCATATCCGCCTGATGGATGATGCGCCTGATGCGGTGAACGTCACCTCGCAGTTCGTCACCGTCGGCGCCAACACCAAGCTGAACTTCTTCAACATGACCACCGGCGCGGCGGTCAGCCGGCTGCAGGGCTTCATTACGTTCTCGGGCGAGGGCAGCGAGCTCGCGGTCAACGGCGTGAACCTCCTGAAGAAGACCGAGCATGGCGACACCACGTTGGTGGTCGACCATGCCGTGCCGAACTGCGTCAGCCGCGAGACGTTCCGTGCGGTGATCGACGATCGCGCCCATTCGGTGTTCCAGGGCCGCATCATCGTCCGTCCCGACGCGCAGAAGACCGACGGCAAGATGATGACCCGTGCGCTGCTGCTCTCGGACGAAGCCGAGGCCGACAACAAGCCCGAGCTGGAGATTTTTGCCGACGACGTCTCCTGCGGCCACGGCGCCACCGCCGGCGCGCTGGATGACAGCCTGCTGTTCTATCTGAAGGCGCGCGGCCTGCCCGAGAAGCAGGCCCAGGCGCTGCTGATCCAGGCCTTCGTGGGCGAGGCGATCGAGCAGATCGCAGATGACGGTTTGCGCGAGCACGTGATCGGCATCGCCGAGCGCTGGCTGGAGCAGCGGTCATGAGCACGCATCCGGCCGTCAAGAACGGCGCCTATGACGTCGCGCGCGTGCGCCAGGACTTTCCGGCGCTCGCCATGCAGGTCTACGGCAAGAAGCTGGTCTACCTCGACAACGCGGCTTCGGCGCAGAAGCCGCAGTCGGTGCTTGACCGCATGACGCAGGCCTATACGAGCGAATACGCCAACGTGCATCGCGGCCTGCACTACCTCGCCAATGCGGCGACGGAGGCCTACGAGGGCGCGCGGACAAAGGTCGCGCAGTTCGTCAACGCCCGCCGTACCGAGGAAATCATCTTCACCCGCAACGTCACCGAGGCCATCAACCTCGTGGCGTCGTCCTGGGGCGAGCCGAACATCAAGCAGGGCGACGAGATCGTCCTCTCGATCATGGAGCACCATTCCAACATCGTGCCCTGGCACTTCCTCAGGGAACGTCATGGCGCGGTGATCAAATGGGCGCCCGTCGATGACGACGGCAATTTCCTGATCGACGAGTTCGAGAAGCTACTGACGCCCAAGACCAAGCTTGTCGCCATCACCCAGATGTCGAACGCGCTCGGAACGTTCGTTCCGATCAAGGAGGTGGTGCGGCTGGCCCATGATCGCGGCATTCCGGTGCTGGTCGACGGTGCGCAAGGCGCGGTGCATCTGCCCATCGACGTGCAGGACCTCGACTGCGATTTCTACGCGTTCACCGGCCACAAGATCTATGGCCCGACCGGCATCGGCGCGCTCTATGCCAAGCATGAGCACCTTGTCGCGATGCGGCCCTTCAACGGCGGCGGCGAGATGATCCGCGAGGTTGCGAAGGACTGGGTCACCTATGGCGATCCGCCGCACAAGTTCGAAGCCGGCACCCCGCCTATCGTGGAAGCGATCGGCCTTGGCGCTGCCATCGACTACGTCAACTCGATCGGCAAGGAGCGCATCGCCGCCCATGAGCAAGATCTCACCACCTATGCCCAGGAGCGCTTGCGCGAGATCAACTCGCTGCGGCTGATCGGCACGGCGCGCGGCAAGGGCCCGGTGATCTCCTTCGAGCTCAAGGGCGCACACGCCCATGACGTCGCCACCGTGATTGACCGCCAGGGCATTGCGGTACGCGCCGGCACCCATTGCGTGATGCCGCTTTTAGAGCGGTTCAACGTGACGGCCACCTGCCGGGCCTCGTTCGGCATGTATAATACGCGGGAAGAAGTCGATCATCTGGCACAGGCGCTGCTGAAGGCGCGGGATTTGTTCGCATGACTGACACGGCCGAAGTCAAAGCCAATCCGATGGAGACCCAGTCGGCACTGCCGCCTGAGGAGACCGAGCGTCTCACGACCGAGATCATCGCCGGGCTCAAGACCGTGTTCGACCCGGAGATCCCCGCCGACATCTACGAGCTCGGCCTGATATATAAGGTCGAGATCAAGGACGATCGTTCGGTCGACGTGCTGATGACGCTGACGACGCCGAACTGCCCGGCCGCCGGCGAGCTGCCGACCATGGTCGAGAACGCGGTCGCCAGCGTTCCCGGCGTCGGCGTGGTCAACGTCAAGGTCGTCTGGGAGCCGCCGTGGTCGCCGGAACGCATGAGCGACGAGGCGCGCCTCGTGCTCAACATGTGGTAACGGTGTCAGCCCGCATTGAATTCGCTCCTCAACGGACCACATAGATAACATGACCCAGGCGACACCAGCATCCTCCACTCCGAAGCCGCGGCGGCCGCGCCCGCAGGTGATGCGGCTGACGGACGCTGCTGCCCGGCGCATCACCGAGCTGACCCAACGGGCGGATTCGGAGATCGTGGGCCTGCGCGTGGGGGTAAAGAATGGCGGCTGCGCCGGCCAGTCCTACACGGTCGAATACGCCCACGAGATCCGCCCGACCGACGAGGTCGTCGAGGACAAGGGCGTCAAGATCCTGGTAGATCCCAAGGCCGTGCTGTTCCTGCTCGGCACCGAAATGGACTACAAGGCCGACAAGATGCAGGCCCAGTTCGTCTTCAACAATCCCAACCAGGTCTCCGCCTGCGGCTGCGGCGAGTCGGTCGAGCTGCGGCCGGCCAAGATCGACGGGTAGCGCCTTCTCAGTACTCTCGCGTCCCGGACGCGCTGCAGCGCCATAGCCGTCGAAGACGCGCGTAAACGCGCTTATGGCGCTGCTGCGCAGAGCCGGGACCCACGCTATAGTCGTCGGTGCAGAAGACTGGGCCCCGGCTCATCAGCGCCATAGCGAGTCGAAGGCGCGCGGGAGCGCGCTTTTGTCACGCTGCGCCGCGTCCGGGGCACGAGAGAGCGTGCCCATGGACCGCGAATTCCTGATCGATCTGTTCGCCGATTTCGGCCCCGTCACGATTCGCAAGATGTTCTCCGGCTACGGCATCTCCGCTGACGGCGTCAATTTCGCGCTGTCGCTGCGTGCCGGCCTGTTCTTCCGTGCGGACGAGACGACCATTCCGGACTTCGAGGCCGAGGGCTCAAAGCCATTCCAGTACGCGACCCGCGCCAAGACCGTGCTGGTCAACTCCTACTGGGAGCTGCCCGCGCGCCTGTTCGATGATTCTGCAGAGCTTGCCCAGTGGGCGAGGGCGGCACTCGCCGCGGCTCAGCGCGCCAAGGTGAAGAAGCGGCCGAAGGCGAACAAGGCGGCGAGCAAACCCGCGAAGAAGGCTGTCAAGCCTGCGAAAGCGTCGAGAACGGTGACCAGGAAGAGTTCGCTTCGAAAGCGTGCCAAGCGAAAGGCCTGACGATCAATCCACGGCCTTGGTCAGGCCGACCCTCATGTCCTTGGCCGTGAAGACGCAGCTGCCGTCGGCAAGCACGCGGCCGTCGGCAATTCCGAGCACCAGCTTGCCGCGCCGGACCATGCGCATTGCAACCTCGTAACGCACGCGTTTTGTGTCGGGTGTAATGGTCCCCGTGCACTCGACTTCCCCGACGCCGATGGCGCGGCCCTTGCCCGGAGAGCCCGACCAGCCGAGCCAGTAGCCGATCATCTGCCACATGGCGTCGAGCCCCAGGGAGGCCGGCATCATCGGGTCGCCGTGATAATGGCAATCGAAGAACCAGTGGCTCGGTGTGATGTCCAACTCGCCGACGACATGGCCCTTGCCGAACTCGCCGCCGTCCAGGCTGATCTCCGTGATGCGGTCCATCATCAGCATCGGCGGTGCCGGCAGCTGCGCATTGCCCGGGCCGAAATAGCCGCCCTCGCTCGATCTCAGCAGCTCGTCCCTGGTGTAGGACGGTTGCGGCGTATGGAAATCGTGAGGATTGGGCAAGGTGATGGGTCCTCGATGCCCGCGTCAGGCGCCGCGGCGGCGAGGAAGATGTCGGTCCGCAAGCGGGAATGTCAAGCGCGGACGGCGGCCGTCTCACGCCACCCGGCTGCGCGTCTCGACCGCGTATTCGGGATCGGCTTCGCAAATCACGCGGTTGCGGCCGTTGCGCTTGGCGGCGTAGAGGCAGGCATCGGCACGCTCGATCAGCGCGTCCGTGTCGTCGCCCTCCTTGAGCATGGAGACGCCGACGGAGATGGTGACGCGGCCGAGAATCTCGCCGGTCGATTTCTTCTTCAGTTCCTTCGCCATCACGGCGCGGCGGATGTGGTCGGCCACGGTGAGCGCCTGGCGCAGCGCGGTGTTGGGCAGCACGACCGCGAATTCCTCGCCGCCGTAACGCGCCGTAATGTCCTGGCCCTTGATGGTCTGCTTCAGCGAGAGGCCGACGAGCCGCAGCACCTGGTCACCGGTGAGATGGCCGTAGGAATCGTTGAACGACTTGAAGTGATCGATGTCGAACAGCAGCAGCGACAGCGGCTCGCCCGAGGCGAGCGCGCTCTGCACGGCCATGCCGATCATGCGGTCGAAATATTTGCGGTTGCCGAGGCCGGTGAGCGGATCGGTCAGGCTCTCGGCGCGGATCGCTTCCAGGCTCTGCTGGAGATTGCTGATCTCGTTCTTCGACAGCGTCAGCCGGTCTTCCAGCGCCTTGTTGGTCTGACGCATCTCGCTGGTCGAGCGCAGCAGCGCTTCGACGATACCCTTGATCTGGTCGCGACTCTTGGCCGACGACAGCTTGTCGGTCGCGCCCGACAGGCTGGCATCGTAGGCGCCGGTCATGCCGAGCGCCTCGCCCAAGACCTTCATCACGTCGTCGATCTCGCCGATGACGCGCGCGCCGACCTTGTCGATGCGATCGGTGGTCTTGATGTGGGAGAGATAGGTCTCGTAGATCTGCTCGAGATCGGCTTCGGTCAGCTTGCCGCTGCGCGCCAGCGTCTCGTTGATGATCTTGTTGAGCGGCGCGTTGTAGCCGGTGGCGTAGACGTACCAGATCTCATAGTTGCGGGGAATTGCCGTCTGCCGAAGCGATCGGATCTGACCGAGCGCCACCTCGGCGAACGCCATCGTGCGTTCGTGTTCGTCGAGCACCTTGATCACAGAACATACCCCACAACGGTCGGCGCGCCATCGACCGCAGCAATGCTTAAATTAATTATCTTCGTAGGCTAACGGACGATCGTGAACGCCCCGTAAATATACGTCCACGAAACCTCTAAAAACGTGTATTTCGATTTTCTGCAACCGAAAGCGGGAAGCGCACTTCAGGCGCCGGCAGGGGAGCGAACCGGCCGCAGCAGAAACGCCGGCAGATGCGAGTGATCGCCCGGCTCGGTGTCGATCTCGCGCTGGCGGCGCGGCTCGGGACGGCCGATCGAGGGCACATGGGAGGTGTTGGCCTGCTGGCGCGCATCGTGCCGCGGCTCCGCCCGGCGCTTGTCGTCGGACCGATGCCTTGCCGCGGCGGGCTGTCTTGCCTCGCGCGGCTCGTGGCTGCGCTCGCGGTCGTGGCCGCGTTGCGGCTTGCCGCGTCCGCCGCGTGAACGTTCGCGACCGCGCTGCTCGCGCGGACGCTCGCCGGCATCGGCGGCCTCGGCTGGGACTTCGTAATCGCCTTCGGCGCGCGGAATGCTCTGGCCGATCAGCTTTTCGATCGCCGCCATCGACTTCTGGTCGAGCGGTGTCACGATCGAGATCGCGGTGCCGGTTCGCCCGGCGCGGCCGGTGCGGCCGATGCGGTGGACGTAATCGTCGGCGTGATGGGGAACGTCGAAATTGAAGACGTGGCTGACCTCGGGAATGTCGAGGCCGCGGGCGGCGACGTCGGAGGCGACGAGCAGCGGCAGCTCACCCTTGCGGAACTGGTCGAGCGCGGCCATGCGGGCGGGCTGGTCCATGTCGCCATGCAGCGCCCCGACGCTGAAGCCGTGCTTCTGAAGCGATTTGTGGACGATCGCCACCTCGCGCTTGCGATTGCAGAAGATGATCGCGTTCTTGAGGTCCTTGGCCTCGCGTAGCAGGCGGCGAAG
This sequence comes from Bradyrhizobium vignae, assembly GCF_004114425.1. Classification (GTDB taxonomy): domain Bacteria; phylum Pseudomonadota; class Alphaproteobacteria; order Rhizobiales; family Xanthobacteraceae; genus Bradyrhizobium; species Bradyrhizobium vignae. The sequence goes on along the minus strand of NZ_RDQF01000005.1, from coordinate 44,772 downwards.
CAGCTCGCGCTTCTCGTGCGCCTCGCGTCCGGCGGGCACCTGGGCCTGCGTGACTGTCACGGCGGTGGTGGCGGGCCGGGAGACCTCGACCTTCTGCGGATTGTGCAGGAAGGCTTCGGTGATGCGCCGGATTTCCGGCGGCATGGTCGCGGTGAAGAACAGGGTCTGCCGCGTGAACGGGACGAGCTTGCAGATGCGTTCGATGTCGGGAATGAAGCCCATGTCCAGCATGCGGTCGGCCTCGTCGATGACGAGCAGCTCGACGCCGGTGAGCAGAAGGCCGCCGCGTTCGGTATGGTCGAGCAGGCGGCCGGGGGTTGCGATCAGCACGTCGACGCCGCGCATCAGCTTGGCATCCTGGTCACCGAAGGAGACGCCGCCGATCAGGAGGGCGACGTTGAGTTTCTGGCCGGCGCCGTAGCGGTCGAAGTTTTCCTTCACCTGGGCCGCGAGCTCGCGGGTCGGCTCGAGGATCAGCGTGCGCGGCATGCGCGCCCGGGCTCTGCCCTTTTCGAGGATGGTGAGCATCGGCAGCACGAAGGCCGCGGTCTTGCCGGTGCCGGTCTGGGCGATGCCGAGCACGTCCTTGCGTGCGAGCACGTGGGGGATCGCCTGTTCCTGAATGGGGGTGGGGGTGGTGTAACCGGTGGCCGCCACTGCGGCGAGGACTTTTTCGGACAGTCCGAGATGAGAAAAGGACATTGAGCCTCTGGTCGAAACCGCCGTTCGGAATCGAGGGTAATAAGGCTGTCGCGTTCCACCCCGAAACGGCGCGCTCTCAAAGAAGCTGGGGGTGCTGACTCACGCGGACAAAGCGCAAGGCCCAGGAATCGCTCTTCGATCTGAGCCGCGTCGCCCCGGAACATAGGGAGGAATTGGCCAAAGTCAATGGAGCGGACGCGGGAAGGCCCTAAAAAACCTGAGGTTTTTGCCCAAATTGCGGGCGCGGCTTGGGTTTTCCGCTCCTCCAGCGGTCCGGCCGGAACCGCCAAGACGAGGGTTAATGCCCGTCCGAAGCCTTGGCCCGGAAGTCGCCGGGAGCCATGCCATAGGCGGCGTTGAACACCCGGTAATAGGTCGCCAGGCTCTCGAAGCCGCAGGCGCTCGCGATGTCGGCGATCAGCCGTTCCGGCGTGTCGCGCAGCAGGCGGCGGCTCTGTTTCAGACGCTCGTCGGTCACGGTCTGCGAGAAGCTCTTCTCCGCCGTCTCGAACAGCATGTGGAGATGACGCACGGAGATGCCGAGCAGGTCGGCCACCATGGTCGGCGCGAGATGAGGGTCTTGCAGACGGCGTGCGATCAGCCGCCGGGCCTGTGAGAGGCGGGCGGTCCGCAGCGCGGCCTGTCCGCGCCGGCTGCCGGGCCGCACGATGCCGCGTTCGATCAGCGCCAGATGGGCCAAAGCTTGAACCAAGGAGGTCTGGACCACGGAGGCCGCATCGGCGGCGGCATCATCCGCGCCGGCCTCGCCGAGATCGGCAAGGCAGGTAGCGAGCAGGGGCGCCAGGGCTGCATCGTTGAAGGTGCGGGGCGACAGCTCGCGCATGCGCTTGTCCTGCGCCGGGATGCTGCTCATCGGGATCTTCAGGATCCGGAGATGGAAGCCGCCGGCGCCCAGCGGCGCGGTGCGGTAGGGCAGGTCGGTATGGCTGGTGGCGAAGCTGCCGCTCGCGATCGAAAAGTCGCTTGTGCGCATGCCGCCGAACCAGCCGCCACTGCCGAGCTGCTGGTAGACGCAAATCGCGTCACCCGGGGCGTTGGCGATGTCGGACGCACTGCGCTCGACCGCGTAGGGCGAAGCCTTCAGCTCGACGAGGCCGGCGCCGCCAAGCTGGCGCAGCGAGAATTCGCCGAAGAAGTCCGCGCGCCGTTCGGGTTCGAGCTCGGCGGTGACGCCGAACAGGCCCTTGGCGCGCACCTCGCGCCAATAGTCGAAGCGGTCCTGCGGCTCCACCTCGTTCGTACACCAATACACGGAAGACTCCCCTTCGGATGACCTGACCAGAGGAGCAGATTCACCCCAATTATTCCATAGGCGGGCTGGCGGATGGACAGCGACGCCCGAGACGGAGTCGGTAAGGCAGGCCAAGCCGCCTGTGCATTTCACTCCCGATTGGAAGCTTCCTCCGGCTGGGGCGCTGGGCTCTGAGCGGCCTCCAATCTTACCGGAGCTCCTTTCGCGGGCGGAGCTTTCGGCAGGACCTTTGCACTCTGCATCTGCTTCTTGGGTTCGCTTCTTTGCTGCTCTCGAGCGGCCGATGAAGCCTGGACGGGCGCGGTCGCGATGTTGAGGCTCAACAATTTCCACTGGCGAGAAGAGGCTTCAAACACGAGATCGAACTTCACCTGCTGCGGACTCGTTGGAACGTAGCCGGAGATGCGAAGGTGCCCGTCGGCGTCTATGTCGGGAGTGCCAGAAAGCTGAGGTGACAACAGCATCACACTAAATAAGCTGAGATTGCTCCTTCTCATGTCTGCGAAAACGAGCGCAAGATCGGCGGATGTGTTTCTAATCTGGAACTCTCGTGAGGCGAGATCCCGCAGGACCGTGTAGTTTCCGGACTGGTTGGCATCGTTGAGCGTCAGCAATGTTGAACGCACCAACAGCAGAGCTTGGTCGACCGGCACATGGACCTTGGTTCGTGCCGGCGCCGCGGGGGCTCTTTCGGTTGGGGTGGCGCCAGGAGCTGCACCGCCCGACGAGTTCTGGGAAGGAATGCTGGTCTGCGACGAAGCGCTGGTTGGGCGGAGGACCATGACACACAGCGCCAGGATGAAGGCGGCATAAAGCGGGGGGGCGCAGCATGACACCTACCATCCGACGCGCAGGCCTGCGCGCGCGCCAACGAGGTTCTGATTGGTCGAGTAGCCCACGCCGCCTGTGAACTGCAGATTATCATTGAGACGGACCGCGCCGTTGAGTGCCAGACCGTTTTGTCCCTGGAAGTTGCCATAGTTCATCGTGAACGCCACGCGCTCGCTTGGGAGCACCGTTGGCACGCCTGCCATGGCCATTGCCATGGCGACGCCGGCCGTCGCTTTAGTGGTCCGATTTGAAATTTCGTCGATCCTGCTATTTACCCCCGCAAGCGCCTGGTCGAACTGTCCTCCCAGTGCCGAGAGGCTGGCATCAACATAGCTCTTGTTTGCAGCATCCGTTCCTGCCAGCGGGGCGGCAACGTTCTGAATTCTGTTGGCGCCCATGTTGACCGAGGCGCCGGGTGACACCTGCAGCGCTGTCGTGATGTTGGCCGTGCCGATGTTCGCCGTCGTGACGTTCGCCGTGGTCATATTCGCCGTAGTGACATTGGCAGTGGTCACGTTAGCAGTCGTGATCGTAGCCGTCGTCACGTTGGCGTTGGTTGCGTTGATCAGAGGCGTGTTGACCGAGGTATTTGCCGTCAATGTGTCGGTTGTCAGATTGCCTGTGTTGGTAATGCCATTGAACGTCGCGAGACCCGCCACGTTGAGGGTGCCTCCGATCGTGGCATTGCCTGTCGTGCTCAACGTGTCGGTAGAAATGTTTCCGGTGTTGTTGATGCCCGAAAAGTTCTGGGAGCCCGCAAAGGTCACCCCTCCGTTGAAGACAGCATTTCCATTGAATGTAGCCGTCGTGCCGGTGGCAAAGGTCGAATTGCCGTTGACGTTGGTCGTGCCCGTTGTCGTGGTGCCGTCCACGGTCATGTCCTGCGCAGCATGAATACTGTCACCGAAAAGCAGGGGGCCGGCGAAGAACGGGTCGAAGGGATTGGAGCAGTCGTCGTCCTGCACGATCAGAACTTGCTGTTCGCTGCCGTTTACGAAAGAACAGACGGCATGGATCGCATGGGCCGGTTTCGGCGCCAACATGCAGGCGGCGACGGCGAGCAGCGGACCCCAATTCTTCAATGAACGGCTGGTGAGGCTTTGTTGGGATATCATTTCGAATCTCCAGAAGCCGAGGATGTAACCTCTGAAACGGCTTGTCGTGCGTAATCTTGCACAACGATCGCCGATCTTCTGTCGTCGGCAGGCAACAGCGTTGTCGGATGGGTTTACATAAGACGAGTGAGGCTTTGCGATTTGCGCGACAGCGCGTCAGCATGACGCAGGCCTGTTGATTGATCCGCGCTCATTCTTGATGTTAGGCGAGTGGGATCTTTGCTTTTTACGAAGTGAGGAACCAGTCCGAATCTTGCAATCTTTGCGTGAATCGCTAGCTTCCAAAGCTCATTGGAATGCACCGTCCCATGGCTTGTGCCAGCGAATTTGCACCCCGACGCTTCAGCACCGATGACTTGCCCGAGCGAGAAAGGCTCGCCCGATGGCGTGAGGAGTTCGGAAGGACGCTGGTACGTGTAGATATCGAACCCTTGTCGAACGACGTTCCGTTCAGGGCGGAGGCCGTGCTTCAAAACCTCCCGGGTGTGCGCCTCGCGTCCTGCGATGGCTCCGCGGCGCGCCTCGATCGCACGCGCGCGTTGGCTGCCGACGGTGGGGACTGGATTGGGTTATTCATCAATCTTGGGCAAGCTGCATCCGTATCCCAGCGCGGTGCCGAATTGGAGCTTGGACCGGGTAATGCGGCGTTCGTCCGCCCGGGCGAAGCTGCCCTGCTGTGCGGCACAAGACATCTCCATTTGTTGTTTCCGCGCGCCGCTCTGGCCCTCCGGACACACGATTTGGACGGCGCGGTCATGCGGCCAATTGCGCACAACGATCCGGCGCTGCGGCTGCTTCTCGGGTACCTTGATCTCGTTCAGAATGCGCCTGGTCTTGAGCAGACCGCGCTGCAGCAAACGGTTGTCAATCACATTCACGATTTCGCTGCGCTGATGATCGGCGCCAACCGCGATACGCGACAGCAGGCAAGGGGCGCGGTCGCGGCGGCACGTTTGGCCGCTGCCATCGATTTCATCGGAAAATCCTTTACGGATCCCGGATTGTCGCTGGCAGGTGTTGCCGATCGTCAACACATCTCGGCGCGCTATCTGCAGGAACTGTTGGAGAAGTCGGGGGCATCATTTACCGCACGCGTGAACGAATTGAGGTTGAAGCGGGCGTTTGCGCTCGTCACAAAATTCCCGGACCGGCCTGTGTCCGAGATTGCGGCTCAGGTTGGATTCTCGAATGTCTCGCATTTCAATCGATTGTTCCGGAATCGGTTCGGCGATAGCCCAAGTGGGGTACGCGACCGTGCCTGACGGTTCTGGCCGATGATGGATCACGTCGCCCGTGATGATAGGCGCTTGAACCGATCTGCCCAGTTTGCGCACTATGTATTGAGCATTTTGGCCAGGGATGCGGGGGCGGGAACTTCACATGACATGTATGTTGTCCAAGGCGGCTTTGGCTCTCGGCCTGGCTGCGTTGCTGGTGGGCGCAGCTCCCGCCCAAGCCGAGAAGCGCGTCGCGCTGGTCGTCGGTAACAACGACTACAAGAACGTGCCGAAGCTGCTCAAGGCGGTCAACGACGCCCGCACCATGGGTGATACGCTGAAGCAGCTCGGCTTTTCGGTGATGGTCGCCGAGAACCAGAACCGGCAGCAATTTTCCGAGACGTTGCTCGCGTTCGACAAGGCGGTCGAGCCCGGCGACACCGCGTTCTTCTTCTATGCCGGTCATGGCTTCGAGATCGCCGGCCAGAACTATCTGCTGCCGACCGACGTGCCCGCGGCGACGGAAGGACAGGAGGAGCTGGTGCGCGATGCTTCCATCCTGGCCGACCGCATCGTCGAGCGCCTGCAGAACAAGAAGGCGCGGACCTCGATCCTGGTGTTCGATGCCTGCCGCAACAACCCGTTCGAACGCAAGGGCACCCGCGCGGTCGCCGGCGGCGGCGGGCTAGCGCCGATGACGCAGCTGCCGGAAGGCGTGTTCTCGGTGTTTTCGGCAGGACCTCGCCAGACCGCGCTCGATCGTCTGTCCAATGACGACACCAATCCCAATTCGGTGTTCACGCGCACTTTCGCCAAGGAGCTGCTCCAGCCCGGCGAGAACCTCGTGCAGGTGGCGCAGCGCACGCGCCGTCTGGTCAGCGAGATGGCCGACACCGTCAAGCACAGGCAGGTGCCGGTCTATTTCGACCAGATGGTCGACGACGTCTTCCTCAGCGGCATGGCGAAGGATACCACGGCGCGGCCGGCCGAGCCGCCGCAGAAGCTCACGGCGCTGCCGCCGGTGTCGGTGCCGCAGATCCCGAAGGAAGAGACGATCAACGCGCCGATCGCGAGCTTCTCGCGGCACGATGGCGGCTGGAGCATTACGTTCTCCTTCGCCGATCCGACGCTCGGCATTTCCTGGCGCATGGCCGGCAAAGGCGATTTCCGCGAAACCGGCTTCATCGACACGCTCGATCCGCGCACGCGCAAGCGGATGCCGAACCCGTCGATCGAGCTGCCGCCGGATGCGCAGGCCGGCACCATCGAGGTCCGCTATGTCGATCAGTCCGGCGAGACGCAGGGACCGTTCCCGATCAAGTTCGATCCCGAGGCCGCACTGATCCGCGACCAGCGCAAGATCCTCGACATGACGTCGACCAGCTGGCTGTCGTTCCGCGTGTTCAACGGCCTATTGGTCTACTACACGCACCTCGTGTCGCACCGCTGCGCCATCCGCGAGGTGCGCATCGGCATCGACACCGCCGTGCCCAACCAGGTGCTGAAGATGCCGCCTTGCGACATGCGCGACCCCAGCGCAATTACCGCCGGCATGCCGCTCTACGTGAAGCTCGCACCAAGCACGCAGTCCGTCTCGGTGGAGCTGACCTATCGCGACGGCAGCGTCTCGGAGATCAAGACGTTTCGGAGCGCGAACCGGAGTAATAATTGATACGCTGTTCGGCCGGAGGATTGTGATGGGATCACCTTACGACGTGGACGAACTTACATCGGACAAGCCAAGGTGAAAGTGCTAGAGCAGGGGATGATAAAATTCATCATCGTCACGTTCCTTACGACGCTTCCGGTTCTGGCCCAGACCACTCCAGTCCCCGCACCGCCACCACTGACCGACCGCGAGCGAGTCCAAGCAGACCGTTCGAAAGCCGCCGAAGATGAGAGGCTAGCTCCGATCACTCGACCATGGGATCGCGATGCCGATGGCAAGCGCCCATGGGAACGGAAGTCGTCAAAGCCCTGAGACGAGCGAACATCGCTTCCCAGCGGAAGGAACAACTCCTTTGGTCCCTGGATTGTCTGTCAAACCAGGGAGACGATCCATGATCCGCAGATCCATTCTCGTGACCATCGCTTGTGCCGCACTTTCGACGGCGGCCTTTGCCCAAGGCGGCGGTGGTGCTGGGGGCGGCGGTGGTGCAGGTGCAGGTGGAGCGGCCGGCGCCGGCACGGGGACCGGTGGCGCCAGCTCGGGGGCTGCGGCCAACTCAGGTGTCGGAGTGGGCTCGTCGTCCAGCAGCGCCAACTTCGGGCCGTCGGCTCCCTCCGGGATGGGAACGCATGACACCACCACGGGAGCCAACGTCAACACCAACATCGGCCGACCCAATCCGAATGTTCAGCCCCCGACCGCGAACGCCAAGACGCCGGCAGCAGCGCAAGCCGAGCGAAACATGGGCGTCGGTCACGCCCCCAACGGGTTGCCGATCGGCAGTCCGGGCACCGGGACCAGCAACGAGGACCAGAAATAGTCTGGCCCCGTTTCACACAAGGCCCGCGTTCTGCGGGCCTTTTGTCGGGCGCTTGTTTGCCGCTGGAAACCGCGGTGCGCTTTTCCCTGCAAATTGAGACTGCCTTCGGCCTGAATCGCGCTAGTATCGTCCGGCATAGCTTGATCGATGCTCACGGCGCGGATCGCGGCGGCAATGATATCCGAGCAACAACAAAGCCGGACCATGAAGGTCCGCTGCTGCATCGTCGGCGGCGGCCCGGCCGGCATGATGCTCGGCTATCTCCTGGGACGGGCCGGCATCGATGTCGTGGTGCTGGAGAAGCATGCGGATTTCTTCCGCGACTTCCGCGGCGACACCGTGCATCCCTCGACGCTTCAGGTGATGGACGAACTCGGGCTGATCGACGGCTTCCTGAAGCTGCCGCATCAGCGTCTGCAGAAGATGGACGGCCTGTTCGGCGGCACGCCGGTGCGCATCGCCGATCTTGGCCGGCTCCATACCAAATATCCCTTCATTGCCTTCATGCCGCAATGGGATTTCCTGAATTTCCTGCGCGAGGCCGGCCGGCGCTTTGCGCAGCTCAAGGTGATGATGAGCACGGAGGCGGTGGATCTGATCCGTCGCGGCGAGACGGTCGCCGGCGTGCGGGCGAGGACGCCTGACGGCTTCATCGACATCGAGGCCGATCTCACCGTTGCCTGCGACGGCCGCCATTCGATGGTGCGCGAGCGCGCCGGCCTTGCGGTCGAGGAGATCGGCGCGCCGATGGACGTGCTTTGGTTCCGCGCCGGCCGCAGGCCCGAGGAGACTGAAAGCCTCTTCGCGCGGATCGAGCCTGGCAAGATGATGGTCACCTTCGACCGCGGCGATTACTGGCAATGCGCCTATGTCATCGCAAAAGGACAGTATGAGGCAGTCAAGGCGAGGGGACTATCGGCGCTGCTCGACGATGTCGTGCGCATGGCGCCGATCCTCAGGTCCGGCATCGCCGAGGTGAAGAGCTTCGACGACATCAAGCTGCTCACCGTCGCGATCAACCGACTGACGCGCTGGACGCAGCCGGGCCTGCTGTGCATCGGCGATGCCGCGCATGCGATGTCGCCGGTCGGCGGCGTCGGCGTCAATCTCGCCGTGCAGGACGCGGTCGCGACCGCCAACCTGCTGGCGGACAAGCTGGAGCACGGTTGTCCCTCGGAGAACGAGCTCGATGCCGTCAGGCGTCGCCGCGAGTTTCCAGTGAAGATGACGCAAGCAATGCAGGTGATCGTGCAGAACAACATCATCCGCGGCGCCTTACAGGGCGGCGACCAGCCGCTGAAGGTGCCGCTGATCGTGCGCCTCATCACCGCGCTGCCGTGGCTTCAGGGCATTCCGGCGCGCCTGATTGCGCTCGGCGTGCGGCCCGAGCACGTGCATTCGCGGGCCGCGCCGGGATCGTAGCGCAAGGCTTCGGTAGGGATAACGCCGTGCTAAATCGCGCACTGCGCGTTGCGCGCTTGCAACAGCCCCAACGGATTCACAGGCCGATGCGTGCCCAGCCGCCACATTAACCGTGTTGATTTCAATTTTAGTAAGAGCCGTCGGTGACCGTGCGGCCATCAAAGACACGGGGTGTACCATGCGTAACAAATTGATTGCCGCCTTCGCCTGTACGACAGCTCTGATTTCGACCGGCGCTGCTTCGGCGGCCGATCTCGCTGCGCGCTACACGAAGGCGCCCGCCTATGTCGAGCCGCTGTTCAACTGGACCGGTTTCTATGTCGGCGGCCACATCGGTGGCGCATGGACAAACGAGCAGTTCATCAACAACGGGACCGGCGCGGCGTTCGGCGATTTGCTTCCGGGAGAGGGCTATCGTCAGCGCAATTCGGGCGTCATGGGCGGCGCGCAGATCGGCTACAACTGGCAGGCCAACAACTACGTGTTCGGTGTGGAAGGCACGATCTCCGGCCTCGACAACAAGGGTACGGTCGTGAACACCGCGTTCGCACCGGCGAACGATGTGTTCTCCTGGCGTGCCAATGTGCTGGCGACGGTCGTCGGCCGCGCCGGCTTTGCCGTGCAGAACAACCTGTTCTACATCAAGGGCGGCTATGCGGGGGTCAACAACCGGCTCTCGGTCACCGACCCGGTTGTGACGGGTACGGGCGGACAAACTCACTGGGCCAATGGCTGGACCGTCGGCGCTGGCTGGGAATACGGCATCACCCGCAACTGGATCGTCGGCCTCGAATACAATTACGCGGCCTTCGGCAGCCAGACCTATCAGCTCGGCGGCACGGCGGGCAATTACACCTTCGATGCCAAGCCGCGTGACATCCAGTGGGCCGTCGTGCGCGCGAGCTACAAGTTCGACGCGCCGACCATCGCCCGCTACTGAGCACGTCGACGCAACGCGACCAACGATCAAAAAAGAGCACTGCCAAAATTCAAAAGCCTCGGCTTCGACCGGGGCTTCCTTTTTGTGCGCAATGTTGTGGTGCAGGCCCGGACTCAGGCCATCACCGAGAAGCCGCCGTCGACCGGGATCGCGGTGCCCGTGACGAAGTTCGACGCGGGCGAGGCGAGGAACACGGCGATGCCGGCGAAGTCGTCGATGTCACCCCAGCGTCCCGCGGGCGTGCGCGCCAGCACGCGCTCGTGCAGCCCCGAGACCTGCTGCCGCGCGCCGCGGGTGAGATCGGTGTCGATCCAGCCTGGCAGGATGGCGTTGACCTGGATGTTGTCGGGCGCCCAGGCATTGGCGCAGGCGCGGGTGTACTGCACGATGCCGCCCTTGCTCGCCGCATAGGTTGTCGCGAAACTCGCGCCGAAGATCGACATCATTGAGCCGATATTGATCACCTTGCCGTTGCCGGATGCCTTCAGCGCCGGATAGGCCAGCTTCGAGCACACGAAGGCGCTGGTGAGGTTGGTGTCGATCACCTTGTTCCATTCGTCGAGCTCGAGTTCGTGCGGCGGCTTGCGGATGCTCATGCCGGCATTATTCACGAGGACGTCGATGCGGCCGAGCTCCTTCACCACGCGGTCGATCATGGCCGCGACGGCCGCCTTGTCGGTGACGTCAGTCGCGACGGCAATCGCCTTCACCCCGCGCTGCCTGAGATCGGCGACCGCTTCCGCGGACTTGGTCTCGTTGCGTCCGATCACGGCGATGTCGGCGCCGGCATCGGCAAGGCCGCGCGCCATGCCGAGCCCGATGCCGCCATTGCCTCCCGTGACGATCGCGACCTTGCCGCGGAGATCGAACCGGCTGGATGTCATGCTTGTATTCCCTGGTTTCTTCTATTGGTTGCTCTGCCAGATCAGCACCAGTCCGAATCCGGCCATGGCTGCGCCATAGCCGGCCCATTGCAGCTGGTTGACCATGAAGCTCGACCGCGGCCACGGGACGGTGCCCGTGCCCTGTCCGATCCAGAGCAGGCCGACGGCGGTCGCAAACAGGCCTGCGACAAGCAGTAATCTGCGCATGCATTCCTCCCGTTGGTCTGGTTCTGTCGCGGTCTGCGGCATCAACGATCGCCGCGGCCACGAAAACTTCGACTCAGACTAGCCGTGGCTTCGGTCCGGATACAATGGCTGGGTGCAGATCGTCGGGAGCACGCCTATGCGCTCCCTGCAACGAAAAAGCCCCGGACGATGCCGGGGCTTTGACGTCTGAACGGGAGGTCAGATCAGTACTTCGCGACGACCGGACCGGTCCAGTTGAAGCGGTAGACCAGCGAGGTGCTGATGGTCTGCACCAGGGGCTTGAAGCTGATGGAGTCGGTCGTCGCGACGTTGCCAACGTCGGTGCGGACGGCAATGTCCTTACGATCGTAGTAGGCAGCACGATATTCGGTCTTCATGAACCAGCCCGGCGCCGTGATGCCGAAGATGTTCAGATTGTTCTCGACGCCACCGCCGACGAACCAGCCATTGCGGTTGAACGAGTCGGTGTGGAAGCCCGAAGCCGTCCCGGCGAGATTCGTCAAGCCAGCGCCCGACCAGTGCGATCCACTGTAACCGCCATTGACGTACGAGAGAACATTCGGAGCAACCAGATAGCCGACGCGAACACCCGCAGCCCATGCGTCCTGCATCTTGATGCGGCCGGTCAGCGCAGCAAACTCATCGTTGATGCTGCCGCGCAGGCTGCCGAACTGACCATCGGCGAACACACCAGCCACCCAGGTGCCGGAGAACTGCCAGTCGTAGCCGGCACCGACCGTTCCAAACCAGCCATCGCCGCCAACACGCTGATCGATCGTCACGGGAACTCCAACGAAGTTGGTGTGGGAGTCCGCATCCCAGACGCCGCCGCCGGCGCCGCCGAAGATGTAGAAGCCGGTCCAGCTGGCGACGGGCGCCGCGACCGGAGCCTTCGTGTAGGGACGAGCCGCAAGGTCGGCCGCCGAGGCCGAACCGGTCATCGCCGCGACCGCGGTCAGAGCGAGCAAAGTCTTCTTCATGTCAAAATCCCCAACCTTAGGTCTGTAGGCGCGAGCGCACCGAAGTTCGTATCATCTGATACCCGGACTATAGACGGTTCTCGCCGAAATGCTGTTGCCGGGCAGGCACAGTCGCCGGAAAACGCCGGTGCGTGGGTATTCGGAGCGCCATCGCGCAAATCAAAATTAATTCGATATTTCAACGCGTTGGGGAATTTGAGAATTTTGATTTCGGGTAACGTCTCGTTAGCAAATTCGGCTTTGTCCGAAATGGAGGCAATCCTGCCTCGCGCTTGGCGCCGGTGAGTCGATGGCTGAGTCGCCATGCGGCGATTGCGGGACGCGACGAAAACATCGACGGATCGTCCGGCCGGATCGCCGGAAAATGCGGTCACCCCCTCAAACAAAACGGCCCCGGCTTTAGGCCGGGGCTGTCTCGGAAGGCGGCCGGCCTGGTTACGGCCTCACACGTCCAGCAGCTCTTCGCTGGCAAATTCGGCCTTGTCCGAGATGAATGCGAAGCGCGCCTCGGCCTTGGTGCCCATCAGGCGCTCCACCGAATCGGCCGTGGTATCGCGATCGTCGGCGAGCAGCACCACCTTGAGCAGCGTCCGCTTGGTCGGATCCATGGTGGTCTCCTTGAGCTGCGCCGGCATCATCTCGCCGAGGCCTTTGAAGCGGTTCACCTCGACCTTGGCGTTGGCGCTGAACGCGCTCTTGAGCAGCGCCTCCTTGTGGGCGTCGTCGCGGGCGTAGACCGACTTCGAGCCGTGGGTCAGCTTGTAGAGCGGTGGCACCGCGAGGAAGAGGTGGCCCTCGTCGATCAGCCGCGGCATCTGCCGGTAGAAGAAGGTGATCAGCAGCGAGGCGATATGGGCGCCGTCGACGTCGGCGTCGGTCATGATGATGATGCGCTGATAGCGCAGATCCTCTTCGCGATAATGCGCGAGCGTGCCGCAGCCGATCGCCTGCACGAGATCGGAAAGCTGCGCGTTCGCCGTCAGCTTGTCCTTGCCGGCGGAGGCGACGTTGAGGATCTTGCCGCGCAGCGGCAGCACGGCCTGGGTCTTGCGGTCGCGCGCCTGCTTGGCGCTGCCGCCGGCCGAGTCGCCCTCGACGATGAAGAGCTCGGAGCCTTCGGTGCCGGCGTCGGTGCAGTCGGCGAGTTTGCCGGGCAGGCGCAGCTTCTTGCCCGCGGTTTTCCGCGCGGTCTCTTTCTCCTGGCGGCGGCGCAGCCGCTCCTCGGCGCGGTCGATCACGAAGTCGAGCAGCCGGTTGGCCATGTTCGGATTGCCCGACAGCCAATGGTCGAACGGATCCTTCATCGCCTGCTCTACGATGCGCTGCGCTTCGGCGGTGGCGAGGCGGTCCTTGGTTTGGCCCTGGAATTCAGGCTCGCGCACGAACACCGAGAGCATCACGGCCGCGCCGACCATCACGTCTTCCGAAGTGACGGAGGCCGCGCGCTTGCCCTGGCCGACGCGCTCGGCGTGATCCTTCAGGCCGCGCAAAAGTGCGCTGCGCAGGCCGGACTCGTGCGTGCCGCCATCGGGCGTCGGCACGGTGTTGGTGTAGGAAGACAGGAAACCGTCGGCATCCGCCGTCCAGGCCACCGCCCATTCGCAGGCGCCATGCGCGCCGTTGCGGCCCGACTTGCCGGAGAAGATGTCGGGATGCACCAACGTGTCGGCGTGGATTGCGGCCGCCAGGTAATCCTTGAGGCCGCCGGGGAAGTGGAACGTCGCCTCGGCCGGCACGTCCTCGATGCCCTTGAGCAGCTCGGGCGCGCAATTCCAGCGGATCTCGACGCCGCCGAACAGATAAGCCTTCGAGCGCGTCATCTTGAACAGGCGCTGCGGCTTGAACGCCGCTTTGGCACCGAAGATGTCGGTATCCGGCTTGAAGCGCACGCGCGTGCCGCGGCGGTTGCTGACCTTGCCGAGGTCCTCGAGCTTGCCCTTCGGGTGACCGCGCTCGAACGTCATGCGGTAGAGTTTCTGGCTGCGCGCGACCTCGACCTCGAGACGCGAGGAGAGGGCGTTCACCACCGAGATGCCGACGCCGTGCAGACCGCCCGAGGTTTCATAAACCTTGCTGTCGAACTTGCCGCCCGAATGCAGGGTGCACATGATGACTTCGAGCGCCGACTTCTTCGGGAATTTCGGGTGCGGATCGATCGGGATGCCGCGGCCATTGTCGGTGACGGTCAGGAACCCGTCAGCGCTGAGGTCGACCTCGATGAAGGTCGCGTGCCCGGCCAGCGCCTCGTCCATCGAGTTGTCGATGACTTCTGCGAACAGGTGATGCAGCGCCTTCTCGTCGGTGCCGCCGATATACATGCCGGGCCGGCGCCGCACCGGTTCCAGGCCTTCGAGCACCTCGATGTCGGCCGCCGTGTAATCGGCTTCCCCGCCGCTTCCGCGTGACGCCGCCTTGGCGGCACGGGGTTTCGGCTCGTCACCGCCGAAAAAGTCGTCTTTTGCTTTGGGTTTCAATTGCTTGGACATATATCTTGATGCGTTTTGAGGGCCGCGGAAGCGGCGAATCGGTTAGGCCGACTATGCCACTTCTCACTCGGAAAGGTTACCGCGGGCGGGCCGGGCGGTGTGGGTTGGGAGCCAATCCCGGCGATTTTACGCCGCAGCCCCACCAGTTCCCGCCAATTTGACGTTCCCACCCGAGCATGTCGGGATTTTGTGACTTGATGTCACACAAGTCCTTGGCTTACCAGTCCTTTTCATCGAGCAGCACCTTGAGACGGGGCGGGAAGGCTATTTTTGATGGAGCAGTTTGCGCACGGCCTGGCTGACCTCGTGCGTGTTCACCAGGCTTGGGCGGCGCCAATCGTGTTCCTGCTCGCCTTCGGGGAGTCGCTTGCGTTCATCTCGCTCTTGATCCCGGCCTGGGGCGCGCTGGTGGCCATCGGAGCGCTGATCGGGGTGAGCGGCATCAACTTCTATCCGGTCTGGATCGCCGGTGGCCTCGGGGCGGCGCTGGGCGACTGGGTCTCGTACTGGTTCGGCTACCGCTACAAGGAGCACGTCGCCCAGATGTGGCCGCTCTCGCGCTACCCGGAGCTGCTGCCCAGGGGCGAGGCCTTTGTCCGGAGCTGGGGGATACCCAGCATCTTCATCGGGCGCTTCTTTGGGCCCTTGCGCGCCTCGGTGCCGCTCGCGGCCGGCATCTTCGAGATGCCCTATTGGAGCTTCCAGGCCGCCAATTTCGTCTCGGCCCTGATCTGGTCGGCCGTGCTCCTGCTGTTCGGCGACGTGCTCGCCAAGATCATGGAATGGATCTGGCGCGTCATCTGACGCCAGAACCTTGACGGGAACCGCAACTGGCCTTATAGCCGCGCGCCATGATCAACGCCGCGACCATCCTGTTCGCTCGTCGCCGCCGCCGCAGCTTAGCGGTTTGGGCGGTCGATCGCGTTTGAGATCATCGTCTTTGCCGCTGGACCCGATCCGCGGCATTCTCTCCTGTCAGCGCGATCTGATCCGGCGGCTTCCCCCGAGGAGGCCCAGCAGGAGACCACGATGTACACGCCACCCCATTTCAAGCAGGACCGCGCCGCGAGCCTGAAATTCGCCGAAGAGCGCGGCTTCGGGACCATGTGCGCCTTTGACGGCCACAAGCCCGTTGCCTCGCCATTGCCGTTCTACCTGACCTATGCCGCGGACGGCACGCCGCAGGCCGCCTTTCATCTCGCCCGTCACAATCCGCTGCTAAAGCTTGCGGGGGGTGACGTGTCCTGGCTGCTCGCGGTCAACGGTCCCGATGCCTATGTATCGCCGGACTGGTACGTCTCGCCGGATCAGGTCCCGACCTGGCTCTACCAGTCGGTGCATCTGACCGGGCCGGTGCGGCTGTTGTCGGACGATGAGCTGTCGGTGCAGCTCGACACGCTCAGCGCCAAGTTCGAGAGCCGGCTCTTGCCGAAAAAGCCGTGGACGTCAGGCAAGATGACAGCGGGCCGGCTCGAGACGATGAAGAAGGCGATCGTTGGGCTGGTCATGACGGTTGAGGAGGTCGAAGGCAGCTTCAAGCTGAACCAGCACAAATCCGACGCCGACTATGTGGCGATCGCCAATGCGCTTAGCGCCGGCGATGCCGACGCCAAGCAGATCTCACATTTGATGCGGCAAGCCAGGCCGCAAGCCTTCGCAGAACAAGTTTTCGCAGACGATACGAACATGCTCGAAAGGAGCGCACCATGAGCCTCGCTGACACCACCAAAGCCCCGATCGCCAGCGCGGCCAAAAAGCCCGCCACCGTCTTCGTCGACGGCGGCTCCGGCACCACCGGGCTCGGCATCAACGAGCGGCTGAAGCTCCAGAGCGACGTCGCGGTGAAGACCATAGCCGATGACAAGCGCAAGGACCCCGCGGCCAAGAAGGCGCTGATGGAAGAGGTGGACCTCGTCATCCTCTGTCTGCCTGACGACGCCGCCAGGGAGACGGTCGCGCTCGTCGACAGCATGGGAACTTCTGCGCCGAAAGTGCTGGACGCTTCCACCGCCTATAGGGTCGCGCCCGACTGGGCCTATGGCTTTCCCGAGCTGACGCCAGACCAGGCCGGCAAGATCAGGGCGGCGAAAAAGGTCTCCAATCCCGGCTGCTATCCGACCGGCGCGATTGCGCTGCTGCGGCCGATCGTCGATGCCGGCCTGCTGCCGCAGGACTATCCCGTCACCGTCAACGCGGTGAGCGGCTATTCCGGCGGCGGCAAGTCGATGATCGCGAGCTTTCAGGATGGCAGCGCGCCGTCATTCGAGCTCTATGGCCTCGGCTTCGAGCACAAGCATCTGCCGGAGATGCAGCTCTATTCCAACCTGACGCGGCGGCCGATCTTCATTCCCTCGGTCGGCAACTACCGGCAGGGCATGCTGGTCTCGGTGCCGCTCCAGCTCGACACGCTGCCGGGCAAGCCTGCCGGCGCCGACCTGCAAGCGGCGATGGCAAAGCGTTACGCCGGCTCGAAATACGTCAAGGTGATGCCGCTGCAGAACGAGGCGACCAAGGGCGGCCGGCTCGAGCCGGAGGCGCTCAACGAGACCAACATGCTCGAGCTCTACGTCTTCGCCAGCGACAAGTATCATCAGGCATTGCTGGTCGCCCGGCTCGACAATCTCGGCAAGGGTGCATCCGGCGCGGCCGTGCAGAACATGCGCCTGATGCTGGGCCTGCCGGAGGAGTAAGGCACGCTCTCGTGCCATGGACGCAGCGCGGCGCCGCTTCGGCGGCGCGCTGCAAAGGCGGCGAGCGACTTGGCTCGCGCGCCGTTCCTTACTGGAGAACGACGTCGGCCGGGAATGGCCGGACAGGCCGGCCGGCACACACATTGTTGCGGGCGGTCACGCTGTCGAGATGGTATTTCTCGAGGTCGCTCAGCAAGCGATTGGAAATATCGCACACGTCCTGGTGGTTGCGCGCGTAGTCGACCGCGGCGGCCCAGGCGAGGGACGCGCGAACATAGGCATCGCAGCGGCTCGACATCAACGCGCGCGTCATCGGCTTTGTGGCCTCGACGGCCTCGCTGCGCAGGCGCGTCAGTTCAGGGCATTGCGCCTGCGCGCCGGCCTGGCTGCAAGCTCCGGCGAGCGCGATCATTGCGACGGCTGAAAGACAGGTCCGCATCAGGCATCCTCGCATCGGTTGCCTCGGCTCGCATGACAATATCGTAGATTGCAGGGGCCTGCAGCTCCTTTCGGATGCTCACACCACCCCGAAGATCGCCAGCGCCAGCACGGCCTGGGCGAGGAAGCCGACGGTGAAGGCCAGCGTGCGGAACACCGGGATTCCCATCGCATAGACGATGGTATGTGCGACGCGCGACCAGAAATAAACGGCGCAGGCGAGCACGGTCCATTTCGTGGAATAGTCGATTGCGTTCAGGATCAGCACCAGCGGCGCGAAGATCACGAGGTTCTCGACCGCATTGTCATGCGCGAACATCAGCCGGTTCGCCCACTCCGCCTGCGGCTTGTCGCCCCGCGAGGGGTTGGCCATGGCACCGCTCAACCCGCGCACCTGGCATCGGTTGATGATGTAGGGAATCCAGAGAACCCCCGTCAGGATCACCGTCAGTGTCAGCCAGAACAATTCGCGTGTCATAGTGCCGATCCCCTGTGTCGTCGCTGGATTGAGACGAGTCTATACGAAAGCACGCGAGATTCCGCTATGCGCGAACTCTGACATAGCTGCCGGGTGCGTCCTCGATCGGTGGGAATGCGTCGCTGCCGACCGCGCGCGCCGGGACTTCTTCGGGATCGAGTCGGCCCAGCCACTCCCGCCAGTCCGGCCACCACGAGCCCTTGTGCTCCACGGCGCCCTTCATCCACTGCGCGACGTTGACGTCCTTGATGTTGTCGTTGGTCCAGTACTGGTACTTGTTCGAGGCCGGCGGATTGACCACGCCCGCGATGTGACCCGAGCCCGACAACACGTACTTCACCGGACCGCCGAAAAACTGCGAGCCGTACAGCACCGATTCAGCGGGGGCGATGTGATCCTCCCGGGTGGCGAGATTGTAGACGGGCACCTTGACCTTGGAGAGATCGAGCAGGGTGTTGTCGAGCACCATCGTGCCGGTCGACAGCCGGTTCTCCAGATAGCAGTTGCGCAAATAATAGGAATGGTTCGCCTGGGTCATGCGCGTCGCATCGGAATTCCAGTGCAACAGGTCGAACGCGCTCGGCTGCTGGCCCTTCAAATAGTTGCTGACGACATAGGACCAGATCAGATCGTTGGAGCGCAGCATGTTGAAGGCCATCGCCATCTTCGAGCCTTCGAGCACGCCGGCCGTCTTCATGTCCTGCTCGAGCGCTGCGATCTGCTCCTCGTCGACGAACACGAGGAGATCGCCGGCATGGGTGAAGTCGACCTGGGCGGCGAAGAACGTCGCGGACGACACGCGCTGACGGCGCTTCTCGGCGAGCCAGGCCAGCGTGGTCGCGAGCATGGTGCCGCCGACGCAATAGCCGGCGGTATGCACCTTCATCTCGCCGGTGACCTTCTCGATCACGTCCATCGCCGTGAGCAGGCCTTCCTTCATGTAGTCTTCCCAGCCCTTGTTGCCGAGCCGCTTGTCGGGATTGACCCATGAGATCACGAACACGGTGATGCCCTGGTCGACGCACCACTTGATGTAGGATTTCTCCGGTTTGAGATCGAGGATGTAGAACTTGTTGATCCAGGGCGGCACGATCAGGAGCGGTGTGCGCAGCACCTTCTCCGTCGTCGGCGTGTACTGGATCAGTTGCATCATCTCGTTCTGGTAGATCACCTTGCCCGGGGTCGTCGCCATGTTGACGCCGACGACGAGATTGTCCGGATTGGACTGGCGGATCTTCAGCATGCCCTTGCCGGCCGCGATGTCCTCGGCCAGCATCTTGAGGCCGCGCGCGAGGTTCTCGCCGCTGGATGCCACCGTCTCGCGCAGCACCTCGGGATTGGTCAGCACGAAGTTCGATGGCGAGAGCGCATTGGTGACCTGCTGGACATAGAACTCGGCCTTGCGGCGGGTGTGCGGATCTAGCCCTTCAGCATCGCGCACCAGCTCCTGCGCCCATTTGGTCGTGAGCAGATAGAGCTGCATGACGAAATCGAAGAACTGGTTCGATTTCCATTCCGGATCGGCAAAGCGCTTGTCGCGCGGCGAGGGTGCGATCGCGGGGTCGGCGTCCTGACCGGCCATACGTCGCACCGCCGAGCCCCAGAGGTCGAGATAGTCCTTCGCGAGCTTGGTCCGCAGATCGGAGGAGCGGGACGTATCCGACAGCCAATATTCGGCGACCGACGTGAAGGTCTTGACCACCTCGGCAAGCTCGGCTGGCGGGCGATCCTGCACCTCGCCGCTCTCGCGCGGCTTGAGGTAAGCGGCGAGCGCCTTGCCGCCGCTCTCCATCGCCCGCGCGACATTCATCGCGAAGGCTTCCGCATCGAACTTCGTCTCGGGTTTCGGCGTGTCGGTCGTGGCCATACTCATGAGCAGAACAGTAACGATTCATTCCGTATTCGTCACCGCGAAGCTCGCATGTTTGACGTTAAACACTCTCGAAGATGTGTTGCACTGCGACAAATCTTCTTGGTTCCGTCACAATCAAGCCGCACCGCTCGGCTTGGTAGCGCCGGGCTATTTTCTCGCTCACGCCATTTGGGCAGCAATGGTTTGAGCTTGGGTTCGGTCTTGGGGTAAGGTTGCCCGGGGCCGTGCTTTGGGACGAGTAGGGGATTTCCCAAGTGTTGGCGTTATGGGACCTGCAAAAGACGCTGTCGATCCGCGGCGCGCTGTTGATCGGGGCGCTCGCGCTGGGCGGGTGTTCGAGCCAGCTCGCGGATCTGACGCCCACCGATGCGCAGCCGCATGCCAGGGAGTCCGGCACCTATCTGCCGGTGCATGATCTGCCGCCGGATCGCGACCAGGCGATCATCCCGCCGGAGCAGCGCGCCAAGATCGAGGCCGAGCTCGCCGCCGCACGCGATCGCCAGGCTGTGGCCGCCAAGGACGCCAAATAGGCCCGTGACGGGAGACGGGCAACGTAATCGCTGGCGCCTCCGCTTTGCCGTGCTAAAAGACCTCGGTTCAGCCAAGAGTCAGGGCGAACGACTTCAGTCTTCGTCGTCGACGATTGCTCTAAGTATTTGATTTTGAGTGATTTTCGCGATGATCCTGAACGCCTTTTGGAATGGCCCTCGTGGCCTGTCGATTCTGTCCTGACCGGTTGCCCGGAGCCCAGAGAGCCATGGAAGAATTTTACCGCATTCGCCGCCTTCCGCCTTACGTGTTCGAGCAGGTCAACCGGGCCAAGGCGGCTGCGCGGAATGCCGGCGCCGACATCATCGACCTCGGCATGGGCAATCCGGACCTGCCTGCTCCGCCTCATGTGCTGGAGAAGCTGAAGGAGACCCTCGGCAAGCCGCGCACCGACCGCTACTCGGCCTCGCGCGGCATCCCCGGACTGCGCAGGGCCCAGGCCGCCTACTACGCCCGCCGCTTCGGTGTGAAGCTGAACCCCGACACCCAGGTGGTGGCGACGCTCGGCTCGAAGGAGGGTTTTGCCAACGTGGCGCAGGCGATCACCGCGCCCGGCGATGTCATCCTCTGTCCGAACCCGAGTTACCCGATTCATGCGTTCGGCTTTTTGATGGCGGGCGGCGTGATCCGCTCGGTGCCATCGGAGCCGACGCCGCAATTCTTCGAGGCGGCGGAGCGGGCGATCATCCACTCGATCCCGAAGCCGCTGGCGCTCGTTGTCTGCTATCCCTCGAACCCGACCGCCTATGTCGCGAGCCTCGACTTCTACAAGGACCTCGTCGCCTTCGCGAAGAAGCACGAGATTCTGATCCTGTCCGATCTCGCTTATGCCGAAGTCTATTTCGACGAGAACAACCCGCCGCCCTCGGTGCTGCAGGTGCCGGGCGCGATGGACTGCACCGTCGAGTTCACCTCGATGTCGAAGACCTATTCGATGGCCGGCTGGCGCATGGGCTTTGCCGTCGGCAATGAGCGCGTGATCGCGGCGCTCGCCCGCGTCAAATCCTACCTCGACTACGGCGCGTTCACGCCGGTCCAGGTCGCGGCGACGGCTGCGCTGAACGGCCCGGACGATTGCATCAAGGAAATGCGCGACACTTACCGCAAGCGCCGCGACGCGCTGGTGGAATCGTTCGGCCGCGCCGGCTGGGAGATTCCGCCGCCGGAGGCCTCGATGTTCGCCTGGGTGCCGCTGCCGGAAGCGTTCCGCAGCATCGGCAGCATGCAGTTCGCGACCCTGATGGTGGAGAAGTCCGGCGTTGCGGTCTCGCCCGGCGTCGGCTTCGGCGAGCATGGTGAAGGATATGTCCGCATCGCCATGGTGGAAAACGAGCAACGGATCAGGCAGGCCGCGCGCGGCGTGCGCCGCTTCCTTGAAAGCGGCATCGAAACGTTGCACAACGTCGTTCCGCTCGCCAATCGGCGTTGAGTTCTCTTCGGCAGGTTTTCTAAGACATCATGGTTGCACCCCTGAAAGTGGGCATAGCGGGGCTCGGCACCGTGGGCGCCGAAGTTGTCCGATTGATTGAAACGCAGGCGCGCGTGCTCGCGGGCCGCAGCGGCCGCGGCATCCGCGTCGTCGCCGTCACTGCGCGCTCGAAGGCGAAGAATCGCGGCATCGACCTGCGCGGCGTCGAATGGGCCAAGGATCCGATGGCGCTCGCCACTCATCCCGAGATCGATTGCTTCGTCGAGCTGATGGGCGGCGCCGGCGATCCGGCGCTGTCGGCGGTGGACGCCGCGCTGGGCGCCGGCAAGTCGGTCGTCACCGCCAACAAGGCGCTGCTGGCCAAGCACGGCCTCAAGCTCGCCAAGGCGGCTGAAAAGCACGGCGGGGCGCTGAATTTCGAGGCAGCCGTCGGCGCAGCGATCCCGGTCATCAAGACGTTGCGCGAAGGTCTGGCCGGAACCGGCATCAACCGCGTCTACGGCATCCTCAACGGCACCTGCAATTACATCCTGACCCGGATGGAGCAGGAGGGGCTTTCCTTCGCCGAATGCCTCAAGGACGCGCAGCGGCTCGGTTATGCCGAGGCCGATCCGTCCTTCGACGTCGACGGCCACGACACCGCGCAGAAGCTCGCCATTCTCGCCAGCCTCGCCTTCGGCACGAAAGTTGCTCAAAGCGCCGTGTATGTCGAAGGCATCTCGTCCATCGCGCCGGAAGATCTGCGCGCCGCCGCCGATCTCGGTTACCGCGTCAAGCTGCTCGGCGTTGCGGTTCGCACCGCCAAGGGCATCGAGCAGCGCGTGCATCCAACCATGGTTCCCAAATCCTCCTCGATCGCGCAGGTGATGGGTGTCACCAATGCGGTCACGATCGATGGCGAGGGCATTCCACCGATCACGCTGGTCGGCCCCGGTGCCGGAGGCGCAGCGACCGCATCCGCGGTGGTCGCCGATATCGCCGATGTCGCGCGCGGCATCCGCGCCAATCCGTTCGGCCGGCCGATATCGCAGCTGCGCGACACCAAGAAGGCGCCGATGGAGCGGCACGAGGGTGGTTATTACATCCGCCTGCTCGCGCGCGATTTCCCCGGCACCGCGGCTGCGATCGCGACCCGGCTTGCAGAGCAGAAGATTTCGATCGAGTCGATCGTGCAGCGTCATCCCAACGGCGGCGCTGCGCCGGCGAATGGCAAGGCGGTCCCGGTGCCCGTCATCCTGATCACCTATGCCACGCATGAGGACGCCGTACGTCGTGCACTCGCCGCCGTGCAGAAGGACAAGGTCATCAGCGGACGGCCGCAGGTGATCCGGATCGAGAAGAACTGAGCATGCTGGGACCCGGAGGGCCGCGCTAGCGCAAAGTGTGAAGCGGTTTTCCGGAAAAGAGCATGCTCGAACTAAAAGGCGTTCGTTCGAACGAACACCGGGCGTTGAGAGTTGATGCGGGCAGAGATGTCTGTCCCAAACCGTTTCGAAGGAGTAAGCCGATGTCGACCCATATTTCAGTCCCGCCGCACGCGTTGCTCGAGCGCATCCTCACGCTGGAGATTGTGCGGGTGACGGAGCGGGCGGCGGTGTCGTCGGCGCGGTTGCGCGGGCACGGCAACGAGAAGCAGGCTGACCAGGCCGCCGTCGACGCCATGCGCCGCGAGCTCAACAAGCTGCCGATCGAAGGCACCATCGTGATCGGCGAAGGCGAGCGCGACGAGGCGCCGATGCTCTTCATCGGCGAGAAGGTCGGTATGAATGCCGGTCCCCAGGTCGATATCGCGGTCGACCCGCTCGAAGGCACCACGCTGTGCGCCAAGAACATGCCGGGCGCGATCGCGACCATGGCGATGGCCGATGGCGGCACGCTGCTGCACGCCCCCGACGTCTACATGCAGAAGCTCGCGATCGGACCCGGTTACGACAAGGGCGTCGTGGATCTCGACGCTTCGCCTGCCGACAACGTCCGCCGCCTCGCCAAGGCCAAGGGCGTCAAGCCGGAAGGCATCACCGTGCTCGTGCTCGACCGTCCGCGCCATGCCGATATCATCGCGAGCGTGCGCTCGACCGGCGCTGCGGTGCGCCTCATCACCGACGGCGATGTTGCCGGCGTGATCCACTGCGCCGACCCCGACAACACCGGCGTCGACATGTATCTCGGCACCGGCGGTGCGCCGGAAGGCGTGCTCGCGGCCGTGGCGCTGCGCTGCATCGGGGGCCAGATGCAGTGCCGCCTCATCCTCGACTCCGACGAGAAGCGCGAGCGCGCCGCCAAGATGGGCGTCAACGACCCCAAGATGATCTACGGCATCGAGGACATGGCGCGCGGCGACTGCCTGTTCGCCGCCACCGGCGTCACCACGGGCTCGCTGCTCTCGGGCGTCAAATTCCGCAAGGACGGCGTGATCGAGACCGAGACGGTGGTGATGCGCTCCGTCACCGGCACCGTGCGCTACATCAAGGCCGAGCATCGCGAGCTGGCGAAGTTCCATCTGGATTGATGTTTGCTGTCATTCCGGGGCGACGCGAAGGCGTCGAACCCGGAATCCAGAGATGACAGCGCGAGATTCCGGGTTCTCAGGGCCGTGCGTGGCGCGGACCCATCGCCCGGAATGACAATGATAAGAACAAATGGGAAGCGCACATGTCCGATCTCTCCGCCGTCAAAGCCCTGGTCTTCGACGTGTTCGGCACCGTGGTCGACTGGCGCACCAGCCTGATCAGCGACTTCATGTGGTGGGGCAAACAGCGCGGCATCGCCACCGACTGGACCGCGCTGGTCGACGGCTGGCGCGGCATGTACGTCGCGTCCATGGATGATGTGCGCAAGCACCCGGAACGCGGCTACGTCATGCTCGACGATCTGCACCGCCGCTCGCTGGAGAAGCTGGTCGAGAAACTCGAAATCAAGGGCCTCACCGAGGCCGATCTCGATTATCTCACCAAGGGCTGGCACCGCCTGCATCCCTGGCCCGACAGCGTCGCCGGCCTCAAGCGGCTGAAATCCAAATTCGTGATCGCGCCGCTCTCGAACGGCAACGTGGCGCTGCTCACCAACATGGCGAAGTTTGCAGGGCTCCCGTGGGACCTCATCATGTCGGCCGAGCTATTCGAGCACTACAAGCCTGATCCCGAGACCTATCTCGGCGCCGCCCGTCTGCTGTGCCTCAAGCCGGAAGAGGTGATGATGGTCGCCGCCCACAACGGCGATCTCGCTGCCGCGCAGAAGTACGGGCTGAAGACTGCCTTCGTGGCGCGACCAACCGAATACGGTCCCTTGCAGAAGGTCGATTTCGAGGCGACCGGCAATTGGGACATCGTTGCAAAGGACTTTGGCGGCATCGCCGATAGATTGGGCTGCTAGGCCGCGTTTTCCAGATGCGATCGGCTTCGGTTGCTTTTCGGGGACGCCTTGGCGCAGGCAACATGGGATGCGAAGAGCATGGGCAAGCGGATCCCCGAACCATATCGACATCTCCGAACCTTCGCGTTCGGCGACAGCCCCGCGCTGGCGGATGAACTGGTCGAGCTCGTCATCAAGGGCATCAAGACCGCGACGTGCAGCACCGAAGACGAGCCGAACACCTCCACGCCCGGTGAGCGCTGGGTCGTGCTCGACGGCCGAGGAGAGCCGCGTTGCGTCATCGAATCCGTCGACGTGACGTATCGGCGCTTCAACGAGGTCGACGCAGCGTTTGCGCATGAGGAAGGAGAAGGCGACCGGAGCTTGGCCTATTGGCGCCGCGCCCATCAGTCCTATTTCGGCAGGCTCGGACGATATAGCGATGACATGATGCTGATGTGCGAGCGTTTTCGTCTGGTCGAGGTCTTCGGCGACAGTCCACCCGAGGGCTCGTTCGAACTGACGGAGCCCGGGGGATAGCACCTCACGCGATACGCAGCGTAAGATCGCCGCCCTCGGTCTCGGCAAAGCCCGCCTGTAGAACCTCTTCGCGCTTGTGACGCAGATGCGCACGCAGGATGTGGGCGAGGCCGACGCCGTCGCGGCGCTGAAGCGCGTTGAGGATCGCCTCATGCTCCTTCACCGCGAATGCCCAGCGCTGCGGCGTCATCGGCGTGACGTAGCGCGCCCGCCGGATGCGCGCGGTCACCGAGGTGTAAAGCCCCGCGAGCACGGGATTTCCGGCTGCGGTGACGATGGCTTCGTGAATGGCGCGGTTGCCGCGATAGTACTGGATCAGGTCGCCGTCGCGATAATGCTGCACCATGGCCGCATGGGCCGTGGCGATCGCGTCGATCTCGGCGTCCGTGATGCGCTCGCAGGCGAGCTCGCCGGCGAGGGCCTCCAGGCCCTGGCAGACCTCGAACAGGTCGCGCATGTCCTTGTCGGTCAGTTTTGCTGCGCGCGAGCCGCGATGCGGCAGCAGCTGCACGAGCCCTTCCGCCGCCAGCACCTTGAGCGCCTCGCGCAGCGGCGTGCGCGAAATCTCGAGCCGCTCGCACAGCTCGCGCTCCGGAATCCTCGCACCCGGGGGGATTTCGCCGTCGAGTAGGATGGCGCGGATGCGGCCGACGACTTCCTCGTGAAGCATGGGTCCGAGCTCAATTTGAATGCAAAAGTGAACTTATACGCATTTATTTGTAAGTTATAGCTTGAAAATTCCAAATTTTGCATTCAAAAATGCAAAAGACAGAAAGGTGTGAGGAAATGGACCTGCAACTGGCGGCAGAAGACCTCGTCTTCGAGCGCGACGAGGGCATCGGGCGGATCACCTTCAACCGACCGCAGGCCCGCAATGCCTTCACCTTCGCCATGTACGAACGGCTTGCCGCGATCTGCGAGGAGGCCAACGGCGACCATGCGATCAAGGTGCTGGTGCTGCGCGGGGCCGGCGACAAGGCCTTCGCCTCGGGCACGGACATCAACCAGTTCCGCGAATTCAGGACGCCGCAGGACGCGATCGACTACGAGAACCGCATCGATCGCGTGCTGACCACGCTGGAGCAGTGCCGGGTGCCGACGATCGCGGCGATCAACGGGTTCTGTACCGGAGGCGGGGCGGGCATTGCTGCGGCCTGCGACCTCCGCATCGGCACGAAAGCTGCGAGAATCGGATTCCCCATCGCCAGGACGCTCGGCAACTGCCTGTCGATGTCCAATGTCAGCCGTCTCACCGCGCTCATCGGCGCCGCGCGCGTCAAGGATCTCATCTTCACCGCGCGCCTTGTCGATGCCGCGGAGGCTGCGAGCATCGGGCTGCTGGGCGAGGTCGTCGACGATCTTGCGGTCCTCGACCAGCGTGCCGAGGAGGTGGCCCGCCTCCTCGCGAGCCATGCGCCGCTGACGCTGAATGCGACCAAGCAGGCGGTCGCCCGCCTGCAAAGGCGGCTGACCCGGGACGAGGGCGAGGACCTCATCCTGATGTGCTACACGAGCCAGGACTTTCGCGAAGGGCTCGATGCTTTCCTCAACAAGCGCGCGCCGCAATGGCGCGGCCAATAGGACGAGCCGATGCAAAGCGACCGATCTCAATCCACCTCCCGCCGTTCGGGACCGCTGGCCGGCCTCAAGGTCATCGATCTCACCCATGTCATGGCCGGGCCGACCTGCACCTTGATGCTCGCCGACATGGGCGCCGACGTCATCAAGATCGAGAAGTGGCCCAACGGTGACGACACCCGCCATTCGGTGCCGCCGAAGATCGGCGAGGAGGCGGCGTCCTTCCTGATGATGAACCGCAACAAGCGCGGCATCGTGCTGGATCTGAAGACCGACGGTGGCAAACAGGTGCTGCGACGGCTGATCGCGGATGCCGACGTGCTGGTCGAGAACTTTGCGCCGGGCGCGATGGAGCGCCTCGGCTTCGGCTACGAGGCGCTGCACACGGAATTCCCGGCGCTGATCTACTGCTCGCTGTCGGGTTTCGGCCGCACCGGTCCCTACAAGCACCGCAGGGGATTTGACCTCGTCGCGCAGGCGATGAGCGGCATCATGAGCTTTACCGGCGAACGCCCGGACGGTCCGCCCGTCAAATGCGGTCCGCCGCTGTCCGACATCACGGCCGGCCTGCTCGCGAGCATGGGCATCCTTGCGGCCTACGCGCATCGTCTCAAGACCGGCAAAGGGCAGTGGGTCGAGACCTCGCTCTATGAAGCCGCCCTGGTGCAGACCTATTGGCAGTCGACCATTGCGCTTGCGGCCGGCACAGCGCCGCGCGCCATGGGCTCGGCGCATCCGCTCAATGCGCCGTATCAGGCGTTCGAAGCCTCGGACGGCTGGCTCGTGGTCGGCGGCGCCAACAAGAAGCATTGGCTGCTGATGCTGGAAGCGCTCGGCGCGAGCGAGCTTGCCGCCGATCCGCGCTTCGTCACGGGCGCCGATCGCATGGCCAATCTGAAAGAGCTCGAAGCCGTCCTGAGCGAACGCTTCCGCACCAAGTCGCGGGCGCATTGGCTGGCGGCGCTGGACGAGAGGGGCGTGCCGTGCGGCCCCGTGCACGACATGCTGGAGGCCTTAAACGATCCGCAGACGCTGGCGCGCGAGATGGTCGTCGAGGTCGAGCATTCCACGCTCGGTCCCGTCAAGACGATCGGGCTTCCGATCAAGTTTTCGGAGACGCCAGGCAAAGTGCTGTCAGGCGCGCCGGTCTATGGTGAGCACACGAGCGAGGTGCTGGCCGAGCACGGGTTCGACCAGTCACGAATCGAAGCGCTCGAAAAAGAAGGCGCGATCGTGCTCGCATCGGGACAACGCGAGGAACGCGTCGCCTGAACAGGGGGCCGACAACAACAAAAGACAAGATCAGCTGGAGGAAATCATGGGTCGGACGTCAACATTTCTGCTCTCTGCGGCCATAGCCGTGCTGGTCGGCACGATGCCGGCGAGTGCCGCCTGGCAACCACAAAAGCCGATCGAGTTCGTCGCCACCGCCGGGCCTGGCGGCGGCACCGACAATCTCGCGCGCGCGGTGCAGAACATCATTACCAAGCACAAGCTGACGGAGCAGCCGATCGTCGTCGTCAACAAGGGCGGCGGCAGCGGCGCCGAGGGCTATGTCTACGGCAAGGCCTCCGCGGGCGACCCCTACAAGGTGATCTTCGGCACCTCGAATGCCTGGCAGCAACCGCTCGTCTCCAAGGTCGCCTTCAACTACACCGATCTCACCCCGATCGCGGCGATGGCGCAGGACGAGTTCTTGCTCTGGGTCAAGCAGGACGCGCCGTACAAGACGGCGGGCGACTATCTCAAGGCGGCCGCATCGGGCGAATTCAAGATGGGCGGCGCGCAGTCGAAGGACACCGACGAGGTGCTGACGCGCATGATCGAGAAGGCCGGCAAGGTCAAGCTGACCTATATCCCTTTCAAGAGCGGCGCCGAGACCGCCGTGCAGCTCGCCGGCGGACATCTCGACTCCCACGTCAACAATCCCAGCGAAAGCCTCGGGCAATGGCGGGGCGGCACGCAGCGGCCGCTCTGCGTGTTCAGCCCGAAGCGGCTGCCGCAGGGGCCGAAGGTCACCGCGACCGAAGGCTGGAGCGATGTTCCGACCTGCGTCGAGCAGGGCCTCGACATCAAGCAATATGAGCAGCCGCGCACCGTGTGGCTGCCCGGCAAGGTCACGCCGGAGCAGGCCGCGTTCTATGTCGACCTCATGAGGAAGGTGCAGGCAACGCCGGAGTGGAAGGACTACATCGAGAAGACCTCCCAGGTCGACACGTTCCTGACTGGTGCCGAGTTCGACAAATTCATCAAGGAGGACCTCGATCACGTCAAGCAGGTCGCGAGCGAGCAGGGCTGGCTGGTCAAGTAAGGCATTACGCCATGATCTCCCGTCGTGCGCTTGAACTTGCGACCGCCGTCCTCGCCGGCAGCTTCGGTGTCGCCGTCGTCGTCTCCAGCCTCGACAACGGCATCGGCTGGTCGAGCGCAGGCGTCGATGCCGGCACGTTCCCGTTCCTGACCGGCATCGTCATCGTGCTCGGGAGCCTCTACAATCTGGTGCGCGGCGTGCTGTCGGCCGCGACAGTGGCAAACGTCCCCATCGCCATCACGTCCATCGAGCTGCGGCGGCTCGCCGGCCTGTTCGTACCGGCTGCGATCTTCGTCGCTGCGATCCCGCTTGCCGGGATGTACGTCGCCTCGGCCCTGTATGTCTTTTCGGTGCTGGCGATCCCCAGGCACCAATCCATGCCGCGCGCGCTCGCCATGGCGGCGGCCACGGCGCTCGCGCTCTACGTCGTGTTCGAGCGCTTATTCCAAGTCAGCCTGCCGCACGGCGCGCTCGCCGCCGCGCTTGGTTTCTGAGGGGGCAGCGAGATGGACAATCTCCAGGAACTCCTGCACGGCTTCACCATTGCGGTCACGGTGCCGCATCTGGCCCTGATGGCGGTTGGCGTGCTGCTCGGCATTCTCGTCGGCGTGCTGCCGGGACTGGGCGCGCCGAACGGGGTGTCGCTGCTATTGCCGCTGACCTTCGGCATGCAGCCGGTCTCAGCGATCATCCTGCTCTCGAGCATGTATTGGGGCGCGCTGTTCGGCGGCTCGGTGACCTCGATCCTGTTCAACATTCCCGGCGAGCCATCGTCGGTCGCGACCACCTTCGACGGCTATCCGATGGCACGCGACGGCCGGCCGACCACGGCGCTCGCGACCGCCTTCGGCTCCGCGGCTTTCGGCGCGCTGATCGGCGTCATCCTGATCACCTTCCTCGCATCCTGGGTGGCGCAGGTTGCGCTCGCGTTCGGGCCGGCCGAGTATTTTGCGGTCTATTTCCTCGCCTTTGCCAGCTTCGTCGGCATGGGCGGTGCGGCACCGGTCAAGACCGTCGTGGCGCTGGCGATCGGCTTTGCGATCGCCGCCATCGGCATCGACACGGTCTCCGGCAGCGTGCGTCTCACCATGGGCGTAGATGAGCTGGTCAAGGGCGTCAGCTTCGTCGTCGCGGTGATGGGCCTGTTCGGCATCGGCGAGCTCCTGGTCGCGGTCGAGGAGGAGTTTCACGCCCGCGCCGTGTCCTCGAAGATCGATTGGCGCGAGGTGTTTCGCGCCGTCGGGCGCCTGCCGCGGCATGGCGTTGCCCTGCTGCGCAGCGCCGCGATCGGCTGCTGGATGGGGATCACGCCGGGCGGCCCGACCGCGGCCTCCTTCATGAGCTACGGCATCGCCCGCCGCTTCTCCCGCCGTGGCCGGCATTTCGGCACCGGAGAGGTCGAAGGCATCATCTCGCCGGAGACCGCCGATCATGCCGCCGGGACCAGTGCGCTGTTGCCGATGCTCTCGCTCGGCATTCCAGGCTCGGCCACTGCGGCCGTGATGATGGGCGGGTTGATGATCTGGGGTCTCAATCCCGGGCCGATGCTGTTCGTCGATAGCAAGGACTTCGTCTGGGGCCTGATCGCCTCGATGTATGTCGGCAACATCGTCGCGGTCGCGCTGGTGCTGATGACCGTGCCCGTGTTCGCCGCCTTGATGCGGATTCCCTTCGTCGTGATCGCGCCCCTGATCGTGATCATCTGCGTCGTCGGCGCCTATTCGGTGTCGAACTCCTATCTCGACGTGGTCATGATGCTGGGGTTCGGCATCGTCGGCTATCTCTTCAAGAAGCTGTTCTATCCGCTGGCGCCGCTCGTGCTCGCGATCGTGATCGGCGACAAGGCCGAGGACGCGTTCCGGCAATCGATGCTGATCTCAAAGGGATCACTTAGCATCTTCTTTGCGAACAAGTTGGTGACGTGCCTGATCGTGGGCGGCATCGCGCTGCTGCTGCTGCCGCTGGTCTTGCAGCTCACACGTCTCTGGCGCAGGCCAGCGTCGCCCGCAATCGACACTCCAGCCCAGGAAAAGGTGATCATATGACCGCAAAGCCGCTCATTGCATTGGCAATGGGAGATCCCGCCGGCATCAGCCCCGAGCTGACGGCGAAGCTAGTGGCGCAGGACGACATCCGCGCGAGCTGTCGGCTCGTCGTCATCGGCGACCGCCGCATCTTCGACGAAGGCGCGCGCATTGCCGGCCTCGAGCCGGAGCTGACGATGGTGGAGCAGGGTGTCGAGCTTCGCGCGGCGCAGGAAGATGCACTGTTCGTCGATCTCCGCCACCTCGACCTCAGCGAGGTCGAGCCGAGGACCGCGACCCTTGCCGGCGGCAAATTCGCGCTGACGAACTATCGGCACGCGCTCGAACTCGGCCGCGACGGCCACGTCGACGCGGTCTGTTTCACCCCCTTCAACAAGCAGGCGATGCGCTTTGCCCGTGCCGAGTACGATGACGAGATCGCGTTCTCGGCCGAGGTCGTCGGCCTCAAGACGCCGGCAAGCGAATTCAACGTGCTGGACCGGCTCTGGAATGCACGGGTCACTTCGCACATCCCGCTGAAGGACGTGGCTGCAAAGCTGTCGAGCGAGCGCATTCATCGCGCGCTCAGGCTGACCGATTCCTGCATGCGCAAGGCCGGCTTCGCGCGGCCGCGCATCGCCGTCGCAGGCCTCAATCCGCACGCCGGCGACGGCGGCAATTTCGGCCGCGAGGAGATCGAGGTGATTGCGCCGGTGGTCGCGGACGGCCAGCGCGAGGGCATTGCCGCGGAGGGACCGTTCCCGGCCGACACCGTGTTCCTGCGCGCCAGGGCCGGCGCGTTCGATGCCGTGCTGACCATGTATCATGACCAGGGCCAGATCGCCATGAAGCTGATGGGCTTCGATCGTGGCGTGACGTTGCTTGGCGGCTTCCCGTTTCCGATCTGCACGCCCGCGCACGGCACTGCCTACGACATCGCAGGGCAAGGCATCGCATCGATTGGCGCTAGCCGCGCTGCTCTGCTGCTCGCAACGGAGATGGCGGTGACTCGTTCTGGCTGATTTTGCACGCACGGGGGGAGCGAGCGCCGACTACCGCGCGCGCCTTGCGCGCAGACTTAGACTTTAGGGAAAAACTGGAAACTTCCGCCGTCGCGACGAGTTGGCGACCCATGAACAATCTCCCACGTCGGAGCTGGAACATGGTCGATGACGGCCCACTACGAACTGCGGTTGACACCGCATGGTGCGTGTACCGCGCCCGGCATCGCGATGTCGATGCTGCGGATGGCCGTCGCTGCCTGCTCGAGCGTCATCTGCAAGGGAGGCGGGAAGCGCGAGAGAGTAACGGCGACGCCCAGGAACTCGCAGCATTCGGGCTTGCCTATCTCGAGCGGCTTTCCGATGACGAATGTTGAGGTTCATTGAGGGTCTCGCCTGTCGCGTGGCGAGCGCAAGCGCGAGGCCGGATTGGACGCTGCTGGCGATTTCGAACCTTCTATCCGCAGCTATCGTGTTCATTCTTCGTTCAGCGGTGTAGCAGGCTCTCATGCGCATCGCCCAGCTCGCTCCCCTGGCCGAAAGCGTCCCTCCGAAGCTCTACGGCGGCAGCGAGCGGGTGGTGGCCTGGCTTGTGGATGAGCTCGTCGAGCGCGGCCACGACGTCACCCTCTTCGCCAGCGGTGACTCCCGAACGACGGGCAAGCTCCACCCGGTGTGGCCGCGCGCGCTGCGTCTCGGCCGGAAGGGCACCGATCCGAGTGCAGCCTGCGCGATGCTGCTGGAGGCAATCGCGAAACGAGCCAGAGACTTCGATGTGATCCACGCCCATGTCGACTGGCTGCATCTGCCATTGCTCAGCCGCCTTGGCGTGCCGTTCCTGACAACCCTGCATGGCCGGCTCGATCTGCCTGGGCTGCCTGACGTGGTTCGGCAATTCCCCGATGCGAGGTTCGTCTCGATTTCCGATCACCAGCGCCTGCCGCTTCCGGAGGCGAAATGGATTGGAACGATCCAGCACGGATTGCCTTCGGAGCTGTTGCACGCCTCCTACGGGGCCGGGTCCTATCTGGCGTTTCTTGGCCGTCTCACGGCGGACAAGGGTCCGGAGGACGCCATCCGTATCGCGCACGCCGCCCGGATGCCTCTCCGCATCGCCGCGAAGATTCCGCGCGCCGAGACCGCCTACTTCAGGAAACACCTCGCGCCCCGGATCGACGGCGAGAAGATCCAGCTCGTCGGCGAAGTCGACGACGTGAAGAAGCAATCATTGCTTCGGGGAGCAGCCGCTCTGGTATTTCCAATCGCTTGGCCGGAGCCCTTCGGATTGGTCATGATCGAGGCGATGGCGTGCGGAACACCGGTGATCGCCTATCGCTCCGGCTCGGTTCCTGAGGTCATCGAACACGGCCTGACCGGTTTCATCGTCGAGAGCGAGGAGCAAGCCGTCAAGGCGGTCGGCGAATTGGGCAAGCTGGATCGAAAGAGGGTGCGCGCCCGGTTCGAGGAGCGCTTCACTGCACGCCGAATGGCGCAACAATACGAAGAACGATACCGGGAGCTGATTGCCCCGGCAGCACGAGGACTCGACACGCAGCCGTTGGAACCATGAAAGGAGATGGCAATGTCGCTGACGAAAGCGGGGCAGATTTGCATCTTTCTTGTCTTCGCCTTGGCGGCATTGCCGGCGTTTGGCGCCGAGATGACCGTGGACGCCATCAATTCCGCCGAACCGTCAAAGACGACTCTCTCGAACGACAAGCCCACCCCGGCGGGGGTGCGGCTGCAGGTTCTCTTGGATAGGGCGCATTTCTCGCCCGGCGAGATCGACGGCAGGTTCGGCGAGAATGCCAGAAAGGCGCTCCGGGCCTATACGGAAGCGCAGCAATTGCCGAGTTCGGACGCTCTGACGGATGAGGTCTGGAAGGCGCTGCGGGCGGACGATCGACCGGCGACGATGACCTACACCGTCGCCGAGCAGGATGTCGCGGGCCCGTTCCTGCGCAAGCTGCCATCGAGGATGGAGGAGATGAAGGGCATCCCGAAGCTCAGCTTCACCAGTCCGCGCGAAGCACTGGCCGAGAAATTTCACATGAGCGAGCAGCTCCTGGCGGCGCTGAACCCCGGCCGGCAATTTGACCGCGCCGGCGAGACCATCGTCGTGGTGGACAGCACCCATGGCGGAAGCGCTGCGCCCCCCACCAAGGCCGACAGGATCGAGATCGACAAGCGGCGCCAGACGGTGAAGCTGTTCGACAAATCGAACGTGCTGATCGGGTTCTATCCCGCGACCGTTGGCAGCGAGGAGAAGCCGTCGCCCTCGGGTACGTTCAAGGTCACGGAGATCAGCCGAAATCCGACCTACCGCTACAATCCCGCCTACCACTTCAAGGATGTTCGTTCCCACAGGCCCTTCAAAATCAATCCCGGTCCGAACAATCCGGTTGGAACGGTCTGGATCAACCTCTCCGCCGAAGGCTACGGCATTCACGGAACGCCATCGCCGGGAAAGATTTCGAAGGTTCAGTCGCACGGCTGCGTGCGTCTCACCAACTGGGATGCAGAGCGTGTCGCAGCCAGCGTCTCGAAGGGTACGCAGGTCGCGTTCGTGGATGGTTCGGGCTGACGCGGGACTTCGCGATGGCTATCGCCGACGGCTTGTCGGCCGCATCCCGCTGCAGAGAAAATCACGTCCGGATTGACTCCGCCATGGATTGCTATCAATCCAAATCTGCTGACCCGATAAGGGTACTCCCGGAGCCCACCTCTCATGTTACTCGACGGCGACTTTTGCTTCAGGGCAGCTCGATGCGACGACGCTGCAACGGTTTTCAACATCACTCTGGCATCGATCCGCGGCCTTGCAGCGGCCTCCTATTCGCGGGCGCAGCTGGAGAACTGGATGGGTGAGCGCACGCCGGCGTTTTATGAGGAGCTCATCGCCAGGGGACGAATGACCATATGCTTGCGAAACGGCGTTGCGGTCGGATTTGTCGACGCCGAACCCGGCGAGGTAACCAGGCTGTTTGTCTTGCCCGAAACCGCGGGGTCTGGAATCGGCCGGCGTCTGCTCGAAATCGGTATCGCCCAGGCGCGGTTGGGCCACAACGGACCGATAAGACTCGAAGCGACGATCAATGCCGAAGGCTTCTACCGAAAGTGCGGCTTCCGAAGCACAGGAAGAGGCTATTTCTCCCACGGTCTTGGTGGCGAGCCTATCGAGATCGTGCACATGGAGTTATGAACTCGACATTTCCAACCCGCTTCGGAGCCGCGGCGTCACGCTAATTTCAATCTCGAGAAGGTGTCCAAGGCGGATCTGCCGTTTGTCGCGCCGATCGAGCGGACCAGAGGATACGAAACTTTGGTGGACCGATGGGATGGGGCACTGCATCTGTCGGCAATCGATGACGATCACTGCGAGCGCCTTCTCTGGCGGCATTTGTCGCGGCGAGTTGATCATTGTCTATGCTGACACGCCGCTGCGCCGCCAGGATGACATGGTCATTGCGCGCAGCAACGCGACATGGTCAATCCCTGCTACTTTGCGATCGGCGTCGTCAGCTCCTTGTCGGCTGTATCCACCACGAACACGGCAAGCAGCTTCGCAGGCTCGGTGTCGCTGGCATTGGCACTGACGGCATGGCGGTCGCCGGGCTTTTCAAAGAAGTTCTCTCCCTTGTGAAAGACTTTTGCGGGGCCGTCATTGACCTGACTGCGGATCGCGCCTTCCAGGACCGTGGCATAGATGAAGGCGGAGGGCGCGTGGATGTGGGCCGGCGAGGAGCCTCCGGGACCATACTCGACCAGAACACCCTTCATGCTCTTGCCGGGGACGTTCGGCAGCGCCTGGTCGAACACGACCGACACCTTCGCCGATGGAGCGGCGGGCTCGGCCGCATGGGCGGTCAGGACGGTCGCGGCATGAACCGCCGTTGCGATCAACAATCTCCGCATGGGATTTCCCTCTGCTGCAGCTGGAGTAATGGCAGGACCGACGGAGCCTCAGAGGCTCACGAGCCATGTTGCGAGCGACGTCGTCCCGAGCCGCGCCTCACCGAGCGGGTTCAGCGATGTGTCGTCGATGGGGGCGCCGTAATACAGCGCCGTCGGATCTCCGATCACGGGACGTGTGTCGCCGGACGCCTTCAGGCGACGTGCGATGAATTCATTGAAGGGGGCCTTCTCAGGGCCAGCGATATCGATCGTGCCGTTGAGCGGCCGGCCGGTCGCGACCTCCGCGAGGCGATCGACGACGTCATCGGCCGCGATCGGCTGAAACTGAGCTGTGGGAACGACGATCTTTCCGTCGATCACACCGGCGTCGGCGATGGCCCCGAGGAATTCGAAGAACTGGGTGGCGCGCACGATCGAGTAGGGGACCGAGGCGGACTTGATGATGGTTTCCTGCGCCAGCTTGGCACGGAAGTAGGCGTTGTCGGGTGAGCGGTCGGTTCCGACGATCGAGAGCGCCACGTGATGTTTCACGCTCGCTGCAGCCTCTGCCGCGACGAGATTCTTGCTCGAACGCTGAAAGAAATCGAGCACGGCGGCCGGCTCCCAGGACGGCGCGTTGGCGACGTCGACGACGACATCAGCACCAGCCAGGGCGGCCGCGAGACCTTCGCCGGTCACGGCGTTCACGCCGGATTTCGGCGAGGCTGCCACCGGGTCGTGGCCTTGCCGTTTGAGCTTCGCCACGAGCCTGGATCCGATCAATCCAGTTCCGCCGATCACGACGATTTTCATGGCATGTCTCCTCGTTATTTCGGAGCGCGAGACGATGCAGGCCAAAAGGAACTCACGCTTCTCGCGTCGATCAACGTAATGCGAAGCGACTCTATCCGACCCTTGGCGCAGGCGCTTGCCTGTAACCGACGTGCCTTGCCGGAAAATGCTTTAGAAGCTGGGCTGTGACGTCACGAAATCGGATCGCAAGGGCATCATTCCCTCGGGCCGTGAGCGCAACCTGCGATGATGATAGATTGCCAGTGTTTTGCCCGACGTGTCAAAGCGTCTTGGTGGAGGCGAGGCGGCAACGAAGGCTTTAAAAAACACCAATGAAAACAAACTTCAAGCTACTGTGCATGGGGTTGTTTTCGCGAGTTTTGATCGGGCAGGCGAGATGGCGGCCTCTCGCCTCACGCCGCGCAGATGATCACGCCGTACCAGCCGAGCCCGCGATAGGTCTCGTATCCCGGGGTCGCATGGAACGCGACCAGCGTACCCGTGCGTTCGTGATAGAAGCCGGAGCGCTGGCCGTTCAGCGAGATCGAGATGCGCTCGGTGAGGATGCCCTGGCCGTCGGAGGCCGCGATCACGCGCAAATTCGAATCGACCAGCAGCACACGCGCCTTGTCGCTATCGCCGACGCGGACGCCCTGGACGATGGCGCGGGCCTGTGGCTCCCAGTCGAAATGGATGGCGAGCACGCCGATCGGCGCGCCGCCGGCCTGGCCGCCGGCGCGGACGCTGGCGCAATAGGTCGCGACCTGCGCATTGCCGAGCAGAGGCTGGTTCTCGACGTCGCCGGCGACATAGTCGTCACCGGAGTGCAAGGATCGCGCCTCGCGAAACCATTTGGTGTGAGCGACATTCTGGCCGACGACGCGGAAGCGATCGGCGCGGCCGTTGGCGATGACGTTGCCGTCGAGGTCGCAGAGCCAGAGATCGAGATAGACGGTGTACGCGCCGAGGATCACGCCGAGGCGCTGCGAGGCATGGGAGACGGCCGCCGCGCCAGGCGAGGCCGCGCAATCGACCACGGCGGAGTCGGTCGCCCACCAGCGGACGTCGCAGGTGCGTTCATAGAGATTGCGGTCGATCAGCTCGATCGCATTGAGCGACAGGTCGACCATCCGCTCGCCGCGGGAGCGCTGGCTCATGCGCTCGATCGAGGCGACGAGATCGCCCGTGCGTTTCGTCAATTGGGTTTCGAGCTCGCGGGCGATGGTCTCGACCTGCTGGCCGACGCCGCGCACCTCCTGCGCCACCACCGCAAAGCCGGCGCCTTGCGCGCCGGCGCGCGAGCTCTCGATCAGCGCGTTCAGCGCCAGCATCTTCATCTGGTTGGTGATCTGCTGGATCGACTTGGTCTTGGCGATCGCGATCTGGTTGACCTCCGCGGTGAGGCGGTTGATCAGCGCGGAGATGTCGGAATCATCGTCCGTAGGTTCGGTGGCAATCGGCTTGGCTTTCAGACCCGGCGCAGCAGACATCGGGGACTTCCCTAGGCAATGTGGTCTGATCTGCAATGAACCCGGAACAACAACTTACAGATCGAATACGATTCTTTTTCGAGGATTCCGCCTAACGCCCGCTTAATTTGCCGTTCCGCGGAATGCCTAAATGGTAGTCACTCCGGCCGGTTGGGCGGGCCATCCACCGCTTTGTGTAGCCGGGCCGTTGCAAATCCTGGCCGATTGCCGGCCAATCCTTGAAGCTAGGGACCGTGCGTTCGCGTGATCGCCTGGACCTTCGAGTTCCCATCAACCTGCCTCCTGTCATGACGCCACCCGCCACCGCCTTGCCCATCGAAGTGCCCCAGGCTTTCCTGGGCGTGGCGCGCTCGTTCACAGACAAGCTCTGGCGTGACCGGTTGGACGGGCGCGGAGCGGCCCAGGCGCTCGCCATCGTGCAGCGGCACCGGCTGCCGGAGCTGCTGGCGCGGGTGCTGGCCGGCCGCGGCATCGATATCGAGGCCGTGCCCGATTTTCTCGATCCGACCATCCGAAAGCTGCTGCCGGATCCGTTCACGGTGACAGAGATGGAGGCCGCCGCGAAGCGGATCGCCGATGCGGCGGCGAAAGGCGAGAAGGTCGCGATCTTCGGTGACTACGACGTCGACGGCGCGACCTCGGCGGCGCTGCTCGCCTGGCACCTGCGTCATTGCGGACTTGATCCGCTGATCCACATTCCCGATCGGATATTCGAAGGCTACGGCCCGAACACTGAGGCGGTGCAGTCGCTCGCCGCGAAGGGCGCGACGCTGCTCGTCACCGTTGATTGCGGCACCACCAGCATCGAGCCGCTGGCCGAGGCCAAGCGGCTCGGCATGTCCGTGGTGGTGATCGACCACCACCAATGCGGCCTTGATCTCCCCGAGGTCGACGCGCTGGTCAATCCGAACCGCCCCGATGACCTCTCCGGCCTCGGTCACCTCGCCGCCGTCGGCCTCGTGCTGGTGACCTTGGTCGCGGTCAATCGCGAGCTGCGCCAGCGCGGCTTCTGGAGCAGCGAGATGCCCGAACCCGATCTGCTCGGCATGTTGCATCATGTTGCGCTCGGCACGGTCGCCGACGTGGCGCCGCTGATCGGCCTCAACCGCGCCTTCGTAGCCAAGGGGCTGATCGCGATGCGACGGCGCGACCATATCGGCCATACCGCGCTGATGGACGTAGCGCGCCTGAACGGCCCGCCCGAGGCCTGGCATCTCGGCTTCATGCTGGGGCCGCGCGTCAATGCGGGCGGCCGCATCGGCCGCGCCGATCTCGGCGTGCGGCTGCTGCTCGAAGCCGACAGTGTCGAGGCAGCGCGGATCGCGGCCGAGCTCGACCGGCTCAACAATGAGCGCCGCGTGATCGAGCAGGCGGCGGAAGCGCAGGCCGAGGCCGAGGCACTGGCCTCGATTGGTCTCGAAGACAAGCTCGGCGTCATCGTCACGGCGTCTGAAGGCTGGCATCCCGGCGTCGTCGGTCTCGTCGCCTCGCGTCTCAAGGAGAAATTCTCGCGGCCCGCCTTCGCCATCGCGCTGGAGCCCGGCGGCATTGGCACCGGCTCGGGCCGCTCGATCGCCGGCGTCGATCTCGGCAAGGCGGTGCGGCAGGCGGTTGCCGACGGCATTCTGCTCAAGGGCGGCGGCCACGCGATGGCCGCGGGCGTGACGTTGCGGAAGGAGAAGCTCGCCGAGTTCCGCGCCTATCTCGAGACTGCGCTGGCGCAGGACGTCGCCGAGGCGCGCCATGTCAACGAGCTCTACATCGACGGCGCGGTCTCCGCGCGTGCGGTGACGCCGGAGCTGGCGACGACGCTCAACCGCGCCGGTCCCTTCGGCAGCGGCAATCCGGAGCCGGTGCTGGCGCTGCCGGCGCATCAACTCGTGTTTGCCGACGAGGTCGGGCAAGCGCATCTGCGCCTGCGTTTCAAGGCGGGCGACGGCGCTATCGTCAACGGCATCGCATTCCGTTCGGTCGGCCAGAAGCTCGGCAATGCGCTGCTCGCCAATCGCGGCCAGCAGATGCATGTCGCGGGCTCGCTCTCGGTCGATCGCTACCAGGGCGCCGAGCGCGTGCAATTTCGCGTCGTCGACGTCGCGCTACCGGATCAGGGGCCATCCGTGATTAGATGACAACGGCCTCGAACAACAAAAAAGGGAGTGAACATGGCAGGGCAGGTGGAGGGCAAGGTTGCGCTGGTGACAGGCGGCGCGTCCGGCATCGGCGAGGCGATCGTCGAGCTGTTCGCACGCGAGGGCGCAACGGTCGTCATCACCGACATTGACGAGCTGCGAGGCCCCGAGCTCGCGACGCGCATCACCAAGGCAGGCGGCAAGGCGATCTTCCTGGAGCAGGATGTCACCAGCGAAGAGCGCTGGATCGAGATCGTCGCTGAAGTCGGCAAACGCTATGGCCGGCTTGACGTGCTCGTCTCCAATGCGGGCATCGGCATCTCCGTGCCATCGATCGTCGACATGACGCTCGCTGACTGGCGCAAGCAGAATGCGATCAATCTCGACGGCGTGTTTCTCTCCGTGAAGCATTGTCTGCCCCTGATGCGCAAAACCGGCGGCGGCTCGATCGTCATGATGTCCTCGCTGGCGGGCCTGCGCGGCGCGCCGGGGTTATCGGCCTATTCGGCGACCAAGGGCGGCGTGCGGCTGTTCGCCAAATCGATCGCGATGGAATGCGCGGCTGCTGGCGATGGCATCCGCGTCAACTCTGTTCACCCCGGCATCATCGACACGCCGATCTGGGGTAAGATGCCGACGGGGGCGACCGGCGCCGGTCAGAACGCTCCGATCGATCCGGAGGAGCGCGCGCGGCTCGTCACGCCGCTCGGCCGTGCCGGCCAGGCCACGGAGATCGCCTGCGGCGTGCTGTATCTCGCCTCCGATGCTTCGCGCTATGTCACCGGCAGCGAGCTCGTCATCGATGGCGGCATGAACGCGGGCGGGGTGCCGCGGCGGGCCTGAGGCGCGCAGGGCAGG
The DNA here is from genome assembly GCF_004114425.1 of Bradyrhizobium vignae. GTDB lineage: Bacteria > Pseudomonadota > Alphaproteobacteria > Rhizobiales > Xanthobacteraceae > Bradyrhizobium > Bradyrhizobium vignae. The sequence goes on along the minus strand of NZ_RDQF01000005.1, from coordinate 2,801 downwards.
GTAGCGGTCGCAGGGGCTGACGCGCAGGCGCCGTCCCTGTACAACTCGGAGCCGCTCCCGACCGACAGAGGTATCCTTCGCCATGGCGCACAGCCTTCACGCTTCCTCACCGGCGCCCGCGCCATTCCGGTCCAACCGGCCGGACCTCGCCACCGACGCGATCCGCGCCGCGCGTGAGGATCTCGCCGCCTGCTTCCGCATGGCCGCGCGCAACGGCTTTGAAGAGGGAATCTGCAATCACTTCTCGGCCGTGGTGCCTGGCCATGACGATCTTTTCCTCGTCAATCCCTATGGCTACGCCTTCCGCGAGCTGACGGCGTCAAAGCTCTTGATCTGCGACTTCCACGGCAACGTGCTCGATGGCGAGGGCGTACCCGAGGCGACCGCCTTCTACATCCACGCCGAGATGCACAAGCGCTTGCCGCGCGCCAAGGTCGCCTTCCACACCCACATGCCCTACGCAACGGCGCTGTCGATGACTGAGGGCGATCCACTGATCTGGGCCGGACAGACCGCACTGAAATTCTATGGCCGCACCGCGGTCGACCGGGACTATAATGGCCTCGCGCTCGACAATCGCGAAGGCGCGCGTATCGCCTCGGCGGTCGGCGATGCCGACATCGTCTTCATGAAGCATCACGGCGTGATGGTGCTGGCGCCGACCATCGCGGAAGCCTGGGACGATCTCTATTATCTTGAGCGCGCCGCCGAGGTGCAGGTTCTGGCGATGTCGACGGGCCGCAAGGTGCTGCCAGTCGATCCAGCGATTGCGGCCGCGACCTACAGGCAGATGCGCGAGGGCGATTCCGAATCCGCGCGGCTGCATCTCGCCGCGATCCGCCGGCAGCTCGATGCGGAAGAGCCGCAGTACCGGCACTGAATGTGGGAGGTCATTCCGGGGCGAGGCGAAGCCTCGAACCCGGAATCCAGAGATTGTAGCGCGAGATTCCGGGTTCTGGCTATGCGAGCCCCGGAATGACAAGGTAGCTACGACCCCTGCCGCAGCTTCGCCAGCACCTTCAGCCCGCCATAGCCGTCGGCTGGCACAATCCCGGCGCGCTGCTGAAAATCCTTGATCGCCTTCATCGTGTCGTTGCCGACGCGCCCGTCGGTGCCGCCGGTATCGAAGCCGGCCTTGGTCAGGCGCGTCTGCATCTCCTGTACTTCGGCGAGCGTCAGTGCACGCTCGGAGCCAGGGAAGGGCTGGATAAAGGGTGGGGCTCCCAGGCAGCGATCGCCGAGATGGCAGATCGCCAGCGCATAATTCATGGAAGGGTTGTAGCTCTTCACTGAATAGAAATTTGGCCCCAGCAGGAAGGTTGGTCCGCCCGCAACAGGCGTCCACATCTGCGCGGATGCGTTCGGCTGCGGAAACGGATGGCCATCGGCGCGGGTGACGCCGGCCGCCTGCCACGCCGCATAGGTGCGGCTTCCGCTCATATTGCCGGGCGCGCGCACCTCGTAGCCCCAATGTTCGCCGCGATGCCACTTGCCGCGGTTGACGAGATATTTTGCGGTCGAGCCCAGCGCGTCATCGGGCTTGCCGAACGGCGACACCTTGCCGTCGCCATCATAGTCGATGCCGACATTGAGCCAGACTTCCGGCATCCATTGCGAATGGCCCATCGCGCCGGCCCAGGATCCCCGCATCTCCTCCGGCGTGCTCCAGCCTTTGTCGACGATGCGCAGCGCGTTGATGAGCTCGGTCTCCCAATAAGCCTTGCGGCGCGGTTCGTTCCAGGCCAGCGCTGCGAGCGAGGGAAATACCGGCCTCATGTGATTCTGCTGCACCAGGGGATCGCCATAGGCGGACTCGACGCCCCACAGCGCCAGCAGCGTGCCGCGCTCGACGCCGAAATCGCGCTCGATGCGGGCGAACAAAGATTCGTTGTTCTTCAGCGCGATCTTGCCGTTGATGATGCGCCAGTCCGAGACGCGGCGGTTGATGTATTGCCAGACCTGCTCGTGGAATTCAGGCTGGTTGCGCATCTGCGCGAACACGCTCATGTCCGGCTCGACCCGCCCCATCGCGCGCTGCCATGTCGCGCCGGAAATACCTTTCGCCATCGCGCGTGCACGAAAGCTCTCACGCCATTCGTCGAAGCCCGGAGGCGAGGCGAGAGCGTGCGGCGGGATTGCAAGCAAAGCGGCGGCGCCGAGCGTCGACTGGAGCAGGGCGCGGCGCGTGTGACGTGACGGGGAATCAGCGTGTTTCATGGTGCACATTCTAGCCGGAAAGATGGCGCGTGTGAGTCGGTTCCCGGAACAGCAACGACGCGTGAATTCTGCCTGATTGCGCGGCCGTTCCCACCGGAACAAGTGTCGCACTCCCGCATTCCCTCAACGCCAGGAAGGACGGGAAGATTCGGCCGCGGGGCCGGGCCCGCTTCCGGGATGCAGTCTGTTCATCGAAATTTCGGGGTGGAATGAAGATACGCACGCATGCGGAAAGCCATGTCGTCGAACTCGACGACGGATCGCAATGGAAGATCTTTCCCGGGGACCTCGCGACCACGTTGAGCTGGAAGCCCGAAACCGATTTGCGTCTCGAGCGGAGCGCTGAGCGGACGAGTTCGCACGTGCTGGTGAATACCGCAGATCAAAGCCGTGTGCGGGTGATCCCGGCCGATGAGACCTGGCCGGACGGCGAGGTCAAAAATGCGTTGCGGGGTGGCTAGAGCATGTTGTTTTTGGCTGGAATCGGGATTCCCACCGGGAGCGATTTCTGATTCAACATCCATGCTGGAGGGCGGAGGCCGGCATGGATGACGCGACCCTATTCGGAAGACATCCGGGAACGG
>NZ_RDQF01000049.1 GCF_004114425.1 Bradyrhizobium vignae | reverse complement strand
CGATCATTCCACAACCAACCATCCGTTGCTTTCGCCGCAGAAAGCGAGCGCTTGGGCGGCACCTGCGCGAGCCTCCTCGAAAACGTCCGTATCAATCGATGCTCGCGCTACCTTAACGCCTATGCGGAAAACCCTGCGCCGATCGAGCCCTGCTCTAGCAAGAAAAGCACCCGATTGCGCGGCGGATACGCTGACGTATCTTTGCACCAGTCTCGCCGCCATGCTGCAGGCAAGCGTCTCCACCAGCAGCCTGCCGGTACAGCTTTCCGCCCGCAGCTCCGATGCGACTGCCCTCGCCATCTCTCGCCCAGCAGCGGATCCTCGAGAGCACTTTCAAATCTCAGGGCACCGGACGGCAAGCCATCGACGTCGACTCCGAGCTTGTCCGGAGAGAACGCGCTCGGAGGAAGATAGATATGCACGATCTCCGGTTGGTCGCCTGCGCGATCGACCGAACCTTCTCGCCACCCCGCAGGGCACAACCAAACCGTATCGCGGCGGCTGACGGTCCGGTTTGCGATCCCGGAAGCGACGCGTGATCGGCGATGCATGGTCCCCGGCGATATCGACGGCAATTTCGATGTCGGATTGGGAACCCCGCCAAGGAACGATGCTCTCGTAATGCGCGCGCAACTCGGCCGACAGGCCTGACCAGCCTCGGTTCGTCGATGACTGCACCAGCTTGGTCCGGCCATGGCGCCGCCAGAACTCGCAGTAAGGCCGCGGCTCGCAGTGGTCCTTCGTGGCGGGTCGCTCCTGTCTGATTTCCACGTTACGCCCCCACCTGCGCCGCCTCCAGGATCAACCCCGCGATTTCGTCGGCGTGCGAGATCAGCGCGAGATGGCTGCCTTTCACCTCGATGGTATTTGCGCCCATGCGCTTGGCCATGAAGCGCTGGAGGTCCGGATTGATGGTGCGGTCTTCGGTCGAGACCGCATAGAAGCTCGGCTTCGAGCGCCAGGCCGCATTGGCGGTCTTGCCCGTGAGCAGCGCCTTGTGGAACGGCTCCTGCACCGCATAGAGCACTCTTGCTTTCGCAGGCGGCAGGTCGCCGGCGAAATCGTGCAGGAAGGCTTCTTCCGACAGGCGGCCCTCGTCACCATCGAAAACGATTCCCGCGCTCGCCGGCGGCGTCGGAAAAGTCTTGGCCAGCCCGGTGTAATCCTCGCCCGCATCGGGCGCGCGCGCCGCCACATAGACCAGCGCCGAGATGTTCGGATGCACGCCGGCTTCGGTGACGATCATGCCGGAGAAGGAATGGCCGACCAGCACCGTCGGACCGTCCTGCCTTGCCAGTACGCGCTCGGCAGAGGTTACCGCCTCGGACAGCGTAGTCAGCGGGTTCTGCACGGCGGTGACGTTGAGGCCTGCGGCCTGCAGGCGCGGAATCACCTCCAGCCAGCACGAGCCGTCGGCGAACAAGCCGTGCACCAGCACGACATTGCGGGCTTTAAGTGGAGTTGTGCCTGCGGCGAAGCCGCGTTTGGCCATCAGCGAGGCCGCGCTCCCTGCGACAAGCGCGGCGGCGAATGTGCGTCTGGTCATCGTCATTGCATTCTCCTTTTCATGACAAGGCCAATCTTCGTGGCTCGACATAAAATTCGAAAATGCAGGGGCGTTGTTACGCGGAGTCACGGAGTTGTGTCGGCGGTTCGCCAAACTCCCCGAAACGTGTTGGCGGCACCGCTCATTCAGAGGTCTTGTCACGCTCCCGCACGATCACCTTTGCCCGCTCGTCATAGCCGGCGCGGCTGGAGTAGAACGCCAGCGCCATCAACCCCACGCTGAAAAGCAGCGAGAACAGGATGCCGGCCGCCATCGCGGCATATCCGATCGGCGGCACGTCGGTGCCATCGGAGGCATTCCAACCCAGCGTCGCCATCACGACGGAGACGATCAGCAACGCGACCATGCCCGCCAGCAGCACGTAGGACCACCTGCTCATGCCCCCTGGCGCTGGCACGCAGGTTTTGCCAATACAATTTCTCGAGAAAATGCCGCATGGCGCGATCTCCACTTCGCCATGATGAACCGCGAGGTCGCAACGATCTTTTCCATTCGCCCGAGAATTCAGGATTTGAACGGGGCAAACCGGAAGTCCTGACCAGCCTTCGCTTCAAACCCTTCCAGTGTCCGATTACGTCTTTGCGGACGGATCGGCTGCTGCCTGCTAGGATTCCATGTGCGAACAGGGACAGCGACCTGTGGACGCCGATGGTACAGCGCCGGGAACCAAGGGGACCGACTGGACGGCCGAGCAGGTCGCCGTCGTGGTCGCCAACTATTTCCTGATGCTCGAGCGCGAGCGCGTCGGCAACAAGATCAACAAGGCCGAACTTTACCGGCGGCTGGGGCGGGAGGTAGGACGGTCCGAGAAGTCGATAGAGTGGAAGCTCCGCAACGTGTCGACTGTCCTGGAGGAGCTCGGGATCGCCTGGATCCCGGGCCTATTGCCGGCCCACAACTATCAGGACTCCCTGGTGCAGTCCGTCGAGGTCTAGTTGGGCTTACATCCGATTCTGACGGACCCGGTGTCGGTGAAGCCGCGCTTCACGTCGGCGGAAGGGCCGGCCCTGGTGCCTCCGCCCGCGCTTTTGAACTCGGACCCGCAGGACCGCCAGCCCGTGCTCCGGCGGCTGCTCGGCAAGTACGATCCGGCAGCCAGGGACGATTTCAACCGCTCGCTGGGGCGCGCCGGCGAGGAGATGGTATTCAAGTTCGAGTACGACCGGCTCTGCCAGGCTGGCCGTCGTGACCTGGCCAAGGAGATGGATTGGCCCGCGGATCGCGGCGAAGACGATAAGGGCTACGACATTCGGTCCTTCGAACCGGACGGTGAGGAGAGCCTTCTCGAGACCAAGACCACCAACGGGCATGCGCGGACGCGGTTCTGGCTGTCCCGCCAGTACGAAGTTGCCGCCCAGAATCCGTCGACCTACCGCATCCGGAGGGTCTTCCACTTCGAAAACGGCGCCGAGATGTTCGACATCAAGCCGCCGCTCGACGCCGGCCTGTTGCTCATTCCGGACAAGTACGTGGCCGTGCCCAGGTGACAGGTCTGGTGGCGGCGGCCATAAAGCCGTGATCCCAAGAAGTCGACGGCCCAAGCCGAAAGGGAGTTGAGCTAGGGGCTCCGATCTTCGCAGCGACGGGCACCCAAACCGATCGGACCGGGCGGCTCATCCGCGACGATGTCGGCCCGCTGGTCGACGATGCTGCCATCGCTGTGAATCGGCACCGAAGCATGACCCGTCCAATGTGATGTGAAGCAGAGGCTTATCCTGCCGATCGGCGTCGGGACCCCTCGCCGATTCACACCAATGACGATGATATCGACAGTGAAGAGAACGTTGATGTAAGCGCCGGCCTGCACCGCAGCCATACCCCAAAGCTGATGTGCATCCCCGCCGCAACGGGAACGTGCGCCATCGAGTTGAGCCTGGGACTTCTGAGCGTGCAAAGAGGAGAGTTCAGCTACGTAGCTGAACACGTGAACGTTTTATAATGGACGATACGACCCGATCATAGGTTTCGAGCGCCGCCTCCGTCGCCAACTGGACCATTTCGCGGTAGGCAGCCTCGTTCACTTGAGTGAAACTGTCGCGGATTGCTTCGGCCAACTCTGCTTCGGTGACCGATGTTCGATTTACCTCTGTTTGTCTCGTAAGGTGGCTATACAGATTGAGACGGTACACTTCTGTCGAAAGTTGCCACGCCCAATCTTCGAGATGTAGTTGTTCAATCATCAGCGCTATGCGGAACCGGAGGGATGGAAAGGAATGACACCCGCGGGCGAGGAGCAGATAGCGGATGCAGATCGACTAGAAAACCAACCCTCGGTTGGCCCAATACGCTGCTCTGGTTGTGTCGGCTTAAGTGCGAGCTCGTAGCGCGCACGGTCGATCCGGAATAGCACATCGGTCAAAGAGTAAACGTGTCCTTGGTTGTCCCAAGCTGCGCCAGGTAATCCTGCAGCGGCTTCGGTAGCCGGTTAAACCAATCGGCCTCTTCACGCGGCTGCGGCAGCACGTGACCGTATTCCAGCATATCCGTCGGCTCCAGATTGCAGAGGTAAACCCAGATCTCCTCCTCCTTTGCATTGGTGATCCGCGCAACCTCCTTCATTATGCGCAACATCATCGCCTTCCGCTGAGCTTGGGTTCGGCCAGCTCGGATATCGCCTCGGATCCAGATCTGTCCTGCGGCGCGCGAACCGCCAAGGAAACGATCAGCAGGTTTCTTTTCCTCGATGACGACCTGTACAAAGTAACTTGGCGCGCCGGTCTCCTCTGTGAATCCGTGTCACGGCCTCGGCGATCGCGGCTTTTTGGCTGTCGTTCACGAAGCCTTCCGCGAGTGAGCACACATATGTTGGCATTTTGGCCTCCTTGCTGGCTTGCTTCATCATCCCAATGCGGGTCGCCACGACGGACTTGGTTGATACGAACCCGCGTCAAATAAAAGAGCCGAACCGACCGGGATCAGAACGCGTCCTGGGCGATCCCCTGGGCAAGCGATCAGTTTCCTTCGCCACTTCGGCCATATCGATGACGATGCCTAAGATGCGTTCATAACTTCCGCTTGTGCGCTCATGCAGAGCATTTCCACGAGTTCTCGTGACGAGAAGAGACTCCTGCGTTATGCAGCAAACGTCGTACGCGGAATCATCCATGTCGAAACCGTTCGCCAGACGCCATCGCCGAAATGTAGCTGATAGGCAATGAAGTCGCTATCCTCACCGTGCACCAGCTCGTAGCGATGGGACTTGGCAAGTTGCGTGGTCATCGGGTTCTCCTTTGTCGAACATGCTGACTAATCATTTGGTTGCGAAGCCTCGTTCGATCAATGCAATGACGATCATAATTTCATCAAGTTTACGAGAGGGCCGGCGCACAGAGATCGGCCTGCCGGGTCAGCTGATCCAGAAAGACGTGGAGAAACGTCAATACCCGGAGCGAGGCCAGGTTCGACCGTTTCCGGAGACGGTACAGGAGCCACCTTCGAGTACGGAATTGCGTCCACTTCACCGGACGCACTGGACCCAGATCGAAGGCAATCTGTCCGCGCAATGCGAGCTTCGCCCGACAACTCTGTTAGCGGACTAAGGATAATAGCCCGCGCTCGCCCGAACAAATCCGCGCGATCCTCGGGGGTCGAATCCAAAACCGTAACGGTGGCCGTCATACCGGAGATGAGCGGTACACCTTCGGGGACCTGGTCGATGGCAACGCGGACCGGTACTCGCTGTGCTAGGCGTACCCACGTGTAGATCGGGTCTACGTTCGGCAATCCCTGCGGTCCGCTTGCCGCATTCGAAACGCTGATACCTCGAGTGATGGTCTTCACATGACCCAGAATCGGCTGCGCGTATCCCATAAGGTGAGCTTCTAGCCGCTCCCCGATGCAGACACGTGCCATCTTCGTCTCTTCGAAATAGCCGTCTATCCAAAAGCTGTTCGCATCGATCACCGAGATATTGCTTGCGCCGGCGACTGCCTAGTCTCCGGCCCGCAGCAGGAGGTTGGTGACATAGCCGTCGACGGGACTCAGCACTTTAGTACGTCGGAGGTTCAGTTCTGCCTGGGCCAACTGGTGCTGAGCGGCGTCGTACGCCGCCTTTGCCTCCGCTGCACTCCCCGCATAGATCTGCTGCTGCTCAGGCGTCGTGGCCAAGCTCGACAGATTTTGCCGTCTGGCTGCTTCTGCCTGTTTGACTTCTAGGTCCGCAGCTCTTTGTTCAACCAATGACCGGGTCGTGCGCACGGCTATGTCGAAATCGAAAGGATCGATGACGTAAAGAACGTCACCTCGGTGGACGAACTGGTTATCTGCCACCTGGACTGAGACGATTTTCCCAGAGATCTGCGGCGCCACGTTTGCGACTTGGACGCGGACGCTTCCGTTTCGGGTCCAAGGAGCGGTCACGTAGTAGTGCCATGCGACTAAAGAGATAAAGATTGCGATCAACACCAATATGAACGTGGCTACTCGCCTACATGCTGAGACGAAGATCCGTCTGACCTCGTCGTGCAGCATGGGCTCGGCATCCACCACTCGCCAAGTTTCATTCTCGCTCTCAGCGCACAGATTGATGCCATCCCGCGTCGCAGCTGGCGACATGTCAGGATCCGGACCTGTTTCCGTGGGACCGTTGAAAGAGCCGGCTCGGCGATCCTCGTCGCGAGGGCTGTCGGGTTTTTTAGGAGCAGCAGCTTCCATGGAGATTTCCTAGAAGAACAGCACAAGCAATCCGAACATCGTGATGTATAGACAGAACTCGGCGAGTGGCGGATTGCTGAATAGCCGTTCAAATCCCAGCCCGGATAATAGCGGCCGCAATAGCAGCAAAAGCAGCAGCGCCATTACTCCGAACGCGACGATAGGCGAGATCAACAAGCAGCCTACTATGAAATCGCGGTGTACGTGAGTCATAGCCGAGCAGAATCTTGATCATCTGGATGCAGCCGTAGGCACGACGCACCCGCGGCTCCTCGCCGGGCGAAGCCGGCTCCCGCCAAGCCCTGTAGCAACTATTTCGCGGTCAGCGCGTCGATCCGGCGAATTCCGATCGTCTCGCGAATGATCTTCAGCCAGTCCTGGTATGAGCTTTGGGTGTTCTCCTGAACGTCCGCGAAACCGCTCTCCGGGTCTGACTCGTACATGAGATGCGCAAAGGCGCGCTCGATATCAGCCTTATTGCCGAGCTGCGATCGCGTGCAGACCACGACTAGCGCCTGCATCAATTTTGTTGATCGCTTGAGGCTGCCCGAGCCACGCCGAGCATCGAGGCGCTGCCGCTTTCGGCCATGCCAGGCTGAGCGGTGATCGTCCCCGCGCACATCGTGGCGGCTGGGCCAACGACGAGGCGCTTCACTACTCCCGCGCCAGCCTGCCCAGCAGGTCAGCGGCGCTCCTGATATCCGCCGTGTCCGATCCTTCGGCAAAGCCCTCCAGCGCTGATTCGAGCAATAGCCTTGCGTTCCTGCTACGACGCCGTTCAGCGAGAAGCTGCGCAAGATCAATCGCCGACCGCAGTTCCCACCCTTTCGCGCCCTTGTTGCGACTCAGCTTCAGTGATTGCAGTAGACAAGCTTCCGCGTCATCGATCCGCGGCTCCGGCATATGCAATTGGACGTTGCCCTTCATTCGCAGCAGCTCGGGCATGTAGATGTGATCACCGCTTTGCTCGACCAGGCGAATAGCATCATCGACTAGGATTGCGCTCTGCTCTATTTGTCCAAGCTTCAACAAGCCCTGAGCCAACGCGATGTTGAAGGTCGTGGTCAGCAGCTCGTAGCCAGCCTCGTGGAGTTCGCGGAGGGAAGCCTTGATCGTCTCGACCCCGCCTGCGGCATCGCCGCGCCGGATCGCGAGCTCGCCTTTGACGCCCCGGCCGACGGCGAGATAAGGTCCCATCGAGCGCGATTGGGCATGTGCAATGAAGCGGTCGATGTTTTCTTCCGCGCCCTCGAGATCACCGCTCCACAGATCGATCGATACCGCCCAGATCAGCGCAATACAGAGCGTGATTGGGTGGTCCATTTGCGCGGCTTCCGCAACAGTTTGTCGCGCCAGTGTCAGCGCGTCCGCTGGACTGCCCTGCAGCCAAAGCTCGCGCGCAAGCGTGATGCCCGCGCGGTTGCGATGATCGAAGCCATATACCGTGCTGACCCGTTCCGTTCCCGGACCGTTCCAGGCGAGCTCGACCACCTTCAGCGCATCGCGGTGCTCGCCGGCCAGATGCAGCGAGACGCCGAGGAGCGAATGGGCGAGCGCGATCGAGGCAGCATCGCCCAGCGACTTGGCGACCGAGACGCTCTGCTGCGCGTAGTTGAGCGCAGCATCGAACTCGCCCATCCGTTCATGGAAGATATGCATACGCCCGAGCAGCTGGAGCTGGTTGATCTCATCGTCTCGAGCCCTCGCGATGGCAAGGCTGCGGCTCAAGGCGCTGCGCGCCGCTTCGCTGCCGCCCCGCGTGAACATCAGGGTCAGGCCGAGGGCGGCCTGCAGGTGCATCTCCTCGCCGCTGTCGCGTGAGGCCCGATCGATCGCAACCAGCGCCCGTTCCGACCAGCGCCGGCATTCAATCAGCAGGGACATCGCGAGGAAGATCGGCGCCGCCGCAGCGGCGAGCGCGACGCCAATGCTGGCATCTCCGCCCGCGCCGAAGCACCACTCCAGCGCCGCGCGCACGTTGTGAAGCGCGGAGAAATGGACGGCGCGTTCGTCGGCGTTTGGCACGATTGCCCATGTCGTGCCGGCCCGTTCCAGCCAGCGCTGATAGTAAAGTGCGTGACGCGCGGCGAGTGCCGCGTCATAGGGTTCGAGCTCGAGCAGATACGCGCGCGTGGTGTCGAGCAGCCGATAACGCATCATGGCGCCGATCGGCCGTGGTGCGACCATCGATTTGGCGACGAGGCTGTCGACGGCATCGAACAGCCTGCCGCGACCAACATGCTCGTCTGGCACCACTTCGAGCGCTGCGTCGACGGTGAAATGCCCGGCGAAGACGGCGAGCCGGCGCAGCACGAGCCGTTCAACATCCGACAGCAGTCCGTAGCTCCAGTCGAGCGTGGCCTGCAACGTCTTCTGCCTGGGCGGCGCCGTGCGCTGTCCGTGCCAGAGCAGATTCAGGCGGTCGTCGAGCAGGGCGGCCGTCTGCGCCAGGCCGTAGGCCTCGACCCTGCCGGCGGCGAGCTCGATTGCCAATGCCATGCCGTCGAGCTTGCGGCAGATCTGCGCGACGATCGCGGCATTGGCATCGTCGAGCACGATCCGCGCGCCGCCGGCTGAAGCGCGTTCGAGGAAGAGCTGGAGCGCGGGATAGCTCTGCGCTGCAGCAGCCGTCAATCTAGAGTCCTCGGGCGGAACGGCGAGCGGCGCCAATCGATAGACCTGCTCGCCCTCGACGCGCAGGGCTTCGCGACTGGTGGCGAGGATATGGACGTGCGGCGCGGCATGGAAGATCTCCACAGCCAGCGACGCCGCCGCTCCGATCACATGCTCGCAATTGTCAAGGATCAGCAGCATCCGCTTGTCGCGCAGATGCGCCAGTAGCGCGGGCAGTGGATCGTCGCTCTGGGCCGGCAGCCCCAGCATCAGCAGGATCGACGTGATCACGAGATCGGGATCGCTGAGCGCGGCGAGATCGACGAAATGTGCGGCATCGGAGAAGGTTTCGAGCAGGTCGTGCGCGATCGCGATCGCAACTGCGGTCTTGCCGACGCCCCCAGCACCGATGATCGTGACGAAGCGCGAGGTGAGAAGCTTGTCGGAGATGGCGGCAACCACCTCGTCGCGTCCGATCATGCGCTGCAGCCGGTTCGGCAGCTTGACGGGCGGCAGCTCCATCGCTGGCGCGGGGCGCCGCAGGGCCAGAATGTCTCCGCGCGAGATCGGGGCCACGAAGCAATAGCCGCGGCCGGACAGCGTGGTGATGTAGCGGGCACCATCCTTGCCGTCGCCGAGCGCCTTGCGCAGTGCTGCGACATGAAAGCGCAGGTTGGCTTCATCGACGTTCATGCCGGGCCAAACCTGCGCGATCAGATCCCATTTACTGACGACCTCGTTCGGTCGCGACATCAGCGCGATCAGCGCGTCGAAAGCCTTCGCGCCCAGCGGCACCGTAACACCGTCTCGCGTCACTAGCCTTTCATGCGGCGTCACGGTGAACGGCCCAAACGATAATGTGGGGGTGGCAGCGCCGGCTGGCTCGGTCATGGCAAGATCTTAGGTTTCTCCGACAGGATCCGATAACCAGCTGATTGTGGTCCGGCAAGGCCATCCCGGTCGCGACCGCCGGGTCGCATGGGGCCGTTGTGAGACTTGCAAAGCTGGACCTCACAAATTCTCACAAGTCCAAACGGGTGCCTTGTGCGCGCCGCTGCTAGTCGGCTCGCGACGGCAAGGAGACCACAATGACGCAAACGGCTAAACTACTCTACACGGCCAGGACCCACACCTGCGGTGGGCGACACGACGGCACATCGCGCAGTTCCGACGGTCGCCTCGACATCATGCTGTCGCCGCGGGGCGGCGCAGGCATCGGCACCAATCCGGAGCAATTATTCGCGGCTGGCTGGTCGGCGTGTTTCGAAGGCGCGATGGAAATCGCGGCGAGCAAGCGGAAGATCGAGCTTCCGAGGAAGAGCGCGATCGATGCGGAGATCGATCTCGTGCTCGACGAAGGTGCTTACTTGCTTCGGGCGCGCCTCAACGTCAGCCTGCCGGGTCTCGATCCCGAGATCGCGCACACCATCATCGATGAAGCACACCAGACCTGCCCCTATTCCAAGGCCGTCCGCGGCAATATCGACGTCACGGTCGCGCTGATCTGACGCACCACTAACAATCTCAGGGACCCTGCACATGAAGCAGATCATCGACCAGCACCGCCGCAAGTTCTTCGGCATCGCCGCGGGAAGCCTCGCCATCGGCCTCGGCGCCGTCGGCCTCGCTCGCGCCCAATCGGGGGCATCGCGATCGTCCGCATCGAATGCGTCCTTCGGACCGATCAAGCAGATCGACGCCGGCGTTCTCAACGTCGGTTATGCCGAGGCGGGCCCCGCGAACGGTCCCGTGGCCATCCTGCTGCACGGCTGGCCCTATGACATTCACGCCTTCGTCGATGTCGCGCCGATCTTGGCCAAGGTCGGGTACCGCGTCATCATACCGTATCTGCGCGGCTATGGCTCCACGCATTTTCTCTCCAGCGAGACGCTGCGCAACGGCGAGCCGGCCGCGATGGCGCTCGATATCATCGCGTTGATGGACAAGCTCGACATCAAGCAGGCGGTGGTCGCCGGCTTCGACTGGGGCGCGCGCACCGCCGACATCATCGCTGCGCTGTGGCCGGAGCGTTGCCGCGCGCTGGTCTCGGTGAGCGGCTATCTGATCTCGAGCCAGGCCGCCGGCAGCGCGCCGCTGCCGCCGCAGGACGAGCTGCAATGGTGGTACCAGTTTTATTTCGCCACCGAGCGCGGCCGCGCCGGATACGAGAAATATACGCATGACTTCGCCAGGCTGATCTGGAACCTCGCCTCGCCGCAATGGAACTTCGACGATACCACCTTCGCCCGCAGCGCGGCGGCGCTCGATAACAAGGATCATGTCGCGATTACGATCCACAACTACCGCTGGCGGCTCGGTCTTGCCCAGGGCGAGGCGAAATACGAGCATCTCGAAAAGAAGCTGGCGGCGACGCCGGTCATCGACGTGCCGACGATCACGATGGAAGGCGATGCGAACGGCGCGCCGCATCCCGAGCCGGGCGCCTATGCCAAGAAGTTCTCGGGCCGCTACGAGTTTCGTCTCATCACCGGCGGCGTCGGGCACAATCTGCCGCAGGAAGCGCCGCAAGCCTTTGCCAAGGCTGTGATCGAGGCTGACGGCGCCTGAGCATCGCTTGACTTCCTCGGTTCAGCCCCGCTGGCCGAGGATCGTTTTCTGCTCCCAGCCCGGTGAAGAATCATGAATTCGACTGAAACTAACAAGAAGACGTCCCCACTTGCCACGGCCATCGTACTCGCCGTGATTGTCCTTGCCGTTCTCCTGACCTGCGCGCCCTACTTCGTCGCGATCGCGCTCGCGGAGGGACCGACAGAGCACGCCGATGCCTCGCCAATCTTCGGCGTCACCATTCCGCCCAGCTACAAGCAGTGGGAGCTGATCGCCCCTGCCGAGGAGGCGGCTCCGCTTGACGAGCTTCGCGCCGTCGTCGGCAACCAGATCGCCATCGACACCTATAAGGCCGGCAAGCTGCCTTTCCCGGACGGCACCGTTCTGGTCAAGCGCGCCTGGAAGCGAAAGCAATCGCCGGAGTTCGCGTCCGCCACGATTCCCGGCTCGGCCACGACGGTTCAGGTGATGGTTAAGGATTCCAAAAAATATGTCGCGACCGGCGGCTGGGGCTTTGGCCGCTTTGTCGACGGCAAGCCGGTCGACGAGGCCCAGCATCGCACTTGCTTTGCCTGTCACGAAGCTCGCGCAAAGAGCCAAGACTACGTCTTCACGCGGCTCGCACCTTGAGGCGATCTGGAGAACACGTAGTGAGACAAGGAGCACCGACGATGTCGCTGCAGAGGTCATACTCGCAAAACAATCATGTCACCGCCGCAACAGACGTCTTGTCACGTCGCAGCCCGAGATCACCGGATCCGCGTTCGGGGGCCGAGGCAATGATGTTCTCCCTTGTGCATCTTGATGTTTCCCTAGCCATCGAGCCGCCCGCGCCCGATATGCGCACATCTGTCCTCGGCGAGCCGAGCTTCAGGGTATCCGCCAAGCCTCTTGCGCGAGCAGCCATTTGTTCTGATCGGGGCACTGCCGGCGAGGAGATCACAGACCCGGTGATGCAGCGCCTGTCTGATGCGCTCGCGGCAACGAGAGCCATGCACCATCCCGATTACGCCATCCTTCTCGACGCGTTGCGTCTAGCCATGCTGACCCGCAAGGCCAGCTGGGGGACGGTTGTCAGTCGGCCCCGGGACACGCGAGCCCCGGGAGACCGAGAAGGACAAGCCGCTCGGAGAGTGCGGTCGCTGCAGAAATGGCGTCTGAAGCGCGTGCTCGAACATATTGAAGACAATCTGGACGCTAAGGTCACCTTGCAGCATCTGGCCGCTGTGGCTGGCTTGAGCCGGATGTATTTTGCCGCGCAGTTCCGCGGCCGTGGGCATGAGGCCGCACGACTACTTCCTGAAGCGGCGGATCGACCGAGCGAAGGAGTTGATGCAGCGGGCCGACGTGTCGCTCATCGACATCGCCTTGGCCGTGGGGTTTCAGACCCAGGCTCACTTCACGACGGTATTCAAGCGCTTTACCGGCGAAACGCCATATCGATGGAGAAGCGCTCATCTCCTACAAGCCTTTCCGCTGCCGCGGGCCGATGGGAGGCCGTGATGAGCAACCCTGACATTCACTCGTTGCTGCCGCATATAGTTGGCATCAAGCCGGCCGTGGCACACGACGAGATACTGGGATTGTTAGAGATCGTTCGGGGTCTCGGCGCTTCGTATCGTTTCGCATCCGCGGAGCCCGGAGCAGGCGGCTTCCACGGGTGTGTAACGCTAAGGTTTTGTCGGCTTATGGCTGCCAGCATCCCGCATTGCCTAGCTAAGCAGTGTTTGGTTGCTCGAGTCCCGGTACCAAGCGCGACAGTATCGATCTCAGCGCCATCCTTCGTCCGCGTCAGCGTCTTCGAGCACCAGCGGGTGTCGAAACAGATTCTCTGTGTTACCGAAAGGAGCGCCGCCTAGTCCGCCTCCGACGGCTCGGTCATTATGTCCCGCACGGCCCTGCAGCAGAGGAGTAATAGGGCAAGTATCTATCGACGATATCGTTGGGACGTTGTGCGCCTTGGATGAGGGCTCCCGGGGTTTGGCCCGCGCCAAGCCCGTACAGGTCGAACGTGCTGCGGCCTAGGAGGAGGACGATGCAGACGATCGAGTCACACGGAGTGACTCCGGACGCTTTGGAGCGCGATCTCGCGCGCAAGCTGCAGGAGCAGGTCGTCGAATGGAAGACGATGCGGTTGCCGGCGCTGTCGCGCACGGCCGCGGGCGTGCCGGTCAAGCGGCGCTTCACCCGGCGGACCTGCCGGGTCACCCTTCCACCTGATAGAGGCGCAAGCGGCCGGGATCGTGTCGATGGCCTTGGCGGTGCTGCGAATGTCCTGGGCAGACCACAGCAGGGCGCCGGCCTGAGACTTTGCATTGGCGCCCCGCGGGGATAGGAATGTTTCCCACGGGAAAAGCTATGGACGATCTGTGGTTATATTTTCGACCCATGAATCTCAAGCACGATCCCGAGTGCGAGGCGGTCGCGGCGATGTAGCTCGCTGCGGAAGCCAGCGGCGACAAGCGGCTGAACTGGATCCGGGCCGCTTTAGCGTGGACCGAGCTTACGGGTTTGAGAGCCACCGCCGTCCGTGAACTCTGCAGGTCGAGCGAGCCCGCCTAATTGCCCTCTGGCGGGCACTCCGGACAGGTGTCGCCAATCGAGTTCAGCGCATCGCGCACCTCGGCCATGGCCGCTTCCGGAGGGACGTCCGCCTAATAGGGAAAGCGATTACCTTTGAGGTCTATTCGCATCAAGAGGTGCCGGAACCCGCGTCGGGCATAGGAATGCCAGGTACTCCGACTGCGCCGGGAGTCGCTCGAGGTCGAATGGTCGGATTCCAAACTCACACCTCGGGCGACGACTTCATCACCGATTTCAAGTTCATCCTTCTCTCGAAGCCAAGCGACGGTCTTCAGAAGACCGATCGCATCCCTCGGGACGACGCGACAGAGCCTCTTAAATCATTCTTTGCGGATGAATTGGGATAGCCGCAGGCCTGCGGGTCCATCCCGTCGTCGCGCGGGACGAAACGCAGGACCGTGGGCGCAAAGTCGTTTCGTTGCGGGTAGCTCCAAGACACACTTAGTCGCGTCGCCGGCGACGACGAGAACTGGCGGCGTGATGCAGTTCCATCTTGGAGGAAGCCGAAATGACGAAATGGAGACGTCGGATCGCGGCGGTCGTCGCTGCCGGGAGTATGGTCGGATCCCGGACTCATGCAGCTCCAGCCAGCCTCGCTCCTGCGCCGACGCGATTGCGCTACGGAATTTTTCGCCAGTCCCGCCCTGCTTCAAGAAAGGGACATTGATCAGCTCGATGAAGACCCGTCCGTCCTGCACGGGTTGAATGCCGCTGGCAATCTCGATTAGCTTTCGGGCGCCAGTCTCGGGGTCGGCTAAGGGGCCAGCAGATGTGTATTTCATGGTGGCGAGAGATACATTGAGTCGCCGTGCCGACCAACCAAGTGGGCGTCTTGGCTTCTATGAAGTTACTTCGGCTCTTGCCTGCCATCCAATTCGCGCGCGGCCAAGCTAAGCTCCAGCTCTCTGAGCTGTTCGAGCAAATGTTCTACGATCTCCTCGTAGTCAGATGGCGTGAGGGAATGCACGCCGCGCAACGTCAGTTGATTGTGGAGGATTGTCGCCATCATGGCTTTAACGCTCATGACCTCTCGCTAAAAGCTAATCGTCAATAAAAACAATCGGAAGAGTAGGCGCCAAACACTACGGGTGCGCAATGTCGTAGGATTACGGGCATGACGGACTTTTTGCAGTGCAAATGATGCATGCTCGACAAGAACGCTTTGCTCGCGGGGGCCGATCATTGATCGCCGAATGAATGTACTGGATTGCGCCGATTGTGATCGATGCGCGATTTGCAGGCGCAACGAACGCCGAATCGCGCTTCGTGGAGTTAAATTTGGTTCTGAGTCATAACTATAATGACTCCGACGCAAAAATAGAAAATAGGGTGCAAAAAACAAAAAAAGAGTGGGAGGAGTAGATGGATACTGTGTGTCGCCTGCGCGCGATGGCATCGCTGTGCCGTCAGACCGCCGCGCGTAATCCCGATAGAAGTTGGAAACTGCTCGCCGAAGCTGAGTATTGGGAGCATTTAGCGAACGGTGCGCTGCGCGATCACTTCAAACCGTGCACATCTGGCTTCTCGCTCCGAGCAATCGGAGATGATGCGAGCACCACGCAATCGGCGCACGGTATGGCGGCATGAGCGCTTTCGGTGCTCAAGTCGCTCGACGAAACACAGCTCTCACTTTTAAAAGCGTTCTGTTCTGGACGGAGGAGGTCTCGAACTTCCTCGCGGGGTACGAGCGAGTCAGCGGTTGGAATAGCAGAGTACATCACGAAATAAGCTGAACTATTTTTTGGCGGGGGTTGGGTTCATGGATAGCGTAGAGCGGTGCTTCGCCGCAGTGACGGCAATCGGTTTCTTTGTGACCGTCATCGGAGTGATATTGTTGCAAACGATGTGAGTTCTGCTTGGCCAACTCGCGACGAAGGCTCCGCGCAGCGGCAACGCGCCTGCTTCAGCAAGGTGGTGCAGCGATGCGCGGTTGAGGGAAAAGCCTCTAACAAAAAGTAAGGCCGCCTCCAGAGCGGCCTTAACTGTCTCCCTCATCCTTGCCCGCCTAGTCGCGGTCGTCGACAAGCAGCGGGCGAGGACCGGACGTTCGGCTCGTTCCGGCCTGTCATAGGATTGTGGCATAGCCGTTGCATAATAAACGGCAACTGGGATTTCAGTGCTCAGTTTGAAAATAGGCGCTGCCGAGACACGTATTTTGAGCTCGGCACCGCTGTTTTGCTGGTTCTCTTAATTCGGAGCCTCGGCTATGGCCTACGATGCCGTCACGGTGCAAATGCTTCGCGACGTTCTTGATGAGGTTCTTTCCAGCCCGCCATTCACGCTCCAGCAGCAGCGGTCGGCGTTGGAGGTCGCTGAGCGCATTCTCAAGCTCACCCAAGGCGAGCGTCGGCCGGACAATATTAAGCAACACTTGCGTAACGAGTTTTTCACGTCGGAGCTGACCGGCATCGAAATGGAAGACTAGCGCTGACTGCCAGACCGTAGCATCAGAGTCGAATATCCGCGCTATGGGCCGCGATGATTTGCGGACCCTGCCCCTCCACATGCGGAAGGCGAACCTTGCAGCAGCTACTGGCGCGCCGGCCGGACGGCATCAGCGCAAACCCGTCGTGCCTTCGACACGGCGGGCTTGCTTTCGGATGCGGTTCGCGCGGCAGCTTGCGGCACGGCCGCCAGGGATGCCGCTCCCCCGACGGTCAGCAGGAGCGAACGGCGTGATACCCCGCCCGACGTTTCTTCTGTCTCGACGGCGCCGTCGATGAACGGCTCATGGTTGGTCATGGTGGTCTGCCATCCCTCGGATAAGCCTGCAAATGGGCATGTTCCCAAGAGAAGTACCGTTCGGATATTGCGGCGGCTATCGCACTCTTGCGATAAATTGCCGCCGGGCGCTTACAGCGCTCGCCGGAATGCGGAAGGGGTTACTCCCACCCTCCTTCGGAAAGTCGCAGCGAAAGCCGATGGAGTTTCGTAACCGACTGCAAGCGCGACCTCTGTGACGCTCAGCCTCGAGTGGGCGAGAAGTTCGCGCGCGCATTTCATTCGTTGCCCGGTCAACCATGCATGCGGGGTTTGGCCGGTCGACTGCCGAAAGGCTGTGCAGAAGTGAAACCGGCTGAGACCGACGAGGGCGGCGAGTTCATCAAGCCCGACGTGGCGGTTGAGATTCTCCTCGATGAATGCGGTGACGCGCTTCACCTGCCAATCGGCGAGCCCACCCCTTCTGTCCTGAGCAGGCAACCCGCCAAAAGACGAATGCTCCTGGACCAGCCGCAAGCACAGGAGGTCGATCGCTTGCTCCACGAACAGGCGGGACGAGGCGCTGTCCCGCTCCGCCTCATGGCTCAGGACATCGAGCAACCCCGCCGCCGCGGGATCGGCGAAAGCCACACGCGGCAGAAGTTCGACGCGCCTTCCGCCCGCGATCTCATCCGCGCACGCCTGAAGGCGTTCTTGCGTGAGGTACACGTGCGAAACCACGACGGGCCCTGCGATGTTCCAGTGGCCATCTACGCCTTGCGGAATGAAAGTGAACGCTCTCGGGTTTGTCCTGGAGTCCAGGAGTTTGTTCTCGACCCGCCAGGATATCCGATGCTGCCCTTCGTAGCAGCCGACCGCGATGTGTCCGGTCACGCCGCGCATGTAATCCTCTTTCAGGCCTCCGTGCGCCCACTTCGGCGTCAGGCGCGCATCGCCCTTCAGAACCTCGGACAGCAATATGGGCGGCTCGTCCAAGATACGCGCCATCTCGGCGGCCGCATCGGGGCCGAGGTGGTCGGCTTCCACCCGGGACAGGCCAGACGGATTCGCAGTATTGCTTCGGGAACGGAGCAATCGCTGATCCAAACTGACGCCCTCATCTCGGTTGAGTGCTGAACTATGCAAGAGAGACGCCATTATGCAGAAAAAGGTTCGCGACGCCACAAGGGCAGCGCCCGACCAACATGGCAGCCTTCAAATTGATCAGCCGATCATTGGTCGTGGCGTACGCTTTGCGAATATTTTGGGCTATGCGGACTTCCGCTGCGGCCTCCGGCGGACGCCTTCTTCGGCTTCTTGGCCGGCTTGGTCGCCTTCGCCGGCGCGGTCTCCTGACCGACAGACCGGCGCAGCGCTTCCATCAGGTCGACGACGTTCGTCGCAGCGGGCTTGGATTTGGGTGTGATCGGCTTGCCGGCGCGCTTCTGGTTGATGAGGTCGATCAGCGCAGTCTCGTAGTGGTCTTCGAACTTATCGGGATCGAAGCGCCCCGCCTTTTGATTCATGATGTGCTTGCGAGATCCAGCATGTCCTTCGTGACTTTCACGTCTTGGATGTCGTCGAAACACTCCTGCTCGCTGCGCACCTCGTAAGGGTAGCGCAGCAGCGTGCCGACGAGCCCCTTGTTCAGCGGCTCGAGCCCGATGATGTGCTCGCGGTTGGTCAGCACCACCCGACCGATCGCGACCTTGTTCATTTCGCGGATGGTCTCGCGGATCACCGCGAAGGCGTCGTGCCCGACCTTGCCGTCCGGCCTGATGTAGTACGGGCGGATCAAATAGCGCGGGTCGATGTCCGCCTTGTCCACGAACTCGTCGATCTCGATGGTGCGCGTCGACTCAAGCGCGATCTTCTCGAGCTCCTCCTTCGAGACCTCGATGAACTGGTCCTTCTCGAGTTGGTAGCCCTTGACGATGTCCTCGTTCGGCACCTCGTCGCCCGTATCGGCGTCGACCTTCAGGTACATGATGCGATGGCCGATCTGCCGGTTGAGCTGGTTGAACGAGATCTTCTCGGATTCGGAGGTGGCCGGGTAGAGCGCCACGGGACAGGTGACCAGCGAGAGACGGAGGAAGCCTTTCCAGTTGGCGCGGGGTGCCATGTACGCAGAACTCCGTTGGGCCTCGATTCAAGACGAACGGGACGCCTAGGTTCCGACATCTCGCGACGGCCTTCTAGGCATCGATTTCCCGGCGGATCAGATCGCGGTGTCCGATGTGCGAGGCCAGCAGCATCCGGAACGTGCCGAGCACGTCATTGGCCAGCCCAGCCGGATGTCCGGCCCGTTCCAATTCTTCCACGATTGCGAGCTGCCGGGCGACATGGTCCTCCGCAAGCGCGACGTGACGCTCCGCTTCCGCAAGGTGCCGGTGCGCCATCAGCGGGTCCATCCGCGCAGTCTACTCCAACGGCAAGCTGGTCCGGCATTAAAACCCAAGCGAGGCCGCTTGACTCCACGTGAACAAAAAGGGAACATAGCGCATGCCCGCTGCGCCAGAAGCCACAACGCGCGTCGAGGGGGACGTGGAGCTCGCCGCCGACCAGGCGATCACGGCCTGCGGCGGCGATGCGCACAAAGCCGTGAAGGCCCTGATCGTCGCCAACGACTTCCTCGAGGCCCAGCTCGACGAGCTCCGGACGAAGGTGTCGACCGGCTACTCGCGGGGACGGCTCCCAGGAGCCCGAGAACGCAAAGACGAGGCAAATGGCTGATGTGACCTACTATGTCGCTCTACCGTTCGTTTTCTCCGACGAGGGCCTGGCCGCCAGCGAGGCGACGGAGTGCCTCAGCGCCAACGCCGCAGTCATGCGGGCGGAGGCGCTGTCCCGGAAGCCCGGTCACGCCGGCGCAATTGCGTTCAGTCGGACCGGAGACCCCTCTAGCGGCGACTTCAGGCACGCCAAGCTGATCCGGAAGTGCGGCGAGGTGCCCGACGACCTCAGCGCGCTGTGAGGGCCTACGTCTGACGTCGTGCTCCTTCATGATCTGGCCGACGTCCGGCTCGTCGACCGTGGAAGCTCGCGCATCAGCAGATCTTCCTGATATAGATTTGGCGGATCCTTCACTTCCATTCGAAAGAGGAACAACGTGGCAAAGACCCAGCCCGAACCTGTCCGCGATCCGAAGGCCGATCATCTTCTGACCCCGCAAAACTGCGTTCTGGTCCTGATCGACTACCAGCCTGAGCAGTATTCCAGCGTGACTTCATCCTCCCGTGAGGAGATCACCCTCAATGCGGTTGCGCTGTGCAAACTCGCTCAGGCCTACGGCATCCCTGTGGTGCTCTCGACGGTGGCGGTCGATATGGGCGTGAACGAAGGCACGATTCCGGAGATCCGCGCGGCTCTGCCGGGAGTGGAAGAAATCGACCGCACGGGCGTCAATGCATGGGAAGACGATGACTTCCGCAAGGCGGTCCAGGACACCGGGCGACGCAAGGTGGTCATCGGAGCGCTCTGGACCGAGGTCTGCCTCGCCTTTCCGATGCTCGACATGCTGGCCGAAGGCTACGAGGTCTATCCGGTCGCCGACGCGGTGGGCGGCATCTCGCCGGCCGCGTGCCGCGCGTTCGACCGAATGATCCAGGCCGGGGCAAGGCCGATCACGGCGATCTCCTTCGGTTGCGAGATCATGCGCAACTGGGCGCGGGGAGATTCCGACAAGCTGCGAGAAGTCATGCGATGGTATTTCCCTCAGCATCGACGTCTGCACAAGTCGCTTGATGGATCAGGCGGAGCGCCGATCTCGACCGGGCTGACTGCTGCTTAAACCTCCGAGGAGCTTGCCGGTCGTGCTGTTGACGAAGTGAAGCGCCATGCAGGCGGGACACCGCACGGGCATGTAGGTGTTTTGCGGCGGCGCCTCCGGCCGATCGTCTTCCAGCCGCTACTGCACGTTCATGCCGGTGCGCGGACACTTGAACAAAACCTGGCGCTCCATGAAGCGAGCATGCGCCCGCTCGCGAGCCTGCGAAATTGCGGTCGACTACCTAAGGTCCTCCCCTAAGGAAGCGGGACTGGGTTTTGAGATGGCTCAAGGCGCCTAGCCGTCTCTCCCCTAGGATTTGTGCACGCTGGCGCGAAGCGCGCTGGCGCCGTGACGAGCGGAGCCCGGACTCCTAGGCGCTCCGGACCCCGCTTCGCATCAGGGCACCGACCGCGAGGACGGGCCGGCTCCGGAGAGCGGCTCGCCGGCAGTTCGATGGAACGAAGGCCGGGACCGCGGGTTGGAGGGTCACAGCCCCTGGCTAGAAAAGCGGACAATTGGCCCCGGCGATCCTTTGGACGCCGGGGCTGATTTCCGTCAGGGCGCCGAGGAAGGAGCGCTAGAGGAGAGCCGAGATGTCGCCGAACATACCGTCGGATGACCTGGCTGCGCTCGTGCACTACGCGCTCCACACCACGCGCGCCACCACGGTCTGCCCCTCCACGACGACGTCACCATCCGCGTCGGCGACGATGCAGCCGAGAGCCACGCGCTCGAGCGCGCCAAGCGCATCGTCAAAAGCGACGGGACGAGCTGCGAGCCAGAGGTACTCAGGGAGGAAATCGGCCGCCAGCTCTCGCTCACCGCCGATGGGCGATGCCCAAAGTGCGACCGGACTGGTCCGGACTAGGACTCGTTCGGCGGCTTCAGGGGGCCTTCGATCCAGCCACGAACCGTCGGCGAACGCATCGGGTCGCCATCGCAAGTCACGCAAACATACCGCTGCAGCCCCGCTTACCGTCCGCGACAGCCGTCATCGGTTTGCCGCACGTCGGGCACAGCTTCCGGTTCGGAAAGAGCACAGTCATCGGATTTTCCCTGCCGGCTACAGCGTAGTTCCATCCGACCCGCGGGCGCAACAGCGTCGCGGAAAGTTGTACGCGACTGCCGAAGTCCTTGACCTCACCGCCGCCGAATAATGAAATGCAGTTTTCAGTGATTGTTGCGGGGGTGGCGTCGTGGAAGAGTTCTACAGGGGCTTCGCGCAGCGGGCGCGCGATCTGGCGGAGAAAGCGGATCCATTCACCAAGCGGCGGCTGCTCGATTTGGCCAAGCGGTACGAACTCAAGAGCAGCGGATCAAGCTACGGACGCACGCCGCCGCCGCGCGCAACGCCGCCGAACGTGCTGTTCTCCGGCTCGGGCGAAGCATGAGCACCGGCCAGGTCGGCGAGATCAGGTGCGAGGCTTGCAACGGCACCGGCTCCGCCGCCGGTACGCCAGCCGGCGCCGGGCCGCAAGATCTATGCCGGCAAGTGCACGACTTGCAGAGGCGAGGGACGGAGACTCCGCCCCCATGAGCCAACTTTCCTCCGCCGAATAGGAGCCGACGGCACGCACTTGCGTTGCCAGCGATGCGACGACGTCGGATCGTTCTCGGAGGTGAATTCAGGCTGGCTCTGATACTGATCGCAGTCGGACTTCTCCTGATGGCCTCCGGCGGAAGGGCGCTCGCCCATGACCAGTGACGAGCGCCGATCATGGCTCATCACCGCCACATCTTCGGCGCGTCGCTGAGCGCCTTCCGGCCGACCTGCATCAAGCTGTCCGCCGTCGCCTCGCCCTGCCTGGCCGCTTCGAGGATCTTCGCGGCTACGTGCGTGCGGGTGCCGGTTTCGTAACGCGACACGGTTTGACAGACATCGTCGAGGACCGCGCGCAGCAGCGCGGTGGTCTGGGCGTCGAACATCGGAGAGAGCCCCTCAGTCGTTGGAGAATGAGGATAACCGGCGCCGCGCGTTCCCGGATTCAGGAAAATTAAGATGCATCGCAAAAACTTAGCGAGCGCGCCGGCCCAAGAACGAGGCGGAAGCAGGCTCACCAGCGACTGGCGTGAGGGAACGATTCAGGCCTGCCAGGTTGAATCCGCATGTGTGCCGTGGCGTTGCGTCAGTCTCGTTCGGAAGTATCGCGCGTCACCGCCGCCCGCAAAACCGCTATTCCAGGTTACATCGAGCCGTGCGACCCCACGCTGCGCGAGAAACCGCCCCCTGGGGAGGGTTGGGTCTACGAAATCAAAGCGGACGGATATCGCGCACAGCTGCATCTCCATGATGGCGATATCACAGTCTATTCGCGGACGGGGCTCGACTGGACGGAGCAGTTCTCCTCGATTGCAGCCTCGGCTCATAAGGTGAACGCGAAGAGCGCGATCATCGACGGCGAGGCCGTCGTGTACGGCAGCGGCGGGCTGCCCGACTTCCAGCGGCTCCGGCGCGAGCTCGGCCGCAAGCAGAGCGAGCGTGTGCGCTACCACGCCTTCGATCTCCTGTACCTCGACGGCTACGACCTACGTGGCGCGGCCTATGAGGATCGCAAGCGTCTGCTGCAGCAGCTCCTCGCGAACGCACCGGAAACCTTCGTCTATGTCGAGGCTCTCGAGGCGGACGGCGATGAGATCTTCGCGAAGGCCTGTCAGCTCGGACTGGAAGGGCTGGTCGCCAAACGGCTCGGCCGCCCATACCGCTCGGGCCGGCAGGAGACCTGGATCAAGCTGAAGTGCAAGAAGAGCGAGACCTTTCCGATCGTCGCCTTCGTGGAAAAGCTGGGAGCCCATCCGCGCAAGATCGCCTCGCTCTATGTGGGCCGCCACAAGGACGGCAAGCTCGTGTATGCCGGCAAAGTTCGGACCGGATACACTGAGACGACCGCGCGCGAGTTGCGCGAGCGGCTGGATCCGCTGATCCGACGAACCTCCCCGCTCGACGTCCGGATCAGGAAGCCGAAGGCGACATGGGTCGAACCGGCCGTCGAAGCTGAGGTGGAGTATGGTGCGCTGACGGACGACGGCCTGCTGCGGGAAGCGGTGTTCAAAGGTCTTCGGGGCGACCTAGCAGTGCGGACGGTGAAGGCGCCGCGGTCGGCGCCATCCTCCGCCGGATGGCCGAAGCTCGGGGTGCCCAAGGAAAACATCCTCCAGCTTCTTCCCGACGCGGTCGTCCCTTCCAAGGAAGAACTTGCGAACTATTGGAGGCGGGTATGGAACAAGGCGCTGCCGCACCTCGGCCACCGGCCCCTCAAGCTGGTGCGGCACGTGCACGGCACCACCTTCTACCACAAGGGGCCGCTTCCGAAGGACGTCCCGGAAGCCGTGCACCAGCTCCGCATCCAGAAGCGCGATGGCGGGCAAGGGACGCGCCTCTGGGTCGACAGTCTTGATGGCCTTCTCGGCCTCGTGCGGATCGGAACCGTCGAGCTGCACCCCTGGAATTCGACGGTCGAGGACTTCGAGCATGCCGACCGCATCGTGATCGACCTCGATCCGGGCGAAGGCGTGGAGTGGCAGGAGGTCGCCGACACCGCGCTCGAGCTTCGTGCCCTGTTGAAGCGAGAAGGGCTCGACCCCTGGCCGAAGCTGACCGGTGGCAAGGGCGTTCATCTGATGGCGCCGCTCGATGAGCCGATGCTGCACGATCGGGCGCACCGGATCACGCGCGGACTGTGCTCCGAGTTCGCCGCGCGCAATCCCGATCGCTACATCCTCTCAGCGCAGGCAAGGCGCGCTCGGCGGATCTTCCTCGACTATCTGCGCAACGGACGCGGCACGACGGCCGTCGGCACCTATTCGCCGCGGGCGCGGGAAGGATTTCCGATCGCCGCACCCGTGAGCTGGGCGAGCCTGGAGAAGGGCATCAGGCCGGACGCGTTCACGATGGATAGCCCGTTTCGGGTAAAGCAAAGGAGGCCCCCATGACGGACGCGTTCGACCGTTGGATCGAATGGGCCAAGAAACCGCCCGGCGAAAGACCCGGGCTTCCGTCCGAAATCCACGCCACCCTTCGATCGCTCCCGCGAGAGGATCGCGCCGATCGGCAGAAGGTCAATGCCGCAGTTGAACATCGGGCTGAGCTGAGTCGGACCCGAAGGACGGCGTGGGTTTATCTCAACGACTACGAGAGTGGAAAACAGCGGAACGTCGGCGACCAGGAATGGGTAAAGGTGTTTGCGTCCGCAGAGGCGGCCGATAGATGGTTCGACAAGCACGATCCCGAGGGCGTTGCGTGGGAATACGAGATCGAAGGCGGGCAGCGGCAAACTTCCGTTTGGATCTATCTCGCCGATGAGAATTCCAGAGCGATCGGCGACACTTCCTGGGCCAGGCTCTTCGCCTCCAAGCAGGCCGCCGACAAGTGGCTCCAGCACAATGCTCCCAACGATGGCGGAGGCCTTGAGCCGGTCGGCGGACTACAGGGTGCTGCGTCGCCCGGTGCCGCGGTCCGCATCCCAGCGGACCGTCGGGCAGGATTGCAGGACCGGCATCCTTCTGGACACCGAGACGACCAGCCTCGATCACGCCAAGGACGAGATCATCGGGCTCGGGATGGTCAAGTTCGACTAGGATGGTCGGATCGTCGGCGTCCGTGACACGTTCTCGGCCTTCAACGGGCCGAGTGCGCCCGCGTCCGCTTCGGGCAGATCGTTCGCCCTCAACCCGCGCGGCAGCGAGGTCAGCAGCAGGATCGCGCAGAGCACGCAGACGCTACCGATCGCGTAAAGCGCAGGTGTGGTGCTGCCGGTCCAGTCCTTGACCGAGCCGACCATCACCGGGCTCACGATTCCGCCGACTTGGCCGAGCGTGTTGATCAGTGCGATGCCGCTCGCTGCGCCCGCTCCCGTCAGGATCTTTGGCGGCAGGGTCCAAAACGTTGGGATCGCTGCAACCACGCCGGCGCCGAGGACGGCAAGCGCCCCCACCAGCGTCACGACATTCTTGTCGAAGGCTCCGCTGGCGAAGAAGCCGAATCCTGCGGCCAGGATCAAGGCGGCCACGAACTTCGGACGTTCGCCCGAGGCATCGGACATCCGCCCGACCACCAACATGCTGATGGCACCGCACACATAGGGAGCGGCCGTCAGGAAACCGATCGCCGCCGCGCTGCCAACGCCCGCGGCCTTGATCAGATCCGGCGCCCAGAAATTCAGCCCGTAGGATGCGACCTGGATCAGGAAGTAGATGAAGCCCAGCAGCAGCACGCCCGGCATCAGCAGCGAGCGCCACGCCGAGCGCTCGTCGACCTCGCTCTTCTGCCGGTCGAGCTGCACCGAGATGATACGACGTTCGTCGTCGCTCAGCCACTTCGCCTGCTCGATGCCGTCATCGAAGCGGAACAGGACGACCAGGCCGAGCGCAACGCACGGCAGACCGCCAGCCACGAACAGCCATTGCCAGCCGGCGAGACCATGCAGTCCGTTGAGATAGTTGAGAATGAGGCCGGAGATCGGCGCACCGATGATCCCTGAGAAGGCGGTCGCGAGGAAGAATACCGACGTCATGCGCCCACGGTGCGACTTCGGAAACCAAAGTGTCAGATAGTAGAGAATGCCGGGTGCAAATCCTGCTTCCATGGCGCCGATCACAAACCGCAGTGAGTAGAACTGCCATTCGCTGCGCACGAACACCATGGCCGCGGTGGCGATGCCCCAGGAGATCATGATGCGGGCGATCCAGCGCCGCGCGCCGAAGCGATACAGCAGCATGTTGCTCGGCACTTCCAGCAGGACGTAGCCGACGACGAACAGGCTTGCGCCCAACCCATAAGCCGTGTTGCTGAGCCCGAGATCGGCTTGGAGCGCGGCTTTGGCGAAGCTGATGTTGACGCGGTCGAAGAACGCGAAGAAGTAGCAGACTATGATCAGCGGCATCAGCCGCCAGGCAATCTTCCTGATGACCCGATGTTCGGAGATCCCGGTGTCCACATGCCCGATGGCCGCCGCTGTCATGGTCATGGTTTCCTCCTTATGTTATTTGAGATTCTGAGTTGTTGGATGTTCAGCCCGAGTGCCGCAATCGCTCCGGAAGCGGATGCAGGTCCGAGGCGGGGCCGGCCTTGGCGACCTGACCGGGCACGTCATGCCCGACCAGTCCGGTCAAACGGCATGACACGTCAATCAGGCCTCGCAGATCGAGGCCGGTCGCGAGGCCCATCTCCTGGCAGAGATTGACAAGATCTTCGGTACAGACATTGCCGGTAGCCCCGGGTGCAAATGGGCATCCGCCCAAGCCGCCGAGCGCCGCATCGAAGCGTCGCGCTCCAGCATCATGAGCGGCGAGCACATTGACTAGCCCCAGGCCGCGGGTGTTGTGGAAGTGAAGCGTCAGCTTGTCCGCGGGCACCAGCAGCAAGGTCCTGGCCACTAGTTGAGAGACCTGGTTCGGATTGGCCATGCCGGTCGTATCGGCGAGCGTGATGCCGTCGGCGCCGAGAGCGAGATAGCGGCTGACGATGTCCAGCACCTTGTTGATCGGCTGCGCCCCCTCGAACGGGCAACCGAACGCCGTCGCGACGGTGGCGTTGAGCAGAGCGCCAGCTTCGTGTGCGGGCCCTGAGATTTCGGCGAGCGACGCCAGCGAGCGCGCATGCGTCATGTTCATGTTCGCGCGGTTATGGGTCTCGCTCGCCGACATCACGAAGTTGAGCTCGTCGGCGCGTGCCGCCAGCGCCAGCTCGGCGCCGCGCCGGTTCGGGATCAATGCGGTGTAGACCGTACCCGGCCGCCGCGTGATGCCGGCGAAAACCTCGGCAGCGTCGCGCAGCGACGGAACGGCCGCTGGCGAGACGAAGGACGACACCTCGATGCGGGCGAAGCCGATCGCGGACAGGGAATCGATCAGCTTGATCTTGTCGGGCGTCCCGACCCATTTCGGCTCGATCTGCAATCCGTCGCGCGGCGCAACCTCCTGAATGACGATGGCGGGTAGTGCGGCGGTCATTGCACCGCTCCAGTGCGGCGCAGCCGCGCGATGTCAGCCTCCTCGAGACCGAGACCCGACAGAACCTCGTCCGTATGCTGACCGAGGGTGGGGCCTGACCATCTGACGGCGCCTGGCGTGTCGGAGAACTTTGGCGTAATCCCCGGCATCTTTACGGTGACATCACCCGGCAGCTCGGTCGGCAGGATCATCTCGCGCGCCGCATAATGGGGATCGCTGACGATGTCTGCGACCGAGTAGATCCGTCCTGCGGGAACGTCGGCGCCGTCCAAGACCGCCAGAATCTCCTCCATCATCCGCGTCGTCGTCCACGCGGTGATGGCGGCGTCCAGGATGGCGTTGCGGCGAACGCGCCCGTCATTGCTGGCGAGCGATGGATCGTCGGCGAGATCCGGCCGGCCGACGACCTGCATCAGGCGCCGGAAAATCGCATCGCTATTGCCGGCGATGACGACGTGCTGACCGTCCGAACTCGGATAGGTGTTGGAGGG
This sequence comes from Bradyrhizobium vignae, assembly GCF_004114425.1. Lineage (GTDB taxonomy): Bacteria > Pseudomonadota > Alphaproteobacteria > Rhizobiales > Xanthobacteraceae > Bradyrhizobium > Bradyrhizobium vignae. Next base: position 31,023 of record NZ_RDQF01000049.1, on the reverse strand, counting down.
GCTGATACCCGGGAGAGCGCCACCGGTGCGGGTCCTGACATGCCCCATGAGGTCATATTCGGGGACGAGACTCTCCATCAGATTGAACACGCTCTCGTAGAGCGAGACGTCGACCACCTGGCCACGCCCCTGGCCGGTCTTGACCCGCAGCAGCGACAGCAGAGCGCCGATCACGCCGTGGAGCGAAGCAAGGCTGTCGCCGATGCTGATGCCGACACGAGCCGGCGGACGTTCCGGATCGCCCGTGGTGAAGCGGAGGCCCCCCATGGCCTCGCCGATCGCGCCGAAGCCGGACCTGTCGCGGTAAGGGCCGGTCTGGCCGTAACCGGAGATCCGCACCAGCGTCAGGTCGGGATTGAGCCTGGACAGCACATCCCAGCCGAGGCCAAGCTTCTCGAGGTTGCCCGGCTTGAAGTTCTCGATCACGACATCTGCCTGAGCCGCAAGGCGAAGCGCCACTTCGCGGCCTTCTGGCGACTTCAGATCGATCGCGATCGACTTCTTGTTGCGCGATTGCAGGTACCACCAAAGCGAGGTGCCCTGATGCAGCTTTCGCCAGCTGCGCAGCGGATCACCGGTGCCGGGCTGCTCGATCTTGACCACCTCGGCGCCGAACTCGGCGAGCAGCCGCGCGGCAAACGGCGCGGCAATCAAAGTTCCGAGTTCGACGACTCGAATTCCGGACAGCGGTCCATCCATGGCAGGCGCTCCTCGACAATCTGTTTCGTCGAGATGTCGCCGACCAGGAGGTGTTGAGTCCAATAGTCGTTGATGAAGGAGCGTTCGCGGATGACGAACGCCGCAAAATTAGTGGGCGCTGACCGATGGAGAGCGCAGATGCGCGAGCATCAGATGGCTCGTTGCCGACAAGCCCGCAGGATCTCTCGCAACCAGCACCAGTTCGCGGTCGGCCCAGTCGTCGCGCAACGGAACCGCCGCCAGACCCATGCCGTGGCTCAGCACCTCGAACGCACGATCCGGAATGAGACCGATGCCCATGCCTGCCTGCACCATGCGGCAAACCGCATCGAAGCCGGGGACATGAACACGCAGTCTGATCGATTTGCCGATCTGCTGCGCGGTGTATTGCGAGCGCAGATAGATCGAGCTGGTCGCGAACAGGCCGACATGATCGTAGTCCAGCGTATCGGCAAAGGTGACCTTGCCGGACCTCGTCAACGGGTGATCGGACCGCACCACGATGACGAGGCGATCCCTGCGGTATGAGAAGCGTTCCAGCCCGCGGGTCGACACATCCGCTGAGCAGATGCCGATCTCGGCTACGCCCTCCTCGACACCGCGAACCACCTCGGCGCTTGCCCGCTCCTGCAAATCGAGGCGCACCATCTCGTGCGACCGAAAGAATCCCGGCAGATCGTCGGGAAGGAATTCGACGATCGAGGACAGATTGGCCAGCATCCGCACGTGTCCGCGCACGCCTCGGGCGTGCTCGGCCATGTCGACCGCGATCTTCTCGACGTTGAGCAGGGTGACGCGCGCATGATGCAGCAGCGATTCTCCCGCAGGCGTCAGAGCCATCCCGGTCGGGTGCCGCTCGAACAGGGCAACCTCGAGCGCCTCCTCGAGATCATGCATGCGCTTGCTAACTGCGGATGCGGCAATCGCCTCCCGTTGCGAGGCGCGCGTCAGATTACCCTCTTCGCAGATGGCGATGAACAGCCGCAAGGTGGTGAGGTCGATGCGCCGAACGAGATCAATCCTGTGTGACGACGTTGATCGCGGCGGCATTGTTTTCTGTTGCATGGTCGGCTTTCCCAACCTGCAAGATAAGCCCTCCAATGTGGAGCGTTTTCTCAAACTTCACGGCGCCATCGAGCAAAATTAGGATAGAATCTCAAAATGCGTCCAAAAATCTATTTTTTATTTCAACCGAGTTGGTGCCGCTGTGCAGCGCGCATTTAATCCGCATCCACTCAGCTGCGCTGCATCACCCGAGCTGCCGTTGAGGTCATGCCTTAGAACCAGCGCCTGATTCGCGAGGGCGAACAGTTCCGCGCTCTCAATCTTCGCGCTCGCAATCTGCCGAGCTTGCCCGCCCTGTTTCCGGCCTCCGATCGTCCGCAATTAGCCCGAAAGACAAAATCGCGACGGTCTAATTTGGCATGCCCCGTCCGCTGACGCGTCATGAACAGAGATGGCAACCCGCAGCACTCGCGGTAATTAGCTCGATACGATCCTGTATAACGTACGACAAGGCAGCGATCGCATTCCACATGAAATCGGCAATAGTTCAGATTGACATCTCCGCATAAGCGTGTTGCCGGTCGTGAAAGTTGGACCGCGCCTTGCAACGGACAGGCGACTGCGCCAAATCGCGGGCAAGGTCGACACTCCGCTGACCGCGCGAAAGCATTTAGTTCGATTTATGTACTTTGGTTCCGCTCAAATTCCTTATGCCGCTCGTCAAACCAGAGACGAAAGACCGCGTCCTGCATTGACCCCGCCCTGATAGCGAACGCATTGCTTGCGGCCTGATATCGTTCCTGGCGCGTCGGATACTTCTCAAAGATGCCTTTCAATTTATTCTCAGCCTCACGATTGTTTTGCATTAGTCATTACATATCTATCATCGGACGGCTAGGTAGTCCCTATTACGTGGAGCAGCTGGGCTCCAAGTCAAACGCCTTCAGATGACGCGCCCGCGATGCGAACTCAGCGATCGGACGGAGCTTTGAAGTCATACGAGATGCGTCCGGCGGGCAGATAGAACAGGGCAATCACCGCGCCGCCCCTCACCTCCGGATAGTGCCGGCTGCCGGGATCCGGCGCTGTCCAGCCTGGCCCCTGCCAGCCCTGCAATCCCCTCAGCTGCGCCCCCTTGTCGAGAGGAACGACGAGGTTTAGCTCGCCATAAGGATGGCCGTGATATTGCCCGCGCAGCACGTCGTGATCGTCCTCGTCCTTGAAGCGGCGCGGATCGGCACTGTTCATGTAGACTGCGGTGATGCTGAACTGAAACGTCTCGGGGACCGGCTCGAGGATGCGGCTGCGTCGATAGTTCGGTCCGTCCACCTCCTGGTTCGCCGCCCAACCCTCCTCGACTCCAATTTTAATGAGACGAGCGAGATCCTGGTAGAGCGCGCTGTGCTCTCCATAAGTCTCGTTGAGCCATCGCTCCATCGCCGCGCTCGGCGTCATATCCTTCACCTCGCGCAGAAAAGGAATGCTGCGCTCGATCAGCTGTTCACGGCTTCCCATGACTTTCTCCTGTTTTAGTCCTCGAAACCCTTGAAGGAGGCGAATGCCTCCACATCCGCGCGTGGCATCAGCCGCCCGCTCGCCTGCTCCCTGGGGTGCCCGATCGAGATCCCGCAGACCACCATTTGCTCGGGAGGGATGGACAGCAGCGGACGCAAAATCCGGTGAAATTTGGCGAAGGTTTCTTGCGGACAGGATTGCAGCCCACGTCCTACCGCCGCCAGCATCACGTTCTGGATGAACATGCCGAGATCGAGCCAGCTTCCCATGGCCAGGCGCCGATCGATGGTGACGATCAATCCAACCGGGGCGCCGAAGAACGTGTAGTTCTTTGCGGTCTGCCGACTCCTCCCGGCAGCATCGAACTGACCGATCCCGAGCGAGGAATAAAACAATCGCCCGAACTCCTGGCGACGGCCGAGATAGGGCTCAGGCAATGCGGTGGCGTAGTATTGATATTCGGAGAAGTGCTCGTTCGGCTCGTTCTCATACGCATGCAGAAGCGCGGCCGACACTTCGGACCTAGCGGCGCCTGCCAGCACGTAAACGTGCCAGGGCTGGATGTTAGCGCCACTCGGCGCGAACCGCGCCACGCGCAGGATCTGCTCGACGGTCGTCCGCGAGACGGGTCGACCGGAGAACTCGCGACACGAGAGCCGACCGGCGATTACCTCGTCGATCGGATTACGCGCGACTCCGTACGCTGGGTCCATGTCGATCACGACTTCTTCACGAGCGAGCATCCGCCGTCCTCCATCGGTCTGAAAGCCTCGTCCCCCGGGATGGTGGCCAGGAGTTCGTAGTAGTCGAACTGGTACTTGGACTCCTCCGGTGACTTGACGCGAAACAGATACATGTCGCGAACCAGCCGACCGTCCTGCCGGATCCTGCCGTTGCGGGTCATGAAATCGTTCACGGGCAATCCACGCATCTGGGCCGCCACAATCGGTCCATCGAGCGTGCCTGCGGCTTCGACCGCCTTGAGATAATGCATCACCGCGCCATACGTGCCGGCGTGGATCATGGTAGGCACCTTCTTTGTCTTCTCGATGAACCGCTTAGACCACGCGCGCGTCTCGTCGTTGAGGTCCCAGTAGAAAGCCGAACTCAGCATTAGGCCTTGCGCGCTCTGCAGCCCGAGGCTGTGAATGTCGGCGATAAAGACGATCAAGCCGGCAAGCTTTTGCCTGCGCGTCACACCGAACTCGCCGGCTTGCTTGACGGCATTAATGAAGTCGCCGCCGGCATCGGCCAGCGCGATCACGTCGGCTTTGGAGGCCTGCGCCTGCAGCAGGAAGGACGAGAAATCGGGCGTATTGATCGGATGCTTCACTGCACCAACGACCTTGCCGCCGGTGGCGTCGATCACCTTCCGGCTGTCGGCTTCGAGCTGCGCACCGAGCGAATAGTCCGCAGAAAGGAAGAACCAGGACTTGGCGCCGAGACGCGAAATCGCCCTCGTCGTCCCCTGCGACAGTGCGTAGGTGTCGTAGGTCCAATGGATCCCGGTGGGCGAGCACTCGTCACCAGTCAACCGGGACGTAGCGGCCCCGGTGGCAAGAAACACCTTTTTCTTGTCTCGCGTGATGCCCTGCACGGCCAGCGCGACCGCGGAGTTCGGGACGTCCAGGATGGCCTCGACATTGTCGTTCTCCAGCCAACGCCGGGCAATCGCCGCGCCGATATCCGCCTTGTTCTGATGATCGCCGGCGACGATCTCGATCGGGCGCCCGAGGACCTTGCCGTTGAAATCGTCCACCGCCATTTGCGCCGCGACGACCGAGCCCCGGCCGCCATTGTCCGCGTAGAGCGACGACATGTCCGTCAGCACGCCGAGCCTGATCGGGCCGTTTTGTGCAATCGCCGAGGTCGCGAGCGCCACGAGCGCCGCGGCCAGTCCAACAGATTTGTGTACGCGGCTTCGAGCCGATCTCACCCAGGCCATCATCGTTTTTCTCCTCCCAACCCGGTACCGACAATCTTGACCAGGACGGCGCGTTACGGAAGTGAAAGTCTTTCAGGATGATCCTGAACCGGCTTCAGATGGCCGGTGGCGCCACAGCAATACGCCCATGGCTTATCCAATCGGTTGCATCCGCCGAACGTCTGGCCTTAACTGCGTTCAGTCGCAAAACCCTGCCACGGCTGCGATCCGCTACAGAGAGGGCTCCCGGCGTGCCGGTTTCCTTCAAGACATTGGACCTGAACCTGCTTAAGGTTTTCGACGCCGTCATGGAGGAGCGGAGCGTTCTGCGCGCCAGCCAGAAGGTCGCGTTGAGTCAGTCCGCCGTCAGCCACTCGCTGGCGCGGTTGCGCGAGATGTTGGAGGACGAACTGTTCGTCCGCACCGCCGCCGGGATGCAGCCGACGGCGCGGGCGCTGACGATGGCGCCGCAGGTTCGCGAGGCGCTGCGATCGCTCGAGGCTGCGGTCGAGCTGCCGACCTTCGCTCCGGCGGTATCCACCAAGCCGTTCACGCTTGCCGCCAATGACTTCACGACGATGGCGCTTGCGCCGCCGCTGCTGAAGATATTGAGCCGGGAGGCTCCGTCGATCGACCTCACAATCAAGCCCGTAACGCGGATCGATCTCGCCCAGCAGATCGACCTAGGACGCATCGACGTCGCCATCGGCGTGTTCTCGTCTCCGCCGAATCGCTTCCGCACAGCTTTCTTGTTCGAGTATGACGATGTGCTGATCGTCGGCGGAAAGCGTAAGCTCGGCCGGCTCGACAACGCGAAGCTCGCCGCCCTTCCGCTAGTCGTCGTCTCCTTCGGAGGAGAGCAGGAAGGCGCGATCGGTGGTTTCATCTCAGAGCGCGGGCTGGCCAGGCGGTCGGAGATGTATGACCGCGCCGCGCTTGAACGGGCGTTGTCCGAGACCGACCGGCCCCCGCGAATCGCGGTTTCGCTGCCGCACTTCCTTGCCTTGCCCGCGCTCCTGGCCGAATCCGAGCTGGCGGCCATCGTTCCGCGGCCGTTGGCGCGTGCCTTCGAGCAAGCGCATGCGATCACGATTTATGAACTACCCTACAGCACGACCCCTGTGGAGGTGCGGATGCTGTGGCACGAGCGAATCGCGGACGAGCCATCGCACGAATGGCTTCACGAGGTACTCCGCCGCGCGACCGAGGAGCTGAGGCGCGCGCGTTAGTTGGCCTTAGCGCATCAGTTGCCGTCACCGGATGTCGCGTCGTCGCACGGCTATGCGCCTGCGCAAGGTACCTAGTTGGTTGCCGACCGTTACTGTGCGGGTAATCGTCGCTTTTTTAGCCACCTTGCGTTCCTGGCAATTCTTGCACGGATCAGTGCGCTGTTGGTGCAAATGGCGATCGGGCGCCTCTCGTCCCGCGCAGTGGAGAACCCGTCAGAGGACGGGATCGCCCTTGGGCCCGTGCCTTCGCGAGATTTAACAAAATGGTTAAGCAGCTCGCTCCTACTAGCGAGGACGCGTCACCTTACGACGTTCCGGACCTCGTCTACATGGGCAAGGTCGGTACGGGATGGAGCCGGACGACCTCAGCGCAGATCCGCAAGGCGCTCGACACCGTAGTTAGTCCGAAGCAGAGGCTGACGAGGACCATCAGGAAGCCGAAGGCAACATGGGTCGAACCCAAGTTCTATGCCGACATCGAGTACCGCGACATCACCTCCGAAGGCCTCCTGCGGGCCAGCTCGTTCAAGGGGCTGAGCAGAGGAACACGCCGTTCATAGCCGCGTTTTCCCGAGAGTATGTGGAGTACCGGCCATGGATCCGGAACGGCGAGTTGCGAAGGCCTTGGCTCAGGGCATTCTGGCCCGATATGTCGAGCCCGGCCACAGAGATTGCGAGCAAACCATAAATCAGCTGCTTGACGTGCTCGACGACGAGACCGTCGTGCAGGCGCTCAAGGAATCAAAGATGGAAAAACCGACTGCAGAGCAAATAGCCGAGCTCAAGAGGCTCAGTGCGATCGCACGGGTCCCGGACGAATCGGAGATCGTGACTTCGAAGGAAGAAGCCGAGATCCGGATCCGCGACCTGAAAGACAAGGCGCGGATTGAATGATGCCCGAACCGAAGAAAACGCCAAAGGACGTCGACCCCGCGCATCCCGCATGAATTCGATGGCCACGTTCGATCCCGATGTGTCGCGTTCACGCTGGACTCAACGACCAGATCATCAAATGGAGCCCTCAGTGAGCTGCGTTGTACCGAGAGCACGCGTCGGAATGGGGATGACGGCGTCGTAACCTGGGACGGCCTGTTGCTCGATGGATGGACTCCCATCGTCTCTCGCCATTCCTATGGCCTCTGAGTCGCGTACTGCAGCTGACGCGGAACCCGCGATTCCTTGCGGCGTTGCATCGCCATAAGCAACAGGAGGAGCCGATGGCCGCAACGAAGAAGAAAACAGCGCGTGGACGCAAACAGGACCGGGCCCGAGTGGCCACGGGACAGGACTACGAAGTCCGGTATGAAGCGAAGAAAACCGGCCGCTCGGCATCGGCCGTCAAGAAGGTCGGGAATTCCCGCAAGCGCGTCGAGAAGCGTCTCGGCCGCTAGGTCCCTCACACTAGCAATTTCGCTATCTATCGGAGTCTATCGACTGGATGGCGCGCCACCAACACTGACAGTGTGCTCGACTGACACAACTCTTCAAATACCGTCAGATGTCAGGAACACACTTCCGTCGCCAGAGCCCGCTCCCCGCCGTCCTCCGACCCAAGCGTCGGCGATTGCTGGCGACGTCGACATTGCACGCTTCGGCGTTCGTCTCCTCTCTGGGTCAGCGTTGAAAGACGAGTTTGCCTCCGACCAGCGTGATGTCCGCCTTGATGTCTTTGATCTGCTCTTCCGGAATGGCCATGTAGTCCGCGGAAAGGACCGCGAGGTCTGCAAGCTTGCCCGGCTGTATCGTACCCTTGCGTGCTTCGTCGAACGTGTAGCGCGAAGCTGCCGACGTGTAGAGACGGAGCGCCTGTTCGCGACTGATAGCTTCCGTGGCGCCGTACACGCTTCCATTGGGATCTTTCCGCGTCACCATGATGTACATGTTGAGGAACGGGTTGATCGGGTTGACGGGGAAGTCGGTTCCGGCGCCGAGGCTGTCCAGCCCCATTTTTTCGATCAAGGTCTTGGTCGGCACGGCGCGATCGGCGGTCGGCCGTCCCAGGAAGCGCTCGACGGTCGCGGCCTTATCCCACATGAAGACGTTCTGGAAATCGACCCTGACCCCCAGCTTGCGAGCGCGCTCCATCTGCTCGGGCCTGATCAGACTCGCGTGAATGAGAACGAAACGACGGTCCCGGATGGACCTTTCCTTGTCGGCAGCTTCGAAAGCATCGAGTACCTGGTCGATGCCGAGATCGCCGACGACGTGCACACCTACACGCCAACCGTAGCGATTGCAGATCGAGACGAGTTGCATGAGCCGTTCGGGCGTTTGCTGGGCCATGCCATGGTAGTCATCGTGCGAGTCCGGATAGACATCTCGCATTAGCGCCGTCTTCAGGGTCATGCCGCCATCGTAGAAGATCTTGATGCCGGCGAACTTGACCCAGTCGTCGCCAAAGCCTGACGAAGCTCCGTTGCCCGACATGATCGCCTCCCAAGCGGTCAGCTCGGCGGGCGGCTCGGGTCTGAACATCAATCCCGTCCGCAACGTCGCCTGTCCGGACGCGGCGATCTTCTGCAGTGTGCGGACGTCGCGCGCTTCCGTGGCGCCCTCGACTGCGCTCGTGATCCCGAAAGTGTTCAGTGCCCCCTCCGCGAGCGTGAACTGCCTGATTTCGTCGTCTTCGGTCCACGGCGGAACAGCCTGCTCGACCCGGTCGATCGCCGTCTCGGAGAGGACGCCGGTCAGTTCCCCGGCGGCGTCGCGCTCGAAGGAACCGCCGCTCGGGTTCGCGGTGGTCTTGTCGACGCCTACCTTCTGCAGCGCCATCGTGTTCGCCATGGAGAAATGACCGACGGTCCGCAGATAGACCGGATTGTCGGGGGCGACGCGGTCGATCTCCTGCCTCGTTAGATACCGTTTCTCGGCGAGTTGCGACGGCGGGTGCCACGCGCCGCCCACAATCCAGTCGCCCGGCTTCTTCTTGGCCACGAACGTCTTGATCGCCTCGAGCGCTTCGGCGACCGTCTTGGCGCGGCTCATGTTGACGACATAATCAGCGAGACCGGCCGCCTTGAAGTGAGCGTGAGTATCGATCAGGCCGGGAATCACGGTCTTGCCGGACACGTCGAGCACTTGCGTGCGCGCTCCGGCGAGCGCCCGGATGGATGCGCTGCTACCGGTCGCAAGAATTTTTCCGTCTCGAACGGCGATCGCCTCGGTCACGCTGGATCGTTCGTCGAGGGTCAGAACTTTTCCGTTGACGAGGACGAGATCGGGCGAGTTGACATCTCCTTGCTGGGCAGCAGCGGGCGCTGCGCCCGCGAATAGAACTCCTGCACCGAGCATCGCGAGCGCCGCCGACCTGCAGATCATTCCAACCTCCCGATCGTTGTGTTCAATAGACGAACATCTTCCCTTTTCTCGATGATACCCCGCCTGTCAAAGCGGTCCACCGATTCAGGGTCGTGCACGCCGCGATCGTTGCACCCCATCAACGACGACGATCGAACCGGTCGAGAAGGGATTGCAGGCGAGAAAGTGGACCGCGTTCGCGATGTCCAATGACTCGCCCAAGGTTCGGCTGCCTTGGCACCGCGTCGAGAACGAGCACTTGGCACGAATGGCTTCACGAGGTGCTCCGCCGCGCCACCAGAGAGCTCAGGCACGGCCGCTAGTGGCCGGCCCCGCTTCGCCACACTATCGGCGGCCCTCATTGCGCGGCCATTGTACCGGACATCGGAACCCAGCGCTCGCCGTCGAAACGCTGCGGGCGCAGCGACGTGATCAGGCGATAATCATCCGGGCTGGTATTGACGGTGATGCCCGGGATCAGGCCCGGCAGCGCCACGTTCTTCAGCGCAGTGGCCTGCTTCATGATGTTCTGCCGGGACAGATCGTTACCGCAGGCCTCGATGACCTTGGTCATGAGAACAGCGACGTTCCATCCGGTGAAGTTGAGCTGATCCTCGATATCGCCCTCGGGATAATACTTCCTCATGAAAGCCAGCCACTCCAGATATGCGGGATCGTTGGCCCATTCGGGATCGCCGACCGACTTGGTCGGCGTCGCCGAGATCGCCCCCTTGGCGTTGTCGAGCCCGGCCGGCTTGAGGATCGTCGGCACGAAGTTGCTGCCGATCGGCAGGAACTGCTGCGCGCGCCAGCCGAGCTCGCCCGCTTTGCGGATCGCCTGCGAGGTAAATTTGCCGGTCGACGCATTGAGGAAGACGTTCGCGTTGGTGCTCGCCAGCGCCACGACCTGCGAATCGACCGTGGGCGACGTGACTTCGTAAGGCGACGCCGCGACAATCTCGGCCTTGGGATCGAGCCGGGCCAGTTCGGTTTTGAAGCTGCGACGATATTCGCGGCCGTAGTCGTCGTTCTGGTACAACACGGCCACGCGCGCACCGGGCGTGTGCTCGGCCACCAACCGCGCGTAGATCGCAGCCTCGGTGCTGAACAGCGTCATCCCCGAGATCGTATAGGGACTGGTCTTCGGATCGGCAAAGCGCTCGCTGGCCGCGAACACGAACAGCTGAGGGATCTTCTTGGCGTTGAGATATTTCTGGACCGCAGCGTTCTGTGCGGTTCCCATGCTGCCGAAGATCGCGACCGCCTCGTCATTTTCAATCAGCCGGCGCGTCTGCTCTACCGCCTTCGGCGGACTATAGCCATCGTCAAGCGAGATCAGCTTGACCTTGTGGCCATTGATGCCGCCGCGATCGTTGATCATCTGGAAATAGCGGGTCTGCACCTTGCCGACGGCGCTCAGGGCCGATGCCGGCCCGCTATACGGCATGGTCTGCCCGAGAACCAGTTCAGAGTCCGCCGCCCTGGCCGAACCGCAAGCAGCCAGTGCAGCCGCCAACATCAATGTCGCGCAAAGTCCGTGCATTGCGCTCCTCCCTCGATTTTTCTTACCTGGAATATTCTTCCTAGGAAGCTATTTGTCAACCCGCGCTACGCGGCCGCAATTGGCCGCTGCGCCGCGGCCATGCACGGGGCTGGAGCGAGACCAGGAACTTGCGAGGCGACACCTGAATTTGGCGGTGCTAGATTGCTGCGACGCATGATGCCGGCGCAATTGGCCCGCGGTGAAGGGGACTGGAAGGGAATGAAGAAGAGCAGCGTGTCACACCGCGGCGAACCCGCGATCAAGCAGTCGCCATCACCTGACAGCACCCTTTACGACGATATCGAGGCCGCGTGGCTGGAGCAACGGCCCGACCTCGACCTCGCCGCCGCCTGCACCTTGCTGCGGCTGGAGCGCGTCAACCAGCTCCACGAGAGGCGCCTGCAGGACATAGCGAAGGCGGTCGGGCTGCAGACCGGCGAGCTGTATGTGCTGCTGGCGCTGCGGCGCTCGGGCAAACCGTACGAGCTGCGTCCCACCGACCTGTTCCGGGCCCTGCTCGTCACATCGGGCGCGATGACCAAGCGCGTAGCGCGGCTGCAGGAAGGCGGCTTCGTGCTGCGCGTCTCCGCCAACGACGACGGCCGCTCCGAGCTGGTCCGCCTCACCGCCAAGGGTCTCGCGACCGCCGACCGCGGCATCGCCGAGGTGGCAAGGGTCGTCGCGCGCACGATCGAGGCAAGCGGGCTGACCAAGGCGGAGATCGCGATGCTCGACCGCTGCCTGCGCAAGCTGCTGGCGGTGCGGACGGTGAAAACGCCGAAGAAGTCCGGCCGGCTTACGGCGGTGGACTAGCTGCGGCACCTGCTACACGACGGCCCCGACACCCGCCTTCAGCAGCGATCTGAGATCGCATGAACTGTCCTCGGCCTGGCTCGGCGCCGGCGAAATGCCCGCTGCTATCAGGCGCCGCGCCACCATCTGATCCCCGGGATTGTTGATGCTGTCGACGCCGACCAGCCTGCCCTGCCGGTAATTGAACACGGAGAACCGGCCAGCTTCGATCGAGCCGCGGATCACAATGCGGTCCCTGCGCGCGCCATGACCGACGATCTGAAGCTTGAGATCGTGCTGATCCGACCAGAACCGCGGCACGCTGTTGTATGGTTCATGGCTTTCCACGATCGCAAGCCCGACGGTGCGTCCCTGGTCCTGCGCGTGCTGAACCGACTCCAGCCTGATCCAGTCCTCAGCAAACTGGTTGAAGTGCGTGGTGCAGTCGCCCGCGGCGTAGATGCTCTCGCGTGCGGTTCGCCCGTTCTGATCCACCACAATGCCATTAGCGCATCCGAGCCCGGCAGCGGCGGCGAGCTCGTGGTTCGGGATGCCGCCGATGCCGACGACGACCAGGTCCGTGCCGAGGCGGACGCCGCCGTCCAGTTCGACCGCCACCACTCGTCCCCCATCGCCGACCATTGCCGAAACAGATGTGCTGAGCTTCACCGCGACGCCGGCCCGGGTATGGATGTCGAGCAGGAAGCACGACACCACTGGAGACACCGCCCGCTCGAGCAGCCGGGAGGCAGGCTCGATCACGGTAACCCGTTTGCCGAGCTTGGCCGCCGACGAAGCCACCTCGAGCCCGATGAAGCCGCCGCCGACGATCACGATCTCGCTCGCCCGGCCGAGCCGCGCCTTGAGATCGGCGGCATCTCCTACCGATCGGAGATAGCAGACGCCGTCGAGTTCGGCCCCGCGGACCGCTATCCGCCGCGCGCGCGAACCGGTAGCGATGACCAGCCTGTCGAAGTCCAGTACGGCGCCGTCGGCCAGCGCGACTCTTGCTGCATGGCGGTCAATCGCGACAACACGGCGACCCAGCAGCAGTTCAATCCGCTTGCTCGCGAAAACAGCCTCATCGCGCAGAATGAGCCTCTCGGCACTGACCTGATCAAGCAAGAACTCCTTCGAAAGCGGCGGCCGTTGATAGGGCAACGACGTCTCGTCGGCGACCACCGTCACCGGTTCGGCATAGCCGGCGTCCCGCGCCGTGAGCGCGGCCTCAATGCCGGCATAGGATGCGCCGATGACGACAAGTCCGCTCACGGCTTAACGTCCACGCCGCCGTCATCAGCGGCTTGCAGGGCGGCGTCGCCGTCGAGTTCGACATAGACCTCACCGTCACGGATCTCGACCTTGAACGCCTTGATGTCCTTGTAGGCGCCGGACTGGCATTTTCCGTCACGGACATCGAACATCGCCCCATGTAGCGGGCATTCGATCACATGGCCTTCGAGAAAACCCGTCGACAGCAGCGCAAATGCGTGCGAACAGACGTCATCCGTTGCGAAGACCTCGTCGCCGACCTTGAAGAGTGCGATGCGCCGGTCGCTCACCCTGAAGCCCAACGGCTCTCCCTCAGACAGTTTCGCGACGGCGCACAGGCGGTGCCAGATCATGGGACGTCTCCTCGATCAGAGCTGGGGAATCGACGCGGACATGCAGTCCGCGCCCTTTACTTTCGATCCGGTCAACGGGGAATCTGCCGCCAATCCTCGGAGGCGGAGGCGAGCCGACCGCCGACCGCGCGGATGTCCTTGTAGGACATGGTCTCGCTTTGCCCACTCTTCGGCGGCTTTCCCGCCATGAAGCCGCGCACCTCGTCGAGCAGCTGGCGACGCACCCTGACGATCGCCTGGTCCGCCGAGCAAAGATATTCCTGCGAACGGTCGACTATCGGGCCCATGCTGACCATGACCACGAAATCCTCGATGACGATCTCATGGAAGCCGGTGCTGTTGCCGGCATCCATGATCTGGCGGTTCTGGCCCCAATTGTTTGATTGATCGCCCGGCAGGCCGCCGGCCATCGGCCACTGGTTGGCACGCTGCACCTTGCGCCAGGAATCTACCGGCTTCTCCGGATTGTAGAAGATGTACCACTGGATCAGGTTCTCATCGTCGATCGGCACCGCGATGATAGCAGTGCGATCCTGCTGAGGTCCGGAGAAGATCGGCGCGATCAAGCCGTAGTACGGCATAACGAACTCGGTGACGCGGGCGAGGCACGATCCGTCGGGCGCGGTGCGCAATGCCGCAGCACGGAAGCCATAGGGCTTCTTCTCGAACTCGTAGGCGACTTCGGTGTTGACCCGCGTTGCGCCGAAGTCGGTCGACGAGGTCGCGGTCCAGCTCTGGTGCAGCAGCGCGACGTGCGAGGAATCGATGGTGGCCTCGACGCCCTGCAGCCAGTTTGCCTTCAGCTCGATTCCGGCGGCGTAGACCTGGTCCGGCGGCAGATCCATCCATTCAAAGTCCGGCGCGGGCGGCGCGTCGCCTTCGCCGAGCCAGACCCAGATCAAGCCGGCGCCCTCGCGCGTCGGATAGGCTTTTGCTTTGACGGTCTTGGCAAACTCCTTCGGATTGTTCGGCTCGTTGGGAACGTCCAGCACCGCGCCATCGGCGCGGATCTTCCAGCCGTGAAACAGGCAGGTGAGCGAGCAGTCATCGATGCGCGCGAGCGCGAGCGAGGCGCCACGATGCGGACAGGCCTCGTCGAGAAATCCGACCGTGCCGTCCTTGCCCCGGAACGCCACGAAGTTGCGGCCAAACAGCTTGACCCGCACCGGCGCCTCGCCCTTGCGCACTCGCACCGAGAGCACTGCCGGCAGCCAGTAATGCTGGCGCAACATCCGTCCCATCGGCGCGTCGCCCGTGACGCGGCACAGCAATTCGTTCTCTTCCCTCGTGACCATCGCGAACCTCCCTGGTTGACGCCTCCGGCGTTCTTGATCTACTATCTTCCTAGGAAGATTGTTGTCAAGTTGTCTTCCAGGAAAGCCATATCGGGGAATCGCATGACCAAGGGACGGCTTGGGGACTGCATCGCGCTGGTGACAGGAGGAAGCCGGGGGGTCGGCAAGGGTGTTGCCATCGGCCTCGCCGAAGCCGGCGCGACGGTAATCGTCACGGCGCGCACGCGGAATAGCGGCGGATCGGAATGGCCGGGCTCGCTCGACGAGACCATCGCCGCGATCGACACAGCCGGCGGCCGCGGCATCGGCGTCCTGTGCGATCACTCGGACGATGCAGCAGTGCGCGAGGTGTTCGACCTCGTCCGGCGCGACCACGGCCGGCTCGACGTTCTCGTCAACAACGTGTTTGCGGCGCCGAACGCGATGCCGGTCAACGTCCCGTTCTGGCAGGTGCCGGCCTCGCTATGGGACACCATGCATCGCGTCGGCCTGCGCTCGCATTTCGTCGCCAGCCAGTTCGCCGTGCCGCTGATGCTGCCGCAGCGGCGCGGCCTGATCGTCAATACGTCCTCGGGCGGCGGCGTCCGCTACACGTTCAACGTTCCATTCGGCGTGCAGAAATCGGGCGTCGACCGGATGGCGCGCGACATGGCGCATGAGCTGAAGCCGTTCGGCATTGCCGCGGTCTCGATCTGGCCCGGCTACATCAAGAGCGAGAAGCTTGCGGCGCAGCCCGACCGCGTGCCGCCAGCGCTCGCCAAACTGATTGCCGAGCGCGGCGAGACGCCGGTGTTCGCCGGGCGCGCGGTCGCCGCGCTCGCCGCCGATCCCGGCGTGATTGCCAAAAGCGGCCAGATTCTGCTCGCCTCGGAGTTGGCGGCCGAATACGGCTTCACCGATGTCGACGGCAAGGTCCCGCCGCCGCCGAGCCGCGATCCCGCGCCGCTGTCCGTGTTCACGCCAAACGTCAAGACCTGAGGGAGGAGAACCTCATGCGGATCGCAATCGCAGCCCTGGCGCCGTTCGCGGAGCGCGACTGGCGCCCGCTGTTACTGGCCCTTATCAGCGGCTTCGCCTGCGCGGTGGGGATCGCCAAGATCATTGCGCTGACGATGAGCGCAACAACAGCATTCCCGGCGCCCTCTGCGCCGAGATGTCTTCGTCGGGCACGTCGCTCAACAAGGTCGCGGTGATTTCCTCGCACGCGCTTCCGAATTTACCGGGCAAGCGCGTCACGGTGGTGCGCGTCAGCTACGGGCCAGGCGCCTTCACGCCGCCGCACCGCCACGGCGGCTCGGTGACCGCCTGCATCACCAAAGGTCAGGTCCGCTCACAGCTGAGCGGTGGCCCGCTGGAGACGTTCGAGGTAGGGCAATCGTTCTTCGAACCGCCCGGCGCGACGCATCTCGTCTCCGCCAACGCGAGCAACACCGAACCGGCCGAACTGATAGCCGCCTTTGTCGCTGATGAGGGAGCTGAATTGACCACCGTTCTCGAGCCATAGTTCAACGCACCGGCCGGCTTCTGCCGGCCAAGGGGGCCGAAGAACACGTTCTCCCAGTCGCCCTACGGATCGACGTCGAGCTGTGGACGGCAATACCGGACCCGAGCTCCGTGCGGTGACGAGAGTTGCACCGCCTTCCGACGGACAGCTGGGTCGGCATCGGGTCATCGGCTTTGACCGCCTGCGGATACTGGCGCCATGTCCTTTGCTGGCGGAGGAGCCATCGTGTCGAGCCACCTCGGAGTTCCGTTACCGATCAGACGGAGCCTTGAAATCGTATGAAATGCGTCCGGCCGGCAGATAGAACAGCGCGATCACCGCGCCGCCCCTGACCTCGGGATAGTGCCTGCTGCCCGGATCGGGCGCCGTCCAGCCCGGTCCCTGCCAGCCCTGCAATCCCTTCAACTCCGCGCCCTTGTCCAGGGGCACGACGAGGTTGAGCTCGCCATAGGGATGGCCATGGTACTGTCCACGCAACACGTCGTGATCGTCCTCGTCCTTGAAGCGGCGTGGATCGGCGCTGTTCATGTACACGGCGGTGATGCTGAACTGGAACGTTTCGGGAGTCGGCTCCAGGATGCGGCTGCGCCGGTAGTTCGGACCGTCCACCTCCTGGTTCGCCGACCATCCCTCCTCGACCCCGATTTTGACCAGGCGCGCCAGATCCTGGTAGAGCGCGCTGTTTTCGCCATATGTCTCGTTGAGCCAACGTTCCATCTCGGCGCCAGGCGTCATGTCCTTGACTTCCCGGAGAAACGGAATGCTGCGCTGAATCAGTTCTTCCCGGCTTCCCATTGCGATCTCTCCTCTTCGACTACTACGTTTCGAACCCTACGAACGTAGCGAACTCATCAATGTCCGCCCGCGGCATCAATCTACCCGGCCGCTCAACCTTGGCCTTGCCGACGGCGATACCGCACACCACCATCTGCTCCGCCGGAATTGACAGCAGCGGGCGCAAAATTCGATGGTACTTTGCGAACGTTTCCTGCGGGCACGATTGAAGTCCGCGTCCCGCCGCCGCGAGCATCACGTTCTGCACGAACATTCCGAGGTCGAGCCAGCTTCCGACTTCCAGGCGACGGTCGATGGTCACGATCAATCCCACCGGCGCGCCGAAGAATGTGTAGTTCTTCGCGGTTTGTCTGCTCCTCGCCTCGAGATCGATTTGAGCAATTCCGAGCGATCCGTAGAACAACCGACCAAATTCTTGCCGGCGTTTGAGGTACGGGTCCGGTAAATCGCTGGCGTAGTATTTGTATTCCGAGACGTGCTCGTCACGCGAGTTTTCGTGCGCGTCCAACAGCGCGGTCGAGACTCTGTCCTTGGCCGCGCCAGCCAGCACGTAGACGCGCCAAGGCTGGATGTTCGCACCGCTGGGGGCGAACCGCGCAATACGGAGAATCTGCTCAATTGTGCGTCGCGGGACTGGAGTGCTGCAAAACTCGCGGCACGCAAACCGCCCGGCCAAGATCTGATCGATCGGGGTCTGCACAACGACATCTCCCTCACGCGTGCCGATGGCGGCTCGTTCAGGACCGGACATCATCGCATGGCTGGTATCCATCTCGGCCTCCTCGGCTCGGAGCAACGAGCGCTCAGTGCGGCCAGGCTGAGCCAAGGATGATCGAGCAGAAGTTCTGACGGACATAGTTCATGTCCTTCAGCGCCAGGACGTCGGCCTTCACATTTCCGAACGTCGTCAGCGGCTTCTTGATGATACCGCTGGCGAAGTGATCGATGATGTTCTCCTTGAAGTTTGTCTCGCGCGGATGATGGACGCAGACATGGTCGCGCTGTTCATGCGTGAAGTCGTGATAGGCGATGCCGAGCACGTCCATCTCCACACCGGCGGTCACCAGCGCGATGGTCGGGCGCATATGCTCGGGGATCCCCGGCGTGGTGTGGAGCGCGATGGCAGTCCAGACGTCCTCGATGTCACGCTCGGGCACGCCGTAGCTTTTCATGAATTTGCGGGCGGCATTGGCGCCGTCGACCTCGAAGCGCAGATCAGGGCTCGAATATTTCTCGGTGAGGCCCATGTCGTGGAACATGGCGCCGAGGTAAAGCAGCTCCGGATCGTATTTCAGCCCGCGGCGCTCGCCCGTGAGCGCGCCCCACAGGAAGACACGGCGACTATGGTTGTAGAGCAGGTCGTCTTCGGTCTCGCGCACAAGCTGCGTGGCGGCGCGCGCAATGGCGCTGTCAGGCACGCGGATGCCGGCGATGATCTCGGACATCGAGCAATCTCCTCGGTTGGATAACGGACTGGTTGCTTATCGGGATTAGGCAACAGAGCCCTGCTCCGGACAACAAGCGGGATGCTACGGATCAGGACAGCCGTACGTCGTTTCCTGACAAAAGGCCGCTCGGAGCCTTCAGAGCAGTAGGAACCCGCAGTCTCGTGCTCGGGTAGCTCGCGAACTATTCCGGTTCTGCTCGCCGGAAGCTGGCGCGATATTGGACAGGGGTCACGCCGAGACGAGTGCTGAAGACGATCCTCATCCGGTCCGCCGATCCGAAGCCGCAGTCGAAGGCGATAGCCTTCAGCGGTCGGTCGCTCGCTTCCAGCATCATGCGCGCGGCATCAACGCGGGCGCGCTCGATGAATTCGTGCGGCGTGGTTCCGGTCACCTGCCCGAAATGCCGGGCCAGATTCCGGGGGCTCATTCCGACGACAGCGGCAAGCGACTCCAACGTGTGGCGATCCCCAATATTGGCCATGACGTGGTCCTGGATGCGTGCGATCGGCGATTCAGGATCGGCAGGTGCTGTGAGATACGGACTGAACTGCGACTGTCCGCCCTGCCGCTGCGCAACCACGACCAACCGCTTGGCGACCTTGAGCGCCGTTTCGGCACCGTGCCGCTGCCCGACGAGCGCCAGGCCCAGATCTATCCCCGCCGTCACACCGGCCGCGGTGATCAGCCGTCCATCGCGCACATAAATCAGATCCGGTTCGACTTTTGCCTTCGGGAATCTCGCCGCCAGCGCCTGTGCATCCTGCCAATGGGTCGTGACTCGCCGATCATCGAGGAGGCCGGCATAGCCGAGGACAAAAGCCCCTGTGCAGATCGATCCATAGACGCTCGAGCGCCACGGCAGCTCCTTGACCCACTGAAGCAGGCACGGTTCGGGCTCCGCTTCCGGTGGCGTCGGAGTGCCGGCCACCAGAACGATGTCGAAGCCGCCCGCCGCCTCCTCGAAGGTCATGTCGGCGACCATGCGTATGCCGTTCGACGCGCGCAGCGGATCACGGTGAGCAGCAACCAATACAGTTTCGTAGCGATCCGCGCTGCCAAGAAACGTGTTCGCCTCGCTGAACACATCCATCGGCCCCGCCACGTCCAGGGCCTGGACCCCATCACAGACGACGATCGCGACAGCTTGTACCGGCACCTGCTACTGCCTCTCCACCCTGGAGCCTTATTATGCAGGTAGTCCGGACCCTGTAAAAGGCCTGGCGCGATCCGGGAGGCAACAGAACGAACATCCGCGCATCCGGGATCACCAGGGGCTATAGACTTCTAGCGGTTGGTTTCGCTGGCGTAGCCGCCAACCAAGCGGTCCTTGCAGCTCCCCAAAAGGACCGTCGGGGCCAGTGGCGAGCTCCTCGCGCCATTATTGTGATCCAGGCGCCTTGTCCGGCGTCGTCAAGGGCTCGTCCTTGGAATCCACAACGAAGACCGCCAGTAAGCTGGCGGGCTCCTTGTCACTCGCGTTCTCACTGACCCTGTGATGCGAACCGGGCATTTCGTAAAAGCTTTCGCCGGTGTGATAGATCTTCGCGGGTTCGTCGCCGACTTGACTACGGATTGCCCCGGATAGCACGTAGGCGTAGATAAAAGCTGACGCTGCGTGGTGATGAGCCAGTGATTTGGCTCCGGGAGGATAAGTCACCGTCACCGCAACCAGCCTCTTTCCTTCGACATTCGGCAGTGCGTGCGCGAAGGCGACTTTCACCTGCTCCCGGTCCTGCGCGATCGCCTCGGAGGCTCCCAGGACGATCGCTGCTGCTATCAGCGGGACGGCGGCCGTTCGCAGTGCTCCTCTCGCTGCTTTTGCCGACTTACGTCGAGGGTTTGATACAGCACCAATCCGATAGGCAAATCCACTGATCGACATCATCGCATCTCCTCTTCTAACGAGTTCACGCAACTGCCTGAAACCAGGACTCAGGGCCGAACCGATGGTCATGGTGAAGCTTCCGATGAGAAGCCATCGCCGCCGCCATTACCTTCGGCTGATGTGTTGCTGCCGCTGAGCAGCACCGACAACAGAGCTGCCACAGCGAATCCCGCAGCTACCCAGCCGAGCCGCTCCACCGCGCCATTGGCAATGACCACAGCGCCCGCCGCGGCACCCATCGCGCTGCCGAGGTAGATGGCCGAGGAATTCATCGAGAGACTGATCGGCGCCAGTGCCGGAGCCAACGCCACCAGCCGCGCTTGTTGCGCCGTTATCAGCCCCCAACTGGCAAATCCCCAAATCAGGATGGCCGGCAGCAGGACGAGCATTGCCCGCGCCGGCTCGAGAGCCGCGCTGAGCGAGAAGGCAAGATAGGCCAGCAGGGCAAGCCCACCACCAACGATCACGATACTTCGTGCGCCGCAACGGTCCGCCGCGCTGCCGCTGAGCTGGGTGCCGACTGCACTGGCCAGGCCAAAGCCCAGCAGGATCGGCGCCAGTGCCTGCGGACCAAGGCCGCCGACGCCGGCTATGAACACACTGAGATAAGTGTAGACGGTAAAAGTGCCGGCCACGGTCAGCACGCTGGTCACCAGCACGCCCAGGATATCGCGGCGCTTGGCCAGCGCCAGACGCTCACCAAGGCCAGCCGTGACACCGGGCCGTTGGCGCGGCAGCCGGATGAGAATCCCTAACAGCGAGAACACCGCCAGCCCCGCCACGCCGAAGAAGGTGGCGCGCCAGCCGAAGCCCTGCCCCACCAGTACGCCCAATGGCACGCCAGCGATGATCGCCAAGGTCAACCCGGTGGTGACCGTGGACAGGGCACGGCCACGCCGCTCCGGACCGCCCAGCGCGGCGGCATATCCGCTGGCTGCCGGCATGAAGCTTGCTGCGGACAGGGCCAACAGCAGCCGCGCGGCCAACAGCCCGGCATAGCTCGGCGCCAGCGCGGCGAGCAGGTTGCCCAGGGCGAAGCCGCCCATGGCGACGACCAGCAGCCGACGTCGCTCCAGCCCGGCCGTCAACACGGCCATGACCGGCGCGCCGATGGCATAAGCGAGGGAGAAGGCGGTGACCAGATGACCGGCGGCTGGCAGACCGACGTTCAGGTCTCGCGCCAGCGCCGGGAGCAGCCCGGCGATCATGAACCCCTCGGTGCCGATGGCAAAAGCGCCGAGGGTTAGCCAGATGAGAGAGGCCAGCGAGTCGGCGCTGGTAGCTTGCGCGCGACCGGGATTGAGTTCCTGGAGCACAGGATAGGTCCTAGTCATGATGGTGAGCCTTGTGCTGGGAATCCGGGAAGGGCGACGCAGCGATCAGGTCGCAGGCGTTGGGGCTCTTGAACCCCGGGATGAAACGTTCGCAGACGGCGGCGTTGACGGTGCCATACGTCGTCGCCGGCTTGTGCGCAAAACCGGCGAAATACTCCTGAATGAAGCCTTCTTTGAAGTTCGTGCGCGGGTACTTGGCGACAATTTCCTCGCGCAGCTCCGCGGGAAATTGGTCGAACCCCACCCCGATGACATCGAGAAGCACGCCGGAATTGAGGAGCGCGACCTCGGGACCCATGTGCTTCGGGATGCCGGGGGTGGTGTGCAGCGCGATTGCTTCCCAGACGGTCTGGACCTGATCTTCAGCGATGTTGTGGGTGCTAAGAAACTGCCGTGCGGCATTTGCGCCATCGACCTCGAAGCGCTCGTCTGGGCTCGAGAATTTCTTGATCAGGCCGAGATCGTGAAATGCCGCGGCGACATAAAGGAGCTCACGGTCGAAGCGCAGATTCCTCTGACGACCCTGTTCAGCAGCGAACAGGTAGACGCGGATCGAGTGATTAAACAGCAGATCGGTGGAATGTTCCCGCAGGATCTCTGTCGCCTCTTTCGCGAGTAAGGAATCGGGAATGACGAGAGCCTGGGCGAGATTTCGGGTTGTCATCGTTGTGTCCTTTCAAGAGTTAGTGGCTTGGCTGCGCGTTGCGCGCGAGCGCAACGACGAAATGATCCTGATCACCTTGCTCCGACGTCGAGCACGATCTTTCCTTTCGGCTGAGGCCGCACGCGCTCCAGCATCAAATGCGCCTCGCGCGCATCGGCGAGGGGTAAGACCGCCCCCACCTTTGTCCGTAGTTTTCCACCATCGACCAGGCGAGCGATCTCCCTGAGATACTGGTCCGTGACGTTGACCAGAAAGAAGCTGGCGTCGACACCATAGCGCGTAGCTAGATCCTGATCCGGACGGGACACTGCGGAGACCAGCTTGCCACCGCGACGAAGGACCTGAAACGAGCGGGTTTGGGTTTCGCCGCCGACCAGATCAATAACGGCGTCCGCATCGCGTACTACCTCTTCAAAGCGCTGAGTCCGATAATCAATGACGGTGTTTGCGCCGAGGTTGCGCGCGGCGGAAATGTCCCCCGTCGATACGGTTGCGATGGTTTGCACCCCTGCCTGACGAGCCAGTTGAACCGCATAGGATCCTACGTTACCGGCCGCGCCGTGAATGACCACCGTTTGACCTGCCTTGAGATGGGCATGATCAAACAACGCCTGCCATGCAGTCACCGAAACGACAGGAAGGGAAGCAGCTTCAACGTGGGTTAGCGAGGTTGGCTTGTTCGAGACCATGCCCGCGGAGGCTAGAGCGTACTCGGCGTAGGCCCCGACAAACTGCGGATTCGTAACACCATACACCTGATCTCCCACACGTAGTTCGGTGACTCCGGGCCCCATCGCGACGATTTCGCCGGACAGATCCGAGCCCAGTGTGAGGGGGAGCGGTTGCGGCAAAGCGCTCTTGCCGGACCTGATCCACCCATCCCATGGGCCAACTCCAGCGGCCGCAACCTTGACCAGGACCTCGCCGGGACCTGGCTCGGGTCGTGGCACGCGCTCGAACTTCATGGTCTCCGGTGACCCAAACTCGTGCACGCGCCAGGCCATCATTGTTGAATGAGTTCGCTCTTCACCAACTTGAACGATGCTACTGGGGGTCATCTCATGCTCCTTGCGCTCAGTTCGTCATGCTTGCCGTCGACCGTTCAGGGCGATTGATGGGACGGGCTCATCCGTATGTCGCAAGGAGTCGTGCCCGGGACAACGAGCAGGATCCTACGGATCAGGACAGCCGTACGTCGTTTTCTGACAACGACCCGTCAGAGCCTTAGGGCCGGCAGACACAGTGCCGCCGTTGATGCTGCGACGGATCATAGCGTCTCCTGCCGACTCGGTCTTCTCTCCACCTAGACGCCGAACAAAATCAGCAACGTGCAGGAAAGCTCGCAGGAACGTCAGGCACGCGGTCCGCGAACGAGCAGGATCGGCACGCCATTTGTCGGGCAGCAGGGTCAGGAGTCCGAGGAGGCTAGTTATCAGCAAAGGTAGCCCGACGTACCAGCGCTCGCGCTCGCGAGCACGGCCGGACAGCGACTTGACCACAAAATCATCGCCACGCGCCATCTCGTTGAAGGTCTGCTGGAAGGAGCCGATGCGGCGCACCTCCGTATCGGAAAGGCCGCCCCCCTGCCATCGGGACTGCTGTTCCAACGCGGTCAGCTGACTTTCCTGCGAGCGCCGGTAGCCCGCGTCTTTTAGCGCATCAGCGTAGACCGCTCGATCCTGCACCGCCAGGAATGTCGCTGGACCGATGCCGGTAGCGGACTGTAGCAGATCAAACATCGGCTGATCAGCACGCGGCATGATCATGAGCCAAATAGCGGATAGCAACACAGTCATGAAAATCATTGCAGAAGCCGCGCGAAGGAAAATGCGAATGCAGATCCGTCGGCCGCCTGCGGGGGCGAATATCAGTCCACGCAGCACGGCCCCGATCACGAGCATCAGCGTGAAAGCGAGGGCCATTGCAGCGCCCGTCGGCAGTTCGAATTCGAATGACGCGGCCAGACCGACGGCGCTGGCCGCGACGCCTCCAAGCCAACCGATGCCAAGCGCGTAGGTGATGCGGCGCGTGAACAACGACCCAATGATTGCCGGGATAATCAAGAAGCAGAAGACTAGAAGCACTCCTGCAGTCGCTACCGAGCTCGTGACGACCACGCTGAAGGACGAATAGAAGACAAAATCCCAGAGCAGCGAGCGACGCGTCTTGCTATGTACTGCCTCACTAACTGCCAAGAGCGGGCGCCGGGCCAGCCAATGAATGGCCCCGATGAACGCATAGAGAACCGCAAACTTAGGCAGGTCGCTTGCAGAGACGGCGAGGATGCTACCGACGAGTATTTGTTTCACATGTTCCGCTCCCTGCGGCGAGCGGTCGACGACAACGATAGTCGTTGCGGTAGCCACAACGTAGATGATGCCGATATAAGCTTCCGGTTGAACCTCTTTTGGCATGACCCGGGAAGCCGTCAACAGTGCGGCGCCGATGGCGGCGAACAGAAAGGTGTAGGCGATTCCCGCGGCGCTCGTCGGAGCGTGCCCAGCCGCATATGCGACGGTAGCTCCAAGCGCTGACATCTGCGCCAGAGCAAGATCGGCGAACACGATGCCACGCCTCAAAACGTGCAGGCCGAAGTTGGTATGTATGGCTACGAATAGTGCGCTGGCTGCGAAAGGCGCCGCGAGTAGCATGATAATATCATGAGACATCGCCGCGGCCGGATCAGTGGCTGCCCGTCGCAAGCGTGCGTGCGAGAGCACCAACATTGAAGTCCATGAGACTCAGGTAGTCTCTTGCCTCCGGAACGCTGCCTACTGTTGGCGCGAGCACGACAAGAGGTGCGCCGGTGCGTGCCGACAACATTTCGGAGAAGTTCTTCGGCTCATATGCCTCTTGCAGGATGGCGCGCACGCCGTTTTGCCCCATTTCTGCAATTAACGAGGAGAGATGCGCGACGCTCGGCGCGACTCCTTCCTTCGTCTCAATGAAGCCGACAAGGTTCAAATGAAAGCGGCGCGCGAAATACGGCCAGCTGTTATGATAGGCGACCAGGGACGCGCCGCGGTAGGGCGCCAGCCGCTGCATCCAGGCCACAATGCGCTCGTGCAGTGTCGCGAGAAATCGATTCCGGTTGGCCACGATGGTGTCACGAGCGGCGGGCATGAGCCGAATGATCCTCTCCGCTATGGTCGCCGTCACGGTCTCCGCATTGGCCGGATCAAGCCAGTAGTGCGGATTGCCTAGACCGTGCGCATGACCATCCTCAGTGACGGGGGTTCGGCCTCTCGCTTCCAGCAGCGGGACCCCGATCGACGCATCCACCAAGCGCCCGCCCCCCGCTTGGAATTCCGGGCGATGCAGTTGAATTATCAACTTGTCAATCCAGAGATCATAGCCCAAGCCGACCCGAACAATGAGATCGGCATCGCTTAGCGTCGAGAGATCGCTCACCCGAGGTTCGAATGCCTCCGGATCGGTCCCCGGCGGCACAATGGTCTTGACCTCAATGACGTCACCACCGACTGCGGAAGCGAGGCTTGCAACATCGCTTGTTGTAGCCACCACGACTATCCGCGTGGAGGCAAAAGCTGCATGCATCGATGCGGTCATAACGCAGAGCGCCACAATTGCGATTAGTCGTGCTCGGCTCGCCATAACCATGAGCGGGCTCGCTAGTGCTTCGCCCACAGGCTTTTTGGCATCAGACAGTGCACTTCGCGGTCGGAACCTTCAGGAGAACCAAGCCGACAGTCCATGGCTATGCTCGCGAGCGAATAGGCGTCAAGTGGTGTTAGATGCTTCTCGGTTGCCAGCTTGTCGACCATGGCCATTGAAGACGTATCCATCGCCTTGTTCAAATCAGTATCTTTGGCATACGTGACAAGGTAGTCCGGGTTGTCGTCGCGGGGCAGCTGTGGCGCCGGTACGTTCGTCGCCTTGGGAATCATGCAGTATGTCCCTTTGAGAACATTGATAACTTCGGAAATGCGACAGTCCCAATTTGCTAACATGAGCTTTCGCGCAACCTCGGACGACACTTTGCTCTGTTCAGCGATAAGTTCGGTCGTTTGCTCCTGCAGCAAATTAAACGCGACGTTGAGATCCCGGTCGTATCCGATAGCGATCCAATGCGTGGGTGTCTCAATGCGAGGCCAAGTCAGCTTGATGTCTTTGAGCACCGAAATCGTGAGATCGAGCTCCTTGAACGCGGTCTCGATGGCTGTCAGATTGATCTCGCCGTTACCCTGCCCCGCGTGAGAATCCCCCGACCAAAGCAACGCTCCATCTACGAATACCGGGAGGTAGAGCGTCGTACCTGAGACCATCTCGTTGATATCGAGATTCCCACCAAAGGGGCCCGGAGGCACAGTGCTGTAGGGGCCAGGTGCCGCGCGAGCAACGGCGATGATGCCAGGAAATGGTCGCAACGGAACGAAGATGCCGGGCGCGAATTCCAGCTGCTGCTTGGCAATATCCAAATAAAAATATTTTACCTGACCTTGAGAGAACCGGCTGGGAAACGCGCCTCCAAAGCCAGGATAATTGAAATTCAAGGCGTATGACGTCGGCACTATTCGACCGATATGGACCTTCAGGGTATCGCCGGGTTTGGCGCCTTCGACATAAATCGGCCCGGTAATTGAGTGAGGGCCTCGACCCGGCGATTCCGCCTGTTCCGATTTCGCGCGCTGCGTCATTTGCTCGATCGAGAGGTCCAGCATGACTTGCTGATGCCCGTGGATCAACGTCTCCATTGCTACCGTATCGCCCGATCGGATGCGGAGCACTGGACGCTGGGCGTTGTCATACCATCCGAACTGAGTCGTATCAGCTGTCCCGGGAAGCCTTATCGCTGCACCGCCGGTTGAACGCGGCGCGGACGCTGTAGCATCGCCGGCCGGCGTGATCGACCCGGCGCTCTGCGCGGCAGCACCAGACGACGCGAGTCCTACAACGATCAGCATTGGTGCCGCGTGCGCCACCAGCCTGGCCGCAAGAGTGCCATAAGTCATCCCTTTCCCCCTATATAGCTGTGCTTATCTTTCTGAGTTCTCGGCCGTTGGCGATACGTCGCACCGCCAAGAATAACGAACGCGCTCCTTCCAAAAGCTGCTGGAACCTCTGGTCCTGCGGTCGAAAGCAATTCGAAAGACCTGATCCGCACTTGCTATTTGTCGAATGTTGTTAGCTCGGCGCCGTCATTCGCCACGAAAACAACCAACATGCTCGCTGGCTCGGTCTTGCTTGCGTTCTCGCTAATCACGTGGTGTTCGCCTGGAGGCTCGAACACGCTTTCGCCGGCGTGATAGATCTTCGCGTCTTCCCCTTCGACTTGCGACCGGATTTCACCGGAGAGTACGTAGGCGAAGACATCCGCGTCATGGTGATGCGCCTTGGAAGCGCCGCCGGGAGGGTAATTGACAACGACGGCGGTCAGAACCTTGTTTTTGATGTCTGGCAGCTTTTCGGTGCGCACCTGCGTGACCGAGCGCCCCCGAGCTGGCGTGTTCGCGTTTTGCGACAACGCGGCGGTTGCCGCGAGAACGATTACCGTCGTAAGACCGGCAAGGTGAATCTTCTTAGGAAGAGAAAATGATAACATCGTCGGCTTTCTCTCAAACTGGGTGTAGGGCCGAGCGACCGCACGCCAGGCGCAGATCGTTGCGGCTTGACCGGTAGGTTCGCTTCTCAGCACGATGCGCAAAGCACGCTGAACGCATTTTGCGAGAACCTCATGGACGTCTGAGGTTTAGTACTGCCTGCAACGCAGGCCATGGCCAAGAATGACCAAAAGAACCAGACCAAGTGCTCACTGGCTCGCTTGGTACACGACGGCGCAGACTGACAATCGTTCAGTCCACGCAACAACATTTCCAAAATAGCAATGGGCGCCGCGACAGCAGGTCCAATCTATTTGCAACACCAGCGAACTATGATCGCGTCGGCGGTTGGGCCTGGCCAACTTATGTCGGATAAGGAGACGCAATCGGCGTTGCTATGCGATTGGAGGGGGACGCGTGGCCGTGAGGCGGCCTCCGCACGTCCGACGTGAAAAGGGCGCGTTTCAATCGTTGGGTCGCTTCTTGGGCTATGTCGGCGGGGACATTTGTGAACCCCAACAGCAAGCCCGGACCAGTCCTGGTGCGTAAACCCATTGGGGATAGCGCGTTTATCGCCAATCCCAGCGCTCGGGCCCGATTGGCTAAAGCAACGTCATCAGTATCTGCAGGCAGATGCAACACCAGGTGAGTGCTTCCCGTTTCCGCTACGTGAATCGAATCGCCTAGGACGTTTTTCAACGCTTCGACGAGGGTAAGCTTCCGCTCGCTATACAATCTTCGCATCCGCGCCAGATGGCGGCCCAGGTGGCCCTGAGTGATGAAATCCGAGACGACCATCTGATCAAGTAGCGACTGCTGCGTAGGCCACAGTGCTGATGCACTCTCGAACTCGCCGATCAGCGAAATCGGCGCGACCAGGTAGCCCAACCGCAGTCCGGGAAATAGAAGGTTGCTAAACGAACCGACATGCAGCGCCCGCTCGGCTCGATCGTGATGCTTGAGCACGGGCAGCGAGCGATCCGATTGACTGAAGTCGCCGTCATAGTCGTCGTTGACAATCCAAGCCTTCGCTGCGGTGGCCCAAGAGACCAACTGTGACCATCGATCGGCCGACAGTGCGATTCCTAGCGGAAACTGGGCTGCCGGCGTGACAAGAGCGAGGCGAGCTGCCGGAGCAAGTGCGATCCCGGCCGAAACGTCAATCCCATCGCCGTCAACAGGAACCGGAACGAGATCGACGCCGGCTAGTTCTAATGCATGACGCGCCGGCGGAAATCCCGGGTCTTCGACCCACATCTTATCGCCGGCCGCAAGCAAAGTCCGCCCGATCAATGTCAAGGCGCCCAGGAATCCCGCGGTGATAAACACCTGGGTTTCGCTGCATGAGATGCCGCGAGAGATCGTCAAGCGATTCGCTATTGCCTGCCGCAAGGGCGGATAGCCGCTTGCACCCTGGTAGACCATCTTGGAAAACGAGAGAGATCGCGCATGACTCGCCGCCAGTCGTGACCACAGCTTGCGTGGAAATGCATCGAGTGCCGGCAGGCCCATCTGGAAAAGGCGCGGGGCTTGAGCAGCTTCCGAGGCTAACCCGGGCAGCAACGGGCGCGGCAACCGAGGCGACTGCCGTGGAGTTTGGCCGACAGGACAGGATCCAACCCGCGTGCCTGCGGCGCCTCGGCGGATCACGAGCCCTTCGCTGGCCAGGATCCCGTAGGCAAGTTCGACGGTGGCGCGAGAAATGAAGAGCTGAGACGCCAAGCTACGTGAGGATGGGAGTTGCGTTCCCGGTGGCAGAGACCCCGACGCAATAGCTTGTTTAATCCGGTCACAGAGTTGTTTGTGAAGGGGCCTATTTTTTTGAGGATCTACCCGAAGGCTTGCGAACCTCGGCTCCAGCATGCGACTGCCCATGGACTGCTCGCTTTGAGTTGCTTTTGGTCCGTGTAAACACGGAAATAGCCCGATATATGCATCATAATGCAAGATTATCAGGTGACATGCAATATTATGCAATAGCCCCTCATGGCCGGCGCTAAGCGAAGTCCCGTCAAAGATTTCATGGACTTACAGACCAATCCCTCCCCAAGTCCCGATAGCCGGCATCGACCAGCGTTACCTACCGGTCGTAAGAGCGAGCTTTCCGATCCCATCTTCCGGTCCTATCCGGCCGCAAAAAATTCCAGGATCGGCTCATCGCGGAATTGCGCGAGCTGACAGGAGTCGCGATTCCTGGCGGACGCGTACATTGGTCAGTCGGATAGAGCATGGGCGACCCAAGGGAAGTCACGATCAAACTCGACGATTCGTTCACCGGGTCCGTGTGCGACCACAGCCTGGGCTTCGTCAATTTTCGCAAGCGGGAGGTCACCGAGCCGGGGCGGCTCTTCTACGAACAGTCGATCCAGGTGCTCGCGCGTGTCGAAGAGATGCGCACGATGATGAAGCGCACGCTCAAGATCGAGAAGAGACGGCTCACTATTGGATTCGTGGGCTCGGTGCTCTACGGGCACCTGCCCGAACTGATCCGGGAGTTCCGCCGCGCGGCGCCGGAGGTCGAGCTCCATCTGGTCGAACTCGTCACTCTTGAACAGATCGCCGCCCTCAAGGAAGGCCGCATCGACATTGGCTTTGGACGCGTGCGCTTCGACGATGACGAGGTTCGTCGCATCATCTTGCGCGAAGAGCAGTTGGTGGCGGCCCTGCCGATGGATCACCCGTTGGATAAGCAGAGCGGTCCTGTGTCGCTCGAGCAACTCGCCGAAGAGCGCCTCATTCTCTATCCCCGCGCGCCCCGCCCGGGCTACGCCGATCAGGTCATGAGCGGCCCGAGACATAGGTGACAGAACGTACCGGGCACATGGGTTACACTTTCCGCTTTTGTTCTGCGGGAGGTGTGGATGCCGTGGAAAGCGAGTTCGGTAATGGAGGAGCGCCTTCGCTTTGT
>NZ_RDQF01000048.1 GCF_004114425.1 Bradyrhizobium vignae | reverse complement strand
ATCAGAAAACGCCACTTCTGCAGATAGTTGCGTTCAACCGTTCGGTCATAGCTGTTGTCTCGCATCGGATCGTTCCTCCGCTGCAGCGATCCAATCAGCGAATTATTGAACATGCACAGCAATGACGTCGACGCCGCTGGCGTCGCCGAGGAAGATGTCGACGATCGCCGCGTCGAAGGAGCTTTCCGCGAAGGCCTTCAGTCCGGCTGCGCCGCTCTCGGCCTCCTCGACCTCGAAACGATTGACCCGAAGCACCATCGCCATCATCGTGCGGACGCCCTTCTGGTCATCGATGATGAGAACGCGAGGCATTGGGAACAACTCCCGATGTTGATCAAATCGCCTGATCCAGCCTGGAACCCGCCGCGGCAGAGTGGCATTATGGCACCGTCCCAGTAAAGCGCGTCTTACCTGCCCTAATTCCGCGTTCCCACCGAAATTAAGTAAGCTGTAACCTTTGGTTGAGTCGTAACCGGGTTCCTTCACAAGCTGCGTCCAGAACCCGCTACCATGACGGAACTGCCGACCGAATGAGACCAGCGGAGATGCTCAAGACCCTGCTCAAGACGGACCCGCGAGAGGTGGACGTGCCTGCGACGATCGACCGAAGCACATTTCTTTCGACCCTGCCGGCCACTTCGACCGACCGCAGCGCAGCATTGACGATTGTCGGCGTGTCCTCCCTCCTGTTCGCAGCGGCCGCGCCGTTCGCCGGTACCCCGCTGCAGCCGGTCCCGGCCTTCGTCGCGAGTTATCAATCGGCGCTTGCCGTAAGCGACATCGTCACGGCAGTGCTGCTGCTGTCGCAATTTGCGGTCATGCGGACCCGCGCACTGCTGTGGCTCGCGACCGGCTATCTCTTCACCGCCGCTGCCGCCCTGGTTCACGCCCTCACCTTCCCCGGACTGTTCGCACCAAGCGGGCTCTTTGGCGCGGGCCGGCAGACCACGGTCTGGCTCTACATGATCTGGCATGCCGGTTTTCCGTTGTGCGTGATGGGTTACGCCTGGCTGAAGGACAAGGACGGTGGTCCGCAGATTCGCGGTCCGGCAAGCAGTGCGATTTCAGCCAGCGTGCTCGGCGTCATCGCCGCGATCGCCGTCTTCGCCTGGATCGTGACTGCACAGCACGATCTGTTGCCGGTCCTGTTGCGCGACGGTCACTACACGGCGACCATGATTGGAGTCGTGTCCTTCGTGTGGTCGCTCAGCTTCGCCGCGCTGGTCTCGCTCTGGTTCCGCAGGCCGCATACGGTGATCGACGTCTGGCTCATGGTGGTCATGTGCGCCTGGCTGTTCGACATCGCGCTGTCGGCGATCGTCAACGTCGCGCGCTTCGATCTCGGCTTCTACGCCGGCCGGCTCTACGGCCTCGCCGCGGCGACCTTGGTGCTCGCGGTGCTTCTCATCGAGAACGTCCGCCTTCAGGCGCATACGGTCGGCCTCGTCGGGAGGCTGCGCCAGCAATCGGCCTCGGAACGCGATTACTACGGCAAGCGCCTCGCGCTGTACGGCGCAGTGGTCGAGTCGTCCAATGACGCCATCATCACGAAAACGCTCGACGGTATCATCACCGGCTGGAACAAGGCCGCCGAACATCTGTTCGGCTATTCCGCAGCCGAGGCGGTCGGCAAGCCCATCGACATCATCGTGCCGCCGGATCGCAAGAGCGAAGTCAGGAGCATTCTCAACCGGGTCGCCAGCAACGAATCGATCGCCCAGCACGAGACGGTTCGTCTCCGGAAAGACGGCGTCCCGCTCGACGTCGTTCTGAACATCTCACCGCTGCGGACCGACGCGGGAGAGATCATCGGCGTCTCCAAGATCGCCCATGACATCACCGAAGAGAAACAGGCGAGAGAGAAGCTGCGTCGCGAAACCGAAGAGCGCCAGCGCATCTTCGAGACATCGCAGGACCTGATCCTGGTCACCGACGGCTATGGCAATTTCGTCCAGGTCAGCCCGAGCGTGAAGAACATCCTCGGCTACAGCCCCGAGGACATGGTCGGGCACAGCGCGACCGAGTTCATCCACCCCGACGACCTCGAGAAGACCCGGAACGAGATGCGCGCAGCCCGTCGTGGCGCGGTCAAGCGCAGTTTCGAGGCGCGCTACTACCACTACGATGGTCACGAGGTCACGCTGAACTGGATGGGCACCTGGTCGGAGCCGGTGAAGCGCCACTACTTCATCGGCCGTGACCTCACCGACAAGCAGGCCGCCGAAGCGCAGCTCCGGCAGGTCCAGAAGATGGACTCCATCGGCCAGTTGACCGGCGGCGTCGCCCACGACTTCAACAACGTGCTGACCGTCATCACGGGCACGATCGGCATTCTCAGCGACGCGGTCGCCGACCGGCCCGAGCTTGCCGCCATCACCAAGCTGATCGACGATGCCGCCGAGCGCGGCGCGCAGCTGACCAAGCACCTGCTCGCCTTCGCGCGCAAGCAGCCGCTGCAGCCGCGCGAGATCGACGTCAACGCGCTGGTGCTCGAAGCCGCCAAGCTGCTGCATCCCACCCTCGGCGAGCAGATCGCCATCATGCCGCAGCTCACCGAGGATGCCTGGCCGACGCTGGTCGATCCGGGCCAGCTGTCCACCGCGATCCTCAATCTCGCGCTGAATGCGCGCGACGCCATGCCGGACGGCGGCACCCTGGTGCTGGAGACCCGCAACATCTTCCTCGACGACGGCTATGCCAGCATGAATCCCGATGTCGTGGCCGGCAATTACGTGATGATCGCGGTCAGCGATACCGGCAGCGGAATCCCTGCGGAGCTGATCGACCGGGTCTTTGATCCCTTCTTCACCACCAAGGAGGTCGGTAAGGGTACTGGCCTCGGCCTCAGCATGGTGTTCGGCTTCGTCAAGCAGTCGGGCGGCCACATCAAGATCTACAGCGAGGAAGGCCACGGCACGAGCGTGAAGATCTACCTGCCGCGCTCGACCGGCGTGCAGGAGACCGAGTTCGAGGCGCTCCAGAACGCGCCCATCACCGGCGGCAATGAGAAGATCCTGATCGTCGAGGACGACGCGCTGGTGCGGCAATATGTCGTGACGCAGGTCAAGAGCCTCGGCTATACCGCGCTCGAGGCCGCCAACGGCGCCGAGGCGCTCAAGATCATCGACAGCGACGAGACCATCGACCTGCTCTTCACCGACGTCATCATGCCCGGCAACATGAACGGCCGCCAGCTTGCTGACGAAGCGGCCCGGCGCCGCCCCGACCTGAAGACGTTGTTCACCTCGGGCTACACCGAAAACGCCATCGTCCATCACGGCCGGCTGGATTCCGGCGTGCTGCTATTGGCAAAACCGTACCGCAAGTCCGAGCTGGCCAAGATGCTGAGGACCGCGCTCGCCAGTTGAGCCTGCGGCATCGCTGCGCTATCGCAGATCGCGAATTGCTCTCAACGACGAGGGTCGTCTTGAAGAACCTTCTCACCGATATCGCCGGCGTCCGGGTCGGCCATGCCGAAGATGCGAAAGTCGCTTCCGGCGCGACCGCGATCATCTTCGATTCTCCCGCGATCGCCGCGATCGACGTTCGCGGCGGCGGCCCCGGCACACGCGAGGATGCGCTGCTCGATCTCGCCAACACGGTCGAGCGCGTCGACGCGATCGCGCTGTCGGGCGGCTCCGCCTTTGGCCTCGATACTGGCGGCGGCGTACAGGCATGGCTGGCCGAGCAGGGCCGCGGCTTCAGGGTTCGCGAAGCGCTGATCCCGATCGTGCCGGGGGCGATCCTGTTCGACCTGCTCAATGCCGGTGACAAGGCCTGGGGACGCTTCTCGCCCTATCGCGACCTCGGCTACGCCGCGGCGGCCACCGCCACCAGCGCGGACTTCGCGCTCGGCAGCGTCGGCGCCGGCTTCGGCGCCACCACGGCAACGTTCAAGGGCGGGCTCGGCTCGGCCTCGGCCGTGACGCCTGACGGCGTGAAGGTCGCGGCGATCGTCGCCGTCAACGCGGTCGGCACTGTCACCGTCGGCGACGGGCCGTGGTTCTGGGCGGCACCGTTCGAGGTGGGCGGCGAATTCGGCGGACGCGGCCTGCCGGACAAGTTCACCGACGACATGCTGCGCATGCGTATCAAGGGCGGTCCCGCGGCGACCGCGCGCGAAAACACCACCATCGGCGCCGTCGTCACCGACGCGGTGCTGACCAAACCCCAGGCCAAGCGGCTGGCAATGATCGCGCACACCGGCTTTGCCCGCGCGATCTATCCGGTGCATGCGCCGACCGACGGTGACGTGCTGTTTGCCGCCGCCACGTGCGAAAAGCCGATCGAACCGCTGGCCGGCCTCACCGAGCTCGGCACGATCGCAGCCAATGTGGTCGCACGCGCCATCGCCCGCGGTGTCTACAGCGCGACGGCGTTGCCGTTCCCCGGTGCGCAGCCGGCGTGGAGGGACAGGTTCGGCTAGCGCCCCACATCGGGTGTCATCGCCCGGCGACCGGGCGATTCCAGAGACGGTTGTGATTGAACCGGAAGGCCGCGGCGTACTGGATGCCCCGGTCAAGCCTGGTCAAGCCGGGGCATGACAGCGTCATTTGCCGAGGGAGAGCGCTCTTCGTTCACACGCTCATCGACGTCGAAGAGGACGCGGTCGCGGAGGCGGCCTGCGCCTGGCGCTGCATCATCTGCCCGAACCAGTCATAAGGCGAATTGCCGCCGCCGTTCGCCTTCGAGCTGCTGGAGGCGCCCGGCACCGTGGTCGACATCTTGAAGCCGTCGGCATAGGTGACGGTGGTGGTGGTCGAGCCGTCGGCGTTGGTCGTCGTGGTCGAGGTCGATCCGCCGCTCGACGACGAGGAATCCGAGCCGCTGCCGGAGGCGTCGCCCGCGCCATGGGCGTGGTGACCGCGATGACCGCTCTTCAGCGCCTTCGACATCTCATCCAGACTGACGCTGCCGTCCGCATTCGAATCCAGCTTCGAGAACACGTCATCGGCCTGCGCCAGATTGGTGCCGCCGGCGCCGAGCGCATCCTCGAATTCCGACTTGGTGATGCTGCCGTCGCCGTCGGTATCGATTTGCGAGAACAGGTGCTTCAGCGCGGCATCCCGGCCGTTCGACGCCGAGGGTGCCGAATTCGACGAGACCGAGCTGTCCGCCGACTGGCTCTGCGCAGCAAACAACGCGTTCATCGTCTCCGGCGAGATCTGCGGATATTTGCCCGCATTGACCGACGAACTCGCCCCGCCCGTCGTGCTGCTGCCGCTGTCGATCGCGAACGGGTTGAGCGGCGCGCTCTGCGAAGATCCCGTCTTCTGCGTCGACGACGATTTCGCGTTGGTCAGCGACTGGATCGCATCGAGCGCGCTCGATACGGCACCAAGGGCGAACAACATTGCACAACTCCAACCGATGCGGCATGCCGCGGCCAATGTTCTGTCAGGTCAGATCAGCAAGCGACGTGCCAGCGCGAAAAGTTCAATGAAATCCGCATTCACCACGCTTTGCAGGCCGTGGGAACGTCGGCAATTCATGCCGCCGGCGGCAGAAATTTCCGCCCACAGGAAGCCCGCCCCTCCTGCATTGCCCGCCACGGAGGCCCATGTTAGGCGAGGCCATTCGTCGTCCGTCCGCCACGGGAAAACGCGCCATGACCCAAGCCTTCGCCCCCCGCCCCCTGGCCATCGCGCCCTCGATCCTGGCCTCGGACTTTTCGAAGCTCGGCGAGGAGGTCCGCGCGGTCGACGCCGCCGGCGCCGACTGGATCCATCTCGACGTGATGGACGGGCATTTCGTTCCCAACATCTCCTATGGTCCCGACGTCATCAAGGCGATGCGCCCGCACACCAAGAAGATCTTCGACGCGCATCTGATGATCTCGCCCTGCGATCCCTATCTCGAGGCCTTCGCGAAAGCCGGCTGCGACCACATCACCGTACATGCCGAGGCAGGTCCCCACCTGCACCGTTCGCTCCAGGCCATCCGCGCGCTCGGCAAGAAGGCCGGCGTCTCGCTCAATCCGGCAACGCCGATCAGCGCGCTCGAATACGTCCTTGACCTCGTCGACCTCGTGCTGGTCATGTCGGTCAATCCCGGCTTCGGTGGCCAGGCCTTCATCCCCTCTGCGATCGGCAAGATCCGCGACATCCGCGCGATGACGGCGGGCCGTCCGATCGACATCGAGGTCGACGGCGGCGTCGGCCCCGATGTTGCGGGCGCGCTCGCCGCGGCCGGCGCCAACGCCTTCGTCGCCGGCACTTCGGTGTTCAGGGGCGGCACGCTGGAATCCTACAAGACCAACATCGCCGCGATCCGCAACGCGGCGCTGGGGGCCCGCGGCGAAGCGATTTGATCTGGATCGAGCGACACAGCGGATGCAGATGACCCGTGGCATTTGCGGGTGCTGCAGCGCGCAAAGGTTAAAATTGCAATCCTGATCCGTACTCATCCGGACTTCACTGATTCGCGCAAATCATCGCAAGTGATCCTGCCTGCTTTTGACGGGAGCACATCATGACGACGACCCTGATTTGGACTGCCGTAGCGTTGTGGTTCGGGTTCAATGCAGCGATTGCAGCTCGCAGCCTCTACGTGGCGCGACCGGTAAAGGCCGCATCCTTTGCCCGCATCATCCACCTTCATCGCCGCCGGGGATGATGCCATGCAGCTTGCACCTGTGAAGCGTTAGCCGAAGCGCAGGTGCCGCATTCCACGCCGCCCGCATCCCAGCCTCGATTTTATTTCTTCGGCCGACCTCGCCACGCAGGCCGACACTCAGAATCCTTTTTCCCGGACCGTCCCATGAAACCGCATTGCCCGAACTGCCTGAAGGAAATGACCAAGGGGTCCGCGTCGCACACCCTGTTCAGTTGCGAGCCCTGCCGCGAGATCATCCAGTATTTTGGCAGCGCGGATCACGGCGATCCCGGCCCGCAATTCTCCTGGCCAATCCGCCGCAAGCAAGCGGCCTGATCCACGCGCAGGACGTCAGACGGCCTAACCCGCCATTTCTGACCCGCCAGCGTCCCCAGCCATCCGCGGCGGCCGCACCACGGTGACGGTGCAGGTCGCCTCCGAGGCCACCTTGGCGGAGACGCTGCCGAGCAGCGTGCGCCTGAACGAGCTCTGCCGCGCGCCGATGATGACGTGGTCGACCTGGTTCGCCTCGGCGAACTCCAGGATCGCGGCGGCGGGATCGATGGCTTCCAGCACATGAACCGACAGCCGGCTCTCGTCCAGCTTGAGCGGCGTCGCCCAATGCCGGAGCGCGACCAGGCGGTCGATATGCTTGTTGGAGCCCTGCTCGTCGAGCGTCCGATCGATCGCGATGCGGTTCAGCTTGAGCACGTTGAGGCAGGCAAGCCGCGCCGAGGGCAGCGTGGCGAGAATGCGCTCGGTCGTCACGCGCAGAGCCTCGTTCAGCTCCGGTGTGCCTTCCACCGTATCGAGCGCCACGGCGAGGATTGGGCTCGACGCGATCTGCGCCGCGACGTCCGATTTCGCACGCGGCTGCATGACGCCCTGATTGAAGCGGCGCCGCCACACAACGCCTAAGGGGTCACGGTTCAGCCGCTCCGCGCGCGCGGTGAGCTTGACCTGGTCCGGATGGGCGAGATCGAAAGCGAGTTGGGATGCCGTCGGATAGCGCCACACCGGCTCGATCTCCAGACAGCGCAGCACGACTTCCTGGAGCCAGGGCGGATAGTCGGCGCGAAGCGCGCGCGGCGGATGCGGATCGCGCCACAGCCGGCGCCGCATCGCGCGCAAGGTCTCGCCCTCACCGAACGGACGCTCGCCCGTGGTGAAGAAATAGAGCAGCACGCCGAGCGAGAACAGGTCGCTGCGCGGGTCGTCGCGCACCCCGAGCAGCCGCTCAGGCGCCATATAGGGCGCGGTGCCGTAAGGCAGGCGGAACTCCTCCTGCAACAGATCAGGCAGATGGTTATGATGCGAGAGGCCGTAGTCGATCAGCACCGCCTCGCCGCTCTCGCGGAACATGATGCTGCTCGGCTTGATGTCGTGATGGATCACGTTCTGCCGGTGCAGGTCGGCGAGCGCGGTCGCGATCTTCGCAACGAGCTGCCGCGCCTCGTCATACGGCAGCGGCAGGTCGGGCAGCCGCTTGTAGAGCGTGGTCCCGGAGATGCGCTCGATCACGACATAGGCCTGGTGCGCGAAATCGCCGGTGCCGAAACACGCAGGCACATGTGGCCCGGCGAGCCGCGGCAGAATCATCATCTCCATCTCGAAGGAGACGATCGCGGCGGGGTCCTCGCCCTCAGACACCCGCGGGATCTTCATCAGCAAGGGCACGTCGATGCCGGGATGGGTGACGGTCCACAGCGTCGCCATGCCGCCGGCATGCACGCATTCGCCGATCGTGTAACCGTCGATCACCGCGCCTGACCTGACCAGGGGTTTCGGCATCGGCCTCTAGCGTCCCTGCGATAGCCGGTCGGCCAGCCAGTGCGGCAGGCCGTTCTGGCGGATCCGGCTCGCGGCCGTCTCGATATCATAGGGCGCGCGGCAATAGGTGATCTGGCACGACACCGTGTCGAACAGCACGAAGGCCGCCGACGGATCGCCGTCGCGGGGCTGGCCGACCGAGCCGAGCACCGCCAGCCATTGCCGTCCACGCAGCAGCGGCACCGAGACATCGGTCTTGGGCACGAGGCTCGACATCTTCGCCGTCACCGACATCGAATAGAGCGCCGGACGGTGGATGTGGCCGCAGAAGGTGACATGGGCGGGCGTCGAGATCAGGCTCTTGGCCGCATCCGCCGTCGAGCGCACGTAATGCCAGCGCTGCGGGCTGGAGGCCTCCGAGTGCACGAACAGGCGATCGCCGTCCGCTACCTGCATCGGCAATTCGGCCAGGAATCGCCGCTGGGCGGCGTCGAGGCGGCCGCGGGTCCATTCGATCGCAATCTGCGCCTCCGCGTTCATGGTCTCGGCCGAGGAATTGACCGCCTGGTCGTGATTGCCGCGCACCGCGATGGCGCCCTGCGCAACCAGCTCCATCGCCGTATCCACCACCCATTCCGGATCGGCACCATAGCCGACGAAATCGCCGAGCAAGACGAACCGCTCCGCCCCCTTGGCGCGGGCAAGCTTCAGGCAGGCCTCGAACGCCTGCCGGTTACCGTGGATATCCGAGAAGACAGCGAGAAGCACGCACCCTCCACCCTCAAATTCTTATTGGAAGCCGATAAGGCCAAATTGAGGGAGGTCAAGAAGATGCGCCAGCACTGGGCCGTTTACCAGCGCTGCCCTGCATTGATGGTGAAAGGCCTACTGCTCGTCCTTCGGCGGCATCCGGGGTGGCGGCAGCGGCGTGAAGACGGCGCCTTGCGCACCGGCGGGCGGGGCATTGAACTCGCCGGTCGAGGAATCGCCGCCGCTGGTCTCCAGAATGGTCTTCGGCGTCACATATTCCCGGACCATGTCGATCAGGCTGCCGTCGCCGCCGCCGAAATCCGCCGCGCGCCCGCCTTGCGGATGACCCGCCGCGATCTCGTTCTCCGCGGCGTGGGTCTTGTCGGCCAGCCGGTCATCGTAGGGCACCCGAAAGGCGCGCGGGATGCCGCTCGGGCGATTGTCCTCGTCCAACGCCTCGACCCAAAGATAGATCGAGCCGGGATCGCCCTGAAGCGAATGCGGCTCGACGATGCGCGCCTTCAGCAGCTTGAAGGTGACAGGCAGCCGGTCGGAGCTGGCCCAGCCGAGCAGCCCGCGCATTTCAGTGAAGCTGACGACGTAGAACGCGCTGGTCACGACCACGGCGACCGCCTTCAACGACCAGTGGAGCCGCGCATAGACCAACACGACCAGCAGCAGCGCGCCGATGACGGCATAAGCGACCGACAGCGTCAGGATGACCGTTTGCGGATTACTCACGGCGCACCCTCACAGCGTTCCTGCTCACACCGGTCTTGGGGTCGACGTCGGCGCCGTTGCGCCAGCTGCTGCGGAACGTCTCCAGCAGCGATTTCGGCCGCTGATCGACATTTACGACCTTGCCTTCCGCATCGATGCGGAATCTGACCGCGGTCTTCTCGTCGCCGGTGTGGTCCAGCGTGAACTTGTTGTCGAAGATCACCTGCGCGGTCGGATTGAGCTTCTGCACCTTCACATTGGCCGTCACGGGCTCGCCCGTGGTGGCGACGAAATGCGAGACGTTGACGGTGTATTCGCCGGCGAGGATGCCGCGCACCGTGACGATCTCCTCGCGGATCGGCGAGGCGATCTTCTTGCCGGCGACCATGATGAAGTCGTTGGCGCCGCCGCGGTCGTCGCGGTCGAGCGTGAGGAAGCCGGCCTCGCGGTGGCGATACCAGGCGATGTTGCCCGCGGGATCCTGCACGAACAGGTCGAGATCGTCGGGGTGATTGTCCGGCCAGTCCAGCGTGATCATGAACTCCGCCTTGGAGTCGATCTTGCCGTCCTTGGCATCCGGGGACACCGCGAGCAACGCCAGGAAAAACAGGAACGCGATCACCTGCAGCGCCTTGAACAGCATCACGCCCAGAGGATCGAACGCCTCCTCACGCGGATAGAGGCCGAAATCATCGATCATGACCGCGCACCAGAACCCTTGCGCTCCAGCACCGGCGTCACGTACGTCTCGGTCAGCACCACCGCGTCCGAGAACACCCGCTGGGTCGCGGCGTCCAGCATGTAGTACTGGATGCGGACCAGGATCGAGCCGACGAGGCCGGCGAGCGTCGTGTACATCGCAACCGCCATGCCGTCGCTCATCAAGCCCATCGAGGAGCGCATCGCGACCTTGTCGGCGGCATCCAGCCCTGCGATCGGCGCCAGCATGATGATGAAGCCGATGATGGTGCCGAGCAGGCCGAGCTTCATCAGCGTGTCCGAGACGAAGGCCCCGAATCCGTTGGAGCCGCGCAAGCGATCGGCGAGCGTCCGCAGCAGCAGCGTCTGATCGACCGGGCGATAGTCCTGGGCAGCAGCCTTCGTCAAGAGGCTCTCGATGTGATCGCGCACCAGACCGCGTGGTAGCCCCGCCGCGCTCGCATCGAGCGCCTTGCTGCCACCGGTCGCCGACAGCACCGCGCGGCAACGCCGCGCGGCCGCCCCTTCGCGCGCGATCGCCCGCGTCCGCAGGAAGCAGTGGCCGCAGGTGACGACATAGAGCACCGCGATGACGCTCGAGATGTAGGTGCGGTCCGAAGTCAACATCAGATGGATCAGGCCGAAGCGCCACAACAGCACGACGGCGAAGATCGACAGTCCGGTGAAGATCATCCAGAACAGCAGCGCGCTGCGCTCGGATGGATCGGCAGCCTGGCTCGGGATTGGTCCAATCGTCATCGAACTCATGCTGCACCGCTCCTCGCTCGCAACGATTGGCCTGTAAAGATTCCTGCCCGATTAGATCAAAGACGCCGCGCCCGGTCCAAAGACCCATGCCCAATCCGGCTCGGGAAATTTGCCCGAGCTGCAGCCCGGGCGTTCCCTGCAATTGGCAAGGCGCGGCGGCGTTGTTAGGCTGACCTTACCAAACGTCGGGGATGATCGCATGCGCCTCGTGCTTCAGCTTGTCGCCCGTCTGCTGCTCATCGTCGTGCTCTGCCTCGGAGCTGCAACCGTGTGGGCCACGTTCGACGCCTATCGCAGCGTCGATCGGGCGACTGCGGCCTCGGCGCAGCGGGTCGCGCAGGCGCTCCAGGCGCTGTATTGGCGTGAGCTTTTGTTGCGCAGCAGCAGAGCGCGCGAGCACCTTTTGCCGGTTCCAGATTGGCGCACGCTGGAGACGATGAAGCTGATCTCGCCCGGCGTCTGCGTCGAGTTCCAGCCGGCCGCCGCGTTCGAGAAGCCGCTCTGCGGC
This sequence comes from Bradyrhizobium vignae, assembly GCF_004114425.1. Classification (GTDB taxonomy): domain Bacteria; phylum Pseudomonadota; class Alphaproteobacteria; order Rhizobiales; family Xanthobacteraceae; genus Bradyrhizobium; species Bradyrhizobium vignae. Next base: position 47,322 of record NZ_RDQF01000048.1, on the reverse strand, counting down.
CAGAGCGAGGGGCTGGGCAAGACGCCGCCGCGCTGGTTCGCCGCCATTGTACCCACCTTCCTCGGCAGCCACGCCGAGGTGGTACGGCCCGTCAGCCCGCGCGCGGCGGCCGCCGGGACGGTGGTGGCGACGCCGGACGGCGCCGCGGCCATCTCGCTGGCGTGGGAGTACATCCTCAACGTGATCGACGTCGCGCTGTTGATGGCGGCGGCAATCGCGCTGCTGGCCTCGCTCGCGATCGCACATGCGCTGGCGCCGGCGCGTGCGATCGTCACTGCATTGCAGCGCATGGCGCGCGGACAGTATCGCACCAAGCTGCCGCGCTTCCGCTCGATGGAGCTGGCGATGATCGGCAACGCCGTCGGCGAGCTCGGCGGCCGGCTGGAGGAAGCCACCGAACAGCGCGCCGCGCTGACGCGGCGCTTGATCGAGATCCGCGAGGACGAACGCCGCGCGCTCGCCCGCGAGCTGCACGACGAGTTCGGGCAGAATCTCTCCGCCATCCTCGCCTTCGCCAACACAATCGAAACAGCCAGCACGAGGGACAACGGCGACACCGGGATCGCGCAGGATGCGCGCATGATCTCGCAGGCCACGCATCATCTGATGGCTTCGCTTCGCGATGCACTGAAGCGGCTGCGCAATCCGCTGCCCGAGGAGCTCGGGCTCGAGGCCAGCCTCGTCAATCTCGTCGACAGCTGGCGCTCGCACAGCGCGGCACGGCCGACGATCCGGCTCGATCTCAGGGGCGACCTCACCGACATCAGCGGCCCGGCCGCCACCACGGCCTATCGTGTCGCGCAGGAATGCCTGACCAACGCGCTGCGCCACAGTGCAGCGCACGAGATCAGTCTGCGCATCGAACGGCGTGCCGGCGAGGACGGTGCGCTGCTGATCCGCGTCGAGGACGACGGCGGCGGCGATGCGGAGCGCGTCGCGCAATCGGCCGGTTTCGGCCTGACCGGCATCCGCGAGCGCGTCACGGCCGCCGGCGGATCGCTGTCGATCATGCCTGCGCGCGGCGGCCTCAGCGTTGCCGCCACCATCCCGCTCGCTGCGTGAGGCCGGAATGAGCGAGGTTGCAGCAACAGGCATTTCCGTGCTGCTGGTCGACGACCACCCGATCGTGCGGCAAGGCTATCGGCGCGTGTTGGAGAGCCAGGGCGATCTGCACGTCGTGGCGGAAGCCGACAACGCCGCGGAGGCCTACGGCGCGTTCAAGGCGCATGATCCTGATGTGGTCGTACTCGATATCTCGATGCCCGGCGCGAGCGGGCTCGAGGCGATCCGCAACATCCGCGCGCGCAGCCCACGAGCGCGGATTCTGGTCTTCACCATGCACAACGAGGCTGTGCTGGTGAAGGCAGCCTTCGGCGCGGGCGCGAGCGGCTTCGTCACCAAGAGCAGCGAACCCTCAGCCGTGGTGCACGCCATCCGCAGCGTGGCGCGCGGCGAGCGCGCCATGAGCGACGACATCGCGCATGTCCTCGCCGCGGACAGCCTGTCGCCAACCGGCTCGGTGCTGGACCAGCTGGGTGAGCGCGAGATCGAGATCCTGCGCCAGTTCGCCGGCGGCGCCACCACCGAGCAGATCGCGACCCATCTCAATCTCAGCGTCAAGACCGTGCAGAACTATCACTATCTGATCAAGTCGAAGACCGGCGCGCGCACGGATGCGCAGCTCGTGCGGCTCGCCGCAACCTGTGGGTTAACGAGGATCTAGCAGCGGAGCTGACGGATTCCGCGAGCGAGGTGGCGCTCGTAAATCTGCTGAGTGGGATGGAACGGAGGCTATCCAGCCCCGGTTAGTAGTGGAGTGGAGGAGTAAATCGCCATGCGTAAGGATCATCACAGGGTCGTCGACCACCCCCCGATCATCACAGTGGGCGAGCTCATCGACGAACTTTGCCGTCTGCCGGACACAGCCGTCGTCCACTTCCGCTGCCCCATGCTCGATCAGGAGCTCACATTCTACCGCCTTCGAAAGCGGTCAAAGGACGCCGTCGAAATCGCAGTCAATGCATATCCGGATAGTCCGCCGGTCGTGCCATCGTCCGATCCTGCCTTCCACGCGCGAAGACATTCGGTTTCCTCGCCCTCGCTTCGCGATGGCGCCGCTCTCCACAAGACGAAAGGTTGATTGGCCGCACCTGGGACTGAATGGGTCCTGCGGATCTAGGCCGCCTTCAGCCCGCGCAGCAAAAGCGCCAGCGTCGCATCGACGCGCGCGGAGAGATCGGCATCCTTCCATTCGTCGGCATGGGCCGGATGGTGGAAGCGAACGGTGGCATCGAAGATGGCGCGCGCGGTCGCCTTCACGTCGCCCACGGCGAATTCCCCCCGCTTCACGCCGTCGGTCAGGATCGCCGCGATCTGGTCGATCATGGTGTCCTTGTGGCATTTGACGGCCGCACAGGCCTCGCGCGCCAGCGTCAGATAGGTCTGGAACATCTCGGGGTCATCGAGCACGCGCGAACGTTTGGCGGCGAACAGCGTGCGCAACCAGCGGTCGAGCCTGTCAGGCGCCGGGCCGTGCTCCTCGGCGATCGCGCGTAGCGGCGCGTCGATGCGGTCGAGCCAGCGCTTGGCAACGGCCTCGCGCAGCGAGGCCTTGCTGGGGAAATGGCGATAGACGCTGCCGTGGCTCACATCGAGCGCACGGGCAACGTCGACCACTGTGGCCTTGGCAAGTCCGTAACGCCTGAGCACGTCCTCGGTGACTTCGAGGATCCGCTCCGGCGTCAAGACAACGGCTTCATTCATGCCAGCACCATGTTCCCGGTTGGGGCTCAGTTACCCGGCACTGGGGCTGCTTCCGAAGCGCCCTGGCCGGTCGTTCGGAAAGCCTATGCCTTAATGAGGCAGTTTTGCAGCTTGCGCCGCGATCTGTCGCGCCACCAGCAAATTGAGCCAATGCCCAATCACGCCGGTGAAATTGAGGATTTCGGTCGTCATTGTCTTAAGTCTCCATTCGTCCACGGTCCCCGTTCTTCAATCTGCCCTCCGATCCGAGCTTGGTTCGGATGTCGGGCTTCCCGGGGCTGTCGCGGGACGCCCAATCGGAGCGTCCGGAAACGGATATACACGTCTCGCTGACAGATTTCAATATCTGTCAGTCAATGATCCGTGATTGACCGCTGATTTCTCCGGCCCGCCCGGCCAAGCCGCGGGCAACCGCCGCCAGCCGGCTTGGGCACTACTTGGGCACTCAGCTGCCTGCCCGGTCCAGTCATCCCCCGCTACCTTGCCTCAGCCGTTTGTTTCGCCCCGCCCGCTCTGTTAAATCACGGCGTAAAAAGCATTTTGGCCGGCAAAGCCCCCTTGGGTCGCCCGCCTACCTAGCTGGAGCCGTCAGATGATTCCCCGCTATACCCGCCCGGAAATGGCCTCGATCTGGGAGCCGCAGACCCGGTTCAAGATCTGGTTCGAGATCGAGGCGCATGCGGCGGACGCCCTGGCCGAGCTCGGGACCATCCCAAAGGAGGCCGCCAAAACGGTCTGGGCCAAGGCCAAGGACGCCGTCTTCGACGTCGCCCGCATCGACGAGATCGAGCGCGAGACCAAGCACGACGTCATCGCCTTCCTCACCCACCTCGCCGAGATCGTCGGCCCCGAGGCGCGCTTCGTGCACCAGGGCATGACCTCCTCCGACGTGCTCGACACCTGTCTCAACGTTCAGCTCACCCGCGCCGCCGATCTGCTGCTTGCTGACCTCGACAAGGTGCTGGCCGCGCTGAAGAAGCGCGCCTTCGAGCATAAGATGACGCCGACCATCGGCCGCAGCCATGGCATCCATGCCGAGCCCGTCACCTTCGGACTCAAGCTCGCTTACGCCTATGCCGAATTCACCCGCGCCAAGGAGCGCCTGATCGCGGCGCGCAAGGAAGTCGCGACCTGCGCCATCTCCGGTGCCGTCGGCACCTTCGCGCAGATCGACCCGCGCGTCGAAGAGCACGTCGCCAAGGCCATGGGGCTCGTGCCCGAGCCGATCTCGACCCAGGTGATCCCGCGCGACCGTCACGCGATGTATTTCTCGACGCTCGGCGTGATCGCCTCCTCGATCGAGCGCGTTGCCGTGGAAATCCGCCACATGCAGCGCACCGAGGTGCTGGAGGCCGAGGAGTTCTTCTCCGAAGGACAGAAGGGCTCCTCCGCGATGCCGCACAAGCGCAACCCGGTGCTGTCGGAGAACCTCACCGGCCTCTCCCGCATGGTGCGCGCCTATGTGACGCCGGCGCTGGAGAACGTCGTTCTCTGGCACGAGCGCGACATTTCGCACTCCTCGGCCGAGCGCATGATGGGCCCGGACGCGACCGTGACGCTCGACTTCGCGCTGGTGCGCCTCGCCGGCTTGATCGACAAGCTCTTGGTGTACCCCGCCAACATGCAGAAGAACCTCGACCGCCTCGGCGGCCTCGTGCATTCGCAGCGCGTGCTGCTGGCCCTGACCCAGAAGGGCGCCAGCCGCGAGGACGCCTACAAGCTCGTGCAGCGCAACGCCATGCCGGTCTGGCGCGGCGAAGGCGACTTCCTCCAGCTCCTGAAGAAGGACGCTGAGGTGAAGAAATATCTCACCGACGCCGAGATCGAGGAGCAGTTCGACCTCGGCTATCACCTCAAGCACGTCGACACGATCTTCAAGCGGGTGTTCGGGGAGAGCTGAATTCCTGTCATTCCGGGGCGATGCGGAGCATCGAACCCGGAAATCTCGAGATTCCGGGTTCACGCTTCGCGTGTCCCGGAATAACGCCAAGGCCCACAAAACACGGATTCCCCATGCCCATCGTCAATCGCGTCGCCGCCCTCTCCGACGAAATGGCCACTTGGCGCCATGACTTCCACGAGAACCCCGAGCTGCTTTACGAAGTCCACCGCACCGCCGGCATCGTCGCCGACAAGCTGCGCGAGTTCGGCTGCGACGAAGTGGTGACGGGCATCGGCCGCACCGGCGTGGTCGGCGTGATCCGCGGCCGCAAGTCCGCCTCCGGCAAGACGATCGGTTTGCGCGCTGACATGGACGCGCTGCCGATCATGGAGACCTCGGGCGTGCCTTATGCCTCCAAGGTGCCTGGCAAGATGCACGCCTGCGGTCATGACGGCCACACCGCGATGCTGCTCGGCGCCGCAAAGTACCTGACCGAGACGCGCAATTTCGATGGCACGGCGGTGATGATCTTCCAGCCCGCTGAGGAAGGCGGCGGCGGCGGCAAGGCCATGGTCGAAGACGGGTTGATGACGCGCTGGAACATCCAGGAGGTCTACGGCATGCACAACATGCCGAACCTCCCCGAGGGCCATTTCGCCACCACGCCTGGCCCAATGCTCGCCTCATCCGACAACATCCAGATCACCGTTCGCGGCAAGGGCGGACACGCCGGCGCGGGGCCGCACAAGTCGGTCGACAGCGTGCTGATCGGCTCGCAGATCGTGGGTGCGCTACAGTCGATCGTCGCGCGCAACGTCGACCCGCTGAAGTCCGCGGTGATCTCGATCACGCAATTCCATTCCGGCACGGCCTTCAACATCATCCCGGAGGTCGCCGAACTCGCCGGCACCGTGCGCACGCTCGACCCTGAAGTGCGCGACCTCGTCGAGCGCCGCATCGGCGAAGTCGCCGACAGCATCGCCCGCGCCTATGGCGGCTCGGCCGAGACGAAGTACACGCGGATGTATCCGGTGACGATGAACCATGCCCGCGAGGCCGGCCTTGCCGCCAACGTCGCCCGCGACATCGTCGGCGCCGACCGTGTCAATGACAAGTTCATCCCGATGATGGGCGCCGAGGACTTCTCGTTCATGCTGGAAGCACGTCCCGGCGCGATGGTGCTGGTCGGCATGGGCGACGGCAACGAATGCCACCACCCGGCCTACGTCTTCAACGACAACATTTTGGGCCACGGCGCCTCGTTCTGGGCCCGTCTGGTCGAGACGCGAATGCCGGCGGGATAGGACCGCACGCCGCGCTCGTAGATCCTCCGGGTGAGTTGGCGGTCGCAAACTCAACTTACCCCTGACCACCTGTCACCCGTAGGATCTACAATTCACGCAAGCACCTACGCCTGCACCACCTCGTGCCGCATCACGAACGGGGCGAGCAGCGTATGCACCTCGCTCGCAACCGCCTCGCGTTGATCCGCTTGCAGACCAGCGAGCGTCACGGTCGCGATCGAGCCGTGGCTGCCGTGCGGACCGACCTTCACATTGCAGTCGATGCCGCGCTCGACCAGCGGCGCCAGCACCTTGGTGAACACGCGCTCGGCCGCGTCCCAACGCAGCTGCGGCTTGAACACCTTGCCGACGCCCGTCACCGGCATCGGATCGATCGGAATGACCTGCACCGGGACGGCGGCGCGCTCCGGCGTGCGCTCGCGCACCCATGCTTCGAGCTCGCCCGGCTCGACCTTGGCGCCGGGCTTCAATTGCACGTATCCCACCGGCAATTCGCCGGCATAGGCGTCGGGCTGGCCGACCACGGCGGCGAAGCCGACGGCGGGATGTCTGAACATGATCTCCTCGATCGGCGCCGGATCGATGTTGTGGCCGCCGCGGATCACGAGATCCTTGGCGCGGCCGGTGATCCAGAGATAGCCGTCCGCATCCAGGCGGCCGAGATCGCCGGAATTGACCCAGACCCCGTCGACGAAGGCGCCCTTGTTGTGCTCGTCGTTGAGATAGCCGCCGAACACGCCGGGCCCGGCCATGATGACGACGCCGATCTCGTCCGGCTTGCAGTCGCGGATCAGGCGTCCCTCGGCGTCGAGCTGCACGATGCGCACCCGCGCGTAAGGCATGGGAAGACCGACCGAGCCGAGCCGGATCGGCCGGCCGGGATAGGCGAGCGTGTGCACGCTCGAGGTCTCGGTCATGCCGTAGACCTCAATCACCGGTAGCTTAAGTTTCTCCTGAATCGCCGAGCCGACCGCGACCGGAATCGCCGAGCCGCCCCCTGCCGCATATTTCAGGCTCGAGATATCCGCATTCCCCGGCGGCACCGCGAGGGTCGCGGCGAGCACCGTCGGCACGCTCGACAGCGCCTCGGGCTTGAAGCGCTCGACGAGCTGCCAGATGTTCTTCACCGCATTCGGGTTGCGCCAGCCGCTCGGCGACAGCACGACCAGCGAGCCGCCGCTCGACAGCGTCAGCAGCACTTGCGTCAGCGATCCACCGACGTGAAACAGCGGCATGCCGAACAGCAGGTTTGCACCCGGCCTCGCCTTCAGCAGCAGATTGAGGGCCCAGGCCTGATAGACCTGGTTGGCATGGGTGTGCCGCACCAGCTTCGGCGTGCCGGTGGTGCCGCCGGTGTGGAAATAGGCGGCGATGTCGCTGCCGTGGATCTGCCGTCCGCTGACGAGCCGGTCCGACGGCTGCTGCTTGATGAGGTCGCTGAAGGAAAAGATGCCATTGGCCGGATCGCCGCCGCCGAATACTTGCACGACTGCCTTCAGATGCCTCAGCTGCGGGCGGATCTGCTCGACCTTCTGCCAGATGTCGGTGCCCGGCATCGGTCCGAGCGCCACCAGGATCTTGGTGTTCGCGGCCTCCAGGATCTCGGCGATCTGGTGCGGCTCGAGCAGCGGATTGACGGGGTTGGCGATGCCGGCAGCCTCCGCGCCGAACAGAGTGACGAAGGCGTCCGGCACCAGCGGCAGCATGAAGCTGATGACGTCGCCCTTCTCGGCGCCGAGCGCGTGAAACATATTGGCCGCCTGCGTGACGCGCGCGATGAAATCGCGATACGTGACCGCGACCGGCGTGTCGGCGGGATCGGCATTTTGCAGGAACTGGATCGCCGCGCCGTCGAGGTTGCGCTCAGCACCAAGCCTGATGGCGTCATAGATGCTCTCGGCCGCGACGCGGTCGGCATAGGGAACCTGCTCGAACGCCCGGACCTCCTCGTCCGTCAAAAGATCCGGATAGTCGTTGCCGATCAACCGATCGAGCGCGTGGATACCCGCCATGAAATTCCGTCCTCCCTCAGATGCATGTCCCCGCCCCGTATCTTTTGACATCTTGGTTCGGCGAGGCCGGCCGATGACCGGCCGAGCCGGACCAGAATGATGGATGATTTGGCGTTCGTCCATTGCCTACCGGCTGTGGCGTGAATTCGTTCGCCAGCGCCCTGCCGCAAGACTTGAGGTCATGATGACGAAGCCCTGCGGATCCGCATCATTCGGCTGATCGCCGTGTTCGCGATGGTGTCCGCAATCGCTCTGCCCTCTGCCACTCTCGATGCCGACACCCAGCTCGACAAGGTGCGCGTCAAGGTCGCGGCCTTCATCACCGACAAGATGGAGAAGCTGGGTGGATCACGCATCGTCTTCGCCCTGGAAGAGGCCAACAGCGTCGCCATGCTGCTGCGCGCCGGCTCGCTGCCGGGACGCCCCGGCCTCGTCGAGCAGCAGGTCGTGCAACCCGCGGCCAAGCCGTAAGCGAAGCTCGCCCCGCCCCCCGCCGCATCGCTCGTCCAGGCCGGATCCGCGACACCGAAGCCCGCACGGCGGCCCCCGAATCGCGGCAGCGCCGGTGGCCCGACGCGCAACCAACGGGCAATTGCCGAAACGCCCGATCAGGCTAGAATTTGCCTCTTGCGGCATGACGGCCGGAAGCGTCATTCAAGCGGTCGTCATTCGATTTCGGTTATACGAGTGCCGACCAGGACTGAAGGCCTTATGTGGGGTTAGTACCATGCCGTCCGGCAGCGCAGACGTTTCGTCGATCCTCGACCGCATTCTCGATGCGGCCACGGATAACCTCAGGATCGCGAAGATCCTGGTCCAGATGGGGCTCGATCCTAACAACGTCACCTATGATGCGATCTTCAATCGCCTGCTGGAGATCTTCGTCCACAACATTACGCTGGCCAATCTGTTCGCCGCGGTCGGTGCGGTCTTCTTCGTCGCCACGCTCCTGATGCGGACCATGGTGCCGCTGCGCGTCGCCAACATGGTCGGCTGTGCGTTCTTCGCCATGTTCGGCGCGCTCTCGGCCAACGTCTCGACGTTCCTGCTCTATCTCTTGCTGCTCCCGATCAACGCTCTTCGCCTGAGGCAGATGCTCAAGCTGGTCAAGAAGGCGCGCCATGCCGCCGAGGGCGACATGTCGATCGAGTGGCTCAAGCCGTTCATGACCGAACGCAAATACCGCTGCGGCGATACGCTGTTCAAACTGGGCGACCCGGCCAAGGAGATGCTGCTCACGGTGACCGGCAAATTCCTGGTCAAGGAGATCAACGTCGAGATCCTGCCGGGCGCGCTGATGGGCGAGCTCGGCTTCCTGACGCCGGACAACCGGCGCACCGGTACGATCGAATGCATCGAGGATGGCCAGGTGCTGACGATCACCTATGACAGGCTGCTCGAGATCTACTTCCAGGATCCGCAGTTCGGCTATTACTTCCTGGTGCTGACCAGCCAGCGCCTGCTGCAAAACATCGATCGCCTGCAGAAGCAGCTGGCAGCGGAGCGCGCGGCCACCGCGAACAGGATCGCGTGATCGCTGCTGCTCAGCTCAAGAGCAGCGCCATGCCGGGATCGCCCTTCTCCATCGCGCGGCGGTATGCCGGGCGGGCGCCGATGCGGCTGAGATATTTGACCACATTCGGACAGCGCGCGAGATCATAGGGCTGGAAATAGCGCATCGTGGTCAGCGAGAACACCGTCATGATGTCGGCCGTGGTGAAGGCGCTGTCCGCCAGATATTCGGACTCGCGAAGCCGTGCGTCGAGAAGATCGTAGGCACGGTCGAGGCGTCCCTTCATCGCGAGCAGGGTCGGGTTGTCCTTGGCGAGATCGAGCCGGCTTAGGATCATCATCCGCCCCATGCCGGGCTGCAAGGTGCCGTTCGCGAAATGAAGCCAATACAGAAACTGCGCGAAGGCGGGATCATCGGGACCGAGCACGAGCCGGCGGTTGCCGTATTTTGCAACGATGTAGTCGACGACGGCGCCGGATTCCGCAAGCACCAGCTCGCCGTCGGTGATGACCGGCGCCGTGCCGGCCGGATGCAGCGCCTTGTACTCCGACGGCGCCAGCATGGTCGTCTCATCGCGCGTGTAGCGCTTCATCTCATAAGGAATTTCGAGCTCCTCGCAGAGCCAGACAATGCGTTCGGATTGCGATCTACCGAGATGGTGGACTGTGAGCATGTTGCTTCCCCGCGGGATTGCCTGCCGGCGAGACGCCGTCTTGTTCCGCGGCTTGGGTGAGGTGTCAACCTGCGAGCGGATGCCCCCTGGCCGCTTTGACCCGTGATGCCAGCCTCGCGCCGCAAAATCGCCCTAAAAACCGAATGGTAACCATGGCGGGCTAGGGTAATGACGTGACCAATTCTCCGACCATCCTGGTGTTCGATTCCGGCCTTGGCGGGCTGACGGTGCTGCGTGAGGTCGTGGCGGCGCGCTCCGACGCGCATTACGTCTACGTCGCCGACGACGCCTTTTTTCCCTATGGCCACCACAGCGAAGACGAGATCATCGCCCGCGTCGTACCGCTGATGGGGGAGCTGATCGGCACTCATGATCCAGACCTCGTCGTCATCGCCTGCAACACGGCGTCCACCCTGGTCCTGTCCCACCTGCGCGCGGCTTATTCCCTGCCCTTCGTCGGCACGGTGCCGGCGATCAAGCCGGCCTGCGCGCAGTCCAGGACCCGCCGCGTCTCGGTGCTCGGCACCAAGGGCACGGTGAAACGCGAATACACCAAGGCGCTGATCCGCGATTTCGCGCAAGGATGCGAGGTGACGCTGGTCGGCTCGCCCGAGCTCGCCTCGCTCGCCGAGGCCGCGCTTGGCGGCACCCCGATCAGCGACGGTGCCATCCTCGCCGAGCTCGCCCCCTGCTTCGTCGGCGATGCCGAGGACGCCGGCGCGCGCACCGACACCGTGGTGCTCGCCTGCACGCACTATCCGCTGCTGCTCGACCGGCTGAAGAGGCTGGCACCCTGGCCGGTCGACTGGATCGATCCGGCGCCCGCTATCGCCCGCCGCGTATCCGACCTGCTCGGTGCTCCCAGCTGCGGCATCGCGCAGTCAGGCGCCGAGATGATTTTTACCTCGAACCGCGTGCATGGCCTCAGCGCCACGCTGACGCCGTTCTTCGGCGGACGCGCGGTCGCCTGACCTTGTGCCCCGGTTAACCTTGCGCCCCGGCGGCGCGCTGCTAGGCTCCGTCGTCATCTCTGCGCAGGTCATCACATGTCGGTCCCCGCAAAGCCGCTCAATCGCCTCCGCCAAATATGGAGCGAGGGCCGTCCCGCCTTCGGCGCGATCGCGACCATCCCGAGCGTGCAGATGGTGCAGATCATGGCGCGCTCGCTCGACTGGATCATCGTCGATCTCGAACATGGCCCGATCGGGCTCACCGAAGCGCATGCGATGATCGCGGCGACGACGGGCACGCCATGCACGCCGTTGGTACGGATCGCCGCGAACGAGCCGTGGCTCGCGAAAGCTCCGATGGACATCGGCGCGTTCGGCATCAACTTCCCGATGATCACCAACCGCGCCGAAGCCGAGAAGGCGGTACGCAGCGTACGCTACCCGCCACGCGGCGACCGGCTCTGGGGGCCCTTCCACGCACCGTTCCGCTGGGGCCAGTCGATGCCGGATTACATGGCCAGCGTCGACGACGAGATGATCTGCATGGTCACGATCGAGCATGTCGAGGCCGTCAACCGCATCGACGAGATCATGGCGACACCAGGCATCGACGTCGCCGTGATCGGCCCCGGCGATCTCGCCACCTCCATCAACAAGCGCGGCCAGATGGACGATCCGGAATTGCTGGAGCTGGTCGCGCGCGCCGAGGCCGGCATCCTCCGAAGCGGCGTGCCGATCGGCGGCGTGGCGCGTACCGCCGACCAGGCCAATGCCCTGATCGACCGTGGCTACCGCGCGATCGCGCTCGGCTTCGACTGGTCACTGTTCCAGCGCGGCATCATGGCGGCTTTCGATGGGATTAGGCGCTGAACAAGCCGATTGACGTATTGCCGGGACCTGCTGCGCCGCCGGGATCGCCCAATCAAGAGCTAAATCATTGACATCGTTTATTTTTACGCCGTCATCAAGACCAGACTGGCGATGTCCTGATGCGGCGAACCGACCGGCCCCAAGCGGGTTGGTTCGTGCTAGAGCGAGCGGGCGGGCCCCCCGCTCGCCGCACATATTTTGATCTTTCATCCCTGGGAACCGGAGACCAATGCGCGGGACGCCCAAGACTATTTCACCGTGGCGCCGTCTGATCTGCGACCTCATGCATGCATCGATGGGCGTGCCCTTCGTTTCGCTATCCCGTTCGCTCCATATCCGTCCTGTGCTGGAAGCCCGCGCAAGCGCAACGTCGCCCGCCGGGTGGGCCGCGATATTCGTCAAGGCTTTCGCCCTGGTTGCACGGGACGAACCGATCCTGCGCACCGTTTACACCAAATGGCCTTGGCCAGCCCTCTATGAGCTGCCGAAGAGCGTGGCGACGGTCGCGATCGCCCGGATCGAGAATGGCGAGGAATGCGTGCTGCCTCAGCGAATCGCCGCTCCTGAGGCGCTTTCGCTGGCAGCGGTCGATGCGGAAATCCGACGCGGCAAGACAGCCCCGGTCGCTGATGTCCCGATGTTCCGCAAGATCATGCGGGCCACCCGCCTGCCGCTGCCGCTGCGGCGCCTGTCCTGGGCCATCGGCCTGAATTTCGGCCGCCAGCGCGGCAACTGGTTCGGTAGCTTCGCGGTGAGCTCGGTGGCCGCCTATGGCGGCGGCGAGCTCCACCCCATCACACCGGGCCCCTTTATCGTCAGCTATGGGCTCGTCGAGCCGGATCAAACGATCCATGTCGTGATCCGCTGGGACCACCGGGTCACCGACGCCGCCCCGATCGCGAGGGTCCTGACCCGGCTGGAACAGGTCCTGAACACTGAAATCGCTGCCGAATTGCAGGCAGCCGTCCCCAAGCCCGTCTGGGCGGTGAGGGGCTGATTCCGGGGCCAATCGCATTGACAGCCAGCCCCAAACTCCCCTAAAAGCCGCCTGCTCGCGGGCCGATTTCGGCCCGCGAAGCGTTTCGCGACCCGTGGTCAAATCCCTTAAGCTTTGGGGATCGGACCTGTCGGTGCCGGGATCATCCCGTCACACAGGAGGGCGCGTTTCCTCAAACCATGCAACCGAAGAGGACGCGATGACTAAGCGCAGTGAGGCGAAGTACAAGATCGATCGCCGTATGGGCCAGAACATCTGGGGCCGCCCGAAGAGCCCCGTGAACCGCCGCGAGTACGGCCCCGGCCAGCACGGTCAGCGTCGCAAGGGCAAGCTCTCCGACTTCGGTGTGCAGCTCCGCGCCAAGCAGAAGCTGAAGGGCTATTACGCCAACATCAGCGAGCGCCAGTTCCATGGCATCTATGTCGAGGCGAGCCGCCTCAAGGGCGACACCGGCGAGAACCTGATCGGCCTGCTCGAGCGCCGTCTCGACGCGGTCGTGTACCGCGCGAAGTTCGTCTCGACGATCTTCGCCGCCCGCCAGTTCATCAACCACGGCCACGTCAAGGTGAACGGCCGCAAGGTCAACATCTCGAGCTATCAGCTCAAGGTCGGCGACGTGGTCGAGGTCAAGGAATCCTCCAAGCAGCTCGCGCATGTGCTCGAAGCCAGCCAGCTTCCCGAGCGCGAAGTCCCCGACTATCTCGAAGTCGACCACGGCAAGATGACCGCGAAGTACACCCGTATCCCCGGCCTCTCCGACGTGCCGTTCCCGGTGCAGATGGAGCCGCATCTGGTCGTCGAATTCTATTCGCGCTAAGAACTGAATATCGAAAGGCCCCGGTTCGCCGGGGCCTTTTTACTTAAGAGCCACACTTCAGTGGCCGTCATGCTTCAGGAGGCGTCACATGCTCTACACCCCTCCCCCTCTCGATCCCAAGGCGCCGCCGGTGCGCATCAATCTGCTCTCGGACACGCAGACCAAGCCGACGGCGGCGATGCGCGAGGCGATGGCGCGCGCCGAGGTCGGCGACGAGCAGGTCGGCGACGATCCGACCGTGAACGCGCTGTGCGAGCGCGTCGCAGATCTGCTCGGCAAGGAAGCTGCCGTCTACATGCCCTCGGGCACGATGTGCAACGTCACCGCGACGCTGGTGCATTGCCGCCCCGGCGACGAGATCCTCGCGCACGAAACCGCGCACATCATCGCGCGCGAAGGCGGCGCGCATGCTGCGATCGGCGGCTTCCAGGTCACCCAGCTCAAGGGCCCCGATGGCCAGTTCACGCCGGAGACTCTTCGCAAGGCGCTGCACCCGCGCACGCGTTACCAGCCGCCACAGACCGTCGTCAGCGTCGAGCAGACCGCCAATATCGGCGGCGGCACGATCTGGAAGAAGGCGGTGCTCGACGAGATCGTCGCGATCGCGAAGCAGCACGGCCTCGTCACTCACATGGACGGCGCGCGCCTGCTCAATGCGACCGTGGCGAGCGGCATCTCCCCGCGCGATATGACCGCGGGATGGGATTCGGCCTGGATCGATTTCTCGAAGGGCCTGGGTGCGCCGATCGGCGGCGTACTCGCGGGCTCGCGCGCCTTCATCGACGCGGTGTGGCAATGGAAGCAGCGCCTCGGCGGCTCGATGCGGCAGGCCGGTGTCTGCGCGGCAGCCTGCATCTACGCGCTTGATCATCACGTCGAACGCCTGGCCGACGACCACGCCAATGCACGCGCGCTCGCCCGCGGACTATCGCAGATCGCAGGAATCGAGGTGCAGGAGCCCGAGACCAATCTCGTCTTCTTCAAACCGGACGGCGCCGGCATTCCCGGCGACAAAATGGTCTCAGCCCTGCGCCAGCGCGGCGTCACGCTGGCGATGATGGACGGCCGCATTCGCGCGTGCACCCATCTGGATGTCGATGCGAGCCAGATCGAAGAGACGATCGGATACGTGCGAGAAATCGTGCGGGGAGCGTAGGTTCCGTAGCCGAGGTGAGTTCCCATCGCCCGGAGGAGCGCAGCGTAATCCGGGATAGTCTTTCATCGGTGAGAACCCCGGATTGCGCTGCCGCTCCATCCGGGCTTCCGGAGGCGACCGCTTCACCGTCCCATCGCCTGATAAATCAGCGTCTTCAGGTCGAGTTGAATTCGGCCACGCTGCGAGGGCGTCTGCACCATGAAGATCCCGAACAGATCGTCTTCGGGATCGATGAAGAAGAACGTGCCGCCGACGCCGTCCCAGCGGTATTCGCCCAGTGGCCATGACGTTCCCGACGGCACAGAGGTGCGCACCGCGAAGCCAAGGCCGAAGCCGGAACTGCCGCCCGGATAATAGTTCTGGTCGCGTGCGATTCCAGTCTCCGGGCCGATATGGTCCGACGCCATCAGCGCAACCGTCTCGGCTTTGAGATAGCGCCTGCCGTCAATGGTGCCGCCATTCAGCAGCATCTGCGCGAAGCGGGCGTAGTCGCCCACCGTGCCGACCATGCCGGCTCCGCCTGATTCCCATTTCACCGGTTTCCTGATGTCGCGGATTTCGGTCGTCGGGCTGATCCTGCGGTCCTCCGGCATCGGTTCGGCGATACGTGCAAACTTGGCGGGATCGGCAACGTAGAACGCAGTCTCGCTCATGCCGAGCGGATCGAGCAGCCGCTCCTTCTCGAACTGGAGCAGCTTCTTGCCCGAGATCACCTCGACGACGCGGCCGAGCACATCGGTGGCAAAGCCGTAATCCCACACCGTGCCTGGCTGCTCGGCGAGCGGCAGCGTGGCGATCTTCGCGACGAAGTCGGCGTTGGAAAGATCGCTGTTGAAGAGGTCGGCCGCGGCAAAGAGCTCGCGCACCGGGCCACCGCCGTAAAAGCCGTAAGGCAGCCCCGCGGTGTGGCGCAAAAGGTCCTTGATCGTGACTGGGCGTTCCTGCGGCGCGAGCGTCAGCGAAACCTTGCCGTCCCCTGCTTTCGTCTCGATGCCCACCTTCATGCCGGCAAAGGCCGGAATGTATTTGGACACGGGATCGTCGAGCGAAAGCCTGCCCTCTTCGACCAGCATCATCGCCACGACTGATGTGATCGGCTTCGACATCGAATAGAGACGGAAGATCGTATCCGCGCCCATCGATATCTCGGTGGCCACGTCGCGAACGCCGAAATTCTCGTAATAGACCGGCTTGCCGTGTTGCTGGAGCAGCAGGATGGCACCGGGGATCTTGCCGGTCGCGACCTCGCTCCGGATGTAGTCGGAAACCTTCGCCAATCCTTCCGTGGAGAGTGTGCGGACTGCGCGTCGCTCGGAGCCGGCCTGCGCACCGACGACCCAGACGAGAACAACGAGCGCCGCGATGAACCCGCGGCGCGCGCGCATGTCATTTCTCCATGGCTTCATAAACCAACTGCTTCAATGTTCGCTGCACGCGCTGGCGCTCGGTCGGGGTCTGCTCCAGCAGCACGAAGAACATGTCCTGTTTGGGGTCGATCACGAAATAGCAGCCGGAGGCGCCATCCCATTTCAGCTCGCCGAGATCGCCGGGCGGCGGCGGCTTGGCGTTGCCGGGATCGGTGCGCACCGCGAGCCCGAGGCCGAAACCAAAACCGTCGCCGGGGAAGTAGAAATAATCACGATCGACGCCGGAGCCGGGGCCGACTTGATCGGTCACCATCAGCTTGAACGTCTCGGGCTTGAGAATGGTCTTGCCCTCGAGAGTGCCGCCATTGAGCAGCATCTGCGCAAAGCGCCGATAATCCGCCATGGTCGTCACCATGCCGCCGCTGGCGAACTGGATTTTCTTGCTCACCGTCGGGTCGTTGATCCGGCCGACGCGGAAATCGCCGTCGTTCGGCAACGGCTGCGCCAGAAGCTTCTGCTTCTCGGGGTCCGTGACGAAAAAGCCGGTATCGACCATGCCGAGAGGATCGAGCAGCTTCTCGCGCATGATGTCGATCAGCGGCTTGCCGGCGGCGACCTCCATCACACGTGCCAGCACATCGGTGGAGTGACCGTATTGCCAGAGCGCGCCCGGCTGGTTGTGCAGCGGCAGCTTGGCGATGCGTTCGGCGAACTCGGCAAGATCGAAATCGCCGGCATAGATGTTGGCCTCGCGATAGGCCTTGCGGACCAGGCTGTCGCCGTAGAAGCCATAGGTGATGCCCGAGGTGTGCGTCATCAGATCGTGCACGGTCATCGCCCGCTTCGGCGGCACCAGCTCGAGCGACTTGGTGCCGTCCTCGGCCTTCTTCTCGACGCCGACCTTCACATTGGCGAAGGACGGAATGTATTTCGAGACAGGATCGTCCAGCTTGATCTTGCCGTCCTCGAGCAATTGCATCGCGACCACCGCGGTGATTGCCTTGGTCATCGAGAACAGGCGGAAGATGGTCTTGTCCGTGATCGGGGCCTTGCTGACCACGTCCTGTACGCCGAAGACTTCGTGGTAGACCGGCTTGCCATGCTGCTGGATCAGCACGTTTGCACCGGCGATCTTGCCGGTCGCGACCTCGTTCTTGAAGAACTCGCTGATCCTGCCGAGCTTCTCCTGATTGAAATGCGCGCCGGCCGGAATCTCGTAGGTGCCCTCCGCCCGCGCCATCGAGATCGCGCCAAGCGACACCAGCGCGCCGCAGGCTAGCGCGCGCAGTCCAGATCGTGAAATCATACGCCCTCCCCGGAACATGGTCCGGCGGAGTGTACCGGCCAGCTCAATCGGCACAAGGTCCGCTGTGTCGCGCAAGCGCATCAGCATGGAGCTTGGCGCTCGGTTCGGAGAAGCAGCAGAACACCACGCAAGCGACGGTTGGCGCTAAAGCGAGCCCTTCGATCGTCGTGCGCACGGCGATATCGGCCGCCCGGGCGGCAGGGAAGCGATAAATGCCGGTCGAGATCGCGGGGAAGGCCACCGAGGTCAGCTTGTGCTTGCCGCACAGCTCCATCGACCGTCGATAGCAAGAGGCAAGCAGGTCGTCCTCGCCCTGGGTGCCTCCGTTCCAGACCGGCCCGACGGTGTGGATCACATGGGCGGCCTTGAGTCGGTACCCCCTGGTGATCTTGGCGTCGCCGGTCTTGCAGCCGTGGGGCATGCGGCATTCAGCGAGAAGCTGGGGCCCGGCCGCCCGATGGATCGCACCATCGACGCCGCCCCCGCCGAGGAGTGACCTGTTTGCGGCGTTGACGATGGCGTCAACGCCGAGTGTCGTGATGTCAGCGACGATAACCTCAAGCTCGGCGCTGCCAATCCGGCGCGTCGGCAGGGTCACGTGTCAGGCCGCGACGACGACGCCCTTTTCGGAGAAGAGCTGCTGCAACTCGCCGGCCTGGAACATCTCGCGGACGATGTCGCAACCGCCGATGAATTCGCCCTTCACGTAGAGCTGCGGGATGGTCGGCCAGTTCGAGTATTCCTTGATACCGTTGCGCAACTCGGCGGATTCCAGGACGTTGAGGCCCTTATAGCCGACACCGATATGGTCGAGGATCTGGACGACCTGGCCGGAGAAACCGCACTGCGGAAATTGCGGCGTACCCTTCATGAAAAGAACCACGTCGTTCGACTTCACTTCATTGTCGATGAATTCCGCGATGCTCATATCCGTGTCCTTCTGGGGCAGAGCCCTCACCAATTGCTTCGGGCCGGCTCAGCCGTTTTAACCCGATACCTGCCTATATATGTAGCCCAAACCGTTGTGCATCCAAAGTAAAATGGCGGCGACGGGCCCCTGGCGGCGGTGCAGCGCCCAACAGGTCCATAGGCTGATGACATCAATATCATCGCCGGAGAGGACTTTCATACCGTAACGGAGCCCCTATTTAGGACGAACCTTGGTTTTGGAACCGGGCAACGCCAACGACGTTCTCTTGTCCTGTCTGGAGAAAAACGTGACGAAACCAGCCTCCGCTACGGCCGCACCCCCGCTTTCGTCACGGTCCTCGGACCCGGGCAACCTCGCCCAGCGGCTTGGGGACGCCTTTCTCGCCGTCCGCAATGAGACCGAAAGGCGGGCAGCGCCGCTGTCGCCGGAGGACCAGCAGATCCAGTCCATGCCCGATGCCAGCCCCACCAAATGGCACCGGGCCCATACCACCTGGTTCTGGGAGCAATTCCTGCTCGGCGAGCACACCGTGGGCTACCGGCCCTTCCACCCCGATTTCGCGTTCCTGTTCAATTCCTATTACGTCAGCGCCGGCCCGCGACATGCCCGCAATCATCGCGGCGACATCACCCGTCCCAGCGCGGACGAGGTCGGCGCCTACCGCAAATATGTCGATGCCGCCGTCGTCAAATTCTTCCGCGAAGCGAGCGCGGACAAGCTCCGGGCCTTGGCGCCTCTGGTCGAGGTCGGACTCAACCACGAGCAGCAGCATCAAGAATTGATGTTCACCGACATCCTGCATGCCTTTGCGCAGAACCCGATCTACCCGTCCTATGACCCGGACTGGCGCTTCCCGGCCGCAACGCGCAGCGGCGATGACTGGCTGACGCTCAAGGAAGGCATACACACCGTCGGCCATGTCGATGACGGCTTCCATTTCGACAATGAGAAGCCGGCGCACCGCGCCCTCGTCGGTCCGGTCAAGATCGCCCGCAATCTGGTCACCAATGCGGAGTGGCTCGACTTCATGCAGGATGGCGGCTACCGGACCGCAACCCTCTGGCTGATGGACGGCTTTGCCGCGGCCAGCAAGGAAGACTGGCAGGCCCCGGGCTACTGGCGCGAAGTCGATGGTGCATGGCAGGTGATGACGCTCGCGGGCCTCAAGCCGGTCGATCCCGACGCGCCGGTCTGCCATGTCAGCTACTATGAGGCCGACGCGTTCGCGCGCTGGTCCGGCAAACACCTGCCGACCGAGATGGAATGGGAGGTCGCGGCCCGCGCTGGCCAGCTCAACGACGCCTTCGGCATCGTCTGGCAATGGACCCGCAGTTCTTACTCACCCTACCCCGGCTACCGCGCCGTCGAAGGCGCGCTCGGCGAGTACAACGGCAAGTTCATGGTCAACCAGCTGGTGCTGCGCGGCTCCTCGCTTGCAACTCCGCAAGGCCACAGCCGTATCACCTATCGTAATTTCTTCTATCCGCACCACCGCTGGCAGTTCAGCGGAGTGCGGCTCGCCTATTACGACTAGTTCTCATCCGTCGACAAATGCGCGCCGGACAGCGCGTTCAGGAGAGCATCATGAATGTGCACGCCAGCGCTCTGGCCGAGGCCCATCTCCCCGACGAGCAGACCACTGCCTTTGCCCGCGAGGCCATCGAGGACCTCTCGCGCCAGCCGAAAAAACTGTCGCCGAAATATTTCTACGACGCGACGGGATCGGAATTGTTCGAGGCGATCACGCACCTGCCGGAATATTACCCGACGCGCACCGAGCTATCGATCCTGAAGGAGCGCGGCAGCGAGATCGCAAAAATCATTCCGGAGCACGCGGCACTGGTCGAGTTCGGCGCGGGTGCAACAACAAAGGTCCGCCTGCTGCTGGGTCAGTGCAAATTCGCAGCCTACGTGCCCGTCGACATCTCGGGCGACTTCCTGGCGGCGCAGGCGAACGGGCTGAAGCGGGATTTTCCCTCACTCGGCATCTATCCGGTGGCCGCCGACTTCACCGCGCCATTCGAGTTGCCCAAGCAGGTCGCGTCCATGCTGAAGGTCGGCTTCTTCCCGGGCTCCACCATCGGCAATTTCGAGCCGCAGGAAGCGCAGGCCTTCCTGAAGAGCGCCCGCGAGATCCTCGGCCCGGGCGCGCAGATGATCATCGGCGCCGATCTCGAGAAGAACGAGCGCGTGCTGCACGACGCCTACAACGATTCCGCCGGCGTCACCGCGCGCTTCAACCTCAATGTGCTGGTGCGCATCAACCGTGAGCTCGGCGGCAATTTCGATCTCTCCGCCTTCACTCATCGCGCGATCTACAATCGCGAGCGGCACCGCATCGAGATGCACCTGATCAGCCGGAAGAGCCAGACCGTGCGCCTGCTCGGCACCAGCTTCTCGTTCCGCCCCGGCGAGAGCATCCACACCGAGAACAGCTACAAATACAGCCTCGAGCGCTTCGCCGCGCTGGCGCAGGGCGCGGGTTGGCGCGTGCGCGAAAGCTGGACGGATGCAGCCAAAATGTTCTCGGTGCACGCGCTGGAAGTCGCTGAGTGAGCGCTCCGAGACATCCTTCGAGACGCCCGCCCTTGGCGGGCTCCTCAGGATGAGGACGGAGTGCGCGGCAGCAATATCAAGGAGCACCACGTCCCGTTAGCCTCGCCCTGAGGAGACCGCTCCGCGGTCGTTTCGAAGGACGAGGCGCTTGCTCAGAGGCCGCTCAAGAGTCAATGCTCCTCGGCCCCTTCCGCCACCGACCCCAGTGACACCGACTCCCACACCGCCACGACGATCATGATCACGGTCGTTGCGACCGACAGCCAGAGCGGCGACAGATCGGCGGCGAACCACCACAGCGCCAGCAGCAGGATGATGCCGATGCCGTGCGAGAGCTGCAGGAAGCCGCGGATCGTGTGCTTGAACAGGATGGTGCCGACCAGGAACACCAGCGGGCCGCCGATCGTGCTCACGACCGTGCGGATGTCGGGATGGCCGGTCGGATGCTTCAGCACGAGCTCGTCCGAGACCGCGGTCAGGATGATGCCGGCGACGATCGGCATGTGCAGATAGGTGTAGGCGAGCCGCGCCAGGCGGCCGGATTCGGCTGACTTGGAGATCCGCTCGGAGCCCGCCTCCGCGCCCTTGTGGAAATAGATCCACCACATCGCGATGGCGCCGACCAGCGCCGCGACGAAAGCGAGAATATTGCCCGCGGTCCACTCCAGTTCAGCGAAGGTCGCGCCGTTGACGACGATGGCTTCACCGAGCGCGATGATGACGAACAGCGCGCAGCGCTCGGCCATGTGGCCGCCTTCGACGGCCCACGCCTCGACCGAGGAGAATCCAAGCTTCGGGACCCAGAAGCGTGCCGCCGGCGAGATGTATTCCCAGGTCACCGCCGCGATCCACAGCCATAGCCGCGTGTCGCCCTCGGACAGACCGCCTGCGATCCACAGCACCGCGGAGATCGACAGCCAGGTCAGGATGCGGATCGCGTTGTGCCGCACGGCCGTTCGATGCCGCGGCGTTGCGAACAGCCAGAACGCGGTACGTCCGACCTGCATGGTCGCATAGGCAATGGCGAACCACAGGCCGCGCCCCTCGAAGGCGGTCGGGATCGTCGTCGACAGCACGAGACCACCCAACATCATCGCAAAGAGCAGGAGGCGGACCGGCGTCAGTTCGGGATTGAGCCAGTTGGTGACCCAGGCGGTGTAGACCCACACCCACCACACCGCGAGAAAGAGCACCACGACATGCACCGCGCCGAGCGGCGTGAAATGGTGCAGCAACGTGTGCGAGATTTGCGTGACGGCAAAGACGAAGACGAGGTCGAAGAACAGCTCGACAAAGGTGACGCGGCTGTGCTGGTTCGGCACGATGACGCGAAACATCGCGCCGCGCGGGTTGTCCGCAGCCATCATCGTCCCCGTGGCGCGATCAGGTCAGCTGCCGGGTACACCGGTTTGCAGCGCCAGCGCGTGCAGGACGCCGCCCATCTGGCCGCGCAGGGACTGGTAGACGATCTGGTGCTGCTGGACGCGCGACTTGCCGCGGAAGGATTCCGAGATCACGGTCGCGGCATAGTGATCGCCGTCGCCGGCGAGGTCACGGATGGTCACCTCGGCATCGGGGATCGCTGCCTTGATCATCGCCTCGATATCGTGGGCGTCCATGGGCATTCGGGTCTTGCTCCTTCTGGTCTAAGCGTTCGAATCACGGCCAGTGGTCCCCTCGCCGGCAGGCTCAAACTTAGCGTGAACGGCCTTCTAGGTCACGTCTTCCGACACTATATCCGTGATCGCACCAGGAGAAAGGCACGACAAAGTGCCGTGCGCGGCAGATTGATCGAAAAGGCGTGAAATCATGAAGCTTCCAGGGCCCGACCACCCCATCACCATCACCCCAAATCCCCGGCGCGTCCGCGTCACGGCGGGTGACATCGTGATCGCCGAGACCAGCAAGGCGCTGACTCTAAAGGAGGCCAAATATCCGGCGGTGCAATATGTGCCGCGAGAGGACGCCAACATGGCCCTGCTGGAGCGTACCGACCGCATCACCCACTGCCCGTACAAGGGCGACGCGAACTATTACAGCGTCAAGGCCGACGGCAAGACGCTGGACAACGCGATCTGGACCTACGAGACGCCCTTTCCCGCGATGACCGAGATTTCCGGCCATCTCGCCTTCTATCCGGACAAGGTGAAGATCGAGGAAGTGGGGTAGTTCTGGTGATGGTCATTCCGGGGCGGTCCGCAGGACCGAACCCGGAAACTCGAGATTCCGGGTTCGATGCTTCGCATCACCCCGGAATGACCACGGCGCTACGCCCTGAAGATCGTGAGCCCCAGGATCAGCAACACCAGGAAGATCACGACGAAGACGTAGAACAGGAAGCGGGCGATGTCGGCGGAGGCGGCCGAGATGCCGGTGAAGCCGAGCACGCCGGCCACGATCGAGACAAGTAGGAAGATCAGCGCCCATTTCAGGATGGTCATCACCAGCTCCGAACTGCCGCTTTCTTGCGGCCCTCGCCGTTTTCGGCGGATGCTAACTTCGCTGCGCGGAACTGGTTCCTAGAGGTCGTCGGGGCTGACCCTTCCAAATAAACTGTCCTTGCTGAATCGAGTTCCCGGCGGCACAGTCCAGCCGGGATCAGGATCGGGGCGGCCACGATGACGATGTCACATTCAGCGACGATCGGCGCAGAGGTGCATGCCGCGCCGAAGAGCAAGGCGCGCAATTTGGCGATTGATCGCGCCCGCACCTTCCTGACTCTGGTGGTGCTGCTGCATCACGCGGTGATCCCCTATACTTATTTCGGTCATACCGATCCGAAGTATTTCTTCGGCTTCGACATGATCGTGCTCGCCACCGACAGTTTCTTCATGGCGATGTTCTTCTTCCTGTCGGGACTGTTCGCCTGGTCTGGCATCGCCCGGAAGGGAGCGCGGAGCTATTTGGCAGATCGCCTGCTGCGGCTTGGCTTACCCTTCGCGGTCTGTGCCCTTACGGTCATTCCGCTCGCCTACTACGCGATCTCCCTGCGGCAGCATCCCGAGATCGGCTTTTCGGAATTCTGGTGGAATATGGTCACGAAGGGCCCGTGGCCGAGCGGGCCGATTTGGTTCCTTTGGGTCTTGTTCGCCTTCGACCTGGTTGCCTGCCTGCTGCACCGGCTGTCACCCAATCTGCTCGATCCGATCAATCGCCTTTCGCTACATGGTCGCCGTCGTCCCGCCGTGTTCTTCGCGGTCATGCTAGCCGTCACCGCGGCGTTCTACATTCCCGGGCGGGTTCACTTCGGACCAAGCAGTTGGTTCGAGTTCGGGCCATTCTCGGTCCAGCACGGGCGCGTGATGCTCTACGCGACCTACTTCTTTTTCGGTGCCGGCATCGGCGTTGCGCAAATGGATCGCGGGCTGCTCGCTGTCGACGGCCGCATGGCAAAGGTCAGTTGGGACTGGATGGTACTGGCGATCGTTCCGTATTGCCTGTTGTGGGGACTGATCTTCATCAAGCGCGAAATACTGGGCAACCCGTCGCCGTTACCGGACTGGTATGAAGCGCTCTATGCCATCTGCTTCACTGTCTTCAGCGTGGCCATCATGTTTCTGATCCTGGCCTTTTTCCAGAGGTTCAAGCAATCAGGCTCAGCCAGGCTGCTCGATCCAATGCAGGGCGACGCGTTCGGCATGTTCCTGGTGCACTATCCGATCGCACTGTGGCTGCAATACTGGCTGTTCGACTATGACCTGCCGGCGATCGTCAAGGCCACGATCGGGTTTGTACTGACTGTCGCGGCGAGCTGGGCGCTGACGCGAGCGTTGCGGCAGATCCCGGGCGCGTCGCAGGTGTTGTGAGGCCAGGCCTCTCCACTCGTCGTTGCGAGGAGCCCTTGCGACGAATCCAGACTGCCGCGGAGGAGACAGCCTGGATTGCTTCGCGGAGCCTGTCATCGGGCCGCGCTTCGCGCGGACCCGTTGGCTCGCAATGACGGAGGTCGTGGCAGCGCCTCACGCCGCCTTTCCGCCCATATACTCCGGCAGCCAACGCTCGAACGAGGCCCGCAGCACGTCGATCGCAACAGGCGCCTCGCCTGCGATCGCAATCGCATCGCCGCCGGTGGTGCCGATCCGCACGCACGGCACCTCGCAGCCGCGCATCTTGGCGAGCACGCGGCCGGCTTCCGTTTCCGGAACGGTGACGAGATAGCGCGCCTGGTCCTCGCCGAACCAATAGGCTTGCGGCACCAGCGCACTCGGCGCCGCCAGCAGTTTGGCGCCGATGCCGCTCGCCATCGCCATCTCGGCGAGCGCGATCAGCAGACCGCCGTCGGAGAGGTCGTGCACGGCGGTCGCGGTGCCCGCATGGATCATGCCGCGCACGCAATCGCCGTTGCGTTTTTCGGCGGCGAGATCGACCGGCGGCGGCGCGCCCTCCTCGCGGCCGCAGATGTCGCGCAGGTAAACCGACTGGCCGAGCCAGCCATGGGTCTCACCGACCAGCAGGATCGCCTCGCCTTCGGCCTTGAAGGCGAGCGAAGCAGACTTGGTGAAATCGTCGAGCAGACCAACGCCGCCGATCGAGGGCGTCGGCAGGATCGCGCGGCCATTGGTCTCGTTGTAGAGCGAGACGTTTCCGGACACGACCGGGAAATCGAGCGTGCGGCAGGCTTCCGAGATGCCCTTCAGACAGCCGACGAACTGGCCCATGATCTCGGGCCTCTCAGGATTGCCGAAGTTGAGATTGTCGGTGATCGCGAGCGGCTTGCCGCCGACCGCGGTGATGTTGCGCCAGGCTTCGGCGACGGCCTGCTTGCCGCCCTCGAACGGATCGGCCTCGCAATAGCGCGGCGTGACGTCGACGGTCAGCGCGAGGCCCTTCGGCCCGTCCTGTACGCGCACGACGGCGGCATCGCCGCCGGGGCGCTGCATGGTGTTGCCGAGGATGACGTGGTCGTACTGCTCCCAGACCCAGCGCTTGGAGCACATGTCGGGCGTGCCGATCAGCTTCTCGAGCGCGGCACCAAGCGTCATCGGTGCCGGCACGTCGCGGGCATGCACGATCGGCAGCGCGGCGGAGGGGACATGCGGCCGGTCATAGACCGGAGCCTCGTCGCCGAGCTCCTTGATGGGCAGGTCGGCCATGACGTCGCCGCCATGCTTGACCACGAAGCGCTTGCTCGGCGTGGTGTAGCCGACCACCGCGAAATCGAGGCCCCACTTGGTGAAGATCGCCTCGGCTTCCTTTTCCTTCTCGGGCTTGAGCACCATGAGCATGCGCTCCTGGCTCTCCGAGAGCATCATCTCGTAGGCGCTCATGCCGGTCTCGCGGGTCGGCACCGCATCGAGATCGAGGTCGACGCCGAGATCGCCCTTGGCGCCCATCTCCACCGCCGAGCAGGTCAGGCCCGCTGCGCCCATGTCCTGGATCGCGATGACGCAGCCCTTCTCCATGATCTCGAGACAGGCCTCGAGCAGCAGCTTCTCGGCGAAGGGATCGCCGACCTGCACGGTCGGGCGCTTCTCCTCGGACTTGTCGTCGAACTCGGCCGAGGCCATCGAGGCGCCATGGATGCCGTCGCGGCCGGTCTTGGAGCCGAGATAGACGATCGGCATGTTCACGCCTGAGGCGGCCGCATAGAAAATCTTGTCAGCGTCGGCGAGGCCGACAGCCATGGCATTGACCAGGATGTTGCCGTCGTAGCGGGTGTGAAAGCGCACCTGGCCACCCACGGTCGGCACGCCGAAGGAATTGCCGTAGCCGCCGACGCCCGCCACGACGCCGGAGACGAGATGCCGCGTCTTCGGGTGCTCGGGTGCGCCGAAGCTGAGCGCATTGAGGCAGGCAATGGGGCGCGCGCCCATGGTGAAGACGTCGCGCAGGATGCCGCCGACACCGGTGGTCGCACCCTGATAGGGCTCGATGTAGCTCGGGTGGTTATGGCTCTCCATCTTGAAGACCACGGCCTGACCATCGCCGATGTCGATCACGCCGGCGTTCTCGCCGGGGCCCTGGATCACCCAAGGCGCTTTGGTCGGCAGGCCGCGCAAATGGATGCGCGAGGACTTGTACGAGCAGTGCTCGTTCCACATCGCCGAGAAGATGCCGAGCTCGGTGAAGGTCGGCTCCCGCCCGATCAGCTTCAGGATGCGCTCATACTCGTCGGGCTTGAGCCCGTGGGCGGCAACCAGTTCGGGGGTGATCTTGGGTTCATTCTTCATGGATTCGAGGCTTTCGGCGGCGGTTGGCCGTTCTTAGGAACATCGGGGGCTCACGAAAAGCCCTTTATGACGCATTTTCCCGCTGTCCCACGTTTTGCGCCGGGGGCCCCGCGGGAACGGGAATTGCACGGCGCGAACGGATCGGATTTAAGGGCTAAAGACCCGCAATTGAAGGCCTATTTCCTTGCACGAATTGACCAAAGCGCCCCCGCCCCGCCGCCCCGACCTCCATGTCGCGACAGAGGGGGAATTCAAGGGCTGGCGGACCTGGATTCGCGACAGTTTTGAGTCCCATGTCGGACCCTTCTGGCACCGGATCGAGCCGGACGGCAGCGTCCGCTGCGCCTTCCGGGTCGAGAAGAAGCACCTCAATGGCTCCGGCAACGTCCATGGCGGCTGCTACATGGCCTTTGCGGACTATTCCCTGTTTGCGATCGCCACCCACGTCCTGGATGGACGGGCCGTGACGACCAATTTTGCCTGCGAATTCCTCGACGCGGCCCGGGAGGGTGAGCTGGTCGAATGCACCGGCGAGATCAGCCGGGCCGGCGGTTCGCTGATTTTCCTGCGTGGCAGGATGATGTCCGGCGACAGGCAGCTGTTCACCTTTTCCGGCACGATCAAGCGGGTGAAGCGGAAGGCGCAACCTCAGCCAAACGCATAGCTCGGCGCCTTCCTTTTTGGCGCCCCCTCGCCCACAGTTGCCTAAGCGCTTTCGCGCCGGGGAGCAGACATAAGGTGCCGCAGAGCACATCCGAGACGGGTCGCATGACGGCGTCCGGATCAGCGCCATTGCCGTCGATCGCCGCCACCGGCGCGCGCAACTGGCGCGACTATGCACTGCTGCTCGCGCTGGCCTGCTGCTGGAGCTCGACCTATCCGCTGGCCAAGCTGGCGTTGGATACGATCCCACCCATCACCTTCATCTCGGCACGCTCGCTGATCGCGGCCGCCTTCCTGTTCGCCATCCTGTGGATGCGCGGGGTCAGGATCCCGACCGACGCGAAGGCCTGGAAGCTGTTCGCGACCCAGCAATTGATCAACTCGACCTTCCCGTTCCTGATCATCACCTGGTCGCAGCAATATGTGCCGGCCTCGAATACGGTGGTGCTGGCCTCGACGACGCCGATCTTCGCCTTCCTGATCACCTCCCTGATCACGCGGCACGAGCCGGCGACGCTGCTGAAGCTCGTTGGCGCGATCCTCGGCCTCGCCGGCACCCTCGCCATTGTCGGCCTCGATGCGCTGCGCGGCTTCGGTAGCGAGATCGTGGCAGAGATCGCAATCCTCCTCGCCACCGTCTCCTTTGCCTGCGCGACCATCTTCGGCCTCAGGCTGTCCGAGTACGACCCGATGGTGGTTGCGGCCGGCTCCCTGCTGTTCGGCGGCCTCGTGCTGCTGCCTCCCTCGCTGATCATCGACCAGCCCTGGACTTTGCATCCGACGCCGACGGCCATCATCGCCACCATCGTCATGGGCATCGTGTCGAGCGCGCTAGGCCTGATGCTGTTCTACGTCTGCCTCGGCCGGCTCGGCACGCTGACCACCAACGCGCAAGGCTATTTGCGCATCCCGATCGGCGTCGGCCTCTCCGTGCTGCTGCTCGGCGAGAGCGTGCCGTCGAACCTGGCGCTGGGATTATTGTTGGTCATGGCTGGCGTTGCGGCCATGACGGTGCCGGCGGAGAAGCTTAAGCTGCGGTAGTGGAATGAGATTTGGTTGCATCGATGCGAGCAGATAGCTCGGTTCACCTCTCCCCGCCGGGGAGAGGCGAGGAACCCGCTCCGCTCACCCCGAAATCGGCTTCCCCCGATCGATAGCCATTCGGCTGGGCCTGCGCAGATATGGCGCGCGGCGCATCTGGATCAGCAGCTCGTTGAAGAGGATGTCCAAACACAGCTATTGCTTGGCGTCGTCCGCCAGCATCTTCCGGTACTTCTCGACGTCGCGCGTGACGAGCTGCTGCAGCAACTCCGGCGTATGCTCGTTGTCGTCAGGTGCGACAGTCGACAGATCGGCAAATCGCTTCTTCACCGCGTCGGTTTCCACAGCCGTGCGCGCCGCGGCATTCAGCTTGGCGATCACGGCCGGCGGCGTGCCCTTGGGCGCGAACAGGCCGTTCCAGCCCTGTGCCTCGAACTCGGGCAGGCCCGCTTCCGCCGAGGTCGGCAGCTCCGGCAACGTGGCGAGGCGAACGGTCGAGCCGACCACCAGCCCCTTCACCAACTTCTCGTTGATCGCCTGCGAGACCGAGGCGGCCGCATCGCAGACGCCGTCGATCTGGCTGCCGACGGCATCGGTGAGTGCGGGCGCGGCGCCGCGATACCCGACCAGCGTCGCGTCGATCCCGGCGGCGCTGACGAAGCTCTTGCAGATCAGATAGTTGGAGGAGCCGACGCCGGCATGGCCGAGATTGATCTTGCCGGGATTGGCCTTGGCGTAGGCGATGAACTCCTTGAGGTCCCTTGCCGGAAAGTCCTTGCGCAGCGCGATGATGCCGAAGGTCTTCGCCACCATGGCGATCGGAACGAAGGATTCCGGCGTGAACGGCAATTTTGGATAGATCGTATAGGTTGCCGCATTGGTGCCGGCGTTCCCGATCGCGATGGTATAGCCGTCGGGCTCGGCGCGGGAGGCACGCGCCAGTGCGGTCGAGCCGCCGGCACCTGCAACGTTCTCGATCACGATGGTCTGGCCGAGCGCAATGCCCATCTGCTCGGCGACCGCGCGCGCGATCACGTCCGAGGTGCCGCCGGCCGCGAACGGCACGATCATGGTGACCGGGCGCTTGGGATAGTCCTGGGCGGATGCGCAAGTCGCGATCGAAAATGTCGCGAACGCCAGCGTCGCGATCGCGGCGAGAGCACGCTTCACCACAAGCGAGATCACGCCGCTTTTTCCAGATGCTGGGCGAGGCCGGCGAACAGGCCGCGGCCATCAGTGCACCCCATGATGTCTTCGACGTGGTTCTCGGGATGCGGCATCATGCCGAGCACGTTGCCCTTGTCGTTGATGATGCCGGCGATGGAATGCGCCGCGCCGTTGATGTTGGCGGCCTCATCGACCACGCCATCGGCGGAGCAATAGCGATAGAGCACCCGCCCCTCGCCTTCGAGCCGCTTGATGGTCTCCTCGTCCGCCTCGTAATTGCCCTCGCCATGGGCGACCGGCACGCGGATCACCTGGCCGGCGTTGTAACCGCGGGTGAACGGGGTATCGGAACGCTCGACGCGCAGATGCACATCCCTGCAGATAAACTTCAGCCGCGCATTGCGCATCAGCACGCCCGGCAGAAGGCCGGATTCGCAGAGGATCTGGAAACCGTTGCAGACACCGAGCACGAGCCCGCCCTTGGCCGCATAGTCGCGCACCGCATCCATCACCGGCGCCCGCGCGGCGATAGCGCCGCAGCGCAGATAGTCGCCATAGGAGAAGCCGCCGGGCACGACCACGAGATCCGTGCCCGGCGGCAATGACGTCTCGGCGTGCCAGACCATCGCCGGCTCACTGCCGGAGATCAGCCTCAATGCGCGCGCCATGTCGCGCTCGCGGTTGATTCCGGGAAAGACGAGGATGGCGGCTTTCATGGCAGGGTTCCGATGGTGGTGGGAATCGGGCTGGCCAAAGGGCCAATTCGTGAAGAGACATAACCATTTGACGGGAATTTTACCAGTGCTAGCGTTGCGGAACGCCTTTGTACACAGGCCATAGCCGGTCGGATTTGGCCGCTCGAATTGCCCGGGATTGAAGTCATGAACGTCGCGTCGCTGTCCACATCCCGTTCCGAACCGGTGTCCACCGAGGGCGTCGTCGCCGCCGGCGCCTATGTCGATGGCCGCCGCATCGCCAACATCGCCATCAGCGAGGCCTCGAGCTGGCGGGCCAAGCCCGGCCACGTGGTCTGGATCGGGCTGCACGAGCCTGACATGGCGCTGCTCGGCGCGGTGCAGAAGCAGTTCGACCTGCACGAGCTCGCCATCGAGGACGCCAACCACGCCCATCAGCGGCCCAAGATCGAGCAATATGGTGAGGCGCTGTTCATCGTCGCGCGCACGGCGCAATTGATCGAGGGCCGGATCGCCTTCGGCGAGACCCACATCTTCGTCGGCGACGGCTATCTGGTCTCGGTGCGCCACGGCGCCTCGACCTCTTACGCGCCGGTGCGCGAACGCTGCGAGAGCTGCCCGCGCGCGCTCGCGCGCGGCGAGGACTACATCCTCTACGCCATCCTCGATTTCATCGTCGACAATTACTCGCCCGTGCTGGAAAGCATTCACGAGGAGATCGAGGAGATCGAGGACGACGTGCTCACGCATGCGATCACCAAGACGCAGATCGAGCGGCTCTACATGCTGCGGCGTGACCTGTTGCGGCTTCGCAACGCAATCGGGCCGCTGGTGGAGGTCTGCCGCCGTCTCGAGCACGATGAGCTGTCAATGGTGCGCGCGACGATGCAGCCCCTGTTCCGCGACGTCACCGACCATGTCCGCAACATCCAGGAGCGCATCGATTCCATGCGCGAGGTGCTGGCCTTCGCCTTCGAGGCGAGCCTGCTGGTCGGCCAGGCCCACGAGACCGCGGTGTCCAAGAAGCTCGCCTCCTGGCTCGCGATCACCGCCATCCCGACCGCACTCGCCGGCATTTACGGCATGAACTTCAAGCACATGCCGGAGCTGCAATGGGAGTACGGCTATTACATTCTGCTCGGCGTGATGCTGACGGCGTGCGGCGCGCTCTACTGGCGTTTTCGGCGCGCCGGATGGCTGTGAGCTGCGAAAACGCTCGGCAATAACTTCGTACCCCGGATGGAGCGCAGCGCAATCCGGGCTACGACCAAGTCGGGCCTAAAGCATGATCCGGAAAAGTGCGAAGCGGTTTTCCGGAAAGATCATGCGTAAACAACAAGCTAAAGCGCGATGACGATTCATCCAAATCTCATCGCGCTTTAGCCGATCAGTTCGACCCGATAATTCTCGATCACGGTATTCGCCAGCAGCTTGTCGGCCGCTTCCTTCAGCGCCGCCTCCGCCTTGGCCTTGTCGGCGCCGGCGAGCTCGATGTCGAACACCTTGCCCTGGCGAACGCTGGCGACGCCGTCGACGCCGAGCGACTTCAGCGCGCCTTCGATGGCCTTGCCCTGTGGATCGAGGATGCCCGTCTTCAGGGTAACGGTAACACGTGCCTTCACGTCAAATCCTCTCTCAGCTCTTCACCAGCACCGGGCCGGAGCCCGCCGGACGCTCGTTCTCCATGAGGATGCCGAGACGTTTTGCAACTTCGGTATAGGCCTCGAGCAGGCCGCCGAGATCCCTGCGGAAACGGTCCTTGTCGAGCTTCTCGTTCGACTTGATGTCCCACAGACGGCAGCTATCCGGCGAGATCTCGTCGGCAACGATGATCCGCATCATCTCGTTCTCGAACAGGCGCCCGCACTCCATCTTGAAGTCGACGAGGCGGATGCCGATGCCGAGGAAGAGGCCGGTGAGGAAATCGTTGACGCGGATGGCGAGCGCCATGATGTCGTCGATTTCCTGCGGTGTCGCCCAGCCGAAGGCAGTGATGTGCTCTTCCGACACCATGGGGTCGTTGAGCTGGTCGTTCTTGTAGTAGAATTCGATGATCGAGCGCGGCAGCTGCGTGCCCTCCTCGATGCCGAGGCGCTGCGACAGCGAGCCGGCGGCAACGTTCCGCACCACCACCTCCAGCGGCACGATCTCGACCTCGCGAATCAACTGCTCGCGCATATTGAGACGGCGGATGAAATGGGTCGGCACCCCGATGTCATTGAGGTGCTGAAACAGGTACTCCGAGATCCGGTTGTTGAGGACACCCTTGCCCTCGATCACCTGATGCTTTTTGGCATTGAACGCGGTGGCGTCGTCCTTGAAGTGCTGGATCAGGGTACCGGGCTCCGGGCCTTCGTAGAGAACCTTTGCCTTGCCTTCATAAATGCGACGCCGACGGCTCATGGGGATGTACCGTGTTTTGTTGAAATCCATGAATTTGGTGTGCTCCGGTTGACGAGGATTACGACCCACAGCGGAGCTGCCGTGAACGGCCGGGAACCCATTCATAACCTTTGGAAACAGAACGGGAACCAAACCTTTAGGCAACCTATCCGATTGGCTGTCCCAGCACAATCGATCCGGCCGTCCGGCACCAACTTATACCGTCTTGCCTGCGGCTTAACGGCTCGTTGTTTTGCCGATTCTTGCTCTCTATCTAGGCATGCAGCCGGGTCGCCGCAACGAGGGCCGCCGGGTCCAGTCAGTAGGGAATTGGAAAAGGCATGAGCGAGTTCGACAAACGCCAGGAAGGTTTCGAGAAGAAGTTCGCCCTGGACGAGGAGCAGAAATTCAAGGCGGAGGCCCGCCGCAACCGGCTGCTCGGCCTGTGGGCAGCCGAAGAGCTCGGCATCACCGGTGACGCCGCCACCGCCTATGCCAAGGAGGTGGTCGCGGCCGATTTCGAGGAGGCCGGCGATGCCGACGTCCTGCGCAAGATCACGGCCGATTTCGCCGCCAAGAACGTCGCCGTCACCGAGCAGACGATTCGCGCCAAGATGAACGAGCTGCTCGCGGTGGCGGCCGCCGAGGTGAAGGCGGGGAAATAATCGATTCAGCCGACACGCCGGCGCGCAATGTCCTTGCGCGCCGGCGATTTCTTTCTGGGCCTGGCCGAGACATCCAGCCCGCCATAGGTGCGGCGGATGGTTTCGAGCAGGCGCTCTGCGGCAGCGCTCAGAAAGCCGCCGCGGCGTGTGACAAGGACGATGTCCTGGTCGGCGGCAAGGTCGCCCACGGCAATCGTCGCGATCGAGGCGGCACGCAGTTCCTCCGCCAAATGGCTTCGCGCCAATAGTGCAAGACCAAAGCCCGACTCCACCAGCCGCTTCTGCGCGGTCAGGCTGTCCACGGCCGTCCATTCCACGTCGCCGAGCCCTTGCGTGAGAAACAGCGCGAACACGTGCGCCGCGGCGACCTCGCGACGCCCGCGAGCCTCCGGGAATGCGATCCAGCGTTCGCCGCGAAGCTCGGCGAGGTGTTTCACGCGGCGCCCGGCCAGAGGATGATCGGGCGCACAGACCACCTGCAGCGCCTCACGCAGCACCAACTCGCAGTCGAGGTCGCCGGAGCGGTCGGTGTTGTAGCGCAGGCCGATCGTGGCTTCGCCGCGCCGGATGAGACCGCTGACCTCGGCGCTGGTCGCCGTCCGCAAGCTCAGTGTGACGGCCGGGTTCTCCCTGACAAACCGCTTCATGATGGTCGAGAGGCGGCCGTCGGCAAGCGTGCCGGTCACGGCCAGCGAAACCGGCCCCGAATTCTGCTTGGTCAATGCGCGTACCGCCTGCTCGGCGTCCTGCGCGGCGGCAACCGCGCGTTCGGCATAGGGGATCAGCACGCGCCCGGCATCGCTGAGCCGGGTGCGGCCTGCCACCCGCTCGAACAGCGGCACGCCGAGCTCCTGCTCCAAGAGAGCGATTCGGCGCGAAATCGCCGGCTGCGAGCGATGCAGGAATTTTGCGGCATTCGAGATCCCGCCCCTGCGATGAATGGTCAGAAAGGTGTTGAGGGCGTCGCTGTCCATCCCAACCTCATGCAAAAAGCTGATGATGCTGGAAAGAATAACAAATTTGGCGGATGACGAGAATGCGCCTAAGGCTGTCCAGACCGACAGCACGGAGGTGAACCATGACGAGCCAATTGGACAAGGCGACCGCATTTCGCGCGCTGCATGCGCGACCGGGGGCCTTCATCATTCCCAATCCATGGGATGCCGGTACGGCCAAGCTGCTCGCGGCGATGGGCTTCGAGGCCTTGGCGACCACGAGCCTCGGGGTGGCCAACACGCTCGGCAGCGGCGGCGTCAGTCTCGACGTCATCCTCGCCAACGCGCGCGCGATCGTCGAAGCCACCGACTTGCCGGTCAGCGTGGACCTCGAGAATTGCGGCGCGGACGAGCCGAAGCGCGCGGCCGAAGCGATACGGCGTGCCGCCGAGGCCGGCGCGGTCGGGGGCTCGATCGAGGATTTCAGCGGCGACCGCGATCGCCCGATCTACGACTTTTCCCATGCCGTCGAGCGCGTCCAGGCCGCCGTGGAAGTGGCGCGCGCGCTGCCAATTCCGTTCACGCTGACGGCGCGGGCCGACAACTTCCTGCATGGCCGCAGGGACATCGACGACACGATCCGCCGCCTGCAGGCCTTCGAGGCCGCAGGCGCCGATGTCCTGTATGCGCCCGGCCTTTACGATCTCGCCACGATCCGGACGTTCGTCTCCTCGCTCGGCAAGCCGTTCAACCACGTGATGGGTTTTGCCGACCCGACGCTGACGCTCGCGCAATTGTCGGCAGCCGGCGTCAAGCGCATCAGCGTCGGCGGAGCCATGTCACGCTATGCGCTGGCCGCGTTCCTGAAGAGCGGACGCGAGATGAAGGAGAACGGCTCCTTCACCTATGTTCGCGAGATGGCACCTATCAAGGAGCTGCGCGACGCTTTCGCGTCGATCAGTCCTCCTTGAAGCCGTACTCCGGCACGTTGCCGCTGGCGCCGTAATATTTGTACGGCAGGAACTTGCCGCTCATCGTGATCTTGACGCGGTCGCCCTTGGGATTGGCGACACGTTCGAGCGCCATGTCGAAATCGATCGCCGACATGATGCCGTCGCCGAATTCTTCCTCGATCAGCGCTTTCCAGGCCGGACCGTTCACCATCACCATCTCATAGAAGCGGTAGATCAGGGGATCGGTCGGCGGCATCGGCGTGCCGGTGCCGCGCATCGGCACCTCATTGAGCATGGCGGTCTCGGCCTTGGAGAGGCCGAACAGTTCGCCGGCGTTCGCCGCCTGCGGCTTTGTCAGCTTCATCTGGCCCATGATCGCGCCGACGATCAGCACCTCGGAATAGCCGCCGATCTTCTCGCAGATGTACTTCCAACTCCAGCCCTTCTCGCGCTTGATGTCGAGCAGCTTCTCGGTGAGGTCTTCGCGTTTCATGTCAGGGTCTCCTTGGTTTATGCGTCATGCCCGGGCTTGTCCCGGGCATCCACGTTCTTGGCCGCAACTCAGGACGACGTGGATGGCCGCGACAAGCCCGGCCATGACGTCTCCCGTGACGGCTCCGGTCTGGCATCGGATGCGATCGAAAGCCCGGGCTTGCCGATGTGCACCATCGGCA
The DNA here is from genome assembly GCF_004114425.1 of Bradyrhizobium vignae. Taxonomy (GTDB): domain Bacteria; phylum Pseudomonadota; class Alphaproteobacteria; order Rhizobiales; family Xanthobacteraceae; genus Bradyrhizobium; species Bradyrhizobium vignae. Next base: position 10,880 of record NZ_RDQF01000048.1, on the reverse strand, counting down.
CGTTGCGTGGATCGTGATCCGGCGTCTCGGCGGCGAAGGTCTTGCTGCGCGTCACCAGGAAATCGATGATGTGGTTGCGCAAGGCATAGTAGAGCGGATGGCGGTGCAGGTCGGTGCGGCCGCGATCCCTGGGCAGCGGGTTCTCGACGACCTCTGCCAGCACCGCGCCGGGACCGTTGGTCATCAGGAAAATCTTGTCGGCGAGGTAGATCGCCTCGTCGACGTCATGGGTGATCATGAACGCGGTCTGCCCGGTCTCGAGGCAAATGCGCCGCACCTCGTCCTGCAGCGTACCGCGCGTCAGCGCATCCAGCGCCGAGAACGGCTCGTCCATCAGCATCATCTTCGGCGTGATCGACAGCGCCCGCGCGATGCCGACGCGCTGCTTCATTCCGCCCGAGAGCTCCGACGGATGCTTGTGCTCGGAGCCGGTGAGCCCGACGAGATCGATGAAGGTCTGCGCATGTGCTTTCACCTTGGCGCGATCCCAGCTGCGCCATTTCGAGCTCACGGCATAGGCGACGTTGCCGAGCACGGTGCGCCAGGGCAGAAGGGCATGGCTCTGGAAGATCACCGCGCGGTCGAGGCTGGTGCCCGAGATTGCCTGCCCGTCGACGATGACGGCGCCTTCGCTCGGCGCATCGAGGCCGGCGAGGATGTTGAGCACCGTGGTCTTGCCGCAGCCGGAATGGCCGATCACGCAACAAAACTCGCCGCGCGCCATCGACAGCCACAAGTTCTCGAACACTGTCGTCATCGCGGCACCCGCGCCGGGATAGCGCTTTGCGATGCCTTCGATGGAGATGAATTTGTCGGTCACAACCTTTACTCCGGAAACGTGACCATGCGCGTGAAGCGCGCGAGGATCTGGTCCAGCAGCATGCCGACGATCCCGATCAGCAGGATCGCGATGATGACGTTGGTGATCGAGAGGTTATTCCACTCGTTCCAGACGAAATAGCCGATGCCGGTGCCGCCGACGAGCATCTCGGCCGCGACGATGACGAGCCAGGCGATGCCGATAGAAATGCGCATGCCGGTCAGGATCGTCGGCGCCGCCGCGGGAAGGATCACGGTGAAAGCGCGCCTGATCGTGCCGACCTCGAGCGTCCGTGCCACGTTGACCCACTCCTTGCGCACGCTGGCAACGCCGAACACCGTGTTGAGCAGCATCGGCCAGATCGAGCAGATGAAGATGACGAAGACCGCCGAGATCGAGGAATCCTTGATGGTGTAGAGCGCCAGCGGCATCCAGGCCAGCGGCGAGATCGGCTTCAAGACCTGGATGAAGGGATCGAGCGCCTTGCTGAGCAGCGGCGACATGCCGATGAGGAAGCCGAGCGGGATTGCGACGATCACCGCCAGCAGATAGCCGGTGCCGACGCGCCCAATGGAATAGGCAAGCTGGATGCCGAGCCCCTTGTCGTTCGGCCCGTTGTCGTAGAACGGCCGCTTCAGATGCTCCCAGAGTTTTGCGCCCACGTCGAGCGGCCCGGGCATCGCCGATTTGCCCTGCGTCGCCGTGAGCCCCATCAGCTTGGCGTATTCCGGGCTCATCGTCGCCACCGGCGCCGTAGAGCGCGTGGCGAGATGCCAGATGCCGAGAAAAGCGGCGAGCAGCACAATGGAGACGAGGCCCGCGCGAAGGCGAAGTGAGGTGGTCATCGCCTCACCTCACGACGCCTTCCTGATCTTGAAGCTCGCCAAATAGTCCTCCGGCTTCGTCGGATCGAACGTCTTGCCCATCACCGCGAACGACTTGTAGCTGCTGGCCGGCGGCGTGAGCCCCATCTCCGTCATCAGCTTCTTGGTATCGGTCGCCAGATACACCTGCTCGGCGACCGCCTTGTAGTCGACATCGCCCTTGATCTGGCCCCAGCGCTTCATCTGCGTCAGCATCCACACCGCGAAGGACTGCCAGGGGAACGGATCGAAGTCGACGCGCTTGGCGTCGGTCTTCACGCCGCCGAGGCCATCGGCATAGGTGCCGGTCAGGACCTGCTCCAGCACCGTGACCGGCGCGTTGATGTAGTTGGCCGGCGCGATGGCTTCGGCGATCTGCTTGCGGTTCTCCGCCTTCGAGGCATAGACGGTGGCATCGACGATGGCGCGCGTCAGCGCGGCAAAGCTGTTCGGCGCCGTGGTGATGAACTCGCGGCTGGCGGCGAAGCTGCAGCAGGGATGGCCGTCCCAGATCTCCTTGGAGAGCAGGTGCATGAAGCCGACGCCGTCATAGATTGCGCGCTGGCAGACATTGTCGGGCGCGAGGAAGCCGTCGATGTTGTCGGCGCGGAGGTTGGCGACCATCTCCGGCGGCGGCACCGAGCGCAGTTGCACGTCGGTGTCAGGGTCGAGGCCGGCTTCCGCGAGATAATAGCGCAGCAGGTAGTTGTGCATGGAATAGTCGAAGGGGATCGCGAACTTCAGGCCCTTCCAGTCCTTCGGATCGCGCTTATCCTTGTGCTTGGTCGCCAGCACGATGCCCTGCCCGTTGATGTTCTCGATCGCGGGCACGGCGAACGGAATGGCATTGGCACCGAGGCCAAGCGAGATCGCGATCGGCATCGGCGCCAGCATGTGCGCGGCGTCGTATTCCTTGTTGATGGTCTTGTCGCGGATCACCGCCCAGCCGGCGGTCTTGACCACTTCGACATTGAGGCCGTGCTTGGAATAGAAACCCAGCGGCGCCGCCATGATGATGGGTGTCGCGCAGGTGATCGGGATGAAGCCGACCTTGAGATCCTTTTTCTCGGGCGTGCCGGCTTGCGCGAAAACCTCGGTCGCCGTCTTGATCGGAAAGAATTGCGACAATGCAGCGAGCGCGGTGGATGCACCGACCGACTTCAGGAACGCGCGTCGCGCCACATCCTGCGGAAACATCGCGCGCATTACCGCGGAAGCGACCACGCCCTCGTAGCGCTTCTCTTCGCTCTCGAACGGATCGCAACGCAGCGCCGTCGCCTGCTCGTGCTCTTCCGCAGAACGATGCTGGCCACAGGCGCAGCCGGCTCCAAGCTTGCGATCGGGATCAAACGGATTGTCGAACGTGGACATCGGCCCTCCTGCGCGTCATTGCGAAGAACAATTACGCAAGGAGCATGCCACGGCCTCCAGCCCAGCCATTGCCTTGATAAGGCACCACTTTCAGTCACGCTTGGCCACTACGAAAAGTCGTGATAAACGATATTTCGTAGTTCAATTACGAGATTTCGCAATGGCAACGACGCCAATGCCCATCCACGATGATGTGGCCGCCGCCAACGACCCGCGCATCGCGGCATTCGAATCCTCCGTCGAGGCGACACTGCTGGTCGATCCCTATGGCGACCAGATCGTCGACGCCAATCCCGCCGCCTGCGCCCTGCTCGGCTACGACCGCGCGCTGTTGCGGCAGACCAGGGCCAGCACGCTCCACGCCGGCGAGCTCCGCGCCCTCACCGTCTTCACCCAGGCCGTGCTGCACAAGGGCGCCTATTGGACCACGGCTCTCACCCCCCGGCATGCGACGGGGCAAAATCTCCAGCTCGAATATGCCGGCTGCCTGCTGCCGCATGACGGCCGTACGCTGCTGCTGCTGACGCTGACCGATCTCCAAGCGCGCCGCCGCCGCAATGTCGATGCGGCCGCCGAAGACCACATGCGCGGCGGCATTGCGACCTGGCAGCGGGTCGAGCGCGTATTCCAGGACATCGAGCGCGAGAACCAGCTGATCCTGCGCGCCGCCGGCGAAGGCATCTATGGCGTGAACGCGGAAGGCAAGACCACCTTCGTCAATCCCGCAGCCGAACGCATGCTGGGTTGGACCGCCGAAGAGCTGGTCGGCAAGGAGATCCACCCGATCGTTCACCACACCCATCACGACGGCCGGCACTATCACAACCATGATTGCCCGATCTATGCGGCGTTCCGCGACGGCGCCGTGCACCAGGTCGACGGCGAGGTTTTCTGGCGTAAGGACGGCTCGCCCGCCTGGGTCGAATACACCTCCACCCCGATCCGCGACCGCGGCGTCGTGGTCGGCGCCGTCGTGGTGTTTCGCGACGTCAGCCAGCGCCGCGAAGCCGACGAGAAGCTGCACGCCGCGCTCGCCGAAGTCGACCGTCTACGCGAGCGGCTGGAGCTGGAGAACGCCTACCTCCAGGAAGAAATCCGCATCGAGACCAATCCGCGCGGGATCATCGGTCAAAGTGAGGCGATCCAGAAGACGCTGCGCCAGGTGAAGCTGGTGGCGCCGACGACAGCGGCGGTGATGATCACCGGCGAATCCGGCACCGGCAAGGAGCTGATCGCGCGCGCCATCCACGAGGACTCCACCCGCAGCGACCGGCCGCTGATCCGCGTCAACTGCGCCGCCATCCCGCGCGAGTTGTTCGAGAGCGAGTTCTTCGGTCATGTCCGCGGCGCCTTCACCGGCGCAACCCGCGACCGTATCGGCCGCTTCGAGCTCGCCGATGGCGGCACGCTGTTCCTCGACGAGGTCGGCGAGATTCCGCTCGAACTGCAAGGCAAGCTGCTGCGCGTGTTGCAGGAAGGCCATTTCGAGCGTGTCGGCGAGGCGCGCACCCGCGCCGTCGACGTTCGTGTCATCGCCGCGACCAACCGCGACCTCAAGCAGGAGGTCCAGCGCGGCCGTTTCCGCGAGGACCTCTATTTCCGCCTCAACGTGTTTCCGATCGAGACGGTGCCCCTGCGCGAACGGCGCGAGGACATTCCGCTGCTCGCCCAGCATTTCTTGACGCGCGAGAGCAAGGCTCTGAAATCGAACTTGCGCCTCTCCGAGGGCGATGCGCGGCGGCTGACCCGTTACGATTGGCCCGGCAACGTGCGCGAATTGCAGAACGTGATCGAGCGCGCCGCGATCCTGTCGCAGAACGGCCGCCTGCGCATCGATCTGCCGGATAGTTCAGGCGCACAAGCGCCGAGCGGTGCCGCCCGCCAGAAAGCCGACGCGCGGCCTGCGATCATGACGTCATCCGAAATGCGCGAGCACGAGCGCGCCAACATCCTGGCTGCGCTCGAGGCCTGCGCTGGAAAAGTGTTCGGCCCCGGCGGCGCTGCCGAGATGCTCGACATCAAGCCGACAACGCTCGCCTCGCGGATCAAGGCGCTGGGAATCGCGCCTCGTCCGCGGGCCATGTGATCGCGCGCGCTCACGCCGCCTTCGTCGTCACATCAGTTGCGATCGGCAGACCCTGCTCGATCGGCAGCGAGGGATCGCGCGACCATTCGTTCCAGGAGCCGAAATACATCCGCACGTCCTTCACGCCGGCGTTCTTCAGCGCTAGGAACGTGTTCGAGGCGCGCGCGCCCTTGAAGCAGTAGAGGTAGACCGGCGTCGCTTGCGAGATGCCGACGGTGGCACATTCGGCCAGAATCTCGTCCCTGGACTTGAAGCGCGGGCCTTCGGCGGTCGGCTTCATCATGCGGTACCATTCCAGCCACACCGCGCCGGGGATGCGGCCCTTGCGCGGGCAGAAGTCCTTGCCGTACGGCGAGGAGCTGTCACCGATCCACTCGTCGACGTCGCGCACGTCGAGGATGGCGATGCCGGGCTTGCCGACGGCGGCGAGCATGGTCTTGGCATCGATCAGGATATCGCCGGCTTCGGGGACGATCGCAAACGTGGCTTTTGCCGGCGTCGGCACGTCCTTCGTCACCGGAAAGCGTGCGGCCGACCACGCATCGAAGCCGCCGTGCAGCACCTTCACCTTGGGATAGCCGAGCATAGTGAGCAGGTAATAGCCGCGGCATGACTGGCCGAAGCCCGAGTTCATCGACTGCTCATAGATCACCGCCGTCTCGTTACCGGACAGCCCAGCCGCACCGAACGCATCGGCGAATTTCGTTTTGAGTTCGGTGATGCCCTCGGGCGTCGAGGTCGCGAGAAAGGTGAAGATCTCGTGCACGTTCACGGCACCCGGCAGGTGCCCGGCGCCGTAGGCATCGGGATTGCGGGTGTCGATCACGACACACGGCTCTAGCTTCAAGAGATCGGCAAGTTCGCTGGCAGAGATCAGAACGTCCGTCATTGGCAGCCTCTCCGTTGAGGTTGGGTGGTCTTCCGGGGTGGACTCGTGAAACTCAGGACTCGGCGAGCATCTTGCGCAGCTGCTTGGTGGCAGGCGTGACGATCGCGACGAAATAGGCCTCGCGCAGGCGCCGCTGCGCGCGGTGGCTCCTAAGATAGCCGCGCGCGCCACAATGCAGCATCGCCGCATGCGCCGCCGCGACGCTGGCCTCGCCTGCACGAAGCCGCAGCGCAATCACCTTGCGCCAATAGGTCTCCTCCTCGTTGTAGGGATCGCGCGCCAGCGCCATGGTCTCGGACTCGAGCTCGGCGGCGAGCTCGCGGAAATGCACCGGCTGCTGCGGCAGGTAGCGGTTGATATGGCCGAGGGGATTGTCGACCTCGTCCATGATGTTGATGCAATCCTTGATCAGACCGAGCGCCATGCCGGCCTGGAGCAGGATGAAACCGGCGCGGATCTTCTTGACGAAGGGCGCGGCGGGATCGGCGAGGATCAACTCGTCCGGCACGAAGACGTCGCGAAACTGCACGCCGTAGGTGCCGGTGCCGTCCATGGCGAGGAACGGCTTGCATGGCGTCAGCGTGATCGCTGGGTCCGCGCAGTCGGCCAGGAACATGACAGTGCCCGGCTCATCCTCACGCTCGAAAATGGTGCCGAAGTAATGGTCGGGGCCGAGATTGGAGACCCAGGGCAGCGCGCCGCGCACGTTGTAGCCGCCCTCGACCCTGCGCCCCTTCAGCTTCAGTTTCTCGATGCCGAAGAAGCTCTTCATGGGATTGGAGAGCCCGGTGCCGCCGAGCACGCGGCCGGTCGAGAAGGCATCGCCGAAGCGTTTTGCGAGCTTGATATTGGTGGAATTCGCCGCGTACCAGACCAGCGTGTTCTGGCACCAGGCCATGAACGCCGTCGCCCCGCAGACCTCGCCGATCGCCGACATCGCCTGGATCGCACAGCGCAGATCGGCAGGCCCTTCGTGGGGCACGTGACTGCCCCACGCCCCTGCCGCACCGAACTTGCGCAGCACCTCGGCCGGATAGACCGAGCCGTCGTCGATGCCGAGGGCAAGCTGCGCGAGCTCTTCGCGCGCGATCCGCGCCACCTCGCCCGCAATGGACGGTGCGGGCTGATCCAGAAATTCGGCCCGCGATAAAGCCAGTGAACCCATGATCGTCTCCCGCACCCTGTCCTGATTGCCGTCTGCTAGATGCCGACCTCGAGATTGACCGGCCGGGTGAAGGTGTTCGCGACCGGCGACCATTTCTTCACATGGGCGACCAGCGCGTTGATCTCGTCGGGCGAGATGCCCTCGCATTCCATGTCGACCTTGACGCGGACGTCGGTGAATCCGACCGGCTTGTCCGACATATCGCCGGTACCCCAGACCGCGGTGATGTTGAGATCGCCTTCGAGTTCGAGCTCGAGCTTGTTGACGATCCAGCCGCGATGCACGGCGTTGGCATGCAGGCCGACCGCAAGGCACGAGCCGAGCGCGGCCAGCGAGGCTTCCGACGGATTGGGCGCGGTGTCGTCGCCCAAGAGGCCCGGCGGCTCGTCGACGATGTAGGGCGGCAGGTTGCGGATGTAGTTGGCGTGGCGGAATTTGCCTTCCGCGATGGTCTTGCACTTCAACGTCTTGATGACCTTCGGGTTCGCCTTGCCATTGGCAATCAGTTGCTCGAGCCCGTTCTTGTCGATGGGCGCGAGGCAACCCGTCAGCACGGTCTTTTGAACGACGGCAGTCATCAATCTTCTCCCTGGCAGAAGTGGAAACCGGTAGGATACCGAACGGTCTGTTTGCTTGCATGGAGCGTGCCAGACGGAGCCAAAAACGAAATGCGAAGCATTGGAGCCGCTTAAGGCTTGCTGCCTGCGGATTGATCAGATCTCCCCTGCTCAAGGGCGGAGCAGATGCGTGAGCGGATGCGAATCTTTTCGGCGCGGAACAGATGCGGCTTGCTGATGTGATGCAGCTGCGATTAAGTTGCAGCTCATGGCAAAGCAGCTCATGGCAAAGACGTCACCGAAGAAGAATTCAAGCTCACCGCATGCCGGTGCCGGCGACGACGAATCCGCGCGCGGTCGCCTCTTGAGCGCCGCGACGCATCTGTTCTGCAAGAACGGCATCAACGCCACCGGCATCGATGCGATCATCGAAGAGGCCGGCACCGCGAAGACGACGCTCTATAAGTTGTTCGGCTCCAAGACCAATCTCGTCAACGCCGTGCTGGAGAGCGAAGGCAAGCAGTGGCGCGAATGGTTCATCGGCGCCATGGAGCAAGGCGGCGGCGATGCGCAGGCGAAACTCACGCGCATCTTCCCCGCGCTGAAGAGCTGGTTCGCCGAAGAGCGCTTCTACGGCTGTCCCTTCATCAACGCCGTCGGCGAGCATGACAAGGACGCCAAGCAGTTCCGCAACATCGCGCTGAAGCACAAGAAGATCGTGCTCGGCCACATCGAGAAGCTCGCCGCCGAGCTCGGCTCCGCCGAGCCCGCGGTGCTGGCGCACCAGCTCGGACTCATCATCGACGGCGCCATCGTCGCGGCCATGATCTCGCGCGACCCGGGCGTGGCCGATACGGCCGCACTCACGGCGGGTCCCCTGCTCGGCCAGGCGAAGGCGAAGAAGAAGCGCGTAGCGGAGCAGCTGGAGGCGGTGTAAACGCTCAGGTCTCGTAGCCCGCATGTAGCGCAGCGGAATGCGGGACACTGTCCCGGATTGCGCTTCGCGCATCCGGGCTACGCTCCCAGGGTGGGCAAAGACGCAAAAGCCCCGTGCCCACCAATCCATCGCAGCTCCGTTGATCGACAGGTGGGTACGCTTCCGCTTTGCCCACTCTGCGAGACCCCGCCCATTCGATCAGCGGCTCGCTCGCAGCGCGGCAAGCTCGACGTCGGCGGCCGGCTTCTCGATAAAGGTCCTCGGGCAATCGGCAGCCGCCTGCTCGAACAGTTTCAAAGCCTCTTCCCTGGAGCCGCTCTGCAAGGCGCGCTCGGCAATATAGAAATTCGCCTCGCAGACCTGCCCCTTCTTCTTCACCGGGTTGGCGTCCTCCGCCGCGGCGCGCACTTGCTCGGACGTCGTCGTGCCAAGGAAGAGATTGACGACCGGCGCTGGCCATTTCGCCGCGTCGAGATCCTTTGCAGCCTCGCTCAGCCGGCTCGGCTGGTCACTGCGCCTGGCAACAATTTCGCGCCACAAAACCGGGTAGGCATTCCTGGGATCGAGCTGGATCGCCTGATCGAGGTCGGCCAAGGATTTGGCGAATGAAGCAATCTGCCAATAGACCCTTGCACGATGAAAATAGGCGCGGGCATCCCTGGGATCGAGCCGCACGAGTTGATCGTAATCCGCGAGCGAACGGTCGAAATCTCCCTTGGCCTTGTACGCGTTAGCGCGGAGCCCGAATGCCTCCTTGTCCCTGGGGTTGAGGCGTATCGCCTCATCAAAGTCTGCGATAGCGCGGTCAAGCTCCCCTTTCGCGTGGTAGGCCCCGCCCCGAGCGCGGAGCACGGGGCCATCCGCGGACGCGAGCGCAATCGATTCACCCGCGACGGACGCAGAAATAGGATCTGCGTCCTGACCTTGAAGCTGAGTCTGCCGATCGCCGGTGTTTCCTTGACCCTGACGTGCCAGCTGGATCACCTGATTGTAATCGGCAATGGCGCGATCGTAATCGCCCTTTTGAAAATAGGCGACGCCTCGGCAACCATAGGCAGACCGGCTTTGTGGGTTTAGCTCGATGATCCGATCATAGTCGACGATCGCGCGGTCGAGTTCACCCAGCTGGGAAAAGGTTTCGGCTCGGAAGTAGTAAAAATTCTCGCTTTTGGGTTTGATCTGGATGGTTTGATCCAGTGCGGCCAACGCGAGCTCTCTGTTACCCTTTGCGGAGTAAACTCGACCGCGGCACAATTGGCCGCCGCCGGTTTGCGGGCTGATCTCGACCGCACGATCGCAGTCAGCCATGGCCCGATCCGGATCGCCGTTCCGGACGTAAGAGAGACCCCGTTCGACATGCGCTATGACATTGTCCGGATGAATCAGAAGGGCCTGATCATAATCGGCAATGGCACGGACGAAGTCGCGTCTCGCCGAATAGACGTGAGCACGTCCGATATAGGCGTAGGTAATCTTCGGATCGAGCTCGATTACCTTGGCGTAATCAAGCAGCGCAGCCTCGGGCTCTCGCTTTTGGATCAGCGCAGAAGCCCTCGCGATGCGGGAGTTCAGATTGCCCGGATCGCGCTCAATGATCTCGTTGTAGTCCGCTAGCGCAAGGTCGATCTCGCCCTTCTGGCGGTAGAACATGGCGCGGCGGAAGCGCGCCATGACGACACCTTGCTGCATGCCCGTCCCCGCCGCCTGGATGATGGCCGTGCAGCCTGCGATCCTGTCATCGACGCTGAAATTTCCGACCGCGTTGCACTTGGAGGTCAAGGGCATTTCCGCGCGGGCGCAGGATATTTCGAACAAGGCAGTCAGCGCCAAAACACCGAAGCCTGCTGCCGCACAAATGAGTGTGCGGCCCACCATTCCAAACATGCAGTCCCCATCTCAATTCCCGGGGACTTCATAGCAACCGACTGCGCGTCTGCACAGCCCTTGGTTGCGGCACAAGGCGCAACTCGGGCGATGATGAAGGTCTCGTAGGTGGGCAAAGGCGCGCAGCGCCGTGCCCACCATCTCTCTCAGCGTCGTCGATAGACATGGTGGGCACGCTTCGCTTTGCCCACCCTTGTTTTAGCGCACCGGACTAGAATGGCCTCGTTCCGTGAGGAATGGCCCAGCTCGGGTGGCCGCCCGAGCTGGGCTGCCGATCGATCGGATCGATGCCCACCGAAGCCTTGAGG
>NZ_RDQF01000047.1 GCF_004114425.1 Bradyrhizobium vignae | reverse complement strand
ATGCCAGCCGTACGTCACGCCATCGTCGATCTCATCCTTCGGCCGCCGTCTCAGCATTGCCCATATTGCCGAAGGCAAATCCGTGAAAAACAGCGGCGAAAACACAATCTGCCAAAGTAGTGCTAGCTCGCCCGACGTCCTTTGCGCATCGTCGCGAGCACGATTTCGGCGGCGAGCATGCTCGGCGATTTGTTGCCGGTTGACATGATCTGATCGAGCTTGGCGAATGCCTCGACCTGCTCACGGCGGAGCGGCGAATCCGTCAGCAGCGCAGAGAGCGCCGGCGCCAGCTTCTCCGGCGTGCACTCCTCCTGCAGGAACTCCGGGATGACATCCCTGCCGATCACGAGATTGGCAAGGATCACCGAGGAGACGCGGATCGCGCGGCGCAGGATGAAGGCCTCGATGGCGCCGACGCGATAGGCCGTCACCATCGGAATGCCCGACAATGCGAGCTCGAGCGTCACCGTGCCGGATTTGGCCAGCGCAGCATGCGCGATGCGGAAGGCCGCACGCCTCTCGCTCTCGCCGATCACGATGTGAGGCTTGACCGGCCAATGCGCTATGCCTTCGCGGATGGTGGTTTCGAGATGCGGCATGGTCGGCAGCATCGGCTCGAACGCGCAGCCCTTAGCCTGCAACCGGCCCAGCGTTGCGCCGAACACGTCGAGATGATGCCGGATCTCGCTGCGGCGGCTGCCGGGCAGCACCAGCAGCACCGGGGGCTCACTGTTGCGGCGCTTCTGCTCCTCCGCGTTCGGCCGCAGCGAGCCCAATTGCTCGATCAGGGGATGGCCGACATAGCTGCATGGCGGTCCGCCGAGCTTGCGGTATTCCTCGGGCTCGAACGGCAGCAGGCCGAGCACGTGATCGACATAGCCGAGCATGGTCCGTGCCCGTCCCGGCCGCCATGCCCAGAGCTGCGGCGAGACGTAATCGACGATGGGAATCGCCGGACTGCGCGACCGCACGCGCCGGGCGACGCGGTGGGTGAAGTCCGGGCTGTCGATGATGACGAGCGCGTCGGGCGCAGCCTCGGTCACGGCGTCAGCCGTGTTACGGATCAGCCGCAGGATCTTCGGCAATTGCTGCACCACCGCGGCAAAGCCGACGATCGACAGCTCCTCGATCGGAAACAGCGATTCGAGGCCCTCGCGCGCCATGGTGCGGCCGCCGACGCCGACGAACTGCACGCCATCGCCGAGGCGCTGGCGCAGCACCTTCATCAAGGCGCTGCCGAGCCTGTCGCCGGATTCCTCCGTCGCGATCAGGAAGATCTTGCGCTTGGGATCGCGGTCCAGCATCACGCGGGCAGGCCGATGACGAAGAGATATTTCGCGTCGGCAAGCGCGATCATCGCCTGCGGCTCGGCGGCGATGGTGTTGCCGGCGATGACGGCGATGCCGGCAAGGCCGGCGGCCGCGACGCCCTCGATCGTGCGCGGGCCGATCGTCGGCAGGTCGAAGCGCAGATCCTGGCCGCTCTTCGGCGCCTTCACCAGCACGCCGCGTCCCGTGGCGGCGCGGATGCGCCCCTCCTCGCGCAGGCGCGCCACGCGCGCAAGCAGTGCGTCGGTGCCCTCGATGTCCTCGACCGCGACCACATGACCGTCGATCACGACCGCTGCCTGGCCGATGTCGAACGGACCGAGTGCGGTCAGCACTGCCCGGCCGCGTTCGATGTCACTCTTGCTGGTGCCGCTCGGCCAGGTGCGGCTGATGCAGCCCTCGGGCATCAGCAGATCCGGCGCGACATCCTTGATGCCGACCATGCGGAAGCCGTCCTGCTCGAGGATTCGGCCGACACCCGACAGCAGATGATCGTCGCCGCCGCGGAACGCGCGGATGACATTGCCGAGCAGGCGCAGCGTCTTGACGTCGAAACGGATCTCGGACAGCGAGGGCCGCACCAAGGTGCCGATGAAGATCAGGTCGCGGCAGCCTTCCTGGCGGAACAGCCGCATCGCGCGGCCGAGCTGGCCGACCGATATCCAGCGGTGGCGGAACTGCTCAACCCGCGCCGGATCGCAGGCCCCGCGTAGCGGAAACAGCACCGGCGTGATGCCGCGCGCCGCAAGCGACTCGGCGACCGCGAACGGCATGGCGCCACCGCCGGCGACGATACCGACCGGTGACGAAACTTGCGAAGCCGCCGATGTCGTGCCCGCGGCCATCACAGGATCACTTTGCGATGGCGGGAAGACAGAGCGGGCGCTTGCCCTTGCCGATGAAGTCGAGAATTTCGGCGATCGCGGAGTCTTCGCCCGCGAGCGGCCGCACTGCCTCCAGCCGCTCGGCGAAGGTGCCGGGCCCGTGGAAGAGCTTCTGATAGAACGCGCGCACGGTCGCGAGCCGCTGCTTGGTGAATTTGCGGCGCTTCATGCCGATCAAATTGAGGCTCTCCAGCACCGCATATTGGCCGTTGACCAGTCCATACGGGATGACGTCGTCGCGCACGCCGCACACGCCTCCGACCATGACATAGGGGCCGATGCGCGTGAACTGATGCACGGCGGACAGGCCGCCGATGTAAACGGCGTCGCCGATCTCGCAGTGGCCGCCGAGCGTCGCCGACGTCGCGAAGATCACGTTGTCGCCGACCATGCAGTCATGGCCGACATGGCTGTTGTTCATGAAATAGCCGCCGCTGCCGACGCGGGTCAGCCCTCCACCCTTGATCGTGCCGACATTCATCGTCGCACCTTCCCGGATGGTGCAGCCCGAACCGATCTCGAGCCGGGTCGGCTCGCCCTTGTAACTGAGATCCTGCGGGGCGCCGCCGAGCACTGCGAATGGCGAGATCACGCAGTCATTGCCGAGCGAGGTGTGGCCGATGACGGTGACATGTCCGATCAGCTTGCAGTTCGCGCCGATCACGACGTTCGGGCCGATGATGCAATAGGGTCCGATCTCGGTACCCTCGCCGATCACGGCGCCGTCCGCGACCCGTGCGGTGGGATCAATCTTGCTCATCAAGCCAATCTTACTCGTCAAGAAGGTCTGGTTATGTATTGAAGTCGCTTGGTTTTCGGGTGGTTAGCGCGACTATGCCCGATCTGTCCAGTGACGTATCATCTCGTCCTGTTTCAAGTGCTGGATGAGGCGGCCCTCCCGCCCCCCTCAACACGTTCAGGCGGAGCTTCAACGATCGTGGTCAGGGCCTTCGTCCTTCTGCTCGCGCAGCTCGCGGGCACACCGATCGTGTCCGAGACGGTCGAGACCGACGAACACCGCCTCGTCGATCTCCAGACATTCGAATGCCGGGACATCACCCGCAGCACGGTGCTTCAGCGGGTCTGTTACGATCGCGCGCAGCAGGACCTGATCGTCGCGAGCCACGGCGCCTATGACCGCTATTGCGGCGTGACGGCCGAGACGGTCGAGCGCCTCCTCGGCGCGCCGTCGATGGGCCAGTTCTTCAACCGGAATATCAAGCGCGAGACGACCGCCGGGCGCTACGCGTGCCGGACGCGCGAGCCGGCCCGGAAGGGTTGAGGCCGCTCAATCCGTCAGCATGGCGCCGACATCGGCCTCCGCGACGATCTGGCCGTTGACCTTGGCGTCGCCGTGAAACCACCACATGGCCTTGCGGCGCCCGAGCGAGCGCATGTGATACTCGATGGTGTCGCCGGGCAGCACCGGCTTGCGGAACTTGCACTTGTCGATGGTGAGGAAATAGACCGCGCGCGGCTTCTCCGTGCCTTCGACCGACTTGATGCCGATCACGCCGGCGGTCTGCGCCATCGCCTCGATCATCATGACGCCGGGATAGACCGGGCGCTCGGGGAAATGTCCCTGGAAGGCCGGCTCGTTGAAGGTGACGTTCTTGATGCCGATGCCGCTGTAATCGGCGCGGATGTTGATCACGCGGTCGATCAGCAGCATCGGAAAACGGTGCGGCAGGGTCTGGAGGATCGCGTTGATATCCACCAGCTCGAACTTAACAGGTGATTCCGCCGTCATTCCCGTCCCTCGTCCTTCGGATCGGCCTTGCTGTCGCGTACCAGGCGCTCCACCGCGATGATCTCCTTGAACCATTGTTTGGTCGGCTTGGCGAAATGTCCGCCCCAGCGACCGCCTGGCGGGATGTCGTCCTTGACGGCGCTCATGGCGGTCACCTGAGCCCCATCGCCGATCTTGAGGTGATTGTTGATGCCAACCTTCGCTCCGAGCGCCACGTTGTCGCCGATGGTCAGGCTGCCGGCGAGGCCGATCTGGGCCGCCAGCAGGCAGTGCCGACCGATCGTCACATTGTGGCCGATCTGGACCTGGTTGTCGATTTTGGTCCCCTCGCCGATCACGGTGTCGCGCAAGGACCCCCGGTCGATCGTGGTGTTGGCCCCGACCTCAACGTCGTTCTGGATCAGCACCCGCCCGGTCTGCGGTACCTTCAGATGGCCCTCGGGGCCGAAGAAGATGAAGCCGTAGCCGTCCTGGCCGATGGAGCAGCCGGGATGGATCAGCACGTTGTTGCCGATCAGGGCGCACTGGATCGCCGTGCGGGCGCCGACATTGCAGTCCCGGCCGATCTTCACGCCGGGGCCGATCACCGCTCCGACGCCGATCACGGTGCCGCTGCCGATCTCGACGTCCGGGCCGATCACGGCCAGCGGATCGACGATCACCCCGTCCTCGAGCCGGGCCGAGGGGTCGATGATTGCCGAGGGTGCGATGCCGTCATTGCCGACCCAGGACTGCGGCCGCAGCGCGTCGCCGTGCCACTCCCGAGCGATCCTGACGAAGGCGCGGAATGGCTGCGCCACCCGCAGCACGGCCACATGCGCGGGCACCTCGGCCTCGAAGCGCGGGCTGACCAGACAGGCGCCCGCCTTGGTCGCCCTGAGTTGATCGGCATATTTGAGGTTGTCGAAGAATGCCAGATGCATCGGGCCCGCCTCGTCAAGCGAAGCTAGGCCCGTGATGATGTGGCCGCCCCTCTCGGGGTCGACCAGCTGCGCCTTGGTCAGCGTGGCAATCTCGGCCAATACTGTGGCAGGCGGCTTTGTGAAGAAGGTCGGCTGCGCCATTCCACCCGTCGCGGTCCGGCTTCGGCATGAAGCGGTCAGGCCGCATCATGCCTCATGTCTTGGATTGGCACGATCCCTTTCGGAAACCGGCTCCGGTGATCCGGATCGTGCCGTGCTGATCGAACTAGAACGTGGTGCCGCCGCCGAACCGGAACTCTTGCACGCGGTCGTATTTCCCCTTGGTGATCGGCACGGCGTAGTCGAAGCGCAGCGGACCGAACGGGGACTGCCAGATCAGGCCGACACCCACCGACGAGCGAACCACCTTGCTGTCGTCATAGACGAGGCCGGTACAGGTCCCCGCGCTCGACGGATTGACGGTCGACGGGATACAGCCCGGCACATTGACCTCGTTGGTCGCCGTCCAGCTCGTCGGTCCCTTGTAGTCGTAGAGGCCGCCGGCGTCGGCATAGACCGCGCCCTTCAGACCCACTTCCTTCGGCAGGAACCAGAACGGCATCTGCAGTTCGAGCGAAGCGCCCCAGTATTTGGTGCCGCCAAGCGCGTCCTGCGTACCGAACGGGTTCAGGTCGCGCGGGCCGATGCCGTTCGGGGCAAAGCCGCGGACGAGGTTCGGGCCCATCTGGAAGTGGTCGAGCATGCGCAGATCGCTGCCGATCTTGTTCAGCATGCCGCTCTGCAGGCGGACGAGACCGACGATATCGGACACCAGCGGAGTGTAGTACTTCGCGTCGATGACCGACTTCAGGTAGGAGACGTCGCCGCCGACGCCGGCGAAATCCTGCCGGAAGTCGATGAGCAGACCGTCGGTCGGGTTCTTGTTGTTGTCCAGCGTGTTGTAGGTCAGCGTGTAGCCGAGCGCCGAGGTCAGCGCCTTGCCGGCGGCAAGCTCCTTGCGCACCGGCAGCGAGGCTTCGCCGTCGCTGTAGCAGCCGAGGCCATTGGTCGAGGCCAGGCTGATACCGTTGGCATTGGCAAACGCAGGGCTCGGGTTGAACGCAGCCGAACCGACTACGTTGTTACAGTTCGCCAGGTAGAACGGCAGCGTGATTTCCTGCTGGTAGATCGAATAGCGCACCTGGAGCGCCAGATCTTCACGCAAGGAGAAACCGAGGCGCGGCGAGAAGCCGAGCGTCTTGGTGCCGTAGGAGATGTAGCTGTTGGACAGCTGCTGGCGCTGATAGAGGTCGAGGCCGAGCGCGACGCGGTAGTCGAGCAGATACGGTTCGACGAAGGACAGCGAGTAGCCGCGGGCGTACTGGCCATAGGTCACCGACGCCTTGGCGAACAGGCCGCGGCCGAGCAGATTGCGCTCGGAGACCGAGACTTCGGCCAGCGCGCCGTCGGTGGTGGAGTAACCGCCCGAGATCGAGAAGTCGCCGGTCGATTTCTCTTCCATGTCGACGATCAGGATGACGCGGTCGCTCGACGAGCCCGGCTCGGTCGTGATCTTCACGCTCTTGAAATAGTCGAGGTTCTTCAGGCGCCGCTCGGCACGGTCGACCAGCGCGCGGTTGTAGGCGTCACCTTCCGAGATGTCGAACTCGCGGCGGATCACGTAGTCGCGTGTGCGGGTGTTGCCGCGCAGGTTGATGCGCTCAATATAGGTACGCGGGCCCTCGTCGATGTTGAAAACGACGGACACCGTGTGCGCTTCGAAGTTGCGGTCGCCGCCGGGCCGGACCACGGCGAAGGCGTAGCCGCGGCGCGACGCCTCGATCTGCATCTCCTCGACCGACTTCTCGACCGATTCGACGTTGTAGAGCGAGCCGACATTGACGCGCGAATAGGCGCGCATCGAGGAGGGATCGAAGTTCGGGATGCTGGAGCGGAAGTCGACTGCGCCGACGCGGTATTGCGCGCCTTCCTCGATCTTGAAGGTGACGTTGAAGCCCTTCTTCTCCGGATCGTATTCGGTAAGCGCGGCTACCACCTGGACGTCGGCGAAACCGTTCTTGAGGTAGAAGCGGCGGATCAGGTCGCGGTCGGCCTCGACACGATCGGGGTCATAGATGTCGCCACTGGCAAGGAAGCTCAAAAGATTCGATTCGCGCGTCTTGATGACGTCGCGCAGACGGTAAGACGAGAAGGCGTTGTTGCCGACGAACTCGATCGACTTGACGCCGGTCTTGGCGCCCTCCTCGATCGTGAAGATCAGGTCGACGCGGTTGTTCGGCTGCTCGATGATCTCGGGCGTGACGCGCACGTCATAGCGGCCGGAGCGGCGATAAATTTCGGCGATTCGCAGCGTGTCGGACTGCACCATGGCGCGGGAGAAGGTGCCGCGCGCCTTGGACTGGACCTCAGCGGTGAGCTGCTCGTCCTTGATCTTCTTATTGCCTTCGAAGGCGATGCGGCCGATCACCGGGTTTTCCACCACGGAGACGATGAGCTGGCCGCCGGAACCGCGGTTGATCCTGACGTCCTGGAACAGGCCGGTCTCGATCAACGCCTTGAGGCCGTCGTCGATGGCGGCTTGATCCAGCCGGCCGCCCGGACCGGGCTTGAAATAGGAGCGGATCGTCTCCACCTCGACCCGGCGATTTCCCTCGACGGTAATCGACTGAACGGTCTGAGCGAGCGCAGACGAAGACACCAAAACAGCCCCAACCGGGGCAACCACCGGCGCGCCGAACAAGATCAGGGTTGCGAGCAAGCCCCCCCGGAGTCGCAGTCCAAACTTCATTGCGCAACGCGCCCTTATCATTCCGAGCCAGACCCAACCCCAACGCCGGTCCGGAGATTCCCCAACTTCAGGCCGCTTGTAGCCAATTTCGCCGACGCCGCAAACGGCCGAAAGCGCCGCAATTTCAATTTCATTCCAAGACGTTGCTCAACAGCAACGCCACAAAAAAGCCTCTATCAGGATGCGGCCATCCGCAGGATGTCGTTGTAGGTCGCAAATACCATCAGCATCAGCACCAAGCCGAGCCCGATTCGGAACCCCATTTCCTGAGTCCGCTCGGACAAGGGCCGCCCCCGGACCACTTCGGCCGCGTAGAACATAAGGTGGCCGCCATCGAGCAGCGGGATCGGGAACAGGTTCAACAGGCCGATCGACACCGACAGCACCGCACAGAGATTGATCACGAACTGGAACCCGGCGCTGGCCGCCTGCCCCGACATTTTCGCGATGCCCAGGACGCCGCTGACCTCGTTCGGATTGCCTTGTCCGACGAACAGCGACCCCAGGAACTTGAAGGTGCTGGTAATGATGAACCAGACCTGCTCGCCGCCGATCTTGAGCGCTTCACCGACGCCGACCGGTGCGGTCGAGGCCTCCCCGGCCTGCGATTTGTGCTCGACGCCGAGCACGCCGAGACGGTGGCTGTTGCCGAACGGATCCTTGCGCTCGAGCAGCGCCGGGGTCGCGGTCAGCGAGACGATGGCGCCGTCCCGCTTCACCTGGAATCTAAGCGCCGAACCGGCGTTCATCGCAACGATTCGCTGCATGTCGGCAAAGCTCTCGATCGGCTTGCCGTCGATCTGGACGACGACGTCACCGACCTTGAAGCCGGCCGCTGCTGCCGCCCCCTCGGCAACGACGCCGTCGACACGCGCGATCGTGCTCGGCTTGCCGTAATAGAGCGCCATGCCGGCGAAGATCAGCGCACCCAGGATGAAATTGGCGATCGGTCCTGCCGCGACGATGGCCGCACGCGGGCCGACCTTCTTGTGGTGGAAGCTGCCGGCGCGCTCCTCAGCCGTCATGGCCGCGAGCGTCTCGGCCGACGGGGTCGAGGCCTCGCTCTCGTCGCCGAAGAACTTGACGTAGCCGCCGAGCGGGATGGCCGAGATCTTCCAGCGGGTGCCATGGCGGTCGTTGAAACCAACCAGCTCAGGGCCGAACCCGAGCGAAAAGGTCAATACGCGCACGCCTGCCCAGCGCGCGACCAGGAAATGGCCGAGCTCGTGAAAGAACACGACGATGGTCAGGACGAACAGGAAGGGAACCGCGTAGCCGAGGAGCCCATGGCTCAACGTATTGAAACTATGGACGAAAAAGTCGATCATCGAATTCCCTCACCCAGCGCCTTAAGGCCCTGGTCGCGAACCAACTAGGATGCCTTTAAGGCAATTTGAGGCAATAGGGCGGCAGCCCTATTTCGAGCAACATGGTCAACGGAGATTGCATCGTCGGCGGACGTCAGGGGCGCCTGATTCCCGCCCTTGATCCAATCGTCAAGGGTCGCCTCGACCAGCCGGGCAATCGCACCGAACCGGATCTTGCCGGCGATGAAGGCGGCGACCGCGACCTCGTTGGCGGCGTTGTAAACCGTGGTCGCCCCCTTCCCGGTTCGGAGCGAATCGTAAGCCAGCCGTAGTCCGGGGAACCGCTCGAAGTCCGGCGCTTCGAAAGTCAGCTGACCGATCTTGGCAAGGTCGAGCTTGGCCGCCGGCCCCTTGATGCGATCAGGCCAGCCGAGGCAATGCGCGATCGGCGTGCGCATGTCGGGCGCGCCGAGCTGGGCGACCACCGAGCAGTCGGAAAACTCGACCATGCCGTGGATGATCGACTGCGGATGAACGAGAACGTCGATCTCGTCCGGCGAGAGCGCAAACAGATAGGATGCCTCGATCACCTCGAGGCCCTTGTTCATCATCGAGGCGGAATCGATCGTTATCTTCTGGCCCATGCTCCAGTTCGGATGCTTCAGGGCCTGATCGAGCGTCGCCTGCTCGATGTCGGCAGGCTTCCAGGTCCGGAACGGGCCGCCGGAGGCCGTGATGATGACACGGACGAGCTCGTCACGGTTACCTGAGCTCAGCGCCTGGAACAGCGCGTTGTGCTCGGAATCGGCGGGCAGGATGCAGGCACCCGCTTTCGCCGCGCGCTGCATGAAGAAATCGCCGGCGCAAACGAGGCATTCCTTGTTGGCGAGCGCGACATGGGCGCCGCGGTCGACCGCCGCCAGCGCCGGCTTCAGTCCGGCAGCGCCGCTCACGGCCGCCATCACCCAATCGGCCGGACGCGCGCCGGCCTCGATCACCGCGCTTTCGCCGGCGCCGCATTCGGTGCCGGTGCCGGCCAGTGCGGCCTTGAGCTCGGCGAGCTTGGAGGTGTCGGCGATCGCCACAAAGCGCGCGGAGAATTCCCTGGCGAGCTTGGCCAGCGCTGCGACATTGCCGTTCGCCGTCAGCGCTTCGACGCGGTAGCGCTCGGGCGAGGCGCGCAACAGATCCATCGTGCTGTCGCCAATCGAGCCGGTGGCGCCGAGGACCGTGACGCTGCGGACGTCGGACGCAGCAAGCCTGTTGTTACGCAATGGGACCGCGCTCATATCCTCACCAAACCATAAGACCGCTTCCGGCGCTATGCACACCATGGCGGACGAAGCCGATAATCCATGCCGCCAGGATGGCGGCGACAAAACCGTCCAGACGGTCCAGAAGCCCGCCATGACCGGGAATTAAGTGACTGGAATCCTTGACCCCGAAGCGCCGCTTCACGGCGGATTCGAAGAGATCGCCGAGCTGCGAAACCACCGACAGGACGGCGCTGACGAGCAGCAGTGGAACCGCCTTTCCGATCCCGCAGGCGGCAAATCCGGCCGCAACCACAAGGCTCGCCGCAAAGCCGCCGAGCGCTCCGGCCCAGGTCTTTTTCGGACTGACGCGCGGCCACAGCTTCGGCCCGCCGATGCTGCGGCCGGCGAAATAGCCGCCAATATCGGTCGCCCACACCACGAGCAGCACGAACATCAGTGCGGAGAAGCCGTTGACGAGATCCTTCCGCACCAGGATCGAGGCCAGCAGCGCCGCCGATGCATAGGCAAATCCAGTCGCCGCCCAGACGAACTTGCCTCGCGCAATCAGCATCACGATCGCACCGCCGATGCAGCCCGTGATGATGGCGGTCTTCAGCGCACCGAAGGTCACGCAGAATCCCATGGTGGCGATGACGATGGTCCCCGCCCCCGTCAGCGCAACCGAGCTCGCGCCCACCACCGTCAGCCATTCCGCGAACAGCCCGATCGACACCAGGGTGACGAGCAGCGCCCAAAGCCAGCCGCCGGCGTAGGCGAGCGCAACGGCAAGCGGCGCCAGCACCAGTGCTGCGAGGACTCGCAGCACGAGATTGCTCGGGGCGGGCTGAGAGCCCGCCGGTGCGGCGTCGGGTTCGCTCACGAGGCGGTCTTTGCGACCAAGCCGCCGAAACGGCGCTCGCGCCTGGCAAATTCGGCGATCGCGCTCTCGAGTGCCGCCTTGTCGAAGTCGGGCCAGTGGATCGGCACGAACACGAGCTCGCTATAGGCGGCCTGCCACATCAGGAAATTGGACAGGCGCTGCTCGCCGCTGGTGCGGATGATGAGATCGGGGTCGGGAATGTCGGGCGCGTCGAGATGCGCCCCCAGTGTCTCGGCGTCGATCGTGGCAGGATCCCGTCTGCCTTCCGCGACCTCGCGGGCGAGCTTCTGCGCCGCTTTCGCGATCTCCTGCCGCGAGCCGTAGTTGAAGGCGACGACGAGCGTCAGGCGCGTGTTGTCGCGCGTCAGCTCCTCGGCCTCGTTGAGCAGCGCGCAGATATCGCTTTCGAGCCCCTCGCGCTCGCCGATGATGCGAACCTTGACGCCGTCGCGATGCAGGCTCGCCAGATCGTTGCGGATGAAGCGCCGCAGCAGACCGAACAGATCGCCTATCTCGCTCGCCGGGCGCGACCAGTTCTCCGAAGAGAACGAGAAGATGGTGAGATAGCGAATGCCGAGTTCGTGCGAGGCGCGCACCACGCGGCGCAGCGCGTCCACACCGCGGCGATGCCCTTCCGCACGGGGCAAGCCGCGCGCGGCCGCCCAGCGCCCGTTGCCATCCATGATGATGGCGACATGCGCAGGCGCTTCGGACCTATCGGGTCCTTCCGTTGCGGGCGCGGCGGCGTTGGACATGAAGGCGATGCCTTAAACGGTGAGGATTTCTTTTTCCTTGGCGGCCAGCAACTGGTCGATCTCGGAAATGGTGCCGTCGGTCGCCTTCTGCACCTCGTCGGCGTGACGCTTCTGATCGTCCTCCGACATCTCGTGATTCTTCTCGAGCTTCTTGAGCACGTCGAGACCGTCGCGGCGGACATGGCGCGCGGCGACCTTGGCGGCTTCGGCATATTTGTGCGCGACCTTCACCAGCTCCTTGCGCCGCTCCTCGTTGAGCTCGGGAATGCGCAGGCGCAGCACCTGCCCCTCGGTCGCCGGCGACAGGCCGAGATTGGAATCGACGATCGCCTTCTCCACTGCCTTGACCATCGACTTGTCCCAGACCTGCACCGAGATCAGCCGGGGCTCCGGCACACTGACCGTGGCGAGCTGATTGAGTGGCATGTGACTGCCATAAGCCTCGACCTGCACCGGATCGAGCATCGAGGCGGAGGCGCGGCCGGTGCGCAGGCCGCCGAGCTCGTGCTTGAGGGACTGGACGGCGCCTTGCATGCGGCGCTTCACTTCGTTGAGGTCGAAATTACCCGTGGCCATCACGTTTCTCCTTCAAAATCCCGGCGACCGCTCCGCGCCCTTCCCTCGGGGGGCGCCAGACGAGCCGTCAGCCGGCGACGATGGTTCCGTGGCCGACGCCACGCAGAATCGCGCCGATCGAGCCCGGCTCCGCGATCGAGAATACGATGATAGGCAGCGATGTCTCGCGGGCAAGCGCGAAGGCGGTCGCATCCATCACCTTGTAACCACCCGCGATCGCCTGCGAATGCGTCAGGCGGTCGAACCGCGTCGCGGCCGGATCCTTCTTCGGGTCGGCCGAGTAGACCCCGTCGACATTGGTCGCCTTCAGAACCGCCTGTGCGCCGATCTCGGCGGCCCGCAGCACCGCGGTCGTGTCGGTGGTGAAGAACGGATTGCCCGTCCCGCCGCCAAGCAGCACGATCCGGCCTTCGGCGAGGTATTTGTGTGCCGCAGTGCGGGTGAACAGCTCGGAAATCTCGGGCATGACGAAGGCCGACAGCGTCCGTGCCGGCGTGCCCTTGCGCTCGATCGCCGCTTCCAGCGCGAGGCAGTTCATGATGGTGGCGAGCATGCCCATGGTGTCGCCGGTCGTGCGCGACACCCCGCGGGAGGAGACCTCGACGCCACGGACCATGTTGCCGCCGCCGATCACGACCGCAACCTCGGTCCCGAGATTACGGGCCGCGATCAGATCGTCCGCAACCCGGTCGACTGTCGGCTGATCGATGCCAAAGCCTTGCTGCCCCGCGAGATATTCGCCGGACAGCTTGATCACGACGCGACGATAGACCGGATCAGTCATGAGCACTTTCCTTCTCCGGGCGCCGCTTCCGGCGGCACGCCGGAAGGAGGTGTTCCGGCGCTTACTTCTTGCCGCTGGCAGCGGCGACCTCGGCCGCGAAGTCGCTTTCCTGCTTCTCGATTCCCTCGCCGAGAGCATAGCGCACAAAGCCGGCGATCTTCACAGGCCCGCCGACTTTGCCTTCAGCCTCCTTCACCGCCTGCGCCACCGACTTGCCGGTGTCGTGGATGAAGGCCTGCTCGAGCAGGCAGACTTCCTTGTAGTAGGTCTTGAGGCCGGACTCGACGATCTTCTCGATCACGTTCTCGGGCTTGCCCTGCTGACGGTATTTGTCGGCGAGCACGTCCTTCTCGCGCTTGACCACGGCCGGATCGAGGCCCGACGGATCGAGCGCCAGCGGGTTGGCCGCCGCGACATGCATCGCGATCTGACGGCCGAGCGCGGCGAGCTCCTCGGCCTTGCCCGGCGATTCCAGCGCCACGATCACGCCCATCTTGCCGGCGCCTTCGACGACGGCCCCGTGGACGTAGTGAGAAACCACGCCCTGGCTCACCTCGAGCTGGGCGGCGCGGCGCAGCGTCATGTTCTCGCCGATGGTGGCGATCGCATCATTGATCGCGGTTTCGATCGTGACGTCGCCGACCTTGGCGGCCTTGATCTTCTCGACATCGGCACCGACGTCGAACGCGACCTGGGCGATCATCTTGACCAGGCCCTGGAACTGGCCGTTGCGCGCGACGAAGTCGGTCTCGGAGTTGACCTCGACCACGACGCCCTTGGTGCCCTTGGTGAGTGCGCCGATCAGGCCCTCGGCCGCGACGCGGCCGGACTTCTTGGCGGCCTTGGACAGACCTTTCTTGCGCAGCCAGTCCTGCGCCGCTTCCATGTCGCCGTTGGTCTCCGTGAGCGCGGCTTTGCAGTCCATCATGCCTGCGCCGGTCGACTCGCGCAGGTCCTTGACCATCGCAGCTGTGATCGTTGCCATCGTTGAAAATCCTTTGTGCCTGGCGGTTTGCCGCAGCGCGGCATCGAAGCGCCCCGCCGCGGTCCATCTCAGGGATTCGCGTCAACTGAAATGGTGGCCGGATCCTATCCGGCCAACCCATCGCTCTTTTTGACTATTCCGCTTCCGCGGTCAGCGCCTTGGCCTTGGCCACCCAGGCATCCGCACGGCTCGGCAGACCGACTTCTTCGCCGATCGTGAGCGCGGTGTCGTGGTCGAGCTCGGCGAGCTGCCAGTAGTGGAAGATGCCGAGATCGTTGAACTTCTTCTCGATCGCACCCGACACGCCCGGGAGCTTCTTGAGGTCGTCGGCGGTGCCACGCGGACCCGCAAGGCCCTGGAAGCCGCTCGACGAGGGCGCCGGAAGCTCTTCGGCGACCGGCTCAGCCGAAGCGCCGACGTCGATGCCCGAATCACCCTGGGCGCGCGAGATGCCGTCGATCGCCGCACGCGCAACGAGATCGCAGTACAGCGAAATGGCGCGGCCGGCGTCGTCATTGCCGGGGACCACATAGGTGATGCCCTTGGGGTCCGAATTGGTGTCGACGATCGCGGCGACCGGGATGTTGAGCCGCTGGGCTTCCTGGATCGCGATGTCTTCCTTGTTGGTGTCGATCACGAAGATCAGGTCGGGCAGACCGCCCATGTCCTTGATGCCGCCGAGCGAGCGGTCGAGCTTGTCGCGCTCGCGCTGCAGCGTCAGGCGCTCCTTCTTCGTGTAGGAATTGGCTTCTCCGCTCGAGAGCACGTCGTCGAGGTGACGCAGGCGCTTGATCGAGGCCGAGATCGTCTTCCAGTTGGTCAGCGTGCCGCCGAGCCAGCGCGAATTGACGAAATACTGCGCGCAGCGCTTGGCCGCGTCCGCAACACCGTCCTGCGCCTGGCGCTTGGTGCCGACGAACAGGATGCGGCCGCCCTTGGCCACCGTGTCGCTGACGGCCTGGAGAGCCTGGTGCAGCATCGGCACGGTCTGAGCGAGGTCGACGATGTGGATGTTGTTGCGGGTGCCGAAAATGAACGGAGCCATTTTCGGATTCCAGCGGTGGGCCTGGTGGCCGAAGTGCACGCCAGCTTCGAGCAGCTGACGCATGGTGAAGTCGGGTAGCGCCATCGTTCTAATTCTCCGGTTGGTTCCTCCGGAAACGTGTGAGCAAAACGGAGCGTTCTCGCCCCGGCTGCCACCGGACGGCCTTGTGAGCCATGTTTCCGTGTGAGATGGCGCGCTATATAGCGCCATTTCGGCCAGAAGCAAGGAAATAAGGGCCTTTCGGGGGCGGGTCTCGCCCGCCGAACGCCTGGTCCGTCAACCGCGCGCCGTATCCTAGCATTTCGGCTGGTTCGGCGGGCACTTCTTTGCCGCCGGCGGCGGGGCCGCTGGCCGCGGCGGTGGGGCTGCCGGACGCGGCGGCGGCGGTGCCACAGCCATCCGGGGCGGCGGCGGAGGCGCCGGCCGGGCTGCCGGTGGCGGAGGCGCGGGCCGCGCCATTGGTGGAGGCGCCGGGCGGGCCACCGGCGGGGGCGCAGGCCGTGCGACCGCCACCGGCGGAGCGTTCCGCGTCGGCGGAGGCGATGCGACACGCGGCGGAGGCGGCGGCGCCGCGCGCAGCGCTGCTGCCGGCGGCGGAGGCGTTGGTCGTGCCACGGCCTGCGGCCGCGGCGGTGCAGCAGGCCGGGCGGCCTGCGCCGGAGCAGGCGGTGGCTGATTCGGCGACCTGATCTGCTCGCGCGCGGCCGAAGGCGACGGCGCGCCCGGCCGACCGGCGGCGGCCGAGGACGGGTTGGTCGCCGGCGGCAAGCCGGCCGGCTCGCGCGTCGCGGACTTGGCGCGCTCGGCAGGACCGGTCCCGGGCGGGGTCTGTGCCACTGGCGGCTTCGGCGGCTGGCCGGGCGCAGCGGTCGCGGGAGCGGCCGCCGTTGGCGCACCAGGATGCCCCGGTAGCGTCGTGGCGGGCGCCGCGGCCGTTGGCGCCCCCGGATGCGTCGGCAGCGTCGTGCCGGGTGCGGTTGCCGTCGGCGGCATGGGCCTGCCGCCGGGCAGAGGTCCTGCCCCGGCCGGAGGTGCTGGCGGACCACCACGCGCGCCGGGAACCGGCAGCGTGTTGGCCTGAGGCAACTTGGTCTGTGGCGCGGGCGATGGCGCCGCAGTGGGCGCGACATTCGCCGGTGTCCCGGGAGGTGTCACGGGCCTCGCGGTCGGCTGGATCGTTGCGCTCGGCGGCAGTGGCGCCTTTCCCTGCTGGATCAAGGCGGCGCGCTGCACGACGGCCTGCGGGACAGCGGGACCTGCCGGCGTGGCACGGCCGGCGACGGCCGGTGCCAGGCTCGTCGGCCCGGCCGCGGCGCCCGCAGGCGGCGCGGGCGGCTGGTTGATCACGGTGTTGATGACCGTGGTGTTGTGGATGTTATTGAAGATGATGTTGTTCGGCGGCGGCGCGACATAGACCGGCGGACTATAGAACGCCGGGATCGGCACGAACACCGGCTGCGGCAGCACGAACAGGCCGACCACGGGCAGCGGCGGCGGCAGCACGACGAAATCGGGCGGCGGCGGCGGACAGAAATAGACCGGCGGCGGCGGCGGCGGCACGAAGTCGAACACGGGATCGCTGAAATACAGCACCGGACGATCGACATAGACCACCTCCTCCGGAGGCGGTGGCGGCACGTCGTAGTCGATCATCGCAAAGGTCGGCGGCGGCTCGGCCGGCGCGGTGAGGATCGCCAGGCGTCGGCGCGCATCGGCCGCATGCGGGCCGCGCGGATAGCGGCGCATATACGACCAATAGGCCTCCGGCGTGTCGGTCCGATAGGTCCGTCGCCATGTGATGGCTTCGCGGCGTGCGGCGACGATCGCCATCACGCGCTTGGCGAGCGGATCGCCGGGATAGGCCACGAGAAACTCCTCATAGGCCGCCAGGGTGTCGCGCTCGAGCGCGGCGGCATAGGCATCCTGCACGCCGAGATCGCGGATCGGCTTGCTCCGGATTGCGGCGACCTGGTCGGGCGCAGCCTCCGGCGGCGGCGCATCGGGTCCGCGCTCGAAGAAAGAGAATTGCGCCGATATTTTCTGCTCATTCCAGGGCACCTGCGCGCCCTTGGAGGCCTCGTTGACGCGCAGGCGAACGCGGTCGAACACCTCGGGCAGCGGCAGGCCGCCGGTGCGGATCATCTCGGCGAGCGACTGTGCATAGATTCCGTACGGCCCCTTCTCCTCCGGCGCCACCGTGCCGGGCGCGGCGTTGAAGGCGATCAGCATGTTCGCCTCGGGCTCGACCAGCGCCAGACCGCTCGCGATCGGCTGACCGCCTTCGATAAAGGGCTGCGCGCGGGCCGCGTCGAGCACCACGATATTGGCCTTGAGCGGAATGGACGCGAGCTGGCGCGCATAGTCACTGATGCGCATGGCCTCGGTCGGTATGTCGGTGTCGCGGGTGATGTTGGAATCGACCGGGATGAAATAGTTCTCGCCGGCCAGCTGCACGCCGTAGCCGGCGAGATAGATCATCGCGACGGTGCCCGGTCCCGAAGCCTGGGCCTTCTGAATGAAATCGCGCATGCTCTTGCGCAGCGTGTCGCCGTCGAGATCGCGCGCGCCGACCACATCGAAGCCGGCCGCCTGCAGCGTCTGCGCGATCAGGCCGGCATCATTGGCCGTCGTCGCCAGTGGCGACTTGGCATAGGCGCCGTTGCCGACCACGAGTGCAATGCGCTTTTCCGGCTGCTGCGCGCGCGCCTGATCCGGCGCGGCGGCGGCAAGAGCCACGATCGGCAGCAGAAGGCAGATGAAGGCTCTGAGTGTCCCACGCATGGCTTGCTTGCCCGCTTTTGTTGTTGAGGTGCCACCACGCATGAGGCGCGCAGCCGGCTGAACGGCGGTTGAACGAAAAGCTCGGATTGAGGCGCTGGCGTGGCCGCGCCGCCGCGGGCGTCAGCTCCAGGTCAGCCTCATGTCAGCTCGAAAGGGCGGCCCAGGCTCAGCCCTGGGCAAGCAACTCGACGGTCCCCGTGCTCAGCCGATAGATACCGCCGACCACCTTGAGCTTACCCTGCTCGGCCGCTGCGTTGAGGATCGGAGCAGCCGATCTCAGCTTGGCGACGTTGTCGATGACGTTCTGACGAATGGCGTTGTCGAGCGCGTTCCCGCTTTGCTGGGCCGCGGTCTTCACCGCCGGCGCAATCGCGGCGGCGAGCGTGGGGATGTGCCCCGGCAGCGGCTTGTCGTCCTTCAACGCCTTGATGGTCGCATCGACGGCACCGCAACTGTCATGGCCGAGCACCAGGATCAGGGGCGTGCCGAGCACGGCGACGGCGTACTCCATGCTGGCAACGGTCTCATCGCCGGCAAAATTTCCGGCGACGCGGCACACGAACAGGTCTCCGCGTCCACTATCGAAGGCATATTCGGGCGCGATGCGTGAATCGGCGCAGCTCAAAACCGCTGCGTAAGGATTCTGACCGCCGACCAACGCCTCGCGCTCGTGGCTGAAGTCGTGGCGGCGCGACACGCCCGACACGTAGCGCGCATTGCCTTCCATCAGCCGCTTCAGCGCCGCATCGGGCGACAGCACGTTCTGCGGCTTCGGCGGCGCCTTTGCCTCCTTGGCCAAAGCGGCCCCGCCGAACGCCGCCGCTCCGAGCGCCGAAGCAGCAAGGAGCATCATGGAGCGCCGCGAAGGAGCGAGCGATTGCTGTAGATTTTGGGAGCATTTATCGCACATGGCTGTTGTCCTCCCTGACGACCCGCCGAACGCGATTGTCCGGCACACAACTCATAGCTGCGCCGGACAGGCTTCGATACCACACGGGGGCTTGATAGTTAAGCGTTGGTTTGCGGCGGAGCTGACAACGTCAGAGCTGCTGCACGTCCACCACGCCCGCCACCGCCTTGATCGCGCCGGCGATCTGCGGCGAAACCTTGAAGCGGCCGGGCAGCTTCATCTCCACCTCGGTCTCGAGGTCGAGCATCATCACCAGCGAGACCTCGCCGTCGCCATTCGAGCGCGGTGCGATGCCGGGACTGCCGACCTTCGGCGCGGCGCCGTTCGAAGCGGCCATGTCGGGGCCGGCGAGACGCTTGGCGATGGAGTCCAGCGGCTTGGTGTCGCGCAGGAAGATGCGCAGACCCTTCTGCGTCTTGGCGGCGGCGGCGTCGAGCGGCTCGGCATGCAGCACGCGGGCGCGGACGTCCTCGCCCTGAAGCTCGGCACCGAGCTGCAGCAGCACGGCCGCGCCCGGCTCCAGCACGTCGCGATATTGCGCGAGCCCTTCCGAGAACAGCACGGCCTCGAAATGGCCGGTCGGATCGGACAGGCCCATGATGCCCATCTTGTTGCCGGTCTTGGTGCGCCGCTCCATGCGCGAGACCACGGTGGCGGCGACCTTGCCGGCGGTGGCCCCCGTCTTCACCGCTCGCGAGAACTCGGCCCAGCTCTGCACCCGCAGCCGCTTCAGCACGGTGGCATAATCGTCGAGCGGGTGTCCCGACAGGAAGAAGCCGACGGCGTCGTATTCGCGGCGGAGTTTTTCGGCCGGCAACCACGGCTCGACCTGCGGCAGCATGATGGTCGGCGCGTCCGCCGACATGCCGAACATGTCGTTCTGGCCGATGGTCGCAGCTTCATGCGCCCGCTGGCACGCGGCGAGGATCGCATCCGCACCGGCGAAGACGCGCGCCCGGTTCGGCTCCAGCGCGTCGAAGGCGCCGGCGGCGGCGAGACTTTCGATGATGCGCTTGTTGATCGCGCGCGGCGAGACCCGCGCGGCGAAATCGGCGAGCGAGGTGAACAGGCCGCCTCTGGTGCGCTCCGCGATGATCTGATCGATCGCCTGAATGCCGACGCCCTTGAGCGCGGCGAGCGCGTAGTAGATCGTGTTCTCGCCGACCTCGAAGGTCGCGCCCGAGCGGTTGATGTTCGGCGGCTCGACCTTGATGCCGAGGCGCTGCGCCTCGGAGCGGAATTCGGAGAGCTTGTCGGTGTTGTTGAGATCGAGCGTCATCGACGCTGCGATGAACTCCACCGGATAATGCGCCTTCATATAGGCGGTGTGATAGGACACCAGCGCGTAAGCCGCCGCGTGGCTCTTGTTGAAGCCGTAGTCGGCGAACTTCGCCAACAGCTCGAAGATGGTCTCGGCCTGCCCCTTCGGCACGCCGTTCTTCACCGCGCCCGCGACGAAGATGTCGCGCTGCTTGTCCATCTCGGCGCGGATCTTCTTGCCCATGGCACGGCGAAGCAGATCGGCGTCGCCGAGCGAATAGCCCGACATCACCTGCGCGATCTGCATCACCTGTTCCTGGTAGATGATGACGCCGAAGGTCTCCTTCAGGATGGGCTCCAGCAGGGGGTGCAGATATTCCGGCTCCTCGTCGCCGTGCTTGCGCGCGCAATAGGTCGGGATGTTCGCCATCGGACCCGGGCGATACAGCGCGACCAGCGCGATGATGTCCTCGAAACGGTCGGGGCGCATGTCGATCAGCGCCCGCCGCATGCCCTGACTTTCAACCTGGAACACGCCGACCACGTCGCCGCGCGCCAGCATCTGGTAGCTCTCGGCATCGTCGATCGGCAGCGTGGCGAGATCGACGTGGATGCCGCGCGGCTTGAGCAGCTTGCAGGCGACGTCGAGCACGGTCAGCGTCTTGAGGCCGAGGAAGTCGAACTTCACCAGGCCCGCCGGCTCGACCCATTTCATGTTGAACTGGGTCACCGGCATATCGGATTTGGGATCGCGGTAGAGCGGCACGAGCTCGCTCAAGGGGCGATCGCCAATCACGATGCCGGCGGCATGCGTCGAGGCGTGGCGCGTCAGGCCTTCCAGGCGCTGGGCGATGTCGAAGGCGCGCGCCACAATCGGGTCTTCGTCGCGGAACGCCTGGAGCTTCGGCTCGCTCTCGATCGCCGCAGCCAGCGTCACCGGCGCGGCCGGATTCTGCGGCACCAGCTTGGTCAGCTTGTCGACCTGGCCGTAGGGCATCTGCAGCACGCGGCCGACGTCGCGCAGCACGCCGCGCGCCTGCAGCGTACCGAAGGTGATGATCTGCGCGACCTGGTCGCGGCCGTAGCGCTCCTGGACGTATTTGATCACCTCGCCGCGGCGGTCCTGGCAGAAGTCGATGTCGAAGTCCGGCATCGAGACGCGCTCGGGATTGAGGAAGCGCTCGAACAGCAGGCCGAACTTGATCGGATCGAGGTCGGTGATGGTCAGCGCCCAGGCGACCAGCGAACCGGCGCCGGAGCCGCGGCCCGGCCCGACCGGAATGCCCTGCGACTTCGCCCATTTGATGAAGTCGGACACGATCAGGAAGTAGCCCGCGTATTTCATGCGGGTGATGACGTCGAGCTCGAAGGCGAGCCGCTTGGCATAGGTCTCTTCCGTCGTGCCCTGCGACAGGCCGTGGACCCGCAGGCGCTTGGCGAGCCCCTCCTCCGCCTGGCGCTTCAATT
Source organism: Bradyrhizobium vignae (assembly GCF_004114425.1). GTDB lineage: Bacteria > Pseudomonadota > Alphaproteobacteria > Rhizobiales > Xanthobacteraceae > Bradyrhizobium > Bradyrhizobium vignae. The sequence goes on along the minus strand of NZ_RDQF01000047.1, from coordinate 39,934 downwards.
CGGCCGCCTCCACCGCGGCCGCATCCGAGCTCGACGCGGCGCCGACCGTGAAGAACGGCAATATCGGCTTGCGCGTCAGGGGGCGGAACGAGCAGCGCTCGGCGATCTCCACCGTCGAGCTGAGTGCCTCCGGAATGTCGGCGAACAGCACCGCCATCTCGGCGCGCGTCTTGAAGCGGTGATCCGGCGTGAGCTGCTCGCGCTCGGTCTCGGCGATCAGCCGCCCGCCGGCGATGCACAGCAGCGCATCATGCGCTTCGTAATCGTCGGTCGCCGCGAAATACGGCTCGTTGGTCGCAACCAGCGGCAGCCCCTTGGCGTAGGCGATGTCGATCAAGCCGCCTTCGACGCGCCGCTCCTTTTCGGTGTTGTGGCGCTGCAACTCGATGTAGAGGCGGTCGCCGAACAGGCCGGCCAGACGCTCGCAGCGCGCCGCGGCGAGCTCGCCAAGACCACCGGCGAGCGCCAACGAGATCGGCCCGTCCGGTCCGCCCGTCAGTGCGATCAGCCCCTCGGTTTCGCCCTCGAGCCAGTCGAATTTGATGAACGGAGCATGGCTGTCCGGTGATTCCAGGAACGCGCGCGAGTTCAGCCGCATCAGGCTGCGATAGCCGCGCTCCTGCGCCGCCAGCAACACCACGCGCGACGGCCCGATCGCATTGCGCGCATTGGGATCCTGATCGCCGAAATCGATCGCCAGCTCGCAGCCGACGATCGGCTGAATGCCGGAGCCCGCCATCTTGTCGGAGAACTCCAGCGCACCGAACAGATTGTCGGTATCGGTCAGCGCCAGCGCGGGCTGATGGTCTTTCTTCGCAAGCTCGGCAAGTTTGGCGATCTTGATCGAGCCCTTGAGCAGCGAATAGGCCGAGTGAACGTGAAGGTGAACAAATCCGGCGCTCGGCATGGTCGCGTGACGGCCTCTTGCAGATGGGATAGAGCGGTCGCCGGCGCCCTAGGGCATCATCCACCCGTCCGGCCGACTCGCTTCACAATGGTGGGGTGTCGCGCCGCGAGAGTCCACGCAGGAGCGACCGCTTCGCCCCGTCATCCGGCTTTTCCCCAACATGCCGGAAGCTCAGCGAATCAGAGCTGCGGAATCACCTGCGCCCAGATCGCGATCATCCCGACGAACAGCGTGATGGACGCCAGTGCGGCGGCTTCTTCGACGAAAACCCTGAACATGGCCTGCTCCCTTGTTGGAACGTATGAAGAACATTGTTCTCAGTTTGTTCTAAGGAGTCAAGTGATCCGGGACGTCCCCAGGCTGGATGGTTAACTCGTTGAATGCAAATAACAAAAAGCCCCGGCCGAAGCCGGGGCTTTCGTCAGCCGCTCGCGTGGAGCGTTCTGTCTTAGTAGCGAGCCACCATCGGGCCGCCGAACTTGTAGTTCAGGCGGACGAGGCCCATGTCGACGTCCTGACGGATGCGCTCGGTGCCGGCGAAACCGGCGAAGGTGACGTCCTTGTCGGACAGGAAGATGTGGTTGTACTCGACGCCAACCGACCAGTTCGGCGCAAAGCCGTACTCGAGACCGGCACCGACCGTGCCGCCCCAGCGGGTGTTGCTGGTCGACGCGAGCAATCCGCCGCCGAGGTTAAAGATCTCGTACTTGTCGCTGACCACGGCCGCACCGCCCTTCACATAGATGAGGACGTTGTTCCAGGCATAACCGACCTGGCCGGTGATGAGGCCGAACGCATCCATCTTCGTGCGGTTGCGGGTGGCGAACAGCGCGCTGAGATTATCGCCGGAGAAGTCGGCCCAGTTGCCCTGGCCTTCCACGCCGAACACCCACTGGCCCGACTGCCAGCGATAGCCGATCTGGCCACCAACCGTGCCGCCGGTCGCATCGTGCGAACCTTCACGACCGACGCCCACGAAGTCCCAGGTCACGTGCGACGAACCGCCACCACCGTTGATGCCGATGTAGAAGCCGCTCCAGTCGTAAACAGCAGCGATCGCCGCCGGCGGAGCTTTGGTGTACGGCCGCGCCGCGAGGTCAGCAGCCAGTGCCGGCGCGGCCGCGCTGAGCGCGACGAGGCTGACAGCAGCAAGCAACAAACTCTTCTTCATTTGATTCCCGTTCCAGTTTCTTCAAAGGCCCCCGGGCCGTGACCGTCGTCATAACAGCGATCGACGGAATTGCTGTAACCGCTACGCAACAGTTCGATCGAAAGGACCTTGCTCATTAACGAATGTTTACCGTCACGTGCACGGAAACCCTTTGAAACCAGGGTTTTCACGAGTTCCAATGTCGACTACACGACATACACCGCATGCGTGCGTAACGACGTCGCGCGCACGTTCGCGTGATTGGAGAATCGAAATGCGCAGTCGAGTTCCTCACCCCATTGTCGCCACACTTTCGCTCGCATTGATCACATTTGCACTCGCATCAATTGCAAGCACGCCCGCACGCGCATTCGGCAAGAACCATCCGTTCTGCCTCACTGGTGATGAATGGCCGGGACTGAGCAATTGCAGGTTCGACACCTACCCGCAGTGTCAGGCGAGCGCGTCCGGTCGCGCGCTGACCTGCATCGCCAATCCGTATTTCGTCGGACAAAGCGACGACCCATACGCGTATCAAAATCGCCCGCGCGCGCAGACGCCGGGCTATTTCCTGCCGCGCTGAGATGCGACGCGCCGTACTGATGCTCGCCCTCACCGGCATGCTCCCGGCAAGCGGGTCTGCGCACGCGCAGACCTATGATCCGAGCTATCCGGTCTGCATGCAGATCTACGGCCCCGTCGGCTATTTCGACTGCCGCTACGGCTCACTTGCGCAGTGCCGATATCTCGCCGTTGGGCGCTCAGCGAGTTGCGTCGTGAACCCGTACTTCTCAAAGAAGAAACCAACGCCCTCTCGCCGCGAGCGCACGGCCGTTGACACCGGATGATCGGAACAGTTCGGCTGCAGCCAGGCATCCTGTGGCGTAGCGGCTGCGTCTCCTCAGCTTTGCCAGGGCGTGTTGCGGATGCGCGTGCATGCGTTCGGTTTGCGGAAGCTCGGATCGTGATCCTCGATGTAATCGAAATTGACGGTGCCGAACGTCGTCTGCGGCTTCTTCAGCGCCGAGCAGGTCTGCACCTTCAAGAACTCGTTCTTGAAATCGCCGCGCGGAAACGCGGATATTACCTCGTCGCGCTGCTCCGGCGTGTACTCGTCAAATCCAACGCCCACGACATCCACCAGGACGCCTGCGTTTGTGAGCGCGATCTCCGGTTTCATATATTGCGGAATGCCGGGCGTGGTGTGCAGCGCGATTGCTTCCCACACCAGGTCGGCCTCCGGCTCGGCAATGCCGCGCGCCCGCAGAAAGTCGCGCGCGGCGTCGGCACCGTCGACCTCAAACCGCTTGGTCTCGGTGTGGTAGTGATCGACCAGGCCGAGATCGTGAAACACCGCCGCGACATAGAGCAGCTCGGAATCGAACTTCAGCTTCTGACGCAGTCCCTTGATCGCGCCGAACACGTAGACGCGAACCGAATGGTTGAACAACATCTCGTCCTCGTAACTGCGCACCAGCTCGGCGGCCTCGCGCGCCAATTGGCTGTCGGGAATCTTGACGCCGGAAATCACGCTCGTCATCTTCAGGCTCCTGCTTTCTGTTTCGGCTGATGCCCTTCGCGGTCAGGCTGCATGCTCGAGCGCAGCCTGTGGCGACTTTCGGAAGCTGATCGACATGCGATTGTACGCATTCATCAGGCTGATCGCGATCGTGAGATCGACCAGCTCGCGCTCGCTGAAGACCTTGCGGGCGGCTTGATAGGCTACATCCGGAACGTTGGTCTCGGCGACACGGGTAACAGTCTCGGCCCACGCAAGGGCGGCGCGCTCGCGCGCGTCGAAGAGATTGCCGGCCTCGGCCCATGCCTGGACCAGCGCGAGCTTTTCGATCTTCACGCCGCTCTTCAGCAAGTCGCGCGTGTGCATGTCGAGGCAATAGGCGCAGTTGTTGATCTGCGACACGCGGAGATAGACCAGGGCGACCAGCGTCGCGGGAAGGCCACTCTGCATGACGTAGCCGTAGACGCCGCCCAGTGCCTTCGCGCCTGATGGTGCGATGTGGTTGTAGTTGAGACGTTCACTCATCTGCTTGCTCCTTGATGATCGGAAGGGATGAACGCTCCCCGTTGCCCCCTTTAGGTGCCCCTGCCATGGTCCATAAAAAAGCACCAAGAACGCACAAAAATCGTGTACCATGCAGGCATGACCAAGCCACTGCGTCTGAAGCTCGATCGATCTGCGAAGACGCCGCTGGCCGAGCAGATCCACAGGGGGATCAGGACCGCCATCGAGAGCGGCGTGCTCGCCGCGGGCGCGCGCCTGCCCTCCTGGCAGGATCTGGCCGCCCAGCTCGGCGTCGCGCGCGGCACCGTACGCGTCGCGTACGAAAAGCTCTCATCCGCCCAACTGATCGTCGCGGCCCGCGCCACTGGAACGCATGTCGCGGACCGGCCGTCCTTGCCGGTGCGGCGGGACAAGGCCCCGGCCCCCGGCTCGTTCATGGAGATGTATCAGGAGCTCACGGCCGGGCCGGCGATCTTCCAGATGGGCGTGCCTGCGCAGGAGGCCCTTCCTGCGACGCTGCTGGCGCGGATGCGCGCGCAGGCGGTGCGCGCCGAGGTGAGCGCGCCGGCGATCTACCCTGACCCACGCGGCGAACTGGCGTTGCGGCGCGAGATCGCGGCCAATCTTGCGTTGGCGCGCGGCATCGAATGCGCGCCCTCCCAGATCATCATTACCGGCGGTTTCAGCGGCGGGCTCGGCCTGGCGCTCCGCGTCCTCGGGCTCGAGCAGAAGAAGGCCTGGTTGGAGGAGCCGGGCTTTCCCTTCACCCGGCGCGGTCTCGGGCTTGCGCGATTATCGATCGCGCCGATCCCGGTTGACGCCGACGGTATCGACGTCGATTACGGCCTGAAGCATGCTCCCGATGCGGCGCTGGTCCTCGTGACACCAGGACAGCAGGCGCCGTTCGGATCGACATTGTCGCTCGCGCGGCGCTCCCGCCTGCTCGACTGGGCTGCGCAAAGCAAGGCGTGGGTGATCGAGGATGACTATCTGAGCGAGCTGCAGCTCAGGGGCCGGGCGACGCCGGCGCTGGCATCGCTCGACCGCGCCGGCCGCGTCATTCACATCGGCTCTTTCAGCAAGACCGTGACGCCTGCCCTCCGTCTGGGCTTTGTCGTTGCACCGGCCGCCCTGGCGTCGCGATTTGCCGAAGTTGCGGCGTGCCTCGCGCCGGCGCCTGGACCCGCGGTGCAGCTCGCGATGGCCGATTTCATCAGTGATGGCCATTATCTCCGGCATCTTCGGCGCACGAAGCGGGTCTACGCAGCGCAAGGCGATGCATTGCTGAAATACCTCCGCCCGCGCACTGCAAATGTTGCGATTGCCGGATTGGCGGCGGTCCTGCGGTTGCCGGAGGGAGCGCCCGATCTGGCCATCGCCAGGGAAGCCGCACCGCTTGGGCTGGCGCCCACGCCGCTATCTCTCTGGTATGCGTCGAAGGGATCAGCGCGCCCGGGACTGTTGCTCGGGGTCGCAACGTCTCCGCTCAAGAGGATCGAGGCGTCCTGCGATCGGCTCCTTGAGATCGTCGATCGTCTGGCATGAGCAGGCCGACCTCGGTGGCCTTACCGGCCGGCGTGACGATCAAAGGTCCGTTTCGCGTGGCGATCACGGTGTGCTCGTATTGGACGGTCGGCGTCGCCGGGCGGCTGTCGAGCGTCCACGGATCGTCATCATCCTGCGCCCACTCGGCGCCCATGGAGCGTGTTCAATGCACCTGGATTGAGCTACATGAAACCGGGATTGCGCGGGAGGTAGCTGCCCCAATCTCCGAACTGTCGATTGGACATCAGCAGCATCGGGAAGGTCAAACGCATCCCGTTGTCAATCGCCGCCTTGAGAGCCGGCTCGCTCGCGCCCGGCACGAAGGCCGAAATGGTTGACACATCGCTCCGCGCTGCGAACGACAGCGCAGCCGCAAATGCGGGGCCGACGAGATCTGGCCGGCGGACTGCAAGCGGGCCAATGTGTCCATCCGAGATATAGACATACCCCACGCATTCACGACCGGCGTGAATGGTGAACCCGCTCGTCGTGCTGTCGTTCAGGAGATATCGATGATGCTTCTCTCTGGAAATGCCGAGAGCACTGGCGTCAATGGACGCCAGCTCATCGAACCCGGTCGTCTTGGCGGCGAGAGATTCAAGACGGAGCCGCGGCTCGGCCAACCGCTGCGCCAGGCGGTCACGAGGCACACTGACCATGTAGATCGGAAAGCGCGGGAACAGTCCGTGCCGGATGTAGAGGCCTTGAGACACGTTATTGAACGTGAAGGTGATTAGCGCCTTGATGGATGCTCCGCGCATCTCTGCGTGCGCGAACGTCCGACCGATGAGTTGATCGCCAATGCCGGCGCCCTGGCGATCAGGGGCCACGAACAGCTGCGCCAGAAACCAAAGCCCGCCGCAAACCCAACTCCACGCGAAGCCGACAATTTGTCCGTCGTCATCGGCGACCCATAAACCTTCCGCATCATCGGCGAGCGAGAAGGCCTGAAAACTCGGCGGACGAGAGGATGCCATCTTTCCAAAGCCCCGCCGCTCAGTCAGTTCATTGATGCTGGCGACCACGATCTCGTCGGCTCTCACCAAGTCGTCCATGCGAGCGGGTCGGCACACGATGGCCATTTCTGGAGTCCTTCCCTGGATCAGCGCGGCCCGGCCAACGTCAAGACCGGGGCCGGAGCGTAGCGCCTTGTACGGACATCCTGAACGGGATGAGAACGACGAGATCCTCAGCCGCCAATCAGGCCAGCGGCCGGATGTTCTGGTTCATGCGGAAGAAGTTCGTCGGATCGTACTTCGCCTTGATCCGCTGCAGACGCCGGTAGTTCGGTCCATAGGCGGCAGCGACAGGATCGCCCGTCTCGTCATCATCGAGATAATTGACATAGCGGCCGGAGGCAAAGAAGGGCCGCATGCTTTCGTAGGTCTCGCGCGCCCAGGAGATGCAGCGGCTTGTCTCGCCGGGCTGCGTCCACTGCGCGAGGATCAGGAAGTTGTAGCCCTCCTGCCGATGCGGAAATGCGGTATCCCCCGCAGCGATGCGAACCGCCGCGCCGTGGATGTGTTCGAGCAGGAACTGCCCCATGGGAGTCGGGCAGCGCGCGAAACATTCGATCATGGTCGAAATCGCATCGTCGCTCAGCTCGCTGAGGAAGTTTGATTTCCAATAGTTGAAAGCGCCGTTCGGATAATTGGCGTCGAGCATGCGGTTGAGCTCGCAATAGGGCATCGGCCCGACTGCATCCAGGATTGGTGCCCCGAACTGCTTCAGCGGTCGCATCGCTGCTTCGGCATCCGCCACCGAACCGCAATGGCTGGTGACCAGGGCGGCAACCTCCGTGCCCGATCCGTCGGGCGCATGGGTCAGGGATGCGAACAGCATATGCTCGTCCGTGAGCGAGCGCGTACTGGCCCGGAAGAATTCCAGCACGTCACGGGAGCGCGCGATGGGGTGGATGATCGGACCGCCCGTGATGATCGGCCCGACCCTATGGAGATCATATTCGAGACTGGTGGCGATCCCGAAGTTTCCGCCGCCGCCGCGGACGGCCCAGAACAGATCGGGCTCCTCTTGCTTGCTGGCCCGCAAAACCTTGCCGTCGGCGGTGACGAGCTCGACGGCGCGCAGATTGTCCAGTGCCAGGCCGTACTTGCCCATCAACCAGCCCAGTCCTCCGCCGAGGGTCAAGCCGGCGATGCCGGTGGTCGAGACCACGCCGCCGGTGACCGCAAGGCCGCGGAGTTGCGTTTCGCGATTGAGCTCGCCCCAGGTGACCCCGCCCTGCGCCCATACGGTCTTGCCGACGGCGTCGACCCGGATGCCCTTCATGGGCGAGAGGTCGATCATGATCCCGCCGTCGATGGTTGCGCGCCCTGCCACATTATGACCGCCCCCGCGAACCGCGACTTGAAGACCAAGCTTGGTTGAAAGTGCCACGGCATCCACGACATCGGCGACGCTGCGGCACCTGGCAATCAATGCTGGGCGCTTGTCGACCAGCCCGTTGTGGACCTTTCGCGCCTCCTCGTAGCCCTCGTCCCCTGGCTCGAGGAGCTGTCCTCCGAAGGAGGCGTTGAGATCGGCGGCAGCGCTGGCGACGGATGCGATGGGTGACATGACACGGTCTCCTCAGCTTGACCGCCGTATCCTCAATCGTGGGCTGTCTCGGCGCAAATCCGAAGAATTCAGGTGACGATGAATTGATTTCACCTAGACTGGTGGCATGCACAAGCTGCCGCCGCTGATCGAGCTCCGCGCCTTTGAAGCTGCCGCACGGCATCTGAGCTTCAAGAAGGCGGCGGCAGAACTCGGTGTGACGCCGACGGCGATCAGCCACCAGATCGGGTTGCTCGAGCAGTATTGCGGTCGGGCTCTGTTCCGGCGCAGACCACGGCCTCTTTCGTTGACCGAGGCCGGGGCGCGGCTCTTCCCCGCCATTCGCGGCGGCCTCGAGGGGTTTGCCGCGGCCATTGCGGCCGTCAAGCAGGAACGAGACCAGCAGCCTCTCCGGGTGACGACGACCAACGCTTTCGCCAGCCGCTGGCTCGTGCCCCGCCTGCCCCTGTGGCGGAAGCTGCATCCCGACGTGCCGCTGGAAGTCATCGGCACGGATTCAGTGCTCGATCTGCAGGCCGGAGATGGCGATGTCGCCATTCGCTATGCGACCAGCCGGGCACGGCCGACAGACGGAATCGTCGATGACCTCTTCAGCGATACGTTCTGGCCGGTTTGCAGTCCCAGCTTGCTTGCAACGGAGCGCCTGAAGAGACCGATCGATCTTGCTAACCACGTTCTGATCCACTCCTATTGGTCGCCCGCCGATCGCGAGCCGCCCACGTGGCAGAGATGGCTCGCCGCGGCTCAGCGCAGGTGGCGAGAAGTGCCCCAATTCAAGGACATGCAGCATTTGAGCTTCCGGGAGGAACTGCACGCCATCGAGGCGGTGATCGCCGGACAGGGAGTCGGGATTTTCAGTGACGTGCTCGTGGCACACGACCTCGCAGCTGGGACGCTCGTGAAGGCCTTCAAGTTGAGCTTGCCTGGCTACAGCTTCCATGTGGTCAGTAAGCCAAGCCATCCGCGCGCACGGACCATCCGGGCTTTTTCGCAGTGGTTGCGGTCAGGTCCTTGATCGGCCTCTCAGTACTCCCGAGATGTCCACTCCTGATCAAGCGTTGCGATCCAAACCACCGCAACGTTTCCGCTTGCCGCTCGAAATCAGACGCGCCGGCCACTACGACTCTACGCGCTGCACCCGATGGTCGCAGGCGAGCTACAGATAACGGATGATGTGACTGACGAACCTACTCCGAAACTCCATCGTTTCGCAAAGCGCTCCGGCGAGCGAGGTCCGTCTCCCCTGCCCTGCTCACGAACGCGTGGCCGGTCGCAGCTGCGTCATGGCGACGCCTGATATCGCGAGCAGCCCCCCGACAAGCAACTTCGGCGTCATATGTTCGCCGAGAAACAACACGCTCGATGTCAAGGCGAACACCGGAAGCAGAAGTCCGAATGGCGCGACGCGGCCTATGGAGCAACGGGCAATCAGCCAGAACCAGAGGCCGAACCCGACAATCCCTCCGATGAAGATCGTGTAGGCCAGCGCCAGCCAACCACGGTCATCCGCGGCGACGAGGCTCGTGAGCTGTCCATGTTCAAGGAGCAACGACATCACCAGAACCTGAGGCACCGCAAGCAGCGACGACCACCCCATCAACATCAGCGGTTCAAAAGGGCCATAGCGTTTGATCAAGACATTGGACACCGCAAACGCGAACGCGGCTCCGACCACAAGCAGCAGCGGAAGGGTATTTGCGGACAAGCCGGGTCCCGCGGCCAGCACCGCCACACCGGCGAATGCGATCACGACGCCGGCGGATGTGGCGAGCGACGGCTTTTCCGACAGCAGCGGCCAGGCCAACAGGACGGTGAAAGGCGGGGCGAGTTGGTATGCGACGGCCGACAGGCTTCCCGAGCCGAGCCCAAGGCCAACATAGAAGAGACCGAAATTCAGTCCGCCCAGGAAAAGCGAAATGGCTGCGACGGGACCGAACTGTTGTCGCGCAGGCTGCCCAACGAATGGAACAAGCAGCAGCGCGATGGCCAGAAAGCGCAGCGCGAGGAAGAAGAGCGGCGGAAACTCCGTCACGCCGACCTTGATGACCACGAACTGATAGCCCCAGAGCAACGGAACGGCCACGGCGCAGACGATCTGGATGGCCGACATGGCGCCGTTCTTTTCAAGACTACTCGGTCCAGATATAGGCCTGCGAGCAGCGGAAACGTCCATGGTCTGCCTACCTGATAAAGCGATCGAGCAAAGCGTCGACGGTGGCTTGCGAAATCATCCGTGCCGGAGCCGTTTTACCGACCACCCGCATGCCCTCGACGAAACAGACGATAATGCGGGCGGCACTCGCAGGCTCGACGCCATCGGCCAATCTGCCCGCTGCCTTCGCACGGGACAGGGCATCGACCAAGCGAGCCTCCATGGCTCTGAAAAAGCTCCCGATGCGACGGTCGACCTCGGCATCACGGCCGGCCAGTTCCATGGCTGTGGCGACCAGCAGGCATCCGCGCCGGCCATTGGCCCCGCTGTTGCGCTCGACGTAACCGGCGAAATAGGCCCGCAAGCCGTCGACCGGCTCTCTCTCAGGGGCAAATTCGACGTCCATGCGATCGATGGCATCGGCAATGTAACGATCAAGTGCACGCAGAAAGAGCGAATGCTTGTCGCCGAAGGCGGCGTAAAGGCTGCCGCGCGAGAGCTTGGTCGCTCGAAGAAGGTCCGGGAGCGCCGTGGCGTGATAGCCGCGCGACCAGAACACATTCATCGCGCGTTCGACAGCAGCTTCGGTGTCGAACGTTCGGGGACGGCCACGGGGAATCTGCACGGGAGACTGGCTGCGCATATGTAGATATATAGACCGAATGGTCTTAAATTGGCAAGAGCCCCTTTCGCCGCGGGCGGTACGGCTCCGCGTTCAAATGCTGACGCGAGTTCCCGCGCGCGATCACACCGGCGTATAGATCACGAGCCTCAGCGCGGCGTCGTCGTTGGCCTGAAAACTCGTGTGCTCGAAATGCAGCACGCCCTTGGTCGGATGGGTGATGGTCTTGCGGCCCGACAAGGTGCCGTGCACCTCGTGGGCGCCCCACCATTTGACGAATTCGGGACTACCTTCGCGCAAGCGCGTCAGCAATTCCGCAAAGGCGGGATCGCCGGCCCAGACATCGTGGGTGGCGCGAAACATCGCGACCATGCGCCTTGCGACATCGGCCCAGCCCGCGCCGTAGGATTTTCGCGTCTGCTTGTTGGTCATCATCAACAGCAGCGTGTTGCGATCGTCCTCCGGCAGCCGGCCGAATGCAAAGATCTCTTCTGCGGCTTCATTCCAGGCCAGCACGTCCCAGCGCCGTCCGGTGATGTAGGCCGGATGCGGCAGGCTCTCGACCAGGCGCAGAATGGGCGGCGGCACCACCTCGCGGGTGAACGGACGCCTGTCGCCGTCGCGCGCGAGATCCTTGAGGTGCGCATGCTCGGTCTTGCTGAGCCGCAGCGCGCGGGCCAGCGCATCGATGGTGGTGACCGACGGGCTGACGGTACGGCCCTGTTCGAGGCGGATGTACCAGTCGACCCCAATGCCGGCGAGCTGCGCGACCTCCTCGCGCCGCAGGCCTGTAGTGCGCCGGCGGCGCCCCGCCGGAAGGCCCACGGTCTTCGGCGACAGCTTTTCGCGGCGGGACCTGAGGAAATCGCCGAATTCGACGCGGCGTGGGTCGGCCATCGATGTCGCTCCCGCAATGGAGGGCCCTCGGAATACTAGGATAATACCAGGCCTTCCTGGCCTCTCCAAGGCGGTGCATATCGGCTTCACCCGACTTTGAGGTGAACATCATGAAAGCTGCCGTGCTCAAATCCTTCGGCTCGCCATTGGTGATCGAAGATGTCCCCGAACCGGTGCTCGGCACCGGCGAGGTCATCGTCGATGTCGTCGCCACGCGCGTGCTCTCCTACATGAACGAGGTCTTCAGCGGGGAGCGCAATTACGCACTCGACTTGCCGGTCATCCCGGGCCCCGGCGGCATTGGCCGGGTGCGCGCGATCGGCCCGGACGCGACCAAGCTGGCGACCGGCGACTGGGTGTTCTGTGATCCGACGGTGCGCTCGCGCGATGACGCCGTTGCGCCCGATATCGCCCTGCAAGGGCTGACGGCCGCCGGGCCCGGCGGCATGTCTCTGCAAAAGCACTTTCGCCACGGCTCCTTCGCCGAGCAGATGCGCCTGCCGACCGAGAACGTCAAACGGCTCGGCGCGATCACGCCTGAGGAGGCGACGCGTTGGTGCGCACTGGGCACGCTGCTGGTGCCCTATGGCGGCTTCCTCGCTGCGAACCTTCGTCCTGGCGAGACCGTGCTGGTGAACGGCGCCACCGGCAATTTCGGCAGCGCGGCCGTCTCGGTCGCGCTCGCGATGGGCGCCGCCTGCGTGGTCACGCCTGGCCGCAACGAAAAGATCCTCGCCGACCTGGTCCGCCGCTTCGGCAGCCGCGTGAAGCCGGTCAGGCTCACCGGCAATGAGGACGACGACCGCGAGCGCATGAAGCGCGCTGCATCAGGCCCGATCGACTGCGTGTTCGACATCATGCCGCCCTCGGTGAGCCCGACCGTCGTGCGGGCCGCGGTCATGACGGTGCGCGCATATGGCCGCGTCGTGCTGATGGGCGGCGTCGGCATGGCGGGCGGCGCCGGCCTCGAGCTGCCCTACCCCTGGATCATGCGCAACTGCATCAGCATCCACGGCGTCTGGATGTATCCGCCGGATGCGGCGAGCCGCCTGATCGCGCTGGTGCGCGCCGGGCTGCTGCGGCTCGACGAGTACGAGACCACCGCCTTCGACCTCGAGCATGCCAACGAGGCGGTAGCGCATGCCGCGGCGAATGGCGGACCGTTCAAATTGACCGTGATCAGGCCTTGAGCCCTGAGGCGGCGGCAGAGCGCCGTCGCCGTTTTTTCGTCAGTCCCGTCAAGCACTTGGCTACTGTGCATGGGGTTGTTTTCGCAGTTTTGAGTTCGACTCGAGCAGCGCGGCGTCGGGAACTCACCGCTCCCTTGGGAGAGGTCGGCGCGTTCGTCCCGCGCGCCGGGTGAGGGTTTACGGTCTTTCGTTGGGCAGTCCCCCTCATCCGATTGGCTGACGCAAATCGACCTCTCCCCGCTGGGGAGAGGTGAACCGAGCCTGCGGCTGACTTGCTTAATCGAGCTCGACCACTTTGCCGTGCGACAGCGAGACGCGCCGGTCCATGCGGCCGGCGAGCTCCATGTTGTGGGTCGCGATCAGCATCGACACCTGGGTCGCCTTGACCAGCTGCATCAGGGCCTGGAACACGTGCTCGGCCGTACCTGGGTCGAGATTGCCGGTCGGCTCGTCCGCAAACAACACGCGTGGCGCGTTGGCGACCGCACGTGCGATCGCGACACGCTGCTGCTCGCCGCCGGACAGCTCGGCCGGGCGATGGGTGATGCGATCGCCAAGGCCGAGATAGCCCAGGATCTCCTTGGCGCGCTTGACGCTCTCGGACTTCTTCAGGCCGCGGATCATCTGCGGCAGCATCACATTCTCGAGCGCCGAGAACTCCGGCAACAGCCGGTGCGACTGGTAGACGAAGCCGATATCGGTGCGGCGGAGCTGCGTGCGCTCGATGTCGGGCAGCTGCGAGGTCGGCGCGCCCGAGACATAGACCTCGCCGGAGTCGGGCGCTTCCAACAGCCCCGCGATGTGCAGCAGCGTCGACTTGCCGGAGCCCGAGGGCGCCACCAGCGCGACCGACTGGCCGGCCCACAGCGCCAGCTTGGCACCGTCGAGGATCGTTAGCGGCACCTCACCCTGCAAGTACTGCCGCTTGATCTCATGGAGATAAATGACCGGTACATCCTCGGCCCCCTGCTGCTGCTCCATCAGCCCCTCACTCATACCGGAGCGCTTCGACGGGATCGAGCCGCGCGGCGCGCCACGACGGATAGAGCGTCGCCAGGAACGACAGCGTCAGCGCCATGACGACAACCGCCGTAGTCTCGCCGATGTCGATCTCTGCGGGCAATTTCGACAGGAAGTAGAGTTCCGGCGAGAACAGCTCGGTGCTGGTCAGCCAGGACAGGAATTGCCTGATCGATTCGATGTTGAGACAGATCACGAGGCCAACGCAGAAGCCGACCAGCGTGCCGACCACGCCGATCGAAGCGCCCGTGATCAGGAAGATCCGCATGATCGATCCTTGCGAGGCGCCCATCGTGCGCAGGATCGCGATATCGCTGCCCTTGTCCTTCACCAGCATGATCAGGCCCGACACGATGTTCAGCGCCGCGACCAGCACGATCATGGTCAGGATCAGGAACATGACGTTGCGCTCGACCTGGAGCGCATTGAAGAAGGTCGAGTTGCGCTGCCGCCAATCGACCAGGAACACCGGCCGGCCCGCAGCCTCCGTCACCGCTTTGCGGAAGGCGTCGATCTTGTCGGGATTGGTGGTGAACACCTCGATGGAGGTCACGTCGTTGCTGCGGTTGAAATAGGCCTGCGCCTCGGCCAGCGGCATGAACACGAAGCCGAGATCGTATTCGGACATGCCGATCTCGAACACGGCGACGATCTTGTACGGCTTGATCCGCGGCGTCGTGCCCATCGGCGTCACCGCGCCCTTCGGCGCCACCAGCGTGATGCTGTCGCCGGCATGCAGCGATAGCTGGTCGGCGAGGCGGCGGCCGATCGCGACGCCCTGCCCGTCGTCGAAGCCTTCGAGCGAGCCCTGCTTGATGTTCTTGGCGATCGAGGTGAGGTTGTTGAGATCGTCGGACCGGATGCCTCGCACCAGAACGCCCGAGGCGTTCCATGGCGATGACGCCAGCGCCTGACCATCCACGACGGGGGCCGCGAGGCGGATGCCCTCGACCTGACTGATGCGCTCGGCGACGTCCTTCCAGTCGGTCAGCGGCGATTCCAGCGGCTGAACGAGGATGTGGCCGTTGAGCCCCAGGATCTTGTCCAGCAGCTCTTTGCGGAAGCCGTTCATCACGGCCATGACGATGATCAGCGTCGCGACGCCCAGCATGATGCCGAGAAAGGAGAACCCGGCGATGACCGAGATGAATCCCTCCTTGCGGCGCGCCCGCAGATAGCGCGCCGACAGCATCCACTCGAATGGCGCAAAAGGCGCGGTTTGCACGGTCTCGGTCATGGTCTCATCCATCGCTCGATAATCCCATGATTCGGGGTCAATTGTGGCCGGATTGGCGGCCGCGATATCGGGCGATGAACAATATTCAGCCGACCAGCCGGGCGACCGCGTCCGCCGGCGACATGGTCTCGCGGGCACCATCGCTGCGCCGCTTGATCTCGACCTTGCCGTCGGCGAGGCCCTTCGGCCCGATCATGATCTGCCAGGGGATTCCGATCAGGTCCGCGGCGGCGAACTTGGCGCCCGCGCGCTGGTCGGTGTCGTCGTAGAGCACGTCGACGCCCTTGGCCGTGAGCTCGGCATAAAGCTTCTCGCAGGCCGCATCGACGGCCGCATCGCCCTGCTTGAGGTTGAGGATCGACGCGCGGAACGGTGCCACCGCCTCCGGCCATTTGATGCCGGCATCGTCGTGGCAGGCCTCGATGATGGCACCGACCAGGCGCGAGACGCCGACACCATAGGAGCCGCCGTGGATCGGCACGTCGACGCCGTCCGGGCCCGCCACCAGCGCCTTCATCGGCTCGGAGTATTTCGTGCCGAAATAGAAGATCTGACCGACCTCGATGCCGCGGGTGTTGACCCGTTTATCCACCGGCACTTCCCGCTCGAAGCGCGCGGCGTCGTGGACGTCCTCAGTCGCCGCATAGAGCGAGGTCCACTGCTTGATGATCGGCGTCAGATCGCGGTCATAATCGACGTCTTCGCCCGGCACCGGCAGGTCCAGCACGTCGCGATTGATGAAGACGCCGGATTCACCTGTCTCTGCCAGCACAATGAACTCGTGGCTGAGATCCCCCCCGATCGGTCCGGTCTCGGCGCGCATCGGAATCGCCTTCAGTCCCATCCGCGCGAAGGTGCGCAAATAGGCGACGAACATCTTGTTGTAGGCGACGCGTGCCGCGGCCTCGTTGAGGTCGAAGGAATAGGCGTCCTTCATCAGGAACTCGCGGCCGCGCATCACGCCGAAGCGCGGGCGCTGCTCGTCGCGGAATTTCCATTGGATATGATAGAGATTCAGCGGCAGGTTCTTGTAGGACTTCACATAGGCGCGGAAGATCTCGGTGATCATTTCCTCATTGGTCGGCCCGTACAGCAGCTCGCGCTTGTGCCGGTCGGCAATGCGCAGCATCTCCGGTCCATAGGCATCATAGCGACCGCTCTCGCGCCAGAGGTCGGCGAGCTGGAGTGTCGGCATCAAAACCTCGATCGCGCCGGACCGGTCCTGCTCCTCGCGCACGATCTGCTCGATCTTCTTGAGCACGCGGAAGCCGAGCGGCAGCCAGGCATAGATGCCGGCGGCCTCCTGCCGGATCATGCCGGCGCGCAGCATCAGGCGATGCGAGACGATCTCCGCCTCTTTCGGATTTTCCTTCAGAATGGGCAGAAAGAAACGCGACAACCGCATGGTAATACTCTGGGAATCAGTGATCGGCTGCAGTGAAACCGGATTGGGAGCAAAAACACAAGACCGGGAATGAGGAAAAGCCGCTAACGCGGCGAAATTCCTTGTCATTTTTCCGTCGACTTCAGGTTCAGCTCGAAGTTCAGCATGCGCCGCAAACTCGGCAAGCTTAGGGCGGCGCCAGCTCGAGCTCGTCCTCCAGCGTGATCTTCTCGAAATCAGTCACAAGCGCATCGATCCGCACGCGCCAGCGTCCGGCGAAAGGAAGCTCTACCTTGCGGACATGCCAGTAGTGGTCCGGCCCGAGCGAGGCACCCTGCTCCATCGGCTCGATGCCGCGCTCGGGCAGGCTCAGAGTGAGTGTCACCTCCTTGGCCTCCAGCAGCGTGCCCCCGCCGGTCATGAGCTGGAGCACGAAATCGTCGATCCCCGCCTTGCCGGGCGAGACCAGCACCTGGAACATCGCCTTGTCGGTATGGATGTGGATCGCCAAGGGCGTCTCGGGAACAAGGGTCCGAGGCGGCGGCGTGAAGCGCCAGCCGGCGACGAGGGCGAAGATGGCAACAGCGATCGCGCCTTCGAACACGATCGAGCGCTTGAGGGCGGCTGCGCGCCCTCTCTCCAGCGCCGGGGTGAAACAGAAGCGGTTGAGCGCTGCGAGTGTGACCAGCAGGAGCACCAGTGCGAGCTTGGCGAGAAGAACGAGACCGTACCAGGTCTCGATCAGCGCCGCGGGCTTTTCGAGCTGGACGATCGCGAGCGCAAGGCCGCTCAATGCGAGGAGGCCGACCATCGGCACGGCGATCCGGGAGAAGCGGTTCACGATCGGCAAGGCCTTGTCCGGCGACATCGACACAAGCGCTGCGAGCGGCGCCAGCGCGCCGATCCAGAACGCGACGCCGACGCCGTGGAGGAAGATCGCCGGACGCATCAACATTTCCGGCGGCGCGGTTGCGGCGTGTCCGGTCATCGCGAGCGACAAGCCGACGCCGATGAATGCGAGGATCGCAAGTGAGCGCGCATAACCGGCGTTGCGCAGGGCCATCAATGCAAACAGCATCGCGGCGATCGCCACCAGCATGGCCGGACCCGCGCTGGTCGCGAACGCGACCTTCCAGGGAGCAGTCGTCGCAACCGCCGGGAGCGGC
This sequence comes from Bradyrhizobium vignae, assembly GCF_004114425.1. Taxonomy (GTDB): domain Bacteria; phylum Pseudomonadota; class Alphaproteobacteria; order Rhizobiales; family Xanthobacteraceae; genus Bradyrhizobium; species Bradyrhizobium vignae. Next base: position 22,064 of record NZ_RDQF01000047.1, on the reverse strand, counting down.
AATCCGAGCAGATCGAGGCCCAGCGCACCGAGTGAAATGACGGCGCTCGGCACACCAATGGCGAGCGCGACGCCCGGCGCGACCATGCCCGTGAGCGACCGCGCCATCCATTGCACAAAGAGCGCGCCGCCGACGCCGACGAAAAGCCCGAGATAGAGGCCGATCCGCGTCAGCCAGATCAGAACCTTCAGGCCGGCATCCGCGCTCGCGGGCGGCTGCGTCGCCGTCGGCGTACCGATCGAGAAGATCACGGAGCCCGCGACCGGATGACCGTCCTGCGAAATGACGCGATAGCTGACCACCGCCGTGCCCTGCGGCAGGTCCGGCGGCATCGCGATCGAGATCGCCTCACCCGATGCGCTGACGCGCGCATCGTCCCGCGCCCTGCCCGCGCCGTCGATCAGCCGGATTGCACCTGGCGTAACCGTTTCGTTGAAACGCAGCTCCAGGGCCTTTGGTGCGCTCGCAAGAATGCTGCCGCTTGCGGGCGTCACCGAGATCAGCGCCGCATGGGCCGATGCGCCGGTCGCAAAACCGGCAACGAGGAGCAGCGTCGTGAGCGCGGCGAGCAGGCGCATCAGGGTTTTGGCATGAGCTTCACACCCGGGGCCGGCGACTTGCTCTCATGCGAATGCGCTGCGCCCTCCGCTGGGATTTCGATCCAGCGGCTAATGCCGGATTCGCATTCCTGCACGACGGGGAAATACAGGATCGTGTTCGGCTTGAGCACGTCGGTCAGCATCGTCTGCATGACGAACTCGTCATAGTACCTGTCCGGCAGCTTCCCGCCGGACCATGTCACCTCCTTGACGCCGGAGGAGAGCTTGCTGCCGTGAAAATCGTACTCGCTGGCATATTTGCCCTCGAGCACATCGACAGTCCAGCCAGCCTTCGGCATCGGCTTCACCGCGATCACCCCTTCCGGGATCTGCACGCGGAGCTTCACGGTGGGCGAGCCCGCGCAGCCATGCGGCACGGCGAATACGGCCTTGTAGTACGAGCCGACGGCCGCCTGCTTCGTCTCGAGCGTGACGTGCGCCGCCGCCGGCGATGCGGCGAGCGTGGCAGCGAGGATCAGACAGGATCTCTTCGACATGTTCGGCCTCTTCGAGAAGATCACTTGATCAGGATCGGCGATTCAACGTTGACATGATCGGCCTTCGAGATCGATATCCCGAGGCCCAGCATCCAGCGTCCGGGCGTCAATTGCGCGACCTTCGCGTGCCAGCCGTCCTCGCTATCGCGAGACGCCTGCACGGGTGCGAGCTTCCTGCCTGTCTGCGTATGCACCAGCGTCACCGACACGGCTTCGGCCGAGAGCGGCGTCTCGTCCGTGGTTTCGAGCTGGATGACGATCTCGACCGGGCCAGCTCGGCCCGGCGATACCGTGACATTGGCCATCGCCTTCTCGGTGTGGAGATGTGTGAAGAAGCTGTCGTCGTCGGTCGCCGCTGCAAGCGGCGTGGCGGCTACCGAGAGCAACGCAACCATCGCGAGCGCAAGGCCCGTAAAATTCCGGCGAGTGGTCATGGGAGACTTGATCCTCTGCATCACATCTTCATTCCGGAATGATCAGGCATCTTCTTCATTTCCATGTGACCGGAATGTCCGCCGTCGCCGGGGGCCTGAGCGCCGACGCCCTGCACGTCGAGGGACACCGCGACCTTGCCGGCCTTTTCGAACTGAAGCGTCACCGGCACTTTGTCGCCCTGCTTGAGCGGGCCTTTCAGCTCCTGGAGCATCAAGTGACTGCCGCCGGGAGCAAGCTTCACGGTCTTGCCGGCGTCGATGACGAGCCCTCTGTCGAGCGGCCGCATCTTCATCACACCATTGTCCATCGCCATCTCGTGGACCTCGGCCTTGCCGGCGATGTCCGCGGAAACGCTGACCAGCCTGTCGGGCGCCGTTCCCTTGTTCTCGATGATCAGATAGCCGCCCGCAACCTTGGCGCCGCCCGGCGTTGCCCGGCTCCAGGCCTGCGAAATGACGAGATCGCCGGCCTTGACGTCGTCGGCCGATGCAACGGCACAACCAGTGAGCAGCAGCGAAATTGTGAGAAGAGCAAGCTTCGTTTTCTTCATGGTGATTCCCTTGTTCATAGTCGTTCGGACTCTCGTGATCGCCTCCCGCAGGGCAGATTCGGCGGCAAGTGACGTGCAAGCCTCACCATCGATACCTCATTCCGACGTACACTGCCCTCCCAGTACCCGGCTCAAACAAGGGCGACGTTGCCGTCGCTCGATCAATGATGCTCGCGCTGGCAATGTAGGTCTTGTTGGTGAGATTGCGCCCCTCGATGTAGCCGGACAGCGGGCCGCCATTATCGAACCCTGCCTTCACGCCGAGCAGCGCGTAGGGCTCCGTCGTCAGCGTGTTCATGCTGTCGACGAAATACGCCTGGGGTACCCATTCGACATTGGGACCGAAGTAGAGACCGGTCGGGTGCTTGTAGAGCAGCTCCGCGCGCAAATAGTGCGCCGGGGCTCCCGGCAATTTGTTGTTTCCAAAGGTCGGATCGTTGTCGAAACGGAAGTCATTGAACGTATAGGCGACGTTGAGCCAGATCTTGTCCGGCGCAGATCCGCTCACGAAGATCTCGCGGAAGATTGCGGCCCCCGCCCCCGCCTCGACGCCCTGATGAATGGAGCGGTCTGCGTTGGTCACATTGCAATTGCCGAAGGCGCTGTAGAGGCATAGGAGCTCGTCGCGAATGTTGGCGCGATAGGCGGCGAGCTCCCACGCATAGTCCGGCCGCCTCATGCGCGTTCCGATTTCGTAGGTGGTCGCGATCTGGGGACGGATGCTGGTGAACGGAATCGTCGGAATGCCGGGACCGTTCGCGCTCTCACCGAAGCTCGGCACCTCGGCGCTCCGCGACACATTGGCGAAGGCCTGCCAGCCTGGATCGATTTGCCACAGCAGCCCGCCCTTGGGTGACCATAGATTGAAGCGCGTTGCCCCTGATTGATCTCCATCGCTCAGGAAGCGATCCTGCCGATTGCGGGTTGCGTACAGAAACTGCGTGCCGCCGACGACCGCGACGTTCGGAAGGAAGTAGAAGCTGTCCTCGATATAGACGGAGGCATTTTCCGAGCGATCGATCGACGACGACAGCAGTGCGCCCTTTTGCCCGGCGATGTTGGCGAATTGCTGGTTGTCGATGCTGCCGTTCAATACGTTGACACCAGCGACCAGTCTGTTGCGGAAGCCTCCGATCGTGCGCTCGTCTGTGACCTTCACAAAGCCGCCGTAGTCCTTGTAACGGTAGTCCAGCCACTGGAAAATCGGATGCATCAGATGGCGGTCGACCCCGAAAGCGCCAAATTCAACTTTGGTGTCATCGAACCGCACCGCCGTCTTGTTCGCCAGCCTGACGGTCTCGATGTTGCGCTGCTGATCCATTGCAACGTTTGCCGGCGCGGCAGCCTCCGGATTGGTCAGGGCAGACGTCCTAGTCACAGTACCAGGAATCCGTTGCCGCACCTCATTGGCGTTGAGGTAAAACCGCGTCTCAACGTCCGGGGAGAACTGATAGCCGACATTGCCGCTCAAGCGGTTGCTCGACCCGAAGCTGTGATCGCGAAACCCGTCCGCGGACTGCGTCGAAGCGGTCACGAAACCATCCCAAGGCCCGTTCACGCCTCCTGTGTTCGCCTGAAGGCGCTTGAAGCCAAACCCTCCGACATCGAGCGACACGCCATTCGGCAACGCGTCGCGGTCCGTCGGCGTCACGAAATTGATGGCACCTCCGAGCGAGTTCGCGCCGAACTGGAGCGCGTTCCCGCCTTTGTAGACTTCGACGTATTTGTAGGCCGTCGGATCAATCTCCTGGAAATCGCCATAGCCGTCCGCAGTGTTGATCGGAATGCCGTCCATGTAGAGCTGCACGCCGCGCAGATGGAAATTGCGCGACAGGCCCGAGCCGCGAATCGAAAGACGCGTGTCGTCGCCCCATTTGGGCTGGGCGAACACGCCGGGCACGTAGTCCAGAATGTCCTTGATTGTGTTCGAGGGGGTCGAATTGCGGTAGGCGTCGGCCGATACGAGCGCCACACTGCCCGGCGTCTGGTTGATTTCCGCGAGCGCTTGTTGCGCGGTCAGCACGGTCAGGGCGCCTGGAATGCCCGTCCCCTGAGCGCTCGCGGTCGGCTGCGGAGTCGGAGTCGTGCGCAGGTCCCGCGCAACACGCTCAGGCCGCACTGCATCGCGTTTTGGACGCGGCACTGACACGCGCTTTTCAGAAGGCGCTTCAACCGTCACCGGGGGAAGTTCCGGCCGATTCAGCTGCGCCCGCACAGCCTGTGGAAACGCCAGAATGGATGCGGAGGCAAGTAGAATCGCGCGCGCACGCGCGCTCTGCAGAGAACGAAAACAAGGCATGAGCCAATTCCTGATACCGGCGCACCAGCCGGTCTGTTGCAAGATGCCCGTCGCGCGCCAACAAGCGCACCGGGGCAAAGTTCGTCAGTACGTCAGGAAATTCGAGGCGGTGCGCGGGCCTGGCCGCTCGAGCCCTCATGAAGGGCGACGGCGGGGACCTCAGCGGGACGCCACACCACCCGGCCAGCGTCGCGGGCGGGAATGGCGAGCGCAACCTGCGGCGGCGAATCCAGCGAGGCGCCGGCATGCGCCAGGCAGCACAGCGCACAAGCGCCGGCATGCGCGGTCGGCGTGCCCGACTGATCATTCAGACCGCCCTGCTCGCCTACACTGTGGCAGATGACGGCTGCGGACAACGGATCGGACACGGCCTCGCCCGTCGCCCAGCAGGCGGCAATCGGCGCCAGCACCTGCATCACCAGGGCGAGCAGGACCAAGGGCAAGTATTTTTGTAGCCGTGCGCGCATCCGCCGAAACCGTTCGCTCGACCGGCAACTAAACACTGCGGCCGGGGCCGAGTCGAGGTCAGTTCCGCCGCCTTCTTGACCCAGCGCAGCTTTCTCGAAAGCTGTGGTCGGCGTGTGCCACCGCCGTCGGTCCGGCATTTGAGGCAGGGAGACCTGCCCCGCCTGTCCACAAATTTCTTATATTTGTCATATGGTTATATGGCTAAAAGCTCGATCATTTCGTCAGCTGCTCGAATTTTGAACATTCGTTGCTGAAAATGATGACAAGTGAGAAAAGTTGATCTAGCATCCTCTTGCTCAGGCGCTGACCGTGAGGTCGAGGCCTGGTGGTCCAAGTCTCGGGAGGAGCCCCTGGCGCGCAAAACGCAGCGTCGCCCCGTCAATCAAGAGCAAATCTTAGAATCGGGGATAATAGGGTCGACACAATTTTTGAGCGGGGCCAGGGCCCCGCTCTTTTTTTTGCGTGCGTGGCAGATGAACGCTCCTTCCGACCACAGCGACCAGTCATCGTAGTCGAGCATTGCGCGCGGGGCATTGCGCTCGCGCAGGGATCGACGCGCGGGCGATGCTCGACCTCGCGCTGACGCGCAGCGGACACTCCCGGCTGATGCGACGCCTGTCTCGCGGTTGATTGCAGATTGAGTGCCAACAACTCTTGTGAGAGACTTTCGGACATCGGTCGCGCAAGCAATGACGCGCCGACGACAAAATATATGGGAGCGAGCGATGTCCGGGACGAAAGATTTCTCGACGACGAGGCGCGATCTTCTACAGGCGGCCGCGACCGCCGGCGCCGGGGCTGCCCTCTTCGGCAGCCTGGGCATAAACCCCGCACTTGCGGCCGAAGTCGGACGCAGCGAAAAACCGCTGAAGGCGGCCTTCTCCAACGCGGGCCTCCAGGCCACCTGGTGCGCGCAAGGAAAGCAGGCGGCGGAATTCTGGGGCAAGCTGTTCAACGTCGAAGTGACCTGGTTCGACGGCCAGCTCGATGCGGTCAAGCAGCGCGCCGCGATCGACAACATGGCCTCGCAGAAATGGGACTTCGTCGCGATCCAGGCCTTCGGCATCGGCACCCTGACCCAGCCGGTTCAGAAGATGATCGACGCCGGCACGCCCGTGATCGACATGGACACGCTGATCGCGCCGCTCGATCAGATCAACGTCCACTCCTTCCTCGCTCCCGACAACGAGTTCATGGGCGCCTCGGTAACGCAGGCGCTGTGCAACGCGATGGGCGGCAAGGGCAAGATCATCATGACCCAGGGCGCGCTCGGACATACCGGCGCGCAAGGAAGAGCCAAGGGCTTCAACTCCGTCGTGAAGCAATTTCCGAACATCGAGGTGCTCGACACGCAGCCGGCCGACTGGGACGTCTCCAAGACGGCGCGTCTGTGGGAAACGTACCTGACGAAATATCCGCAGATCGACGCGGCGTTCTTCCACAATGACGACATGGCGCTTGCGGCGGCCAACATCATGAAGGCGCGCGGTCGCACCAACATCCTGATCGGCGGCGTCGACGCCATGCCGCCGGCGATCCAGGCGGTGAGCGAAGGCCGCATGTTCGCGACCGTCCGCAATCCCTCCTGCCGCATCCATGGCGGCGCCATCATTGCAGGCGTATCGGCCGTGGTCGGCGGCGAGAAGAGCGGACAGGGAATCCCGAAGAACGTCGTCACCGACGGCCCGGTCGTGACCAAGGCCAACGCCGCCGGGATGCAGTGGATGCAGGATCACTTCCTGATCTGAGTCTCCAGATCTGAACTTTCATGACTGCGGGACAACAGCCTATCCTGGAACTCCAGGGCATCACGAAGAGCTTCGGCGGCGTCGAAGCGCTTCGTGGTGTCGACTTCGCGCTTTATCCCGGCGAGATCCACGGTCTCGTCGGCGAGAACGGCGCCGGAAAAAGCACGCTGATGAAGATCATCGCCGGCGTGCACACCGAGTTCTCCGGCCGCTTCCTGGTCGACGGCCAGGAGATGCATTTCCGCTCGGCGCGGGATGCGCACGCCGCCGGCATCGCCATGGTGCATCAGGAGCTCAGCGTTGCGCCCGACCTCACGGTCGCGGAGAACGTCTTCCTCGGCAACCAGCCGACCAACGCGCTCGGCCTCGTGCAGTGGCGGCGGATGGCGCGCGAGGCGGGCGAGCAGCTCGCCCGCTTCGGCATCGACGTCGACCCGATGGCGCGGCTCGGCGATCTCCCGATCGGACTGCAGCAACTGATCGAGATCGCCCGCGTGCTGTTCTCCGGCGCCCGCATCGTCATCCTGGACGAGCCGACCTCTGCCCTCTCCCCGCCCGAGGTCGAGCGGCTCTTCGCAACGCTCCGGCGGCTGCGCGAGGAAGGCACTGCAATCGTCTTCATCTCGCATTTCATCGAGGACATCCTGCGCGTGTCCGACACGGTGACCGTGTTCCGCAACGGGCGGAAGGTGGCGGAGACCGCGAGCGCTGCGACCAGCAAGGGCGCGCTGATCGAGGCCATGATCGGCCGCGGCGGCGAGGTGCTCGAGCATAGCTACACTGACGATCTGATGCTGCCGCAGCCGAGCGACAGCAAGGTCGTTCTTAGGGTCGACCAGCTATCGCTGTCCCGCAGCCTTCGGGACGTCTCGTTCGAGGCTCGCGCCGGCGAGGTGCTCGGCATCTACGGCTTCATGGGGTGCGGCCAGCAGGAGCTGTCGCGCATCCTGTTCGGCAAGCTGAGGCCGGACAGCGGCACGCTCGCCGTCGAGGGCGCGCCAACGACCTTCGCCAGCACGGCGGCGGCGCGGCGCGCCGGCGTGGCGCTGGTGCCGGAGAGCCGGCGCGACATGCTGTTTCACCAGGAGCCGGTCTACAAGAACATCTCGATCAGCATTCTCGACCGCATCTCGTCCGTGCTGCTCAAGCCGGCGCAGGAGCGCGACATCGCCAAGCGCCAGGTCGATCAGCTGCAGATCCGGCCGCCCGTGGTCGGCCTCGATCTCGGCATGCTCTCGGGCGGCAACCAGCAGAAGGTCGCGCTGGCGAAATGGCTCACCTACCCACCAAAGCTCCTGGTGCTGTGCGAGCCGACCCGCGGCATGGATGTCGGCGCCAAGAACGACGTCATCAACATCGTTCGCGACCTCCGCGCCAGGGGGCTCGCGATCATCGTGCTGTCGACCGAGCCGGAAACGGTGCTGTCGCTGGCCGACCGCATCCTCGTGCTCAAGCGCGGCGCCTTGGTGCGGGAATTCAGGAACGAGCCGGTCAGCAAGGACCGCCTGCTGGAGGCGGCGTGACGGAGACGCACAATGGCGAGCAGTGAGACGGCTTTTGCGGGAGCTCGTCGGGCGCGGGGCCTTGCGCCCTTCCTTCGCTCGCAGATGCGCAACATCGCGCCTTTCCTGACGCTGATCTTCCTCTCCGCCTTCTTCGCCTTCGCCAGCCCCTCCTTCGCGACGCTCGACAATCTCGGCAATATCCTGACGCAGGTGTCGGTCACGGGCATCATCGCCGTCGGCCTCACCTTCGTGATCCTCTGCGCCGAAATCGACCTGTCGATCGCCAGCATCGCCAACGTCACCGGCATTGCGGTCGCCTACTTCACGCTGCAGGAATCCTACGTCAACATCGCCAACATCCCGCTGCCCGGCGCGGTCGCGGTCATCCTGTCGATCCTGCTCTGCGGCCTGCTCGGCCTCGTCAATGCGCTGGGGCTGACCGTGATCGGCATCCCCTCCTTCATCATGACGCTGGCGATGATGCAGATCGCCGCCGGCATCTCCGCGCTCTTGGTGCGCGGCCAGATCGCCTACAAGGTGCCGAGCCTGATCACGACGCTCGGTTCGGGCTCGATCGGCGGCATCCCCTGGATCGTCATCGTCGCCGCCATCATGCTGCTCGGCGGCCATCTGGTGCTGACCTACACGCGCTTCGGCCGCTACGTCTACATGGTCGGCGGCAACCGCGAGGCGGCCGAGTATTCCGGCCTCAACGTCAAGCTCATCCTCGGTGCGGTGATGGTGATCTCGGCGGTGTGCTCCGGTATCGGCGGCATGCTCGGCGTTGCCCATTTCGGCAGTGCCCAGCAGAACGAGTTCGACACCTACCTGCTCGACTCCATCGCCGCCGTCGTCGTCGGCGGCACCAGCCTGTTCGGCGGCCGCGGCGGCATCGGCAACACCATCGTCGGCCTGTTCGTGCTCGGCGTCCTCAACAACGGCCTCGACCACGTCAACATCGACAGCTTCCTGAAAATCCTGATCCGCGGCCTGATCCTTTTGGCCGCGCTGGTCATCAATGTCTACGCGCAGCGCTTGAGGGAAAAAGCGGCGGAGTAGACGGCCGCAAAAACAAAAACTGCGAAAACAACCCCATGCACAGTAGCCGGGGCCAGCGAAATCAATGACTTGCCGGCAGCATCGTTAACTTCCGATTTGGCGAAGTCGATTTGACTCGTCGGGCAAAACAGGGGCATGATGTCATCATCGGCAGCCGGCTTCGAAAGGCCGGTGCATCCCCCGTCGTTGCGAGCAGAACGGCGATCTGGGATCTACCTAAGGCGCGATGAAATGAGGCTCGATCGCGCAAATGGGACAATCCCCAAGAGGAGAAAGCCCTCACCCAGCGCTTTGCGCCGACCTCTCCCGCAAGCGAGAGAGGTTGCACCGAGCCCGTGGCAATCGGCTCGACCTAAAGCCATTCCGCTCTATCGCGGGTCAGCGGGTGCGGTCTAACTCCCAGCCTCGGCATCCGGCGACAACCGCGAAAACCGGAAATTGCAGTGGCTGGCGCCGCCCGCCAGCGTCTGGGTCCGTTCCAGGCGGATGCCTCGCGTGGCGTAGGCGACGAAGTCGAGGCCGCAGATGGTCGGCAGGATCTCCTTGTCGCCATGACGTGCCGCGAGCTTGCAGAAGCCGCAGGCCTTGTAATCGATGCCGAACTCGAAGCTGTCCTGGGGACGCGGCTCAACGAAATCGTAGACGAAATCGTCCGGAAACTCCGCTTGGTGAGCTCTTGTAACGCTTCTTGCCGCCTGCTCGCGCATCAAAGCCTGGTTCTCCCGTGACATGAACTGACGCCCCGCGGCGAGACGCTCGGCTTCGGATGTCGTCAGCAGCTGCGCCTTGTAGGTTTCCCGCTCGATCTCGCCGATCACGGGCACCGGCACGTCGTGGCGACGCAGCACCCGGCTGATGGCCATGAAGCCGGTCAGGCGCATGAAGAAATCACTCATGCGGCTTGCCGCGCCACCGACGTAAGGAATCTGGGTGAGGACGATCTCGAATTCGTCCATCACCTCCTGCCTGATTGCGTCGATATCTGAGAGTTGCGCGCGCTCGCGGAGCATCGCGTCGGCAAGGTCTAGTCGCTCGCGCATGGCGGCTTCCATGGCTTGGCGGTGCGTCTGGTAGAACGGATGGATCTCGGCCATTGGACACCTGATATGATTGGCTCATTTGCAACATCGACGGCGCCGCCTCATTCCGCGGCGATCGCTTCGATCTCCAGCAGCCATTTGCTGTCGACGGTCTCGACGACAACGACGGTCAGTGCCGGCTGGTGCTCCCCGAGCATGGCGCGGCGAATGGCGCGGTTGATCACGAGCTGACTGCGTTCCGTCAGGAACGTCGTGACCTTGACCAGGTGCTCGACGCCGAGACCTGCCGCGGCGAGCACCTCCCTGACGTTGCGCCAGGCCTGCTCGCATTGCGCCTCGAAGCCGTCGGGCACGGTGCCGTCGGACTTTTCAGGCACCTGGCCGCTGATGAACAGCAGGCGGCGATGCTGCTTCAGCTCGAGGCCCATGCTGTAGCCGCCGGCGGGCGGGTGAACCGTTGCGGGATTGTGGCTGACGATGTGAGTGGCGACATGGCGTTTCTCCGGATTTGCGGGTCAAGGCTATCCGGCGGCATCACCCTTGTGCAAAGCATCATTGCTGCGGTTCAGCGCAAGGAAATCTATTGCAAGCCCGCGGCCTATCGGTGTCAAAGTGCCGTTGCGATGACCTACGCCCTTCCCCCGCTCAACGCGCTCCGCGCCTTCGAGGCCGCCGCGCGCCACGCAACCAGCCAATCACCCGGACCCGATCCTTCATTGATCCGTTCGCAGCGATAGCCCGGATGGTGGCTCACCCCGCGGGTGATCAGCACGTCGACCTTCCCCTCGACGAGCTCGTGCAGGCCGGCGGGCTGCAGCACGCGCAAACCGATCTCCGCACCTATCTGCCCGGAATCTCCGAAGGCTTTCGCCACATCGCCGAGGCGACCTCGCAATTGAAGCCGACAGGCGCGGTACTGCTGCAATTGGGGGCCCATGGCAGCTACGACCTGCGCCGCCTCGAGCTTGCGCAGTTTCGCAGCGCACATGCGGAACCGATGATTCATATCTGTTCGATGCCGAAGCCCGTATCAAGACCGGCGATGAAAAGGAGGGCGAAGGACTGAGCGCGGTCGACGGCATCAACCGTATTCGTAACATTCTGCGTCAGCCGAGACAGGTGGTCCGGCTCGTTGGCCTTTCGGGTGTGGGCAAAACCCGGCTTTGTGAAGCGCTGTTCGACGACAAGGTCGGCAATGGAGGGCTTGATCCTTCACTGGCCTACTACACGAATGTAGCCGAAGACCCTAACCCTGCACCCATCGGTCTTGCCTCCGATCTGATTGCGGCGCGCAGGCGTGGTATCCTCGTGATCGACAATTGCCCCTTCGAGCTTCATGGTGAGTTGGCGAAGGTGGCGCGCGAGGCGAACTCGACCATCAGCGTGATCACGGTCGAGTACGATATCCGTGATGATCAACCCGAGGGCACGGATGTCTTCGCACTGGATACGTCCTCTCTTCCCCTTATCGAGAAGCTGGTCGCACGGCGCTATCCTCAGGTCTCACAAATCGACGCAGGAACCATAGCGCAGTTTTCGGGCGGCAACGCGCGCGTGGCACTCGCATTGGCCGCCACAGTTGGGAAAAATGATTCCATCAGTAAGCTCAGCGATGCGGATCTGTTCAAGCGGCTCTTTCAGCAGCGGCATGAACACGACCCCGATTTGCTCTTGATCGCCCAGGCGTGCTCGCTGGTCTACTCCTTCGAAGGTGTCAAAACAGAAGGCGAAGGTGCCGAGCTGCCCATTCTTGCAGGGCTCATCGGCAAGCCCGTATCGGAGGTTTACGCCGCAGTCGCCGAGCTGAAACGACGCGATCTGTTGCAGGAACGCGCGGAATGGTGCGCGGTACTGCCGCACGCAATTGCCAATCGCCTTGCTGCGCTCGCCTTGCAGAACATTCCCGCGGCGACGATTGTGAAGACGCTGGTGACCGATGCGCCTCTGCGCCTTAGGCGCTCGTTCTCGCGAAGGCTTGGATATCTCGACGGCAGCAAGGAGGCCCGTTCTATCGTTCAGGCCTGGCTCGCCCCGGGAGGGATGCTCGCGGACACCCCCAATCTCGGCGAAGACGAACGAACGATGTTGGCAAATGTCGCGCCTGTCATGCCGGATGAGACCCTCGCAGCCATCGAGCAGGCCTTGAAAGACGCCGACGAGCCTACGCTGGCCAAGACCACGCATGTCGTGCGGCTGCTTCGCTCGCTTGCCTATGAGCCGGAACACTTCAAGCGGGCGATCGCTTTGCTGATCAAGATCGCCCTGGCGGCAAAAGGCGATGACGACAGTGGCGCCGTGGGTATCGTGCCGTCGCTGTTCTACATTGTTCTGTCCGGCACGCATGCGCCAATCATCATGCGGCTCAAGATTCTGGAAGGTTTGCTAAAGTCGGACGAGCCCGGGTGTAGAGCGCTGGGGTTGAAATCCCTCGACGCCGTCCTGAAGACCGACCATTTCTCCTCGGCCCATGGCTTTGAATTCGGCGCGCGTTCGCGTGACTACGGCTACTATCCGCCAACAGGCCAGGATGTGCAGGATTGGTTCGACGCAGTGCTGCACCTGATCTCGCCCCTTGCCCTATCCGACGCCCCTGTTGCGCCCGGTGTACGCACTGCCATCGCTCATGAATTCCGGGGCCTCTGGTCCAACGCTGGCCAAGTGGATGCTTTGGAAGCGCTAATGAGGCAAATCGCAAGCAAAGGATTCTGGCGCGAAGGTTGGGTAGCCGTGCGTCAAACGCGAATTTTTGATGGCGAACACATGCCTGCCGAAATACGCGAGCGGCTATTGGCATTAGAGGAATTTCTTCGTCCCAAGGATCTCGTCGACAAGGTGAAGGGCGTGGTCCTGGGATCAGGGCGCAACATCGATCTGGATGATCTCGACGAGGTCGAAAACGACGACTACGAGGACGCGATGGTGCGCATGAATCAGACAGTCGAGAGTCTCGGAAAGGATGTTGCGAACGACGACGAGGCATTCAAAACGCTGCTGCCGGGCCTCGTGCGTGGCGGTTCTCGCGTCCCTCTGTTCGGCGCCGGCCTCGGAAGCACCACAGAGAAGCCCTACGAGATTTGGCAGGCCTTCATGACCGAATTCTCGGTAACGGATAAGCCCGACACAGGGCTGATGGGCGGATTCTTGACGGGTCTGCAAAAGCGGAATGCCTTGTTGGCCGACAAAATGTTGGACGAGGCCGTCGAACACCCATCGGTTGGGGTGTATTTTCCGCACCTTCAAGCGCGGATCATTGTGGATGAGAAAGGCGTCCAGCGCCTGCACCGAGCCCTCGAACTCGGCAAAGCCGACATCACACAATATTTCGCGCTGGGCTATGGCCGCGCGAGCGATGAGATTCCGGGACCGCAGTTCCGAGACGTTCTCCTTGCGATCGCGAGCAAGCCCGGCGGCCTGACGGTCGCGTTGGAAGTCCTGTCAATGCGCCTAGTTTCAAATGGAATCGACAAGAAGGACCCGGTGCCCGAGGTTGCCGAGGCGGGGCGCGTTCTCCTCGATGCTTTTGAATTCCATGCAAAGGATGCTCGGTCGGATCGGGAAGATCGCGAGTTGGGAAGCATCGCAAAGGTATCTCTGGCGGGGGAAGAGGGCATCCCAATCGTCCGGCGCATCATCCGAAAATTGATGATCGCGGTGGGCCGCTACGATATTCACGCGTACACGCAGGATGATCTTGTAACGGGCCTGCTTCGCGTTCATCCGGAGATCGTGCTCGACGAGGCCTTCTCGGGCGACGCCAAGGCGCGGCAAAAAGCCGTGCAGGTCTTTGTCGATTTCCAGCGCTTTCACAAAAACCCGCTGGGCGTCGTGCCGGATGATGTACTTCTAGCGTGGTGCGATGCTGATCCCGCCGTTCGCTATCCTCTCATGGCGGCATCGGTAGGCCTGTTCAAGCGTCCTGCGAACAACGAACCGCATGAGTGGCTTCCCTTGGCATCGAAGTTGCTGAACAAGGCCCCCGATCCTCATGCCGTATTGAATGAGATCGTGCGGCGCTTACGTCCGTGGAGCTGGAGCGGGTCGCTCGCGACGAAGCTGGAAGAACGCTTGAAACTGCTTGAACAGCTTCCGGGCGACCACACACCAGAACTTGCCAATGCTCTCGACAAGGCCAAGGCTGACCTTCAGGAATGGATCACCAAAGAGCGTAGGAACGAAGCCGCGGAGAGCCGGGCACGGGGCGGCCGGTTCGAGGATTAAATTTGCGACTTCCGCTCACTTGACATCGGCTCCCCCGCAATCTCCTCGCTTCGCCAGCACCGCACCGCGTGCCCATCCGCCCGCGTCTCCAGCGACGGCCCCGGCTCATTCCGGCACACCGCCTCCGCATACCGGCAGCGGGGGCTGAAGGCGCAGCCGTTCGGTGGATTGAGCGGGTTGGGCAAGTCGCCGCCTGTCGTCACCAGCGGCGCATGGCGCAAGGGATCGGGGATCGCGGCGATCAGGGCTTGCGTGTAGGGGTGCGCGGGACGTTCGAAGATCTCGCGCCAGTGGCCGTTCTCGACGATGCGGCCGAGATACATCACGGCGACGCGGTCGCTCATGTGCTCGACGACGCCGAGATCATGGCTGATCATGATGTAGGACAGGCCGAGCGTGTCCTTCAATTCCAAGAGCAGATTGATGATCTGGGCTCGGATCGAGACGTCGAGCGCCGAGACCGGCTCGTCGCAGATGACGATCTTCGGATTGAGGATCAGCGCGCGCGCGATGCCGATGCGCTGGCGCTGGCCGCCGGAGAATTCGTGCGGATAGCGATCGGCCTGCTCGGGGCGCAGGCCGACATGTTTCAGCATCGTCGCGACGCGGTCCTCGATCTCGCTTTTCGCGGTCACGCCGTGCACGCGCAGGGGATCTTCGAGCGTGCGACGAACGGTCTGGCGCGGATTGAGCGAGGCGTAGGGATCCTGAAACACCATCTGCACGATGCGGGCCAGCGCCTTTCGATCGCCGGATTGCCTGTTGGTCACGACCTGCCCGTCCAACACGATGCGACCGCGCGTCGGCGTCAGCAGACCGAGGATCGAGAGCGCGACCGTCGACTTGCCGGATCCGGACTCGCCGACGAGGCCGAGGCATTCGCCGCGCTTCAATTCGAGATCGACACCGTCAACCGCACGCAGCAGCCGCCGGCCGCGGCCCAGCAGGCCACCTCCCAGCGGGAAATGAACCGCGAGATCCTCGATGGTGAGAATGAGATCGTCGTCCCGCCTGGCTTCGCCCAGCATGTTCTGCGGCTCATGCATGGTGATGACACCTGACCAAGCCGCCTGCCTCCAGCAAATCCGTCTTGGGCGCGGCTGTCCGACAAATATCGGTCGCCTGCGCACAACGGGGATTGAACCGGCAGCCATCCGGGAAATTCGTGATCGCCGGGACGACGCCCGCGATCTCCTTGAGCCTGCTGCGGCCGAGCGCGGCGCGGCTGCCCAGCCGCGGCAGGGAGTCGACGAGGCCCTGCGTGTAGGGATGGGAGGGCGCGCGGAAGATATCCGCCGAGCTGCGCTCCTCGACGATGCGGCCGGCATACATCACGGCGACGCGGCGGCAGACATTGGCGACGAGGCCGAGATCGTGGCTGATCATCAGGATCGCCGTTCCGCGCTCGGCGCATAGGTTTCGCATCAGCTCGATGATCTCGGCCTGCACGGTAACGTCGAGCGCGGTGGTCGGTTCGTCGGCGATCAGGAGGTCCGGACCGCAGGCGAGTGCGATGGCGATCATCACGCGCTGGCGCATGCCGCCCGAAAGCTGATGCGGGTAATCCTTCACGCGCCGCTCCGGCGCGGGGACGCGCACGCTCGCGAGCGACTCGACCGCCAGCTGGTTGGCTTCCCGCCAGCTCTTGCCCTTGTGCAGCACGAACATCTCGGCGATCTGCCGTCCGACCGGCGAGACCGGGTTCAGCGCCGTCATGGGCTCCTGAAAGATCATGGCGATGCGGTTGCCGCGCAGCTGCCGCTGCCTGGCGGCTGAGAGGTTCTGGATCTCCCGCCCCTCGAACCGGATGGCGCCACCGCCGATCGACAGCGGCGACCGCAGCAGGCCGATCAAGGCGAGCGCCGTGATGCTCTTGCCGCAGCCGGATTCGCCGACAAGGCCGAATGTCTCGCCCCGATCGATCCGGAACGAAATGCCTTCGGCCGCCGCAACGCGCCTCGATCCATCATCGAGATCGATGCGGAGATCCTCGACCTCGATCAGCGGCGCCCCTGTCATGTTCGCCGGCTCCGCGATTGGGGATCGAGGATGTCGCGCAGGCCATCGCCGAGCAGGTTGAGGCCGAGCACGGTCAGGAAGATGGCAAGGCCGGGAAAAACCGAGAGCCACGGCGCCGTCGTGATCTGGTCGCGGGCCTCGGACAACATGCTGCCCCAGCTCGGAAAGGGCGGACGGACGCCGAGCCCCAGGAACGACAATGCGGCTTCGGAGAGAACGGCGCTGCCCATGCCGAGCGTGCCGATCACGACGATCGGCCCTAACATGTTCGGCAAGAGCTGCGTGATCATGATGCGCAGATCGCCATAACCGAGCACGGTTGCGGCCTGAACGTAGCCCTGGTTCCGCAGCGACAGCGCCGATGCGCGTGCGAGCCGGCAGGTGAAGGACCAGTTGGTCAGCCCGAGCGCGATCAAGAGGCTGGTCAGGCCGGGACCGAGCACCGCCATGATGGCGAGCGCAAAGATCAACGAGGGGATCGCGAGCATGAGATTGGTCAGGGCGTTGACGACATCGTCCCACCAGCCGCCAAAATAGCCGGCGCTCAGACCAAGCCCCACGCCGATGACGCTGTTGATGAGCTGCGAGACGATGCCGACCGTCAGCGAGATGCGGGCGCCGTAGACGACGCGGGAATAGATGTCGCGGCCCTGTCCGTCGGTCCCGAACCACCAGGTCCAGCTCGGAGGCTCCTCCGCATTCAAGAGGTTGGCATCCATGACGGGGTCCGTATGCGCCAGCCAGGGCGCGAGCAAGCCCACCAGGATCGCAAGCGCGAATAACGCGCCCCCGATGACGAGATTGGCGCGGAGCTTCATGCGTATCTGATCCTGGGATCGATCACGCCGTAGAGCACATCGATCAAGAGATTGATCGCGAGAAAGAACAGCACCACCACGAGAATGGAACCCTGGACGGCGGGAATGTCGCGCTGCAGGACGCTGTCCACGAGCAGCGAGCCGATCCCCGGCCAGGAGAACAGCTTCTCGACCACGACCGCCTGCCCCATCAGCGCGCCGAACTGCAGGCCCATGGTCGTGAGAATGAGGACGAGCGCATTGCGCATCACGTGCCATTTCACGACCCTGGTTTCGCTCATGCCCTTCGAGCGCGCCGTGCGGACGAAGTCCGCGGTCATGATCTCGAGGACCGCGGCGCGCGTTGTCCGCGCCAGCAGCGCCATCGGCGAGACGCCGAGCGTCACGGCCGGCAGGATCAGATATTTGAGGCCGCCATCGCCATAGCCGAAACTCGGCAGCCAGCCGAGCCTCAACGCGAACAGGTACATCAAGAGCAGTCCGAGCCAGAACTTGGCCAAAGACAGGCCCGATACCGCCAGGACCATCGAGACGGTGTCGACGAGGCTGCCCGGCCGCAACGCCGCGACGAAGCCGAGCGGGACGCCGAGCAGAACCGCAAATGCCATGGAGGCGAAGATCAGCTGCAGCGTCGGCCATGCCCGCTTGGCGATCATGGTCGTCACCGGCTCGCGGGTCCGGAACGACGCCCCCAAATCACCGGTCGCGAGCCTCGCGACATAGGCGCCGAAGCGCATGTAGACGGGCTGGTCGAGGCCGAGCTGCTTCTTCATGCGCAGCTCGACCTGCGGGTCGCTGTCGTCGCTCATGGTCGAGGCGATGCTGCCTGGAACGACACTGAACAGCACGAACACCAGCAGCACGACGGCGAGCACGGTCGGAATGGTCTGCAGCAGGCGACGGATCAGGAACGAGAGCATCGGCACTTTTCCTCGCTCCCTCCATTGTCTGTCACGATGGGGGGAGCGCGCGTGTCACTTCGCGGGCGAGGTCTCGTCGACCCAGAGCTCCTCCACGTTCTGGTGGGTCAGCTCCGTCGGGTTCTGCTGAATTCCGTGGAGCCATGGCTGCACGGCCATGACCGCCTTGTTGTAGTTGAAGAACCAGACCGGCGCCTCGTCGTAGAGCAGTGCATTGGCCTTTTGCAGCAGCTGGGTGCGCTTCGCAGCGTCATCGGCCTGCCCGGCCTCGTCGAGGATCTTGTCGAATTCGGCATTCTTGAAGTTCATGTAGTTGCAGGCCGGTTGCGGCGTCGACGAGTGGAAGCATTTGAGTGCGGCCAGCGGATCCGGGCCGCTCTGCTGGGAATAGATGAAGGCCTGGTAGTCGCCGGTGCGAACCACCTCCGCCAGCACCGCGGTCTCGACCTGCTTGACCTTGGCCTTGATGCCGACCTTGTCCAGCATTGGAATGACGGCCGAGACGATCGGCAGGCCCCAGCTTTCGTTCTGGCTGGTGGTCCATTCGAACTCGAAGCCGGATGCGTAGCCGGCCTCGGTGAGCAGTTGCTTGGCCTTGGCGGGATCATAGGGATACGGCTTCATGGACTTGTCGTAGGCCGGCGAGGTCAGCGGCAGCCAGCTGGTGGCGCGGTAGGCCTTGCCTTTGACCAGCTTGTTGATGATCAAGTCGGTATCGATCGCGTAGTTGATCGCCTGCCGGACGCGTTTGTCGGCAAACGGTTTGAAGGCGGTGTTCATCCCCATGTAGCGCGTGAAGACCTCCGCGACATCGACGATGGTACCCTTGAGGTTGGCGTCGGACTGGTAGGCGACGTACTGCGCCGGTCCCAGCACCGAGGTGTCGATCTCCTTGTTGCGGAAGGCGACATCGCGCGCGGCGGCCTCGGCCATGATCGACACGATGACCTTGTCGGCATAGGGCTTGCCGGGCTTGTAGAAGCGGTCCCAGCGCTCCAGGACGATGCGCGATCCCGGCACGTGCTCGACGAATTTGAAAGGCCCGAGACCGATCGGCTTCTGGATGAAGCTCTCCTTGGCGCCTTCGTCGGCCGGATAGATCGAGGTCAGCGCGGTGAAGAAATAAAAGCCGGGATCGACCTTGTCGGTCAGCTTCATCTCGATGGTGAAGTCGTCGATCTTCTTCAGGCCGGAGATTTCCTTGGCCTGGCCCTTCTCCACCGCGGCCGCGCCCTCGATCACGCGGACAAAGCGAGCGCCGGGATAGGCCTTGCTGCCGTCCATGATGCGGTTATAGGACCAGATGACGTCGTCGGCGGTCATCTTTCGGCCATTGTGGAAGTAGGCATCGTCGCGCAGCTTGAAGGTGTGCACGAGACCTCCGCCCGAGACCACATCCTCCTTGGCGAGTTCCAGGACCGGCTTTCCTTGCGCGGAATCCCAGATGTAGAGCGAGCGGTGCAGCGCCTTGGCGTAGATCTCGTCCTGGGCGCGTTGCGTGGTGTGAATGTCGAGACTTGTGAAGCTCGAGCCATAGGGCGCAGTCATCCGGATGGTTCCGCCCTTGCGCGGCGTCTCGGCCTCCGCCGTAGCAGCGAGCGCCAGCCCCATCCCCGCGACGACCGCAATCATCCTGAACATCATGTGTCCCCCAACAGCGCAGGCGTATTCCGACAAGAGATTTGATCATTCGTCGCCCGTCGAAAGCAAGCTTCGATTTGATGGCAACCGATGCCGGTTTCCGAGGCAGTCCTTCGACCGAGACCCTTCGGGGGACTGGTTGCATGCCCCAAGCCGATTTGACGCGGTGCGTCATTGAACGGCCGGGATCGGTGAACATTTTTCGTGATCAACGCGAACGACGGAGGGACTGGGCGCCGGCTTTATTGACGTTCCCGCGACGATCTCTCACCTCGTCATTGCGAGCGCAGCGAAGCAAATCCAGTCTGGCTCCGCGGAAAGATTCTGGATGCTTCGCTGCGCTCGCAAAACATCGACAGCAATGACGGAGCGTGGGGCGGCTCCGGCTCCTCACCATGCGGCTCTCTCAGCCGGACAGCTCCGGCATCCAGTTCCGCAGTTTCCGCGCGGCGCCCGTCACGTCGGTGACCGTCCGAAATGCCCCCGTCTCCACCATCATCGTGCGCGCCAGCCGCACGGCGCGTGCCTCGGTGGTCGCCCGCATGCGCAAGTCCTCGATCAGCTCGAAATCGATGTTGTGGGCGAGGCCGAAGATGCGGCGGATGATCTTGGCAGCGGCGAAGCCGACCGTATCGGCGAACAGGCGCTGCATGTAGGCCTGCCGCTCGGCCTCCAGGCGCGCCGTGCCCTTCTCGCCGCCGAAGAGTGACACCGGATAGGCGTCACCGGCCGCGCTGCCGCGCCAGAGATCGAGGAATTTGCCGGCGAACCCGGTCCACACGTTTTCGACCGTCTCCAACACCCAGGCCTCGAATGCGGCCCGGTCGCCCGGCGCGCCCTCGTGGCCGGCGGAGGCGAAATAGGCCATCAAGAGGTTGGCAAGCACGGCGCCCGCGTCGAACCCCATCGGACCGTAGAATGCGAATTCAGGGTCGATCACCCGCGTCTGGCTGTCCGTGACCATGATCGAGCCCGTGTGGAGGTCGCCATGGATCAGCGCCTCGGGGCTCGCCATGAATTTCAACTTCAGCCGGGAGATCGCGATGTGCAGGTCCATGTCGTCGCGCAGATCGGCGGCGACGCCGTCGAGATATGGCACCGTCCAACGGTTCTGTTCGGCGATGCGGTAGGGATCGGTGAAGATCAGATCCTCCGTGATCTTGCAGAGTGCGTGGTTGCCGGCGAAGGCGGCTATGCCCTGCTTCTTCTCCGCCGCGGAGAGCGCGAGGTCGGAGGTGAAGAACAAGGTGCGCGCCATGAAGGTGGTGATGTCGTCCGCGAAGCGCGGATATTTGGTTCCCGCGACCAGGCCCTTGCGCATGATGATGTGGGGCTCGAGCAGCTCCATCACCGTCAGCGCCAGCTTTTCGTTGTGATGCAGCAGGGCCGGCACCAGGCCGGGTGCGAGCTCGGCCTGCCGTGACAGAGCGAGATATTCGTAATGGGCCCGCGACAGCGGCAGCGGCCAACTCTCGCCGACGAGGCGAACGTAAGGCAGCGCCTGCTTCACGGCGATGCCGCCACGGGCGCCCTTGACGATGAAGACGAGGTTGAGATTGCCGTCGCCGACCTCGGTGATCGCCCAGGATACGGGATCGCCGCCAAGCCGCACCTTCAGGTCCGGAAGGGCCGCGAGATAATCCCGCAAGGCCGCCTCATGCAGAATCCGATAGTCTCCTGCCCGGTCCCCGGTCATGACGATCCCACCCCATTTGTGTAGGCCGGATCGTTACTCCCGCTCCAGGAAGCTCGAGCCGATCTCGGCCTTTCTTTTGATCGGATCGTAATCACAATAAACGAGGTCCGCCACCAGCGTGTAGCTGGCGCTGACGGTGTATTTGTCTGTTTTGACCGAGTTCAGGCCGATCACCGAGGTGCTCTTGCCCCCGTTCCATTTGAACGGGGTCGAGCTCTTGGCCTGCTCGCAGGCCAGCACGGCCTCGTTGAAGACATAGCCCTCGACGAACGCCTTCAGGGTGCGCACCTGCACCGCCATCTTCCATTCGACATAGCCGATGGCACCAAGACCGGCGACGATCAGCACCAGAAGCGCGACGACGATCCTCTGAAAAGTCATTCGTTACCCCCTCAATTGTGTTTCAATATGCAAACTATCTCCGGCGTCATTGCTGTCGATGTTCAATAATTCGCTGATTGGATCGCGGTGGTCTTGGAAGCGGCGAAAGCCTTGGGAGTTTGTCCTGCCAAGGCCTGATGGGGTCTGTGGTTGTTGTAGTAGACGAGGTAC
>NZ_RDQF01000046.1 GCF_004114425.1 Bradyrhizobium vignae | reverse complement strand
TTCAATCCGCTTCCACTCCGCCTCACTCAGCCAATATAGCTTTTGCCCCATCAAGCCCCCCTTCGACTCGGAGGTCTTGAATCACAACTCCGCCTCAGCGGGAATCCCTATTGAGTACAGACCCTAGTGCGTCACCAGCGGGCATGCGCTGTCCGAGAGTTTACCAAAGGCCTGATCACCTGACATCGTGTGGACGAGCCGGTAATAATCCCACGGGTACTTAGATTCCTCAGGCTTTTTGACCTGCATGATGTACATGTCGTGCTCCATCAGGCCGTCGGGCCGGATCACGCCGTTGGCAGTGAACATATCATTGATCTTTGCTTTACGAAGCTGGGCCATGACTTTGTCAGAATCGGTCGATCCAACCGATTTAACGGCGTTGAGATAAGTCAACGTGGCCGAGTAATATGCGGCTTGTGTCATGGTTGGCTCACGGCCAGTGCGTTCGAGGAACCGCTTGGCGAAGGCGCGGGTCTTTTCATTCAGATCCCAGTACCAGCCGGTTGTAAGATATAATCCTTGTGCTGTGTTCAGTCCAAGCGCGTGAATGTCTGTGATGAAGGCCAGGAGAGCCGCGGGCTTCATTGTTCTGGCAATTCCGAACTCATTGGCAGCCTTGATAGAGTTAGTAAAATCGTCGCCCGCATTGGCCAGACCGAGGACCTGTGCTCCCGAACTCTGCGCCTGGAGCAAGTAGCTCGAGAAATCCGAGGTCGCCAAGGGCACCCGGACCGACCCGATCACTTTTCCTCCGCTTGCCTCAACCACCTTCGAGGCTGCGTCCTGGAGCTGCGTGCCAAAAGCATAATCGGCCGTGACAAAGAACCAAGATTTGCCGCCCTGCTTGACGACTGTGCTGGCCGTCCCGTTCGCCAGCGCGGTGGTGTCGTAGGCGTAATGTACCGTGTATGGTGTGCAGTCCTTTCCAGTAAGAGAAGCACCAGCCGCTCCGATTGAGAAGAAAGGTGTCTTCTTCTCCTTGGCAATGTTCGCCATAGCCAAATTTACGCCGGTGTTTGACCCGCCAAGCACCATCGTAACGTTCTCTCTATCAACGAACTCACGGAATTTCTGTGATCCGAGGTCGGGCTTGTTTTGATGATCGGAGACAAGCAGATCCACCTTCTTGCCCAGTACACTGCCTCCGAAGTCGTCGATCGCCAACCTAGCCGCGGTCTCTCCGCCCGGCCCAATGATGTCAGCATAAACGCCTGACATGTCGTCTATGTCACCGATGACGACTTTGTCGGTTGCAGCGCCAGCCATGCCCGGCGCCATAAACAGTATCAGGGTTGCACAGACAGTGACGGTATGACCGCGCATCATTTCGCGTCTCCTTTGTCGGGCGTGCCTCCTAACGCCGAACTTTAGGATCTCGATTTTGCGGCACCATTGGCATTTCGGCTAACATTACCGCTGACGGTACGAAAACGTACGTGCGCTTTAGCAAGCCGAGCTGCACAGTGGCGCGTCCCGAGCCTGGTCGGAACGTGGCTTCCATCCAACCGGATCCAGCGGCCGCCCCTGGCGCTTTCAATCCACAGGATGCATCAGCGTCTCTGCCGGCGTTTTGCTGCAGCTCATGAAGTTGATGGAACGACCTCGGAAGCGACGTGGGCCAGTCGTCAAGCAGCGAGAAGCGTTTAGCAATCTTTCTGAGCGGGCAAGAGCGAGGCTGCGGGCGGCTCTATGTACGCGAACGTACGAGCTTTTGCTTCTTGCCGCGCCGAACATTCGCCTAATGACCAATCCACTTTCGTTTCCAGCGAATTATTACTCAGATCAAGACATCGCCTTGTCGGCGCTGACTTTTGGCCAGGTGGTCGTCGGCTCACCCCGATGGGACGTCCTCTGACGGCTAATACGGCCGAAACAACGCAGCGATCTTGGCCATTGGAGCACCGTCCAGAACGACGATAGCACTGTTCGGCTGCTCTCTCAAAATCCCTATTCGAATTCGAGGAAGAGCCCAAATGAATAGGAACAACAGAATGCGTATTGGAAGGCGCCGCTTTCTAAAGCAGGCAGGTCTTACCCTCATTGCGGCTGGGTCGGCCCCGATGCTTTCTACTCCATTCGTGTCCCGCGCAATGGCGGACACGAAGACACTGTCGATCGTCCAATGGAGCCATTTCGTTCCAGAGTACGACAAATGGTTCGATCAGTTCGCAAAGGACTGGGGCACAAAAAACAACGTCGAAGTCGCCGTCGACCACATCCCGGTCGCCAACGTCGCTGCGCGGGCGGCCGCGGAAGCCTCGGCCCAATCAGGTCACGATCTGTTCGGCTGGAATGGCGCAGGCGGGGCGCATCTTTACCGCAGATTCCTCGTCGACGTGACGAGCCTCGTCGAGGCGACCGAGAAGAAATACGGCAAGGTCAGCACGATCGGCCGGCAGATCGGCTATAACCAAGACGACAAGACCTGGTCTGCATTTCCCGATTTCTACATCAGTTTCCCCGCCATGTATCGCAAGAGCATGTGGGACGAGATCGGGATGAAGCCGGACACGTGGGACAATGTTCGCCTCGGCGGCGCCAAGCTGAAAGCCAAAGGCCACCCGGTTGGCATTTCACTTGGACACAGCAACGACCCCAACACGACCTGGCGCGGGCTGCTGTGGAGCTTTGGCGGTGCCCTTCAGGACGCCGAAGGCAAGAACGTCGTGCTCAACAGCAAGGAAACGGTCGAAGCCGTTAAATACGTAACTGCGCTGTACAAGGAGGCGATGACGTCGGAAGTGCTGTCGTGGGACGACTCCAGCAATAATCGCTACCTTGTTTCGGGCATCGGCTCTCTGATCGTCAATCCGATCTCCGCTTATAGGACGTTCCAGAAGGCAAACACGAAGGGGGCCGACGACACGTTCGTGATTGCTCCGCCAAAGGGACCGGTCCGCCAGATCATGGGTGGGGCTTCCGAATTCTACGGCATCTGGAAGTTCGCCAAGAACAAGGAGGGCGCGATCGAGTTCCTCAAATATTACGCTGATCATTGGCCGGAGGCATTCAAGGCTAGCGAAGGTTACAATAACCCCTGCTTCGCAAACCTCGTGCCGAAGCCGATGCCGATCCTCTCGAACGATCCGACTTCGACACCATCAGACAAACTTACGGTGCTGCAGGATTCCGAGCAATGGTCGGCCTCCCCGGGATATCCCGGCCCATCCTGGCCTGCCGTCGACGAGGTCTACAACGACTTCGTCATCTGCGACATGATGGCTAAGGCGGCGAGCCGCCAGATGTCCGCGGAGGACTCGGTGAAATGGGCACACCAACAGTCTGACGCCATCTTCAAGAAATGGCACGAGAAGGCCTGAGACGGCGTCCGGACGGAGCCTCACTTTGCGCTCCGGGACCCGGCCGCTGTTGCAGTTCATTGGCAAACACGACTGACGCGCCCTGTCCCAGCGACGGATCGCGGGGCGCAATGCATGAACTTCGGGAGGATCGATGGCAGCCGTACTGACCAGGGATATCGTCAAGACCTTCGACGAAATCAACGCCGTCAACGGCATCTCGCTGAGGGTGCCGGACGGCGAGTTCATGGTGTTGCTCGGCCCCTCGGGCTGCGGCAAGACGACGCTCTTGCGCATCATCTGCGGCCTCGAGCAACAGACCAGCGGCGATCTTCTGATCGGCGGCAATATCGTCAACGACATCCCGCCCCGCGCCCGCGGCATTGCGATGATGTTCCAAAGCTACGGCCTCTATCCGCACTATACAGTCCGCAACAACATTGCCTTCCCGCTGCGCACGCAGCGCATGCCCTCCCAGGACATCCAGAAGAAGGTCGGGTGGGCCGCGCAGTTGCTCGGCATCGGCCATCTTCTCGACCGGCGGCCACGCCAGCTTTCCGGCGGCGAGCGTCAGCGAGTGGCGCTCGCGCGCGCGCTCGTTCGCGAACCGACCGCGCTTCTGCTCGACGAGCCACTGTCCAATCTCGACGCCAAGCTGCGCACCTCGGCTCGCCAGGAGATCAAGAATTTTCAGCAGCGCGTCGGCCTCACCACCATTTACGTGACCCACGACCAGGTCGAAGCGATGGGTATGGGCGACCGCATCGCGGTCATCGACCATGGAAGGGTTCGGCAGGTTGGAACGCCAATCGAGATCTATCAGGATCCCGCCGATCTTTTTGTCGCAACCTTTGTCGGCGCACCGCCGATGAACATCGTCACCTGCAATGGCGGCGGCTATCTAGGCTTCCGGCCGGAGAATTTCCTGCCCAGGGACATGATCGGAGACGACGGGGTGACCGAGTTTTCCTTTCGGGTCGACCGCTCCGAATATCTCGGGTCCGAGCGCATCGTTTACGGCGTGATGGATGGTTTCGATTCGAAGCAGCCGATCACGGCGAAGTTGCCGCCGGCCCACGTCGCCGAAGGAAGCGTTCGCCCCGGCGAGTGGCATCGCTTTGCCGTGAAAAACAGCGAGCTGCGCCGCTTCGAGGCCAGCGGCAATCGTAGCACTCGTCACTGAGGGCCGGAAGTCACTGATGGCTGTCATCGCAGAACCTGTTGCCAAGCCGATCTCACGATTTCGCTTTGTCCTGGATCGACGCGATGTGCTCGAAACGGTCATGGTCGCGCCGGCGATCCTCTACGTCCTGCTATTGGTCGGGCTGCCGCTCCTCCTCGCGGTCTTTTACTCGCTCAGCGCCTACACGATTTACAACCCAACCTGGAAGTTTGTCGGCCTGGCCAATTTCGAGCAGATCCTGCAGAATCCAACTTTCCTCGACACGCTGCGCAACACCTTCGTCTTTACGTTCGGCTCGCAGCTGCTCGGCCTCGTGCTCGGAAAGTTCGGGGCCTTCCTGCTGTTGCAACCCTTCCCCGGCCGCAAGATCGTGCGAGCGCTGATCATCCTGCCTTTTGCGGTGCCGGTCGCGCTGGCTACCATTGCCTGGCAATGGATGTTCGATTCGCTTTACAGCGTGATCAACTGGACCATGATTGCGGCCGGTCTCGTGACGCGCGAGGAGGCGCCGAACTGGCTCGGCAATCCATACCTCGCGATGTTGTGCATTATCATCATCAACGCCTGGCGCTTCTTTCCCTTCGCCATCGTGATCTTTCTCGCCGGCATCACCGCGGTTCCGCAGGACGTGATCGACGCCGCCACAGTCGACGGTGCGGGTTTCTGGCGTCGCAACTACCAGATCATCCTGCCGATGATCCTGCCGATGGTGGCCATCGGCCTGATCTTCGGCATCGTATTCACCTTCACTGACCTTTCCATCGTCTTCCTGCTGACCATGGGCGGCCCCGGCGGCGCGACCTCGGTGCTGGGCTTTGAAGGTTTTCAGACCGGTATCGTTTCCGGCGACGTGGCGCACGGCGCGGCGATTTCGCTGTTCATGCTGCCGGTGCTGCTGGTCGTGGTGATCTTCACGCTGCGTTTTATCCGTCGCCGGGAGATCTGACATGCCCGAGCCTCTTGCCCGCTCGCTCCGCGTAACCGGGTTTTCTCTCGGCGTCGCGTTCTTCGTGATCCTGGCCGCGTTTCCGTTCTACTGGATGGCGATCACGGCGTTCAAACAGAACAGCGACCTTTACGACATCACCAACATTCCGTTCTGGTTTAATGAGCCACCGACTCTCGAACACATCCGGTACTTGTTCAAGGAGACCCTGTTCGCGCGCTGGCTGTCAAATTCGCTGATCATCGGCGTCTGCGTCACCGCAATCACGCTCGTGACCGCGGTTCCGGCCGGTTACAGCCTGGCCCGCATGACCAGCCGCAAGGGCGAAGCGCTCGGGATCGCGATCTTCCTGACCTACCTGGTGCCGCCGACGCTGTTGTTCCTGCCACTGTCCCGGATCGTCACCGAGCTCGGCCTGCAAAACTCGATGTGGTCGCTGGTGCTGGTCTACCCGACCTTCACTATCCCATTCTGCTCCTGGCTGCTGATGGGCTTCTTCAAGGCGCTGCCGATCGAGATCGAGGAAGCCGCCATTGTCGACGGCTGCAGCGTGTTTTGCGCTTTCATCAAGATGGCGGTCCCCCTGTCGCTCCCCGCGATCCTGACGGTGGTGATCTTCACGTTCACCCTGACCCTGCAGGAGTTCGTTTACGCCCTGACATTCATCTCGTCGTCCGACCAAAAGCCGATCACGCTGGGCGTATCGACCGACCTGATCCGCGGCGACGTGTTCTTCTGGGGTGAGATCATGGCCGGCGCCTTGATCGCGGCCGTTCCAGTGGCGATCGCCTATAATCTCTTCCTTGATCGCTTCATCGCTGGCATCACCGGAGGCGCCGTCAAATAGCTAAACCACGTGATTGCAGGGCGGCTTCCACCGATGCCTTGCGCTACCGGCCTTAGATCGCAGCCGCCGCCAACCCTCCTCCTCTGGCCAAGGGGCAATGCATCCGGAACAGCGAGTTGAAAAGCCCCTGCAGGGCGCTTGAGCATCCTGGCCCGATGCGCCGGTGCCCGGCTGCACATTTGCGAGATCAAACTTTGACTTAAGGACCGACGACGAACCGGTCGCCGAGAATAGGCGCTATGGAGAGGCCGCTTAAGCGGTTGTAATACCCTCATCCGGATTCAACTGTCTTCGATATTCCCTCGCGATCGTGTCAAAACACGTGCAGGAGACTTGCCGCAGCGCGTGAAAGTTGAGGATGCACACAAGCCCGCGCGAACTGCGGATCAACCCATCTTTCTCGAGCGCCTCAAGGCACTCCGTCACGCTGGCCCGTCGAACCCCAAGAAGATGACCTAAGACTTCGTGGGTGAGCGGCAACTTGTCTTCCTCGAGAGCGCTGCTGGCCACAAGAAGCCATCGCGCCAACCGCTGCTTGACGGGGTGCACGGCATTGCAAACGCCCGATTGCGAGGTCTGCAGCAACACCACGTCAATATATCTGAGAAGAACCCTCCTTAGGGTGGGGAGCTGTGGCAAAATGGAAAGAAATTCACGTGCCGACATCCGTATGGCGGTTCCGGCAACTTGCACGACTCTGCGGTGGGGAGGGGTTTGATCAATCTCGGTCAAAACCAGAGGGGCGCCGATCATCCCCTCCGAGCCGATCAGCCAAGCCTCGATGAAACGATCCTGATCTACCCGTGCGGAAACCGAGACCAATCCGTGCTCTACAAAATAGACGTAATCCATCGGCAACCGCCAATGATGCAGGATCTGGCGGGGCAAGATCCGCACCGAGTCTGATCTGGTCAGCACTTCCGACAGCTCGTGATTTGGAATGAGCCGTAGAAGCCGATTGCGGACCGCGCCCCCCCGAATTGAACTTTGAGTATCGCCAATCATCTCCCCTGTTCCACGACCAGGTCGGGAATCCAAACAGAACGGGATGCAGCAAGTTCCAATGTCGGCCGAGATAGCACGCGTCGGCCGGTGCTCCCGGCGAGAGGTGAAGGAGCCATAGGGTGAAGCTTGGTCGATTAAGTTTGGTCGGTGTCCTGCTGGGCTTGTTATCCCGCCGCTCCCTGATGGGCCGTAGCCGCGATGTCGTGCCCCTCTCCCCGATCGGAGGCTCGTTCGTCGAAGCGGAGGGCCGTACGCACGAGCGCGAGATGGCTGAGCCCCTGGGGGAAGTTGCCGGCAAGCCGTCCCGCATGCACATCGTATTCCTCTGACAGCAAGCCGAGATCGTTCGCTGCATCGAGAAGGCGTTGAAAAGTCCTCTCGGCCTCGGCCCTCCTGCCCTGCATCAGTTGGCAATCGGCGAGCCAGCCGCTGCAAGCGAGGAAGACGGCTTCCCTAACCTCGTCCTTCGGCCCCCAGCGGTGAACATAGCCGTCCTGAACCAGCTCGCGCTCGATCGTCGCGATGGTCTCGCGGACGCGTTCATCCGTCACCGGCAGAAAGCCGACAAGGGGAAGATTCAGTAGGCTCGCGTCGACCTTCTCGCTGCCGTAGAACGCGACAAACGTGCCGAGTGAGGGGTCGAAGGCCCGATCGCAGATATCCCGATGCATTCTGTCCCTCAGCGCGCGCATCCGATCGAGCTGACCTGCGTCGAAAAGAGAATGGAGGTCTGGCCGCCTAACGAAGCGATCGACGGCGGCCCAGGCGGAGACCTTCGAATAGGTGTAGTGACGCGGTCTTCCCCTGAGCTCCCATAGCCCGTGGTCCGGAAGCTCCCAAACCCGCTCCACGTGTTCGACGACAGAAGTGATCAGCGCGACCTCCCGCTCGGACGGGCTGATCCCTGCCTTCGCAGCCGCGGAAACGGAATCCACCAGCTCTCCATAGACGTCGAGCTGGAACTGAGAGGCGGCAGCGTTGCCAATACGGACCGGTTCAGCCCAGCTGCATCCCGGCAGCCACGATGCAACCCATTCTTCGAGGCGTCTTGAACCGTCGACGCGATACATGATCCGCATCTTGTCCGGCTCGCCGCCGACCGCTCTGAGAAGCCAATCCCGAAAGGATTTGGCTTCCTCATGATAGCCGGCGTCCAGAAGCGCACTCAAAGTGAAGGTCGCGTCGCGAAGCCAGCAATAGCGGTAGTCCCAATTCATATCGCCAGCCAGGGCCTCCGGAAGAGAAGTCGTCGGCGCGGCGATGATGCCCCCCGACCGGCGAAAGATCATAGCCTTCAAGGTCAGCAGAGATCGGCGGACTGCATCCGGCCATTTCGTCTGAACCCGGAATTGCTGGATCCAGGAGCGCCAGTATTGCTGAGTTGACGACAAGCTGCTTTTCGCCCCCAATGGGGGCGGCGGATCAGTCCTGGAGGGACCATATCTCAGGCAAAAATCGACCTGCTGTCCCTCGTTCACCTCCAGCTCGGTCACAACGCTGGAGTTCTCGCGTCGGAGCGGGGTCGGTGAATGCAGGACGACCAGGTCCGGTCCGACGAACGCGACCGCTCGCGCGTCTTCGACCTCGAGCGCGGGCCGCAACGATCCGTAGTCGAAGCGAAGATCCAGCTCGCTTCGGACTTGCACCTTCCCTCGAAGGCCCTGCACCACTCTTATGACGGCGCAAGCCCCATCGTGGACAGGCATGAAGTCCACCAGCCTGATGCATCCCGAAGACGTATCGAGTTCGGTCTCAAGGATGAGGGTATCGGCCTGATAGCGGCGACAGCTACAGCGATACGACGTGCTTGGCGCCACCTTCCAGCGACCATTCGCGGAGGTACCCAACAGTGAAGCAAAACAAGCATCGGAATCGAATCGAGGCCAGCACAACCAATCTATCGAACCTTTGCGATCGACGAGCGCGGCGGTCTGGCCATCTCCGATCATCCCGTAGTCTTCGATCAATCTGGGCACGATCAGCGCGCCTCCAGCCCGTTGCTGCGCCGCTGTTGCAAACGAGCTGCGCTCGGGCCGCTGAGCTTCGTTCTCCAGACCAACAGCCCCCCAAGCAGTGTTCCTGCCAACAACGTGGCCGCGTACGGCACCCATCGATCGAGCGTGCCGAAGGACATTGTGGCAGAGGACGCGGATTCAGCGCTGAAGCTTCCGCGCGTGCGGTGAAGCGAATGCACTGGCTCGTAGAGATTGTCGGCGCGATCGGGACCGATAGGATCGTCGGTTTGCTGGCCATCGACACAAACCTTGGCCAGATATCGATCCAGCAACCCCGGCACGAGCATATTGCCGAGAATGACCTTCAGGGTGCTCAAGCCGATCCAATACTCGCGGGCCGGCTTGCAAGCCGCCTGGAAGACGGCCTCCGCGATGGTTTCCGGCTCGATCACCGGGGCGACAGGCCTTGGAGCTCGCGCTATGTGCGCTCTCGCCCAGTCGAACTGGGGGGTGTTGACGGCGGGGAGCTGCAGCATTGTGAGCGTGATCCGGCTTCGTTCGTGGATCAGTTCGGCACGAAGCGAATCCGTGAAGCCTCTGATTGCATGCTTTGCTCCACAGTAAGCGGACTGCAGCGGGATGCCGCGATACGACAGCGCCGATCCGATCTGGATGATCGATCCTCGATTGGCCGGCCGCATGTGGCGGAGCGCCGCCATCGTGCCGTGAACGAAGCCGAGGTAAGTGACCTCCGTCACTCGTCGGAATTCTTCCGGCGTCATCTTCCACGTCGGCGAAAAGACGGTCACCATTGCGTCGTTCACCCACACGTCGATATGTCCGAAAATCCCGGCCACGCGGTCGGCAGCGGCAAACACCGAACACGCATCGGCCACATCAAGGGCGAGTACGATTGCCGTCCCTCCGAGCTTTTCGACCTCGTCTCGCACCTCCTCGAGAGCCCCCGCGTCGCGGGCGATGAGCCCCATGGAGAAGCCTGCCTGCGCGAATCGATGGGCGACCGCACGGCCAACACCTGCGGACGCTCCGGTGATCACGACCACCTTGGTCGGCTTGACCGGCAAGTCATTCATGCCTGGGCTCCCTCTGTGCTGGTCGATGTCTGGGCGGCAGGAAATGCGATGGTCGTAAGCAGCGCCATCGCGGGCTGGCGGGAATCGAGCCTCGTATGTTGAACGACCACGGGCGCGCTCGCCTCGATGAGGGAAGCATAGCTCGTGTCGCGCGGCACTGGCGCCGGATCAGTCAGATCGTTGAAACGCATGTGGAGAGTGCGTTTGGCAGGTACCGTGACCAGATATGGACCGACCGGCTCGCGCGCCTCGAAGAACAAGGTGATCTTCACCTCGACGTCCCGGTCCCCCGGGTTCAGGAAGCACGCCGCTTCGTGGGAGACGAGATCATGCGCGTCGCTGACGCTGCTGCCGGGAATGTAGCCTTCCGGGATGGCCCAGACCGTGCAGCCAATCTTTCGCATCTTACTTCTCCAGCCTGATCAGGGCTAATCCGCTCTCTGGATCGTGCCTCTTTCGCAGATGTGTCGGACTTTCCTCCATGATGATCTCGAGCGTCGGGCGCACCACGCCCGACCCCAAATGTCCGGCAAGTGCAGTCCCGTCACGCCTGCCGACCACCAGATGAACGTGAACGGAAGGCTCGCCCGAGGGATCAAGGGCGACATCGCCGATTAGAGAAGCGATCTCAACCTGTTCGCCCACACGGTTGTCCAAGTACTCCTTCCTTTCCCAGTCGAAGTACTTCAGGACGACCTCGCTGAAGGCTCCGATTCCGGTGATCTGTGCCGCCGCTATCCGTTGCTCCATCGCGAAGGACGACAGGCAGCTCATCGCTTCTTCGCCGGTCTCGAGCACCAAGGCCAAGGTCCGCTGGGCTCCGTTCTTGCTCAGAACTTTGTGTCTCATTTTCATCCTCTTTGCATTGAAAGGATATTCGCACGCCGCATCGATCCTTGACGCGCGAGCGCACGGATGCGATCAGCCGTGCGGCAGGCGATCGCCTGGATCGTCAACGAGGGGTTGGCGCCCCCCACGGTTGGAAAGACCGAGCCATCGCAGATCCATAAGTTTGGAATGTCCCAGCTGCGGCAGTCCACATCGACGACGCTGGTGTGGGCATCGCTGCCCATGCGCGCGGTGCCGTTGAGATGACAGGTGTCGTCGTCTTGGATCCAGGTATCGGTTGCGTCCACCGCCTCGAGCGCACGCCTCATGAATTTGAGGGAGTGATCGATCAGACGTTTGTCGTTGTCGCACCAGGAATAGGTAACCCGTGGAATCCGCAGTCCATATTGGTCGACCTCGTCAGCCAGGGTCACCCGGTTGGATTCCTGCGGCAGCATCTCGCCGACGATCTTGAGACCGACGACGTGATTGTAGTCTTTCATGGCTTCGACGAGTCTGTCGCCCCACAGGCCGCGAGCGCTGAACAGCGTATTCGCCCAGAGCTGCGGCAACGGACCCTGGCTCATGTAGGAATAGCCGCCGAAGAAATCCTTGCCTTTGTCTTCGTAGTTCCAATGCTCGGTGATGGCGAGCGACGGCGGCCCCTTGTAGGAGCGCACCTCGTGCTCCAGCCGGCCCCACACCGCCTGATTGGACTGCGCCATCAGGTTTTTCCCGACCAAGCCCGAGCTGTTGGCGAGGCCGTCCGGAAAGCGAGGTGTCGCGGAGTTCAGGAGAAGTCGGGGCGTTTCGATGGCATAGCCCGCGACGACGACGTTACGCGCCCGCTGAAAGCGCCATGCGCCGTCCCGATGATAGTGAACCCCCGATACCAGCCCCGACGGCTCAACCTCGATGCGACCGACCATCGCGAGATCGCGGATCTCCGCACCTGCGGCGATCGCGCGCGGAATCCAGGTAACCAGCGCGCTCTGCTTGGCGTTGGTCGAACAGCCGGTGACGCAGAAACCGCGATAGACGCAAGGATGGGCCAGACCTCGGGGCGCCGATAGGGTCGCAAGCGGCGTCTCGGTCCATTTGATCCCCAACGCCTCGCAACCTTTCGCCAGCGCTCGCGCCGCGCCATTCAAAGGATGGGCGCGATACGGGTATCGCGGACGCGGCGGGCCCCAGGGATAGGTCACCGGACCCGATATCTTCAGAGCCTGCTCGACTTCGGTGTAATAGTCCCACATCTCGCGCCAATCGAGCGGCCAGTCGGCGCCATAACCGAGCATGGTGCGCGACTTGAACCATTCGGGACGGAAGCGCAGCGAGACCATTGCGAAGTGCACCGTCGAGCCGCCCACGGCCTTGCCGCTGTTGTTGCTGCCGAGTTGCAGCGGATTGGCGCCGTCGACGATACGGTCGTCGGTCCAATAGAGCTTGGTCTGCTCGGATTCATCGGAGGCGAAATCCTCCAGCGGCCTGAAATAGGGGCCCGCATCGAACGCAACGATCGAAAAGCCGTATTCGGCGAGCTTGCAGGCGAGCGTGCCGCCGCCCGCGCCCGTCCCGACGATGGCGAAATCGACCGGCTCGTTCTCGCGATATTGCCGCATCTGGACCCAGCCGCCCGGACGGAACACGTCCGGCGCCCGGCCGTCACACGCTCGCGGCACATGGAGGGGATCATCGGACACGGCGATTGCTCCGACGCGCTGCAGCATCATGGCCGTCCTTCGTCTCGGCCGCCTCCCAGGGATCGCGCTCGTCGAGATCGAGACGCACATAGCCGCGCGGACTTGCCGGACCGCCCCAGCCGATCTCGCTCCACGCTGTCGGGTGTGCGTAATAGGCGAGCACGATGTCCCGTCCCATGCGATGTTTGAAGAAGTCCTTGCAGCGCAACTCGCCCCATTCGGCCGCTTTCAATTCGCCATGCTCGGCGGCACGAAGCATCTTGTCCTGCAAGCCCTCCGGCAACGCTGCAAAGCGCTGGCCGTACGCGGCCGAGGCCTCGGCATTCAGCGCCTTAAGCCCCAGCCGCCAGGCATCCGCATCTCGGGGCACGCCCGGCCTGCGAAAGCCGTCCATGATCAGATCGTCCAGCTTGCGATCGACCAGCGCGGCGATCGGCACCGGCGGGCGGTCCCGCGGTTGCGGAACGATGCGGTTCGCGATCGCCACGACGGTCTCGTATTCCTCCCGCGTGAAGTAACGCGGCTCGGGCGCTATCGACAGCCGCCGTGCGATGACCTCGCGCGTTTTGTCGTTCCAGGATGGACCCGACCATTTGGCGAGAACGTCATATTCGGGATAGCGGTCGCGACTTTCATGCATCGGGATGCGCCCTCATGAGACCGAGTGCAGCAAGGCCGGCAAGTGCGAGGCCGGCAAAGCTGGGCGGCGCGGGGATCGGCGGTCCACTCAGGATGTTCTGGCTCCAGTTGCGCCAGCCACCCATGTTTCGCGATACGCCGTAGGCGTGGAAGCCGACACCGGCCAGACCCATGGCCCTCAGCAGACGCATCCACGAGCGGGCGACGCAATGCGTCCTGCCGGAACGGTCCCCGGCTGCCGAGAGCAGCAGCGCTGCGCCGATCGGTGGCAGCGTCACCGGCAGAAGCATGAAGGGATTATGATAGGCGCCGCGGAAATGCAGCAGGCCCGCCTCGCCGGTCGTGCCGAGCAGACCTGCGCCCGCGACCGCGGCGATCGCACGTCCCGCCGGGAGACCGAAGATGCGCGGACGCGTTCGCCCCGCTTCACGCACCCGTTCCGAACAGAAGCCGAGCAGGCCTGACAGCAGGATCGCCATCGGCGCTCCGAGCGGCGCCCCGTAGAATAGATTTTGCCAGCTGAAGCCACCCACGCGCTTGCCGACGTTGTAGAGATGGAATCCCGAACCGACCAGGCCCGTCGCCGCGGCCACCAGGTAAGTGGCATCGCGCGCTTTGTGCGCGAACGGGCGCATGTCAGCGGTCCCATGCAGGCTCGTCGCCATCGTCAGCGCAGAAACAAGCAGCGGCGTGTACATGGCCTTGTTCTTGAACGAGCCGCGGTAATGCTCGACGCTGGAGTCGGCGAGCACCGAGGCTGCGAGCATTCCTGCAGCCCGGTTGAGCTTTCGCGCCGTTTCGACGGTTTGCGCTTGGCTGGAGCGATTGCGACGGGGCGCGAGACGGGTGTCGGATCTGGCAGCCGGCGCGGATGCGGCCGATAACATTGAGACAAGGGCCATGCTGAATCCCGCGATTCCGGCCATCACGATCAGGTCGCGTTCTCCCGGCAGCCTCATGCGGCCTCCGATACGGCGTAAGCAGCGGCATCGGCGCGCTTGAAGATCAGCCCGTTCCCCGGCACCGTCAGATCGGGGCTAATTCGGCCGTCACGGGGCTGCGGCGCGCCATCGAAAAGCATGTGCTCGATGCGGACGTGATCGTGAAACCATTCGAGATGACGGATGCGGGGCGCGACACAGGCGACAGCCATATGCAGCGCCGGCGCACAGTGAGCAGAAAGGTCGACGTGAAAGGCATTGCACAACGCCGCGATTTCGAGAAAGCCGGTGAAACCGCCGCATCGCGTCGCATCCGCCTGCTGCACATCCACCGCGCCACTGGCAAGCATGGTGCGCACATAGTCGACGGTGTAGGCGTACTCGCCGGCGGCCACGTCCATTCCGCAAGGTGCATGTTGCCGCACCATCGCCAGTCCAGGCAGGTCGTCGGACGATACCGGCTCCTCGAACCATCTGACGTCCCGCTCGGCGAAGATGTTCGCCAACCGGATCGCCTGCCTAGGGGTGCAGGCGCCGTTGGCGTCCACGAACAACAGCGCATCGCCAATCGCGCGCTTAGCCACCGCAACTCGATGGGGATCCCGCCCAGGCTCAGACCCGATCTTCATCTTGACGAATGCGCAGCCGTCCTTCGCAACCCAACCTCCGAGCTGCTGCTCCAGCTCGGCGTCGGAATAAGTGGTGAAGCCGCCGCTACCATAGATCGGTATAGAGGTGCGGCGCGCACCGAGAAGCACGACGAGCGGCTGATCGAACAGACGCGCCTTGAGGTCATGCAGCGCGGTATCGACCGCGGAGATCGCGGTTGCCGCGAGGCCCTCGCGGCCAAGGTTGCGGACCGCCCTCTGCATGGCCCCAAAACAGGACGCGGGTGCCAGGGCATCCTGACCCGCGATCACAGCAGCGAGCTTGTCCCGAATCAACCCGACGATACAGGCGCTTGCATAGGTGTAACCGAGGCCGACCCGTCCTCCACCCTCGACCTCGACGAGCACGATGGTGGTGGAGTTCCAGGAGATGGTGCCGTCCGCTTCAGGACGATCGGTCGGCACCCTATAGGCCTCGGCGCGCACGCTACGGATTGGGACCTCGGACCGCATCAGTCTGTTCCGGGTAGAACACTCGTCAGCAATTCCTTCGCGCTGTTCTTGAGCACGCTTCCCAGCTCCGGCTCCGAGGGGATCATGCTGACGAAATTCTTGGCATCCTTCAGCGTGATGTGCGGCGGCAGCGGCGGCACGTTGGGATCGGTATAGGCCTCGAGGAGGACAGGGCGATCCGCTGCAAGCGCCTCGTCCCATGCCGCGCCGACCCGATCAGGATTGTCGACGAAGATGCCCTTCAGGCCGAGCAGCTCGGCGTAGCGATGATAGGAGAAATCCGGAATGCTTTGAGTCGACTCGGTCTTCCCGGCGCCGAGCATGATGCGCTCTTCCCAGGTCACCTGATTGAGATCGCGGTTGTTGAGCACCAGCACAACGAGTCGCGGGTTCGACCAGCGCTTCCAGTACTTGGAAATGGTGATCATGACGTTGAGACCATTCATCTGCATCGCGCCGTCGCCCATGCAGGCGATGACGGTGCGATCGGGATAGGCCATCTTGCCTGCAAGCGCGTAAGGCGTCCCGGCGCCGAGCGACGCAAGACCACCCGAGAGCGACGCCTTCATGCCGCGCCGCATCCGGAGATCGCGCGCGTACCAATTGGCTACCGAGCCGGAATCCGCGGTGATGATGGCGTTGTCTGGCAGACGAGGCGACAACTCCCAGAACACCCGCTGCGGATTGAGCGGTTCGGCGGAATTCATCGCTCGTTCCTTCAGCGTGTCCCACCAATCGGCCATGCCTTTCTTGATGTCGCGGCGCCAGGACGACTCCTTCTTCTGCGAGAGCAGCGGCAAGAGGGCGCGCAGCGTCGTCGCGCTGTCTCCAACCATATTGACTTCCATAGGATAGCGCAGGCTCAGTCGGCTGCCGTCGATGTCGATTTGCACGCCGCGCGCGTCCCCTGGCTTCGGCAGAAACTCACTGTAGGGAAACGCGGAGCCTACCATCAGGAACGTGTCGCAGTTCTTCATGAGATCCCAGCTTGGCCGCGTCCCCAACAGCCCGATCGAACCGGTGACGAACGGCAGGTCGTCCGGCACCGCCGCTTTGCCGAGCAGGGCCTTGGCGACTCCGGCCTGCAGGCGCTGGGCGACTTCGATTACCTCGTCCGTTGCCTCCAACGCGCCGGCGCCAACGAGTATGGCGACCTTACTGCCTGCGTTGAGAACTTCGGCGGCGTCACGAAGCAAGGCCTCATCCGGCAGTTTGGCTGGACCGGCATAGCCGACGCCGGTGTGGGTGGCGCCATGCGCCACGGGGGGGTCCTGATAGTCGAGCTCCTGGACGTCCTTTGGCAGGATCACGCAAGTGACGGCGCGCTTGGTGTGCGCGATACGCACCGCGCGGTCGACGAGATGACGGACCTGTTCGGGAACGCTCGCCATCGCGACATATTCGGTCACGCCCTGGAACAGGGTCTGGAGATCGACCTCCTGCTGATAGCTCGCACCGATCGCGCTGCGTGCCTGCTGACCGACGAGAGCCATGACCGGGACATGGTCCATCTTGGCGTCGTACAGACCGTTGAGAAGATGGATGGCTCCCGGTCCGGAGGTGGCGTAGCAAAGACCGACCTCGCCGGTGAACTTGGCATGCGCAGAGGCCATGAAAGCGGCCATCTCCTCGTGGCGGACCTGGACGTACTCGATCACGTCTTTGGCGTTCTCAAGCGCCACGTCGAGGCCGCCCACTCCGTCGCCGGGATAACCGTAGACGCGCTTCAAACCCCATTCGGACAGGCGATGCCAAACGAATTCGCTGATGTTCATTGGATTGATCTCGATGACGGGGCGACGAAACTCGCACGAGAAGCCAACGTGCACTCTCCGCAAACGTTGCACCGTTACGACTTATTTAGCTCGCTCAGAGCCAGGAAAACCCGCTGCATTGTACGTTAGCGGACAGAACCAATCGTTCGTAGCGCTGGGACAACTTCGCGCGTCTGGAGAAATCGGACATGCGACGGTCTGACGCTCGTGCTGCGCAACGCGCAATCGGAACGCAACTCCATGACTACCCGTTTCACCGGCACACCACAAAATCAAGGAGCCATGCATGAGCTTGCGAAGTTCGATTCTGATTCTCACCTCCGTCGCGGCTATCTCGGTCACGTCGGGCTCGGCCGTGCTTGCTGCGCCGATCGTTCCTTCCCCGATCGGCCAGGTCGGCGCATCCGTGCAAACCGTGCAGTACAGGCATTGGCATCACGGGTGGCACCGACCTTACTGGCACCGGGATTACGCACCGGGCGCCGCAGTCGTCGGCGGTCTAGCCGCTGGAGCTCTCATCGGAAGCGCGATCGCGAACAGTGAGGCAAGGGCAGACGCGGGTGCATACTGCGCGCAGCGCTACAAGTCCTATGACCCCGCATCCGGTACGTATCTCGGCTACGACGGCGTCCGTCATCCCTGTCCATAGGCTGTTCCGCCACTCCCATCCGCGCTTCCGGTGCGCGGCTACACCGAGCCGAGTGGAGGCGCGCGAATGGACAGGGTCGAATTCATGAAGCGGGTCGCGATCGCGACCATTCCGTTTTTGTTGTGGTACTTTCGGTCGGTGGTCCTGGTCGCAGTGGGCGCGATGCTGCTGTCGGTGGTGCTGGATTTGATGAGCCAGCCGTTGCGCTGGTGCAGACTTCCCAGGGCAGCCTCCGTCGCTTTAACCCTGGTCCTTCTTTTCGCGTTGATGGGGGCGGCCGGCTACGTATTCGGTACTACACTGTCGAACGAGATGCAGGACGTGGTCGATCGCGCGGATCTCGCTGCCAGGACGATCGCGGGCGACCTGCAAGGATCACGATGGGGTGCCGCCGTCCTGAAGCGCATCGATGCGAGCCAGCTTTCGCTGGCGAGCTGGGCCGGAAACATCGTCAGTGTGAGCAGCAGTCTGTTCGCCTCGATAGTGGTCATGATCGGAATGGGCGGCTATATCGTGGCTCAGCCGGCGCTGTATCGGGCGGAATTCCGCAAGCTGTTGCCAAGGAGGAGTGCCGAGTGGGTGGAGATGACCGCCGGCCACATCGCGGCGTCGCTCAAGCTATGGTGCATCGGACAAGCCATCCAGATGCTGCTCGTCGGCGCGCTTACCACGCTTGCGGTCTGGCTGATCGGCTTGCCATCGCCGCTTGCCCTAGGCGTCATCGCCGGTCTTGCCGAATTCATCCCCTACGTCGGTCCTTTGATAGCGGCACTGCCCGCGCTTCTGGTGGCTACGTCGCAAGGGTGGTCACTCCTGGCTTGGACCGTCGTGGCCTACGTTGCAATCCAGCAGATCGAAGGAAATCTGCTGCTTCCGGTCATCCAGCGGCGGCTGGTCGCCATCCCTCCGGCGACCATGCTGTTCGGAATCCTGGTCGTCGGTGCCTTCTTCGGGTTGCAAGGGGTCGTGTTCGCGGCACCGATCACCGTGATGGTCTATGCCACTATGGAGAACCAAGCGCGTAGCAAAGCAAGAGGTCCTTGCACCTGCGAATGAAGGTATCTCGCCGCACATCTTCTTCCATGTGCGGCGCGCCGGAGAGAGCCTCGATGTCAAGTAGCGCGAATACGATCGAGACCGAGAAACCGTCGATGGTCTTCACGTCCTTCCTCGTCCTGATCCCGATCTCGATGGGTCTTAGATACATGCAAGCGCCCGTCCTGAC
This sequence comes from Bradyrhizobium vignae, assembly GCF_004114425.1. GTDB lineage: Bacteria > Pseudomonadota > Alphaproteobacteria > Rhizobiales > Xanthobacteraceae > Bradyrhizobium > Bradyrhizobium vignae. The sequence continues at coordinate 42,863 of NZ_RDQF01000046.1, read as the reverse complement.
GACATTCGTTGCCAGTGCCGGCTCCATTGCGGTGCTCGCGGAGTGGATCCGCCGTGGAACGGAGCAGCTGGCGAGACACGCGGGTCCGACCATCGGCGGGCTCGTCATGGTGAGCTTCGGTAGCGTGGCCGAACTCGTACTGGCCCTGTTCGTCCTTGCGAATGGCCAGGCTTCCGTCGTCCAGGCGCAGATCACGGGCTCGATTATCGGAACAAGCCTTCTGGGCCTAGGGATCGCCATTCTGGCGGGTGGGCTGTCGCGACGGCGCCAGACGTTCAGCTCCAGCAAGGCCGGCCTTCAGTCGACGCTTTTGATCTTGGCAGTGATCGCGCTGCTTCTACCTGCAATATTCGACTACACTGCCCGGCAAGATCATCTGCATAACGTCCGTCTGACCGACGAAGAGCTGAGCCTTGGCGCATCAATCGTGCTGCTTGTACTCTACGGCGGAAACCTCGCCTATACTCTGATCACCCACCGCGATGCCTTCGCTGACGAGGAGGCTAACGGCGATCGCTCGTGGAGCCTGGGCCTCTCGATCGGCGTCGTCGTGGGCTGCACCGCGGTCATTGCCCTCGAAGCGGAGATCGTCTCGGAGGTGCTGACGCAGACGGCCGAGACCCTGAGAATTTCGACTGTGTTTCTGGGAGTCGTTGTGCTGGCGCTCGTCGGTACATCCGCCGACCTGTTCGCGGCAAGCTGGTTCGCACGCAGCGATCGGATGACGCTGGCATTGAGCATCTGCATCGGATCGGCGATCCAGCTGGTCCTGGTCGTGACCCCGGTTCTGGTCCTGATCTCAGCCTTTATGGATAGTCCGATGAGCCTGGTGTTCGGCAACCCACTCTATCTGTTCGCCATTGCGAGCACGGCATTTATCGTCAGCGCGGTCGCGCGCGACGGCGAGACGACCTGGTTCGAGGGCCTGCTTCTCGTGGGAGTGTACGTTCTGTTCGCGCTCGGCTTCTTCTTCATCGGCCCGGGCTGACGGCCGCACCGCGCCGCGCGTCACGTCCCTTCGGCTTCCGGACAGGGTTGTGGATTCATCGGGTATGGACCGCTTCCGAGCTCCGCTTCTTGTGCTCACTCCGGAGAATCTGTCGGCTGATCTTGCGGTCCCGCTTGAAAGCGCCTTGCGTCGCCTGATAGGCGGCAATCCCGGGCGTCTCCTTCGACTTGTCCGTCGTCCCGTGAGCTGCCGGAGCGAGCACGAAGGCCGCCGCGCATGTCTGCAGTACAAGGCGTTCGAAACGGATCATCTCGTCTCTCCTCTTTCCTGAGCGGAGTCGGGTGCCGTCGAGTGCCGCACGTCGCCAACTTTCGGCGCCGAGACCGGAGGCGCCGAATTTCCCCATGCGTTCCTGATGTAGGTGGCGAGGTCGGCAATCTGCTGGTCCGAGAGCTTCCATTTGAACGCGGGCATGGAGACCTGCGTAGGCCTTGCATCGGTCGTTGCCGCATGAGCTCCGTTCAGGATCAACCGCGCGATGGTGGTTGGATCCCGGTCCTGGACGGCGCTGTCACCCTGGAGGCGGGGAAACATAGCAGGCACGCCCTGACCTTCAGCCTGATGGCAGCCCGAGCAATTGTCCACGTAGAGCGCTTTCCCGACGGTCAGGACCTTGGAATCGGGCTGCGTCTGATCGTCTTTGTGTTCTCCGGCACCTGAAGGCACGTCCTTGAGGTAGGTCGCTATCGCTTTCAGATCGTCGTCTTTCAGCTTCGAAGTCGAGAAGGTGACGACCTCCGACATCGGGCCGTATGCGACCGTGCGGGAATTGCGCCCCGTCTTGAGAAACGCCACGATATCGTCCACTGACCAGTTTCCCAAACCGGACCGCACGTCGGCCGTCAGATTTGGGGCGTACCAATCCTGGAGCTTCCCGCCGCGCAGCGCGGACTGCTTCTCGGAAGCCCCCAGCACGTTGGTGGGCGTGTGGCAGGCTCCGCAATGTCCGAGGCCTTCGACCAAATAGGCCCCCCGATTCCATTCGGGTGATTTCTGATCGTCGGGCTTGAAGGTGCCTTCATGGAAGAACAGCTCGTTCCACCCCTTCATGACGACGCGTTCGTTCAACGGCCACGCGAGTTGGTTCGGCGGAGGGGAGTTGGCGACGGGATCTAGCGAGCTCAGAAAGGCCTCGAGAGCGTCGGCATCTTCGCGGGTGACTTTGGTATACCAGGGGTAGGGAAACGCAGGATAGAGATAGCTGCCATCGGCCGATATGCCCTGGTGCAGGGCGCGGTAGAACTGATCGTCGGACCAGGCGCCGATCCCGGTCGTTCGGTCGGGCGTGATATTGGCAGAGTAGATTGTTCCGAAGGGCGTCGGAATCGCGCGGCCGCCGGCGAACGGCTTGCCTCCAGGCGCGGTATGGCAGGCCTCGCAGTCGCCGGCAGCCGCGAGATAGCGGCCTCGCTCGACCTGAGCAAAGGACAGTTGCTCGCCCCGGGCGGGGAAGACGCAGAATGTTGCGGCACAGGCGCAGGCCAACGACAACCTGACGAGAGCAAACAACATTGCGCCTCTCCTACGCTTGAACCAGCGGCCCGGGACTTTTCAGATATTGCGTTCTGATGGCGTGAGCGGACCAGAGCGCCAGCGCGGCGACGGTACCTGTCGGGTTGTAGCCCGGGTTCTGCGGGAACGCCGAGGATCCCATCACGAACAGGTTCGAGACGTCCCAGTGCTGCAGATAGCGGTTGATGACGCTTTCTCCCGGATTGGAGCCCATGATCGCGCCGCCGGTGTTATGGGTCGTCTGGTACGGCGTGATGTCATAGTGCCCCTTTCGGGGATTGCTCCTGATCTCACGTGGCTTCATCGCGCGGGCGATCTCTTCGGCCTTTCCCGTCAGGAAATCCGACATCTTGTGCTCGTTGTCGGTGTAGTCGAACGTCATGCGCATCAGCGGGCGACCGAGAAAGTCGCGGTAGGTCGGATCCAAATCAAGGTGGTTTCCCCGGTGGCTCATGACCGCCCCATGCGTAGAGATCGACATCGAGCGCAGATAGTTTTGCACAACCGCTTTCTTCCACTTAGAGCCCCATTTGGGCGTTCCATCCGGAACGAGATGGGTCTCGATCGGACGACCGTTGGTATTCCAGCAGGCTATGTAACCGCCTCCGACGAAGCCCAGATTGGTGTGGTCGAAATTATCTCCGTTGAACTCGTCGACCACGGTCCCTAGCGCGCCGGCGCCGATGAACGGGTTCAGGATCTTGTCGTCGTAGAACACGTCGACGCTCGAGACGATTTGATAGGCATAGTTCTTGCCAAGCGTCCCGGCTCCTGTGTTGGGGTCGTACGGAGTGCCGATTCCTGACAGGAGCAGAAGGTGGACATTGTGCAAAACGAACGCGCTGAGAACGATCAGGTCGGCCGGCTGCTCGTACTCTTCGCCTTGAGTGTCGACGTAGGTGACGCTGACCGCCCTCTTCCCGTCGCTGTCCAGGTTGATCTTGACGACCTCACACTCGGTCTTCAACGTGAAGTTCTTCTTGCGAAGCAGGACCGGGAGGATGGTCGTCTGCGGACTTGCCTTGGAATAGTTACCGCAACCGAATTTCTCGCAGAAGCCGCAATAGGTGCACGGTCCGAGCTGCACGCCGAGCGGGTTGGTGTAAGCGCGAGACATGTTCGCTGATGGCGCGGGGAACGGCTTCAACCCGATATCCCGTGCCGCTTCTGCGAAGAGTGTCGGACCATAGGTCATCGCCATGGGCGGGTTCGGATAGTCTCTGTCTCGGGGACCTTCGAACGGATTTCCTCCGGGTTGGATCTGTCCCCTGATATTGCCTGCCTTGCCCGATATCCCGCAGAGGTATTCCCACTTGTCGTAATAAGGTTCCAGATCGTCATATGTGATGCCCCAATCCTGGATGGTCATGTCTTGGGGTATCGCCGCTGCGCCATAGCGGTCGCTGTTGTGGCTGCGCGCGACGAAGTCGCTCGGCAGGAAACGCCAGTTCTGTCCATTCCAATGGATTCCCGCTCCGCCGACGCCTGTCCCGGGGAGGAAGGAGCCGAGTTGACGCATCGGCAGAGCGGTTTCGTTTGCGGAGTTTCGGAAGGTCAGCGTCTCGCGTGCGGGCTCCTGGAAGAGCTCATGGCGGTAGTAGTAGCGGAGCTCGTCCTGGATGAACGTGGTGGCGAAATCCGTGGTGGTGTCGCGCCATCCTCCCCGCTCGAGCGCCAAGACATTCAGCCCGGCATCGGTCAGCTCCTGACCCATCAAGGCGCCGGTCCAGCCGAAGCCCACGAGAAGCGCATCGACCGCCGGCAACTTGGTGGCCATATCGATCTCCTATGCCTTCGAGCTCCAGTCGGGCCGACCATAGATCGCGACGGGCGGCAACGGGTAGCGCTTGCCGTGCTGACCGACGAAGTCCCGATAGTCGTACCTCGCACCGGGAAAACCGATCATCTTCCAAGCCGCCATATCCTTGTTGCCGCCGTACATGGGATCGGCGAAGTAGCCTTCCTGGGTGTTGAGGAGGAATTGCTTGAAGAATGCCTTGGCATCCACGTTCTGAAGCTTGGCTTTACCTTCTTCGAGCTCTCCGAGGACCGTGTCCTGCTGCTCCGTGCTGAGTTCAACAAAGGGCTTCCCGCCGAATTTGCCGCGACAATAGACGTCAATCGCCTTGATCGCGGCGCGGTACATCTGCGCCGGCGTCATCCGGGACTGGTAGCCTTGACTATCCGTGCCCTTCGACCATGGTCCCGCCATATACCAGCGCTCAGCTCTGCCGTAGGCTCCAGCGAGCTGGCGATCGATGAACAGTGTGACGCCGAGTTCTCGCGCGCCGGGCCCCATATCATCCTTTGGTATCAGACGCGACACGGCGGCATCGAGCCAAGCCGCTTCGTCCGCTGACAAAAACCGGTAATCGCTCCCGGCGACCGGAGATGGTTTGTTCGCCTCGCCCGGAGCCCAAGGGACTTGCTGCGCGATTGTATCTGCCGCTGCAGGGGCGGTGGGAAGGGCCAAGGATGTACCAGCAGCAAGCCCCGCGGTAAGCAGGTCGCGTCGACTGACTTCCCGCTTCGTCCCTCTCGATGTCGACATGATCGGAACCCCTGTGTGGCCGCATCAACACTCTGGAAAGGCCGACGTTCGCTCGGCTGCCGCGGGTTCTGGGGAAATTCGGTACGCTTCCGGACCGATCCGGCAGCTTATGCTGTCAGTTGCGGCGCACGTCGGCCTCAAGCAGGCCTACGAACTCAAAAACGTTCTGTGCTTGCGCCGCCTTGAGGAGGCAGCGATCCCGTTCTTTGCCAGGGGGCAGCTCTTGCGCTTCCTGCTTGGCTCTTTCGGCGAGTTGCTTCAGCCGCTCGGGAAGCGGCAGCAAGGCTTCGGTGCGGCGGCGACGCCGCCGTTTTGTCCCCTTCCGGCGACCTCGCCATGCCAACCGCTTCATGCCGCCTCCCGATTTGACCAGGCCATCAAAGCACGACGCCTTACTTGGAATTGCCCTGGTGAGGTGAGGTAGAGCCGGTGGTGTTCTGGGATGAGCTACCCGATTGACCACCTTTGCTGTCGACGTTCATGGCTTCGAAGACCGACATCCCGTGGGGACCGATGGTCATCACCACTGGATTTCCATCCTTGCTCTTGGCCTGAACCACGAAGGACTCGGCAACGACATTGACGTCCGTGAAGCCTGCCTTCTGGAGATCTTGCTTTATCTGCTGCGCGGCTGCGAGATTTTGGTTCGAAGTGCCGGGCTGCTGCTGAGAGGAGGTGCTGGGCTGTTGTGATGCGGCTTGAGACCCTTTCGAAGCGTTCTGTGCGAGCGCGGGGCTTGCGAGAGCAAGTACGGCCACGGCCGAGGCAGTCATGAGTGTGCGTGTCATTTGGGCGCCTTTCTAGTGGGAGAACAGATGCCTGAAATAGTGATCGACCTGGCGTTACGTTCCGGCAGCAGGGCTCGGTCGCACGTGATGGTCGGTACGCCAGCGAACAGTGGCGCCCTCGCCGGCGGGCATAACAGAATTGTACGGTAGCGCGCCAAGATTCTGATGCTCGGACCGGGGGCGGTAGGCACGGAGCAGTTTCGAAATCGTTGAGCGTCACCTCGGCTGCGGGGCGCCGCGGCCATCACCCTGGGGTCACCTCATGCCGCTTAAAAGAGCCGTCGTCCAACATCGTCGGCGCAAATGCCAATTCGGCACCATTTGCGCGCAAGGGTCACGGATGCATGCTTCGCCGGTTCGACCTCCCACACCAGCACCTTTCGGCGGCCGAAGATGGACGGACGGGCGTAAGCGACGTTGAGATGTTCCCAGCCGGGCCAGGTGCATGCAGATTTTCCGCCCAGGCGCTGACACGATCGCGAAAGTTCTCCTGGCCTCGTGCGGTGCAGTCCCAATCCTTCTAGTCGGACTCGCCTACAGCATAATGAGTTCGCCCTACGCCACTGGAGAAGATGTGACGCGAAACCAGCCCGTTCCCTTCAGCCATGAACATCATGTTGGCGGTCTAGGTCTCGACTGCAGATATTGCCATACCTCGGTGGAGAAGGCGCGGTTTGCGGGCCTGCCCCCGACCGAGACCTGCATGACCTGTCATTCGCAGCTTTGGACGAACGCCGAGATGCTGGCGCCCGTAAGGGCGAGCCTCGCGCGCAACACCCCGATTGCCTGGCAACGGGTCAACAGACTGCCGGATTACGTCTACTTCGATCACTCGATCCATGTGGCCAAGGGCGTCGGGTGCACCACGTGCCATGGTCCAATCGACCAGATGAGACTGACGCGCCAGGCGGCACCGTTGACGATGCAGTGGTGCATCGATTGTCACCGCTCACCGCAGAAGGCACTGAGGCCGCGAGACGCGGTGTTCGATCCAAAATGGTCACCGCCGCAAAACCAGGAGGCGCTCGGTCGGAAGCTGATGGCAGAGTATCACGTTCGCGTCGATCACCTCACGGACTGCTCGATATGCCACAGGTAGACGAGCTGCCCATAAAAACCGCCTCCTTTTGCAGCCCGAGGATCGACCGTCGGCGCGCCTTGAGCCTCTTGGCTGCCGGGATCGCGGGAGGTCTGAGCGCTTGCAGCCGGCCGGATGAAGAGATCGTGCCCTATGTGACGATGCCGGATCGCCTGGTACCCGGAGAGCCGATGAAGTTCGCGACCACGCTGGCGCTGTCAGGCTACGGCCGCGGCGCGCTGGTCACCTCGGTGGACGGACGGCCGATCAAGATCGAGGGCAACCCGAAGCATCCAGCTAGTCTCGGTGCAACGGACATCTTCATGGAGGCGGCCGTACTCTCTCTTTACGATCCAGATCGGTCGCGGGCTGTACTACACGAGGGGTCCATCGCTGCGGCAGAGGCATTTCGCAGAGCTCTGCTCGAACAGAACCAATTGATGAAGCAGCGCCAGGGCAAGGGACTTCGAATCCTCACAGGTAAGGTCACTTCCCCTACCCTGCTGCGGCAGATCGACGATCTGTTCGCTAGATTTCCCGAGGCTTCTTGGCACGCCTATGATCCGATCGACGGTGCCGGGGCGAGCGCCGGAACCCTCTTCGCTTACGGGCGAGAGCTGGACCTCGTGCCGCATTTGGAGCGCGCGAACATCGTGGTCGCTCTCGATTCGGATCCGATCGGCCATGGTCCCGATCAACTGAGAAACGCCAGGGCTTTCGCGAACGGCCGCAAGCAGCCGGCAGGCGGCTTCTCGCGTTGGTACTGTGTGGAGTCTGCTCCGACGTTGACCGGGGCGAAGGCCGATCATCGGCTTGCCCTTCAGCCTGCCATCATCGAGGAAGTTGCGATCGCGATCGCCGGCGCGCTCGGCTCCCGGGCGCGAGCGCCCGCGATGCCGGAAAACGTGCAGCGCCTCGTGCGGCAAATCAGCTCGGACCTCAGCTCAGCGTCCGGCGGATCCATTGTTATCGCCGGCCGATCCCTTTCAGCCGAAACTCACGCGCTCGTCCATTGGATCAACGCCCGTCTCAAGGCGCCTCTCGATCTCATCGAGCGGATCGATCGCACGCCCTCGGGGCGTCAAGGGAGGACGCTCGCCGAACTTGTTCGCGATCTGGACGACGGCCAGGTCGACCAGCTCGTCATCCTCGGCGTTAACCCGGCTTATGATGCTCCCGCCGACCTTGATTTCGCTCGTGCGGCTCGCAACGCGCCGTTTCGCCTGCACATGGGCTGCTATGCCGACGAGACGGCCGCGATCTCGAACTGGCACCTTCCGCAAACTCATCCGCTCGAAGCCTGGTCGGACCTGCGCAGCCCAGACGGAACTGCCAGTCTCGTCCAGCCGCTGATCCGGCCGCTCTATCATACTAGAACGGATCACGAGCTCCTCGCGCTCCTCGCGGACGGGATCGACGCGAGCCCGCGCGATCTAGTACGTCAGACCTGGCAGCCAAACGCCGGAGCCGATTTCGAGGGCTGGTGGACGCGCGCGCTGCACGACGGAGTGATTTCCGGCAGCGCCAGCCCGCCTGTGACGCCGCATGAGCCAAAAATACCCGAGCTGCCGAGAGCGGGCGCGCCGCCGGGCTTCTCATTGGTGCTGCAGCCCGATCCGGCCGTCTGGGACGGCTCATTCGCGAACAATGCCTGGCTGCAGGAATGTCCGAGACCGCTCACGAAGCAGGTCTGGGGCAACGCTCTGACGATCAATCCTCGCGACGCCGAGCCTTTTGGCGTGTCAGGAGGCGACGTCGTCTCGATCCGGTCCGAGCACGGCACAGTGGAGGCGCCGGTGGTCATCGATCCGGCCGCCGCTGCCGGGGTCGGTAGCCTCACGCTCGGGTATGGCCGGACGCGAGCGGGTGCGATCGGCGACGGAATTGGCGCCGATGCGAACCGGCTGCGCGCCGTCAAAACCCCGTGGCTGTTGGCGGCTGCCTCCATCAGCAAGACGGCTCGAAAACAGGACCCGCTCACCACCCAGAATATCGTGCGCGCCGCGGACTACGTCGCCGAACTCTATCCAATGCGCAAGCTTGCGGAAGCCGCGCGCCCCGTCGGATCTCCGGATCCGGAGAACACTTCCAGCCTGCTGCCTGCGGCTCCGCCCCGAAGCGGCGATGAATATGCATGGGCCATGGTCATCGACACGTCACTGTGCATCGGCTGCAACGCATGCGTCGTTGCCTGCCAGGCCGAGAACAACGTGCCCGTCGTCGGCCCGGAAGAAGTTGCCCGGGGCCGGGACATGCATTGGTTGCGGGTCGATGTCTATGATCACGGAACGGCGCACAGTCCAGCACTCGGTTTCCAGCCTGTCCCGTGCATGCATTGCGAGCACGCCCCCTGCGAACCGGTCTGCCCCGTGGCAGCCTCCGTGCATGATAGCGAAGGCCTGAACGCGCAGGTGTACAACAGATGCATCGGCACGCGCTTCTGCGAGGCCAATTGCCCGTACAAGGTCCGTCGTTTCAATTTCCGCGGTTACGCCGACGGGCAGGAATACGCCAACCTTGGTCTGGAATCCTACCGCGCTCAGAAGAATCCGGAGGTGACGGTCCGCGCCCGCGGCGTAATGGAAAAATGCACCTACTGCGTCCAGCGGATCAGCGGAGCCAGGCGAGCAGCCGAACGTGAGGATCGCCGCATCGGCACCGATGAAGTGCGGACTGCCTGTCAGAGCGCTTGTCCGACGAACGCGATCGAATTCGGCGACCTCAATCAGAGCGGCTCGAAGGTGAATCGAAGTAGGTCTGATCCACGACATTATGCGCTGCTTGCTCATCTCGACACGCGCCCACGCACAACCTACCTCGCCGATGTCCGGAATCCCTCTTCGCGTTCCGACGGAGACGCTGAATGACCGCCGTCCTGGAGCCCGATGAGGCCGCGACCGCGCCTTGGATCTCCGCCTATCGCGCAAGCGACGTGGAGATCACCCAGGCAGTGACTACTCCCCTCTTCAGGAATCCGGGGAAGGTCTGGTGGCTCGCCCTCCTTCTCAGTGCGCCCTTTATGGCTTGGTTCGTGGCGGCCCTCGGCTGGGTCTTTTACCGCGCTATCGGCGTTTGGGGCGTCAACTCGACCATCGTGTGGGGTGTCGCCATCGCTGATTACGTATGGTGGATCGGCATCGGTAACGCCGGGACGCTGATCTCCGCCATGCTGCTGCTCACGCGGCAAAGGTGGCGCGCTTCCATCAATCGCTTCGCGGAGGCGATGACGTTGTTCGCCGTGGCCATCGCTGGGTTGATGCCGATCGTGCATCTAGGCCGTCCCATTTACGCCTACTGGCTCGCTCCTTACCCGAACACCATGTCGCTCTGGCCGCAGTGGCGGAGCGCGCTGGTGTGGGATTTCTGGGCGATCATCAGCTATCTGCTGTTCTCGTTGCTGTTCTGGTACGTCAGCCTCATTCCCGATCTCGCAACGATGCGGGACAGAACGAAATCGCGGACCGGGCAGTTGTTGTACGGCGCGTTCGCGCTCGGCTGGTGCGGCTCGGTGCGGCAGTGGCGCGCCATGAAGATTCTCCATACGACAATGGCCGCTCTCGGCGTGCCCCTTGTCTGCTCGGTGCATTCGATCGTCGGCCTGGACTTTGCGGCCAGCCTCATGCCGGGTTGGCAGGAAAGTATCTTTCCGCCCTACTTCGTGGTCGGCGCCATGTACTCCGGATTCGCAATGGTCGTCGTGCTGGCTCTAGCGATCCGCTGGGGCTTTGACCTTCAGGCGATCATCACACGCGAGCATCTGGACGTGATCGCGCGTGTCCTGCTGATGTCCTCGATCGTGATGGGCTATTCCTACGCCAGCGAATGGTTCATGGGGTGGTACGGTGGAGCGCGCAGCGATCGGAGCCTTGTGGCGTTCGAGTTTGCCGGCACATACGCTCCGCTGTTCTGGGCATTGCTCGGCTGCAATGTCGTCCTGCCCCAGGCGCTCTGGTTTCCGCGCGTACGTGGGTCTCTTGTCGCTTTGTTCGCGATCTCTGTCGCGATCAACGTCGGAATGTGGCTCGAGCGCATCCTGATCGTCTGGAACACGCTTTCGCATGGCTATATGCCGAGCTTGTGGCGAGCCTTTCACTTCACGATCTGGGACTTGGCCTTTGTCATTGCGCCGCTCGGCTTCTTCGCCTTCCTGTTCCTGATGTTCGTGCGGCTCATCTCTGCGGTCTCCATGTTCGACATGCGCGAGCTCGCGCACCGGGAGGATATGGCATGACGTGGCCTCTCCTCGCGGAATTCCAGGATCCGGCCACCCTGATTGCCGCTGCCCGGAGGCTGAAAGGCAGTCCGCGCTTCACCGTGCTCGATGCCTTTACCCCGTTCCCGGTGGACGAACTCCATGAGCTCATCGACGTCGGCCCTCCAAGAATCCGGGTCGCTATGTTCCTGGCGGGTTTCTCTACCGCGGCGTTCGCCTTCGGCCTGCAATGGTACAGCGCGGTGATCGACTATCCGATCAATAGCGGCGGCCGACCTCTGAACTCGTGGCCGGTTTTCCTCCTTGTTCCCTTCGAGGTCGGCATATTCGCCGCGGCGCTCGCCGGATTTATCGCCCTGCTCTGGACGACCGGTCTGCCACAATTGCACCAGCCGCTGTTCGACGTGCCGAGCTTCGAGCGTTCGACACAGGACCACTATTTCCTGCTCGCAAAAGGAGAGAACGAGGAGAGGACGCACGCCCTTCGGCAGCTTCTTCGAACTGCCGGCGCGCTGAGAGTTACCGAGGTACGAGCGCCATGATCGAGCGGCTCGCGATCCCGATCTGCGCCGCATTGCTGCTGTCCGCGTGCGATGACGTCTCGATGACCCAGCAGAACCGCTACCGAACCTTCACGCGTGCCGCGCTGTTCGACAACGGCACTGAAGCACAACCCTTGCCGGATGGGGTGGTCGCCCAAGGCGACCTGAGGCGGCAAAGCAGGTCTGTGCAAAGACCGCAGGTCAATGCCGAGCTGCTCAAGCGCGGGCGCGAGCGTTACGACATCTACTGCTCTCCCTGTCATGGTTTGTCAGGGAGCGGTGACGGAGTGGTCGTCCAGCGAGGCTTCCCGGCGCCACCTTCGTATCACGGCAGCCGCCTACGGGCCGCATCCGCCCAACACTTCTTTGATGTGATCACCAACGGTCACGGTGTGATGTTCTCGTATGCCGCTCGCGTTGACCCGAGTGATCGATGGGGCATTGTCGCCTACATCCGGGCGCTCCAGGAGTCTCAGAGAGCAAATGTAGCAGACACTCCCGAACTGCGGACGAGATTGCCATGACGGCGCATGCGAGCGCCTTTCGTTTGCAGAATTTGCGACGGTGGCCGGCGGTGTGCGGAATTCTGCTGCTGGGCGGCGCGGTGATCGCGGCAGCAGCTTGGCAAGGTCCAGCTCTCTCCCGCGCCTGGCTCGTTGCGTTCGGCGTCTGGAGCTGCGTGCCGGTGGGGAGCATGATGCTGCTGCTCATACATTCCCTGACCGGAGGCCGATGGGGCGAGGAGAGCGCAACCATCTTGAGACCTTCGGCGGCGCTCACATCGGTTGTCGCCATCGCGTTTCTTCCCATACTCGTGAACTTCGGTCAGCTTTACCCACGGGCACATGCCGCCTCATCGCTCGCGCAGGACGTCGCCCAGAGATATCTGAATGGGCAAGGCTATGCCTTCCGCGCCGCCCTCGCGCTGTGCGGATGGTGGATCCTGGGGACGACATTCGCGCTGGGCAAGATGCGTCCCCTGCTGGCCGGCCTGGGGCTTGCCTTCTATGGCGCGATGATCAGTCTCGTGGCCGTCGACTGGTACCTTTCTTTGGAGCCGCGCTATGTCGCCAGCGCATTTCCGGCGACGATTGCCATCCAGCAGCTTGCGGCGGCTCTTGCTTTCGTCGCGGTCTTTGCGGCGCCATCGCTAGACGAATCCGTCGCATCCGACATCGGGGCGCTTCTCCTCGCGGCACTGCTCGGTGTCGTCTACCTGGAATTCATGACTTATCTGGTCGCATGGTATGGGGACCTGCCCGACAAAGCGGCCTGGTATTTGAAGCGGAGCTCATTCGTCTGGACAGCGATCATCGTCCTCGCATTCGTGCTAGGTGCGGTTTTGCCGTTCTGCATCCTTTTGCTGCGCAAAGGACGGCGGAGCCGCCACGGTCTCCAGTCGGCCGGAGCGCTCGTGCTGTTTGGCTCGACCCTCCACTTCGACTGGCTTCTCGTACCCGCATTTGAAGATCAGGTGAACGTTGTGGTGGTGGGCACCGGTGCTCTCGCCATCTTGAGCGTCGGTTCGATGCTCGTCGGGAGCGCCCTGATCCCGGAGGCGAGTCATGTCCGATCGTGAGATGGCGGACCGCGCGCTGCCGCAATCGCCGGACGTTGCCACACGGCGCATTCTCGTTGCCGTCGGAGGCTACCTCGGCTTCGTCGCGCTCGGCATGATCGCCATGTTTTTCTACATCAAGGCGGACGCGCCGACAGCTTTCATGCCTCCAGTCGAACATCGATTTCCGCAACCCTCACTGCAGACATCCCCGCAACAGGATCTGGCCGAGATATTGCTGAAAAAGAGACAGTCTCTGTCGCAGTACGGGTGGATCGACAAAAGCAGGGGCCTCGCGAGAATTCCTATCGACAGGGCGATAGACATCGTGATCGCTCGAGGCGAGCGGGGCTACGACCCTCTCGAAGCTCCTCCCGCACCGGCGGCCCAAACTACTCCGGGAGCGCAACAATGAAGCTTCTTGCGCTCGTTTTTCTTCTGACCACCTGGTCGTCGGCCGCTCTAGCCGGACTGACCGAACAGCAACTCGGCGAGTTGGCACTTGCCCCGGCTCCTCGAGCCCAGGTGCCGATGGAGCTCGGATTCAAGGACATTGAAGGTAACAGTAGGTCGATTGGCGAGGCTGTAGGCGGGAGGCCCGCCTTGTTGCTGCCGGTCGACTTCGCCTGCTCGCAGATCTGCGGGCCTGCGCTAACTATTGTTACGGGCGCACTCCAAGAGACCGGATTGACCGCCGGTCGGGACTATAGCCTGGTGGTGTTCGGGATCGATCCGCGGGATGACGCGATCGCGGCGCGGCGATTCATCGCCGGCCAGGTCAGCGGACCTGGAGTATCCGTTCTGATCGGTAACGAAGCTGCCATCGGCCAACTCACGAGATCCATCGGTTATCACTTTCAGACTGATGGGCAGAACGATGCGATCGCCCATCCCGCAGGGTTCGTCACCCTCACGCGTGACGGTCACGTCTCGCGCGCCTTCTCCAGCCTGGGCCTGCAACCCTTCGATCTCAGGCTGGGTTTGTTGGAAGCTGGACGTGGCACGATTGGGGGCCTTGCGGGGCGCATCGCCCTGCTCTGCTACGGATTCGACGCGGTGCACGGTGTCTATAGCGCGCAGGTAGGGTTCGCGCTGAAGCTCGGTTGCGCCGTCACTCTCGTGTTTTTGGTCGCGGCGATAGCCATGATGTGCCGCCGGTCGGGCAGCGGGGTGGCCCCATGAACGCGATATTCGCGCTACCGGAGGCCAGTACGCAGGCGGTTCGAGTGGATGGCATTCTCGCCGCTCTCGTGATCGTCTCGGCACTCACGCTTGCGCTCGTCTTTGGCCTGCTCGTCTCCTTCGCAATCCGGTACCGGCGCGGCTCGAAGGCCAAACGGGGCCGATTGCCGGAGATCGTCAATCGGGAATTCGAAGTGGGTTGGACGGCCGCGACATTCTTCCTCTTCGCATTCCTGTTCTGGTGGGCCGCCTCGGCCGACGTCGGCGCGTTGACGGCGCCGGCAAACGCGCTGGAAGTGCATGTGCTCGCGAAGCAATGGATGTGGAAGACGCAACACGCGAACGGCGCCCGTGAAATCGACGAACTGCACGTTCCGGTCGGACGGCCCGTTCGGCTCGTCATGACCTCCCAGGACGTCATTCACTCGTTCTTCGTCCCCGCTTTCCGGATCAAGCAGGACGTCCTGCCGGGACGCAACACCGAGACCTGGTTCCAAGCGACCAAGCTCGGGGTCTTCCCCCTGCTCTGCGCCGAGTATTGCGGCACCAACCATTCGGCCATGCGCGGCCGGATCACAGTGATGCGCGAGGAAGACTATGCCCGCTGGCTGAGCGCACAGCCGGAAGGCGACGACCTCGCGCATGTCGGCGCGAAACTGTTCGTCTCCCAGGGTTGCTCCGGTTGCCACGCCTCATCTTCAGCCGTGCATGCTCCCAAGCTGGAGGGTCTCTACGGCCGGACCGTGCAGCTGTCGGACGGGCGGCAGGTTAGGGCCGACGACGCCTATATCCGAGATTCAATGCTACAACCTAAGCGCGACATCGTCGCCGGGTTCGACCCGATCATGCCCAGCTTCGCCGGACTGCTGGATGACGGCGACATACAAAGCCTGACCGCATTCATCCGCTCTCTTGGACAGGAGCACGGCCATGACTGATGCGGCTCTCGCAGGCGAACTGCCGTTTCCGCCCCGCCCCGACTATCTCCGCGCCGGGAGCACCCTTCTGTCCTGGTTGGCCACCACGGATCACAAGCGCATCGCCATTCTGTATGCGCTGACCATCACGGTGTTCTTCTTCATGGGAGGCGCCGCGATCACGGCTGTCCGCGTTGAGCTGTTCGTTCCGAACGGCTGGTTCCTGACTTCAGATACCTACAATCGGCTGTTCTCGTTCCACGGCATCATCATGGTCTGGTTCTTCCTGGTGCCTTCGATCCCGAATACTTTCGGAAATTTCCTGTTACCTCTGATGATCGGAGCGCCCGATGTGGCGTTTCCGCGGCTCAACCTGTTCAGCTGGTACCTGACCCTGGTCGGCGGGATCTTCGCCGTTTACACGCTCGTCGCCGGAGGCGTGGATACGGGCTGGACGTTCTACACGCCATTCTCAACCATGTTCTCCAACACGCATGTTCTGACCGCCGCCGCGGCCGTCTTTGTCGTCGGTTTCGCGAGCATCGCGACTGGCGTGAACTTCATCGCAACCACGCATATGTTGCGCGCGCCTGGGATGACCTGGTTCAGGCTGCCGATGTTCGTGTGGTCGATCTACGCCACCTCCATTGTGATGGTGCTCTCGACGCCGGTGCTGGCGATCTCCCTGATGCTCGTCATAGCCGAGCGTTGGCTGGGGCTGCCCATCTTCGATCCCGCGCGCGGGGGGGATCCTATCCTGTTCCAGCACCTGTTCTGGTTCTACTCCCATCCCGCAGTATACATCATGGTGCTGCCGGCCATGGGCGTGGTTTCGGAGATCATTCCTTGTTTCGCCCGGCGTCGGCTGTTCGGCTACGACTTCATGGTCTATGCTATCATCGCGATCGCCGGCATCGGCTTTTTCGTCTGGGGACACCATATGTTCGTGTCCGGACAGTCGCCCTACGCTAGTTTAATCTTCTCGTTTCTGTCGTTTGTCATCGCGGTGCCGTCCGCGATCAAGGTGTTCAACTGGACGGCCTCGCTCTACCGCGGACAGATCAGCTTCAACTCGCCTATGATCTACGCCCTTGGCTTCGTCGGATTGTTCACTACCGGTGGGCTCTCCGGTCTGTTTCTGGCGTCCATACCGGTCGACGTGCACGTGACCGACACCTACTTCGTGGTGGCTCATTTCCACTACATCATGGTCGGCGGTTCGGTGTCCGCGTTCTTCGGCGCGCTACACTTCTGGTGGCCGAAGATCACCGGGAAAATGTACCCGGAGTCCTGGGCGCAGTTTGCGGCCATCACGATGTATTTCGGTTTCAACATGACCTTTCTGCCGCAGTTCGTGGCCGGCTACCTGGGCATGCCGCGGCGCTACCACACCTATCCGGCCGAGTTCCAGGTTTACAACGTGATGTCGTCGGCCGGTGCGGCCGTGCTCGCAGCTGCGTATCTCCTTCCCCTCGTGTATCTCATGTGGTCGCTTTTTCACGGCGCGCGTGCCTCCAACAATCCTTGGGGCGCGACCGGGTTGGAGTGGACGACGACCTCGCCGCCACCTCCGCACAATTTCGATCTCCAGCCGCTGGTCGACCGAGCTCCTTATCAATACCACGCTGAGGGCGAGTCGGCGGGGAGCGACGCGCCGGAAGTACAGAACGCGAGGTCGCTCCGATGAGTGACGCAACCGCACTGCTTCGAGAACCATGGCAACGCTTGGAGCGCCAGCGGCAGGCCGGGAAGTTCGGAATCTGGATCTTTCTCGCGAGCGAGACCCTGTTCTTCGGCGCGCTTTTGCTCACCTATGCGGTCTGCCGCATCGAGCATCCCGACGCCTTCGCCGCCGCGGGGCGGGAGACCAACATCTGGTTCGGCACGATCAACACCGCGATCCTCCTCACGAGCAGCCTTACCATGGCCGTAGCCTCGCAAGCTGCGGCTCAGAAGGGACGCGTTAGGCAGCTGGTTCTCGCCTGCCTCGGTGCCACGGCTGCGCTGGGCGTGGCTTTCATGATCGTGAAGGGCTTCGAGTACAAGGAAGACATCGAGAAGCATCTCGTGCCCGGAACAGGCTTCGCGCTGTCGCAGCCGTCGGCACAGTTGTTCTACGGCTTGTATTGGCTCGTTACCGGCGTCCACGCCATCCATCTCACGATCGGGATCGCGCTGGTCGTCAGGCTAGTTCTGCTTGGAGCCGCCAGGCGAATTCGACTGCGGGGCAGTCCCGAACTGGAGGTGACGGCTCTCTATTGGCATCTCGTCGACGTGGTCTGGATCTTCCTGTACCCCCTCATCTATCTGCCCGGGAGGGCCTCATGAGCGCGGACCGCGGTCGTCAGGAGGGGTGGCTATTGAGATTGTGGCTCAGGAACGCTTTGGTCTGGGCTGCCCTGCTCGGTTTGCTCGTTCTCAGCATGTTTCTTGCGTACATCCCGATGGGACCGGTTACAGTTACTTCAGGCGTGGCCATCGCCGTCATTAAATCCTCTCTGGTGCTCGTCTTCTTCATGGAGCTGATCCGATCACGTGCGTTGATCAGGATTGCCGCCCTCGCCGGACTGGTCTTCGTGGGGGTGATGTTCGCGCTTACTCTAGCGGACGTGCTGACCAGAAGCGGGAAGATTTAGGCAAAGGTCGTATGTTCGGTCCTGCACCGTACAAACCGTGCGAACGACCCGTCACCAGCCGCGTTGTGCACGCTAAGGGCTGCTCTCCGACGAAGGGATCGAGCATGAACCTGCGATGGGTGAATGATGCACAATCGCCCGATGCGACGCTCCGGGAGCTCGCCACATTGGGCCAGCTTCGAGGTGCCCTGACCATCGGGGACATTCGGGAGGCGCTTCCGATCGATCGGATGACCCACGATGAAGTTGCGCGGGCGGTCGCTTACCTCGAGGAAAGAGGCATCGAAGTCTTGGTCGACCCGAGCTTGATGGTCGGGCCTGCATCAACGCGGGAGGAGTTGCTCCATCGAACCACTTCCGGCGGTGCTCCGACGACAGCCTTGCCGAGGCCAGAGCTGTCCCACCAGGCCGGAAGCAGAGGGCCCGCGGGCGCGACGCGATTTCCTAGCGAAGACGTCGGCGGCTCGGCGACGGCGACGCTTAGCGTTCTTCTTGCGGGGCTCGTGGTCTGCGCATTGGCTGCGATCCTGTTCTGGACGATTTGGTGAACGTGCCGCGGACGGGCTCGCCGAAGCATTTGGACGATGACGGAGCAGGCAAGTGATGCCGGTGTGGGTAAGTGCTGGCCTCTGGGGTCTGCTTGGAGCTTCCTCGTTGGTGGTCGGGGCCGCCGTAGCCTATCTCGCAACGTTGCCCAGGTGGTTGACCGCCAGCATCATGTCGTTCGGCTGCGGCGTTTTGATCTCGGCGGTGGCCTATGACCTCTTGGAGGACGGTTACCAAGAAGGGGGAATATTGCCGATAGCCGCCGGCGCTCTCGTCGGCTCGGTCGCCTATGCCTTCGCGGATCACGTCGTTTCGAAACGTGGCGCGCATCACCGCAAGCAGTCCGGCAACCGACAGCGCCAGGCGGGCAAGGGCGGAGGAATGGCCATTGCGATCGGATCGCTCTTGGATGGCATACCCGAAAGCGTTGTGCTCGGTCTCTCGTTATTGAGTGGAAAAGGGGTAAGCGTCGCGATGCTCGGCGCGATCTTCCTTTCCAACTTTCCCGAGGGCCTATCTAGTGCGGTCGGCATGCGCAACGCCGGACGGAGTGCGTCCTATGTGTTCGCGCTGTGGATCACGATCGCCGTTCTGTCGGGGCTGAGCTCTCTTTGCGGCGCAGCATTCCTGCAAGGCGCCTCGCCGCAGCTGACTGCGACGGTAAACGCGGTGGCGGCCGGCGCGCTTCTTACGATGGTGGTGAATACGATGATCCCAGAAGGGAGCAAAAGATCACGGGCGTGCTTGTGGTGATCGGGCTTTTGGTTGCTTTTTCGCTTTCCAATCTGGGCCAGTGAAACCGCACATCGACGATCTTTTCGTTGGCGAGGTGGAGAAAGGGCTGATCCGAAAGTTTTCTGGCCTTAAGCGAAGCGGCCGCGACCGAACAGGGTTGGGCGCCGCCGCAGCATCAGGGACTGCTCGGCATCGAAGGCTTTGTCCGTCCCGGCCCCACCAGCGTCGTTGTGGCGCGATTCCTTCTGGTCCGGCATCATTCCGCTGTCGATCGATTAGACCAGATGACCGGCCGCACCTTGCCGCTCAGACGAGAGCCCTAGGCTGAGTCCTTTAGTGAATCGAGACGCTTGCGGAGAAATGCCAGTACCATGATCTCGTCGGAGGTGAGCTTGGCATACTGCCGCTTGAACTTCTGCGCGATTTTGGCTTCGATCATCCTCACCAGGTCGCCGGACATGTAGGCGTTCAAGACTTCAGGGTGCACGTAGCACTTGCGGCAGATTGCGGGCGTGTTGCCGAGCTGCTTGGAGACGCGCTCGATCGCGGCGACGACGTTGCGCTTCGCCTCGGCCTGGCTGTCGTACTTCATGAACTCGGTCAGCGCCAACGCCGCCAGAACCGTCCCGGCCCAAGTCCGGAAATCCTTTGCGCTGAAGTCCTGGCCTGTGATGTCCTTGATGTAGGCATTGACATCGCCTGAATCCACAGTGCGCGGCTGCCCGTCGTCGTCCAGGTACTTGAAGAGCTCATGTCCTGGTATCTCCGCGCAGCGCTTCACGATGGCGGCAATCCGCTTGTCCTCGACGCGGAGTTTCCACTGTTTGCCCGACTTGCCGGTGAAGTCGAACCGAAGGACGCCGCGGCCCACCGCAACGTGCTTTCGTCGCATCGTGGTGAGCCCGTAGGACTTGTTTTTCTCGGCATACTCGGCATTGCCGACCCGGATCAAAGTCTTCTCCAGAAGACTGACGATCGTGGCCAGCACCTTCTCGCGAGGTAGCCCTTCCAGCCTCATGTCGGCCGCGACACGGTCGCGCAGCGCGGGCAGCGCGGCTGCGAACTGGACGATGTGTTCGTACTTGTTCTGGTCGCGCAGCTCACGCCATTTTGCGTGGTAGCGGTACTGCTTGCGCCCCCGAGCATCGAGCCCAGTCGCCTGGATGTGGCCATTCGCCAAAGGGCAGATCCAGACGGATTCATAGGCCGGCGGGATACCGATGGACTTGATGCGCCGGATGACGGCGGCATCGGTAATGCGCTTGCCGTCCTTGTCGTAGTAACTGAAGGTAGTCCCCGTCCGCTTGCGGGTGTAACCGGGCGTGGAGTCGCTGACGTAACGAAGGCCTTCTTCCGCAATGGTCGCCGCGACCTCGGCGGTGCGGTCCAGGATCTGGTCTTCGTTGCTGGTCTGTCGGAGCATGGGCCGGTCCCCTCGGAAGCACTCCGGGATCGAGGCTCCGCTCTTTCACAAGGGATGACGACGCCGGTAGGTTCCGTTTTAGGTCGGTGGAGCGACGTGTAACTCGGTGTCAGCGACGGAAGGCCGGTTCCTTCGGTAAAGCACCCGGTCGGTGAGAGATGGCATGGCTCGACTTCAGACAATCGCCACAAACTTCACCGACATGGGGTCTCAGTCAGTGTGTGCGAGGCCGCTATGTCCCAATATTCGCTCGATGCATTGCGTCAGCGCTATGTCATCGAGAGAAGACCGCTGGAGGCCAACGTCGAGCAGATCTTACGGGCCGACACCCGCGCGGGAGCTCGCGCCATCCTTGCCGCAATCGATAAACGCCGCTTTGAAAATCGCTCCGAAGGGCAGCGCCTCCGCAAGATGCTCCGCTTCGAGACCGCTCTCTGGGAAAGCGGTCATTATGCCGTGGCAGGCGTGGACGAGGCCGGAATGAGCCCTCTCGCCGGGCCGGTCTCCGCCGGTGCCGTGATCCTGAAACCAGGCACACGGATAGTCGGCATCGACGACTCGAAAAAACTCGACGCTGCGGCTCGCGATGAACTCGCCAAGGAGATCAAGGAAAAAGCAGAGAGTTGGTGTGTGGCGTTTGTCGAAGTCGAGGAGATCGACGCGATCAATATCTATTGGGCGGGGATCCAAGCTATGCAGCGTGCGGTCTGGGGACTGGGGTTGACGCCGCAGCACTTGCTGATCGATGCGAAGCGGTTGAAGGAAATCGACATCCCTCAGCAGGCCATCATCAAAGGCGACGCCAAGTCCGCCAGCATCGCCGCCGCCTCTATCCTGGCGAAGGTCGAGCGGGACAGAGTCATGCGGACGCTCGACCTGCGTTACCCCGGCTATGGCTTCGCCGATCACAAGGGCTACCCGGTGCCGGCTCATTACGACGCACTCGCCAGGCTCGGCGCATGCGCCGCTCACCGGCGATCGTTCGGACCTGTACGTAAGGCTCTCGGGCTACCGTCACTGCCGCCGTGGCCTTCGGCATCCGAGCGCAGCGCCGGCTGAACTCTCAGTCGTACGCTTCGTCTGGGCGCATTAATTTCGCGACCGGCTCCTTTCGCGAACGACGTCCTTCGGGTTCTTGTCGGAGCGCAGGCCGAGATAGACAGGCTGGCGCAGTTCGCCCTTGCTGGTCCACTCCGCGAACTTCACTTCTGCGACCAACGAAGGACGCACCCAGGTCGTGACCCGCTCGTCCTTTACCTTTGCAGTGAAGGGCGACTTGGCTGTCTGGA
Source organism: Bradyrhizobium vignae (assembly GCF_004114425.1). Classification (GTDB taxonomy): domain Bacteria; phylum Pseudomonadota; class Alphaproteobacteria; order Rhizobiales; family Xanthobacteraceae; genus Bradyrhizobium; species Bradyrhizobium vignae. Next base: position 20,884 of record NZ_RDQF01000046.1, on the reverse strand, counting down.
GCTTCATGAGTTTGCCGTGAAGCTCTTCGAGAACCTGGTGGCTGAAGCCGGTGCCGACATGGCCGATGTACCGCCATGCATCCCCTTCGCGTACTGCCAGCACGAGCGCGCCGAAGAAAGGCCGGGTTCGCCTCGGGGCGGTGAAGCCGGCGATCACGACCTCCTGCCGCTGCGCGGTCTTTACCTTCAGCCAATCGGCGGTCCGGCGTCCGGACGCGTACGGGCTGTCGGCGCGCTTGGCCATGATGCCTTCGAGATGTCTCTGCTCGGCTTCTGCGAAGAACTTCGTTCCCTTACCTTTACGGTGCTTGCTGAACGCGATCAGCTTGTGGCGCGGCAAGATGGTCTTGAGCCGCTTCTTGCGCTCGAGGAGCGGCAGCGCGCGCAGGTCCTCGCCGTCTGCGAACATGAGGTCGAACGCGCAGTACAAAAGCTTGGCCTCATGGCGCAGGGCATTCTGAAGCAACTGGAAATGGGATACGCCGTCCTTGCCGATCGCGACGAGCTCGCCGTCGATCACGGCATCCGCCGTCACGCCCTCAAGGGCTTTCGCGACCTCGACATAGGAGTGGCTGATGATTTTCCCGTTGCGATTGTAGAGCGCGCCCCGGCCACGCCGGATTTCCGCGACCATGCGGAAACCATCGTATTTGTCCTCGAAGACCCCGTTGGGATCGTCGAACGGTGAATCGGTCAGCGTGGCCAGCATGGGCTGCAGGCGAGGAGGCAGGGTCGATTTTCGGGGCATGACCGGGTCTTTCTACAGAGCTGGCAAGGCCCGAAATGAGGAGAGCGGAAGGCGAACCCGCGCGGCATCGCCAGCCACGACCGTCCCGCCGGTCCGTACCACGCCCAACACACCGGATTTGTATGGAGGGCCCCTTTCCGCCGACGAGAGCACCTGCCGCTTAAGGCCGGCTCGGAAGCGGTCGATGAGGACGCAGGGCGTCCGGAGGCCGGTTAGCTCAACGACCGCGGCCGGCCCGAGCTCGATTAGCGTCCCGAGCGGCATCCGTTCTAGGTCCAAGCCGGCGGTGGTGATGTTCTCACCGAGCTCTCCCGCTGCAACTGAGAAGCCGGCACCCGAGAGCGTCGCAAAGAGCTCGGATGGGATCAGGTGAACCTGCCGCAGATTGGGAAGGTGCGGCTGACGACGGGCGAGAGAGCGGTGCCTGACCAACGCGCCGGCGTGGGCGTCCCCTTCAACGCCACAGCCTTCCACCAGAGCTATGCGGTCCTGGATCGGTTTGCTGAAATGGTGCCCACGGTCGGCGGCGACCGCCACGACTGTCCCCTCGAGCGCCATATCGTGCCCGAGCGGCATCAGGCGGCGCGGGCGAGCGAGCGCCGCTTCTGGCGCAGATAGCGCGTGATCTCCGCAAGCGGCATCGCGTTCAGGACCCGTTCGGCAGGGACACCGCCCTTGCGGGCCATCACGACGCCCCAGTGCATGTGGTCGAGCTCGGAGATCGAGTGCGCGTCCGGATTGATGCTCAGCATGCAGCCGAGTTCGAGGGCGGCCTGGTGCCAGCGCCAATCCAGGTCGAGACGCCATGGGTGCGCGTTGATCTCCACGACGACGTCATGCTTGGCGCAGGCCCGCAGCACCTTCTCCACGTCGATTTCGTAGCCCGGCCGTCGCTGCAGCTGTCGCCCGGTCATATGGCCGATGATGGTTGTGTGGGGATTGGAAACGGCCCGAAGCAGTCGCTGCGTCTGGGCCTTCCGATCCAGCTTGAAGCGGCCGTGGATGCTGGCGACGACGAAGTCAAAACGTTCAAGCACCTCGTCTTCGTAGTCGAGCGAGCCGTCCGCCAGAATGTCGGACTCGATGCCTTTCAGGATCCGGAAATCCTTGCCGAACCGCTTGTTCAGGCGGTCGGCTTCCCGGTGCTGCTGCGCGATGCCCTCGACGGAGAGGCCGCCGGCATAGTGGGCGGACTTGGAATGGTCGGCCACGCCGAAATACTCAAAGCCCCGCTGGCGCGTGGCCTTAGCCATGGTCTCGAGCGTCTCGGTGCCGTCGGAGGCATCGGTGTGGCAGTGAAGGATGCCGTGCAGGTCCTTGTCGGTGACGAGCTTCAGCAGCTTGCCCTTCAGAGCCAGCTCGACCTCGCCGCGGCCCTCCCGGAGCTCGGGATCGATGAAGGGCAGTCCGAGAGCCTGGTAGATGTCGGCCTCCTCGCCGGCGACCAGCGTGCGGCCCTTGTGCAGACCGTTAGCGTCCAAGCGAAGGTCCCTCTCTGCTGCCAACGCTTGTAGCTGCTTGATGTGGGCGGGGGAGCCGGTGGCGAAGAGAAGGGTGGCGCCGAAATGCTTGCGGTCGGACACTCGGACTTGCAGCCCTTCGGCCGATGGCATCGCGGTCCTGTCTGACTTGGCAGCCCCCGCAACGATCGCGAGGTCGCCGACGAGCTCGCAGCCCCGACGGAAATCGCCGGCGATCGTCACCCGCTTGAGCTCGGGCCGGGCCTTCCGGATGGATTCCTTCGCGTGTGCCAGCAGGGCTGCGGCACGATGCAGATGCAGGCGGCTTTCTCCGCTTTTGGCGATCGCCAAGTTCTGCAGGATCTTGGTCCGGAGCGCGGCACCGAGTCCTTTGGCCTTTTTGATGCGATCGTCCTTGGCGGCGGCCTCCAAATCCGCGAGCGAGCCGATGCCGAGATCCTTGTACAGGCGCAGCACCTTCTCCGGACGAAGGCCGGGCACGGCGAGCATCTCGAGCACGCCCGCGGGAATCTCCTTCCGCAGCTTTTCGAGGCTGGGATGACTGCCCGTCTTGTGAACCTTGGTGATGATGTCGGCAATAGCATCGCCGACGCCTGGGATCTCAGTAAGTCGATCTTCGGCGACGAGCACGTCAAGAGGAACGGCTAGGAGAGGCCATTCGCAGAAGCATGTGTACCGTCTCTGTGTACCAGTTGAGACGGTCGATCACTCTTGGATAACAGGGACTTCAGCGAAATCAACAACATCGCGGAGCGATGGCGCCCAGGAAAGGATTGGAGGTCAATCCGACAAACTACAGCAAAAACAGTCACTTACCTCTGCGCCAAGTCCGACGCTTGTACCACTGGACTGTGCTTGTGTCGACCCTGCTCTGATTGCGTACCAACCATCTGCCTTCAGCAATCATCGTTCCGTTACTCGCGAGCGGGCGAGTTCCCGGATTGACAGCAATAGCTCTGGAATGAGGTCAATCGCTCTGGCGCGGCGGCGCGGCTGGTCCGCTAGATGATCGCCATCGCTCGCGGCTTTGATCGACTGTCGATCCCAGTCGTTGAGCAGGATCGGACAAGACACGGCCGATTCAGGAAAGACACCGGACCCCGCAGCGCCCACAACGAGACCCAAGATCAGGCCGAAGACCACGGATGCCCCAGTTCCCGAACAGCGCCGCTGCGGCCGCGTCAATCGTCGAGGCCCTGAAAGCGGTGGCCGGGGCGCCGCCACAGGCACGCGCGAGTTTCGCCAAGGGCCGGTGCGTGCGTGGCACCTATGCCCCGTCGGATCAGGCCAGTGAGATCACGAAATCCCGGAGTTTCACCAGACCGTCCCGCGTGCTGGCGCGCTTCTCCGTAGGCGGGGGTCATCCGAGGGTCGCAGACACGGACAAGCTCGTGCTGCGCGGTTTCGCCTTCCGGCTCGGCAGCGAGGGCCAGCGCTCAGAGATCTTTACTCAGAACGCGCCTGTACATTATGCGAGGACGCTCGATCAGATGCTGGTTTTCCTCAAGGCGCGCATTCCCGGGCCGGGCGGCAAGATCGACGCGGCTCGGGTCAAGGCTTTCTCCGTCGCCAATCCCGAAACGCTGTTTCAGGCGAATTATCTCGCTGCGCGGCCTTTGCCGGGAAGCTTTGCCGGCACGACCTACTGGGGCGTGCACGCCTTTCCCGCGACGAACTCAAGAGGCGAGACGCGTTTCATCAAATTCAAGGTCGAGCCGGTCGGCGGAGAGGTTACGCTGACCGAGGAGGAGGCCAGGGGAAAATCTGCCGACTTCCTAAGCGACGACCTCGATCAGCGGATCGCGGCACGCGACGTCAGGTTCAGCCTGATGGCGCTGCTCGACCGGAGCGGCGATCCCGTCATGGACGTCACCGTCCGATGGCCGGATGAAGACGAACGCGAAGCGGTGCGGCTGGGAACGATCGTCATCACGGGCGTCGAATCCAATGAGGCGTGCGACGAGGCGAACTTTAATCCGGCAAATCTCGCCGAAGGCATCGGTCATCCCCCGGACGAGATGTTTGCGGCGCGCTGCGCCGCCTATGCCATCTCGCAGGCCACGCGAGGCTGAGCCGACTATGGTTCGCTATCCGGCGCGCCGTGCTTCTCGCGGCGCCATGCGCCCGGGCTGAGGCCGACTACCGACGAAAACACTCGCGTAAAGTGGCTTTGATTGGCAAATCCCGCCGAAATCGCAATCTCAGACAGCGGCAGCCCGCGCACAGTCAGCAACTGCTTGGCCGCCTTGACGCGCTGGTGCAACAACCACTGATGCGGCGGCAGGCCCGTAGAGATGCGGAATGCCCGGGAAAAATGGCTGACCGAGAGGTCGAATTCGGCGGCGATCTGCTGCAGTGAAAGGCTTCCGCCGAGGTCGGACTCCAGCCGTTCACAGGCACGCTTCATCTGCCACGGTGCAAGGCCGCCGCGTGCTAGATCGGTGTTGCGCTTCAATCCGCCATAGGTGTGGGCAACGTGGGCCGAGAGCGCGAGCATCGCGTGGTCGAGGAAGAGCTGATTGACTTCATCAGGCCGATGAAGCGCACCCAGCAGCGATGTGCCCAGGTGACGGACCACGGAATCGTCATGGCCAATGCCCGGCTCGTAGGCGAGTTCACCAATGCGCGCCGCGCCGCTCTGCCTGGCGATGTCCTCAAGTGCCGACCGCGGCAAATAGAAAAACAGCGAGTGGAAGGGCTTGTCGATCACGTAGCGCGGATCGCGCTTCAGGTCGTACAGGTAGGTTGCGCCGCCGCGGATGTCCGTCTTGATCACGCACCGGCCGCGCTCCCAGCATTCGCAGTCCGGGTACTCGCGAAACTTCAGACTGACGAGATAGGCATCCTCGGAAGGCAAGGCGCCGCAGAGACCCGGCACGGGATTGTCGTCCCGCGTCTCGACAACCGCGAGTTCGGCACTTCGGAGCGAACGCGTGACCAGCGACGGCGCGTCCTTCAGGTTCAAAGGCTGCCCGATCCTTCGTCCGTAGACGCCCGATTGTGTCATTAGTCCCATTTCCATGAATGAAGGCGACCCGCGCAGCTCTTTCGCTCGCGTGGTCGCTCGATTATCCAGGATGGGCGCGTGGTGGTCTAGTACCGCGGCGGCGAAAGCGGGCATTTTGACAAAGCTGTGGCAAGGCTATTTTTCGGAATGATTCCAACGATAAAGGCATCTGATTTGCGATTCTGAGCGCGCGCGAATTGCATCGTGGTCCTACACAAAATGCCGCACCGCGGGCTTTGAGCAGAATCGGACAACGGGCAGCAGCTTCAGGAAAGACCCCGTACTTCTACCTGCCTAGAACGTCCGACGAAAACTCGCGCCGCTCAGCGTCGATTCGGCAGACAAGAGGCCACGGCTTCACGCCAGCCCGGCAGGTCAGGTCCGGCGGTGCGGGTGCATCCTTTCCCGGAAGTTGAGCACTCCGTCATGAACAAACCGATCGGGCACCATCCTTCGCAAGAAAATCCGCTCGCCGCCTCCGAAGCGCATCCTGAAACAGCACAGGTGGCCGAGCGCCGTACAGCGGATCAGGAGATGGCACGCGTGCTTCAAACTCAACCACTCCGCATTGCGTTAGAATCATCCGGTGCGATCGCCCATTGGCAACATGATCCCGTGCACGACATCGTCAAACCTATGGCCGACCATGTCGTAATGACTTACCCTGTAGGCGTGCAGCGACTGGAGCGACGCACTGGACGATCCGTTGCGACTGGAACGGCTCGTCCCGGGGTTGTGACGGTCATTCCGGCGGGCTCAAGCGCCCGATGGGACGTCACACCAGCCGGTTCAACTGGTCGACCCGGCATTCACCCGCCTCTGAGCCTCATTCAGCTCTACCTTCCGCACACAACGCTCGCACGCGTTGCCAGCGAAGCCGATACTGCTCCTCAGGACCTTTTGGAGCGAATTGCGTATCCAGACCCGATTACATCGCGATTGCTGACGAGTGCAGCAGATGTTCTCGAAGGCAACATGACCCTGGATGCGCTGTTTAGGCAGCGATTGACAGATCTCCTGGCCACGCGCCTGCTGGCTGCACACACTGGCTCGCCAATGACATTTCAGGCGGCCGCGGGTGGGCTGTCCCCGAAAGTCCTGCTCCGTGCCATCGAACGCTTGCGTTCAGACAGCGATGCGGACGTCTCCCTCGATGCGCTAGCATCCGACGCCGGCCTCTCGCGCTTTCACTTTTGCCGCGCATTCAAGGAAAGCACCGGGCTTTCGCCTCATGCTTGGTTGCGCCAACACCGGCACGCGCAGGCGATGACCATGCTGCGCGACACGGACGAGTCCATCGTTTCGATCGCAGCCGCGCTTGGCTATTCCTCGCAGACTGCCTTCGCTGCGGCCTTCAGGAAAATGACCGGCGAGACACCGCGCGACTGGCGGAGGCGCATGCGTTAGCAGCAATCGCTCTACAGTGACGGCAATCCCTCTGGGGCAGCGGCAGGACTGATCGGTTAGACCATCATCCTGTCCGAACCAACAGACGGAGACTAAAGATGACCTGGAGGAACTTCGTCGGCCGGCTGCCAATCGCATCACAGCGCAGAGGCCTTAGCATAGCAACGTTGTATGGACTTTCGTTGGCTGTCCGCTTCACGTCAGCTACGGGAGGAGACGACGAAGTGCCCGCACCGTCGCTGCACATGATCAAGCCGGTCACGTCCATCATGATCAGGACCGCTCCGCGGCTTCCCTATGAGGGCTTGGTGCAGGGCGCTCAGCCGATCGTCCTTCGCTCCGGTTGGCCGCTGGGTTCGTCGGGCTGTCGCGCCGGCATGTGAGGCCTTCATGCCGATGTCATCGATACCGGACTGCCTCCGTCCATAAGGACCGAGATCTCTCATTCACCTCTTCGCGTCGTCATCGATCGCTGCGCAGGCAGCGAGCGGCAGCGCGCGGACTATTGGAAGTCCAACAACAGGAGCCAACACATGCGATTAGTCATCATCGGCGCCGGCTTTGCCGGTATGTACGCCGCCCTCTCTGCAGCGCGCTTGCGCGATATCAAGGGCGTTTCGCCCGAACAGCTCGAGATCGCGCTCGTTGCGCCCGAGCCGACGCTGGTGGTTCGTCCGCGGCTCTATGAGCCCAAGCCCGAAACCATGACTGCGCCCCTGCTCGACGTCCTCAATGCCATTGACGTCGTCTATGTGCAGGGCAGTGCCGAGACGGTGGACACCAAGTCTCGCATGGTGCAGCTCGCCACTAACAAGGGCACGCGAAAGACCCTTTCCTACGATCGCTTGGTCGTGGCCACCGGCAGCCGGCTATTCCGCCCTAATATTCCCGGACTCGCCGAGCACGGTTTCAGCGTCGACTCGCTCGATGATGCGGTTGCCCTCGACAAACATCTGCATAGCTTGCCGAAGCGGCCTGCGGTGAACGGTCGAGACACAGTCGTCGTTGCCGGCGGCGGCTTCACCGGAATCGAGGCTGCAACCGAAATGCCCACGCGACTGCGCGCGATCCTGGGCAACGGTGCAAAGCCGCGCGTCATCATCGTCGAACGCAATCCGTCGATCGCCCCCGACATGGGCGAAGGCCCCCGCCCCGTTATCGAGGAAGCCCTGCGAAAGGTCGGCGTGGAAACCCGGGTCGGCGTCGGCGTCAGCGCGCTCGACAAATCCGGCGTCACGCTTTCGAACGGCGATCACATCGAGACGGAGACGGTGATCTGGGCGGCCGGCATTCGCGCCGCCCCACTGACGCAACAGATCCCCGCTGAACGCGACAGTTTCGGCCGGCTGCTCGTCGATCCCTGTTTGCGCGTGCCCGGTGTGCGCGACGTGTTCGCCACTGGCGATGCCGCTCGCGCCGCCTGCGACGATGAGGGCAACTATGCGCTGATGTCATGCCAGCACGCCACGCGGATGGGCGCGTTCGCTGGCAACAACGCCGCTGCAGAACTGCTTGGCGTCCCGACCAGGCCCTATCACCAGAAGGCGTACGTCACCTGCCTCGACCTCGGAGAAGCCGGCGCGCTGTTTACGCGCGGCTGGGAGCGCACCGTGGAGATGGTCGGCGACGTCGCCAAGAAAACGAAGCAGGAGATCAACGGCGTCTGGATCTATCCGCCCAAGCCCGAGCGCGCCGCCGCACTCGCCTCGGCCGATCCGGAGCAAGTCACCAAGCTGTAGGCGCCCGACGCAACACGGGCCGCGCGTCCGCCTGAAGCGCGGCCCACGGAATCCACCATCAAGATCGAATCTCAATGTCAAGCAACGGAGTGTTCAAGATGAACCAGATGATCCGCAGCATCAAACAGAAGCCAATCAAGAACCTCGACAACACTTCCCCTCACGGCAGAACCGCGACCGACGAGCTGGTTCCATCGCGCTATGCGCTGCGAATCGGCGAGATCGAGGTGCTCGTGATCAGCGATGGGGTGCTAACGCCGCCATCCGAGTCCATGGCTACCAATGCCGATCCGGCCGTCCGGGCGGCCTGGCTGGACAACATGTTCTTGTCGCGCGACGCGTTCGATTGGGCATTGAACGAGGTGGTGGTGCGCAGCGGCGGCCAAACCATACTCATCGACGCTGGGCTGGGAGAGGAGTACCCGGACTTTCCGCGTGCGGGACAGTGGGGCCAGCGCCTCGAGGCCGCCGGTATCGATCTTGGCTCCGTGACCGACGTGGTGCTGACCCACATGCACTTCGATCACGTTGGCGGACTGCTCGTCGACGGCGTCAAGAAGCGGCTGCGCCCGGACCTGCGGATCCACGTGGCCGCCGCGGAGGTCAAATTCTGGGCTTCCCCCGACTTCTCCCGCACGGCCATGCCGCCGGTGCTCGCAGATTTGGCTCGGCGGGCGTCCAAGCAATTCCTGGACGAATATCACGGCCAGCTACAGCTCTTCGAAGAGGAGTCCAAGATTGCGCCCGGAGTCGTCGTCCGTCGCACCGGTGGCCACACCCCAGGGCACAGCGTGGTTCGCCTGGCCTCCGGCGACGATCGGCTCATGTTCGCCGGCGACGCCATCTTCCCGGTCTCGTTCGACCACCCCGAATGGCACAACGGCTTTGAGCACGATCCTGAGGAGGCGACCCGCGTCCGGCTCGAACTCCTGCGGGAGCTGGTGGCGACCGGTTCGTGGCTGGTGGGCACGCATATGCCGTTCCCGTCCATAGGCCGGGTCGCGGCGGCCGGCGAGCTCTTTCGTTGGGTCCCGGCCTGGTGGGACTACTGATAGCTGGATGGTCGGAGCCGAAGAGCGCGAGCTCACAGCGCAAAACGAGTTCGCGCCTGCGGCACCGATCGGAAGCGGTCACCGATCCTCCAATAGATCACCAGCATTTGGTCGCTCCCCGCAAGGCGCGCGGCCCGTTCACCTCACAGCACCAGCAGAGTCACTTCGATGAAACATGAGACCGTGCGCGCGAACGCGTTCGCCATGCCGCTGACGAACCCGGCCTTTCCGCCGGGGCCCTACCGGTTCGTCAACCGCGAATACTTCATCATTCAATACCGGACCGATCCCGAGGCGTTGCGCCGGATCGTGCCCGAACCGCTGGAGCTCACTGAGCCGGTGGTGAACTACGAATTCATCCGCATGCCCGATTCCACCGGCTTCGGCGATTACACCGAAAGCGGCCAGGTCGTCCCGGTGAGCTACAAGGGCCAGGCCGGCAGCTTCGTGCATCAGATGTTCCTGAACGATCATCCGCCGATTGCCGGCGGGCGCGAGCTATGGGGTTTTCCCAAGAAGCTGGCGCAGCCGAAGCTCACCGTTGAGATCGACACCCTGGTCGGCACCTTGAACTACGGCTCGGTGCGCATCGCGACTGGCACCATGGGCTACAAACATCGCGCCCTCGACGCCGCGACTGAAGCGCGAAAACTCGCCGCACCGAATTTCCTGCTGAAGATCATTCCGCATGTCGACGGCACGGCGCGCATCTGCGAACTCGTGCGCTTCCATTGCGAGGATATCACTGTAAAGGGCGCATGGAGCGGGCCTGCTGCGCTCGACCTCTACTCGCACGCGCTCGCGCCCGTCGCCGAACTGCCGGTGCTGCAAGTGCTGTCGGCCAAGCACGTCGTCGCCGACTTGACCCTCGGCCTCGGCACCGTGGTCCACGACTATCTGTCACCGGCTGCAGTCTCACGGCGACGCGGTACCGGGTCCGAAATCTTGATCGAAGGCAACGCCGGCTGAGTCGCAATGCAGGGAGTTTTGGCCATGTTGAACGTGATGCGCGAGCAAACCGGTTCTGAGCTGCAGCAGACAAGGTCGCTGCCATATGATGTCGTCGCCCTGGTGCTGCAAGGCGGCGGCGCGCTGGGCGCCTATCAGGCTGGAGTGTATGAGGGCCTGCACGAGGCCGGCATCCGGCCGAACTGGCTGGCCGGCATCTCGATCGGCGCACTCAACGCCGCCATCATCGCCGGCTCGCCCGAGGCCGAGCGCGTGGATCGGCTGCGCGAGTTCTGGGAAACCATCTGCGCCTTTTCGATCGAGTGGCCCGCCGGTGAGGGGCTGGCCAATGCCCTGCCCTTTGCTTTCGACATCCACTCGGTACGCAACGCGCTCGCGGCGATGCGGGCACTGGTGCAGGGCCAGCCAGGCTTCTTCAAGCCGCGCTTCCCGTCGCCCTTCTGGTCGCCGTTCTCAGGCGATGCCGCGACCAGCTTCTACGACACTGCACCGTTGCAGAAAACGCTGGAGCGGCTTGTGGACTTCGACCGTTTGAACTCGGGCGAGGTCCGCGTTTCCGTCGGCGCGGTCAACGTTCGCACCGGCAACCTGACCTATTTCGACACCGCCGAACGCCGGTTGGGACCGAGGCATTTCATGGCTTCGGGCGCGCTGCCGCCGGGATTTCCCGCCGTTGAGATCGAAGGCGAACACTATTGGGATGGCGGTGTGGTTTCGAACACGCCTCTGTCCCGCGTGCTCTCCGGCGAACCCTGCGACACGCTGGCGTTCCAGATCGACCTCTGGTCGGCCAAGGGTCGCGTTCCCTACGACATGATGGAAGTGTCGAGCCGGCAGAAGGACATCCAGTATTCGAGCCGCACGCGCGCGGTCACTGACCAGATGCTGCGAATGCAAAAGATGCGTCAGGCGCTGCAGCGGACCATCGAGAAATTGCCGGATGGCGCAAAGCAAGACCCGGAAATTCGCGCCATTGCGGATCTGGCGCGCCATCGCTCCCACAACATCATCCACCTGATCTATCAGACCAAGCCCCACGAGGGCCATTCCAGGGACTACGAGTTCGGACTGAGCGCGATGCGCGCCCACTGGCAGAGCGGATTGGAGGACATCCGCCGAACGCTGGCCGATGGCCGTCGCCTCGACCCGCCGCCCCCCGAGCTTGGCATCGTCACCCACGACATCCATCGCCGTGACTGAGCCTCCGGCCATTTCACCTCCTGCAGATCGAAAGGAAATCCCATGTTGAACGGCAAGGTAGCCATCGTCACCGGATCGACCAGCGGCATCGGACTTGGCATCGCCAAGGAACTCGCCAGGCTCGGCGCCGACATCGTGCTGAACGGTTTCGGCGACACCGGCGAGATTGAGAAAACTCGCAACGCCATCGCGCGCGAGCACGGCGTGCGCGTCATCCATGACGGCGCCGACATGTCGAAGGGCGAGGCGGTGCGTGGACTGATCGACACCACCATCGAGAAGTTTGGACGGGTGGACATCCTCGTCAACAATGCCGGCATCCAGTTCACCGCGCCAGTCGAGGAATTTCCGCCCGCCAAATGGCACGCCATCCTCGACATCAACCTGTCCGCGGCGTTCCACGGCAGCGCGCGGGCCCTGCCGCAGATGAAAAAGCGGGGCTGGGGCCGGATCGTCAACATCGCCTCGGCGCACGGCCTCGTCGCCTCGACCCACAAGGCGGCTTACGTCGCGGCGAAACACGGCCTGGTCGGCCTCACCAAGGTGGTAGGCCTCGAGACGGCCGGGAGCGGAGTGACCTGCAATGCGGTTTGCCCCGGCTGGGTGCGCACGCCGCTGGTCGAAAAGCAGATCAGCGACATGGCTGCGCAGCGAGGCATCAGCCAGAAGGAAGCGACCGAGGAGCTTCTCGCCGAGAAGCAGCCCTCGCTGAAATTCGCTTCTCCGGAGCAGCTTGGCGGCACCGTCGCTTTTCTCTGTTCGGCCGCAGCAGACCAGATCACCGGCACGGCGATCTCTGTCGATGGCGGCTGGACCGCACGGTAGCCGCGAGAATGGGCAGAGCTGTCAACGGTAGGAGGACATCGTGGCGCATCCCAACAAGAAGAAGGTTATCGGCTTGTTGCTATGCCTCGGCTCGGTCGTGACCATGCTGGCCGGATGGACCTATGCCCATTCGGGCGAGACGTCGACGGACAACGCCTATATTCGTGGCGACGTCACCTCGCTCGCGCCGAAGGTTGCGGGCTACGTCACGGCAGTGGAGGTTCGGGACAACCAAGCCGTCCATAAGGGCGATGTCCTGTTCCGGATCGACGATCGGGATTACCGCGCGCGGCTGGCGCAAGCCGAGGCCAATGTCGAGGCCGCGCAGGCTCGCCTCGCCAACGTCGACGCGGAGATCCCGCTTCAGGATGCCCTAATCCGGCAGGCCGAGGCGCAGAAGCGTTCGAGTATGGCCGAGATGGCTCTGGCCACCAAAGCCTCGGATCGGCGTCGCGAACTGATTCGGACCAACGCCGTCAGCCAGGCCCAGGTTGACGAAAGCGATGCGGCGCTGTCGAAAGCTGAAGCGGCTGTCTCCGCAGCGGCCGCCACGGTGGAGGCGCAGAAGCAGCGCATCGCCGTCCTCGCCAGTCAGCGCGAGGCGGCGGTGGCCGCCGTGGCACAGGCGCGGGCCGCGCGCGACCTCGCCCAGATCGATCTCGACAATACCGTTGTGCATGCGCCAGTCGACGGCGTAATCGGCAACCGCCAGGTCCGTGTGGGCCGCCTTGTCGCGCCGGGCACTTCCCTGCTCGACATCGTACCGGTCAGCGATGTGTGGGTCGTGGCGAACTTCAAGGAGACCCAGATCGAACGGATCCGGCCCGGCCAGCGCGTCCGCATCATCGTCGATAGCTATTCGGACCAGCCTTTGCAAGGTGTGGTGGACAGCTTTGCGCCCGGCAGCGGCTCCGCCTTCAGCATGCTGCCGACAGACAACGCAACCGGAAACTTCGTTCGCGTCGTTCAACGCGTGCCGGTGAAGATCCGCTTCGCAAGCAATCCGTTGCCCGGCCGGCTCGTGCCCGGCCTGTCCGCGCGCGTCGATGTCGATCAGGGGAGCGGCTCATGATCAAGGTCGCGTGCACCATACCAAGCCGCGGACGATCCGCCGCAGGACCCCTTCTCGTCGCGGGCATTGTGCTCGCCACGTTAACGGATGCCATCGCGAGCACCGTGCTGTCGCTCGGGCGTGGCTATATGATCGGCGACACCCACACCACTCCCGATGAGTTCGCCTGGCTCGATATCGGATACACAGCGCTGAAGCTGATCGGGTTCGTAGCCACTCCTTGGCTGATGCAGCGTGTCGATGCGTGCCGCCTGGTCATCGATTCAACCCTGGTCATGGGCGCGGCGTGCGGCATCACCGCCATTAGCGTCCGGCTGGACCTGCTGATCGCGCTGCGCATGGTGCAGGGCTTCTCCGGCGCCCTCCTGCTTGTCGCAGGCCAGGCGATCATTTTCCGCGCCTATCCGCGATCGCAACAGCCAATCCTTCAGGCGTTGTTTGCGATGGGATCGGTCGTGGCACCCGCGACCGCCGCTCCGGCACTGCAGGGCTGGTTGATCGACAGTCGGTCCTGGACATGGATTTTCTTCAGCGTCGTTCCGCTGGCGCTGGCGGCTGCCGGCCTGCTCTTGATTGCCGGCAACCCGCGGTCCGCTACGCCCGTCCGCCGTCCGCTTGACTGGATCGGCCTCTCATTGATCTCGATCGCACTCTTCTGCCTGACCTATGTCCTCAATCAGGGCAGTCGCTGGAACTGGTTCGAGGCGCCCGGAATCCTCTGGCTCACAGTGACCGGAGCGGCCGCGTTTCTGGCATTTCTCGGCCAGCAATTAATGGCTGGCGGTCGCGGCCTGATCGACTTCACCCCATTTCAATCGGAAGATTTTTCCTTCGCGTTCATTGTCAGTTTTGTTGCGGGCGCCGCATTGTTCGGCAGCGCGTTCCTGATCCCCTCTTTTGCTGTGTCCGTGCTTGCATTCAGGCCCACCGACGCCGGCCTGTTGTTGTTGCCAAGCGGTGCGTTCTTCGTTGGCACGCTCCTCGTTGCCGTCTTCCTGATGCAGGTTCGCCGCGTGCCTCCGGTCGCCACGGTGCCACTTGGTATTCTGACGATCATGGTGGCGATGTGGATGTTGTCCGGCTCGACCAGCGAAAGCGGCGCGCACGACATGATGGCTGCCGTCCTCTTGCGGGGGCTCGGCCTCGGCTTCCTGTTTCTGTCGATCACCCTGATTGCCTTCAGCAACCTCAACCAAGGCAACCGCGCGTCCGGCATAGGCCTCTTCAATACCGGTCGGCAACTCGGCGGCCTGATCGGCGTGGCCGTCCTCCAGACTCTGATCGAGCACAACGTCGCGGGCAACGTCACGGTGCTGGGGGCCAGTCTGACCGCCGGGGCTCCTGCGGTCGGCGAGCGGCTGAGAATGACGGCAGCAATGCTCACCGCGGAAGGGATGGATACGCTGGCTAGCCGGGCTTCGACCTCCCTGATGGACGGCGTCCTTATTCGCCAATCCACCGTGATTGCTTTCGATACCGCCTTCAACGCAGTCGCCCTGCTGTTTGTCATTGCGGCGCCGGCTCTCGTTGCCGTCAAGATCGGCCTTTCCCGACACTCGAAACGGAGTGCAGCAGCACGGACCGAGACGATCAAAGCCGCGGATTTACCATGTCGCAGCCATGGCCTGGTTGAGGCGGGTTGAACGAAGGCAAGATAGGTCGCGGCATCGGCGCTCGGGCCGAAAGGCGGCGCCGACCTCGTTCCGATGGACCCGCCGAAAACGGACCCTTTTCCAGAGTCGAGCTGCTGGCTGTTCCCGCCCTGCGCCCTGCCCCCGACATCGCATGCACCGATCCGGAGGATGGAACCTTTAGCGAGCCCTTGCGTTTGCGAATCGACCAAAGGAGGGGAATATGAGGGACGCCGACGGTCGGGCCATCAGGATTGGGCAATCGGAGTTCCGCTGCCCCTGTCACGCCTGCGCTTTCTTCCATAGTCGGGACGAAGAATACGAGCTGCTGCTGCCGTTCTCGAAGGCCGGTGCTGAGGCAGGCGAGCGCTTGTTCCAAGTCGTCGACAAGGCACATCTCGAGGAGCGACGAAGAAGGTTGGTTGAGGTCGGCATCGACGTCGCGGAGGCGGAGAGCAACCGACAGCTCGAAATTCGGCCGTGGGAGAACGCCTACCTGCGAGGAGACCGCTTCGATCAATACGCCATGCTGGATTTGATCCAGGAGGTCCTCACCGACGGACGCTCCAATGGGTTTCCGATGACCCGTCTGTGGGCGAACATGGAATGGGCGCTGGACGATTGGCCGGGCGTCCATGACATCGTGGAATATGAAACGCGGCTCAACCACTTTCTTCCAAAATACAATGACGTGGTCGTCTGCACCTACGACCTGAGCAAGTTCAGCGCACCCGTCGTTATAGACATTATGCGCACGCACCCCCAGGTCATTGTTGGCGGCGTTTTGCAGGAGAATCCGTTCTATGTTCCACCCGACGAATTTCTTGCCGAATTGAACCGTCGGCCTCACTGACTGCAATGGTTGCGACGCGGGCACTGCTTGAGAGTTCTGGCGACCGGGGATCAGACACAGAGCTGCGGCACTGCATCCGTGATCTGGTCGCATTGTCGAGCTTGCCCGCGCTTTGGATCAAAGCCGATGCAGGCCAAATCGCCGACAGTCTTGCTCAACTCACGGTGAGCATCCTCGACGTGGAGTTCGCATGCGTATTCGTGCGCGATTTCGAAGCCGTGCATTGCCACGAGAGATCGCACGTAGTGCCGATTGACCTCGCACGGGTTCGCGAGACTTATCGGCCGAACTCGAATTTTGAGATCGACGACGGGAATAACGGTCGGCTGCGGGCAACGTGTGTGCCCATCGGCAGGCACCCAGGAGCCGGACTCATCGCATTGTGTAGCAGGTCCAGTTTTCCAACGGTGACCGAGCAGACATTGCTGCGGGTGGCGGCAAATCAGGCTGCTATTGCAATTGAAAGATGGAGTTTGGAAGCGCAGCGTGCAGAACAGGCACGCGCGCTGGAACGGTTGCATCAGACCGAAAAGGCATTGTACGCGCTGACCGACCGCCTCTTCCGCGCCGAGACGAGGACGGATCTCTACGAAGCGAGTCTGGACGCGATTAGCTGCATCCTCGGATGCAATCGCGCATCGATCCTCCTGTTCGACAATTGTGGTGTGATGCGGTTTGTCGCCTGGCGCGCGCTGTCAGGCGAATATCGCAGGGCTGTCGACGGCCACTCGCCTTGGAAGCCGGGCGACAAGGTCGCCGACCCGATATGCCTTGATGACATCGAGGCGGCTGCGGACCTTTCCGAAGAGCTAAAGGCAGTGATCAGAGCCGAGGGGATTGCCGCGCTGGCGTTCATTCCGGTTTTTGCAGGCGGGAAGCTCGTCGGGAAATTCATGGCGTACTACGATGCGCCGCACGCTTTCACCACCCGGGAACTCGATGCCGGCGTCACCATTGCCCGACAACTCGGCTTTGGCCTCGAACGGCTACACGGTGAAGAGGCCATGCGGCGGCTCGCCTCAATCGTGGAGACGTCGGATGATGCTATCATCAGCAAGAATTTGGACGGCGTCATCGAAACCTGGAACAGCGGCGCCGAGCGCATCTTCGGGTACAGGGCTGAAGAGGTCGTGGGCAAGCCGGTCACGATTCTAATGCCGCCGGAGCAGCAAAACGAGGAGTCCGGAATTCTCGCCCGCTTGCGCCGCGGCGAACGGATTGATCATTACCAGACTGTGCGCCGCCGCAAGGACGGTGCTCTCATCGACATCTCTCTCACCGTCTCGCCGTTGATGGACAGGGCCGGCAGGGTCATCGCAGCTTCAAAAATCGCGCGCGATATAACCCTACAAAAGCGCGCCGAGTCCGCCCTGCAAGAAAGCGAACAGCGCCTGCAAGACCTGCTTGCGGCGATACCCGCGGCCATCTACACGACGGATGCCGACGGCAAGATTACCTACTACAATGAGGCCGCAGTTGAGTTTTCGGGACGGCGTCCTACCCTCGGTAGCGACCGATGGTGCGTAACCTGGAAGCTATATTGGCCTGACGGCACGCCATTGCCACATGATCAATGTCCCATGGCCATTACCCTCAAAGAGGGACGTGCGATCAGGGGCAAGGAAGCAGTGGCCGAACGCCCGGATGGAACTCGCATTCCTTTCATTCCCTTTCCGACGCCGATCCGGGATTCCACCGGCAAGGTCATCGGGGGGATCAACATGCTGGTGGACGTCAGCGAACGTAAGCAGGCGGAGACACAACAACGTGTGCTGGTCCGTGAACTGAATCACCGCGTCAAGAACAACATGCAGATGCTGCAATCATTGCTTCGTATGTCGACGCGGCAGACAAAAGATGAGGGGGCCAGAAAGGTTCTGGAGGATGCGACCAACCGGATCGCCGCGATGGCGGCAGCGCAACAGGTGCTCTATGGCGCGAGCGCGGTGAACAGGTTCAGTGCGACCGAATTTCTCGATGCGGTGTGTCAAGCCGCTCAGCAGGCATTTCCGCCAAATCTCACAATCGTTCGCGAGGTCGCCAGCGGCGACCTTGACAATGACGATGCTATGCCGCTCGCTTTGATCCTGAACGAATTGCTGACCAATGCCGCCAAGTACGGGTGCTATGGCCGCGAAGGTCAGATCCGCGTCGGCTTGGCTAATGGCGACGGTTTTGAGCTCTACGTGGAAGACGATGGTCCGGGCTTCGATTTGCAGTCGGTCAGCGACCGCTCGTCCGGATTGAAGCTCGTTCAGTTGCTTGCGCGCCAACTGCGCGGCCATCTTGAAGTCGTCGCGAAGCCCGCCAGCCGTTGCACAATTCGATTCCAATAGGTCTATTCTTAGTGAACAAAGAAATCGTCAGCGCTCCAACCAGGGGAATTCCGTCGGGCCCGCCGCATGGGCCGCGAGAGCCGGTGCTTGCGCCTGACGACCGGCTCGTATCGGAGACGCCGTCGAAGAACAATGACCGCATCCTTATCGTTGAAGACGATTTGCTCGTTGCAAGCGAGATGGAGGCGACCCTATGCGATGCCGGTTTTGAAATCGTCGGTATCGCTACAACTGGCAAAGAAGCGTTGCGACTGGCGCAGGCGGAAAGTCCTATCTTGGCGGTCATGGATATTCGAATTGCCGGCGACCGCGACGGCATCGATACGGCCCTCGAATTGTTCCGTTCGCAGGGCATCCGCTGCATTTTTGCGAGCGCGCATTCCGATCACGATTCGCGTCTACGAGCTCAGCCCGCCGCACCGCTTGGATGGCTGCAAAAGCCGTACACCATGACGTCTCTCACGGAAATGGTCCGTGCAGCAGCGCGCGAACTGCGCGCTCCCCCCGGTTGATCTCAGCAATTTGCTGCGGCGGATGTCGTCCTGTTTTGGACAAAGAGCGAGATGTTGCGTTGCCGGCCAGCTTCATGGGTACACGGGCCTCGCCTAGCGTATCCCAAATGATTCCCTAGCCGAGCATAAGAACGCCGTTGATTCTTCCACCCTCGACGTTGCACCCGATCAGGAACAATCAACACGTCCCATGAGCGCGTCCTCGACCAAAGCCAAGACACCCTCGTAAGTCACTGGCCTCGGATTGTGGTACGGCAGCTCCATGACGAGCAACGCTGCACGCACAAGATCAGCGCGTTTCATGCCAAGCTCCTCTAGGGACATTGGCGTGCCCAATCTTTGCATCAGTGCGACAATTGCACTGACCGCGTTCGGCGTACCCATGGCCCGCTCGATCCGCTCCATCGCATCCGGAACGGCGGCGGCGTTGTAGGCCAGCACATGGGGTAGAATGACGGTATGGATTTCCGCGCGCGGCAAATTCCAGGTGCCGCCGAGCACGTGACAAAGTTTGTGATGCAGCGCCATATTGGACATTCCTAGCACCGCACCGCAAAGCCAAGCGCCATACAGGCAATGGCTCCGGCTGTTGAGATCTTGAGGATCTTCGCGCAACCCCGGCAGGCCGCGCACTAGGGCACGGATGCCTTCCTCCGCCATGAGCTTGCTAATTGGATTGGCGTTGTCTGCATAAAGCGCCTCGGCCGCATGCGCGATCGCATTGAATCCACTCGTGATCGACATCTTCAGCGGCAGATCCAGCGTGAGACACGGATCGTAGATCACGGTCTTTGGTAACACCCGGGCGTCTCTCCCGGTCTTCTTCAGTCCCTCTTCCGTCAATCCGTAGATGGGAGTCATCTCGGAACCCGCATATGTGGTCGGCACCGCCAGGATCGGGAGGGCGGACTGAAGTGCGATCGCCTTGGCCAGCCCGATTGTCGAACCGCCGCCGGCCGCAATCACGCAATCTGCACCTAGCCGCCCAGCCTCCTCGATTGCCGTGCGCGCGACCTCGATCGGCACGTGCATCACCGCATGCGGATGGATGCCGACCCTGCGCTCGCCCAGACGCATCGAAAGATCGCTCGCGATCCTCGCTTGCTGGGGTGTCGACAATACAAGTGCGCGACTCGCGCCGAGCCGTTCGACTTCACTCGGCAGGTAATCGATGGCGCCGGCTCCAAAGACCACTCGTCCCGTAGAGGCATCGAAGGTGAAAGACCTCATACGAGTATCCATTTCTTTTTGGCCCCTTCCGCAAGTCGCGCTAGCGTAGTGTGAGAGGCGCGGCTAAGCTATCGTTGGGCAGATATGAAGACTATTCCGGGAAAGCACACTGAGGATCTCGACCTGCACGCGCTTCGGGTCCTCGACGTGCTGTTCCGCGAGCGCAGCATCACGCGTGCCGCCGATGCGCTCCATACTCAGCAGCCTGCCCTGAGCAAGTACGCTGGCGCGCTTGCGCCTCTATTTCAACGACCCCCTGTTTGTCCGCGTCGCGCTGCACATGGAGCCAACCGCGAAAGCGCTCGAACTGGAGAAGCCGGTGCGGGCACTGCTTGACGGCTTCCAGCGCCTGCGCAGCGAGCAGAGCCGGACGCGTCGCAGTCGACACGGGAGTTTCGCGTGTTCACACTCGATGCCGGCGTCATTGTGCTGCTGCCGCCCGTCATCAAGACCCTGCTCGGCTCAGCGCCCAATGTGCGATTGCGAGCGGCCCAGGTCGGACTGCAGAACCTGCACACCTCGCTCGAGTCCGGCGAGATCGATCTCGCGATCGGCGAATTCCCGCTGCTTATCCCTGGCATCAAGCGGCAGAAATTGTTCTCTGGCCAGCACATGTGCATTTTCCAAAAGGATCATCCGCGGCTCCGCCGATTGCCGTCGCTCGCCGACTTCCTCGAAGAACAGCACATCTTCATAAGGGCTAACAGAGCGCGGGCTGGTCTGGGCTGTCGGAATCCCGCGGCACCTGAAAGTGTATCCGGTCGATGTGAAGCTCATTTGGCCGATTACCAAAGCCCGCGGGAAACCACGAAAGCACCACGT
>NZ_RDQF01000045.1 GCF_004114425.1 Bradyrhizobium vignae | reverse complement strand
GGCCAGTCCGTCGGAAGGATGATCGAGCAACATCGTCGTCTCCAGGTTGAATGGATTCAGCAACCCTCAGTCTGGCCTCAGACCTGGTCGCTATCCACTCCCCATGGAATCTTCGCTTCGCTCGCAATGACGGAGATCGGGGCGGCGCTTGAGTACGTAACTGGCCGCGAAGTCGAGTGTTCACAGTTGCTGGCAGCAAAATACGTGCGGCCTCCGGCAGGGGAGCTACCGGAGGCCGCGTCGTACACCGACGTTCGCGCCTAGGTTCGCGAACACGATGTGGGAGCTCTTAAAGAGGCTTAGAAGGGCAGCAGCACGTCCATGACCTGCTGGCCGTAGCGCGGCTGCTGCACGTCGGTGATCTGGCCGCGGCCGCCATAGGCGATGCGGGCCTGCGCGATCTTGGTGGAATCGATGGTGTTGTCGCTCTGGATGTCCTCAGGACGCACGATGCCGGCGACGATCAGCTCGCGAATTTCGAAGTTGACGCGGATCTCCTGCTTGCCTTCGACGACAAGGTTGCCGTTCGGCAGCACCTGGGTCACCACCGCAGCGACGTTGGTCTGCAGGGCTTCCTTGCGGTCGACGCTGCCCTTGCCCTCGCTCGACGAGGTCGAGTCGGCGGTCAGGATGCGGCCGGGCAGGATCTTGTTGGCCTGCGTGATGGTCTTGGCGCCGATGAAGTCGGAGATTCCCGAATCTTCCTTGTTGGTGCGGCTGCGCGAGGTGTCGTTCTCGATGTTAGCCTTGTCGGTGATGTTCACGGTCACGGTCAGGAGGTCGCCGACCTGGCGGGCGCGCTGGTCCTTGAAGAAGGCGCGGCTGCCGTTGCGCCACAGCGAGTTCGGATTGTAGGAGGCGACTTCCGGCTTCGGCATCGGCATCTGCACCGGCTTGTAGCCGGGTTGCGTCGTCGGATTATCGATTGCCGACAGCTTCGGCTGCTCGCCGATCTGCGACAGGCGGTCGATCGAGGAGCAGCCGCCCAATGCGCAAGTCGCCAGCAGCAGGGCAGAGATCGCGATGCGACGAAGATGGGAAGCCGAACTGAACGTGGACATGACTTACTCTGATTTGGCTGGAGCTTGCGAGAGGCGAACTTGCGGGATCTGGGCTTGTGCGACTTGAGCCGGCGGCGCGGGGCTCTGAATCAGGTTCCGGACGAGGGCTGCGGTGTCGACGGGGGCAGGCGCCTCGTCACGCTTGATCGACGAGGTCTGCTCGACCGCCGGCGCCGTCGGTGCGGACTGGCTGGCGCCCTGAACCGTGACCTGGCCGCGGCCGGTGACGATGCCGGTCAGCGTGCGCTTGGACTGCATATTGAGCACGCTGACGGTGTCGCCCTCGGCGCCGCTCTCGATCGCCTTGCCGCGCGTGGTGAGATAGAGGCCGGGCACCTGGTAGATGATGGTGACGGCCTGATCGCGCACCACGAAGTCGGGCTTGACGATGTCGGCGACGCGGATCGGCGTGCCTGCCCGCATCGGCCGGCGCAGCTGCATGCCGATGCTGCGGTCGCGAACGGCGGGCTCGCCGGCGACCTCGGCCTTCGGCCGGCGCTCCAACGAAAGGTCGGAGGATTTCAGAAGCTCGGCGCGGTCGACGTCGCGGGTCAGCACGGCCACTTCCACCGTCTCGATCGCGGTGCCGGTGAAGCGCAGCTTGGTCGGCGCGGGGTTGCCGTCGTTGACGATCTCGAAGGCGATATCGAAACGGCCGCTGCGGGCGTCGTAGCGGGTTGCGACCGGCTGCAGCGCGCCGGTGTTGGAGGCGTCCAGCCGCATGTCGGCGACGCCGCGGTCGAACGTGACCGTGATGTTGGCGGCTTCTCCGAGGCCGAAACGGCGCTCGAGCGTGGCGGCGACCGCAGTCTCGATATCCTTGCTCGCGAGGGTGCGGGCCAGGCGGGTGACCTGGACCTCCTTGATGTCGCCGGTCATGACGCCGATCACCTGTTTTGCCCGCAACACCGACAGCACTTGGGCGACCGTCAGCGTGCCGGTGGTGCCGAGATCGGGCGAGCGGTAGACCGGGATCAGCGCGGCGGATCCGGCGTTGTCGATGAGATCGCCGATCCGCACCACGTCCGAGGTCACGGTGACGCTTGCGCGCAGCGTCGGCGCGGCGATGAAATCGTCGGCGGCCGCTGCCGGCAATGCCAGCGCGAGAAGGGTGGAGATGGTGGCGAGGGTGGCACGGATCATCGTCATCACCTCAGCGGAACAGCGCCGTGGTCGATTGCATCATCTGGTCGGCGGCGCTGATCACCTTGGCATTCATCTCGTAAGCGCGCTGGGCGGCGATCAGGTCGCTCATCTCCGAGACGACGTCGACATTGGCCTGCTCCAGACTTCCTTGCGTGATCTTGCCGTAGCCTTCGGTGTTGGCGGTGCCGTCCTGCGGCGGACCCGAGGACGGCGTCTCGGTGAACTGATTGCTGCCGACCGGCTGCAGCCCCGCCTTGTTGATGAAGCGGGTCACGTTGATCGTGCCGATGATCGAGGAGGTCGACGAGCCCGGCAGCGTGACCGAGACCTGGCCTTGCTCGTTGACGGTCAGGCCCGAGGCGTTCTGCGGGATGGTGATGGTCGGCTGCACCGGGTTGCCCTGCGCGGTGACGACACGGCCCTGATTGTCCATCTGGAAGGTGCCGTCGCGGGTATACTGGAAGGTGCCGTCTGGCATCAGGATCTTGAAGAAGCCTTCGCCCGAGATCGCGAGGTCGAGATCGTTGCCGGTCTGCGACAGCGTACCTTGCGTCATGCTGCGCGGCGTGCCGACGGTCTTGACGCCGCCGCCGATGTCGACGCCGACGGGCAGGATGGTGCCCTGGTCCGAGGCCTGCGCGCCGACGCGGCGCACGTGCTCGTAGATCAGGTCCTGGAACGCCGCGGTCTGCTTCTTGAAGCCGGTGGTGCGGAGGTTGGCGATGTTGTTGGAGATCACCTGAACGTTGAGTTCCTGTGCCGCCATTCCGGTCGCTGCGGTGTGAAGCGCCTGCATGTCAGTTCTCTCCTAATCAGGCCGGAACGTCGGCGAGCTTCTCGATCGCCGATTTGTGGAGGTCGCTCTGCTGCTGCAGCAGGCTGGCGATGGCGGTGTAGCTGCGCATGACCTCGACCATGCGGGTCATCTCGCCGACCGAATTCACGTTCGACTTCTCGATGTAGCCCTGGCGCACGTTGGACTTGGTGTCGGCCTGCTGGACCGCCGAGCCGGCGTCATAGAGGTTGGCGCCGAGCTTGGTCAGCTTGGCCGGATCGTCGAACGAGACCATGCGGATCTTGCCGCGGATCGAGTCGGTCCTGGCCGTGCCCTCGAGCACCGTGATGGTGCCATCGGGCGCGATGTTGATGTCGTGGTCGGTCGGCTGGAAGGTGATCGGGCCGCCGGTGCCGAGCACGAGGTTGCCGTCGGAGGTGACCAGCTGGCCGGTGCTGTTGAGCGAGAATTTGCCGTCGCGGGTGTAGCGCTCGGTGCCGCCAGCCTGCACCGCGAAAAACGCGTTGCCGTCGATTGCCATGTCGAGCGGGTTGTTGGTCGGCTCCATCGGCCCCTGGCCGACGTCGCGGAAGGTGCCGCGGTCCTGCACATAGGAGACCCGGCGGTCGGAACCGATGAAATTGTCCTCACGCGCGTTCGAGTTGAGGTACTCCTCGAACAGCGAATGGTCGGCCTTGAAGCCGTTGGTGTTGGCGTTGGCGACGTTGTTGGCGATGACATCCATCTGCCGCTCCAACGTCATCTGCCGTGACAAGCCGATCAGAAGCGCGTTCTGCATCGGAAATCTCCCCTGAGTGAGATCTGCCATTTCGCTCTCCCAAGCGCCTTGGCGGACCCCGTGACCGAGACCGTCAGGTTCTCCCAAACCGTGAGGTCTCGACCCTCTCTCAGCGAAAGCCGTGCCAACTAAGAAAATGACATAATTTCAAATACTTATTGATTTTTCGAGGGCGCGGGAGGGCGGCAGAAAGGTTCTGTTAGCCATGTTTGCCCGGCAGATTTTTCCTAGCTGAGGCCCAATCGAAAGATTCCGTTAACCATTATTACCGTAGCGTTTGCGCATCAGAGGAGCGCATTGCGCTGGGGCATTTGTATCGCGTCACTGTCTGCCAGGAGGCTTCGCTCTTTCGACCCCTTTGAGAGATGAACGAGCGCGGCGACCATGGCAGAGAATGAGGAAGGCGGCGCAGCCGCTGACGGCGCGGAAGCCGCTCCGCCGAAGAACAAGCTCAAGCTCATCATCATGGTCGTCGGCGTGCTCGCCGTCCTCGGCGGCGGTGCCGCGACCTGGTTCTTCTTCTTCCGTCACGGCGATGACGAGCATCA
This sequence comes from Bradyrhizobium vignae, assembly GCF_004114425.1. Classification (GTDB taxonomy): domain Bacteria; phylum Pseudomonadota; class Alphaproteobacteria; order Rhizobiales; family Xanthobacteraceae; genus Bradyrhizobium; species Bradyrhizobium vignae. The sequence goes on along the minus strand of NZ_RDQF01000045.1, from coordinate 58,420 downwards.
TGCCGAGGCCGCGCCTCCGCCGAAGCCGCCGGCCTTCGTCGACGTCCCCGACATGATGGTCAACCTCGCCGGCGCGCCGGGCGAGCGCGTGCAATATCTGCGGCTGAAGATCGTGCTGGAGCTGAAGGAAGAGAAGCAGATCGAGGCGATCAAGCCGACGATGCCGCGCGTCACCGACATCTTCCAGACCTATGTGCGCGAACTGCGCCCCTCCGACCTCAACGGTTCCGCCGGCATCTTCCGCCTCAAGGAGGAGCTGACCAAGCGCGTCAACGCGGCGGTCGCCCCGATCCAGGTCAGCGCGGTGCTGTTCAAGGAAGTCGTGGTCCAGTGAGCATGACGGACTAGGGATCATGGCGGGCAACGACCAAGTAGACCAGGATGCAATCGCCGCCCAGTGGGAGGCCTCGCTCGATTCCGAGGATCCCGCCGAGGCGGCAAAGGCTGCCGCCGAGAACGAGCTGTCGGAGACCATGGCCCTGCAATGGGCGGCCATGGTCGAGGACGGCAGTCGCGATCTCGGCAACGGCAAGAATTCCGGCGAGCGGGTGCTGTCGCAGGAGGAGATCGACAATCTCCTCGGCTTCACCGTCGGCGACGTCAATCTCGACGACCATTCCGGCATTCGCGCGATCATCGATTCGGCGATGGTCTCCTACGAGCGTCTGCCGATGCTCGAAATCGTCTTCGACCGCTTGGTGCGGCTGATGACGACGTCCTTGCGCAACTTCACCTCCGACAACGTCGAAGTCTCGCTCGACCGCATCACCTCGGTGCGTTTCGGCGACTACATGAACTCGATCCCGCTGCCCGCCGTCCTCACCGTCTTCAAGGCCGAGGAGTGGGAGAACTTCGGCATGGCGACGGTCGATTCCAACCTGATCTATTCGATGATCGACGTGCTGCTCGGCGGCCGCCGCGGCACCAGCCTGCTGCGCATCGAGGGCCGGCCCTACACCACGATCGAGACCGAGCTGGTCAAGCGGCTGGTCGAGGTGGTGCTGTCCGATGCCGAGCAGGCGTTCCGGCCGCTGTCGCCGGTGACCTTCACGATCGACCGGCTCGAGACCAACCCGCGTTTCGCCGCGATCAGCCGTCCCGCCAACGCCGCGATCCTGGTTCGCCTGCGCATCGACATGGAAGACCGGGGCGGCAATATCGAGCTGTTGCTGCCTTACGCGACCATCGAGCCGATCCGGGGCGTCCTGCTCCAGATGTTCATGGGCGAAAAATTCGGCCGCGACCCGGTCTGGGAGGGCCATTTCGCCACCGAGATTGTGCAGGCCGAGATCGCCGTCGACGCCGTGCTCTACGAGGCCGACATTCCGCTCAAGCAGCTGATGCGGCTCAAGGTCGGCGACACGCTGCCGCTGGAGATGCGTGCCGACGCCAACGTCACCGTGCGCTGCGGCGACGTCACGCTGACCGAGGGACGGATGGGCCGGGTCGGCGACCGCGTCGCCATCCGTGTGACGAAACCCTTGCGCAAGCCAAGTACGACACTTGCGATGTTCGAGAAGGTGGACGAGCAGAACAAGATGATGGAGGCCCCATGAACCACTCCCTGGGAATGGCAATCGAGACGCTGGTGGCTATCCTGCTGATGCTGACGATCGTCTACTGCGTCATGCTCAACAAGCGGCTGACGCGGCTGAAGGCGGACGAGCATTCGCTGAAGGCGGTCATCGGCGAGCTCATCACCGCGACCGAGATCGCCGAGCGCGCGATCGGCGGGCTGAAGCTCGCCGTGCGCGACGTCAACGAGAACCTGGGCAGCCAGCTCGCGGCGGCGACCCAGATGTCGGACCAGCTCTACAAGCAGCTCGGCGAAGCCGACAACGTGGTGCGGCGCCTGTCCAAGATCGCGATTGCCGCGCGTCCCGTGACGAACCCGGAAACGGTCGCCACGCCTACAGCAAAACCCTCGTCGGCGAAGGCGGTGGCGGCTGCGGCCGAAGCCTTCTCCGAGCGCCGACGATCCAACGGCCTTGCCGCATGAAGCCTGGGTATGAAGTCCTTCCGTAATATCCGCATCATTCCGGTCGTCCTGGTTGCCGTCGCAGGTCTTGCCACGCTGAAGGTGGCGGGCCTCGTGATCAACGGCGGCTATGTCTTCGACTACAAGCCGAACCAGACCAAGAAATCCTGGGCGCAGGAGAATCTGAATTTCCCGACCGGCCGCGAGGATCCGGATATCACCGGATCGACCCATGGCGCGCCAAAGGAGGCGCCCAAGCCCGCCGCGCCCGAGACCAAGCCCGATGGCATGGTGGTCAAGGTGGAGGAAGGCCAGCCGCAGGTCTCGGCCTCGGAGCGTGCGATCCTGGAACGGTTGCAGGCGCGGCGGCAGGAGATCGAGGCGCGCCAGCGCGAGATCGACATTCGCGAAAGTCTGCTCAAGTCGGCCGAGAAGCGCATCGAGACCAAGGTCGAGGAGATGAAGGCCGTGGAAACCCGCATCTCCGCGACGCAGGCCGAGCAGAAGGCGGCCGAAGTCCAGCGTATGAAGGGCCTCGTGACCATGTACGAGGGCATGAAGCCCAAGGACGCCGCGCGGGTGTTCGACCGGCTGGAGATGGGCGTGCTGATCGAGATCGCCTCGGCGATCGCGCCGCGAAAGATGTCGGACATCTTGGGGCTGATGTCGCCGGAGGCCGCCGAGCGGCTCACCGTCGAGATGGCCCGCCGTGCCAATGGCGGCGGCGATCAGTCGGCCTCGGCCGGCGATCTTCCCAAGATCGATGGCAAGCCGACGCAAAAGCCGAATTGAGGCCGCGAGGCGAAGCGCGCCCTTGCGACCCGCGCGTGATCGCGTGGTCGCTCGCCTCGGGGCCAGCGGAACGGCTTGTGCGCCTAGGTCGCGAAGGCCTGTTGCACCTTGCGAACAGGCGGACGCAGCTGCTTGTCCATCCGAGGGAGGATATCGAGCTGCTGCTTGATCAGCGCCGCCTTTGTGATGCGCGTCACGAGCTGCAGGGTGCTATGGCAACAAGAGCATTCATATGTTTTCAGGGCATATCCTCTGGCGATGGGAACGATCGCTATGACCGCTCTTGCCCTGCTACACACAATGCAACCGGCTTCTCCGCTCATTGATTACCCCCGAAGCTAACCAATGCGATTCGCATCGCCGAGTTCACATCTGATTCAGAGTCGCGCGCGAACCGCAACGCCCCGAAGGTTGTGAGTGCGCGTGCTCGGCAACTCGTCAAGGCGGCAGATCAGACTCCCGTGGCGGATGTAGCTGAGGCAGGCGGCATCCTCTGAGACTGCGATGAGTTGACGCGCGCAACTGTGAAGTGGCGTACAGTGGCACTCACGGCACCATCCTACGCTTTCGGCCATTCGCAATCGGCAGCGCAGGAGGAGGCCATGAACTACTCGTCCGCCGCAGAACGAGTCATCGAGGCCGTCAACCGGCTGCTCATAGCGGCGATGACGTCCGCATGGACATCCGCGCTAAGCCACCAGCATGCAGCGCCGCCGGAAGGCGACGAGGGCAACGATCATGAATCTTGTCTCGACGAAGCGAGTTCCCCGGCGCCCGAAGGCACGGGGGAGCAACATTGAAGACGCACTCGGCTTGAGGGCGTCACGCGATCAGATCAACACATGGCGGAGAGCTGCACGTGCTGCGCAAAGGGATTGACGAGCCGCGACCGGCACCGCTTGCAGCTGCTAACAACTCCTTAATCCACTGCGTCTCAAATCCGAAACTTGCGGATCGTCTCCCGCTCGATCCGGCACGGCGCGCTGACCGCAGCGCAAATCAAGATATAGCATTAACAAGTCCTTAATTGGCGGGAACTACAGTCGACGGCACCGCCGGCACCATTGCCGGCATGACCGCCGAACTGGAAGAAATGCCGCCAATGGCGCGAGAGGCTGCCGCTGGATTTGTGTCGCGAGCCCGCGCATTGGCACGGGGCCTGTCGCGACATGTCCGCGGGGCGACCTTGCTGGCGGCCTGTTTCCTGATTGGCCTCGCGGCGCCGGCCCGAGCGGCCGATCCGATCAGGGGCGAGGCGACCTTTTCCGCCGGCGGCGGCTTTGCCCGTCTGGTCATCAAGCTCGGCGAGGACGTTCCCTCCGAGGTGACGACCGCAGGCTCCATCCTCATCATCCGCTTCGACCGGCCCGTCGACGTTCCCGTCGATCGGGTTCCGGAAGGCGCGCCCGACTACGTCAACTCCGCGCGCCGCGACCCTGATGGCGGCGCCATCCGTCTGTCGCTGGCGCGGCGTGTCACCGTCAACACCATGAACGCCGGCGAGCGCACCTTCGTCGACCTCTTGCCCGAGGGCTGGAAGGGCCCGCCGCCGAGCCTGCCCATGGACGTGGTCAAGGAACTCGCCGAGCGCGCACGCGTGGCCGAGCGCGCGCTACGCGCCCAGCGCGCCGCCGCCGAGGCCAAGAAACGTCCGCAGATCCGTGTGCGTGCCTCGGTGCAGCCGACCTTCGTGCGCTTCGCGTTCGAGATGCCCGATGGCGTCGGCGTCTCCTCCGTGCTCAACGAGCAGAAGCTCACGCTCGTCTTCAACGCCAACCTCAATTTCGACCTGGCGGACGCGGTGGTCGCGGCGCCGCCGAACGTCGCCTCGATCAAGCAGAAGGCCGACATCGACCAGACCAATGTCGAGATCGCGCTGATCGGCGATTCCGACGTGCATTCGTTCCGCGACGAGAAGAACTATGTCGTCGACGTCTCCTTCCAACCCGAGAAGGGCAAGTCGGCCGCGACGCCCGAGGCGGCGATCGCGCAGATGAAGCCTGCCGGTCAGGGACCCGCGCCTGTGCCGGAAAACCCGGCGGCCGAGAAGCCGAAGGATGTCCATCGCGAGATCGCGCCGCCCACATCGGACACGATCGCACGCGAAGCCAAGATTGACGTGAAGCCCGAGGCGAAGCCGGACGCGCCCGCCGCAATGCCGGTCGCCGAAGCGCCGAGGCCGGCGCCCGCGACTGAGGCTGCGCACGCTGCGGAAGTGCCCAAGGAGACACCCAAGGAAGTCCCAACGCCCGCGGCGGCGGCTGCCGCAGCCCCGGCCGCGCCTGCCAAGCCTGTGGTTGCCGAAGCGCCCAAGCAGGCCGTGAACGAAGCGGCGAAGGAGCCGGTCAAGGAATCCCCGAAGGCACCCCCCAGCGAGACGCCCGCCGCTGCGCAGCAGGTCGTCGCCAGCGTCGATGCGCGCCGCGAGAGCGACGGCTTGCGCGTGACGTTCCCGCTTCAGGTGGCAACGCCGGCGGCGGCGTTCCGCCGCGGCGATACTGTCTGGTTGGTGTTCGACACGCCGAAGCCCATCGATGTCGAGGCGATCCGCAGCAAGGGCGGCGCCATGATCGGCGAGGTCGGCCGTATCCCGCTCGACAAGGGGCAAGCGGTGCGCATCCGCCTCACGCGGCCGCTGGTCTACTCGCTGACGAGCGAGGAGGTCGGCAAGGAGACCAATTGGATGTTGACGCTCGCCGACAAGATCCAGGCGACGCCGCTGCCGTTGATGATGTCGCGCAACATCACCGATCCGGCGCTCGCCAATATCGCGATCCCCTTCGCCAATCCGGGCCTCCTGCACAAGCTCACCGATCCCGATGCCGGCGATACGCTCTATGTCGTCACTGCGCAGCGGCCGGTACGCGGCTTCATCAAGCGGCAGGACCTCGTCGATCTCTCGCTGCTGGAATCCGCGCACGGCATCGCGATCCGGCCGAACTCCGATGAGGTCGGCGTCGAGGTCGGCTCCGACAAGGTGATCCTCGGCAAGAAGGGCGGGCTGACGCTGTCGCCGGTCGACATCTCGGCCGAGCGGGCGCCGACCGCGGTGCGCCCGGTGTTCAGCCCCGAAGGCTGGCGCAAGGGCCAGTCGGAAAACTTCATGGCGCGCCAGAGCGAGCTGATGACGGCGATCGCAGCGGTCGAGCCCGCGCTGCGCTCGCTGCCGCGGCTCGACCTCGCGCAGTTCTACATGTCGCGTGCCATGTATCACGAAGCGAAGGCCGTGACCGACGTGATGCTGACCGATCCCCTGAACAAGGAGGAGAGCGGTGCGCTGATCATGCATGCGATCGCGAGCATCCTGATCGGCCGCCCGGCGCAGGGCTTGAAGGACCTCGCCAATCCCGTGATCGGCAACAGCCACGATTCCCAGCTCTGGAAGGCGCTCGCCTATGCGCGGCAGGGCAAGTGGGCGGACGCGCGCGAGAAGTTCAAGAACGTCGAATTCGCCATCGCCTCCCTGCCGCTCGACATCCAGCGCATCGTGACGATGGACGCGATGCGTGCATCGCTCGAGGTGAAGGACTATGCCGGCGCCTCCAAGCGCCGCAGCGAGCTCGAGGTTGTCGGCATCCCGCCTGAGGCTGCTCCGGCCTTCGCCGTACTGCGCGGCCGGCTCGCCGAGGCGCTTGGCCACGACAAGGACGCGCTCGACGACTACAAGTTCGCGGTCGCCTCGAACGACCGTCCGGCTGCGGCCGAGGCCAAGCAGCTCGAGGTCGCGCTGCGCCAGAAGCGCGACGAGATCGGCAAGGAAGAGGCGCTGCGCGAGCTCGAGACGCTGTCAATGACCTGGCGCGGCGACGCGATCGAGGTCAAGACGCTGCAGATGCTGTCGCAGTTGTATGCCGAGAACGGGCGTTACCGGGATGCGCTCATGGCGGCGCGCACTGCGACCAGGCTCCAGCCGAACGCCGAAGCCTCGCGCCTGGCGCAGGATCTCGCGTCCGACCTGTTCACGCAGATATTCCTGGGGCCGAAGGGGGACGAGCTGCCGCCGGTCGAGGCGCTCGGGATGTTCTACGAGTTCCGCGAATTGACGCCGATCGGCCGTCGCGGCGACGAGCTGATCCGCCGGCTCGCCGACCGCCTCGCCTCGATCGATCTGCTCGACCAGGCCGCAGAGCTGCTGCAGTACCAGGTCGATCATCGCCTTGAAGGCGCGGCGCGCGCGCAGGTCGCCGCGCGCCTTGCCATGGTCTATCTCGCCAATCGCAAGCCTGACATGGCGATCACCGCGCTGCGCGCGAGCCGCATCAGCGATCTCTCCGGCGAGCTCCGGCAGCAGCGCCTGCTGCTCGAGGCGCGTGCGCAGAGCGACGTCGGCCGTCACGATCTCGCGCTCGACATCGTCTCCAACGTCTCCGGGCGCGAAGTGCTGCGCCTCCGCTCCGACATCTTCTGGGCCGCGCGGCGCTGGCGCGAGTCCGCCGAGCAGATCGAGCTCTATTACGGCGAGCGTTTCCGCGATTTCAAGCCGCTCAATGCGGTCGAGAAGAGCGATATCATTCGCGCGGCCGTCGGCTACGCGCTCGCCGACGACTCGATCGGCCTGTCGCGCTTCCGCGAGAAATACGCGCCGCTGATGAGCGAGAGCGCCGACCGTCTCGCCTTCGATATCGCCAGCAAGCCGGCCGCTGCCTCCAGCGCCGAATTCGCCGAGATCGCCAAGCTCGCCGCCAGCGTCGACACGCTCGACGGCTTCCTGCGCGAGATGAAGCAGCGCTTCCCCGACGCCACGGCGCGCGGACCCGGCACGCCGCAGGCCAAGGACGAGTCCGACCACACCGGCTCGCTGCCCACGATCCCCGTCGTGCGGCAGATCAAGACGACGCGGTAGGAACCCTGCTACCTCTGGATCTCTCGACAGGTGCCCGTCAGGCGGCAACCCAAAGCATCTTCATGCCGCGAGAGGGACGATATGAGCAAGCCTGCCAAGACCGAAGCCGAACTCATCGCCATGGCACGGGCCGAATTGAAGGCCCATGTCGATGGCCCGGACAGCTTCGCCATCTTGATCGTCCGTCACGGCGACAGCTGGAAGTTCCGCGCCGCCGCCGATCAGGCGACATGGGACAAGCCGGGCTTCCCCGAAAGCGTCGCCATGCTGGTCCAGATCGGCGACCACCTCAGCGAGCAGTATGACTTGAAGGGGCAGGGGCGGGTCCTAAGGCCATCAATTGCTGTGCTCAGGCGTGCCTAGCGGAAAGCTGTCTCAGAATGCCGATGAGCCTTTCCAGATCTTCAGCGCCAATATCGGTACCGAGATCGCCATGTATGAGCCGATTGCGCTTTTCTGAGAGCAGCCTCATTTGGTCGGCGTCGGTAGGGGTCAATAGCCCCTCTTGACCTAGAACTTCGACGAGGCGGCTAGGCGTCTGCGGACGGTCGAAGCGACCTTCGACCGACGCCCTGCCTTCGGCCTCGAACGTTGCCCATGCAAGCAAGAAGGCGGCACGCAAGGCGTCTATGTCGCGCAGCCTTTCGATCTCACTCAGAGCACCTTCGATTGCCTGACGCGACTGCACCGGAAGCGTTGTACCCAAAGATGTGGGGGCAACAAACAGCACCTTCAACTCCCACTCTCGCTGTTGAGCGAAGCGAGCGGCAACGTCTTTCAGACGTTCGCTCTGTCGCGTCGATGGTCTAGCGACCTCAAGAACGATTTTCTTTCCGTTTCCAGTTGCGACAGCATCGGGAACGAAGTCTCCGAGAAAGTCAGGAACCAGTGGAGCGCGGGGATGCACGAATACGTCGTATCCCTCCGACTCTAAGCGTGCGATCTCCCTCTGTAAAACCTGCTCCTCACTCCCAGATTCGGTCATCGCAGTTCCTCGAAGGGATCGTTGGATACCCTTACATATAGTAAAAACTCTAAGGGAAACTCGATTTCCATCCAGCGAACCCGCGCCCACGCCACGATGTTACCGAGGCGTGCGCCGGTGTCAATTTCACTTAGGGGTAGAAGGAGCCGCGGCCTATCTGGGTTTGCGCCTCACCCCCCGTAGCTCTGCACCAGACTTCCCGCCACCAGCGACCAGCCGTCGACCAGCACGAAGAAGATCAGCTTGAAAGGCAGCGAGATCGTCGCCGGCGGCAGCATCATCATGCCCATCGACATCAGTACCGAGGCGACGACGAGATCGATGATCAGGAAGGGCAGGAACAAGAGGAAGCCGATCTCGAAGGCGCGCTTCAGCTCGGAGATCATGAAGGCGGGGACGAGAATGCGTAAGGCGAGATCGTCGGGCGTGGCTGGCGGTGCCTCGCCGGAGAGATCCAGAAACAGCTTGAGGTCCTTCTCGCGCACGTTCTTCTGCATGAAGCCGCGCAAGGGGACGGAGGCGCGCTGGAGCGCATCCTCGACGCCGATCTGGCTGGCGACGAGCGGACGGATGCCCTCGTCGTAGGACTTTTGCAGCACCGGTCCCATCACGAAGAAGGTGAGGAACATCGCCAGCGCAATGATCACCGAGTTCGGCGGCGCAGTCGCGGTGCCCATCGCGGTGCGCAACAGTGACAGCACCACCACGATGCGCGTGAACGACGTCATCATGATCAGGATCGACGGCGCGATCGACAGCACCGTGAGCAGCGCGATCAGCTGGATCGCGCGTTCGGTGACGCCGCCGCCAGCGCCGCCGCCAAGATTGATGCTGATGTCCTGGGCATGCGCCGGCATCGCGAGCGAGGCCGCGCTGAACAGGACAGAAAGGAAAAGAACTCTACGCGGGAGGGCCGGCAATTTCACGAAGACGGCTTCGGACGGCCGAGCAGGGAGGCCATCTCGTCTTCGAGATTTTCAAAGCTGGTCTTTTCCGCGGCCGGCTTTGCAGGCGGGGCCGGCGGCGCCGGCGGCTCGTTGCGTGCGGCGCGCGGGGGAGCGGGCGGCGGTTCCGGTGCAACCGGAGGCGCGACCGTTTCGCCGGCCGGGCGGCGCAGCGCAGCCTCCAACCGCTGCGCCATCTCGGCGAGGTTCTGCTCGGCGCTCGAGGGCGTAGCGGCAGGTGCCGTCGGCGGAACGGCCGGAGCCTGCGGCACGGGCGGAGGAGGCGGTGGTGCAGCGGCGCGCTCGGCGCGCACGGGCGGCATCTTCGTCGGCTCGTTCCCGCGCGGCGGGCGCGGCATCAGCGGCGGCTCGCCGCGGGGGATGCGCGGCGGCAGCGGCTCGGGCCGTGGTTCGCGATCCGGACGTGGCGCGACCGGCTCGGGCGTAAAGCCCCCCAGGGGCGGCTCGCTGCGGCGCTCGGCCAGTGCAGGAGCAGGCCGGCGCACCTCGTCGGCGAAGGATGGGCGCGCGGGCCGCGGCGGCGGCTCGGGCATTTGCGGCTCGGGATGATCGAGCAGTTCGGGGCGCGGTGCTTCATCCGCCCAGCCGCCGGCATCGGGCATGGGGGCGAGGCGCGGCGGTTCGGCGGCGCTCGGACGTTGCGGGAGCTGGTCGCGGCTGGGCGCGGCGCGAACGATATTGGGCTCGACCACGATGTCCGTGGGGCCGCCGATCATCAGCAGGTGCTCGACATTGTCACGCCGGACCAGCACCAGACGGCGGCGGCCATCGACCGCGGCTGCGTCGATCACGGCGAGGCGGGGCATCCGGCCGCGCTGTGTGTTGGCGCCCAGCCGGCTGCTGCCGAATCGACGAACCAGCCATGCAGCGACGCCGATCAACGCCAGAACGACGATGAACGCGACGATGAAGGTGATAGGGCTGCCTTGCATACTTGTCCCCGACAAATGGCGCTTTTCTCGTGCCGATGGTCAGATTCGCCAACCACGGCGGACGATGCCCCAAACTGCGATTAGTTAACGTTCCACGGCAAGTTTTGCCGTCCCCAACTCTTAATAACCCATGAATCGCCCGATCCAAAACGACTTCTTGCCCAGTCCATGCGCCGCCAAACGGTTGGGTTAATGCCACTTTTCGGGGCGTAGAATCACGGGTCCGCAAGATCGTGCCTCGCTTGGGGACATGCGTCACGAGCGTCCTTAACCAGCTGTTAACCATACAGGCGGCAAATTCTGCCTAGCTTCGGACCTCAAGGTCCGCAAGGGGCGGAAGGAGCCGCGACGATGTCCATCAACGACCTCCCGGTGCTGTCGGCGCTTCGTACCAAGATGCAGTGGCACCAGGAGCGCCAGCGCGTCCTGGCCGAGAACGTCTCCAACTCCGATACGCCCAAGTTCCGGCCGCGCGACCTGGTCGAGCCGAAGCTCGACAAGACCGGCGCCGTAACGGGCTCGATGGGCCCCCTGGCGCTGACCGTCACCAGCGCCTCGCACATGAAACCATCAGGCGCGGCCTCGGGCTTCGACCAGAACAAGAATGCCGGCTTCGAGACGCGCCCTGCGGGAAACGCCGTCAATCTCGAGGAGGAGATGATGAAGGCCGCCAGCAACCAGATGGACTACGCGGCGGCGACCTCGCTCTATTCGAAGAGCCTGCATCTGCTCAAGACAGCGATTGGCAAGGGCTAGCGCATGATCCGGGAACAGCAGAGCTAGCGGAGGCAGATCATGGCGAATGACAGCAGCGACTTTGCCCGCTCGATGGCGATCGCGACCTCCGGCCTGCGTGCGCAGGCCGGGCGCATGCGGGTGATCTCGGAAAACATCGCGAACGCGGATTCGACGGCGCAGACCGCCGGCGGCGATCCCTATCGGCGCAAGGTTCCGACCTTCTCCTCCGCGCTCGACCGCACGCTCGACGCGCAGGTCGTCACGCTCGGCAGAATCAAGCCCGACCAGTCCGCCTTCCGCGTCAAATACGAGCCGAACAACCCTGCGGCGGATGCGGGCGGCAACGTCAAGTATCCCAACGTGAACTCGGTGGTCGAGATGACCGACATGCGCGACGCGCAGCGGTCCTACGAGGCCAATCTGAACATCATCAGTGCGACGCGCCGGATGATCCAGCGCACGCTCGACATCCTCAAGAGCTGAACAGGACACCTTAAGCCATGGCATCACCGACAATCGCCGCCAATGCTTACGCCAATCTCGCCCGCGTGCTGGAGAACAGCGGCGCCGGCAAGGGCAGCGAGCCGAGTGGGCAATCCTTTGCTTCGCTGCTGAAGGACGCCGTCGGCAGCGTCATGGAGTCCGGCCGCAAATCCGACGCGCAGACGGTGGCGATGGCAGCCGGCAAGGCCAATGTGATGGACGTGGTGACGGCGGTCGCAGACACCGACGTCGCGGTGTCCACGCTGGTCTCGGTCCGCGACCGCGTGATCGCAGCCTATGAAGACATCATGAAGATGCCGATCTGATTTTTCGCGCTGGCGCTCGCCCCAGGCGTCATCGCGAGCGCAGCGAAGCAATCCAGAATCTTTCCGCGGTGGCAGTCTGGATTGCTTCGCTTCGCTCGCAATGACGAGGAGGGAGCGTTCGTTCCTCGCCGTGGTGGCGGGATGAAGATTGAACAAGGAATTCTGACCATGACCGGACCCGAGACCCTCGACGTCGCACGCGATGCGATCTGGACCATCGTGATCGTGTCCTCGCCGCTGATGGTGGTCGGTCTCGTGGTCGGCGTCGTCGTGTCGCTGTTCCAGGCGCTGACGCAGATCCAGGAGCAGACGCTGATCTACGTGCCGAAGATCCTGGCCATCTTCGCCACGATGCTGTTGGCGCTGCCATTCATGGCCGACTCGCTCCACGCCCACATGCTGCGGATCTCGTCGCGAATCATCGGCGGCTGAGGCACAATGCGTGAACTATGCGCATCGACGTCTCGCTGCTGCCGGCGCTCGCCGCTTCCTTCATGCTCGCCTTCGCCCGGGTCGGCGCAATGGTGATGCTGCTGCCCGGCCTCGGCGAGACCAACATCCCGACGCGGATCAAGCTCTCGATCGCGCTGCTGCTCACGCTGATCATCCTGCCGCTGCATCGCAATGCCTATCATGTCGACATGGGGTCGCTGGCGCCGCTGCTGGTGCTGATGCTGCATGAGATCGCGATCGGTATCGTGCTGGGGGCGACCGCGCGCGTGACGTTGTCGGCGCTCCAGGTTGCGGGATCGGTGATCGCGCAGCAGATGGGGCTCGGCTTCGTCACTTCGGTCGATCCGACGCAGGGACAGCAGGGCGTGCTGGTGGGCAACTTCCTGACCATGCTGGGGGTGACGCTGCTGTTCGCGACCGACAGCCACCATCTGGTGATCGCCGCACTGAACGACAGCTATACGATCTTCTCGCCGGGCGAGACCGTATCGAGCGGCGACGTCGCCTCGCTGGCAACGCGCGCCTTCGCGGCCGCCTTTCGCCTCGGCCTGCAGCTCTCGGGACCGTTTCTGGTGTTCGGCCTCGTCTTCAACATCGGGCTCGGTGTGCTGGCGCGGCTGATGCCGCAGATGCAGGTCTATTTCGTCGGCGTGCCGCTGTCGATCTTCGCAGGCTTCCTGGTGCTCGCCGTGGTGCTCACCGCGATGATGGGCACCTTTCTCGACTATTTCATCGGTGTCATGCACCAGATGATGCCGCTCAAGTGACAGGGGGCGATCGATGGCGGACGACAACGATCCCGAAAGTCAAACAGAAGACCCGACGCAAAAGCGCCTCGACGATGCGCTCGAACGCGGCGACGTCGCCAAGAGCCAGGAGATCAACACCTGGTTCATGATGGCGGGCGGCACACTCGTCGTCTCGACCTTCTCGGGCTCGGTCGGCAGCGGGCTGCTGACACCGATGCGCAACCTGCTCGCCAATTCCTGGATGATCAAGACCGACGGGAAGGCCCTGCTCGCGCTGACCCAGCAGATCGAGTTCGCCGTCCTTGCCGCGATCGGCGTGCCCCTGTTGATGCTGGTGCTGGCGGCCATTGCCGGCAACATGCTGCAGCACCGTCTGGTGTGGTCGGCCGAGTCCCTCAAACCCAAATTCAGCAAGATTTCGCCCGGCGCCGGCTTCAAGCGCATCTTCGGCAAGCAGGCGGCCGCCAATTTTCTCAAAGGCATCGGCAAGCTGGTCGCCCTCAGCGTGGTCATGACCATGATCCTGTGGCCGGAGCGGCATCGCATGGAGGCGATGGTCAGGCTCGATCCGGCGGCCATGCTCGGCGCCAGCACCAGCATGACCATTCATCTGCTCGGCGCGGTGGTCGCGGCGCTCGCGATCGTCGCCATCGCCGACTATTTCTTCCAGTACCGCAGCTGGTTCCAGCGGCAGAAGATGTCGCTTCAGGAGATCAAGGAGGAGTTCAAGCAGTCCGAAGGCGACCCGCACATCAAGGGCAAGATCAGGCAGCTGCGGCAGCAGCGCGCCAAGAAGCGCATGATGGCGGCGGTTCCCAAGGCGTCCGTGATCATCACCAACCCGACCCACTATTCGGTGGCGCTGTCCTACGAGCGCGGCATGACCGCGCCGATCTGCGTCGCCAAGGGCGTCGACAACCTCGCCTTCAAGATCCGGGAGATCGCGCGCGAACACGACATTCCGATCGTCGAGAACGTGGCGCTGGCGCGCGCGCTCTACGCCACGGTCGACATCGACCAGGAAATCCCGACCGAGCACTATCATGCCGTCGCCGAAGTCATCGGCTATGTCATGCGGCTGAAGCGCGGATTCGGCGGCGGGCGGGGGTAAAAGACCCGAAAAGTACCGGAAATGGCCGTAATCTGGGAATCAGCGTACCTTTCGCCCCTGCTGCCCTTGCACCTCAGGGTCCGATTCAGGCAGGGAGGACCCCACGCGCCCCGTGACGCGTTGATTCTCTGCCGACAGGCTGCGCCAGCTCGAGATGACTGCTGAGACCGACCATGACCTCACACGCGAGCCCGTTGCGACGCAAGAGCCGTCGCCGCGCTCGGGCAGCATCGCGTTGGTGCTGCTGGTGGCCGCAGGCCTCGTCGCGGTCGCCGTCGGGCTGATGACGCTCGGGCGCGCGCAGGCGCAGCCCTATATCCTCGGCATCCTCGCCGTGCTGGCGATGGTCGGCCTGTTCAACCTGTTCGCCTTTGCCGCCGGCATCATCCGCTTCGCCGACCGTAATCTCGACGACCCGATCATCGCCCGCATCTCCGATCACGCATTTGACGGGCTCGCCGTCACCGACGCGCGCGGACACGTGGTCTATTCCAACGCGGCCTATCTGACGCTGACCGGCGCCAGCGGCCCGCAGGACGTGCGGCCCGTGGAGCGCGTCTTCATCGGCAACCCCGACGTCTCCGAAGCCGTGTTCCGCCTGCTCAAGGCCGCCCGCGAGGGCAAGCGCCAGCAGGAAGAGGTACGCATCTCCGGCCACGACGGCAGCCAGGGCCGCTGGCTGCGCATGCGCGTGCGCCCCCTCGGCACCGGCAAGCGCGAGGCGAAATATGCGGTGTGGTCGATCGCCGACATCACCCGCGACCGCGAGCGCCAGGAGGACGTGTTCCAGGAGCTGCAGCACGCGATCGAATATCTCGATCACGCGCCGTGCGGCTTCTTCTCGGTCAATCCGGCCGGCGAGCTCGCCTACGTCAATGCGACGCTGGCGAACTGGCTCGACTACGACCTCGCCGAGATCGGCTCGGGCGGATTGAAGTTGACCGATATCGTCTCCGGCGACGGCGCCTCACTGCTGACCTCGATCGTGGCGGTGCCGGGCGAAGTGAAGACCGAGGTCTTCGACATCGACCTGCGCATGCGCACCGGCAAGACCATGCCGGTGCGGCTCTATCACAAGCTCGCCTTCGGCGCCGACGGCGCGCCGGGGCCGTCGCGCACGCTCGTGATCAGCCGCGCCCGCGACGAGCGCAGCGATCCCGACCGCGCCGCCGAAGTCCGCTTCATGCGCTTCTTCGACCATACGCCGATGGCGATCGCGACCGTCGACCGCGCCGGCAACGTCGTGCGCGCCAACGCGCGCTACGCCAAGCTCGGTCAGGCGCTGGGGCTGGACAGCGCCTCGAAGTCGATCTTCCGCGCGGTCAATTCGCGCGACCGGCACCTCTTGATCGCGGCCATCAACCAGGCCGCGGAAGGCCAGGCCGACATCGCGCCGGTCGAGGTGGCGCTGGAGGGGACCAAGGAGCGCTGGGGCCAGTTCTTCGTCACGCCGGTGGATGCCGCCGAGAACGAGGCGGAAGCCGCCATCGTGCACATGCTCGAGACCACCGAGCGGCGCGCGTTGGAGAACCAGATCAACCAGTCCCAGAAGATGGAGACGGTCGGCCAGCTCGCCGGCGGCATCGCCCACGACTTCAACAACGTGCTGTCCGCCATCATGATGGCGAACGACTTCCTGCTGAACGCGCATAAGCCGACCGACCCGTCGTTCCAGGACATCATGCAGATCAAGCAGAACGCGACGCGGGCCGCGACCTTGGTGCGGCAGCTGCTGGCATTCTCGCGGCGGCAGACGCTGCGGCCGCAGGTGCTCGATCTCGGCGACGCGCTTTCCGATCTCACCATGCTGCTGCGCCGGCTGATCGGCGAGAAGGTCAAGCTCGACCTCGTCCATGGCCGCGACCTCTGGCCGGTGAAGGTCGACGTCTCCCAGTTCGAGCAGGTGATCGTCAACCTCGCGGTGAACGCGCGCGACGCCATGCCCGATGGCGGCAAGCTGATCATCCGCACCGCCAACGTCACCACCGACGAGGCAGGCAAGCTCGCCTACAAGGGCATGCCGGCTGCGGACTATGTCCGGATCGAGGTCGCCGACACCGGCACCGGCATTCCCGCCGACATCCGCGATAAGATCTTCGAGCCGTTCTTCTCGACGAAGGAAGTGGGTAAAGGCACCGGCCTCGGGCTCTCCACCGTCTACGGCATCGTCAAGCAGACCGGCGGCTTCATCTACGTCGATTCCGAGCCGGGGCAGGGCACCTCGTTCCACATCTTCCTGCCGCGCCATCTCGCCGAACCGGAGGTGCAGGTCGAGCAGCCCGCGGCTGTGGCCAGCACGACCAATGGTGCCGCGAAGGAAGCAGCGCCTGCGCCGACGGAGGCCAAGCCGCGCACCGACCTCACCGGGCAAGGCACCATCCTGCTGGTCGAGGACGAAGAGGGCCTGCGCGCCTTGAACGCCCGCGGCCTGCGCTCGCGCGGCTACACCGTGGTCGAGGCCGAGAACGGCGTCGAGGCCATGGAGGTGCTGGAGGAGCAGAGCGGGGCGATCGATCTCGTCGTCTCCGACGTCGTCATGCCCGAGATGGACGGCCCGACGCTGCTGAAGGCGATGCGGGAAAAGAACCCCGACATCAAGTTCATCTTCGTCTCCGGCTATGCCGAGGACGCCTTCGAGAAGAGCCTGCCCGAAGGCCAGCAGTTCGACTTCCTGCCCAAGCCCTTCACACTGAGCCAGCTCGTGGCGGCGGTGAAGGAGACGATGACGAAGCAGGGGTGAGGCGAGGGGCGGCGCGCCGCTTCCGCATTCTCAGTCATTGCGAGCACAGCGCAGCAATCCAGAATCGTTCCGCGGTGGCAGTCTGGATTTGCTTCGTCGCAATTGCTCCTCGCAATGACGTGGCGAGAGAGCCATGCCTCCAATGACGAGGAAAAAGCGGAATTCCGGCCGTATAGCCGCCGGTATCCCTCGACCACCGTTCCCTCGCGCCCCCGGCCAAACCCCCGCGAAATATGGGCTTTTGCCACATCCCCGCGACTGAGGGCCGCAGCCATAAGTTCCGAAACCGGCTTCACTTTTCGGGAAGTCTGCCCATCTTAGGCGCACGTCCCCATGCCGGGGATTTGGGAAACGCACATGACTTTCTCGCTACGCTCCCGCAATCTCTTCAAGATGATCGCCGTCGTGCTGGCGCTTGCGCTGCCGACCGCGCTGGCGATCTCGTCCGCCGACGCGCGCGTCGGTGGCGGCATGTCGTCGGGTTCGCGCGGTTCGCGCACCTACTCGGCACCGCCGTCGACCACGACCGCACCGGGCTCGACCTCGCAGTTCAACCGCACCTACACCCAGCCGGGTGCGGGCATGAATTCGGCTGCTTCCGCGCCGGCGCGCGGCGGCCTGTTCGGCCGCGGCGGCGGCTTCCTGGGCGGCCTTGCGGCCGGCTTCCTCGGTGCCGGCCTGCTCGGCATGCTGTTCGGCGGCGGCCTGTTCGGTGGCCTCGGCGGCCTGTCCTCGATCCTCGGCCTGATCATCCAGATCGCGCTGGTGGTGCTCGTGGTGCGGCTGGCAATGTCCTGGTGGCAGCGTCGTCACGCCCCGCGGGCGGCCTATGCCAATGCTGACGCCGGCGCAGCGCCCGGACCGCAGACGAACTATCGCAGCGGCCTCGCCGGTGGCCTTGGCGGCTTCGGGTTCGGCGCCAACAACGCCCCGCTCGAGATCAAGCCGGATGATTACGAGGCGTTCGAGCGCCTGCTCGGCGAGATCCAGACCGCCTGGTCGAACGAGGATGTGGCCAAGCTGCACACGCTCGCGACGCCGGAAATGGTCTCGTATTTCGAGCAGGATCTTGCGCAGAACCGCGCGCGCAACGTCGTCAACAAGGTTACCAACGTGAAATTGTTGCAGGGCGACCTCGCGGAAGCCTGGCGCGAAGGCGAGACCGACTACGCCACGGTGGCGCTGCGCTTCGCACTCACCGACAAGACGATCGACCGCAACACCGGCGCGATCGTTGCTGGCAGCGAGCAGCCGGGCGAGGCGACCGAGATCTGGACCTTCGCCCGCCGGCCGGGCACCGGCTGGGAATTGTCGGCGATCCAGCAAACCAACTGATCGCAAGCGATCTAGCAAGGAGGGGCGTCGTGCTCAGGCACGGCGCCCTTTTCATTTGAGGTCACCACTCTCGCCACGCGTCGGCTGCGTGCTAGATTGGTCCGTCGCTCCACGCTCACGGACCACTTCCATGAAATACGAGCTCTACTACTGGCCTGAGATTCAGGGCCGCGGCGAATATGTGCGGTTGGCGCTGGAGGAGGCGGGGGCCGCTTACGTCGACGTCGCGCGCGGCCCGCGCGGAACGGCTGCGATGATGAAGATGATGGATGCGCAGAAGGGCACGCCGCCTTTCGCGCCGCCGTTCTTGAAAGCGGGCAAGCTCGTCATCGGGCAGACCGCCAACATCCTGCTCTATCTCGGCGCCCGCCATGGGCTTGCGCCGAAGACGGAAGCCGGCAGGCTCTGGGTGCACCAGCTTCAGCTCACCATCACCGATCTCGTCGTCGAGATCCACGACACCCATCATCCGCTCGGGCCCTCGCTCTATTATGAGGATCAGAAGGCGCCGGCGAAGAAGCGCACGGCCGAGTTCTGGGGCGAGCGCGTGCCGAAATATCTCGGCTATTTCGAGCAGCTTCTCGCCGGGGGCGGCGGCACCTATGTCACCGGTCGCCGCCTGACCTACGTCGACCTCTCGCTATTCCAGATCGTCGATGGACTGCGCTATGCCTTCCCCAAGCGCATGAAGGCGTTCGAATCCGATGTCCCAGGTCTTGTGGGTCTGCACGACCGCATTGCCGCGCGGCCGAACATCAAGGCCTATCTCGAAAGCGAGCGCCGCATTCCCTTCAACGAGCAGGGCATCTTCCGGCGCTATCGCGAGCTGGATCATTAGCCGCTTTCGTGCGGACCATGAGGTGCGCTCACCAGACGCCGGGGATGAGGCGATAGTGCACCCGCGCCGCATAATCGGTGTAGCCCGGCAGGCCCTCGCGCAGCGTGCGCTCCTCGATCAGGATGCGGACGGCGAGCAAGGCGATGAAGAGCGGCATCATCGCAAGTCCCCACCACGAGCCCAGCAGCAGCGGCAGGCCGGCGAAGAACAGGACCATGCCGCTGTACATGGGATGGCGGACACAGGCGTAGGGACCGGTCGAGATCACGCGCTGCGCGCGGTCGGCTTGCAGCTTCACCACGGGCGCGGCGAACGAGTTCTCGCGGAAGACCCACATGGTGAACAGCGCGCAGAGCAGGAACAGCAGGAAGCCGAGAATCAGCAAGGCAAGCGGCATCTCGGATGCGAGCGAACGCCGGTCCAGCCCCATCACGATCAGCCAGGCCAGCATCGCCACGATGAACGCGGTGATGAAGGCCTTGTAGGCCGGAGGCTGGTCCCTCTGGATGACCGGACGCAGACGCTCCGCCAACAATGCCGGATCCAGCCGGTAGAGCCACCAGCCGCAAAGCGGACCGAGCAGAGCGGAGGTAATGAGGAACGCCCACGCCGAAGGCCAATCCAGCGTGCCGGCGGCCCCGAACAACAGCGCGCCCATCGCGATGGTGAAGATCGTGTTCTGCAGCAAGAGACGTGCGATCATGCGCAGCTCCCAAGGCTCGGGCGCGCATGATATTGGTCCGGCTATCCGGCAAAGATGCGGCCGAGACGCGCGCAACGGCCGATCGACCGGATCGGCCGCTTCGGCTTTGGCAAGCCTGATCAGGCGAGTTGATCGATCCGCGTGCCCTGACCCGGCGGCAGCGGCGCGGGCGGCTGCGGCTTAAAGGTCGGATCCTCGTCCTTGACCTTGGTCTGATCGTCCTGCTGCTTGGTCGTGTCGTAGCTCGGCACCACGATCGCGATCGGCGGCGGTGCAACGGTGGAAACCTTCATCCGCAAATCCTCGCACATGAATACAATCGAGCGTGTCCTGCGATGAGCGAAAATTCCTTCAAGGCAATCGTTAAAATGCAAGGGATCGGGCATGGGATCCGTTTTGCTTCCGCAAGCATACGATCGGAGAGGACAACGGCTCTCTCCTCGTCATTGCGAGCGAAGCGAAGCAATCCAGAGTCCCTCGGCGGAAAGATTCTGGATTGCTTCGCTGCGCTCGCAATGACCGAGTGTGTGGCGGCCGGCGAGGCGATGCCTCGCGTCGCGAGCGCGTGGCCGAAGAGAAGGCGAGTGTCCTATTCGTCCTTGCCGCGCGTGATGGCGATGGACGCCTCCGTCTTGGTGCGCGTGCATTCCATGTTGAGTCGCCGATAGCGCATGTTGATCTTGTCGCCGCGCAATAGGCCCATCCGCTTCAGGCAGCGCGTCGCGCCCGTCGTGGTGTCGTCCTTGGTCACGGTGAAGACGATCGCCGCCATCGATCCGACCAGCGCATAGAACTCCGGCTTCGGCTTGCGATCACTCTTGGCATAGAGCTCGATCGAATACTTGTCGCCACGGCAGCCCACCGACAGCTCCTTGGCGGCCGGGTGCGAAAGATAGACGATGTTGGCGGCGCGGAAATTCACCTTGAGGCGGTCGATCTGGTTCGCCAGCTCCTTGGCGCTGTCGTCACAGCGATCGGCGTGCGCAGGCGAGGAGAGGGTCGCAAGACCGGTGATGGCGGCGGCGACCAGGATCGCGCCGCGGACGTTCAGTTTCAAAATCATGATGAAAAGCCCCTTAGGGCGCGCATTCAAGCGTCGCCGGGTGCGAAGCGCAAGGGCAGGGTCTTCCTTGCTGGCAGGTGCGTGACATAAAGAACACATGAGCAAGGAGCAGGTAAAGGCAATCCTGGACCGCGTTCTGACCTGGCCGCCCGAACGCCAGGAGGACGCAGCGAAGATTCTGATGCTCATGGAGTCGCAGGACTACAGCGTCTATCGGCTAACCGACGAGCAGGTCGAGGAGGTTCGCCGCCGTCGGTCGGATTCCGAATGCGCGACGGCTCACGCTCGAGGAGTTCAAGGAGCGCCTCAAGTAGTACTTCAAGCAGCACCCGGGCGAATGAAGGTCGTCAGTCACGAGTCGGCGGCTCGTGATCTCGATGAGATCATTGACTGGATTTCCCAGGGCAATCCCATTGCAGCCGCCCGTATAGCATCGGGGCGAGGATCGAGTGTCTTGCCGCTTCAGGCCTGCCCAACATAGGTCGTCCGGGTCTGCTTGAAGGGACGCGGGAGCTTGTGGAGGCTCCCTACGCGGTCGATCAGTCAGACCAGGTGGCGAGGGATCGTGAAATCCAGGGGTCCCCATGAGCCGGGCGGGCTTCCCGGGCGCTTCCCTTTGCGGCAAAAAAGCTTAGAACGCTTCTATGCTGAGAGGCCCGCCAGGGCCGCAAAACCCCGAGATTTGCCCCATGAACGCTCCCACCGCTTTCCCCGACCAGTCCAAGCCTGTTCCGCCCTACAAGCACACCCCGCTGTTCCCGCTGGGCAAGGACGAGACACCCTACAAGAAGATCTCGTCCGAGGGAGTCAGGGTCGAGAAGGTCCTCGGCAAGGACATGTTGGTGGTGTCGCGCGAGGCGCTGCGGGCGCTGTCGGAAGCGGCATTTGGCGACATCAACCATTATCTGCGGCCCGGCCATCTGAAGCAGCTCCGCTCGATCCTGGAGGACAGCGAGGCGAGCCCGAACGACAAGTTCGTCGCGCTGGACTTTTTGAAGAACGCCAATATCGCCGCCGGCGGCGTGCTGCCGATGTGCCAGGACACCGGCACCGCGATCATCATGGGCAAGAAGGGCTGCAACGTCATCACCGACGGCGACGACGAGGCGGCGCTGTCCGAAGGCGCGCGCGATGCGTATCTGCGCCGCAATCTGCGCTATTCGCAGGTCGCGCCGCTTTCGATGTATGAGGAGAAGAACACCGCCAACAACATGCCGGCGCAGTGCGAGATCTACGCCGAGGGCGACGACGCCTACAAGTTCATGTTCATGGCGAAGGGCGGCGGCTCCGCCAACAAGAGCTTTCTGTTCCAGGCGACGCCCTCGGTGCTGACCAAGGACCGGCTGCTCGCTTTCCTCAAGGAAAAGATCCTGACGCTGGGCACCGCGGCGTGCCCACCCTATCATCTCGCCATCGTGATCGGCGGCACCTCGGCCGAGCTCTGCATGAAGACGGTGAAGCTCGCCTCCGCCCGCTATCTCGATGCTCTGCCGACCCACGGCTCGCCTGATGGCAACGCCTTCCGCGACATCGAGATGGAGAAGGAAATCCACAAGATGACGCAGTCGCTCGGCGTCGGCGCGCAGTTCGGCGGCAAATACTTCTGCCATGACGTCCGCGTGATCCGCATGCCCAGGCACGGCGCTTCGCTGCCGATCGGGCTTGGCGTGTCGTGCTCGGCCGACCGCCAGGTGCTCGGCAAGATCACCAAGGACGGCGTCTATCTCGAGGAGCTCGAGCACAACCCGGCGCAATATCTGCCACAGGTCGAAGAGTCGCTCGGCGGCGAGGTCGTCAAGATCGATCTCAACCAGCCGATGAAGGACATCCTGGCGACGTTCTCGAAATATCCGATCAAGACGCGGGTCTCGATGACCGGCACCATGATCGTCGCGCGCGATAGCGCCCATGCCAAGCTGCGCGAGCGGCTGGAGAAGGGCGAGCCGCTGCCGGATTATTTCAAGAACCATCCGGTCTATTACGCTGGTCCCGCCAAGACGCCCGAGGGCTACGCCTCCGGCGCGTTCGGTCCGACCACCGCGGGCCGCATGGATTCCTTCGTCGACCAGTTCCAGGCCGCGGGCGGCTCGATGGTGATGGTGGCCAAGGGCAACCGCGCGCCGGCCGTGCGCGAGGCCTGCAAGAAATACGGCGGCTTCTATCTCGGCTCGATCGGCGGCGCCGCGGCGAACCTCGCCGAGCACTGCATCAAGAAGGTCGAGGTGCTCGAATATCCCGAGCTCGGCATGGAAGCGATCTGGCGCATCGAAGTCGTCGACTTCCCCGCGTTCATCATCATCGACGACAAGGGCAACGACTTCTTCAAAGAGTTGAATTTGGGCTAGCTGCTCCATCCGCGCTCGTGTGCGGACGATGATGCCCGTGCCCTAACAATCGTCATGCCCGGGCTTGTCCCGGGCATCCACGTTCCTGGTGCGGCGAAGAAGACGTCGATGGCCAGGATAAGCCCGGCCATGACGGCAGGAAGCTGCGACGTTCTAAAGCATGATCCGGAAAAGTGCGAAGCGGTTTTCCGGAAAGATCATGCGTAAACAACAAGCTAAAGCGCGATGACGATTCATCCAAATCTCATCGCGCTTTAACTGCAATTCGTGACTTGATTCGAGCACAGCGCGCGCCACCAGCCGCGGACGCCATCGTGGCTCTCGACGAGACCCCAGAAGCCGCTGCAGGCCAAGATGCGTTTCGGTCCGCCGTCGCCATCAATCGGTCCGCCGAGTTCGCGTTGTGCTGGCGTCCATTTGGCATCGATGAAAGGCGCCTGGAACAGCCCGCCCGCGCGCGTGTAGCCATTGGCGTAATTCGCCCCGACCTTGTTCGACGCGACCCAGCCGCGTCCGGCATAGGGCTTTGGCGCACTGCGCGGATATCGCTTCTCGTCCTCGTAGTCCTTGCCCGGGGGCCTCGCGCCTTCGATCAGAAACCAGCCGCCCTTGAAACCGATGATGCGGAATTCGGTGAGCCAGCCGCCGTCGGGAGTGTTCTCGGCGCCGCCAAGCTTCAGCCGGTAGGGCGGCGGCAGAGTGCCGAGCACACGCGCCGTCGCTGACGGCTCGGCGCGCACGTTGAGGCCGTTGGGATCCTTGTCGATGGACCAGGCGCCGAGACTGCAGGGCTCGGTGCCATCAGGGAGCGTCGTGCGCCTGCCGGCGAGCTCGGCGTGCAGCTTTGCGAAATCGCTGTCGTCGTCATCGCGATCGTTGCGCGGCTTGATCTCGGCTGACACCGCGCGTGTAGCGTCGGGTGTGAGCGTGACGACGAGGGCCTGGCGCGCCGCGAACACGCTCGCCGGTGTCTTCGGATCGTTCGATGTCGCGGGATAGACGGCGAGATAACCGGTCGAACCCTCGGTTCGGTAGGCGGTGCCTGCAATATAGCCTGCCGGCACCATGGCGAGCGCACTTGCGCGCCACGCCGGTTCGGTGTCATCGGCGCGCGCGGCTTGTGCCGCGACAGACAGCACCGCCGCGGCGATGAGACGGAGCGGGCGCATCATGGGGCGCGCGGCGTTAAAGCGCGATGAAATTTGGATGAATCGTCATCGCGCTTTAGCTTGTTGTTTACGCATGATCTTTCCGGAAAACCGCTTCGCACTTTTCCGGATCATGCTTTAGGCCCGCGCGCCCGTGAACGGGAAGCTGCCCATCGGACCGATGCCCATCTCGCCGCTGATGCTGTCGCCGGAGACCGTGCCGGTGAATTCGAGCGTCAGCGGCATCGGGTTGGTGATCGAGACCTTCCAGGAGACGTTGTTGCCAGAGACGGTGCCGTCGAAGATCTCGGCCGTATTACCTTCCGCGCCCTGCGTGCCCGTGAGCGTGCCGTCCGCAGCGGTCAGGCTCAGCGTCGCCTGGCGCTCGCCCATCGGCGTCGTCATGGTCAGATTCCAGTTGCCGTCTACGGCCATTCCCGTCTCCCGAGCAAATTTCGGCGGTCCGCGACCATCCGCGGCCGTCCTGAGCGAGCCTATAGCTCAACTCGCAGTTCCTGCCCAACCCTGCGATAGGGCATTTAGGCGCGGGCGGCGGCGCGCCGCCGGCTGGTGACGACGAGCCGCAGCACCATATACTGCACGGCGAAGGCCAGGATCTTGGCGCCGCCGGCAACCACCGTGATGTAGAACGCCCACAGCTTCAGATCGCCCGTGGAGGCGACCACGATCATGCCGACGCCGATCACGAACATCAGCCCCGCCCAGACGTAGCCTGCAGCCGTGACATATTCCGGAACTGTATCGGCGACGATCGGCGGCATGTAGCGCAGCATCCAGCCGCGCTTGAGCATGATGAGGCCGATCGCGAAATGCGCGATCGAGGGTTTTGCCAGCATGAAGCGCGGATCGTTGGTCAGCAGCGTGACCGTGCCCAGCACGACGACGAGCGCGAGGCTCGCATAGGTCATGTAGTTGAGCGGCTGCCCCTTGACGCGGGCGTAGATCACCTGCGCGATCGCTCCGGCGATCGCCACCGACGTCGCCAGGATGACGTTGTCGGTGAGGAGGTAGACGGCCAGGAAGACGATAGCGGAGAGGAAGTCGGAGGCGAGGCGGGCGAATACGTCCTTCATCATCGATCCTGTTCAGCGGGCGTCGGGAAGAGCGCGGGCGGGCGTACCGTACTTGATCTGGCGATACTCGGGATACCACTTTGTGAAGTAGATCGCACTGTTGCGGGCGGCGAAGGCGACCGCAAGGCTCGACCAGAGCGGCAGGCCGGGGACGTAGAGCAGCACGAGATTGGCGGCCGCCATCAACAGCGCGGCCGCGGTCCACGCGCCGGTGATGATATAATTGGCGCGGAGAAAGCCGGGCATTGCCGCCGTCTCGGCCGGTACCGATTCGAGCGCATATTGCAGCGTGAAGGGATGGCGGACCAGCATCGAGCCGAGCGAGATCAGGAAGATGCCGATGTCGACCAACAGCTTGATGCGGAGCGTGTCGATTGCCGGGTCGAACAGCGCGAGGGAGAGGCCGATCGCGGCGAACATGACGGCCGAGCCTACCGCGAGGATCTTCACGGAGCGGCCGCGCACCACATCGATCGCGACGGTGACAAGACAGATCGCGCTGGCCGCGAACACGCTGATCATGGCCGAGGTCACCAGCGTCAGGAAAGTGAAGGCGCCGTAGGGCGCGAGGATCAGGAAAATCGTCATGGGCGCCTCGGTCATGCCAATCTTTACGATGTAAAGATCACTAATTCAGAGGCGAAGCCGGGTCAAGCGAAATCTTTACAGTGTCAAAATAACATAGGTAACTTCCAAGAGATGAAGTGCTGCAACGGCTTGGTCGGACACTTCGTCGGCCAATTCCGCCCAGGGCAGGCGCGACAGGAGTGGCAGCGCGGCGGCGGCCAAGAGGCCAAGGCAGAGCAGGACGCCGCCGTTGAAGACGACATGGCGGCTCCGCCGCAACCGGATCATCTGAAAGGCGAGTGCAGCGCCGGTCAAGGCGAGGACGGCAAGGCAGTCTGCGAAGATCGAGGGCATGTGCATGGAAAAGTCCTCTTTCGTCATTCCGGCGCGCGCGTCAGCGCGAGCATCCATCGGGCAGCAACACGTGTCGCGAAATGAATCCCGGGCTCGCGGCAATTGGCGCGCCACGGAATGACGGGAGCTACCCGGCTCCCACCCAATTGCCGTGGAAGCCGTCGGGCACGCGGTGGCCGAGCTGCACCAAGGCGGCGGGGCCAGCCTCGATGTCGGTGGCATTGAACACGGCGAGGTCGCTGCGGTTTTCCCGCGCGCGCCAGATCACCGCGAGCAGCCAGCCATCGCCCTCGGCCGCATCTTTCGACCGCTCGACGAACACCGGCTCGGAGATGGTGTCGCCGGCCGGCAGCAGATAGTGGCCGAGCCGCCTGCCATTGCCGTCGACATGAACGATGCCTGAGAGCGCGCCGAACATCGGCAGCTTCGGATTGGCGCAGGCGTACCAGCCGTGACGGCTCTTCAGCCCGGCGCGACGATCGTCGATACGCGGGAATTCGCCGGTGAGATCGTCGAGATATGTTTGCTGGAAACGGTCGGTATTGCCTGAGAGATCGAAGGTCCAGCGGCAGTGGCGCGCGCGCGATTTTTCCGGATCTGTCGGCCGGCCGTCGGGATGCGGAAACAGCGGCGCCTCCTCGAATTGCATGACGTCAGCGACGATGCGGTCGCCGTCCTCCCACGCATTCATGACGTGGAACACGTAGCAGGCCTCCGCACGAAACCAGACGATGTCCTTGGCCGTGCCGCTGCGCTTCATCACCCCGACATAGGCACCCTTGTCCGGCTCCCAGGCATAGGGCGGGCGTCCGCTCATCGCGCGCTCCATGCTGCCGGTGATGGGCAGGATGGGAAACAGCACATGGTTCGCGGTGACGATGAAGTCGTGCACCATGCTGGCATAGGGGGCCTCGAACCGCTCGAAGCGCGTCGCCTTGCCGGAGGCGTCGATCGATCCGTAGGAGAGAGCGGGCGTCAGCGGACCTGCGGCGTTGTAGCCGAAGAACACGAGCTCACCGGTGAGGGGGTCGATCTTCGGATGCGCGGTAAAACTGCCGGCGACGCGGCCCAGATAGTTGTGATAGCCGCGCGTCGCCAGCGTGCCCGGCTCGATCTCGGTCGGCAGATGCGCTTCTTCCAGCGCCAGCAGCTTGCCGGCATGGAAGAGGATGTTGGTGTTGGCGACGCCGCCGTCCGTGAGGTTGGCAGGGGCGTCCGGCAGCTTGCGGCCGAAGCCGCCGAACAGCGCGCGGCCGGCGTCGTGCTCGGCGAGCCATTTCGGCGTGCGGACCCAGCGGTTGCGATAGCTCGCACGTCCGTTCTCGATATGGAAGGCGTGCAGCATACCGTCACCGACAAACCAGTGCGCGCCGGGCGAATCGAACTGCGGATTGGGGCCGTTGCGATAGAGCGTGCCGTTCAGCTCTCGGGGCAATTCGCCGACGATCTTGAGGAATGGTGCGTCAGCCTCGAACGGGATCGGCGCGATATTGTTGCGGCGCTCGGTGATGGCGTCGTGCTGCACGGCGATCCCTCCTATCTTTACATCGTAAAGATCGAATAGAGCCGATCGCGGCGTCCGTCAAGTGAAATCTTTACACTGTCAATATTGCGTCATATAGCTTGCAAATGGCCAAGACCGACACCAAGAGCGAAACGGCGCGAAGCTCGCGTACCCCCAGAAGAACGATCTCGACCGCGGCATCGCATCCGCCACGCCGCGCGACGAGCGCGAAAACCGAGACGCCGTATCATCACGGCGCCCTGCGCGAAGCGCTGCTCCTGGCCGCCGAACGCGTGCTCGAGCGCGATGGCCTTGCCGGCCTGACCTTGCGCGCGGTGGCACGCGAGGCGGGCGTCTCGCATGCCGCACCGACGCACCATTTCGGCGATCTCACCGGTCTGCTCAGCGAGCTTGCGGCGGTCGGCTTCCGCCAATTCAACGCGGCGATGGCGTCGGCCTGTGACAGCGCGACCACGCCGCTGGAACGCGCGCTGGCGCGGCCGAAAGCCTATGTCGCCTACGCGCAGGCCCATCCCGGCATGTACGGCATCATGTTCCGCACCGAGCGCCTCGATTATTCCAGGCCGTCGCTGCACGAGGCGGCCGAAGCCTCTTTCGCCGGGCTTGCGAATGCCATCGCCACCATGCGGCAGGAGCGGATCAGCGGCGATACGCTGACGCTGGAGCAGGGCGCCGCGATCGCGCGGGCCTGGTCGATGGTGCATGGCTTCACCATGCTGCTGCTCGACGGCCGGCTCGAGGATATTTTGCAGCGGCTGCCGGCAGGCACCACGGCGGAGCAGCTTCTGGAGGCGATCTTGAAGTCGACCTACGCCGCGAAATTTCCGACGTAGGGCCGCTGCTCGCTCAGTGCATGGTCGCCAGCTCGATCGCGCGGCCACGCGTGCCGACGATCTTCACCTCGTCCTTGCCGCATGTGAAGCTGCGCGCCAGTTCGTCGGCCGCCTTGCGCGCGAGCTCGTTGGCATCAGCATTGGCGGCGGCATCGACATAGGCGACGTGGCAGACCGGGCCCGGTGGTAGCCGCGTCACGACCAGCATGGCCTTGGTGTTCGGCCTTCCCTGCTTATCGGGATCGGCGTTGTCGGCGATGTGCCAACGCTGGATCATCGCAAACGGCTTTGCGCCGGCCACGCGCCATTCGACGGTGGTCTCGGACGAATTGAACGGCGCGAACCAGGTCTTGGCCGCCGGTTCCTCGGCGGCTTGCTTGCGATTGCGGCCGACCGACACGGTCTCGCGAAGATCATCCTCGGCAATCAGCACCATCAGACCGTCCTTGCCCGGACACACCCGCATGGTGCTGCCGTCGAGCGTGCTGGACTTGCCGATTTGGCGGCAATCTTTTGCTGCCGTCGAGGTGTAGGTGCTGCCCGCGGATTGGGCGCCGGCGCCGTTTAGGCCGACGCAAGTCATCAAGACAGCCAAGCCGGTGCTGACAATGCGGTTCATATGCGGCTTTCGATGCAGCGGGAACTCGGTACCATCAGACGTCTTGATTGTGGGCAAGGTTCAAACAATGACAGGATATACCTGACAGCGGCGCGGAATCGTTCTAGAAGAGCGGCTTCGCTTTAAGCCGATCCGGCCTTGTTCGCGTTCTCATTCCCTTGATCATGCCAATCACCTCCAACAAACCTTATCGCGTCGGCCGCTCCAAGACCGGGCTCGGCCTCTTCGCCACCAAGCCGATCAAGAAGGGCACCCGGATCATCCGCTATTTCGGACCAATCCTGGACTCGCGGATTCCCGAGCAGGACGAGATCGAGAACAAATATCTGTTCGAGCTCAACGGGCGCTGGACCATCGACGGCTCCGTGCGCAAGAACCTCGCCCGCTACATCAATCATTCCTGCCGGCCCAACGCCGAGTCCGACGTCCGCCCACGCGAGCGCAAGGTCTATATCCGCGCCATCAAGAACATCGAACCGGGCGACGAGATCAACTACGATTACGGCACCGACTATTTCAAAGCCTATCTGAAGCCGATCGGCTGCAAGTGCGACTCCTGCGAGAAGAAGCGCAAGAAGCTCCGCGCCGAAGCGCGGGCCGAACGGGCCAAGGTGAAGGCGCGCACCGAGCGTAAGGCGACCAAGAAGGCGCCGACAAAAACGGCGAAAAAGAAGAAGCTCAACGGCCACGCCATCGGCAAGCCCAACGGCCGCGCGCGGGGGTAGCCCGCGCTTGCACTTCTAGCTCCGCTGTCATGCCCCGGCTTGCCGCCTTCGCTAAAGCTCCGGCGTGCCGAGCACCTTTGTGGCCCGGCGTAGCCTTGGCGGACACGGGACCAGGGCATCCAGTACGCCGCGGCTTCTCCGCGTACGACTACGGCCTCTGGAATACTGTCGTCGCCCGGTCGAGCCGGGCGACAGCGCGTGGTGAAGGACGAGCCGGGTCTCACGCCGCCACCACATCCGCGCTCTTCCGCAATCCCAAAAATTGCAGCTCCGCAAACACGCCGGTCGCGATCGCCTGCGCCACGACCATTAGCGCGCCCGCAAGGTTCGGCGACACCGCGCCAGAGAGCAGCAGCGCGATGCTGCCGACCGTCCAGGCCCCGTTGCCGATCACGACCAGCAGGATGAGAGGTTTCGCCACTGTGGCCCGCGAGGCGAGCCAGCCCACCAGGGCGGTGTAGGCGATCAGGAACAGGCCGGTCTCGCGCAGCAGCGCTTCGGGCAGATTGAACAGCATTGCGACCGCGCTCGCGCCGAAGGCGAAGCCGAGAGCGGCAACGCCGCTGAAGATGGCGTCGGCGAGCAGGGCACGGCGCAGGAAGATGGATGCGTCGATCATCGTAGGTCTCCTTTGGGCTGGGGTGGAATTCAGTGCCGTCCGCGCCACCAGGCGCGGAGCAGGCGGGCGAGGCGGAATGGGCAGAGGCTCTTTCCGACGCCGTGCTCGAAAGCGATGACCTGCGCGAGGACATAGTCACCGGTCGAATGCACCAGCGGCTCGGGCATGTTGAGGCTGCGCGCCAGCATCCGGGCTGCGAACGCCATGGCCCAGGGCAAGACGTGGTCTGCGACGGTCCGATAGAGCAGCAGCGCGATCATGGGTCTCTCCTGTTGCGACCCAGGATGCGCGTGCCGGCGCCCCATTTCGATTACCTCGTGGGTAATGGAAGGACCGAAATCCGCATGTTAGGTTTTCGGTCATGAACGCACATGCATCCACGGCACGGACCGAACGCAGCCAGCCGATCCATATCGGCGATCACCTGCGCGAATGGCGGCAGCGCCGCCGCATGAGCCAGCTGGATCTCGCGGGCGAAGCCGAGATCTCGGCGCGGCATCTGAGCTTCGTCGAGACCGGCCGGGCCGCGCCCTCGCGCGACATGGTGCTCAGGCTGGCCGAACGCCTCGACGTGCCCCTGCGCGAACGCAACGTGCTGCTGGTCGCGGCCGGTTACGCGCCGGCCTTCCCGCAGCGACCGCTGGAGGATCCCGCCTTGAAATCAGCCCGTCAGGCGATCGACCTCGTCTTGAAAGCGCATGAGCCCAATCCCGCGCTTGCGGTGGACAGGCACTGGAACCTCGTCTCCGCCAACCGCATGGTGGCGCCGCTGCTCGACGGCATCCCGCAGCATCTGCTCGGGCAGCCCTTTAACGTGCTGCGGCTCGCCTTCCATCCCGAGGCGCTGGCGCCGCGCACGGTCAATCTCGCCGAATGGTGCGGGCATCTGCTGGAGCGGCTGCACCGCCAATGCGAGGCCACGGCCGACCCGGAGCTGATCAAGCTCTACAACGACTTGAAGAGCTATCCCGTCCCGGCGCGTTCGGCTCCGCTGTCGAGCGACAATGTCGCCATTCCATTCAAGCTGCGTCTTGGCGGGGAGATACTAAGTTTCTTCTCCACCACCATGGTGTTCGGCACGCCCGTGGATATCACGCTGTCGGAGCTGGCGCTGGAGACGTTCTTTCCAGCGGACGAGCGCACCGCCGAGCGGCTGAAGCAGATCGCGGCAGCCATGACGTAGCGCCCTCATCCGGCGCCCTTGCCTCGGCACGGGTTCGGCTTATCTTTGGGCCAACCTTTACCGCCAAGGAGGCGCCTGACATGAGCACGCTGAAGCCGCTGCAGATCGACGTCGTCTCCGACGTGGTGTGCCCCTGGTGCTACATCGGTAAGCACCGCATCGAGAGCGCGCTGGCGCTGGTGCCCGACGTTCCGGTCAAGCTCAACTTCCGTCCGTTCTTCCTCAATCCCTGGGTGCCGCGCGAAGGCATCAGCCGTGAGGAGTATCTCACGAAGAAGTTCGGCTCGGTCGAAGCCTATAAGGGCATTGCCGGACGCGTCGTTGCGGCCGCGGGCGAGGAGGGCCTCGTCTACAAGCCCGAGCTGGTGGCGCGCCAGCCCAACACGATCGACTGCCATCGCCTGATCCTATGGGCGGACGCGATCGGAAAGGCGCCCGAGATGAAGCAGCGCCTGATGGAGCTCTATTTCCGCGACGGCGGCGATCTCACCGACGTCAACGTGCTGGTGCAGGCGGCCGCTGATATCGGTCTCGACGCGGAGGATGTGCGTAAGCGCCTTGCCACCGACGAGGACGTCGCACGCGTTTCGGCGGACGCGCAGGAAGCCGCCGAGAAGGGCATCTCCGGCGTGCCGACTTACGTGTTCGCGCAGAAATACGCCGTCTCCGGCGCGCAGGATCCGAACCTGCTCGCCCGCGCCATCCGTCAGGTCTCGGAAGAGATCAACGCGCAGGCGGCTGAGTAGTTTTGGCTATTTGCGGAGCCGACGGACCACGCGTCGCGCGGTCTGGTGCGCGGCGTTTAGGCCGAGCAGCGCCGCATGAATGAGCGTCACCACCGGATCGTGCCGCCGCAGCGGGATCAGCACGTCGCCGATCGCGAAGCGTCCGCGCCAGATCGGGTTGATCATGGGGTGGTCGGCGCTTGCCGTCGAGTCCGCGCTGGCGATGGCGGGATCGGCGCAGAGATGGCGGGTGAGGTCGAGCGTGAGCTGCACGCCCGGCGAATATTTCGCGAAGCGCTCGTCGATGCCGAGCTTGAAGAAGAAGGCGCGGTCCTGATGGCGCAGCACGATGCCGCTGGCGACCGGCGTCGTGCCGGCGCGAAGCGTGACGATCTCGCACTGCGCGGTTTCTGCCAGCGCCGGCACGGCGCGACGGATGAAGGTCGCATCGCCCGCGTGCTGGACCAGCGCGGTACCGCGCTTGCCCTTCCAGCCGCTGGCTTCGAGCTGCAGGAAATTTTCGAGCGCCCGTCCGATCTCGCCGGAGCTGCGCGCAACCTCGAACGCGACGGGGCCGTGCTCTTCCAGGCGATGGCGCTGGCGGCGCAACTCCTTGAGCTTCTTGGCGCCGAGCGCGTCTCGTAACAGCGTTTCGCCATCCTGCGTCGCATCGAGGCTGGCACGGATATAGGAGCTGAGGATTTTCGGCTTCAGGCCGTCGCGGTTCAGGATCTGCTCGAGCGCCTTCATCGCAGCGCCGTCGAGCGCGACGTCGTTCAGCACGAGC
Source organism: Bradyrhizobium vignae (assembly GCF_004114425.1). Lineage (GTDB taxonomy): Bacteria > Pseudomonadota > Alphaproteobacteria > Rhizobiales > Xanthobacteraceae > Bradyrhizobium > Bradyrhizobium vignae. The sequence continues at coordinate 24,862 of NZ_RDQF01000045.1, read as the reverse complement.
GCATGCGCGCCGGCCTCGCGCGCCTGCTGCAACAGATGCGTGGCCGCCTCGAGCGGAGCGTCGCGGTCGAGCAGCGGGCTGCACAGCGTGCCATAGGGATGCGCGCTCACCAGCGCGGGCAGGGGAATCTTCCAGGCGCGCCAAAGCGAGATCACCGGCATCAAGCCGATCAGCCGGGTCGAAGATCCGTCGAATGCAGGCAGCGCCGAGGCATCCGTGCGGCCGCCCGCGGTTGCGCTGACGGCGAGCTCCCAGGCGGGCAGGTAATATCCGTTGGGCTCGATCGCGCGCTGTGCAAGCGCGCGCCATTGGCCGGTGTCGACTGCGGCAAGCGGGATGCGCGCGGGCGCGGCTCCGGCGTGCCTTGCCGATGCCGGATGGATCGTCGCCTGCTGCGCGGTGTCGACCACGTCCCGTTGTCCCCAAGCACGCGGACCAAGCCCGTGCTGCCTAGTCATGCTTAGCGCAAAGAATGGAAAATACAGTTGGGACGCTGCTTCAATTCGAGTGGTAGTATTAACGTCTCGTTGAGCGTCCGGCTGGCAGATCGGCAGTTGGACGATTGATGCGCAGGATCGCTTCTCGACCCGGAGGATCTAGATGATCGCCACACCTTTCACACCGCTGGCCTCACTTCTGGGCGGCGCGATGATCGGCCTCGCCGCCGTTCTGCTGATGTGGGCTACGGGGCGGATTGCCGGGGTCAGCGGCATCGCGGCTCGACTGTTTCCGCCCTATGAGGACCGCGAATTCGCCGGGCGCCTCGCCTTCGTCGCCGGTCTCGTCGCCGCGCCCGTGCTGGTGCGCCTCGTCACCGGAGACCTGCCGGCGCAGACCATCGCGGCGGGGCCGGCCGTCCTGATCCTTGGCGGATTGCTGACGGGCTTCGGTTCGGTGTGGGGCAGCGGCTGCACCTCGGGACACGGCGTTTGCGGCTTGTCGCGGCTGTCGGTACGCTCGCTGGTCGCGACCATGACCTTCATGGCGGCCGGCATGGCGACCGTCTTCGTGATGCGGCACTGGAGCTGATCGCGATGGTAATCCTCGTTCAATTCGCGATCGGGCTGATCTTCGGTGTCGGCCTCATCGTCTCCGGCATGTCGAACCCGGCCAAGGTGCTGAACTTCCTGGACATCGGCGGCATTCCGGCGGGGACATGGGATGCGAGCCTCGCCTTCGTGATGGCAGGCGCGGTGGCTGTGACCTTCATCGGCTTCAGCCGCGTCCTGAAGCTCGCGCGCCCGTTCTTCGCCGATCGATTTTATCTGCCGACACGGCGAGACATCGATCCCAGGATCGTCGCAGGTCCCGCGATCTTCGGCGTCGGCTGGGGATTGGTGGGCTTCTGTCCGGGACCGGCGCTGACCGCGCTCGGATTCGGGTCGCTCTCCGCGGTCATCTTCGTTGCGGCGATGTGCGGCGGCATGGTGCTGGCCCGTTTCATTGCTCACCTGCCGCCAGTGTCTCGCTTCGTCACGCCGGCCGATCCGCTAGAAACCTGAACGACAAGAGCTAGCTCGTCAGGCTCGGTGCGACGCGCCAAGAGATCGAGGAGACGCTCGGCATGGTCGTCTACATGGGCGGCGGGCCATCGCTGTGCCGCCGACGCGATCGCGGCCTACGAGCAGTTCCAGCAGCACGCTGTGCCCGCCTGACGCTGGTCAGACCGCGCACGTGAACAGGACCGGGCGAATCCGCCCGGTCCCGCTCATCATTCATCTTGGAGCGACTACCAGCGATCGTCGCCGACACCGACGCCCACGCTGACGCCCGGTGCGCGAATGCCGACACCGCCGCGCGGACCGTCGTCCCAATCGCGGTAGGTGCGGCGCTCGTAGTAACGGTCGCGCGGCATCGTCGCGTAGGAGTCGCGTACGATCACGCGCCCGCCGCGGCGACTGCGATAGCAATTGCCGGCATCGTCACAGACCAGCCGCACCTGCTGGACGAGATCGGGATTGGTGTATTCGCTGCTGGTATAGATATCGGAAGCCTTCGCCCCCGAGGCGGCTGCCAAGGCACCCACGCCCGCCAATAGCGCAACAGTCAACGTCCTCATCATGTCCTCCTCGAATCTGCCCTCGGCGGTAACAAGAAGGGCAGGCGGTGATCGTTCCCGGCCAGGACGCTGGTTTTTCCCGGAACCGCATCGTCAAGGGCAGGTTCCTAGATCGGCTCGTACGTCTCGGTCCCGCAGATGTCGTCGGCTTCCGCCCGCCGGCGGTCCACAACCTTCCCGCCGTTGATGGTCACGATGTAGGTCTGAGCGCCGAGCGGCGAGCCGGTCGCGGAGGTGAGCTGCGCGCGGACGCAGGCCATCCAGCCCGGTCCTCGCACCTCACGATGGGGCGGCGCGACGTGCACCTCGCGCGGATAGGACGTTGCGAGAAAGACGACGTCGATCTGCTCGCGCACCACGCGCTTGACGTCGGGAGGCGCCTCGGGCGGCGGCTGCTCCGCCTCTTTCATGCGCATGAACTCCGGCACCGGCGCGCGGCTGTCGGCAAAGCCGCAGCCAGCGAGCGCAAGGGCGCCGGCGAGCAGCGCCGCATGAACAACAATCCGCAACATCCGTGGAGGCCCCCTGCGGGCCAACAGATAGGCACGAATGCGATCCGGCGAAGTCCCTGCCGATCAAGATTTGCTGAAGCCTTGGAGCCCGCGGCATTGCTATTCCGCGATTGCCGGCTAGTTTGTGCCCCACATGAGGGGGATTGCACCAATGAGGATTCTGGTCATCGCGGCGGCGGTCTTGGCACTGACGGCGGCTTCGGCGCAGGCGCAGGGCCGGCGCCAGCCCAGCGACGGAGCCAAGCCGGCGGACACCACGCCCAAGATCGACGAGAAAGCCTACAAGGCCGCGCTCGAGCGCATTCCGGAGCCCAAGGACAAGTACGACCCGTGGGGCGGCGCCCGCCCAAGCGAACCCTCCAGGAAGCCGAAATGAAGTGATGTGGATGTTGCGGACCTGCCTGTGGGGTTCGGCCGCGCTCGCACTTCTGTTGTCTGCAGTGCGGCCGTGCTCCGCCTGGGAGAGTTGGGGCGGCGATATCGGCGGCTCGCGCTTCTCGCAATTGCGGGAGATCACGCCGGACAATGTCGGGAAGCTCGTCCGCGCCTTCGAATTTCACACCGGCGATCTCACCGCGCGCCCGCCTGAACTGATGCGGCGGACCAAATTCCAGGCGACGCCGCTGTTCGTCGAGGACAGCCTCATCTTCTGCTCTCCCTTCAACGAGGTGATCGCGCTCGATCCCGGCACGGGTGCGCAGAAATGGCGTTTCGATCCCAAGATTGCGACCAATCAGCGTCCTGCCAATCGTTATGTCTGCCGCGGTGTCACCTACTGGGTCGATGATCAGGCGCCTGCGAATGCCGCCTGCCGGTCGCGCATCTTCATGGGCACCAACGATGTCCGCCTCATCGCGCTCGATGCGAAGACGGGAATTCCCTGTACCGATTTCGGCAAGGGCGGTGAGATCAAGCTCGAGATCGACATGCAGCTGGAATGGCCTGGCGAATTCCAGATCACCTCGCCACCGGCCACCGGCCGCGGTATCGTTGTGGTCGGCTCCGCGATCGGCGACAACCGCCGTGTCGACGCGCCGAGCGGCGTCGTGCGCGCGTTCGATGCGCGCAGCGGTGAGCCGCGCTGGACCTTTGAACCGCTCCAGCGCGACGGCATTGAAGCCGGCCACGCCAACGTCTGGGCGCCGATGTCGGTCGACGAGACGCGCGGGCTCGTTTTTCTGCCGACGACCTCGCCGTCACCGGACTTTTGGGGCGGCAGGCGGCGGGGCAACAATGAGCATGCCAATTCGGTGATCGCGTTGCGCATCGAGACCGGCGAGCTGGTGTGGGCGTTCCAGACCGTGCATCACGACGTCTGGGATTACGATCTGGCGGCGCAACCGACGCTCACGCGCATCGACACCGGCGAGGGGCAGCGCGATGTCGTGATCCAGCCGACCAAGCAGGGCTTTGTCTTCGTACTCGACCGCGACACCGGCAAGCCGGTCTGGCCGGTCGAAGAGCGCGCGGTGCCGCAGGGCGGCGCGGAAGGCGAGGTGCTGTCGCCGACGCAGCCATTCCCGACGCATGTGCCGGCACTGATGTCGCAGACGATCTCGCCCGATGATGCGCTCTCGCTATTGCCGGGCCTCGGCCGTTCGTCATGCGAACGTCAATTCGCGGAAGCACGCAACGAGGGTCTGTACACGCCGCCCTCGGTGCAGGGCACGCTGGAATTTCCATTCACCGGCGGAGGTGTGAACTGGGGCAGCGCGGCCTTCGACCCGGTCAATCAGATCCTCTATGCCAACACCAGCCGCGCCGCTCATCTCATCAGGCTGATCCCGCGCGCTGAGGCGGCCGGATTCAATCCGCCGCCCGGTCACGATTTTGGCCAGCAGCGTGGCGCGCCCTTCGCGATGTCGCGTGCAGTGGTGATGTCGCCGCTCGGGCTGCTCTGCAACAAGCCGCCCTGGGGTGAGATGGTCGCGGTCGATCTGAGGGCCGGAAAGATCGTCTGGCGTTCGACCGTCGGCACCACCGAGGATCTGGCGCCGCTCGGGCTGCCGCTGCCCTGGGGTGCGCCGCTCGTCAACGGGCTGGCGGTCACCGCCGGCGGGCTCGTCTTCACCGGCGCGATGGACGCTTACTTGCGCGCCTTCGATGCGCGCAGCGGCAAGGAGCTGTGGCAGGGCCGGCTGCCGGTGCCGGGCGTCGCCAATCCCATGACCTATTTCTGGAAGGGCGAGCAATATGTCGCGATCGGCGCCGGCGGCCATTCCGAGGCAGGCACCTCGATCGGCGACAGCGTGGTGGCGTTCCGTCTGGCGCGCGCAGGCGAGGCGCCGTCGCTCTGGTCGCGTACGATCGATCGTCCAGGCGGACGATTTGTTGCGGGTTCATCATTGATCACGCTCGCGATCATCACGCTCGTGATCGCAAGTCTGCGCTGGCGCCGCTCTCGTCGTACCACGCAATCATGATCGTGTTGTGCATGTGATGCGAACGCTCGTTCACATCGCGAATGCTTCCTGTCCCGACATGATTGCATCGAGAGCCGCGCTGCGTTTTGCGCTTCCGCGGTTCTCTCATTTTTCAGATCGCGTTCACCCCGGCAGCATCGCGAACGCGCTCGACACCATCGCGACCGGCTTGTTGTCGGCGGCGGAGAGCAGCGTAACACGGCCAAAGCTCATGGTGCGCCCGAGCCGCACCACGCGCGCGTCCGCCAGCACGTCCGTTGAAGCGACCGCGCGCATGAAATGCGTGGTCTGGTCGACCGTGGTCATGGGGCGGTAGCCGCGATTGGCGGCGAGGATCGCGATCACCATCGCGGTGTCGGCGAGCGCCATCAGGGCCTGGCCGCAGACCACGCCGCCGTTCCGGCACAGTCGCTCCGAAAACGGCATGCGCAGCAGCGCCCCCGGTTGCCAGTCCGCTACGTCTGCCGGCTGCGCGTGCTCGACGCGCTCGACCGCGAGGTCGAGGTCCTGGACCCAGGGCGCAAAAACCTCGCCGAGGATGCGTCGGGCGTCGGCGAGGCCGAACTCGGCTTCTGGCTGCATTTGCATTGCTGTCGCGCTCTCCTGTGTTGCCGGATGTTTCGCCTCATTGTGCGCCCATCGGCGCGGCAAAGTCACCCGGTCTCGCGCCGGCCCCCTCGGCTTGAAAATGCCTGACTTGGCCCGGTATGATGCCTCGCTTGGGTACGGGTGGATGATGTTGCGTCGGTGTGTCCTCGTCTTTTGCATGGCCACGCTCGGTCTCGCGCTGAGCGGGTGCACTAAATGCGGTCCGATCTGGGACGACTGGCTGCATGCGCCCAAATCGTGCAGATCGGATCGGCTCTAGCGTGCCCACGCGGCCTCGAGCGGCTCCGGATCGCGACCGGGCTGCGACAAGGATGACACGGCGCGGGACGGTCCGCGCCTCATGGATGATCAAGGAGTTGACGATGAAGCTTTTCCGTTTGGCCGCGGTGCTGGCCGTGCTGGCGGGACCTGCCTACGCGCAAATGCCCAATCTCAATTTGCTGCAGGAAGGCCCGGGCAAGACCCCCGAGGAGAAGGCTGCCGAAGCCGAGCGTGAAAAGGCCTACAAGGAAACGCTGAAGAAGATTCCGGATTCCAAGGCGTCCAACGATCCCTGGGGCGGCATGCGCTCCGATCCGCCGAAGCAGCTGGCGGCACCGAAGGCGTCGGCCGCAACCAGCGCGCCGAAGAAGACCAAGGGCGGCACGGCGGCCAACTGACCGTACGCGCCATTCGGGGGGCGACACACGCCTTTCGGACAGGACTCCTCTTGATCCGGCCCGCGCCCTACATGTGGCTGAGCGTAGCGCGTAGAGGAGGGCATGACATGGCCGATCGTCCGCGGGATCTCGCCGAGCGGATGGCGCGCCGGCGCAAGATGGCCGGCAAGCCGGGCCAGACGGCCGGCGACGGCTATCTGCGCGAGACCTTCACGCTACCGCGTGCTGAGGCGCGGGAAAGGGCGCAGGCCTTCTTTGCCCGCTACCCCAAGGCCGGCTATATGAGCGCGGTCGAGACCTGGCGCGAGCTGCCCGGCGGCGATATCGAGTTCACCATGCGGCGGCTGCCCAGCGCGGACTGACGCGGGCCTGATCCGAAAGGCCTTGCTAGTCGAAGGTTTCGGCAACGATGCGGATCCGGAACACCGGCTCCTTGGCCTCGTCCAGCAGCTCCATGTGCCATTCGGAATTTTCCTGGAGCTTGCGGGCGATGCCGGCGCTCATGTCGGCGCAGACACTCGTCATCTCCTTCCAGGCCGCATTACGATCGGCAAACTCCGTCGCCTGCTCGGCGCAACCGGAATGACGGCCGTTGCGGATTCGGAAGAAATAGAGCGGCATGGCTGGCACCGATCGCGCACATGGTGCCTCGCCCCCCAAGGCCCTGGGCGCATACAGTGCAATCCCAAACCACCGTCAGATCAATTCCGGGTGGCTACGGACAAACCTCAGAAAACCCCGTGGCGCGCTGAGTCGCTTGCGAGCATTGCCGATCTCTCCCGGCCGGTTGAGGCCGTCTTTCGCGCGACCCTATCGTTGCGCAGCTGCACGCGCCGGATCGCCAGCAGGTCAATCTTCGTCTCGGTCCTGCCGGTCTTGACCTGCTCGCCGATGCGGAACTGCCACTGCCAGACTCCGGGAATCGCTTGTCTTGGCCACGGTGAACTCGACGCCCCCGTGATTCATGGTCGCCTCCCACGATTCACCTTTCATGCCTGCAAACATGTTGGGCGTCACAATAGTCACAATATTCCAGAGACAAGCAAAATCTGCCGCAAGCCGCGAAGCACAGCCGGCTAGCGCTGGTATTCCGTGGTTCTCCGACCATGAACAGAGTTCCTGAAATCCGTCCAAAAGCATGCGGGCGCCGGGCAGGGCGTGCCTGCAAGGTGGCGTTCCAGAGCCGCTCGAGGTGACGGCATGTGCCTTGCTTGCCTGATCACGGCAAGCAACCGTGGACGCCTCATGCTCGGCATTCCCCGCCGCTATTCTCATTTCGTTTTCGGAGTCATCCAGTCCGGACTGACCTCGCTGATCGCGGCGGGCATCGCCAGCTTTCCTGCAGGCAGCCCGATGATCTTCGTTCGGCACTGGATGGTGTCGTGGCTGATCGCATGGGCCGCGATGCTGCCGATCGTGCTGCTGGCCGCGCCCGCGATCCGCGCCTTCTCGCTGCGCCTGACCCGGGAGGAGCGAGACCCGCGCGCCGCCGGCTGGCGTGAAAAGGCCCCGCCTGGGGAGAGCCAAGCGGGGCAGAGAGTTATTGGAGGCTGAGGTGCTGGGCTGCAACACCATAGCCGGGCGACCCTAGCCGGTTCAGCTTACGGCAGCCTGACAGGCGGCGCGTCCGGATCTGGCCTGGTCTGGCGGCTGGCCGGATCGGCCGCCGTGAAGGTCGCGATCGAAAGGCCGCAGACAGGCCCCGCACCGGTCCCAATTTCGACATCCGCTCGCACCACTGCGGACACACGCATCGGCAAGATCTGATCCGTTCGGCGCAGCCATGGGGGAAACGTGGCGCGCCGAAAACGGGGTGGCATCATGGATAACGTAGAGCGGTCATTCGCCGCCGCGACGGCGGCTGGCTTCGTCGTGCTGGTCATCGGCCTGGTGCTGCTCGCGGTGCTGTAGAGGGGTACGCCCGCCGAGGAATGGAGGCCGCGCCTTCCAATGGACGGCGCTGGGCACAGCGCGACTTTCAAAAAATTGGAAAACAACCCCATGCACAGTAGGGTGCTGGGAAATTTCCTTGATCTGCCAATAGCTTGCAGGTAGTATTTAGATACCTTAAGTGTCCGCGCGCCCGTCTTTTCGACCATGCAGCCCGACGCGCGAGGCCGGATCGAGATCTGGCGATCCCCCTTTGGACCGGCCGCCTGCCGCCCCACCGCGGGGCGGGGCGCTCCGGAGGCCGGTCCTGGCGGAGCCTAGTGGATCTTGAATTCGTTCAGCGGAAGATGGAGCTCGGCGGCGCGCTCTTCACGGTCCTTCTTGCGGAATTCGTTTTCCTTGCGCTCGAACTTCACCATCTCCTCGCGCGCTGCCTCCAGCAGCGGATTGCGCCTGATCGCATCATTGTGCGTGTTGTCGTCGGTCATGGTTACGATCCCCAGAGTTGCGGTCCCATCCCCCAGAAGCCGGAGACCGCGAAAAGGTTCGGTGCCGTAGGATTACGGAAAGATGACGACACGCCGGCCGCGCATTCTTGATGCGGGTCATGGATCGAGCGCCGTCGGTGGCATTGAGGGGGGCCTAATCGGGTACTGTCCTAATTAGGACACCCGCGAGGGCAGACTAGGAGACCCCCACAGCAACAACGTCGCCCGCTTGCAATACGGCGGGCGACGTTGGTCCAGCCCCGGGAGGGAATCGCAAAATCCCGGATGCTGTCACTCTGGCTGATAGCTCCGGAATAGTCTGTTCGATATCCGACACCCGCAGAGGCGGATTAGGACAGTCCGTTATGCGCCAGTCTCTCTGGACTCGTTGTGAGAGGTTAGCCCATCCGTCAGATTTGCAAGACGTTCAATATTCTCGTCTGTTTTGCAGGCAGCATCAGAGTTTCCGAGTCAAGATCGCAAAAGAACATATTGCGAACCTGGAACAAATAGGGTACATTGTTTTTATCGCCGGCCCGCCTCTCAATCGTTTGTCCCCCTAGCGAATCCTCGCCATAAGGAGCACGACCCAATGTCCGCAACTGCCCTGCGTATCGTCGAAGGATCTTCCATGGACAAGAGTAAAGCTCTGGCCGCCGCGCTCTCTCAGATCGAGCGCCAGTTCGGTAAGGGCTCGGTGATGAAGCTCGGCAAGAACGACCGGTCCATGGACATCGAGGCGGTGTCCTCCGGCTCGCTCGGGCTCGATATCGCGCTCGGTATCGGCGGCCTGCCCAAGGGGCGCATCGTCGAGATCTACGGGCCGGAATCCTCCGGCAAGACCACGCTGGCGCTGCATACGGTGGCGGAAGCGCAGAAGAAGGGCGGCATCTGCGCCTTCATCGACGCCGAGCACGCGCTCGATCCGGTCTATGCCCGCAAGCTGGGCGTCAACATCGACGAGCTCCTGATCTCGCAGCCCGACACCGGTGAGCAGGCGCTGGAGATCTGCGACACCTTGGTGCGCTCCGGCGCGGTGGACGTGATGGTGGTCGATTCGGTCGCGGCGCTGGTGCCGAAGGCCGAACTCGAGGGCGAGATGGGCGATGCGCTGCCGGGTCTTCAAGCGCGGTTGATGAGCCAGGCGCTGCGCAAGCTGACCGCCTCCATCAACAAGTCCAACACCATGGTGATCTTCATCAACCAGATCCGCATGAAGATCGGCGTGATGTACGGCTCGCCGGAAACCACCACCGGCGGCAATGCGCTGAAATTCTACGCCTCCGTCCGCCTCGACATCCGCCGCATCGGTGCGATCAAGGAGCGCGACGAGGTGGTCGGCAACACCACGCGCGTCAAGGTGGTCAAGAACAAGCTGGCCCCGCCCTTCAAGCAGGTCGAGTTCGACATCATGTACGGCGAGGGCGTTTCCAAGATGGGCGAGATCCTCGATCTCGGCGTCAAGGCCGGCATCGTCGAGAAGTCCGGCGCCTGGTTCTCCTATGACAGCCAGCGCCTCGGCCAGGGCCGCGAGAACTCGAAAGCGTTCCTGAAGGCCAATCCCGATATCACCGCCAAGATCGAGACCGCGATCCGCCAGAACTCCGGCCTGATCGCCGAGCAGATTTTGGCCGGCACGCCCGAGCGCGACGCCGACGGCGAGGAGCCGGCGGACGAGTAAGCCTTAACGCGGAAAGTTTTTCGCGAGGAGCGGGCACTGAGGACGTTTGAGTTGCCGACGTCTTCGGTGCCCGTTTTGTTTTGCAGTTCTAGTCCCCGATACATTCTCAGGTTGCATCGTCACGTTGACCAACACTAGGCTTGGTCAACGCTTGCTAGCGTCAGTTCATGAGTAAATGGGGCAGGTCATGCTTGTTGTTCAAACGCGGCACGCCAAGCGCACGCGCAAATATTCGATGCTGATGGCAATCGTTCTGTTGGGAATCAGTTCGCTCGCCGGGCTCGGCGCGCTTCTCACGCTGCGCTGGGATTCTCTTCCGGGGAAAAAGTAGGACCATCGGGGAGAGGGCAGCGTCATGACACGACTCATTGTCACGACAGACTCGTCCATCGCCGGCGCCATTCAACGAGCCGGCATCGCCGGCCTCGTGATCGCGATCGAGCGCCGGCTCGTTTGGGGACAATTGCCGTCTGATGCGGAGCTTGATGCGTTTTTCGCGCCACGCACGACGCAGTCGCACGGGCTTCATTGGCTTGACGATACGCCGCCCTGGCGCCTCGAGGAATCAGGTGCGAAGGATCGAGGATTCATCGAACTGCTGGGAGAATACGACTCGGTTGAGTTTTGGCGGGGACCAGGGCCAAATGGCCAATTAATCCTGCTCTGGCTGCTCGATCATTGGTGCCGCCGACGCGATGCGAATCCCGCCTTTGTCGTCCGCGCTCTGTTCTTGGGCGTCGGGGACGTCGACCCACCGCGAAGGGAATCCTACCCGCCGGTCGTCCGGATCACACCTCTCCAACTCAAATCGGCCAGCCGTGCATGGCGGGCCTATTGTGCGCCGACCCCGCAAAGCTGGTGCAATCTCACGAATTTGAGCTGGCTGCCTAACCTTGCTCCTGACAGGACAGCTCTTCTCGAAGAGCTGCCGCGCCCGGCTTCGGGCCTTGGAGCCACGGAGCTGCGGATACTCCAGCTCATCGCCCGGGGGCGGCCTGCAGCCCTTCGACGTCTTTCCGGGACATCACAAGCGCAACGAGCGTCGCGTCTTCGACTATTGGGAGGTGGGCGCGCTGCTCGACGGGCTCGCGCGCTGTCCGGTGCCGGCCGTATCCGGGCTGGAGGAGGGGCCGTTTACGCTCGACATGCACAACGATGCTGTCCGTCACGCCCGGTACAAGCAATCCCGCCTGTCACTTACGGATCTCGGGAATGCGGTGCTGGCAGGAGAGGCGGATTTCCTCCAGCACAACCCGATCCATCGCTGGTGGGGTGGGACGGAACTCACCAACGAAAAGCTTTGGCGGTGGGATCCTGAGACTCGCTCGTTGATCGCGCCTCGCTAAGGTGGGTGCGCGTGGCTCTCAGTCTTCGTGAATTGCGCATCAATTTTGAGAGGCGTCCGTGTCCCATTTGATCTTATCCACGAACCATCTTGACGAAGACGTGCTTCGCCAGTCGCGCCTCGCGAATGTCGTGCTTGGATTCTATCTACGCTTCGTGTGGAGGAAATTGCCTCCCGAGGAACAGCTCTTGATGGGGCTGGAGCGCCGTTCGGCAAAGCACGGCAATTCCGGCGATCATTGGCTCGATGATTCCTGTCGTGGTTCGCTCGACGGTTTCGGCACGCGCGATATCGGTTTCTTCGAGCTGTGCGCCAAGTTCGATTCAATTGAAATATGGGTCGATTCTCGCCCTAACGATCAGCTGGTGCTGGTCTGGTTGCTGGACCTACTTCGCCCGTACAAAGAAATCACGACGAAGCTGAGCCTAGTGCACACGGACGATCATGTTGCGCACTATGCTCCAGAATCCGTCGCAAAGTGGAAGCTGCCGGCCTTCGAGGTGACCGAGACCCATTTGGTGACGGCAAGCCGCGCCTGGCAAGCCTATCGGGCTGAAACGCCAAAGCCCTGTTTCGATCTTCTGATGACGGATCTGACGATCCTGCCGAGACTTCGGCCGGCACTCATCGCGTTGCTTGAAGAGCTTCCGGACAGTGTGACGGGCCTAGGTGCGAGCGAAATGGATATCCTGGACTTCGTGAACGATGGGCACACGGACCCAAGGCGTGTCACCGAGGCGTGGTGGATGCGCGATGTGTTCGACGAAAACGACGCGCGCGATGCCTTGCTGGAACTGGGGGCGTATTCGGCGCCGCCGGTCTTGTTAGGCGATCCGGCGTTCGACAATGAGGATCGTTACTTCGGCAGGAGCGAGTGGAAGGTCACGCTGACTGAACTCGGGCGCTCCATCTTTGCGCGCGAGGACGATATGTGGCGCCACAACCGAATCTATCGCTGGTGGGGCGGGACGGAGCTCACCAACGAAAAGCTCTGGCGATGGGATCGCGAAAGCCGATTGTTGATTGCGCCCTAGCGGCGCATTCGATGCCGTAGGGTAGGCAAAGGCGCACTTGCGCCGTGCCCACCATCGTCTAACGCGGCGAAAGGTGGTGGGCACGCTTGCGCTTTGCCCACCCTACGAGACCGCCGTCGCGTCCTACTCCGCAGCTTCCGCGTAGTCGCTCACCGGCGGGCAGGAGCACACCAGGTTACGATCGCCGTAGACGTTGTCGACGCGGCCCACGGGGCACCAATATTTGTCGGTGCGCGAGATGCCGTCCGGGAAGCAGCCTTCGCTGCGGGTATAGGCACGCTTCCAATCGTCGTCGGCGATGTCGTGCACGGTGTGCGGGGCGTGGCGCAAGGGCGAAGCCTCGATTTTGAAGCGGCCGGCCTCGACCTCGGCGATTTCTTTCCGGATCGCGATCATGGCATCGCAGAAGCGGTCGAGCTCGGCCTTCGATTCCGATTCGGTCGGCTCGATCATCAGCGTGCCCGGCACCGGGAAGCTCATGGTCGGGGCATGGAAGCCGTAATCGATCAGGCGCTTTGCGATGTCGTCCACCGTAACACCAGACGTCGTCTTCAGCGGACGCGGATCCACGATGCACTCATGCGCGACGCGGCCCCTCGCATTCTTGTAGAGCACCGGGAAATGCGGTTCGAGGCGCGCTGCGATGTAATTGGCGTTGAGGATCGCGATCTCGGTGGCGCGTTTCAGGCCTTCGCCGCCCATCATCAGGATGTAGATGTAGGAGATGGTGAGGATCGAGGCCGAGCCGACCGGAGCGGCCGAGACCGGGCCGACGGGAGCGTCGCCGTTCGTCGCCGGATGACCGGGAAGGAACGGCGCGAGGTGCGCTTTCACACCGATCGGGCCCATGCCGGGGCCGCCGCCGCCATGCGGGATGCAGAAGGTCTTGTGCAGGTTGAGATGGCTGACATCGGCGCCGTAGTCGCCGGGCCGCGCCAGGCCGACCTGCGCATTGAGATTGGCGCCATCGAGATATACCTGGCCGCCATGGCCGTGCACGATGTCGCAGATCTCGCGGATATGCTCCTCGAACACGCCATGCGTCGAGGGATAGGTGATCATGACAGCGGCGAGATCGTTGGAATGCTTCTCCGCCTTGGCGCGGAGATCATTGACGTCGACGTCACCGTTCTTCTCGCAGGCGACCACCACCACCTCCATGCCGACCATCGCGGCCGAGGCGGGATTGGTGCCGTGGGCGGAGGAAGGGATCAGGCAGATCTTGCGATGCGTATCTCCGCGCGAAGCGTGATAGGCGCGGATCGCGAGCAGGCCGGCATATTCGCCCTGCGCGCCCGAATTCGGCTGCAGCGAGATCGCGTCGTAGCCGGTGATGTCGCACAGCCATTTTTCCAGCCGCGCGAACAGCGCGTGATAGCCGGCCGCCTGCTCGCGCGGGACGAACGGATGCAGGCTGCCGAATTCCGGCCAGGTCAGCGGCATCATCTCGGTGGTCGCGTTCAGCTTCATGGTGCAGGATCCGAGCGGGATCATGGCGCGGTCGAGCGCGAGGTCGCGGTCACTGAGCTTGCGCATGTAGCGCAGCATCTCCGTCTCCGAGCGATGCGCGTGGAAGACGGGATGGGTGAGGAACGCGGTCGTGCGCTTCAAGCCGTCCGGCAGCGCCTCGCGTGTCGCTGCATCGATCTCGGCATAGGCGAGCGTGCCGCCGAAAGCGCGCCAGACTGCTTCCACGGTCGCGGGCGTCGTGGTCTCGTCGAGGGCGATACGCAAGGCGCCATGGCCGAGGCCGAGATTGATCTTCTCAGCGGTCGCGCGCGCGATGATCTCGTCGCGCTTGCCGCCGGCATCGACCGTCACCGTATCGAAGAAGCTGTCGGATTGCGGCGCGAAGCCGAGCTTGCGCAGGCCGGCCGCGAGCACGGCGGTGCGGCGATGCACGTTGCGGGCGATCTGCGTCAAGCCTTCGGGGCCGTGATAGACCGCATACATCGAAGCGATGACGGCCAGCAGCACCTGCGCGGTGCAGATGTTGGAGGTCGCCTTCTCGCGGCGGATGTGCTGCTCGCGGGTCTGCAGCGCGAGACGATAGGCAGGTGCCCCGCGCGAATCCACGGAGAGGCCGACGATACGGCCGGGCAGCGAGCGCTTCAGCGCATCGCGCACCGCCATATAGGCCGCGTGCGGGCCGCCATAGCCCATCGGCACGCCAAAGCGCTGGGCAGAGCCGATGGCGATGTCGGCACCGAGCTCGCCGGGCGAGGCGAGCAGCGTCAGTGCCAGCAGGTCGGCGGCAACGATCGCGAGCGCGCCCCTGGCCTTCAACGACGCGATCGCGGGCCTGAGGTCGCGCAATGCGCCGGAAGAACCCGGATATTGCAGCAGCGCGCCGAGCACGTCTGATTTGTCGAGATCGGTGAGGGGATCACCGACCACCAGATTCCAGCCGAGCGGCTCGGCGCGGGTGCGCATCACCGCCAGCGTCTGCGGATGCACGTCCTTGTCGACGAAGAAAGCTTTTGCCTTCACCTGCGAGTGCCGCTCGGCGAGCGCCATCGCCTCGGCCGCCGCGGTCGCTTCATCGAGCAGCGAGGCGTTGGCGACGTCGAGCCCGGTGAGGTCGCAGATCATGGTCTGGAAGTTGAACAGCGCCTCCAGCCGGCCCTGGCTGATCTCGGGCTGGTAGGGCGTATAGGCCGTGTACCAGGCCGGGTTCTCCAGGATGTTGCGCTGGATCACCGCAGGCAGGATGGTGCCGGAATAGCCCTGGCCGATCAGCGAGGTGAAGACCTGGTTCTGGGCTGCGAGCTCGGCCATATGCGCGATCGCCTCGGTTTCGCTGAGCGGCTTGCCGAGATCGAGAGGCGATGCCTGCCGGATCGAGGCCGGCAGCGTCTCCGCCATCAGCGCATCGACGCTCTTGGCGCCGACTGTCTCGAGCATTGCGGTGACATCGCGCACTGAGGGGCCGATGTGGCGGCGAACGAAACTGGCGGCGGTGTCGCCATTGGATTTGCGGTGCGCGGTCATCATGGGTCCTCGCTAGGAGTTGCTGTCATGCCCCGCGAAGGCGGGGCATCCAGTAAACGCAGGCGTTTCGGCTAGGGCCGATGGGCCGCGGCGTACTGGATCACCCGCCTTCGCGGGTGATGACACTGAGAATGAGGTTAGAGTTCTCGTCATCTCACGCCGTGTGGGCCTTGTAGGCGGCTTCATCCATGAGGCCGCCGAGCTCGCTTTTGTCGGCGATCTTGATCTTGAAGAACCAGGCCGCGCCTTGCGCGTCCGAGTTCACCAGCGCCGGTTCGGCGGCCAGCGCCTCGTTGGTCTCGAGCACTTCGCCGGTAACAGGTGCGTAGACGTCGGAGGCGGCCTTCACCGATTCCACGACGGCGGCGGCTTCGGCCTTCTTCAGCGCGCGGCCGACCTTGGGCAATTCGACGAACACGACGTCGCCGAGCTGCTGCTGCGCGTAATCGGTGATGCCGACCGTGGCGGTATCGCCGTCGATGGCGAGCCATTCGTGGTCGGAGGTGTACAGCGTCGTGGTCATTGTCTCGTCCTCAGCGTTTGTAGGTGTTTTTCACGAAAGGCATGGCGGCGACTGCGAGCGGCAGTCGCTGACCGCGCACCTCGGCGAAGAGTTTTGTGCCGAGCGCGGCGAGGCTCGCAGGCACGTAGCCCATCGCGACCGGCGCGCTCAGGCTCGGGCCGAAACCGCCCGAGGTGACTTGTCCGATGGGCTCGCCGCCCGCAGCGTCGGCAAAAAGTAGCGCGCCCTCGCGCACCGGCGCGCGGCCCAGGGCGAGCAGTCCGACGCGGCGGCGGGGCGCGCCGCCATCGAAATGGGCGAGGATCTTCTCTGCGCCGGGAAAACCGCCGGCGCGCGTCCCGCCGCTGCGGCGGCTCTTCTGTACCGACCATTCCAGCGCGGCTTCGACCGGCGTGGTCGCGGTGTCGATGTCGTGGCCGTACAGGCAGAGCCCGGCTTCCAGCCGCAGGCTGTCGCGGGCGCCCAGGCCGATCGGCAGCACGTCCGGATTATCCAGCAGCATCTTGGCGAGGCGTTCGGCATCGGCGGCGGGAACCGAGATCTCAAAACCGTCCTCGCCGGTGTAGCCTGAACGCGAGACGAAGCACTTGATGCCGGCAACCTCATGCGGACCGGCGTCCATGAACTTCATCGCCGGGGCCTCTGCACAGAATTTCGCCAGCACCGTTTCCGCCTTCGGGCCCTGCAGCGCGATCAGCGCGCGGCCTTCCAGCGAATCGATGATGCAGTCGCCAGAGAGATTCGCGCGCAGATGCGCCTCGTCCTCAGCCTTGCAGGCGGCGTTGACGACCAGGAACAGGTGATCGCCCAAATTGGCGACCATCAGATCGTCGAGAATGCCGCCGTCCGCATTGGTGAACTGGGCGTAGCGCTGCCGCCCCGGCGCGATCGCCACGATATCCTGCGGCACCAGCCGCTCCAGCGCGCGGGCGGCGTCCTCGATCCTCCCGGATTTCGGCCGGAGCGCGATCTGGCCCATATGGGAGACGTCGAACAGGCCGGCGGAGGCCCGGGTATGAAGGTGCTCCTTCAGGACGCCCGCGGGGTACTGCACGGGCATGTCATAGCCCGCGAACGGCGCCATCTTGCCGCCCAGGGACACATGGAGGCTGTGGAGGGGTGTACGTTTCAGGGAGTCTTGGTTATTCGCTAGCATCTAAGGGGCCCTCGGCGGTTCCCGGGGAGGATTCCCCGATGGACACCGGTCGAAGCCCCATCTGTCGCTGTGCCTGAGAGTATTATCCCGTCGGCGGACGCAGTCCGGGTCTTATGCCCGTCGGCGCCTCTTTCCAGATGCTGTCAAAGCCACGCGGTCCTTTTGCCTGAGAGTTTCCGGGGCGGTTGCTCCTTCGGCGCCGGCACCAGTGCCGGTCTCTCCCGACGTGGCCGTACGATACAGATGGGTAGAGACCACAGGCCGGCCAAGCCTGTCAACGCGACTTCTGTGCCTTTCAACGGGATTGCGCGCCTGCGGCAACCCTCTGATCTCCTTGCACAGTTTCTGGACAGCGAAGCTGGCCTTGTCTAAAAGCGCTTTGGCCCGCAGATATCAGCCTTAATTTCCGGTTTGGACGGCGGCAGCGGGCCCAAGCATACCCGATTGGATGAACATGAGCGGCGTCAACGAGATCAGGTCGACCTTTCTGAACTTCTTTGCCGAGAACGGCCACGAGGTCGTGCCGTCCTCGCCACTCGTGCCGCGCAACGACCCGACCTTGATGTTCACCAATGCCGGCATGGTGCAGTTCAAGAACGTCTTCACCGGCGTCGAGAAGCGCCCGTATCAGCGCGCCACCACCTCGCAGAAATGCGTGCGCGCCGGCGGCAAGCACAACGACCTCGACAATGTCGGCTACACCGCGCGCCATCTCACCTTCTTCGAGATGCTCGGCAATTTCTCGTTCGGCGACTATTTCAAGGAGCGCGCGATCGAGCTCGCCTGGAAGCTGATCACCTCCGAGTTCGGGCTGAAGAAGGACAAGCTGCTCGTCACGGTCTATCACACCGACGATGAGGCGGCGGGCCTGTGGAAGAAGATCGCGGGCTTCGCCGACGACCGCATCATCCGTATCCCGACTTCGGACAATTTCTGGGCGATGGGCGACACCGGGCCGTGCGGCCCTTGCTCGGAGATCTTCATCGACCGCGGCGAGCACATCTGGGGCGGGCCTCCGGGCTCGCCGGAGGAGGACGGCGATCGCTTCCTCGAATTCTGGAATCTCGTGTTCATGCAATACGAGCAGGTGACGAAGGAGGAACGCGTGGATCTGCCGCGTCCCTCGATCGACACCGGCATGGGCCTGGAGCGCATGGCCTGCATCCTCCAGGGCGTCGAGAGCGTGTTCGAGACCGACCTGTTCCGTAACCTGATCGACGCGACCGCGTCCGCGCTGGGCAGCGGACCGACCGAGCAGAATGCGGCCTCGTTCCGCGTCATCGCCGACCACTTGCGCTCCTCGGCCTTCCTCGTCTCCGACGGCGTGCTGCCTTCGAACGAGGGCCGCGGCTACGTGCTGCGCCGGATCATGCGGCGTGCGATGCGCCATGCGCAGCTGCTGGGTGCGAAAGAGCCCTTGATGCACCGGCTGGTCTGGGCGCTGGTGCGCGAGATGGGCCAGGCTTACCCCGAGCTGATGCGCGCGGAGAAGCTGATCGAGGAAACGCTGCGGCTGGAAGAGACCCGCTTCCGCAAGACGCTGTCGCGCGGCTTGGCCATCCTCGATGAGAAGAGCGCAGGTCTGAAAAAGGGCGACATGTTCGACGGCGATGTCGCCTTCACGCTGTACGACACCTATGGCTTCCCGCTCGATCTGACGCAGGACGCGCTGAAGTCGCGCGGCATCGGCGTCGACCAGGCTTCGTTCAACGACGCCATGGAGCGCCAGAAGGCCAAGGCACGCGAGTCCTGGAAGGGGTCAGGTGAAGCGGCTTCCGAGGCAATCTGGTTCCCGCTGCGTGAGAAGCTCGGCGCCACCGAATTTCTGGGCTACGAGACCGAGAGCGCCGAGGGCGTCGTCTCCGCCCTGGTCAAGGACGGCCAGGAAGTTGCCAGCCTCAAAGCCGGCGAGACGGGTTCGATCGTGCTCAACCAGACGCCGTTCTATGCGGAGTCCGGTGGTCAGGTCGGCGACACCGGCGTGCTGACGGGCGAGGGCGGCCTCAAATTCCGCGTCACCGACACGCAGAAGAAGCTCGGCGATCTCTTCGTTCACATCGGCGCGGTCGAGAGTGGAGAGCTGAAGCTCGGCGCTGCGCTGCAGCTCGAGGTCGATCATTCGCGCCGCTCCTCGATCCGCGCGCATCACTCGGCGACGCATCTGATCCACGAGGCGCTGCGCCAGGTGCTCGGCGACCACATCGCCCAGCGCGGCTCGCTGGTCGCACCCGACCGGCTGCGCTTCGACTTCGTGCATCCGAAGCCGATCACGGCCGAGGAGCTCGCTCGCGTCGAGGATATCGCCAATGACGTGGTGCTGGAGAACGACGAGGTCACCACTCGCGTGATGGGCGTCGACGAGGCGCGGGAGGCGGGAGCGCGCGCGCTGTTCGGCGAAAAGTATGGTGACGAGGTCCGCGTCGTCTCGATGGGCAAGACCGCGCGCGAGCGCGGCGCCAACGCCCTCGGCTGGTCGGTCGAGCTCTGCGGCGGCACTCATGTGAGGCGCACCGGCGACATCGGCCTGATCACGCTGACCAGCGAGAGCGCGGTCGCCTCCGGCGTGCGCCGCATCGAGGCGCTGACCGGCAATTATGCGCGCAGGCACGCCAACGAGACCATGGCGCTGGCGAAGACCGCGGCGAACGAGCTGCGCACCTCCCTCGACGACGTGCCGGCGCGCATCGCCGCGCTGATGGAGGAGCGCAAGAAGCTTGAGCGCGAGCTCTCCGACGCCCGCAAGAAGCTGGCGATGGGCGGTGGCGCTGCCGCCGCCAGCAATGGCGCTGCCGCGGGCGTGCGCGAGGTCGGCGACGTCAAGCTGATGGCGCGCGCCGTCGAGGGCATCGAGATGAAGGATCTCAAGAGCCTTGCCGATGACGGCAAGAAGCAGCTCGGCTCGGGGGTCGTCGCCATCGTCGGCGTCACCGAGGACGGCAAGGCCGGTGTCGTGGTCGGCGTCACGCAAGACCTCACCGCGCGCTTCAACGCCGTGAACCTCGTGCGCATCGCGTCCGAAGCGCTCGGCGGCAAGGGCGGCGGCGGCCGGCCCGACATGGCCCAGGCCGGCGGCCCCGATGGGGCCAAGGCGGCCGCGGCGCTGT
Source organism: Bradyrhizobium vignae (assembly GCF_004114425.1). Taxonomy (GTDB): domain Bacteria; phylum Pseudomonadota; class Alphaproteobacteria; order Rhizobiales; family Xanthobacteraceae; genus Bradyrhizobium; species Bradyrhizobium vignae. The sequence goes on along the minus strand of NZ_RDQF01000045.1, from coordinate 4,388 downwards.
CGGCGATCGAAAAAGCGATGGCGGGCGCTTAAAGCCCCATGTCCACCGTTCCGCGAGGACGTGGGCTTCGCGATCCGAACTTACGGGATCGCCTCTACGAATTGCTGGAGCACGATCCGCTGGCCTATTCGGTCGGGTCGCGCTTCATCCAGCTGATCATCGGCGTGGTCGTGCTCAATGTAGCCGCGATGATCCTCGCCTCGGTGCCGGAGCTCGACGCCCGGTTTGGCGCGCTGTTCGCAGGCATCTCCATCCTGTCCGTGCTCGTGTTCGCGCTGGAATATGCGGCGCGGCTGTGGACGGTGGCGGGGCATACCCAAGGCAGAGGATCGGCGCTGTCCGACCGGCTGGGCTATGCCTTTTCTGCGCTCGGCATCATCGATCTCATGGCGTTCCTGCCAGCGGCAATCGTGCTCGCGACCGGCCGGCACGCGACGCTGGCAGCCCTCGGCGTGCTGCCGTTCTTCAAGCTGATCCGTTATTCGCCGGCGATGCGCTCGCTGCTCGCCGCGGTGCATGCCGAGCGGCGGGCGCTGATCGGCTGCATCGTCATCCTGATCGGCGCGGTGCTGACCTTCGCCTCGCTGCTCTATGCCATCGAGCACGACGTGCAGCCGGACAAGCTCGGCACCATCCCGCAGGCGATGTGGTGGGCGATCGTAACGCTCGGCACCGTCGGCTACGGCGACGTCGTGCCGCTGACGCCGCTCGGCAAGTTCATCTCCACCTTCGCCATCATCTCGGGCTTCGCCATGATCGCGCTGCCGGTCGCGATCATCTCGACCGCATTCGCGGAAGAGGTGAAGCGGCGCGATTTCGTCGTCACCTGGGGCATGCTGGCGCGGGTGCCGCTGTTCTCGCATCTGGCGGCCGCGGAGATCGCCGACATCATGCGGCTCTTGCGGGCGCGCACCATCGAGCAGGGCGAGATTCTGGTGCGACGGGGCGATCCGGCGTCGTCCATGTATTTCATTACCGCCGGCGAGGTCGAGATCGCGCTGCCGAGCCAGCATGTGCGGCTATCCGACGGCACCTTCTTCGGCGAGATCGCGCTGCTGCACAAAACCAAGCGCAGCGGCACGGTGACGGCGACCCGCAAGACGCGCCTGCTGGTGCTCGATGCCCAGGATTTTCACGCCCTGATCGCGCGCATGCCGACGCTTGCCGCCCACGTCCACACCACTGCCAAGGCAAGGCTTGCCGACAGCGGCGATCTCGCGCTCGCCGAGCTGGCGCAGGCGGAGAAGGAAGGCGGAGGACGCAGCGAATAGCTTCGCTGCACTCCTATCAGCTGAGAACGGCGATGCTCGCCAGCGTCCGTCATTGCGAGGAGCGCGCGACAAGATTGCAAGGCAATCTTGTCGCTGAAGCGACGAAGCAAATCCAGACTGTTTCCCCGGAGGGATCCTGGATTGCTTCGCTTCGCTCGCAATGACAGCGTGCAGGCGGCTTACGCCGCCAGCGCCTTGGTCAGGTTCTCGGCGACCTTATCGAGGAAGCCGGTGGTCGAGAGCCAGCGCTGGTCGGCGCCGACCAGGAGCGCGAGGTCCTTGGTCATGTAACCGGCCTCGACGGTGTCGACGCAGACCTTCTCCAGCGTGGCCGCGAACTTGGCAAGCTCGGGGTTGTTGTCGAGCTTGGCGCGGTGGGCGAGGCCACGGGTCCAGGCGAAGATCGAGGCGATCGAGTTGGTCGAGGTCTCCTTGCCCTTCTGGTGCTCGCGGTAATGGCGGGTCACCGTGCCGTGGGCGGCTTCGGCCTCGACAGTCTTGCCGTCGGGGGTGAGCAGCACCGAGGTCATCAGGCCGAGCGAGCCGTAGCCCTGCGCGACCGTGTCGGACTGCACGTCGCCGTCGTAGTTCTTACAGGCCCAGACATAGCCGCCGGACCATTTCAGCGCCGAGGCGACCATGTCGTCGATCAGGCGGTGCTCGTAAGTGAGGCCCTTGGCGTCGAATTCCTTCTTGAACTCGCGGTCGAAGATGTCCTGGAAGATGTCCTTGAAGCGCCCGTCGTAGACCTTGAGGATGGTGTTCTTGGTCGACAGGTAAACCGGGTAATTGCGGAGCAGGCCGTAATTGAAGGAGGCGCGGGCGAAGTCGATGATGGAGTCGTCGAGATTGTACATCTCCATGGCGACGCCGGCGCCGGGGGCCTTGAACACTTCCTTCTCGATCACGGTGCCGTCCTCGCCGACGAACTTCAACGAGAGGGTACCCTTGCCCGGGAACTTGATGTCGGTGGCGCGGTACTGGTCGCCATAGGCGTGGCGGCCGATGATGATCGGCTTGGTCCAGCCGGGAACCAGGCGCGGCACGTTCTTGCAGATGATCGGCTCGCGGAAGATCACGCCGCCGAGGATGTTGCGGATGGTGCCGTTCGGCGACTTCCACATCTGCTTGAGATTGAACTCCTTCACCCGGGCTTCATCGGGGGTGATGGTGGCGCACTTGACGCCGACACCGACCTTCTTGATCGCCTCGGCGGCGTCGATCGTGACCTGATCGTTGGTGTGATCGCGGTACTCCATGCCCAGGTCGAAATAGAGCAGCTCGACATCCAGGAACGGGTTGATCAACTTGTCCTTGATGTACTGCCAGATGATCCGGGTCATCTCGTCGCCATCGAGCTCGACGACGGGATTGGATACCTTGATTTTTGCCATGATCGGGGAAGCCTCTTGGGAACGGCGCTTTTGTTGCGCCACGGGAATATCCGCCGCCTCTTAGCACCTGATAGCAGCGGGCGAAAGCCAAGGGATTATGCACTTTTAGCTCATCCAGCTTCCCCAGGTGGGGAGCGGGGGCGGCGGGCAGGGGCGAGGTTTCAGACGAGATTCAAAAGTCGAATCCAACCCGTTATTTCCCTTGAGAATTTTGTCAGGACAGGCAAACGACAGACCGCGAGGGCGGCCCGGTCCTGGGGACCGCTTGAATCAATTCCTCAGGTGGCCTTGCCAAGGCCTTGAGAGACAGTGTGAAAGCGAAGCGAGATGTCGGGGACTGACAAGAGCAAGGCGGGCCTTTCCCTCGACGGTCCCATCGTCATCCTGGTCGAGCCGCAGCTCGGCGAAAACATCGGCATGGCCGCACGCGCCATGGGCAACTTTGCCCTGAGCCGGCTTCGCATCGTCAATCCCAGGGACGGCTGGCCCAACATCGCTGCCCAGCGCTCCGCCGCGGGCGCCGACCACATTCTGGAAAAGGTCGAATTGTTCGGCACGGTGGAGGAGGCGGTCGCCGACCTCGACCTCCTGTTCGCCACCACCGCTCGCGCCCACGACCAGGCCAAGCCTGTGGTCGGGCCGGAGGCGGCAGCCGCCGAGATCTCGGGGCACATTGCCAGCAGGGGCAAGGCCGGCATCCTGTTCGGCAGGGAGCGCTGGGGCCTGACCAACGAGGAGGTCGGGCTCGCCAACCGCATCATCACCTTCCCGGTCAATCCGGGCTTTGCCTCGCTCAATCTCGCCCAGGCCGTGCTGCTGGTCGGCTATGAATGGTTCAAGCAGGCGACCTCGGGCGCGCTGCCGCACGCCATGCCTGAAAGATCCGAGCGCGCCTCGCAGCACCAGATGCAGGCCTTCTTCGACAATCTCGTGCGCGAGCTCGACAAGGTCGAGTTTTTGCGGCCGGCCGAGAAGCGCGACACCATGCTGGTGAACCTGCGCAACATCTTCACCCGGATGGAGCCGACCAAGCAGGACATGCACACCCTGCACGGCGTGATCATGGCGATCGCCGAGGGCCGCAAGGGTCCGGCCAAGGGCGGCGTGCTCGACGGCGAGCAGGCGACGCGCCTGCGCGCGCTGCTGGCCGAGCACGGGCAGGGCGGCGGCATCCCCGATAGCGGCTCGACGGTGCGCGGCCTTGCCCGCCTGCTCCGCCGCAACCCGACCGACGCCGAACGCCTGCTCTGGCAGGCGCTGACGCGTGATCGCCGCTTCGCAGGTGGGTTCAAGCGCCAGACCCCGGTGGGGCGCCACATCCCGGACTTCGTCTCCTTCCCGCACCGGATCGCGATCGAGCTGGTGAACCCGGGCGAGGGCGAGGCGATCGCCGCCGACCGCGCGGGACGGCGGGCCTGGCTCGAGGCGCGGGATTATCGGGTGCTCGACATCCGGGCAGTGGATGTGGAGCGCGATCTGGAGGCGGAGCTGGTGCGGCTGCAGGGGATGATGGAGCGGGGAGCGTAGGTTTCGTCGGGTGGAGGTCTCGTAGCAACCATTAGATTCGCCCGATCGCTGAGGGTAGCATGACGCCGTTTGCGGCCGTCAAGGCGTGGCCTGGCGGCAGCGGAGATGGAGTTGAGGCCAGGGCGACGGCCAGCCTTTGACGGCCGCGGCGCGCGGCGTCTTTGTGACGGCAGGTCGGGACGAAGAAACGGTGCTT
>NZ_RDQF01000044.1 GCF_004114425.1 Bradyrhizobium vignae | reverse complement strand
CGTCCTAATCTTCGTCACGGTCATGGCGGGTCCAAGCTCCTCTACGAGCGGTGATCTTCGCAATCACCGGACTTACCATGACCGCTTCAGCCTCTCAGCTTTTGCAGAACCTCCCGCACACTACCCAAGCCAGATGGATTTTCGTGACAGATGCACTCACTTCGCGAGGAGAGATCCGCTATGGATAAGCCACAAGCCGATCACTCCCAACCCGCGTTAAATGAGTTATTAAGGTTTGTACTAGAGTCCACCCTGGCAGAGATACTTGATGTGCTGGTAATCATCGAGGCCATGCACCGAGCCTTCGCGACCATATCCAGACTCCTTCACGCCGCCGAAGGGGGCGGCTTCGGCAGAGAAAACGCCTTCATTGATGCCGACAATGCCGCTTTCGAGCGCCTCCGCCACGCGCCAGATGCGGGCCGGGCTCTCGGTGTAGAAGTACGCGGCAAGGCCGAATGGAGTAGCGTTCGCCTGCGCAACCACGTCCGCTTCATCGGAAAAGCGTGTGACGGGCACAATGGGGCCGAACGTCTCTTCGCATGAGCATTCCATCGACGGTGTTGTACCCACGAGGACTGTTGGAGCGAAGTACGCGGCTTGCGGCGCACCTGGCTTGCGAATGCGTTCGCCGCCGACGACAATTCGCGCGCCCTGCGACACTGCGTTCCGCACGTGGCGCTCGATTTTCTTCACTGCACGTTCGTTGATCATGGGTCCGATCTGCGATGTTGGGTCATTTGCAGGGCCGACCTTCAGCGCACCGACGCGCTCCGCGAGCTTGGCCACAAACGCGTCATGAACAACCTCGTGCACGTACACGCGATTCGGGCACACGCAGGTTTGGCCACCATTACGGAACTTTGCGGCCATCAGGCCTTCCACAGCGGCCTCGATGTTGGCGTCCTCGAAAACGATGAAGGGCGCATTGCCACCTAACTCAAGCGAGACCTTCTTCAACGTGGATGCAGATTCCCGCGCCAGATGCTTGCCGACCGGCGTGCTTCCCGTAAAGCTTATCTTGCGCACTCGGTCGTCGCCGAGCCACGCGTCAACGACGGTCGGCGTACGCTCCCGCGACGCAGTGACGATGTTGATCACACCAGGAGGGACCCCCGCCTCTTGCGCCAACTTCACAAGAGCGAGAGCGGAGAGGGGCGTGTCTTCGGCGGGCTTTGCGACCACAGTGCAGCCCGCGGCGAGCGCCGGTGCGATCTTGCGCGCAATCATCGCGGCCGGAAAATTCCACGGCGTGACGACTGCGACCACACCGACAGGTTCGCGCACGGCGAGTAGCCGCTTGTTGCGGAATGGGCTCGGGATCACCTCGCCATTCGCGCGCGTGGCCTGCTCGGCGAACCACTCGACATAGCCAGCTGCGTACAGCACTTCGCTCCGGCCCTCGGCCAGCGGTTTACCTTGTTCGCGCGAAATGAGGCGTCCCAAATCATCCAGATGTGTGACGATCGCGTCGTTCCAGCGCTTGAGAATTTGTGCGCGATCGCGCGCCGGCATCGCGCGCCACGTCTTGAAGGCGGACTGCGCCGCATCGACCGCTGCCTTCGCCTCGGCTGCGCCGCTGTCGGGCACGTTCGAGAGCAGACTGCCATTGCTCGGATCGGTCACGGCAAGGGATGACTCGACGCCTCCGGTCCAGTTACCGGCGATGAAGTTGCGGGACTCGACCAAGTCGCCGCGTGAAAGTTCCAAGGAGATAAGAGACACTGATCAGCTCTCGATTGCAGGCCGCCATGGCAGAAGTACGCTCAAAAATCGACTCGCCGACAGCATTCTGAAGTTGAGTCCGAAGGTGCGATCGGATATTACGGGCTCCGCCGAGGTGAATTACGGCAACAAGGGATCGCTATTGGGCGAATTCCTGCGTGTGATTGGGGACGGTCGCAGATTCATGCAACCACATCTCGGTCGACGTATCCGAACGGTCATGACTCTGCTTTGCCACTGGGCCGGTAAGGCATTGCCCCTCTAAACAACCGTCACGTGATCTTCGCCTCCGTGGCGTCATCCACCCGCGTTGCGTTCGTGTCCTAAAAACTGGCTGGGGAGCGCAATCAGGGGATTTCTTTAACATCGATGTGCTGCATCTGCAGCCGTGCGATACTCTGCCCCCTGGGGACCGGACTCGCGCGGAATGAACCGCATCATTGAGCAGAAGCGCCATAGCCCGTCGTTGGTATAGCTCTGCTCAGCTCCAACTCCGTTTGTGATGCTGTCGGTCTCCAACGATGCGGACTCGCGGCCCCTCAATCCGGACTTTAGGCTCTCTCCAATTCGGCTCGACTCCTTACATCGACCTTGCTGGCGCTGTTGTGTTTGAAATCCGGCGTTCCAGCGCTCAAAATAGCTAAATTTCTGCGCCAATTTCCGGTGTTGGTTGGGGGCTTGCAGCGCGCTTCCGATTACAGTGCCACCGACAATTAGGAGATTGTAGATGAAGGTCGGTGTTCCCAAGGAAATCAAGACGCACGAATACCGTGTGGGCCTGACGCCTGGTGCCGTCCGCGAATATGTGGCCGCCGGACACAGCGTTCTCGTAGAGACGAATGCGGGTGCCGGTATTGGTGCAACTGACGACAATTATCGGAAGGCGGGTGCAACGATTTTGAGCTCCGCCCGCGAGGTCTTCACCTCGAGCGAGATAATCGTAAAAGTCAAGGAGCCTCAGCCCTCCGAATGGACGCAGTTGCGCGAGAACCACATTCTTTTCACGTATTTGCATCTGGCGCCAGACCCCGAGCAAGCAAAAGGGCTTCTCAAATCGGGCTGTACTGCGATTGCTTATGAAACCGTAACCGATGCGCAAGGAGGGCTTCCGCTGCTTGCGCCGATGAGTGAGGTTGCAGGGAGATTGGCAATCGAAGCAGCCGGCGCAGCCCTAAGACGGTCTGCTGGCGGACGGGGGCTGCTAATCGGTGGTGTGCCCGGCGTCCAACCGGCCCGGATCGTGGTGATCGGAGGCGGGGTTGTCGGTACGCATGCGGCACGGATGGCTGCAGGCCTGGGTGCGGAGGTCACAATCCTAGATCGCTCGATCCCTCGGCTCCGCGAGCTGGATGAGCTGTTTGAAGGACGCGTTCGTACGAGGTACTCGACCATAGATGCCGTCGAGGAGGAGGTATTTGCGGCGGACGTTCTCATTGGAGCGGTCCTTGTTCCAGGGGCGAGCGCGCCGAAGCTGGTCACCCGCGGCATGTTGAGCTCGATGCGCAAGGGTTCGGTCGTCGTGGACGTCGCTATCGATCAGGGCGGATGCTTCGAGACATCGCGCCCGACCACGCACGCGGACCCAACCTACGAGGTCGATGGCGTCATTCATTACTGCGTGGCCAATATGCCGGGAGCCGTGCCGCTCACCTCAAGCCAAGCCTTGAACAATGCTACGCTACCGTTCGGTTTGGCGCTTGCCAACAAGGGGTTTGCAGCCGTACTCGAAAACCCGCACCTGCGCGCAGGTCTGAATGTCTATCGAGGCCGGCTAACTTATAAGGCCGTCGCCGAGAGCCTCGGCCTACCATTCTCACCGATCGATCAGGCTGCCGCCTGATCCCAAGAGGCTCCTGACGGGGCGTTTCCTCCCTGACTTGTGGGGCCACTCTATCGGAGTGGCCCCCTTTTATTGCCCGCTCAAGTCCGTTGAGCTGGATAGGAACGAAGATCAAGTCGCTCACGGCTCCCAGATGTTCGAGGCTCCGCGATTTTCACGTCGATGCGCTTATGCAGTGGCGGGCTCCAGAACGAAGCTCGGCCACTAACGGCGATCGCCGCAGAGACGGCTTCCTCAGACCACCCTGTTCGGATGAACGTGAACTATGAACCTATGAAACTACGTACTCTGGAGAAGATGTGTGATCCGGACATCGCGAGGCGCTACTGCACATCGTGTGATGGGCTGGACGTTGAAAGCGCCACAACGGAACGGCTACCGCGACCACATTTTGGAGGCTCCTCGAACTGCGCATTCCCAAGCTGCGCCAGGCTTTCTACCCCCGGGCTTCCTCGAAGAGAAGCCGCTCAACGCTGCGCTATTGGGCTTCTATGCGCGTCGCGACCCGCCAGGTCGACGATCTCGGGCAAAGCGATAGGCATGGGAGGCATTTCGGAAGGCCAGGCAGGTGAGCCGCCTCTGCACGAACATCCATAAGGCCTGTCTCGGTCGCGGGAACAATGGCAAAAGAAAATGCAACGCATGCCAGCTCGTTAAAGCTCCTCCTACCGTGGCCGCCCTCATCTGGAAAAGTCCCTTAGCTGCACTCGGAGCCAACTCAGAAAGCTGCGAGCTCTCCTATTCAGTGGTCTATTCTTGGGCCACACGACGTAATGTGCGAGCTTTCTTTCGAGAGGCGCATTGAATAGCGGCACAAGCATCCGGCTATCCAACTCATTCTTGAGGAGATGAATCTGTCCGATTGCAACACCAACACCCGCGATGGCCGCCTGATAGGTCAAGACAGATGATGAAAAGCTGACTTCATTCGAGGACAGAAGATCCGTGCGCTGGACCGCCGCGAGCCAATCATGCCAATCGGTGCGGCGATAGTGCGAATGAAGCAGCTGCACGTTGTTGAGGTCATCCAGTTCAACAAGCCGAACCCTCTTTAACAGCTTTGGACTGCAGACGGGTTGTATCAGGTCTTTGAACAACAGTTCAGATTCTGCAGCTGGCCAACGACCGTTCCCGAACTGAATCGCCAGATCAATCCTGTCCCTTGCAAAATCAACGGGCGCAACGACGTTGCTGATGTCGAGCTTGATCTTCGGATATGCAACGTAAAATGATGGCAGGCGGGGGATAAGCCACTTGGAGGCGAAAGTCGTATATGCCCGGACTCTGAGCGGTTCGATCCGCCGCATTTCGGTAAGATTTGTAGCTGCCCTTGAAATGATCTGTAATGCCGGGCTGATCTGGCGGTGGAACTGTTCGCCGGTCGGCGTGATCTTCGCGCCCTGCCTGTCACGTTCGAAAAGCTGAACGCCGAGAAAGTTCTCGAGAGTCCGGATTTGTCGGCTAATTGCCGGTTGAGTTACCCGCATTTTCTCCGCCGCTTTGGTAAAGCTTCCGAGCCGGGCGGTGACATCGAAAACATGAAGCGGATTTAGGGGCGGCATCAACTCGTTCATAGCAAGTCCGGCCATTACTAAAAGTCATTAGGTCATAACCCTTACGAAGTTGCGGGTCAAATGAGCATTTGAGAAACGGGGGCTGCAGCAGATCTGAAATGGTAGTCTTGACCCGATGAATCGCGACCTTACTGAAGAGCAGCAGGCCTTTGCCGACTCTATCCGTCGTTTTGCAGAAGCCAAGCTCGCCGCCGACGCCGCGCGTCGTGCTCACGATCCTCGATTTCCGTTCGATGTGGCGCAGCTGCTCGCGAAGCAGGGCGTCCTTGGAATTGCGTTCAATGAAGCTGACGGCGGCCAGGGCGGGTCGCTCATGGATTCCGTAATTGCTATCGAGCAGATCGCCGCTGTCTGCCCGCGAAGTGCCGACGTCGTGCAGGCCGGAAATTTCGGTCCCATTCGCACATTCGTCGAATATGCAAATCCTGAGCAGAGGGAGCGTTTTCTTCCCGATCTCTTGGCCGGCCGCACGGTCATCAGCCTCGGCATGACCGAACCTGATGCTGGATCCGCTCTGACCGAATTGAACACATCCGCCCGAAAGGATGGGAACCACTATATCATCAGCGGAACGAAGATCTTCGGGACGCACAGCCCCGATGCGTCGGTGTTTCTCGTGTATGTGCGCTTCGCTCCGGGTGTGGGCGGTATTGGCTCCGTGCTCGTCGAGCGGGGCACGCCAGGATTCACGATTGGCAAGCCTTCCCCGTTCATGAGCGGCGAGGAATGGAGCCAGCTCTACTTTGAGGACTGCCGTATTCCGGCCGAGAACGTCCTTCTCGGCGCGGGTGGCTTCAAAAAGCAAATAGCTGGGTTCAATGTCGAGCGTCTGGGCAATTCGTCCCGATCGCTCGCGCTCGGGCGCTTTGCCTTCGAGCTCGCGCGGGAACACGCTCAGACCCGAAAGCAGTTCGGTCGGGCCCTCTGCGAATTCCAAGGGCTGCAGTGGAAGTTTGCCGATATGGCACTGAAGCTCGAAGCAGCGCAACTCCTGCTTTATCGCGCGGCGCGCGTCTCCAATGGCTTGCCGAGCGCGTTCGATACGGCGCTCGCGAAACTTGCCTGCAACCAAGCTGGATTCGAGGTAGCCAACGAAGCCGTGCAAGTCATGGGAGGGCTGGGGTACAGCCAGGAGGCGCTCGCCGAATACTGCATGCGCAGAACGCGCGGCTGGATGATCGCAGGCGGCTCGACGGAAATTTTGAAGAATCGGATTGCGGAAGAGCTCTTTGATCGCAGGTTCGATCAGCGGCGGACAGTAGGATCGTGATGCAGAATAAGGCCTCGCCAGATCCTGCTTCCTTGTACCGCGCTCTGTTAGCCCCGAGAAGCATTGCCATCATCGGCGCGTCGGGTGATCGCACGAAGGTGGCGGGGAGGCCGCTGCAATATCTCCTGCAGGGAGGGTACGAGGGAAGGATCTATCCTATCAATCCGCGGCACGAAAGGGTGTCTGGGGAGCGGGCTTGGCCGTCATTGTCCTCATTGCCAGAGGTGCCGGAGCATGCATTCATTCTCTCGCCGACACACGATGTTATCTCAGCGGTCACAGAGTGCGCGGCGCGCGGCGTGCGCGTTGCCACAATCCTGGCGACCGGCTTTTCGGAAGGCGGGCCTGAAGGCCAGCGACGCGCTGGTCAGCTCCGGGACGTCGCCCGAACTTCAGGCCTGCGCATTCTCGGGCCCTCCAGCATTGGGGTCGTCAGCTTCCTCGATAGGGTCGTACTGACCGCAAACGCCGCTTTTGCAGAGCCCGATTTGCCAGCAGGCGGTACCTTTGTTGCCTCTCATAGCGGCAGCATATTGGGCGCGCTGGTATCCCGGGGAAAAGCGCGATCGATCGGGTTTGCTGGGCTAGTGTCCGTCGGTAATGAGATTGATTTGACCCTCGGAGAGATTTGCGCGGCGACACTCGATAACCCCGCGGTGACTGGCTATCTTTTGTTCTTGGAAAGCCTGCGTCATGCTGAAGATCTGCGGAGTTTCGCCGTTGAGGCAGCCCGTCGAAAGAAGCCTGTTGTCGCATACAAGCTCGGCCGCTCCGAGCAGGCTGCGGAGCTCGCGCTATCCCATACCGGGGCGCTGGCCGGCGAAGATGATATTGCAGCCGCTTTTCTGGCTGACTGCGGAATTGCCCGAGTTAACAATTTCGAGACGTTGATCGAGGCCCTGCCGCTTCTCAATCGTATCCCGATAGGGGCGGTTCAGAAACGGGCACCACGGGTCGGTGTCCTGACCACCACGGGCGGCGGCGCAGCAATGGTGGTCGATGGCCTCGCGCTACGCGGCATCGATGTCGTCAAACCCAGCGAAGACACGCTGAAGCAGCTGACGAAGGTGGGCATCAACGTCGGCCACGAACGGATCGTAGATCTCACAATGGCGGGGACGCGACCCGACGTGATGAAAGCGGCCCTGGACACCGTGTTGTCTGAGTCGGAATTCGATCTGGTTGTGGCTGTCACGGGCTCTTCAGCGCGCCTCCAACCCGAACTGGCTGTCAAACCAGTCATCGCAAGCGCGGCCGCCGGAACGGCTCTCGTGTCATTTCTCGTGCCCGATGCTCCTGAGGCGCTTGCGATGCTTGCAAGAGCTGGCGTTCCGAGCTTTCGAACACCAGAAGGTTGCGCGGACGCAGTTGCTGCGGCCTTTGCCCGTCGCGAGCCGAAGGGCGCGCTGGCGCACCGTCGGGTCTTCAAACGCGCCGGCCCGGCCCAGCTGAACGAATGGGATGCGTATAAGCTTTTCGAAAAAATCGGTCTGCCTCATGTGACCTCTGCTGTCATCCCGGTCAATGCCGCACTAGTTGATCTGCCGTTTGCCTACCCGGTGGCCGTCAAGCTTCTGTCGGACACGATTGCGCACAAGACAGACGTCGGCGGCGTCGTTCTTGGTGTCCAGGACGAAAAAGCCCTGAGGGACGCGATCGCATCCATTGTAAGAGAGGTGGGTACCAAGCGCCCAGAATCTTCCGTGACGCAAGTCATCGTCCAGCCGATGACTTCTGGTCTCGGTGAAATTCTTCTTGGATACCGTAAGGATGCAGATGTAGGTCCAATTGTACTGCTGGCGGCAGGCGGGATCTTTACAGAAATATATCGCGACCGAAGTATTCGCCTTGCGCCGGTGTCGCTCGAGGCGGCCCGGGAAATGATCGCGGAGCTTGCCATCTCGCGCGTCCTTAATGGCTATCGAGGCAGGCCAGCGGGCGATCTGGAAGCGCTTGCGAACGCAATTGTCGCCTTGTCGCATCTTGCCGTCGACGAAGAGTATAATGTTCTGGATGCCGAGATAAATCCACTGATAGTCCGGCGAGACGGTGAAGGCGTGCTCGCACTCGACGCGCTCGTGAGGCTGGATCGAAGCAGCTAGTTGCACGATCACCCGCTAGCCCAGTCAAACCCGCCGACACTTCCGTTTACGGACAACGGCCCGTTAGTCGGAAAAGAGTTAATATCGTGGAGCATCCTGGTGCCCCGAGACCGTTCTTCAGGATCTGAATAGCAGGAAAGGTACATGGAAATGTCCAAGAGGATCGAAACACTGGGCTTCGTCGGACTGGGCGTCATGGGCGAGCCGATGTGCATCAATCTTACGAAGAAATCGGGATTGCCCGTCTATGCCACGGATAGCCGCCCGGACCCGCGCAAGCGTCTCGCCGAAGCCGGTGCGAACCCCTGCGCGTCGATTGTCGAAGTTGCAGAAAATGCCGACGTTATCTTTCTGTCGCTTCCAAGCATTGCGGAGGTGGCGGAGGTCTGCCTGGGAAAAGGAGGCATCTTGGGGGCCAAACGCCGCGCCCATACCGTCGTCGACATGAGCACAAGTTCAGTCAAGGGAACGCGGGATCTTGCAGACAAGCTGCGTAAAGAGGGGCTCACCTTGATCGATGCGCCGGTCGCGCGAATGCGCCAAGCGGCTTGGGACGGCACCTTAAGCATTATGGTCGGCGGCAGCACCGAAGACTTTGATCTCATCGTACCGTTTCTCTCCCATATGGGAACGGACGTCACTCATTGTGGCGATACGGGCAGCGGCCAGGTCGTCAAGATACTCAACAACATGGTTGTCTTCATGACCGTGAATGCTCTGGCCGAGGCGCTGGCGATCGGCCGAAGAGCTGGCGTCGAGGGTGCTCTCCTTTTCGATGTGATGTCTAAGGGATCCGCGGACAGTTTTGCACTCAGAACGCCTGGGCTGAAGGCGCTTGTTCCAGGAAAGTTTCCGGAAAATACGTTTCCGACTGACTATGCTATCAAGGACATCAAGCTGGCGCTCGAACTTGCCGAGCAGGGCGGCATCGATGCGGCTTCTGCTGCCTTGACCTCTGATTTGCTGCAGAAGACCAGCGCTGCTGGCTACTCTCAGAATTACTATCCAGCGATGATCAACCTCATCGAGGCCGATAGAAAGTCGCACTAAATGGCAAATGCTGCAGCCTCGAAACGAGTGAATGACGCTGGAGGCTCTGTTCCGGTGCTCGGATGGTCTCGCAGAGCAGGTACCCTCGACGCTATCAGGTCGGCCGATATGGAGAGATCGGCAACAGAGCTTGGAGACGGATACCGGCGGCGAGCCACGCTCGCCAACATGTTGTCGCGTTTTCCGCAAGCTCGACGACGCTGTGACATCGAGTGATAAGCCACTCGATGCGGCCGGAAGATTGATTTTACAATTCTGCTTCTTGGAAAAATGGCGCTGCCGATCGCCTCTTTCAATTATCCGGAAAGATCGAGTGTTCCGACGCCCTACCGCCTTTGATCGACGCTGCCGCTCGCGAAACGAGATAAGGCGTCGTCATCTATCTGACAGTTGGAGATCCCATGCGATTCGAGTATCCCGCTCTTGAGCTCCTGATGGCCGGTCGCCGGGTCGGCGTAGAGGGACGAAAAACAGAACCTGTACTCAATCCATCGACCGGTGAGGTGCTTGGGCAGCTGCCCCACGCAACTCACGCCGACATCGAAGAGGCGGTAGCTGCCGCGGCGATGGGATTTCAATTGTGGCGTAGCACGCCGTCGAATGAGCGAGCGCGTATCTTGAGACGCACAGCTGATCTAATGCGAGAGCGGCGCGAACTTCTTGCGCGCCTGATCACCCTGGAGCTCGGCAAGCCAATTGCGGAGTCGCGACTTGAGGTGGAGCAGGCCGCCGGCATGTTTGAGTGGAATGCCGAGGAGGGCAAGCGGGCTTATGGTCGCGTTATTCCCGCGAGGGCAGAGCACATACAGCAGATCGCGGTCAAGGAGCCAATTGGGCCGATTGCCGCGTTCTCACCGTGGAACGCCCCGGCGATTACACCCTCACGGAAGATCAGCGGTGCTCTCGCTGCCGGGTGTTCGGTGATTATCAAGCCTTCCGAAGAAACCCCGGCCACTGCGCTTGCCATCGGCGGGATGCTTCTCGAGGCGGGGCTTCCGGACGGAGTACTCAGCATTGTATTCGGCGATCCAATCGCCATCTCGCGGCAACTCATCGAAGCGCCTGCCATTCGCGGCATCACCTTCACCGGCTCGACGAATGTCGGTAAACAACTCGCTACTCTCGCAGTTCAGGGCATGAAGCGCATGACGCTTGAACTCGGAGGGCATGCGCCTGTTATCATCTTCGATGACGTGAACATCGATGCCGTCGCCAAATCTGCCGCGATGGCCAAGTATCGCAACGCTGGCCAGGTTTGCACCTCGCCAACCCGATTCTATGTGCACCAGTCGGTCCATGACCAATTTGTGGAGAAGTTCGCTGAGCACGCCAACGCCATCAAGATCGGCGACGGCTTCGATTCAGCGACGGTCATGGGGCCGCTTGCCAACGCGCGGCGGGTCGACTCCATGGATGCTTTTGTCGGTGACGCACGATCGCGTGGGATCCGTGTTGCGGCCGGTGGGGAGCGTACAGGCAATAGAGGGTTTTTCTATCGTCCGACATTGCTTGCGAACACCCATAACCAATGTATGGCTGCAAATGTCGAGCCGTTTGGGCCACTTGCTATCACGGCTCCGTTTGGTTCGTTCGATGAAGCGATCACCTTGGCCAATCGGTTACCATTCGGTCTTGCGGCGTACGCAATGACCAAAGATATCACGCGCGCCAAAGCGGTCGCGGCAGCGATCGAAAGCGGAAATGTCATCTTGAACCATTGGCAAGTGTCCCTGCCGGAGACACCATTTGGTGGACACAAGGAGAGCGGCGTGGGGCTGGAAGGCGGTGTCGAGGGCCTGCTTGCTTTTCAAAACACCAAGTTCGTTAGCCAGGCCAGCGCGTGAGACAAATCCGACGGATACCCACTACTATACACAACGGGCGACCTTTGACCTGACGCAAGTTTATTGGGACAGTGGGACTATGAGTGCGAGCCGCGCCGACGTCGCGTTCCGGATGCTCATAGGTTCGAAGGCCTACGACTTTAGCGTCCCGACTACAGCCGCCGGGACAATCACAGGATACTATCTTGCCAGACGACCCGCGCTCGTGCCAGCCTACCGAGACCCCGTTGCCGTCGGCTTCCCTGGTGATACCGAGGTGATCATGCTGCCGGGCGTCATTGGCCGCTGCCGCCGAGCGAACATGTCCCCGTCGTTGGTTTCCGACTCACCCATCGTTTCCGACGATATTCTAGTAGCAATCGCCGATTTGACTGAGGACGCGAACTTCTCTGCGGCTCGACGAAGGCAAACATGTCGCAAATCGGCGATAAGTCTGCCTCGAGCGACGAAGCTACGCTTAGCTTTCAGCAACCGCCCCATGGTCCTTGGGTAGCGCATTGAGACGGCCTTTACGCTAAATGACTTCACGGCTGATGCGAAACTACTGGGCGTCTTCCTCTTCCCCGATCTCATATGTTGTCTCTCAATTGTTTAACCAGTCGCTATTCTGACCCGAGTGTGCGCCCTATCAATGCTCGCGTTTCAGATGAGCCGAGTGCACTGGTGTGTGCTCGTGGCCGGCGCCAAGCTGGTGAAGCCGGCGATGCAGACGATGATGAGCAAGCTCTAACGTGGCCCTTAAGCGCGCGTCTCGGGCTTCATCGGATTTCGGAGCCAGAGTATCCAAGTAAGCTATTGACCCCTCGATCTGCGCAAGGACAGCGACTGCGTCGCTCGTCGCAAAGATTGGACTACGTCCGACCTGAACATAGACGGCGCTGGTATGGGCAGCGATGTCAGCATCGCGGCCGATGACGCTGCCCCGCACTCTAATTGCCAGCCAACAAGACTCTGTCACCCGGACCACGAGGTCTTTCCTTGGCACGCCAGGGTGTCACAGCGCACTTCCTCAATGACTGCACCGTTACGAATTAATTCCACACGATGAGCCAGCACACTAACCGACTCAACTTGCCAGTCGATCGTGACGGTGCCGCCTCCAGGGGGAAGCTGGAATTTGCTCCCTGGACGCCCTCCCTCCGCAGCCATTGTAACGAGCGGCCCAACTGTAATGAACGTGTCCCCCTTACGCACAGCGTCTATCCACTCGAATAGGTGAAATCGCGGTCTCCGAGATGCGCGTAAGTTCTAAGGCCGCCGAGAAGGCAAGCAGCGTTCATCTTGTCGGTCTCCCCAACCACCGGTATCTGATAGCCTATGTTGAGATATCGATACCAGTCGGCGAGACCGAACGCGCTGATCTGGGCGTCGCGCGGATTCATGGACATCATCTCAACCGCATCGACTAGTCCAAGAACGATGTCTGCCGCGCGCTCGGCCTGCGGATTCGGCGTGCGGCATTACGACGAGCCCTCCTTGCTGACGGCAACGTTCTGCCCAACCAGCCATCGTGGTTTCTAATGGATCACCGATCGCCGCCTCTTCTGGGCCGCCGGTCGACAGCGGATTGATGATCCTGCCTTCATAGCCAAGAAGAGAAATGTGCCCCAGCACTTGCATGCGGTTCTCAGTTCCGACGCGAACCAAGAACTCGCCGTCGCCACCGAAGTCTTTCGCCTCAAGAGTCGTTCGACCCTCGAAGTCGCCAACGTTACTGAACGTTTCGCCCAGCTGGCATGCGAGTAAGTTAACGACGTTCACCCCTTCAGCCTGCCCCCTAAAAGGGCTGTCTGCGGGCTCAGAAAGTGAACATGCGTTGTCGGAACTAACCCAGCCTTGCTCGCGCCAGCGGAGCACCTTTTCCAGCTCGAAGGTGAGGGCCTCCGTGTTCTGCTGGATATCGACGATGCGCCAAAAGGGACGGACCTTGAAGCCTCTCGTGATTTCAACGAAAACAGGGCCGATCGGAAGGTCAATAGTACAATGCCCGTCCACATATGCATACTGATTCAGGCCGTTTGCAAATTCGGCAGCGTAATCCTGGAACCAGCCAGTAGTGACCTTCCGATGATGTCCTTTCGGCCGAAGGTACTCTCCGTTCGGGCCATGAACATGCAAGCGCACCGCGACCCGCCCGCCTGTGCTTTTCTCAATTATCCGTAATTCCACGCGTCTGGCGGCTGCCTCGATGGCGATCGCTTCCAACGAAGAACCGGTGAGTGGCTGAGTCCCGTCAAGCGAGCGAAGATCCCGCATGAGCAAGCTGCCGTCGTCAGATCGCACATAAAGTCTAGCATCGGGGTGAGCGGAATACTCAACAATTACCTCTCCATCAGACCGCGCCGGCTGGACGTCTGGCACATCGCTCAGCCAGTCGGATCGGGAGTACTCAAGGAACAGGGCTTCGGCTGCGCGCGGAGAACGAGGCTTCTCTAATTTATGCGCTGAGCACGACTAAACTCGCTGAGCATCCCCTGCGCCTTCAGGAGCGCCGAAAACTGAGAATGCGTCTGCCTGTTGGCGTCACACGGCACACTCATCGTCCTAACGACAGCAATGAAGTTGGTGAATTGGTGTCAACCTACTCGCTCCAATATGGCGATGGCCAACGAAAGCGACGTGCGCTTGTTCCGGCGCTTCGGAATTCAACAGAGTAATATTTGCTGGGGTGCCAAGTCCGTTCGCCGCAGTTCCGGTACGTGGGCTGAGCGTACATGCGACGCATGGCGAAGACTTCGCGCTTCGGCCAGACATCCCCTAAAGCCATGCGGCGTCGCAGCTGGGCGATCTGTGACCGCCTGAACAAAGATCATGTATGTGGCCACCGTCGGCGTCAGAGGGACCTGAACTGGAGCCTCTCCAGGACGCAGCGCGGCTACATCAAGCCTACCTTCGTCGCTTGAAGAGAAGCGGTATGCCTCGAAAGATCTGAGGTCACCTGAGGTTGTTGCTCCAATCCCGATCGCCACCTCCCTTACCGAATGCTGTATCCAGTTCCCGACGTCTGGCGTTGAAACGACACTTGAGATCTACAGGAACGAAGTGCGGCGACGGGGGAGTTTTCATCGGGCCGACTCCAATCGCGCAAATGAATATTGGAAACACGCACACGGACCATGCGTGCGCTCCGGTTGAATCTTTAGCCACTTGCCAAGCGTCCAAAGCCGGCACTGAACTCCGCCAAGGCAACTTCGTCACCATTCGCGACGAACTTCAGTTGGCTAGCATTTTCGCGTCTGCCTCTTTCACCAAGGGACGGTGTGACTAGGGGCGCTCGCGTTGTTCGCTATTCGAGCGGGAGCTCTATTTTGCCGGTCCCGCTGCACTGCCTAAGGCCGTCCTGGTTCACGAGGTGGTAGGTGACATGGACCGTTCCGCAACCTGCAGGTCCCGATGAAAGCTCAGTCACCTCAGCGTCAATATAGGTGACGTCACCGCTCCAGATTGAGCTGTTGAAGCGCATCGTTAGATGGCGTAGGAAGCCCCATTCGCCTGCCCAATTGGCAAAGTGATCAGTGCCCCAAATAGTCATGACCGAGCCGATCGCGAAGGAGCGGGGCAGCCCGCCGCGAATGGCAGCCTTATCATAGACATGTCGGCCGCGACCCTCGTTCATGACAAAGCGAGCTCTGTTGAGCGGCATCTCAGGAAGGTCGGGAATGTCGTAACCGAAATTTGAGTTCTTCGGCAGGAGCGGTGGCTGATCGGGCACATGCGTGAGTCCCCACACATCCTCTGGGCAGCAAGCATCCGAGTAGAGGAATGTAAGCCCTGTATGGGGTCCGAAGACCGCGCGGGGTAACTTGTCCCCGACCTTCACCGATCCAAAACGCCGCTTCTCGTGCGTCCGAAAGGTCCGGATATATGCGAGCTTTGCTTCGCGCAACTCGTCGATCTGGGCGTCGGTCCACTCAGGCTCCGGCGGAACCGGGGCGGCGGTCTCGAGCTTGCCCTTCCCAAGAACCAGACCGTTCGCCTTCGGATGAAGCATGACCGTAGACCGCTTCTTTACGATCATCCCACGTTGCGTCGCGAACGTGGTGCCGAAGTTGAGGAAGACGCTGGGGCCGTAACGCGTGTTTGTCGGACGTGCCGACGAGAGCACCCGGTCGATGAACAGCTGGTCGCCGACGTGTATCCGCGGTCCGTAGTAGAAAAACTCATCGCTGACGTGAAACCCCGCCATCAGGGTCTTGCTCATAAAAATTGCATCGTCGCCGGCCGCGCGGATGCCCGTGAAGGACTGAGGCGCGACGATCTGCCCAAATCGACTCGCCGCCGCCCAGCTCTCATCGAAATGAATGGGATTGTAGTTGTCGGTGTGCGTCACCCAGCGCTGGAAGTCCTGCTGCACGAAGGGAACCTTCATCTGGATCCCTCCGTGCGGAACGCCGATCCAGGGCTCGAACTCTTTCATGTCGATTTGGATGAGCTCGGAATTCTCTTGGTCCTTCGTTCCTGACATTACTCGATGTCCTTCATTTCGTTTATCGGACAGGCAAGACGGTCGTGTCTTGAAATGCTACTTTCGGAGAGGGCCGCGGGACATGGCCTGCTACGCCCTCGATCGTTACCTGCTTATCTGCTTAGTGTAGAAACGGGTCGGTCCCAATTACTGCAATAATCAGCAGTTTCCGCTCGAATCCAGCGGTGGCGCCGTTTTTCCGAGGATTTCCCTGCCGTGCGGCACCGCGTCCTTTTGGAAGCTGCGGCGATCGAGGATCTCCGCGGAAGGGCCTTCGAACCCAGTTCAAGAGGCGCGCAGACCCCCTTATTGTTCCACTTTGCAGAATTGCTGCAGCTGGCGGCCGAGTTCGCTGCCTTTGAGCGCGTTGTCCATTCTAACTCTAGGGCCCATCACCTAGAGACGTCGATTCGCTTCGGTGACTTTTTGTTGCGGCAAATCCCAAGCACGTCGACCGTTAAGCGAATCAGCAAATTCGAGGACATATTCATGAACGACTACGCGACTTTCGCGGCTTCGCGCACTCAGATTGTTGCCGAAGGCGAGTTCAAAGGGTGGACGTTTTACGACGATGGAGGCTTCGAGACTAACGCAGGTCCCTTCTTTTATCGCGAAGAGCCCGATGGCAACATGCGCTGCGCCTTCCGAGTTGGAAAGAAGCACGTCAGAGACACCGGTATCGTCCATGGCGGCTGCCTTGTGGCGTTCGCTGACTTTTGCGCAGGCGTCATCCCTGTCCCGGTCAAGCAAGGCGGAGACAGCGTGACTGTCACTCTAGGATGTGAGTTTCTCGATGCCGCGAGCGAAGGCGATCTGATCGTAGGCACTGGCGAAATCACCCGCGCCGGCCGCTCGATGGTTTTCGTGCGAGGCCAATTGACCACAGGAGAGCGTAAATTATTGACCTTCTCGGGCACGCTTAAGCGGCTAAAGCCGAAATCTGCACAGCCAGCCGCCTAGCTCGCGACATTGAGTGAATGCGCCCCAGCAGGCCGAGAACCACAGCCAGAGACGACTGCTGCGAATCGCCTGTCGCTCACGGAAGAAGTATGCGCGGGTCCAGGCCACCCAGGCAAGCATCCCGAAGAGTGGAGTAAAAGGCAGCTCCCAAAAGCAAGGCCGTAGCTAACATCTGCGCCAGCCTGGATGCATCCATTGCGAGCGACCAGCATTGGTTCGACTGACGAACGGGATTTCTTCCTGGTCGTCAGAACAACAACGCGCATCGTTTGATTGCTATTCGCTCCGGAGGCGTCCGATATCCGCGTCCACAACTGATCGCGCTTCTCTGAACGCTCAAATCACTCGAGTTGAAGACGGTCAGGCCTTCGCGGTTTGGAGTTGAGCTGACCTTGGATAATCGTAGGAGAAAAACATGGGTATCTCCGTTACGTTCAAGCGACCGGACGGCAAGAACGCGTCGGGCTACCTTGCAAATGCGGCGAGCGGTAACGCACCTGGCGTGGTCGTCCTTCCGGAGTGGTGGGGGATGTCCGACCAGATAAGGGGGCTATGCGACCGGCTTGCGCTAGCGGGCTTCGATGCATTAGCAGCGGACCTCTACAACGGCAAGGTAGTGCCGTACCACGATCCCGACTCCGCCGATCGTGAAAACAAGGCGCTCGACTTGATCGACGCGACCACTCAGATCGTCCGCGGCGCGGTGCAATACCTCGCACGAAACGGAGCCAAAGTCGGCTTGACCGGTTTCTGCCTCGGCGGCAAAGTGACCATCGTCGCCGCGGCCAAAGTCCCGGAGCTGACGGCAGGGGTTGTATTCTATGGCATGGCGCCGGAGCACGTAGCGACGCCTGCTGAGGTCAAGATTCCTTTACAGGCACATTTCGCCAACACGGATGATTGGTGCACGCCGCAGCTGGTCGATGCCTTCGAGAATAGCATGAATTCAGCGGGCAAGCCTCTCGAGCTGTTTCGCTATGACGCCGAGCATGGGTTCGTCAACGAACAACGCCCAGAGCACGACCGTAAAGCGGCGGAAGTGGCGTGGGGCCGCACATTGGAATTTTTCAGGAAGCACCTGGGATAGGTCACGAGCGAAAGTCATGTCACTCGTTGGCGATCTCTCCGTGCATCACCGCCCCGAGTGAGCGTAAAGACCTGCCAATTTGCAGGATTTAGTTCAACGGCGCCCAATCTTGCAGCTTGACGGCGCGTCCGAGGTTCTAAGCTAAGGTTCTCGACTAATATTTCGAAAGGGCAACATGTTCCCGCAGTCCCGTTCCGCAAAATCGACGCCGGTCAGCCAAAGCGCGCTTTCGGCACTCTTCCGACCGAAATCGGTTGCGGTGATTGGCACAAGTCCGACTTCGGACGTGCGTCGTACACCCCTCGAACATTACAAGCTGATCGGGTACTCGGGACAAGTGGCTGCGGTGAATCCCAAGTATGAGGAGGTGTCCGGTTATCCGTGCTATCCGTCGCTCAAAAGCATGCCGTTTGTACCGGATGCGGTCCTCATTCTGCGAAACCGTGATGCAATTGTCGCGGGGATTGAGGAGGCTGCAGAGGTTGGCGTGAGGGCGGCAGTGATCCCGGAGATGGGATTTGCAGAAGCTGGCGCGGAGGGAGCGGCAGCACAAGCGCGGATCGCGGATGTGGCGCGAAGTTCGGGAATGGCCCTGCTCGGTCCGAACTCGGGCGGGATGATCAACTGGGCTGATCGCGTACATCTCAACATGGGCGCGTTCGAGATCCGCCGTCCAGGTCATGTTGCCCTTATTTCGCAAGGCGGCGGAACAAGGCTCGCCATTTTGGCAGCTGGACGTGGCGTGCGCTGGAGTCACGCCATCATTGCTGGGAATGAAGCGGTTACGGGCAGCGCTGATCTCCTCCGCTACTTTGTAGACGACCCGAACGTTCGGGTCATCTGCGGTTTTATCGAAGCGGTTCGTGACCCCGAGCGCTTCTTCTTTGAATGTGATCGGGCGCACGCGGCCGGCAAGCCGGTCATTCTGCTGAAGCCGGGGCGCACCGAGGCGTCTCAAGAACTCGCCACGGCCCATACAGGCGCGCTTGCGGCACCATATCGCTTCTATCGCGAGCTGTTCAAGAAGCATGGCGTGGTGCAGGTTGACACGCTAGAGGAATTACTTGCATCCGCGATGATCGCCCAAACCGGGCGGCCTGTGGGAGACGGAAGGGTCGGCGCGATTTGTCCGTCGGGCGGACTAATTCAGATGTACGTGGACGAAATGGCGAAGTGCCAGACGCTCCGCTATGCCGAGCTCCAGCCGCAGACGGTGAAGTCGATTCGTAGCGTCATTCCCCCCGAGATCGTCTGCAGGAACCCTCTTGACGCCTACTGGGGCTACGACGGCGCGGAGGAGGGCTCTAAGAAGATCTATAGGGCCATAGCAACCGACCCGAATGTCGACGTCGTCACGGTTCTGCACTTTCCTAACCTCAATGGTCCGGCTGGCGACCTAGAAGAAACATATGCAGCCTGCGCCGTGGAAGTCGCAGGGGCGATTGACAAGCCGGTCGCGCTGGTAATACCGGTAGATGGTTCGATGTCGTCCGCGAAGACGGATGGTCTCCTCGACAAAAATATTGTGGTATTGGGCCAACGGGAGGCGTTCCGGGCTCTTGACCGTGCCGTGATGTGGGCGCGGCCTCTGCCCCCGGTTTCAGAGGTGCCGGCGATCGACAAAGTTGGGATGGCTAACCAGCTACGCGATTTAGGGGAGAAGCCGTTCTCCGGAAGGCCGGCACTCGATTTCCTTGCCGCCGCAGGCATTCCGGTCGTAGAGAGCCGCTTCGTAACGAGCGTCGATGCCGCGATCAGTGCGGCAAATGAACTCGGATATCCGGTTGTCGCCAAGATCGGCGACACAGGTGTACTGCACCGAACCGAACTGTCCGGCGTGGTTACCAACATACGCGATGCGAAGGAATTGTCGCAGGCAGCGACAAAGCTCTTCGCGGCGGGCTCGAAAGTCCTCATCGTTCAACCGTTCGTACGAGACGGGACCGAGATGATCCTGGGTCTGGAAACTGATCCTGTCCTCGGTTCGTTCATTCTGATGGGTCAAGGCGGCATTTGGACGGAGATCATGGAAGACGTGGCTCTCCGTCCTGCTGGTCTCCGCGTCGGAGAGCCGGACCGGATGCTCGACGAACTGCGAGTACAGAAGATCCTGCGCGGGTTCCGCGGTGCCCCGGCGCTGGATATCGAAGCCTTGACTGGTGCGGTGACACGGCTCGATGCGATCGCGCGTAGCCTGGGCGACCAAATTCGGTCGATCGATATCAATCCACTTATTGTGCGCAAACATGGTGCCGTCGCGGTCGATGCTCTCATCGTACCCGCGAGTCGGCTTGGCGAATAAACCACGGACGAAGATCTGGCTTCGGCGCTTTGGCTAGGCCAGAGCACCGATCGCCAGCATCATCTGAGGTTCGCCCAACCCAACCCGCCGCGCAGGCGCGATGGGCGAACTCACGCTCGACCTACCAAACGCCCATGCGATTGATTGAAGACACGTCGCAGCTCACGGGAAAGCAGCCAAGCAATTTTCGACGATCTGGAGCTGCGCGCGTTGCTATCCTAGCGCCGCCATAAGTTCATAGGCGCTGCTGGGACCTCTAGGCGGCCGCATGCAGTGAACAAGAAGCCACCCGACAACTATCGCGTTGGTGCATTCGCCAGCTGCAGCATGTCGTTCGGCGGATTCGAACTGGCGCTTTCCTACCAGCCTGCCCCCACTCGTTCCATATCGGACACAATTGAGCTGCTGCTCGTCCTGGAAGGGAAACGTCACAGTCGAACGCCAACAGCGTCGGAATCGCTTCCATGTTCTTACAGATCGGGCCGGTGGCTAACCACGACGCAGCTCAATGGCCGACGACACGCTTGGAATCAAAGGGCAGCATCTCGTTCGCGTCTCGATCGGGCGTGTCTTCCTTCCATCGTACCGATCCGAATGGACGCTCCAACATGCGGCGGACGCGCACAGGATCGGGGCCGATGTGGAAAGCCTCCACTTCTCGATCCAGCGTCCGATCCGATTGGGTCCAGCGGTTGCGCTGGCGCAAATAATCCAGCCATGTCGGACAGTGATAGCGCTCGGTCCACAGCTCGGGATCCGCAATGTTGCGCGCGATCGACCAACCGTAAGCGCCATTGCGCTGACGGGACAGCTGCACGTGCTGCATCAGATTGTGAAAGGCGCGCGCGTTCTCCGGCGCGACGCGATATTCGATCTCGAGCACTAGCGGCCCACTGCGGTCGGTGAGCGGCAGCCGCACCTCTGGATCGGCCAGCAGCTCGACCTGTTCGTCGCCCGGACTAACGCGCGGCATGGGTAGCCAGAGCCCAAGCAGCGGCGAGGCCACCATCAGCCCGGCCGAGACAAGCAGCGCCGTCTCAACTCCAGCTGCATCTGTCAGACGGCCCCAACCCCAGCTACCGAACGCAATGCCGCCAGAGTACGCAGCCTGATAGGCCGCTAACGATCGGCCTGCCACCCACCGGGGTGCCGAGAGCTGCGCGCCGATATCCAGCAACGTGAACGCCACGGTCCACACCGCGCCAGCCAGAATCAGAGCGCTCGCGGTTAGCACCGGTTCGCGGCTCAGAGCCGCAGCCACGGTCGCACCGCCCATGGAGAGCATGCACGCACGCATCGCAGCCTCGCCGCTCATGCGCTTGCGCAGCTCGCCGATAGTGGTTGCCCCGATGACGGCGCCGAAACCAAACGCGCCGAGCATGATGCCGTAAGTCTGCGCACCACCGCTCAACAGATCACGCGCGACCAGCGGCAGGAGTGCCGAGATCGAGCTGCCGATCGCGCCTGTTACCACCGCGCGGGTCAGCACGATCCTGATGGGCGGCGAATTCGTTATGTACCGCACACCCGAGATAATGGCCCGACTCAGCTGTTCGCGCGGCAGCCGCGATGGCTCCGCCACCCGTTTCCATAGGAGCAGCGCGATCATCAGTGGCAGATAGAGTACCGCGTTCAGCGCAAAGGCCGCGACCGCACCTGCGGTCCCAACCACAATACCACCGATTGCGGGCCCAAAACTGCGCGCGATATTGAAGCTGATTCCATTGAGCGTAACCGCCGCCGGCAACGTCTCGGCCGGCACCTGCTCAGAGATGGAGGATTGCCAGGCCGGGTACATCATTGCCACGCCGCTACCGACCACAAAGCAAAGGACCAGCAACACATTTGGCGTGGTGAGACCCAGCCACTGGAGGGCGCTTAGCGCCGTCACGCCACAAAGCGCGATCGAGAGCGCAACCAGCGTCACCAGGCGGCGGTCATGCATATCGGCAATGGCGCCGGCGGGCAGCGCGATCAGCATCACGGGCAGCGTCGTTGCCGTCTGCACCAGCGCTACCATATCGGCAGATGATGTCATCTCCGTCATCGCCCAAGCAGCGCCGACCCCTCGGATCAGGATGCCGAGGTTGGACAAGACGCTCGCTATCCAGATGTACCGAAAGGCGGTGTAGCGCAGTGGCGCGGCGACGCCGTCGCGGCTCAACCTCTGGAGCTTAGGTTGGTCGGTCATATCGACTGGTGCGTCCGTTGCAAGTCACCGAGATCCGTGACGGCCCGAGAACAATTGCAGAGAAGCTCAGAATGGCCCCGGCGCGACATTCGCAGGTCTCAATTTTCGTTGGAGCGTCCATCTAAAACGAATCAGACTCGTGCCGCCTAGACATCTAGAATAGAGTAGGGGAGTCGTTGTGCTGATTTTTTGCGTTATGTGCCGGCGAGCGAGGAAAAAGCGCGCAGGCCCATTGAACTGGCCATTAAGTGATTCGGATCAATCTTCGGACGGCACTCCGATCGCGGTGGAAACGTCCGCCTCTTCCGGTCTATTTATCATCTCTTGACGATATCCGGCCTTACATGAAGAACTCGTCGGGTGAACTGCTCGGATTCCTCATGGCGCGCGCAGAACTTTACACGACGTCAGCGTTGCCAGTGGGCTCGATTGACAAGGTCAACTCATTTGATGGCATTTTCCCATGCGTTCCAATTGCCTTCGAAGCAGTGAAACGTCAGTTGATTCCTTCCGGCAGGAGCCTCTTCAGCCGTCATTCGCACGCGGTGGCAGAAAGCGCGGCGAGTTCCCCGATCACCTCGGCGGTTACGCGGATACTTCCTTAAGATCTCGTGGCTGGGAGCGGCGAGCGATTCAGTCGCTGCCCGGTGGGGGCGCTCTCGTACGAGTTAGCAACATCCGGACGTCTAGGGCGACCCATGAGTTGCGCCTTCAGCTGATCTAGCTGCCGCACCTTACCAAGATCATCAAATCGGATGATGCTGCGTCTGAAGCAAGCAGCCTTTCTCAGTCACCAGCACGATGGCGAACGCGGCCAGCGTGCACAGAAAGAAGCCGCTTGCGAACGGCAGCAACGTGCCGTCGTATTCCTGGCCGATGATGGTGCCGATGCCGATACCTAGCAGGGTGGTGATTGTGCCGTAGAGCGAGGAAGCGGTGCCAGCGATGTTGCCTTGCGGCTCCATCGCGAGCGCAGTGAAGTTCGCCATCATCAGCCCCGAGGCGCACATCATGAGTAGCGCGAGCACCATAAACATCGGCAGAGATAGGGTTTGCGTCTCCACCAAGACGAGCAGCGCAGCCGCGACCACTCCAAACCCGGTCATGGCTGCGTGCGACATCGCGCGCATGCCCCGGCAGACGATGCGAGCGTTGAGAAACCCGCCGATCACGACGCCTACCGCGACGCCGGTGAATGCGACCGGAAAGTAATCTCCGAGTTCGAAGGTCTCGGAAGATCTGCTGCGCGGAGAACGCAAAGGCAAGCAGCGCGCCTTGCACGCTCCCGGCCGCGAGCGCATAGCCGACAGTCTGGCGGTTGGTGACGGTTTGGCGGAATGCCGAAAGCACTTCCGTGATCGCAAGCGACCTGCGCGTCTCCTTCGACAGCGTTTCCGGCATGCGCATTGCGGTCCAGGCGAGCGCGATCATGCCATAGAGCATCAGCAGGACGAAGATGCCGCGCCAGTGTGTCACCAGCATCACGGCTTGGCCGAATGATGGTGCCATCACGGGAACCGTGAAGAACACCATGACCGCGAGCGACATCACGCTCGCCATGCGTCGTCCGGCGTAGCAATCGCGCACGATCGAGGTGGCGATCACGCGCGTGGCGGCTGTGCCCAGCCCCTGCAGTGCGCGCGTCAGCAGCGATATCTCGAACGAGGGAGCTATGATCGCGAGCAGGCTAACAATAGTGTAGATGATCATCCCGGCGAGCAGCACCGGACGGCGGCCGAACCGGTCCGACAGCGGGCCCATGATGAACTGTCCGGCACCGAACCCTAACATAAAGCTTGACAGCACCATCTGCGCAAGGTTGGCATCGTCTATCTGGAAGGCAGAGCGGATGTTCGGCAGCGCTGGCATCATCTATCTGGAAGGCAGAGCGGATGTTCGGCAGCGCTGGCATCATCATGTCCATCGCCAGCGGGCACAGCGCCATGATGGATGCGATAACGCCGACGAATTCGGGAAATCCCATCGGGCGTTGGCCTGAGCGGACTCCGGCATCGGCATTGAAGTCAGGCAATGCAACCTGTTGGTGCAAGCGGTTTAATCTATTTGGCATTAGCCTCGACTTCAAAGCAGGGGTAACCGATCTATGGGCCTGCTCAGCGGCAATTATGCGTCAAATGACGAACGTTGAGGTTTTACGGTCGTCGTACAGGCTAAATGTGCAAACCGATCGTCGATTCTGCGAGCAGGAAGTACGCTGGGTCGGCCACGAGTGGTGCTGTGGAAGGTGCCATTTAGGATCATCCTCATAGGACGATGCCCACATTTTGCGGCTCATCGAGGCGTGGCTACGAGTTGCAAAGTGCCTCGCCGCCGCTCTGTGAGGGCCGCGCAGCGCTCGAGCGGCGTCTGCCGCAAAGTGCGTCGGACTTAGCTCCGATAGTCTGAGACTGCCTCAGCCAGAAAGTTAGCACACGAGGTGAACGCATTTCGGCACCATACCGGTTGCGTCGGCCTCCGCGCATTACTTCCAAATAGACGAAGGCGCGGCTACGAGGATACGATGCGGGTTACTCTCGAGAAGCCGACCTCCGGAAACGGGCAGACCAAGGCCAAACGGCCACACTACTCAATCGCGATTTTTTTGATCAAAACACAGGTCCCATTCGGACATTCGTGTCCCGCGTTGACCATGAGGGTCGCGCTCCGGGCGCCGCGCAGTGCTCAGGCGACGTCATGATGCATCCCAACGAGATTCATTCCGTCACCTAACCAGCTCTCGGCGAAGACGAGGATTGAGCTGTGGGACGTGAAGCTGAATCCCGAGGACGGCCTCATCCAGGTGTTCGGTCGCCACCTGATGGACCTTATCAGGATAAACAAGGAAAGCCGCAACCTCTTCAAGCGATGAGACCCCCTGTCGACAGCTCAGCTCGAATGAACACTTTGTGGAATGCCGATCGACTTGCTGAGAGATCAGCGATGCAATCGACACCAAATCACTGCAATTGCGAATAGTGTCATCACATTCGACTTAAAGCAGGGATTTCGCACCATATAGCATGCCACCGGTCAGCGTACGACAAAGAAACATCTCTTCAGTCAGAGGGGCTGCGTGAATACAACCTCGCCGCTGGGGCGGCGCTCATGAAGGGCGATTTGACTCATTGCTTACGAAGTCAACGCGATCTTCTTGTATCCGGATTCTCACAACTCAGTTCCGACGAGCCGGTGCGCACGACAAAGCAGTGCCGATTTCTGACGTTGGATGGCTGAGTGAGAAAGCATGCCGACAAACACACGCCACATCACACCTCGACGGGCGCATCAATTGGAATGGCAAATCCTGCTTTGACCCGGTCCATTATAACCATTGTTTTGAAGCCCTTGATGTCCGAATTCTCATAGAAGAAGCGCCGCGTGAACTGCTCATAATCTTCCATAGTAGGCGCCGTGACATACAGGACAAAATCAGCATCGCCCGTGACGTAGAATCCATTCACGACATCAGCTGACGACTTAATTGCCTTCTTGAACTTGTCGATAATATCTGATCGCTCGCGCTCCAACGTCACCAAGACGAGCATCTGAATCGGCCTCCCTACAGCCTTCGGCGACACGATTGAGACATCAGCCTCGATGATGCCTTCCGAACGAAGCCTCTTCAGTCGTCGCTGACACGCAGTAGCAGAAAGCCCGGCCAGATCACCGATCGTTTCGGAAGTCAGACGATTATTCTTCTGCACGATCTCGAGGATGCGCGCATCTGTACGGTCGTATCGCATAATTGGCTCCCGCATTGAGGTGAATTTCGCGGCCACCTGGCCCCGCGATGCAGGAAACCATCGTAGAGGCCGGAAATGACGATGCAAATATACTCATACTAGCAGTACTGTGAATGAATAAGCAATTTCCTCGATGCTCGTCGCCTTCGATCAAGGTTCGACGAAGGACGCTTCTGTGCTGCGCCTACAAATCTCTCCCCGTGTGGAGAGTCGAGCTGTGCTGCGCCGCGCGCGTTACGCGGTCGGCGACCTGCGAGATGTTGCTGCCGGTTGCATATTCCGCAACTCGGAGATACCCGCTGCGGCGCCGCGGGCATGACTCTCGTCAGCGTGCACTCCCAGACCTGTGACGCGGCCTTCACCAGGGGCGTGCCGGTAGCCCCGCTTGCAGCTGCGACTTATCCTCCCCTCACCGCCGCTGATTAAGCTTGCCGCTTTCCCCGCCGCCTCCGTTTTGTTGAGTTCGTCGAGGAGGTTCTCGAGAGTTGACTATGACTTCGATGCCGAAAGCACTGTTCTGGCTTACGGACAAACGGGCGCGCATCCACCCAACCAGTTAAATTCAGCGAAGATAGGGGTCCAAGCGCAGGAATTAGGTGCCAAAGCCCAGCTCTTTGCATAATCACATTAGATCATCCGCTATACGCCTATCGGCGGCTTGACGGGAGAGCGCGGGGCCGCTTGGCAGTATCAGGAAGATCGCGACGTCAACTCTCTTTGGATCAAGATGAAATTCCAACTCAATCACGCGCGGGCTGACTACTTTAGCGGCGACGATCTTTTCGGGCAATCAGACCGGTACACGCCGGCCAAAGGAACGAATGATGGCAGGTGAGCTCCTCGGCTTTGTTGGCGTCGGACGCATGGGCGGCGCAATGGCGTCACGGCTTCTCGACGCTGGCTATGGGCTCTGTGTCTATGACGCACATCCCGACGCGGTGGCACCGCTGGTTGCCCGCGGCGCGCGACTTCTCAAGTCGCCCCGCGAGGTCGCCTCCGCAGCCGAGATCATTCTCCTCAGTCTGCCGACGCCCGATGTGGTGAGAGCGGTGACGCTCGGCGACGACGGCATCGGGCGCGGCAGCAGGGTTCGCACTGTGATCGATCTTTCGACAACTGGTCCCGGCGCCGCGGCGGCCATAGCGCGCAGTCTGGGCGAGCAGAGCATGTCATGGGTCGACGCGCCTGTCAGCGGCGGCATCGCGGGCGCCAAGGGTGGGACTTTGGCCGTGATGATCTCCTGTCGGCGCGAACTCTATGAGCGGGTTGTTCAGCCGATCCTGAAGACTTTCGGCAAGACCTTCTACACCGGCGATAAACCCGGGCTCGCGCAGACCGCGAAGCTCGTGAACAATCTGCTCGCGGCAGCAGCGCTCGTCATCACCTCCGAAGGGTTGGCCATGGGCGTCAAGGCGGGTCTCGATCCCAAGACCCTGCTCGACATCATCAACGTGAGTTCAGGGCGGAACAGTGCAACGCAGGACAAGTTTCCGCGCTCAGTGCTTCCCGGCACCTTTGATTTCGGGTTTGCGACGGGACTTTGCTATAAGGATGTCCGGCTTTGCGTTGATGAAGCGGAAGCGATGGGAGTCCCGATGGTGATGGGCGCCATCCTGCGCCAGATTCTAGCGCTGACCCAGGCCAAGTATGGAGCGGACTCGGACTTCACCTCGATCGCCAAGCTCTCTGAGGAATGGGCTGGCGTCGAGATACGGGCTAGAGAAGAATGTCTGCAGCCGGGCCGGCTGCGGGCGCGCGAGATCGGACATCAACACTGAAAGAAATGATCATGAGCGGCAGCGAGTTGTTTGAGAAGGGACTCAAGGTTCGAAAAGAGGTACTCGGCGAGGATTATGTTAACAAGTCCATCGCAGGCGCCGACGAGTTCACACGAACGATGGCGGAATGGTCGACTGAATTTTGCTGGGGCGCATTGTGGACGCGCCCGGGGCTCGACCGACGCACCCGCAGCATTGTCAATCTGGCGATGATCGGTGCCCTCAATCGGCCGCACGAGTTGAAGCTTCACGTAAAAGGGGCCTTGAAGAACGGACTCACGAAGGACGAGATCAAGGAGATCCTGCTTCAGGTCGCCGTCTATTGCGGGATCCCTGCGGGAATCGATGCCTTCCGAAATGCGCGCGAAGCCTTCCACGAATCAGAATCCTCTTGATCCCAGAGATCAGCACTG
This sequence comes from Bradyrhizobium vignae, assembly GCF_004114425.1. Taxonomy (GTDB): domain Bacteria; phylum Pseudomonadota; class Alphaproteobacteria; order Rhizobiales; family Xanthobacteraceae; genus Bradyrhizobium; species Bradyrhizobium vignae. The sequence goes on along the minus strand of NZ_RDQF01000044.1, from coordinate 36,514 downwards.
CAGCGTGCAGGGTTGCACAATCCTGAGCTTGACGAGCCGACGACTGCGGTGGCGTGCAGCAGCCTATCGTACGCCCGCGTGATAGTCGGCTGCAACAGCTTCGGCCATCCAGAATAGACTTGGAAGATCACCGAAGAGTCTAGCAGGCTTGTTGAACAACCCCGCCGCGGTCGCAAACGACGTCTGACACGTCGTCATTATGTATGTAGACGTGGGCCGAATGTATGTAGACGTGGCCGACGAATGCAGGCGCGTATCGTTCTCTTCGTGCTTTCCATGAGAATCGCGCAGACCGAACCGTCTCGCGCGCCGTAGCGGGCGCCTTACAAGGACAATTACCGCCAGGGGAGTGAGCTAGATCCGGTCGTGTCGCACTGCGATTGGGATTTTGAGCTGAATTTCGACGCTAGATGTCCGGCGACGCAGGAAATCGGCCGGGCAACGGGAAAATGCGACACAAACACGTTTGCTGCAGCAGTATGCTGAGTGTAGTCAGCTAGACAACCAGCGCGTGAGATCCGGAATGGCCTTTGAAACTGTTCGGCACAAAACTCCTTTGACTGCTCTTGCGACGAGGCACCTGCAAAGTCTACGCCGCCGTGATTTTGTCGCCGGGGCCGCACTCATCGATGGTCGTTGGATTTCGGGTGAGCAGCGCGACGTTGTGATCGATCCGGCTACTGGAGAAGAGGTCGCCGATGTTGCCCGTTGTGGTGCTGCGGACATGGATCTTGCGATCGCAGCATCAGAACGATCTTTTCGTGCATGGCGCGAAGTATTGCCGGCAAGGCGAGGAGAGATCCTTGGTTCTTGGGCGTCGTTGATCCGCGCCCATACGGACGAGCTCGCCGTCCTGATGACCATTGAGCAGGGAAAACCGCTCGCCGAAGCGCGATACGAAATCGGCTACGGCGCTGGATTTCTCGAATGGTTCGCTGCGGAGGGGGAGCGCGCATACGGCGAAACGATTCCCAGCCACAAACCGGCAAGCCTTCTTCATGTGCGAATGCAGCCAATCGGTGTCGCGGCTGCCATCACTCCGTGGAATTTTCCTGTCGCCATGATCACACGAAAGGCTGGCGCCGCTCTTGCGGCTGGCTGTCCTATCATCGTGAAACCTGCTCCCGAGACACCGCTCTCTGCTCTTGCCCTGGCTAGATTGGCCGAAGAGGCAGGCATACCGCCTGGCGTGTTTCAGGTGCTCGTCGGTGATCCCGCCGCTCTTTCGGCGCCTCTCTTGCGCGATACGAGGGTGCGCGCCCTTTCCTTCACAGGGTCCACCCAAGTCGGCCGGCTACTCTTGGGAGGGGCAGCGGAGACAGCAAAGAAGGTGTCACTCGAACTTGGGGGCCATGCCCCCTTTATCGTCTTCGAGGACGTCGACGTTGACAAAGCTGTCAAAGGGGCGATGGACGCAAAATTTGCCACTTCGGGCCAAGATTGCTTGGCCGCCAACCGCATCTATGTGCAAAGGGGCATCTATCACGCGTTCGTCGAGGCGTTTGCATCGGAGGTAGCTCGGCTCAAGATAGGTCACGGCTTGGACCCCGCAACGGATATCGGGCCGATGACAAAAATATCGGTCGCCAACAAATGCAGAGCTCACATCGACGATGCTGCGGCAAACGGAGCGCGTGTCATTTCCGCAAAACAGGACGAGAAGCTGGGTCCGAACTTCGTTTCTCCGACACTGTTAAGCGATGTCACGGACACAATGCTCATTGCTCGTGAAGAGACGTTCGGTCCCGTGGCTGCAGTACTTCCCTTCGATTCGGAAGATGAGGTCCTTGCCAGGGCGAACTCGAGCGAGATGGGGTTAGCAGCGTACGTCTACACCGACAGCCTGCGTCTAGCGCTCAGAGTTGCCGAAAACATCGAATTCGGCATGGTGGGTGTCAACACAGCTTCGTTCACGGGACCGCCCATTCCGTTCGGAGGATGGAAGCAATCGGGGCTCGGTCGCGAGGGTTCGCGACACGGGCTCCATGAATACATGGAACTCAAATACGTCTGCTTCGGCGATTTGGCGGCTTAGGAGATTTTGGAATGACTGACGTTAGGACCATCGCTGAGCTCGATCGCTCGAGTGTCCTTCATCCTTTCACTCAGCTCAAGGAATATGCGAGCGGCAAGATCGGCGATCCCACGATTATCGCCGGGGGTAAAGGCATCCGGATCGAAGACGCGCAGGGACATAGCTACATCGACGGCTTTGCCGGTCTGTACTGTGTAAATATCGGATACGGTCGCACTGAAGTGGCTGAGGCCATCGCGCGACAGGCTTACAAGCTGGCATATTACCACACCTACGCAGCCCACACCACGGAAGAGCTTGCGACCCTATCGGATCGTCTGGTGCGAATGGCGCCGGGCAAGCCGAGCAAAGTATTCTTTGGACTTTCCGGCTCGGACGCTAACGAAACCCAAGCCAAGCTTGTTTGGTATTATAACAATCTGCGCGGCCACCCGACGAAGAAGAAGATCATCTCGCGCGAGCGTGGGTATCATGGCTGTTCAGTCATTTCTGGTTCGATGACGGGTATGTCGTTCTACCACGATCAGATGGATCTTCCATTTCCAGGTATTCTGCACACGGGCACACCGCACCATTATTGGGGCGCTGAGCCAGGTGAGACGGAAGAGTCGTTTTCTCGCCGGCGTGCGGCTGAGCTTGAAGAGCTCATCGTACGAGAGGGGCCGGAAACAATCGGCGCCTTCATCGCTGAGCCGGTGCTGGGCACGGGCGGCATTACACCGCCTCCCGCCGGTTACTGGCGCGAAGTTCAGGCAGTGCTTAGGCGGTACGATATTCTTCTGATCGCCGACGAGGTAATCTGTGGATTCGGTCGAACCGGCGCTGACTTCGGCAGCACCCTGTACGGGATGGAACCAGATCTCGTGACAGTCGCGAAAGGTCTGACATCCGGATACATGCCGCTCTCAGGAGCCATTGTCGGTGAGAAAGTTTATAAAGTTATGGAAGAGGCGGCTGATCGAGTCGGAGCATTCTCGCACGGGTACACCTATTCCGGCCATCCAATAGCAGCAGCTGCTGCCAATGCGGTCCTCGATATCGTGGAAAACGAGCGGCTCAGTGACCGCGCCAAGGTCGTCGGCTCGCACTTCCAAAAGCGGCTTGTCGAACGGTTCGCACAGCTCGAGATAGTTGGTGAAGTGAGGGGCGTGGGACTACTCGGAGCCGTCGAATTCGTTGCCGACCGCCAGACGAAGCGTCGATTCGATCCACAGCTCAAGGTTGGGGCTCGTATCTCCAAGGCGGCCCGTGATCGGGGGCTTATTGCCCGGGCAATGCCACATGGAGACATTCTCGGTTTCGCTCCACCTCTTGTCGTGACCGAGGCTGAAATCGACGAGATCGTTGAGCTCGCCTATCGAGCGACCAAACAAGTAATGGACGAGCTCACGAAAGACGCTTGAGAGGCACGCTACAAAATGAATCCATAACCGGAAGCAAGCTGGCGAGCGGTCAAAGTCGAGGGCAGGGGGCCGAAATCAACCGATGACCGCCGTTGCTCGTCAACCCGACCGGCGAGCGCGGCTCCCCCCGGCGACGCACGCAGCTCTCACATCGGCGTTGAAACCGTAACGGACGGATAGCTGAGGATTCTGGAACCCTGCAGGTGACGGATGGCCAAGCTTGAGCGCGAAAACGACCAACAGCAATTCCATGCGCATGGATATTCGCTTAAGGGACGGGTCGCGCTGGTGACTGGAGCGGCGGGCGGGCTTGGAAAGGCGATCATGGCCGAGCTGCGCGAACGCGGGGGCGGACGTGCATGGCGTCGACATTACCGGGGGTCTTCCACACGGACGTTGCGGCTGCGAGCGGAAATCGCGATATGGTCGCGCATGTGCTTGCCCTCGCCGGGTGCCTCGACATTCTTGTCTTGAATGCCGGTTGCCAGTTTGTAGCTGCGATCGATCAGTTTCCGGACCATGAATGGGAACGTCTTCGAAGTGTGATGTTGGACGGCCCCTTTTTCGCGATGAAAGCCGCGTGGTCCGCCTTAACGAAGTCCCCCGGCGGCCGCATTGTGGTCACGGCATCTACCGCAAGCTTCGCTGGAGCGCCCCAGAAGACCGCGTACACTGCTGCGAAGCATGGCGTGCTCGGCCTCGTGCGCGTCGCCGCATTGGAAGGTGCGGGGCATGGCCTGACTGTCAATGCAGTCGCGCCGGGCTGGATGGATACGGGGATGATGCGTGATCAGCTGAAGATTCAGGCGGCGACCATGGGCGTGTGCACCGACGAGGCCGTTGAGCGGCTCCGCGCGGCCCAGCCAGCGAAGCGTTTCGTCGACGTGCGTGAGGTCGCGGCCACGATCGGCTTTCTTGTAAATCCGGGAGCGTCGGGAGTTAATGGCGTCTGCATTGCTGTCACCTCGTAGTAAACGCTCTTATATTACAGCGAGCTGTACTGGCCTTGATAAGCACCGACTCGAGAACCTCGCTCGACGAGTTCAGGCAATAGACTGCGCTGCGACCCGCTAAACCATAGATGTCCTGGCTAAATTGGTTACGACGGCAAGCTCTCCGGCGAGCGGCCTTGTCCGGCCCATTTTAGCAAGGGCCAGAATCCGGCGGCCGAGTGCGATCCAGGTTCAGCGAGGGTTCGTTGGGACCAGCCGTCGGTGCGGGCGGAGATGCACATAACTCTAAGTGCGATGAGCCCGTAGATCCTCGATGCAACGCCATGTCATCAGAGACACCTTCCAATGAGAATGTGCGGGATCACAGTGCGGAAGTCTCCGCGAGCACGGATGATGGCGCTTCTACGGGCGCAAAATGCGGCTTCGCCTGATCGAGGCCGTCCCCGACCAGGGGCCGTATATCTCGGTTGGCCTATGGGAGCTTGATGCTATCCACGCTTCACAACATCAAGTAGTTTTCGGGCCTCGGCCGGTGTGGCGACGCTGGCCCCCATCCGCTCAATGATTCCAACTGCATTCTCGACCAGTTGAGCGTTCGATGCCAGCACGCCACGTCGAAGATAGATGTTGTCCTCCAATCCAACTCGGACATGCCCGCCCAATGCGACCAACTGTGCGACAACAGGCATCTCGTCCACGCCGCAGCCAAATCCCCCCCAGATGGCGTCTGATGGCAGGACATCTCGCATCGCCTGCATGACAATTGGTACAGCCGGAGCGCCATAACCTGTGCCGAGACAGAACTGAAACAGCGGGGGACCATCAATTTTTCCTTCCGCGATCAGCTTTTTGGCGTTTTCGATGTGACCGAGTTCGAAACATTCGAGCTCGGGCTTGACGCCAGCGTCTCGCATAAGCGTCGCCATCTCTCGAAGATCGGACATGCGTGCGACGTACAGGGTCTGCCCAAAGTTCATCGTGCCGCAATCCAGCGTAGCAATTTCTGGCTGGAGTTTGATTGCCTGCGTACAGCGACCCATGGGATTCTTAAGTGTGGTCGCTTTGCTGAGCTTTACGGGATCGAGAGATTCAATCGCCAGCTCTCCATCCATTCCGCAGGTCAAGTTGATGATGACATCAGTGGCCGCGTCGCGAAGTTTCTTGACGACCTGTTCATATAGCTCGAGCCGGTTCGATGGGGCTCCGGTTTCTGGGTCGCGGACGTGAATATGGACGATCGCAGCTCCTGCCTTTGCAGCATTCAATGCCGCATCAGCAATTTGAGACGGCGTCTTGGGAATATCTGGATGCTTGGCAAGAACCGCGGCACTACCGCCGGTGATTGCGCATGTGACGACGACTTTGCGAGACATCAAGAACTCCTTTGTTGATTCTGTTGAGCCGGCTCTGCACCGGACCACAATTTGTGTGCTTTTGACCGCCATGCGACGCGTTGCAATTCGAATACCCACTCGATGCCCGAAATCGTGGTGCGTCAAATTTCACGTGAATCGGCAACGATGCCGGCCTCTTTCCGGTGCCCGCCAGAAGAGGATTTTGTCTGTTGAGAGGTCCGCATCGGAATGTACACGTGTTGTTTCTTGATAGCGTTGGACATCGATGGTAGCTCGCTCCCGCAGCAGAGCCTGTGATGATCCTTCTCCGACCAGCGGGACGCCGACAAGCCGCGTCGGCTCGGGTGCGCGACGCGCCGTGGCCACATGCGCCAGAGCGCACTTGATGCATTTCGTGGGCGGCAGCAACGCCGCAAGTAGCCGCATTCGTCAGCGACCCAGGTCTCCACCTCACGTCACGTTCATGTTTGCGCCCCAGGATTTCGGGACAGCTTGCACGCAGCAATACCATCAGGTACCCAAAACAATAGCGTAGCAAGTAGTTCTAGCCCGCTTTGCGGCCGGATTCCTCGAATAGAGATCAGTCTTTGCCGGAATTGTGTGCGTAGACGGCGAATAGCGAGGTTTCGCAACCCTTCTGTGCGACCATGCTCGCCAAAAAGCCACCCTGCCCGCCAAAATCGGAGCAAAGCCCGCCCGCTCACTTCGCCGATTTTGTGCGGTTGTGATCGGCCTTTAAAACCTGGAACCAGGCTCGCGGACACCGCGAGTGGAAGTAATGTTTGGAGCGCGTCCGGGCCAGATCCATTTTGCGCGTCGCATACCTGATGAGAAGGCGGAGGCAGTCAGTACACCCGCTGGTTTCGACTCTCGTATTGTCAACTGCGACGCCACGATTTCACAATGCGCGGCCGATCGTGGACGACCTTTCCTTCGAAAGAGAACGCTTACTTCGAAAGAAGTTGTCCTGTGTGAGTGCGAGATCCGCCACTCTCCGAAAGAGGTACTTCGCGGACATGGATCATTCATCCTAGAATACTTCGATCTGTCGCTCGCAAACTGCGGAAGCGATGAAAACGAAATTACAAGTAGCAATCGGCGACTGGCGACCGTGGACCGCGCAACCACCGTGCTCTCCTGCGCCACCCCGGCCGGCTATCTCAATTAACGCGTTCGCCGATAGGCGCGTCGCCGGCCGCCTCGGAACGATTTGGCAAGGTATATCCGGGCGGACCAAGACGATCTCTCCCGGCTGATCGAGGGTCGGGAACTACTATCGCCTGACATAAAGCTTCAAATATTCCCGATTTAGCGCAGCATTTCGGCAGCCTTAGCCGCCACATTCATGGATTTCAGCTCTGCCAGCCCGATAAATACCTGCCGTAAGAAACAGAACTTCTGTCGCATTAAAAAACCAAGTTGGGAGGAACGATGCGTCATTCGATCAACCGCACACGCCTCAAGCATACCGATTCACACGATCTTGACCACGCGCGCGAGAAGCTGCAATCCGTGAAGAAAGAACATGGTGATCTGATGGTCGGCGGCGCTGCACCAGCGGGAGAAGCGCTAGGGCAGGGGAGAGCGTTAATGTCAGGCACGAACAGCGCCTTTGTGAAGTTTTCCGACGTCCAGAAGACCTATGATGGCGAGACGTTGGTCGTAAAGAATCTCAACCTCGACATTGCCCGGGGGGAATTCTTGACCATGCTGGGCCCCTCCGGCTCCGGCAAGACAACGACCCTAATGATGCTCGCCGGCTTTGAGACGCCTACGAATGGTTCGATCCTTCTGGAGGCGCGCTCGATAGACGCCATGCCTCCGCACAAGCGCGACATCGGCATGGTGTTCCAAAGCTACGCGCTTTTTCCGCATATGACCGTCGAGGAGAACCTCGCCTTCCCACTAAAAGTGCGTAGGCTCGGCAGGAGCGAGATCGAGCCCAGAGTCAAGCGGGCCCTCGAACGGGTCCGGCTCGGCGGTTATTGCAAGCGCCGGCCCGCTCAGCTTTCCGGTGGCCAGCAGCAGCGCGTCGCGCTTGCCCGGGCCCTCGTATTCGATCCCAAGCTCGTGCTGATGGACGAGCCGCTCGGCGCACTGGACAAGCAGCTACGTGAGCAGATGCAGATCGAGATCAAGCATATCCACGCGGATCTCGGTGTCACTGTAGTCTATGTGACGCATGACCAGGCCGAGGCCCTGACAATGTCGGACCGCATAGCGGTGTTCAACGACGGAGTTATCCAGCAACTCGCCCCGCCCGCCGATCTGTACGAACGTCCGCAGAACGCCTTCGTCGCGCAGTTCATTGGCGAAAATAACCAGCTGCATGGGAAGGTCGTGGCGATGAACGGCACGACGTGCAAGGTGGAAATTGCGGGCGCAGGCAACGTGCAGGCGCTGGCGATCAATGTCGAGGCGATCGGTCGGCCGACCGTGCTGTCGTTGCGGCCTGAACGAGTGCAGCTCAACCCGACGCCGGGCACGCTGCCCAATATCTTCAGCGCTGAGGTTGCGGAAGTGATCTACCTCGGCGACCACGTGCGGACCCGGGTCTCCGTGTGCGGCCATAATGATTTTGTGATCAAGCTGCCGAATTCCGAAGGCCTGGTGCAGCTCGAGCCCGGCGCGGCGATTACCGTCGGCTGGAAAACGGAAGATTGTCGGGCGCTCGACGCGTAGTGACGGCAGTACCGAAGCGCCGCCGCGAGACAACGCCGGCCATGCTTAGCACAGTTTTTTGATAATGAAGGAAGGGCAGACGATGAGGAAGACGCGGTTGATGGACGTTGGCGCACTGGCCGTAATCAGTCTGGCCACTGGAGTGCTTGCGCCGGCGACACCCGTCTTTGCGGGCGATCAACTGACGATTACATCGTTTGGCGGGCCTTCTCAGGATGCCAACCGAAAGGCCATATTCGAGCCCTTCTCGAAGGAGAGCGGGATCAAGGTCAACGAAGATGTGTTCAACGGCGAGATTTCCAAGATCCGCGCTATGGTCCAGTCCAAGAGCGTGAGCTGGGACGTGGTGGATCTTTATCCCGGGCTTGCTGGACAACTATGCGCCGAAGGCACCCTTGAGCCCATCGACTGGAAGAAGCTGGGTCTCGACCGGTCCAGTTTCATTGAGGGCGAAACGACTGACTGCGGTGTGCCGGAGGTGGTCACTGGCAAGATCATCGCCTACGACAAGGATAAGTTCCCGAATGGTCCGAAGACCATCGCCGACTTCTTCGACACAAAAAAATTCCCTGGCAAGCGTGGACTGCAGAAGCGGCCCGTCGAAAACCTCGAATGGGCGCTCATCGCGGACGGCGTTCCTCTCAAGGACGTCTACAAGGTCCTCAGCACCCCCGCCGGAGTCGAGCAGGCTTTCAAGAAACTTGACACGATCAAGCAGGACATCGTCTGGTTCCAGACCAGCTCACAGGCGACGCAGCTTCTGGCAGATGGTCAGGTCGTCATGGCCGCGGCCTACAGCCACCGCATCGTCGATGCCATCAAGAACTCCGGCAAGCATTTCCAGATTATGTGGGATACCCTGCAGTGGAGCATGGGCGTCTGGGTCATTCCTGCGGGCAGCCCGCATGTGGATGCCGCCTACAAGTTCCTTGCCTTTTTTGCCTTGCCTCAGCCGCAGGCCAATTTCTCGAACATCATGCCTTGCGGGCCAACCAACAAGAAGGCGTTGGCGCTCGTAGATCCGGCAATCCTGCCCGATCTTCCGAATGCGCCCGACCATATGGCCAATGCCCTGAGGGTTGACGCCGCGTTCTGGTCCGAGAAAAGCGACGAGCTCGCACAGCGCTTTACCGTCTGGGTCGCAAAGTAAGCACAACTGGCGGCAGGGAGAATCCTTGTGTTCTCCTCGTCGCATCGAACCGACGAACTCCATGAGAGGTGAGTAGATGGTAACGATGGCCGTCCAGATCGCGAGGGAGCCCGACGGCATGCCGCTGCGAACCAAGCTGACGCGGGTCGAGCGCCGGCGCAAACTGAGGGCATTCATCCTCGTCTTGCCGCTGCTGCTGTTCATCCTGATCGGCTTCGCCTTGCCAATCGGCCGGATGATGTTCAACGCCATCCATGACGATACGCTGCTGACGCTAATGCCGCGAACTACGGCAGCATTAAGTGCCTGGGATGGCAAGGACCTGCCAGACGAGAGCACATATGCTGCTTTAGCCGAAGATCTCAAGCAGGCCTGGGCCCAGAGGAGCATGGGAGCGATCGCCAAGCGGATAAACTACGAACTTCCAGGCCTCGGCAGCCAGATCACGTCGAGCGCCCGAAAGGCGAGCACGCTTTCCGCCGGTCCCTACAAGCCGACGCTGATCGAGATCAATCCAGTCTGGGGTCGACAAGACGTCTGGAGCCTGCTCAAGCGGGGAAGCTTGGCCTATACGCCCTACTACCTGCTCCGTTCAGTTGACTACCAGTATGGTCCCAGCGGCCAAATCGTCGCTTCGCCTCCGGAGACCGCGATTTTCCAGGACATGTTTCTGCGTACGCTGGCTATCAGCATCGGCGTGACGGCCCTGACTCTGCTGCTGGGTTTTCCGGTCGCCTATCTGCTGGCGACGTTGCCGGCCAAGTATAGCAATCTGCTAATGATCATGGTCGTGCTACCCTTCTGGACGTCGCTGCTGGTGCGCACTGTCGCCTGGGTCGTGCTCCTGCAGCAGCACGGCGTTATTAACGAGATGCTGATGGCGCTCCATATGATATCACAGCCGGCCCAGCTCATCTTTAACCGGATCGGTACGATGGTTGCCATGACCCATATCCAGCTGCCCTTTACGCTGCTGCCGATATACAGCGTGATGAAGACGATACCGCCCATCCATATCCGCGCCGCTCGTTCGCTCGGCGCCGGGCCGTTCTATGCCTTCTGGAAGGTCTACTTTCCCCAGACCCTGCCGGGCATTGCCGCCGGCTGTCTGCTGACCTTCATCCTGTGCCTGGGCTACTATATCACCCCCGCGATGGTCGGAGGGCCCAACGACCAGATGGTCGGCTCCTTTATCGCCCACTACACGAACGAGGAGCTCAACTGGGGCATGGCCTCGGCTCTTGGCGCCATCCTGCTCACCGCGACCCTGTTGCTCTACTACGTCTTCAATAAACTGGTCGGCGTCGACCGGATCAAGATGGGTTGAGAACGATGGCCGCTTCAACCTATACCTCTCCGATTGAAACGGGCTGGTACTATCTGCACCGGCTGATCTGCGCGGCGGTGCTGTTATTTCTAATCGCGCCGATCCTTGTGATCATCCCGCTCTCGTTCAATTCCGTGCCCTTTTTCACCTATCCGATGCCAGGGCTGTCGCTGCGCTGGTATCAGGAATTCTTTTTTGCCAGCCAATGGCGGGTCGCGTTATACAACTCGATCTTCGTCGCAGTATCTGTCACGCTGCTATCGACTACCTTGGGCACACTTGCCGCGCTGGGGCTCAGTCGCCCGAATTTCCCTTGGCGCGCAGCGCTGATGAGCCTGCTGATCTCGCCCATAATGGTACCGGTCGTGATCACCGCGGTAGCCATGTATTTCTTCTATGCTGATGTCGGGCTGCTCAACACTTATCTGGGGTTGATCCTGGCGCACACGACGATGGCTACGCCCTTTGTCGTCATCACCGTGACCGCAACCCTAACAGGCTTCGACCACTCACTGACGCGCGCAGCCGCCGGGCTCGGTGCGCCGCCGGTCACAGTTTTCTTCAAAGTCACGCTGCCTCTCATCTTGCCCGGCATGATCTCCGGTGCACTCTTCGCCTTCGGTACTTCTTTCGACGAAGTGGTGCTCGCCCTCTTCATAGCCAGCGTCGACCAGCGGACCCTGCCCAGGACGATGTTTTCGGGCATCCGCGAGGAAATCAGGCCGACCATCATCGCAGCGGCATCCGTGCTGATCTTGTTCTCCATCGCGATGCTGACCACGGTCGAGCTGCTACGCCGGCGTTCGGAGCGCCTGCGCGGCATCCGCAACACCTGACGCTCCCTTCGCATGTTGGTAAGCGCTTAGCCTGCTGCACCTTCGCAGCAAGCCCATCGTGCCCACAGCGGAAGTCGACGGGCCGCGTCGCGATGTAAATCTTCAGCTCGGCGCCGGGGACAATCATCGTGACGCCCGCACCGCGCGGATCACTCGAGATAGCTGCTCCCCATCTATCGCCGCGTCCGTCCGCACGACGACGTCGCCAATCGCAATCTCGAGCTTGACTGTCGGAACGTGACGCTCCTCAAACGGCCCCTCCACAACGAGCGGCGCGAACCGCGGCTGCGGAGCCTCGCTCGACGGCAATTCGCCGCGCTGTCGGAAGCGTCGTCGCCAATCGTAAATCTGCCAGCGCGTCGCCCCGTGCTTAGCGCGCCACCTCCGCCACCTGAGCGCCGGGCAGCAGACTTTCGGCGACGATCCGAGCCCGCTCGGCCTCCGAACGCACGCGACGCCCGGACGGTCCCTCAAGCACCTCAAGCCGGCTGACTGCTCCTGACCCAACTGATGAGCTGTCCAAATGGGCGTCCCTTTTGCCGTCCAATCCCATCCCAAACCTCCGCTCAACCCGGAGGCTTCTTCGCACATCTAATCTAACGTCGAACCGAGGGTGCCGGCTTAGCGCTTACGCATGTTGCCTCCCTTATGCCGATGAACGCCTAAGCGAACAGCGATGCGGTCGCATCCATGTCGACGCTACCGCTCGATACAACGTGCTGTTCATGACGCTTACGGCATCGAAATGCCGTTCTTTGAACGGCTGAGCCTTCCTCGGATTTTGGAAGCCGCTCTGCCAAGCGTGCAAAGAGTCGTCGCTTCTGGCCGCCGCACGCGATCAGAGCGCCGTGCCGTGCGGCTGCCGTCAAGCTCCTCGATCGCAAGCGGGGAGGGGTTGTCAAAATCGCGCGTTGGGCGCGAAAAATAGATGGGCCTCGGCGATCGTGGCCAGCGAAAGAGGCGGGAAACTCCGCAACATGCATGGCTGTCAGGCAGTAAGGCTCGCGTGGTGGCAGCCAAGAAGGGCGACAGGGCCCGAGGCGATTGGTCTCGATCTCCGCAACAAGGCCTCAGCCGATCAAAACGAAGCGATGATCCATCGTGCAAGGTAACGTCTTTCGACGCGTAACCTCCCTATGTCAGGTGCGAGGCCCGACGGTTTCCGAGCTCAACGTCTTGATGGCCGCGGCTCTTGGGATCCTCGCAGGCCACTCTCATGCTTGCGGATCGGCGTCGACGCCACGTGGAGCCGGCGGGGGTCATCCGCCGGCTCCATCGGCTCCGCAGGGGCCTTGGAGGAGTATGGCCTTAGAGGGCCCGTCCCCAGCGCAGATGCTGCTTCAGCGTCAAGGAACGATTCTCCGGCTCAACGCCCAGACGGCGAACAATACAGGATATGAACTTGTTTGGGCGACCAAAACGCAAGATCGCGGTTGGAGAAGCCTTGCAATCGCGCATTCTTGCCGAGAACCCTCAAAGCTGCCTTCAAACGCGCCGCCACCCAAGCCGCAACCAGAAATACCAAACCGGGCGTGATCTGGAAAGCTCCTGTCGATCGTGGCGGAAGCCAACCATGAAGCGACCGCTGCCCACAGTGCGGCCGCAAGCCAATCCACGTTCTCCTCTCAGTTCTTTCGAATTGCGGCATCTGCATTTCACCCAGAAGAAATACATCCCATTCTTGGTTGAATTCCGCCGAAATTTGTGCCTGCGCAGCAGAAGTTCCGCGCCAAATCGGCAAAGGTGGAGCTTCTTACGTGAGGTCTATTTCGCCTGACGCCGCTTGCTTCGCGCTCCGGCGGTCCCCAATAGAGCTTGGAACCGAGCGCCAAGGCTTCGAGCGACCAATACTCTCAACGCAATTGCCGTTCCTGGACCTCCAGAAGTGGCAAGAATGGAGAATTCTATCATGTGTAGGGCACGAATTGCAGGAATAGGGCGGATCTCGACGAATAACGCAGGAGATTTGGGGTCGCGCAATTTTACAGTGTGATGCACTTGAACCGCAAAGGCAGTCCGCATCTGCCAATGCAGTGGCTGTCGAAGTCGGAAGTTTGCGGGCAACACTGGTATGATACAGAGCACTTACATTTCGAACGCGCCGAATTGGTGGCCTTAAGAGAGAGATGGTCGATGTTTCCATCCTTTCAGAACGGCCGTACACCGCGCGTGCCAGATTGTTGCTTCGAATTGCCACGACGTTCGGAACGATCTCAATCGTGCCGCCACAAGAGAGCGGGCGCGCTCCACCCCGTACCGTGCTTAGGGCCGCTGTTCTGTCGGGCTTCATTTGTTGCGTGGAATGCGATGCAGGGGGAGCGCCCTCTTATAGGAGGCGTCGGTCTCTCGGGCTGCCCTTTGAATCGTGGCGAATCCTGCAACCTCAACAGGGGCCACAGCGGCATCTGGTGCAAGCCGGAAATCAGGCCCTGAGCGTCCGAGCGAATCCTTGAGGAACCGATGTTCATTTACCGCTGCCAAGTTCGATCGTCTTGGCTTGATGCCAACGGACATATGAATGCACGCTGGCATTTCGAGGTGTTTTCCGACGCCAGCGACCTCGCCTGCCATGACTTGGGATTGGGAGTGTCCTATATCCAAGAAGGCCATTCCGTTTTCACGGGTGATTTCCACATCACCTATGTCCGCGAGATCCCTGCCGGAACGAGCCTGACAATCACCACTCGTATCGTTGACCTCGACGCCAAGCGCTTCGTGCTCCACCAGGAGATGATAGACGACCGCAACCAACTGCTGGCCGCGACAGCGGAGCAGCTGCAGCTCAACGTCGGCACGGCAAGCCGGAGGGTTGAGCCGTTCCGCTCCGAGGTCTTCACGCGCCTCCGTGATGCACAACGCAACCAGGACGTAAACCTGCTGCGGAATGTGGGCCGCGCAGCGTCTCTCGCGGCCGGGGCACCGGCGCGATGAGCGTGGCATCCGATATTCAGCGCCGGTGGCACAGCCAAGGCCGAGGGATCAGCGGCCATGTCTTCGTAATTCCAATGCCAAAGAAGGGTTAAACGATGGCCATTCATGAGATTAGTGCGAACGCCTTCCGTGGGCCTGATCGCATCCGCCGGGTCGCTTGCCTTGGGACAGGACTGATTGGCGGCGGTTTCGTCGCGCTTTTTCTTGCGCGCGGGCTCGACGTGACGGTGTGGGATCCGGCGCCTGACGCCAAGGATCGCCTCGACCAAATCCTTACGACCGCCTGGCCGACCCTGGAGCGCCTCGGCGCGCGTGCCGAGGATCGCGGCACCCTGAACTGGGCGAGCACAATTGAGGAGGCGGTGAAGACCGCAGACTTCGTGCAAGAGAGCGCTCCCGAGCGGCTGGAATTGAAGCGAAACCTCTACGCCTCGATCGAGCCCATGACGCCGCCCGATGTGGTCATTGCCACTTCCACATCCGGGTTCAGCATTGCCGATCTCCAAGCCGGGACCGCGCACTCTGCGCGTGTCATCGTCGGGCATCCATTCAATCCCCCTTATCTCATTCCTCTCGTGGAAGTTGCTGGTGCAGTTCATACCAGTAGAGAGGCGCTTATTGCCGCAGAGGCGTTCTATCAGTCGATCGGCAAGGTCGTGATCCGCATGGATCACGAGATTCCGGGCTTCATCGCCAATCATCTGCAGGCAGCGCTGGAGCGCGAGGCCATGCACCTCGTGGCTGAGGGACACGCTACGCCCCAGCAGATTGATGCCGCGGTCGTACATGGTTTGGCTCCGCGCTGGAGTGCGATTGGCCCCTGCATGGTACGCCACATGGGGAGCAGTGCTGGCGGAATCAGCGGCTATTTCGAACGGTTCAATCTGGGCAGCGAACGGTCTCTTTCCCACCACACGCCTCCCGAGTTCACACCTGAGTTTATTCAAGCCATGGCTGAGGGGTGCCGCGCCATGGAAGCTGGTCGTGACAAAGCCACGCTTTCGGCAACACGCGACCGCGCGGTGATCGAGACGCTCCTTGCACAGCGTCACGCGGGTGTTTCTCGACACGGCGTCTGAGCAGAGCTGGAAGAGATCTACGTTTGTCCCACAAGATGATCGTGATCTGCTTCTAAGGGGTGGCAACAGCGTCGTCCGGGAGAAATACCCGCGCATTTGCGACCCCCTGATCATCGCGTAGATCCGTCGTCCAACAGTGCTGAGACTCGGCAACACGGCATAAGCTTAGCAGGCTGCTCCAACAGGTGCTCGCCGTGGACCGGCGAGCGTGTTCATTGGCTCCAACCGGTGGGTGGCTACTGCCTGGCGCCGACGAACAGGCGAATTGCTGCATGGAGCTGGCGTGGGTTCGAATGCCGACCATCCGGTTCTTGTTGCTGCTGGTCGGATCCGGACCAGCAAAGGTCGTGCACTGTGCCAGGCGTCCGAGTCCTGGCAGTTGATGCGCTAAGCAAGTGGCGCCGGCTCTTCCGCCAAGGGATCGACACAATGCTTCGAATTCGCCCCGTTCGACGCAGGATTTCGGCTAACTGAGCCGTAACATGCATAAAATTCAACGCCGGCTGCCCAATAGTATCGCTGCAATAGAGAAGGTCAGGCTGACAATGAAGGCGGGGGTCAGCGGTGGCGTCATGTTGCGGAATGCCTTGTGCAGATCGGCTCGCCGAATTCACCACACTTGGGCTTGACGATGCGGCCATTCTCCTCCTGCTTCACCGAGCTGCAGCGGTTGGGCTGATTGCCTTTGAAGACCCGGGACATGGTCTTTTCGAGCGGTTCGGGCGGGTCGACACGGGTCTTTTTCCGATTCATGCGGGTGCTGATGAACTCGGCCTCAATGCCCACTTAGCACCGTTTTCGGCCGGCGACGCTGTCACAACAGGTCAGCTTCCGCCCCATTCCGTAGATAGGTGTTGTGGCACTTTCGGAAGGCCTGTGAATAGGTGCCGTGGCGCTGAGAGATGCCCCACGC
The DNA here is from genome assembly GCF_004114425.1 of Bradyrhizobium vignae. Taxonomy (GTDB): domain Bacteria; phylum Pseudomonadota; class Alphaproteobacteria; order Rhizobiales; family Xanthobacteraceae; genus Bradyrhizobium; species Bradyrhizobium vignae. Next base: position 19,850 of record NZ_RDQF01000044.1, on the reverse strand, counting down.
GTGCCGAACGTCGTCGACTGCCGAGCCTTCACCTCGCCGATCAAGAACGGGCAGCTCCGCTCAATGTATGCGCGCTTCATCCGCCTATGACCGTCCCGCCTGGACGAGCGCGGCAGAATCGAAATCGAGACCAGAAGACAGTGATCGCCCAAAACACGGACCGCTTCGCGGCCAACGCGTTCGCCGGCCTGCTCAGCTTTCCGGCGGCCAGCAGAAGCGCGTCGCGCTCACGATGCTGGTTTGTGATCAGTGCCGAATTCCGAAAGCCTGGACGGGCTGGGCTGAGCGCGGCATGGCCTAAACGCGGAGTGACGACAGGCCGAAGCGTCATATGAGCAAGGTCTCTCTCGGCAACTCCGGGACCATTTAGTAGGCGTAGAGTATAACATAACAGAGGAAGGGCAGACGATGAGGAAGACACGGTTGATGAACGTAGCTGTACTGGCTGTAATCGGCCTGGCAGCGGGAGCAATTGCGCCACCGAAACTCGCCTTTGCGGGCGATCAACTGACGATTACATCGTTTGGCGGACCCGCTCAGGATGCCCTCCGGAAGGCGGTGTTCGATCCCTTCTCAAAGGCGAGCGGGATCAAGGTCAACGAAGATGTGTTCAACGGCGAGATTTCCAAGATCCGCGCTATGGTCCAGTCCAAGAGCGTGAGCTGGGACGTGGTGGATCTTTATCCCGGGCTTGCTGGACAACTATGCGCCGAAGGCACCCTTGAGCCCATCGACTGGAAGAAGCTGGGTCTCGACCGGTCCAGTTTCATTGAGGGCGAAACGACTGACTGCGGTGTGCCGGAGGTGGTCACTGGCAAGATCATCGCCTACACCAAGGACAAGTTCCCGAATGGTCCGAAGACCATCGCCGACTTCTTCGACACAAAAAAATTCCCTGGCAAGCGTGGACTGCAGAAGCGGCCCGTCGAAAACCTCGAATGGGCGCTCATCGCGGACGGGGTTCCTATCAAGGACGTCTACAAGGTCCTCAGCACCCCCGCCGGAGTCGAGCAGGCTTTCAAGAAACTCGACACGATCAAGCAGGACATCGTCTGGTTCCAGACCAGCTCACAGGCGCCGCAGCTCCTGGCAGATGGTCAGGTCGTCATGGCCGCGGCCTACAGCCACCGCATCGTCGATGCCGTCAAGAACTCCGGCAAGCATTTCCAGATTATGTGGGATACCCAGCAGTTGAGCATGGGCGTCTGGGTCATTCCTGCGGGCAGCCCGCATGTGGATGCAGCTTACAAGTTCCTAGCATTTGCAGGCTTGCCCCAGCCGCAGGCCCATTTCTCAAGCATCATGCCTTGCGGGCCGACCAACAAGGAGGCGTTGGCGCTCGTAGATCCGGCAATCCTGCCCGATCTTCCGAATGCGCCTGACCATATGGCCAATTCCCTTTTGATTAGCGCTGCATTTTGGTCCGAGAAGGGCGACGAGCTGACACAGCGCTTTACCGTCTGGGTCGCAAAGTAAGCACAACTGGCGGCAGGGAGGGCATGCTCTCGTTGCCGCCTCGAGCGGACATACCGAGAGTGAGACCGGTGTTGGTGAAGATGGTGCGGGCGGCGCGGGTCGAGGTCGGCTTGGTCAACGAGCTGCAGACTGGTGCCTGATCGTGCTATGCCGGATGCCCTTTAGCAATCGATGGTGCTCATGACTTCGTCACCGAGTAGTTGACTTTGGCTGGATTCTGGCGCGCCCCGACGAACTAACTCAAAGTGACAGAACGGACCTAACAACTCGCATTAAAGCGTCGCCTTTATCGCCTTTCACGAGGAATTTCCGCGAACACAGGGCGAAGAATGGAGAAACTTGCTTCGGGCCAAGCTATGATTGCGAGCATGACCTCGCATCTCCACGATCCCTGTGATCTTTCATCTCACGTCCGGGTCTGATCCGCTGTTCAGTCTGACGAGTTTGACAATTGTCACAGCCACATCGAACAACAATCACGTTACATTGGCAGCACGCCGCACGAGAGGCGGGCTGTCACTCTAAAAATGAGAATGAAAGTAAAGCTGCATGAGCACACGTACCAATAGCTTTCTCTCCGATGCCGAGCGCGAGGCCGTGATTGAGCTACGTCACGCGATGCATAGCGAGCCTGAACTCTCCAACGCAGAATGGAAGACACAGGAGCGCATTCGCAACATACTTCAGCGATTCGGTCTCGACGGTGCGAAAGTCTTCCACAACACTGGTCTCTATATCGATATCGACGGCACCGCGTCCGGCCCGAAGCGATCGATCGCCGTGCGCGGCGATATTGATGCTCTCCCTATTCAGGAGGAGCGCCAGGATTTACCCTATCGTTCGCAGGTCAGCGGAATTATGCACGCTTGCGGTCACGATGTACATGCATCAATCGCACTCGGCACTGCGCTCGCATTCCACCGCATGCGCGACAATTTCGCCGGTAAGGTGCGCGTATTCTTCCATCCAGCCGAAGAGGCTGAGCCGCTCGGCGGGCGTACGGTAAAAGAACAACAGCTGTTGGACGGCTTTGACGGCGCCGTTGGCTTCCACGTTAGTCCCGATATTCCGGCTGGCGTGTTCGACGCCTGCGAGGGCTCGATAACCAAATCCGCGGATCAGTTTAGGATCAACATCACTGGCAAGATGGCGCATGGCGCGGCGCCACATAGTGGCGTCGACGCAATCGCCATCGCTGCTGCCTTCGTGAACGAGGTGCAGAAGGTGGTCTCCCGCGAGATGCCGGTCGATGATGGCGCGGTCGTCACGATCGGCACCATCCATGGCGGCGAGGCGACCAATATCATCTGTCCCTCCGTCGTCATGGAAGGCACAATCAGGACGCGCAGCCCGGAACGGCGCACGCTGCTATCCCAGCGCGTGCGCGAAGTCGCCGAAGGCGTCGCTGCCATGCATCGTGGACGAGCCGAATGCATCGTTCGCACAGGCGAGCCTCCTGTCGTCAACGATAGCGAAATGGTGAGGCGGTTTCGGAAAGTCGTTCACGACACGCTTGGCCGCGAGGCCCTGACCGCGAAAAAGCGCGCTGCAGGTAGCGATGACTTCGGCTTCTACGCGGCATGCGTGCCATCGCTCTATTTTTGGTTTGGTACCCGCACAGCTGGCAACGAATCACTGGTGCATACGCCAACATTCGCAGTCGCCGATGATCTCCTCATTCCGACGACGGAGCTCGCAGTCAGGTATGTACTCGATCTGGTCACTCCCTGAGACATTCAACACTCGACGGCATTGCCATACGGACGCCTGCTTCATCCGCAGTGAGAATCACTCCAACTCCCAGGGCGGGGATAGTCGCTGCGCATCGTGGATCTGGTGCATTTCGTAGAACAATCCGCTCAACAAGATAGGTCTTGGGCTCGGGCTGGATATGCTTGGCTCCTGAGCGCATGTCTAGTCGTCCGTTAAGAATCTGGTTTGAGCGCGGGGATGAGAGGGAGCAGCTGCATCAAAGCGTTCAGTATTAGGTGCAGCAGAAGCTTCAGCCAGGCGAGGACGAGGCGAAGATTGTGGCCGACGGCGGTCAGGACGACATTGGCCGCATCGCCGTCGCGGCCCTTGAGATGGCAGCGGCCGAGGTGTCCGTCGGTCTTCATATGACCGATCACGGGCTCGATGGCGGAGCGGCGTCTGAGTTCGCATTTGATCACCCCGAAGACGCCACGCTTTTGGCCGGAGATGAAGAGCGGCGCGGGTTTTCTGTTTCGTGACCGCGATAGCCCTTGTCGACATAGGCGCGCTCGATTCCGCGCCAGTGAGCGCCTCGGTGCTGTTGATGACCTCGCCGAGCGTGTGCCCGTCAAAGGGGTTACCCGGCAGCGCCTTGGCGTGCAGCACGAACTGGCCGCCCGGGGCGCGGGCATTGGTGGTGACGATCGAAGCCTTGACGCCGATCTATGGACCACGCCCGCGTTGCAAGAGGAATCGACAAATGGATGTAGCGGTCTGCGCCAATCTATCCGGCTTCGATTTGAGGCTCTCGCCTCGAGCCATTATGGATATCCGCCCACTTCTGTCCTCAATAACTCGCCGGCCTCAAGAAGGGCCATGGCGTCGAACCAGGCTTCAGAGGTGTCGGTGCAACCGTTGCTCCATCGTCCTTTCCGTCTCGCAAACCTCGGCGGGATGTTGTGCCGTTCCGGTTGGACCGTGGATCTTCTCCTTCCCGGCCGTGTCTTACGCGGCGTGGCCCATGAAGTTGGCGTCGCAATCACGGCCCTTTGCGAGCATGCTCCAGGCTAGGCGCGCGAGTTTTGCGGCCAGGGCGACTACCAGTACATTCGAGTGGAACCGCTTGGATGCTGCTTCCAACCAGGCTCCGAAGCCATGCCTGGGCCAACTCTGACGCCTTAGAAGTACGGCTCTGGCCCCTTGAATGAACAGCGTTCGGAGGTACCGATTGCCACGCCTCGATATGCGGCCGAGAATGGTTCGATCGCCGGTCGAAAGTTGTTTCGGTACGAGGCCAAGCCATGCTGCAAAGTCGCGGCCCTTATGGAAGGCATCACCAGTTCCGATCGCGGCGATCATCGCACTTGAGATGATTGGTCCGACACCCGGCGCACTCATCAGGCGGCGACAGTGTGCGTCTTGATCAGCGAGTTCGTCGATTTCCTTCGTGATCGATGCGACCCGCCGCTCGAGAAAGCGCCAGTCTTCGGCAAGGTCCTGAATGAGCCGAACCACTCGAGGCGACAAGTTATCCGAGAGCATCGAGAGAATCTGTGGAAGTGCCAATCGGAGTGCTGCCGCTCCCTGCCGAACTGGCAGCCCTCGCTCAAGCAAAAAACCTCGGATTTGATTGATGACCGCGGTTCTCTGTGTCACCAATCGACTGCGAACTCTGTGCAGCGCCTGCAAGTCGAGTTGCTCGGCCGATTTCAACGGGACAAAGCGCATGGTCGGGCGTTGCGCCGCCTCTGCGATGGCTTCGGCATCAGGGAAGTCATTTTTGTGGCCCTTGAGGTATGGCTTCACATACTGCGCTGGCAAGAGCCGTACTTGATGGCCTAATTTCTCGAGCTTGCGACCCAGGTGGTGTGCTCCTGCACAGGCTTCCATTCCGATCAGGCAGGGCGGAACATTGGCCAGCGACTGCTCAAGCTGATTTCTTGGTCGCTTCTTGCGTAGGATGATCGCACCCGTTGCATCGACCCCCACCACATGGAATGTGTTCTTGCCTAGATCAATGCCGATCGTGACAATGTTCGTATGGGACATGGTTTGCGCTCCTTCTCTTGCCGGGGCTCTACCTTGCCGTTGAGAGCGGGCGTGGTCCATGCCATTAACTCATACGGCGCTGAGGCCTTGCCCTTACCGATGCATTCGACCTCGGGTGCGTGGAAGGAGTAAAGCTTGTATCCGCGCTGCCGCTGCTCCTGGGAGCGGATCTGGCCTGCGCGCGAAAGCGGTTGCTCGAACGCAGCTTCGAGTTCTGGCTGGCCGGCGATCTTGCGGCGGATGTCTCGGATCAGGCGGCCGAGCCGCGACCGCAGCAGGCGCAATTGCCGACGATGGCGCTTGAACTGTTTGGCATGGGCATAACGACCCGCCATCATCGCCGCCTGCTTGGCGATGCGCCGATAGGATTGCCGCAGCTCAAGGCCATGCGCGCGAGCCAGCCGGTTGAGCCCCCTGATCGCCGCATGGACCAGCTTGGCATCGGTCGGGAAGGTGATGGCCTTGGGCTGCACGGTAGTGTCCACCGTCACCCGCTTGAGATCGCGCGTCCGCAACGCGCCGGTTTGGTGCGCCACCCTGAGACTCGCGGCCAGTAAGAGCTCAAGCTTGCTGCCGAGCCGCTTGCGCCAATGACTGAGATCGCTTCGTTCGTGCGGAAACTCGTGCTGGAAAAACTCAAACCCGGTGAAGTGCTGGAAATACGGGTCGAAGACCCAGCGCTGGCAGACGCCCTCGTCGGATAAGCCGTAGCTGTGTTTCAGCAACAGCAGCCCAATGACGAAACGGCTCTCGATCCCCGGTCGGCCCTTCTCGCTGTAGAGCGGTGCGATCTCGCGATCGATCCAGTCCCAGTCGATCCTGGTACCGAGCTGGACCAGCTCGTGCTTCAGATTGATGATCTGATCGAGCCTGGCGCGAAACAGATCGCCTTCCGTCGTCTCCGGCTTCTTGGGTCGCATCGTTCCCCTCCGCTGCGACCAAGGAATCACGACTGCCGATTCGAGGAAATCTTCAAAATGGATTTGCAAGCTTCGAGGCTTTAGCCCTCGAAAGCTTGCAATTCCAAAACCACCGCCGCCCCAAAAAAAACGACTCCTATTCAACGGTTTGGGCGCTTTTTCACAGGCGACTGTCTAGAGTGATCCTGCTGTTGATTAACTCGGCATGCCCATGAGTTTAGCGCTCAATGGGGAGGCCATTTGCCTGCCGAGACTGGGGTAACACCAACATCGTGCGCCACTAGCCATCCGATACGCGCGAAACCCGCCGGGACCTGTAGGTCTTGGTGCCTCTGTAATGCCTGCCACGCAGGTCGGCCGATGGGTCTTGCGCATGCGTGCTCGAGCCGAGCTCGTGATACCGCTCGTCCTTGAGCCAGGCGAGGAATGCACGTTTGCCTCGATGTTTCTCCGAGTTCAGATCGATGTCAGTCTATCGATAGCAACGAACAAGTTCTTCAGGTCACCTCGCAACCCGATACCATGAGCTTCTTCCCACATTCGATCACAACGCGTGCATAGGCCTCAGTCGAGCGTCTCACGACGGCCACTCCGAAGACTGAGGGACCGGCGGGGCCGCGGTCCCTGCAGATCATAATTGGGCGAAATGGCCTTAGGGCCTTCAATCAAAGCTCGAAGAGCTTGCGTGGTGCAGTCGTTAAGACTTCAGCGCCGGAATCGGTAACGCGGAAGGTCTCACTGATGGCATAACCGAAATCCTCGTCAATCCAGTTGCCAAGCATTACATGGAAAGTCATGTTTGGCTTAAGCACTGTCATGTCGCCATCCCTCAGGCTCGCAGTCGGCTCTGTCCAGTCAATGCCGATCGCGTACCCACATCGCGATTCCTTCGTGAAACCCTGCTTCTCAAGTGTGCGATAGAACGCGTTTGCGACCTCGCTACAGGTCGCTCCAGGTCGAACCGTGTTCAGCGCCGCCTCCAGGCCGGCGACCTCCGCCTCATGGAGACGACGCAGACGGTCAGAAGGCTTGCCGATTATGTAAGTGCGCATCAGCGCAGCAGTATAGCCTTGGCGGACGGCACCGACTTCCAGATTGATCTGCGAACTATCCCGAAAGACATCGTCGCTCCATCGAATGTGGGCTGTTCCTGTGCGTGGCGAGGAGCACATGCAATAGGGCGCAATTGCCGTTCCGGGTTTGCCGTTGGCACCGCGGACTAGGGTTCCGATGACCTCGGCGGCCGCGTCAGCTTCACGCACGCCAGGACGTATCACGTCTGCCGCACGCATGATTGCCGCGTCAGCGATGGCGGCGGCTTCCCGCATTACTGCGATCTCGAGCTCGGACTTAACGAGTCGAATCCAGTCGATCGCTCTGGAGCAATCCACAATCCTTGCTTTTGGCAGTCTCGTCGCAAACTTGTCCTGGCCCCGCCCAAACTGTTTAAGCGTCAAGAAACCGGGCTCCAAGCCTACGCCGCGGTTTGCAAGACCGCGGTCGTGAAGAAAATCGATGATGACGTCGTAGCCGTCCTTCTCAGGGTTTGCGATCAGGTTTTCCGGATAGCCGATCACGTTGTTGCGGTTGAGAAATGACTCGTGGATAGCTGCCGGCGCATCCATGCGACGCATGACAAAGGTCGGTTCCTCCTCCTGCATCGAGATCACAAGGCCTTGCGGGACATACGCCGTGTGGGCAGTGTGACCTGAAAGATACGTGATGTTCGCGGGACTGCTTACGATAAACGCTTCGATGTCGCGCTGCGCCATTTCTGCCTTCACTGCAGCAAGCCTGCGCAGGTATTCTTCTCGCGGAAACAGCTGCTTTCCTTTGCTGATCGTCATCGTCTAAGCTCCATCCAGTTTGTAACGAAATGGGGAAGTGCCTGGTTCATTGTTCACGCCGGTTTACGTCCAGCAACTCCTGTTGCCACTGCCAATCCAGAGAAGCGCGGGTCACCACGATGTACGATCTAGAGCCCTTGTGTGGGACATACACGTGCGGTTACCGATCAGCGATGACCTTGGGGCCGGTGATTGCAGCCAATCCTCGGCGTATTGCACCGGTCGGACGTCGAGCGGCGCAAGTTGCTGCACGATCTTCATCTTGAATCAGCCCCAAAGTTGCGTCCCACGCCGAACGATGTAACATTTGGCTTTAATGTTACTGCCTGCCAGCGCGGAATTTCCGCGATATAGGGCCTTTTATGGTCGCAGAGTCCGCTCCCACAGGGGAAATACGAACTTTTCAGGCAATAAACGCATCAACGCTCGTCTAAAATCGCAATTCGAGTTCGGTTGGTCCGATTGGACTGGTTTGCGTGGCCGATTCGAGCTGCGGGCGACACCAGATGGGCTGATCCCGCTTCGGAGCCGGAGGATACGGATCTGCCGGAACGGGAAACCCCACTCCGGGCGAAGCCCATCGGACTCCCACTGCGTCGTCAGGCGCCCGCGCCTACCTACTAGCTTTTCTGGGGCTATGGGGGCGCTGCTACGCCGCTCTGCACAATCTTCCGCGAGAGGAGCTGCGGGCGCCCGCTTCCATGCCCGGCAGTGGCAGCGCTCACCAAGCTTCGACTTCCTTGAAGGATGTCGAGCTGGCGCGGCGCGGCGGCCACCCCTTCGGCTTCGGGCGGTCGGGTTGCCGGAGATTGCGGCGGCGGTCGTAATGACCCGGCCGGCAAGCCGCGTCTCGGCAGCAGCGGCAAACAGCGTCGCTGGTTAGCTCACGCGCAAGGAAATCGATCGATTGAGGCAGACCTCTGGAATTCCCCTGATGTCGTCAGAGAAGCGCTATTCGGCGTGTCTGCGTCGGAGCGACGCTTCGCCGGGACAAAGCCTGCGACGCGCATACAGAGAGGAAAGTGATGACGACGGGGTCCGATGCTCCCCTATGGGGCTTCAACAATCTTCGATCCAGCGAGCTGCTCGGGCGAGTTGCGCATGGCGACCGCAAATGTGGTTGCGCTCGAACGACCGAAATCACTGCGGATCAAACGGAGAAATCCCGTGTGCCGAACATAACGCTTCAAATTCCGCCGATCGGCGCAGGATTTCGGCAGATCGAGGTAACACATGAATGGAATTCAACTCCAGCCGCCCGATAATAAATACCTCCAACACGACAAACCCTTTCGAAGGTTTCCGTGCGCAGCTTGCGCAGCCGTTCTATTTGTCCGGCCGCATGAGCAACCGACCTCTCGACTCCACTTTGAAGGCCGCCGACAGTTCCCGTATTTGTCAACGCCGCTCCTTAGGACGGCAAAGCAAAAGGAGATCGATAGGATGCGGGGAACCTTGACTATCGTCTGCGCCATCGCCGCAACCGGACTTGCAGTGAACGGATTAGTGCCTGCAGCGCCAGCTTTCCCTAGAGACCGTTTGACGATCGTCTCCTGGGGCGGAGCCCTGCAGCTCGGTCAGCGGAAGGCTTGGTTCGAGCCCTTCTCGAAGGCGACCGGAATTGAGATTGTTGAAGACGAGTACAATGGCGAGGCCGCCAAAATCCGAGCCATGGTCCAGTCCAAGACTGTGAGTTGGGACGTCGTCGACGGCTACTCGGTCTGGGTCAATCAATTGTGCGCCGACGGTATCCTGGAGAAAATCGACTGGAAGAGACTCGGCCTGGATCGGACCAAGTTTGTGGACGGCGAAAGGTATGACTGTGGGGTGCCCTCGGTCATATCTGCGACGATCGTCGCCTATGACAAGGATAGATTGCCAAACGGTCCGAAAACAATCGCCGACCTGTTCGATACGCAGAAATTACCCGGCAAGCGCGGGTTGTGGAAGAATCCACAAGACAATCTTGAATGGGCGTTGATTGCCGACGGCGTGGCCATCAAAGACGTTTACAAGACCCTCGGTACGCGCGAGGGCGTCGAGCGCGCTTTCAAGAAACTCGACACCATCAAGAACGACGTCATTTGGTGGACGTCCGGCGCGCAGCCGGTGCAGCTTCTCGCCGATGGCCAAGTAGTAATGACCTCGGCTTGGAACGGTCGCATCTCCGACGCGGCTAGGAATACCGGTAGGCATTTTCAGATCATGTGGGATGCCGCAAAGTGGGGAACAGGAAACGTCTGGGTGATCCCCAAGGGTAGTCCGCGCCTGGACGCCGCCTACCGGTTCATCGAGTTCGCCGCTTCGCCTCAGGTGCAGGGTAAGCTGACAGAATACATCGCCTATCCACCCGCTAACAACGACGCGACCGCGTTTCTTGATCCGGCGATACTGCCCGATCTTGTGACTGCGCCCGGCCATGTGGGCAATTCCCTGCATAGTGACGCTGACTTTTGGGCTGACAAGGGCGATGAGCTGAAACAGCGCTTTACTGCTTGGCTCGCGAAGTAGACCAAAACGAGGCGGGGGAGCACTTGCGCGGTTCTTCTCGCCTCTTCAATCACGCTCGGCCGGCCTGACGCAATGCTTTAGAAAGATCCGCCGGATTCTCAACTCGCACGCCGAAGCAATCCATGTCACGCGCCAGCTTAGCAAAATCTATTTCTCGATAGAGAAAAGATCTCCTCCTTATTGCCGGTCCGGCCCTTGTAGGCAGCGTCAATATTGCGCCGCCCCTGCCCCAAGCTATGATTGTTTGGTAATAGCGTTTAGGTTGTGCCCTCACAACGAGCGTACTGTCGGCCCGAGCGAACGAAGCATGAGGCGATGTCCCCTGTTGACCCCCGGCGTTCTGAGGTCGTCCTCGGTGAAAGGAAGTTATGTCTCTTAAGACGTTTTCTCCTTCCGCATCGCGCTCGTTAGAAGCGCCTCTCGTGCTTCAGGAGCGTGAAGCCTTTCCAGTCGAGCGACAGTTCCATTCATCATTGGACGATGTTGCGAATCGCAACGTCGTGGTCTGCAAAAGAGGTCGTATCCACGCACCTTATTTTCCGACGGTGCGCGACCTCGGTCGACGGATGCGAATCGCATTCGATGCATCGGTCGTTTCGTTCGCTTGCTTCTGCTTGCTCATTTCGCGAGCCAGACATTGAAGCGCTGGAGCACCTCGTCACCCCTTTCCGTCCAGAAGCTGGAATCTCTGATCAGAGCATTGGGCATGTGCTCAGGCGCAGTAGGAAGATAGGGTTTCATCTCCGGATCAACCAAGCGATGGCGTCTTTGTTGACGGGCCCGTAAGGAAGGTATTGCGTAAGTCGCGCCTGCGACTGGGGCAGGGCAGAGTAAGCGAGATGAGAATGATCCAGACAGCCGTCTCCTGGATCTGCGTGTCCCAAACACCTTCGAAGGGCTTGCCGATGTTCTTGACGGCATCGTAGATGCGCCCGTTGTGGATTGACGTCATCACAACCTGGCCATCAGCCAAAAGCTGCGCCGGCTGGGAGGTTGACTGCCACCAGACAACGTCCTTCTTGATCGTGTCGAGCTTGCGCAAGGCGCGGTCAACGCCCTCAGACGTATTCAACACCTTGTAGACTCCTTGACGCGAACACCGTCAGCCATTAGTGCCCACTCGAGCGCCTTGTCGGGCGATCTTTTTAGTCCGCGCTTGCCGGGGAACTTCTGCAAATCAAAGAAGTCGGCGATGGTCTTTGGGCCAGTCGGCAGTTTGCTCTTGTCATAGCCGATCAACATGGCAGAGGTGACGTAGGGCGCTCCGCAGGTTGACTTGTCGGCGTCTTGCAACTTCGACCGATCGGTGCCCATTTGAGTGATAACCACTTCGGACGCCTTCGAAAAGGGCTCCAAAACGGCTTTGCGCAAGCTTGCCTGGTATACTCCTCCATAGGAGGAAATGGTCAACTGGTCGGCGGCGAAAGCATACCCAACGGGCACCAGCATGGCCGCTATCAAGCCCGCAGCTGTGCTCGCTACTTTCAAGAACGTCTTCGTCATCATCTTGCGCCCTTATCTCGTTGAAGAGGAGAATGCGCTTGTTGGCGCGCATCACCTGCACGCCGAGACGATCATGTGGGGTCACGCAATTGACATGGACGGTCTGCGCGCTTCACTCGTAGTACACGTAATACCGCGATTCCACGCTCTCGCGGGGATTAGCGTTGGGGAAAGCACGACGATTGTCGAACGCCGAGTGGGCTGACCACCCAAATTCGAGCGAACTGCGTCGCTAAGATGAGTACTGTACCCGCGTCAATTGACCCCGTTAAAATGCCCACCTTGCGGGCCGTTGCACCCTGCGGCAGTTCGACTTTGTGCACTGCCGCTCTCTGCTCGGTGATACAAGACGCGCAAAGTCGTAGTAAGCTTGTCCCGCGTCGCGCATGCTCACCACACCATGACGTCAGACGTTGTGCCACGCATGGGCCTCTATAGCCAGCACCGTTTGAATGGGATCGGTCCATCTATCTCTACGACCACGTGCCGCCGGTGAGCGGTATTGCGGCCTTGTCGTTCTTCGCGCGTCGAACCTAGTCGCGCCTATCGATGCGCAACCGGATTTTCCCCATCAAGGCTCAGTACGCGTGGGGAGGGCACGAAAAGCAAGCCGAGCTGGAGTTGCTTCCGACGAGTCGGCCGATTTCTGAGAAGGCCCCAGTACAGAACTATTTCAGTTGCATGCGGCGCGAACGTGATGGTGCGCTTGCTCCTTCTCCGAACAAGCAGCGTGAAACTCGCAAACCGCCGCAAATCACGTTAGTTCAGTTTTGCTCACATCTCGCCTCGCCTGTCGCGCTCTGCACGCTTCAGATCTGAACTTCGATCAACCTTGGTCCGGGCTCGACCTTGGCCGCGGCCAAAGCGTTATTGAACTCATCGGCAGTTCTCACCGCGCGGCCCGGCACACCCATGCCGCGCGCCAAGGCAACGAAATCAAGGGTTGGCCGGTCGATTTTCATCATATCGAGAGCGCGCTGGCCCGGCTCGCCGGCGCCAACGCCATCGAACTCGCCGCGCAGGATCTGGTAGATGCGGTTGGCGAACACAATCGTGACGACGTCGAGCCCTTCACGGGCCTGCGTCCACAGTGACTGGATAGTGTACATCGCGCTGCCATCACCGACCATGCAGAAAACCTTGCGGTCCGGACAGGCGAGCGCGGCTCCGATAGAAACCGGTGTTGAAAAGCCGATCGAGCCCCCCATGTTTTGTAGCCAGTCATGTGGTGCGGCCGCCGCCGTCGCCGAAAAGAAACCCCGGCCGGTACTGATCGATTCGTCGACCACGATCGCATTTTCGGGAAGCGCATAGGCGATCGCCTGCGCGATGGTGGTGTGGTTAAGCGGACCAGTCGGCTTGACCAGTTCCGGCTGCGTCTGCCGCACAATGTCGTTCGTTCCGGCACGAAGCACGCTGGCGAGCGCTTCAAGTGCGGCGATCGAATTCTCCCCCCAGGCGGTCATACGATGCACATCGCAGCCCTCGGGCTTCAATAGGCTGGGCTTGTTCGGATAGGCGAAAAACGCGATCGGATCATCGGCTTCGACTAGCACGATATGACGGAATTTCTGAAGCGTCGACAATGCCTGCTCGATAACGTACGGAATCCGTTCGATGGAGAAACGACCACGGCCGCGCGCCATGCGAGGGCGGAAGGTCGGACCCATTACCGTGCACCCGGTCTTGGCGGCAACACGTTCTGCCAGCAGCAGTCCCTGCTCGGTCAGCGCACTTCCGGTGATCAGAAGCAACGTGCGCTCGCCATCACCGCGCAAAATCTTTGCCGCGGTCTCGAGCGCCTGCGGCGAATAGGATGGGTGTTGCTGGCCGGGCGCCAGCGCGGCAATGCCGGCAGCCTCGTTCCACGCGGTATCGGCAGGCAGGATCAGAGTCGCGATTTGCGCCGGGGAACTCTTGGCGGCCGCAATCGCCGCGGCGCCATCGGCGGCAACAGATTTGGCATCCTGCGAGGTGTGGACCCAAGATGACATCGGTCGCGCCAGGCCCTCGATATCGGAGGTCAGGGGCGCGTTGAAGCCGATGTGATAACCGGCATGCTGGCCGACGATATTGATGATGCCGGAATGCGCCTTTTTGGCGTTGTGCAAATTAGCGAGACCATTGGCGAGGCCCGGGCCGAGGTGCAGAAGTGTCGACGCCGGTGTGCCCTTCATTCGGAAATAGCCGTCGGCTGCTCCCGTCACCACGCCCTCGAACAGGCCGAGTACGCAGCGCATACCTGGCACGCGGTCAAGCGCCGCAACGAAGTGCATTTCGGAGGTGCCCGGATTGGCGAAACAAAGATCAACCCCCCCGTTCACAAGGGTCCGCACCAGACTTTCAGCACCGTTCATTTTTCAAGCTCCCTTAGGCAAGCGATTGGTCCGTGCTCAAGCAACGACTTTCAGCGTTTCCGCCAAAGGAACAGCGCTCATTAGTGCCCTGCTAGGCCGGTACGAGAACGTCTATGACCGAGACAGTGTTCGGCAGCGCACGTGAAGCCGTTAACACAGTCCATGAGGATTGCGACTCGTTAGGTGGCTTCCGAAGAAGAAATATAGCTTCTTTCTCGCTGCTCTGATGTTCGAGGAAGTAGTGCTCTCTCGGTTGACATTGATGGAGGGTGGTGTGAGCAGCAGAGCTGCTTGGCAAGCCGACTTCACGGCCGTCAGCTGGTTTTCCGCCGCCTGGTTATTGCTCGGGCCACTCACAACTGTTCGATATGATTGTTCATTCTTGAGGAGAGAAGCACGCTCGCAATCGCCTTTACAACGGCCGACTGTATCGAGCCAAACTCAACGAGATCAAGATAGAGGCATTGCTAGTCTAAAAACGTCAAATTCTCACGCTTCGAGCAAAATAACGGCCACGCAAGGCCATCGCTGTGGGGAAATTCGGCGTTAGCAGACTTGGTGCCAATACGTCTGCGTAACCGAATGATGGCTCAACTCTTCGGTACGAAAGCTCTGGTGTGTCGCTTGTTGGGGGAAAGGGGCCGCTGAAAGAGCAGCACTCATCGATCCAAGTAGAGCAGTATCAGGACAACGTAGGCAGCAAACGTCCCTTCGAAAACATGGTTGCGAGCTTGCTCCGCAAATGAACCGACGCATGGGCTTCTACGACAGCTTCACTCCTTGGTGGAAATGAGCTTTCCGAGTGCGGATCGCGTCCAGTCGGGGCGCGTAGGATTGACGCGCAAAGTGACGACGCAGCGCTGGCCGACTTCGGCATGGTTACGCGCATACTCCACCGGCCATAGGTTTGACACGTAGCGTCTGCATTGTGACCGACATTGACGAGGCGGCGGGTCTGACGGCCGCCGCGCAGCAGCATCTTAAGAGCTAGTTTCCTTCGCTGCGCCGCGCGATCTGGTAGACCGCACCGCGCAACCTAAGCACCACTTCACCGAGGCCGTGTCGCAAGAGGGTGACTACCTGTCCCCGGTCCATTCTCGGCTTCTTCACCTACACCATGGGGCCGGATTCCATCCCCGAAGCTCTGCGGGCTCAAAGCGGTCCGCGATAAGCAGCCGGACAGCCCTTTGTGCTCTCGAAGGAGCGGCTGCAGCAGTACGAGACCGATGGCATCCCAGCGCGAGCCGTGGTCGCCACGGGGAACGGGCCGGGTTTGGCGAAGCCTTTCGCGGGCGAGCTTGATCTGCCCCCGCCGCTCGTTCCCCAGGGCGGCACTACCTGCCAGCACACCGAACGAGCCCGAGCAAGGTGCAGCTGGCCAAGTGGTAGAGCGGCCGCGCCCGAGCGCGCCTGTACCACCGCCGAGACGGTATCCGCCGCTGAGACGTAGGGCTTCCCGGTAGCACTCGATACCCTCTCGCTCAATATCCTGTCGCCGAAGCGATGATTCGTTCGATCAAGGGTGCGCCGCTGGGGCGCGCGGCGAGCCGCCAGTAGACATTAAAGCACGGGGGGACCGATGCTGTCGCGCCTATCAGTGTACCCACATCAGTCGGCGCCGCGCCCATTGTCCATCGAACTGAAATTCACAATTTGCACTGCCTGCGGGCAGAGCGCTTTCGTGGTCGATGCCATCATCGAGCTGGCGCCATGGTCGGGAGCAAGCACGCCGGACCCTTGCTCAACGGCATCCGCCGCATAGTGGGTGTCGGCGACCGCGGCGTGTGGACAAGACGACGTTTCCGCCGCTCAAGGCGGGACGCCCACTGCCCCTGATTGGCGCCCACGAAAAGCTTGTTCTTTTCAACCAGGCGTCTACATTGTAAGGGCACCTCATCGTCGACGACTAGCGATCGGCCTTGGCGGAATCACAATTGCCCCGCCGGGCCTCCCGGGCCAATCGTCACGTGTATCTCGTCGAAATCCATCGAAAGAGCCTACATAAGCGCGGCATTTCGGCGTTGGCTGGCGGCACGCCGCATTAAATCAGATCGAAATCCAACTACACTCGGGGGTTAATTCCAGCCAGCGAGAATCATAGATTCGCGGCCAAGGGCGGACCGCACATGACCCAGCAGCAGGTACCCGCAGTTCTCGAACCGCATGACGGCTCAGCTTGTAAAGCTCTCGACCCGGCGTGCGGCACGGGGCCGATGCATCACTTAGCCGACACGACGCGTCGCAACACTTGGCCTTCCGTGAAAAATGCGATTTTGGCGAGATTTTCTCTGCAAGACCGTGCGGCATTGGATCAGTTTCTTGAGCCGATCGTCCTGAGAGAAAGGACGATTTTGCTAAGCCCGAAGAGCCATCTCGACTACGTTTACTTCATCGAATCAGGACTTGTATCGCTGAGGATCGTCGCCACAGGGAGCATCCTTGAAACGGCGGTCATAGGCTATCGGGGCGCCGTCGGCGCTTCGCTCTTGCTGGGAGGGCATCTTTCGACGCATCAGTGCGTAGTGCTCCTTACCGGAACTGCGTACCGCATTCCTGTCGAGGATCTGCGCCGAGTCATGGACGAGCGGCCTCAAATTCGAGAGCACCTTTTTCGGTACGTTCAGGCGCTGGGCGTCCATTGCGCTCAAACAGGACTATGCGGAGTTCGGCATGATCGTGAGAAGAGGCTCGCCAGCTGGCTCTGTTTGGCGAGTGATGCTGTTGGCGCTCATGTGCTCCCAGTCACCCATGACTACCTTTCGTCCGTCCTAGGACTGCGTCGCGCTAGCGTAACAGAGACGCTAATCCGATTCCAAGAACAGAAATTAATTCGTCAGATGCGCGGCGCCTTGCAAATCGATGAACGCAAAGCTTTGGAGCAAAGGGCTTGTGGCTGCTACAAGCTTATTTCCGACAGTTATGCGTCGTCGGAGCCGCTGATTTCATCAAAACATCGACCGATTTAGCAAGGTCGCCCCTCATTCCGATGAGATGTTCAACTCACTAACGACCGCACTCTCGCCCCATAGGCTGCTTCTTTGGCGAAGCTGAACCGATGCCGTAGGTCGAAATTCCTAAGGACAGGAATGAGCTGCGCCGATCCGGGGACTTACATCAGCGCCAACATGTTACGCTGCCAACGGGCGAGTAGTTCGACTTGACCGATTCCTATCGCGGCGAACCCTGGGCGAAGATCCCACGCCGATCCGTCGATGATGCCGACAAAGGCCGAGCGGACGCGCTTTGAGCCGTGAACGGAAACGTGGGCTGTCTACCATTGGTAGACTGCACGACCGAATGACCTTTTTGGTCGCGAACTGTAGTACACGGGAGGGATACGCGTGATGCAAATATAGCACGCTGCCGGTGCAGACTAGTTTTCGCGGTCCGATACGTACTGAGATTGTGAGCCGCCGAGGGACGCAGTCGGCTAGGCTTAATCTGCGTGTCATGGAATGAGCCTGCCCCGCCGCCTGCTGCGATATCACGAGAATCCTAGTCAATGGTCCCGACGTGTCCTCAGTTTGAGAAAGCAGTGTTCGCGACTTCGGCTGTCCCACGCGGCTGGTCAGTGGCCGCTCTTAATAGGTTTGCAATCCGTAGAACAAGCGCGCGCAATCGATCGGTGGTCAAGGCCAATAGTGCTGTCCAGAATCAAAACGGTGAGTGCTGTCATGACGTGATCAGAGTGAAGA
This sequence comes from Bradyrhizobium vignae, assembly GCF_004114425.1. Classification (GTDB taxonomy): domain Bacteria; phylum Pseudomonadota; class Alphaproteobacteria; order Rhizobiales; family Xanthobacteraceae; genus Bradyrhizobium; species Bradyrhizobium vignae. The sequence continues at coordinate 1,800 of NZ_RDQF01000044.1, read as the reverse complement.
ACGTAATCCAGCACTATGTATCGCGCATTGATTAACTTGAGATGAAGGGGGAAGTATGACGACCATTGAGAGACGAGTTGCAAAAGGTGTAATCTGTGGGCTGGCAATTGCTGGCTTGACGGTCACTGCGCAAGCTGCGGATGTCGGCGAGGTCCTGAAGGCTCCGGCTCTAAAGAACCCAATCCCTGATTCCCTGACGTGGAACGGTATCACGCTCTACGGCGCGCTAGATCTTGGATACGCCTATTCAGACAATGCTGCTCCGATCGGCAACTACTTCGCGGGAGTGAATGCGAACGTCTTCGCGAGTCCTCCCGGGCGAGGCCCAATTTCGACTATAAATACGCAAGGCTATTCATTCGTCGGGCTCAAGATCGAGGAGCCCCTCGGATATGACTGGAAAGCGATCGGAAGGATTGAAACCGGCTTCAGTCCGCTGACCGGCCAAATTAACGACGGCTGTAAGACTCTGATCGACAACAATGGCAAGCCGAACAGCCAGCAAACGACAAGCGGGGACTCGAACCAATGCGGTGGGCTCACCCGCCAAGTCTGGGTCGGAGTAAGCAACAAAACCTACGGGCAGCTGCAGGTTGGTCGAAACAATTCGCTCGCCGCGGATTCCATCTGGGGTTTCGACCCGGTTAATATCGCCGACTTCTCGGCGATTTTCTGGGGGCTCGGATTCTCCGCTGGCGCGGGAGCAACCGAAGCGACCAGGTGGAACAATTCAGTCAAATACGTCTACACCAACGAGTTTCTTCACGCTGGCGCCATGTTCGCCCAGGGACAGAACCAAGGCTCGTCTCTCCATGGCGATTCCTATGCAGCGAACTTCGGTTTTAACTGGCAAGGCCTGTATGTCGACGCGGTATATACCGCGGAGCGCGACGCCGTGAGAGCCGGCCTCTTCGGGGTTGGCGGATGCGGTGTGGCTGGCACGCCGAGCTGCAATACCCTTACTGTCACCGGACAGAACACTGATGCGTGGGCTCTCATGGGCAAGTATGCCTATGATTTTAGTGGCGGTGCCAAAGGAGCTCCTCTCAACAGGCTCACATTGTACGCGGGCTATCAGCACATCACATATTCAAACCCGTCCGACCCGCTTTCCATCGGGGATACCACGGTCGGCGGCTATATGTTCGGTAGGGTCAATAACACCGCTTATTCGTTTGATCACAAGATTGTTGGCTTTGCGTGGCTTGGCGCGAAGTATGAGATCGGCTCTTGGGCGGTCTCGGCGGCATATTACCGTGCAATGCAAGGCTACTATCAGTCGACCGCTACTGCCACACCATGCTCCGACAATGGCCACTCCTACTGCTCAGGTGCCTGGGAAACTGCGTCCCTCTCTGCCGTTTACACGTTCGATAAGCACTGGGACGTTTATGGTGGCGTTGTTTGGTCAAAGCTCAGCGGAGGCTTTTCTGCCGGTTACGATAATCCGTCCACAACTACCTTCCTGACTGGTGCGATCTTGAGGTTCTAACACTAATCTGTCGGCGCGCCGCCAGCTAGGATCTATTTCGCTACCCATCCCTCCCTGGGGTCTTAACAAACGTCCCCAGGGGAGGCTAAATCGCCCTTTTTTTCAGGTGGTCGCTGCTCAACCGCAAGCTCGCTTTGGACCACCTTCTCCTGACTGTCGGGCGACACGGGAAATTGCCCCCCGCATTGCCTCAGTAAAAATGTTACCGGACAACTTCCCTGTCGTGTCTGGGGCGGAGCTGCCGAATCAGTTCGGTGGCGGGTATGGCAGGGAAGATCAGCATGCGCGCAAAGCGCGAGATCACATCA
>NZ_RDQF01000043.1 GCF_004114425.1 Bradyrhizobium vignae | reverse complement strand
ACATAAAGTCCGCCGTCGAACGGATCGGCTCCAAAGGCCTCGCTCACCAGCATCGCCAATGAGTCCATGCCGCGGCGGAAATCGACCGGCTGCGTCGCAATCCAGATCGACAACCCAGATCGAAGCCGGCATGTACCAGGTGATGGATTACGCGGAGAAGAGCGTCCTGCCGGAAGGCACCGTCGTCAATGCGACGGCGCCCGCGGCCGTCGGCATGCGCAGCCTGACCTGCAAGATCACGCACATGCTCACCTTCGGCGTATTCTCCCGCGCGATACCCGAGCGCATGCCGGCCTGCTCGGCTGGCGGCATGGCGATCGTCACGGTCAAGACGATGGACCACGCCGGCCGCGGCGTCATGGCCTCGCTTGGGCCGGTCGGCGGCGGTGCGGGCGGCATGGCTACCGGCGACGGCAGCGACGGCTCCGGCGCCAACAACGCTTTCCTGCGCAACACGCCCGTCGAGATCAACGAACTGGAAGTGCCGATCCGCATGCGGCGCTATTGCCTTGCTCCCGACTCTGGCGGCGCCGGAACTTATCGCGGCGGACTCGGCCTCACCATGGAGTTCGAGGTGTTCACGCCGGGTACCACCGTCACGGCGCGCAATCGCGACCGCACGTATTTCGCGTCTTGGGGCGTCTTGGGCGGCGGCGCGGGCGCCAACGCGATCTTCACAAGAAATCCCGACGGTCCGGACACGGAGGCGCTCGGCAATACCGACGTGGTGCCCTGCAAGCCCGGCGACCGGATCCGCCTCGTCGGCGCGGGTGCTGGAGGATTTGGCGATCCGCTCCTGCGCGAGCCGCGCCGCGTGCTGACCGACGTTCTCTCGGGCTACGTCTCGCTCGAGGCCGCCCGCCGGCTGTACGGCGTCCTCATCGACGGCAGCCGCGTCGATGAGGACGGGACGCGCAGGCTACGCCAGGAGATGCAGAAGGCGCGGCCGGAGCAGCAGAAGGACGTGTTCGATTTCGGCCTCTATCGCACCGCGTTCGAGACCCGCTGGACCGAGGCGCGCTATCGCGAACTCACCGACATCCTGGCGCGTCTGCCAGTCGCATGGCGGTTCTTCGTCAAGCATCAGCTGTTCGACGCGCTCGACGCCCGTCTCAAGGCGGGGCGACCCGAGGAAGATGCCGAGCTGGTGCGAGAGCTCTTCGACGAACTGGCGGCGCGCTACCCGACGCTACGCACCTCGGAGCGCCAGGCCGCCGGCTAAACGCAAACGCAACCCGTCGACCGAAAGAACAGAGTGACACGCCAAGGAATGTTTGTGTCCTCGAATCTCTAACGACAACCGGATAGGTGCTCCATGATTTCTCGCCGACTTCTTTTCTCAATGATGGCAGCTGCACCGGCAACATCCCTGAACGGCCTCGGCAAGGCCGAAAAACCGCAAAGACGGCACGATCCGCTGGTCGCAGCCGCTCAGCAAGGCGTGGCAATACGTGAAGACAAAGCTGAAGCTCGATCGCGCGGACCTGACTCTCTATTCCACGCGGCACCTGATGGCGGATTGGTTGGACAATGAAGCGATCGCACAACGCACGCGCGACCGCATTCTCGGGCACGCCAGTGACGTCCGCGGCCGCTATGGCCGCAAGGGTATCCTTGATCCGCAAATTGCTGCGAAGATCGAGGCGCTTGAGCCGCCGGTGGTCAAGCAGATGAGAGAAATCTTGCTCGCCACGAAAAGCCGCGCGGATACCGGCGAGCTCACGGTCCTTAAGACGTACTGAATTGCAAAGTTCGCAGCCTTGTTCTGAATGGCGCGCCATTCAGAATAAAACAGCGAACTCCTATGTAATTGAAATCATTATGCAAACTTTCGGGCTCCGCAACACGCTGCGCCTAAAAATTGCAGCCATAAGGATCTTGCTCGAGCTAGCTGGGCCAGACGCCTGACCCATCTGGGTCATGCAAGAAGTCTTACGATAGCGACAATCGGAGCGGCAGCGGCTTCCACCCTCTGCACGGACGTCCGTGAGTTCGTCATCCGTTCCCCTCCGCGGCCCGTGGCGCTATTCCGCAATGAAGGACGTTAAATGAACAAGGTTCTCGCTGTTTTCGCCCTTGCCGTCGTCACTTGCCTCGCGATATCGGCGTACGCCCAGCAAAACCGCGCAAAGCTCGATGCGCCGGGCAAGGTGGCGTTTGGTTCGAGTTACGAGCAGGCAAGTGGTGTCCTCGGAAAGGACGCGGAACCCTATGCGCTCGATCCGCCACAGCCGGGCATGAAGGCGCTTCTTTGCGACAAGTGCGCGCCTCTGCCCAATGTGGAGGGCTTCACTATGTATTTCCAGGATAATGGCGGCCTCGTCCGTTTGGAGGCTTTTGCGATGGCCGGAGGCTTCAAAACGGTCGACGAATGCCAGAAGGCCGACAAGGACATGATGCCGAAGCTCGTGGAAGCGTACGGCAAACCGGACTCGAACGCGGCTGCCAAGAAGGGCGACGCGAGCGAGCGGATCGCCTCGTTCAAGTTCGCGGACGGCGCTCTCATCCAGCACATCAGCAACATTTCCAAGCCTGGGCGACCTTGCACCTATACGGTCGTCTACAAGGAGGCCTCGCGCTGATGCGCTTTGCCGAACGACCAAATGGTCCATGGTGCGTCGGATGTCGAGCCTACGGAAGCTCCTGCATGATTATGGGTAATCCTAATGCGAATTTTAGTGTCGGTGATATTCGTTGCGACGAGCCTTGGCCCGGCCTTGGCCGGTGATTTCGGGTTTGCCTTCGATAACTTCGAGCAGCAGTTCAAGAAATCTCAGGACCTCGTCAACATCGATCTAGGCCTTGAAAAGGTGAAATGCGACGGCGACGGAAAATCTCGGGCCTGCACCTACAAATCCAAAGCCGGGACGACCGTGATCATAGGGACAAAAGGCAGCCAGGCTGAAGACATGATCGCGGTATTCGAGAAACCTGGCGCGAAAGCAGGCTATGAGTTTCTTGCGGTATCAGCTTGGGCAATCGCCTTTGGGAGTGGCGTCTCGGATCCGAAGGAGTTCGGCGCACAGTATAAGGCAGCGATCGACAGTTATGTGAAACAGGCAAACAGCGGCGCCCCCCAGATCGAGGTCATGGTGGGAAACTACAAGTGGACGATGTTTCGGGTGAATCCGAAAAAGGACGAAATGTTTGTCAAAGCGTTGAATTAGTAACTCGTGAGCATTGCTTCGACTGTCGCGTCCAAGCTCGCAAAGAAGATGCGCGCCGTGCCGTCGACTGCAGAACATCCAAACGAAATAGGCTCCGGCGGTACGATCCGGATTTGACGTCGACGCCTTTTCCGCGTCCGCGAGCGCCCTATCAGTGGACCAGCCGCCGCAATATGCGATCATCGCAAACTCCTTGATATTGAAAGCGCTGAAAACGGACGCCGCTAACGTCCTTTAAGGTTTCCAGTTCTTCCCTAGCCTGGGCGTCGGCCGGATCGAGCCGGTAGGCTTCCTGATAGTCAGCCAAGGCCAGATTGAGCTGCATGGTGTGCAACTCGTATAACAGCCCCCGGTTGAAGTACGCCGATCAGTATTTGGGATTGAGCTGGATAGCCCTGGTGAATTCGGCCAGCGCATCATTCTGGTTGAAATCCTCCAGCGCTTGGCTGTGTTGCTTGGTATTTATTTAGTACCCCGATTATTGGAGGCGCTTGGCATACCTCGGATTCAGACGAATGGCCTGGCTGTGGTCGGCAAGCGCCTTATCGGGCCGGTTGAGCTCCCCGTAGACTTTGCCCCGATTATAAAACGCTGGGGCAAAACCTGATAAGATGAAGAGCTGTGCAAAATCGGCCAGAGCTTGGTCGAATTGCCGACGTTCCAGGTAGATGATCCCACGACCATTGTAGGCGTAGGGATCGTTGGGCAGCAGCTTGATAGCCTGTTTGTAGTCAGCCAGAGGCTTGTCCGCCTGCTTGTATTGACCATGGTGGGAGCCCCGCTAATTCGCACCGCCATACGACTCGCGATGAGGGGGCGTTTAGCTAAGGCTTCAGCCGTCGCATGCAGAGCTGCTTATCTTCCGGCTTGTGGTGGAAGCCGTATTGCATGCATCCCTTGTCTTCTGCCGGCGTATATTTCGAGATATTCAGATAGATTCTAGACGGCTTGCCCTCGCCATAATAAAGGTCACCCACGATCTTGGCTGCGTTATCGGCAATGAAATCGTGTCGGTAGAAGTTGCCATCCTCTGCGGTCTTCTCGTAACAGCCGCGGACGAGATTGAGGAGCCTGTCGGTTCGCTCCTCCAGCTCGCGCCTCGTGGTTTTCAGATATTCCCAATCGCAAGCATAGGTCGGAACAATGCGTAGCGTGATGTCCGCGTCTGTGCCGACTTGAATGACGCACTTCGCTGGCGTTACCAGGAATTCCTGCGAAACAGTCACAGGCGTGACGTACGAATCGATGGCCGCCATGTCGCTGATCTTGACACCCTTGCTGCCCAACGTCCCGGGCTCGACAAACCATTCGACCTTCTTTTCCCTGGTGATGCCCGCAAACAAGGTCGCGGCGTGGCCAGTGACGGATCGGATCTGATTGCAAAATTGCCCGTTCTTTTGGCTCGCGTCGGCTTGCTTGACGGCGGGCGTTGACCGCTCTTCCTTCGCTAGCTTGTCCGCCTGAATCTCCTTGAGCTGCCGCACGAGTTGCGCCAGATACTCCAAATCGGCCTTGGCGCAAGCCTTGGCTTTGCGGTCTTCTTTCTCGCGAACCCAGCCGACATACATTTTGTCGACGGGCCCGCTCTGGCACCCAGCCTCGATCAATTTGACTTGCATGGTGTAGTAGGTCTGATTGTCTTTTAGAGCATTCTCCGCATCTATACAGCGCAAGGCGTCGTCCCGCTGTTTGGTCAGTCTGTTGTACTCGTCCCGGTCGATTTCCTTCCGTTGGTACTTGTCTCCAATTGGGGCCATCGTCGCATATTTGAGATCCTCGATGGCGGCACGTTCGCGGGCCACAAGATTTTGAGCTGGCTTCTGCTCTGCGTCCAGCCGGTTTTGGACGCTGAAATCCGGCGGGCATCGATTGGCTGCGTGCGATCCGAGCGGATAGAAAATGAAGGCGACCGCGATAAGCAGGCAGGCCCGCCGAATGAATTCGTACATGTATCGTTTCCTCTTGCCGACTCTTCAATTTCTGAGGCGCGCACGTGCCTTGTCTTCGCCTACGCCCATGGCGTTAGTGACAGCCACGAATGGCGGGTCGCGTTTTTCGGAATGTTCAAGGAATGGCACGCGCGGCGGGTGGCCGTCATCCGCCTGACCCGCTCCCCGCTTGAAACAGGCCCGACAAAATCCTGATCCCTCCGAACAGCATCGCGCCCCAGGCGATGACGACAAAGCCGGAACTACGCGACGCCATCATCGAGAAGACGGTCACGATGATCCCTGCCAGTAGGATCAGAGCACCTGTCCAGATCTTGTTTGAAGCTGAATTCTGCACTCTACAAGCTCCTTTCGATCGCATTTTCGAGTAATCGGTCTTGACTAACTAAATGGGTGCAAGCGGCGTCTTGCATGCGGGCTTGCGCTCCCGCTTCATGCCGAAGCTGTCGGCGCAAAGACAACCGAAGGCGCCGGCCGATGCGTACAGGCGCGCGCTGACGCTCGAGACTTCCGTTTTGACGGAGGTGACCCGTTCGCGCGGAGAGACGCGGACAGTCACGGTGCAGAACAGGTCTTCGGTTCGCCGCTCGCCCTGCTCGGTATGGATTTCAGCTGCAGCACGCAGCTGCCACTCATAGGCCTTCGCGCCATGAGCGAGCATCTTGAAGCCGTCCGGCAATCCGAACTCCTGCATCACCTTCTGGATGTGCATTCCGAGCAATGGACTCCGCGTTGCACCGATGCTCGGTGCACAACGAGCAAGTGCCAGCATGACGGCAAGCGCCAAGGCAACACGGCTCGACGTGCGTGCGACTAGGCTTGGCGGGAATGTTATTCGAATGCTCACGAGCAGGCTCGCCTGAGCGCATGCAGTGACATCCCTTGCAGGTCGAGGGAGATAACGGAACGGCCGACGAGATATCGGCTTGCAATCTTCCGCAAACCGCTCGCGACTTCCCCGAGAGCGCAGTCATCGGCATCCCGTGCCGCGTACAGCGTGTTGACGAAGGCTCGCTCGAAATCATCTCGCGCGAAATCAATCGCGGCGCGCAGGAGAAAGCGGGACGCGCGCCGGGAGAAATGCGGCCCCTCCCGTAGCGCTGCGTACCTCTCGGTCTGAACGAAGAGGCGGTCGCGATCGTCTCCGTCGGAGATGTCCGGAGCGACGTAGCCGCAGGTCGGACATTCCTGCAGCCAGACGCTCATGTTGAACCGCTCCATACCGGAAGGGGGCTGATCGATATCCCGGGAGCCGATCTCGTTGGTGCTCAGAAGGACCGATTGCTCCGAGGTCTGCCCGCAGCAGAAACACCGCACGTTGCTTTTGCGGTCGTTTGTCATGGAGCGACCGAGCGCAGGATGAGCACAGCCCGGCGGCCTCGGCGCAGGCGCAGCCAGATCACGACAGGAGGAAATTCGAGCGACATGCCATCAAACGACAAAATTCGGACTAGCGACCGCTACCGAACTAGCTTGCGGCCGATGCGGCTGCATGACCCAAACGGGTCAGTCAGCTGGACCGTGCTCCGGAACGTCATGCCTGCGGTTTCGGCGTGCCGACTGCTGCCCCCGATGGCGCGGTTCTATAATACCGCAGGCTTTGCGTTCGCCATTCCAGGTGCTCCGTAGAATCCCGGACCAGCCTTGCACATCGCCCTGCTCTCGCGAGAATTTCCAAGCTGGCGTTCATACCTTTGGAGGAGGGTGTGAGTCGGCTGGCACACAGGCCATTTTGGCCTGCCTGTGCCAACTGCCGTCATAAAACGGCAATTGCAGGTTTACGCGGAAGGGGGACCGCTCTTGGGGACAAATGGAGTTGATAACGATCGGTTGTCGAAAGTCATCGATCGACTAGGGGAAGCCGCCATCGATCCCGCCGCTTGGCCCGCCATCATGGACGACATCTGCAGAGCGGTCGGCGCATCAGCGGCCATCCTTCTCCAGAGCGACGTTCGAACGCCAGACGTCCCACGGACGCAATCGATCGATGAGGCCCTTCAGCTGTACTTCAAGCATGATTGGCACCTAAGAGATCCGAGAGCCGCTGGATTTCCGCAAATGATGTCCGGCGAGATCGTCACCGACCACGACGTGCTGACGCCGGAGCAGATCCGTTCCGATCCCATGTATAATGAGGTACTGTATCCGTTCGGGTTTCAATGGTTCGCGGGTGTCGGCTTTTGGGCCGAGTCCGCCGCCTGGGCGCTGACCCTGCAGCGAACGGGTCGCGAGGGTTCTTTCGAGGCGCGTGACAAACGCTTGCTGGCGCGGCTTGCACCGCGACTGACGGAAACGGCTACCCTTGCCACTGCAGTGGGCCGCGTGGCGCTCACGTCCATGACCAACGTGCTGAACCAGGTTCAGCAGCCTGCACTCGTTCTCAACCGCCGGGGAATGGTGCTGAGCACGAACGCGGCGGCCGATGCCGGATTCGACGACGACATCCGGATCAGCAACCGGCGGCTGATGGTGCGCGACAAGAGCGCGCTCGCGAAACTTGATCAGCTGGTCGACCTGATCCGGTCGACACCCGACAGCAACGCGTTACCTGCTGCACCCATTCCGGTTCGGCGAACGGCAAAGCCTCCCGTCGTCATCCGCGTGTTGCCCATCGATGGCGCGGCTCGCAACGTATTTCTGGGGGCACGCGCGATGCTGACGCTCTCTAACTTGCTGCCGCGCCCGGGCCCGGACCCCGGCCTCATCGCCGAAGCATTCGATCTGACACCGGCCGAATCCCGATTGGCCGCGCTGCTCGCAAGCGGGATGTCAATTGACGGCGTCGCCGAGCGGCTGCGCATTTCACGCGAGACCGTTCGCAATCACCTGAGATCGGTTTTCTCCAAGACCGGCATCCACCGGCAATCGGAGCTGATCAGCCTCGTTTCACAGCTGATATGACTCCTGCAAAGGCTCGAACCCGGTGCATGCGAACAAATCGTGCCTCGGCTGACCCATTTGGGTCATGCCCGCGGGCTCGCCGGCAACGCAGATTCTCCATGTCAAAACTTGCTGATGTCCCGGCCATGTCGCGATCTCGCAGACCGCTCTTGATCTTCCTGATGACGGCCTCGCTGCTGTTGGCCTACCCCGAGTTAGGCCTCGCCGGATCATGGAAGTTCGAATTCGACGCGCGAGACGATCCTTCCCTAACCTATTCGCAAGATGGCAAGATCATCTTCCTGCTCAGCTGCGGTCACGCCTTTGCCTTGCACGCGAAATATCCGGGAACGCCGAAGACCTCCGGCAGCGCATCCATCGAGATCAGCAATGCCAGCGCGCGCATGACATTGCGCGGCGAGTTCGAAGAGCCCACCGCGGACGATCAAACCACCTTCGTCCAGTGGGACCTCGGTTTTGCAAGGCAAGATCCTGAGCTCTATGGCAAGCGTTGGGACAAGGTGAGTTCGCGCCTGCTCGACCTGATCGCCAAGGCAGACCCGCTGACGATCGCGAGCGGACACCAGCGCTATGAGATCCCGCGGGTGGACGTTCCCGGCTGGCGCCGGCCGATCGAAAAATGCGGCCGGGGCCCGTGACATAGGCTGCGAATTCTCGAATCCTTTTGTCGCCTGCAGACGGATAAAGAGACCGTAGTTGTCCAGGGTCTTGTGTGATCGCTGGATCGCACCACGTAGGTCGGCGCCGAGTCGGCGGCGGCCGAGCAGATAGTCTTAAGGAGAACTCTCTTGATCAAATTTACCTCACAAGCCCGTTTCGGTCGAAACGCGATTCTATCGTTCGGGCTAGTCGGGATCGCCTCGGCAGCTTCCCAGATGTGCTTTGCCGCAGACCCGCGGTGCTCTGCCATCTACGACAAGCTAGGCGCAGAAGAAAAGGCGGCCGAGAACCGGGTCGCGCGTGAGCGCGCAGCAATTGCGGATCTACATCCGCCCCGCGAATTGGAGGAGATGCGAGAGAAGTACATGGCAGGCCGCTTGTCGCCCGAAACCTACAATGCCGAGCGCAGAAAATGGGATCAGGGCCTGGCATGCATCAATGCCGAGGCGGAGCTCAAATACTGGCGTCTCGGCTACGACAAGGAGGTGGCATACAAAGAGGCGGGCTGCCAGCGCGAGCCGATCACCAAGCACAAGGTCGAAGCCGTCAACGAAAGGACGAAATGGAAGTCCGAGGCGTGCGGAAAAGCGGATCTCGAATATCTGGCGGGGATGATCAAGCGACTCAGTGAGATCAAAACAGACAAAGCTGCGAACGAGGAGCCTCAGACGCCCGTCGTGAAGCAAGCTGACCCGAGTGCGCGGAATACTGAATTTTGCAAAATGTTGCGATCGGTAGCTGACAATGCACCCTCCGCTTTCAAGGCAATTACAGGGCAAAGGGTAGACAAGAAATTTGCGGACAAGATCGCAATCAGCGAGATGGTCGGCGTGGACACGTTCTCCACGCCGGTGGCGCTGTCCCTCGATTTCTTGGGCACGAGTGCGAAGTGTACGATAAACATTGGCAACGAGCACGAACCGAACTTGGCGCTAAGGTCCGCCCCCAACTACGACTGCACTTGGGATTATGATCAAAGAGTTGGACCAGCGAGCCGATAGGATGGCTAACATGAGCCGCGGTTGCTTTCAGGAGATTTCCGAGGGGCCGAGCGAGCCATTTCGGCATTCGTTCACAGCCGATGCGCGGGTGGTGCTCTACGTCACCTCATACTACGGGGAGAAAAAGCCATCTCATATCTCATTGACTGTCGAGCGCGACTTGCCTGGAGCGTTCGGCTCGTGCGTCAAATACAGTATCGACAAGGACCCCCGCGCAAAGCAGCTCTGCTTGAAGAGGTGGGAGCGGCAATAGCATTAACTTAGTTCGCAGTTCAGGCCAGTTCGTGTCGCGACGGGCTAAGATTAGACACCGCCTGCCGTTGGTCAGATGAGGAATAAACCATGAAAACGTACCTGTTGGTCATTTTGGTCTCTACAATTCTGAGCACCTGCCACTCCGCTCAGGCCAAGGCAGATGAATGCAAAGACGCACGAAATGCCTTCCTTCGCTTTGAAGACAAGTCTTCCGAACGATTCACTAGAGCCGTAAATAGCGCGCCGCCGATGAAAGATGCAGCATCGGCGAAAGCGTTCTATCAAGCGCTGTGCAAGGCTCATACTGACAACATTCGGGAGTTTGCCGAATTGAGGCAACTACTGTTTGCTGCCGTCAATGCCTGCAACATGGCGAAGGCCGAAGCAGATTCGTGGCTCCACACACTCGATCAGTCCGCGGAGGCAGGAAAGAAGGACCAGGAGGAATACTGCAAGCGATCAGCTGGCGATAGGTGTCCTCAGCCAAAAATATCCACGATGGCCGGAATGAACATAGCAAGGCGTTGGGCCTTGTTGAGCATCGCCTTCAGCTTGAGCAGGTACGAGTGAGCGAGGAGGCAATGACATCAGTTGAAACGACCGAACACGCACCCCGGCGCAAATGGGGCTGGATATTCGTCGCCCTCCTCTTGGTCGAGGTGGTCATCTTCAGCATACACGCTCACAACCTGACGGAAGAAATTAAGTACTTGCGCAGCTATTTGAACAGGACAATCGCCGAGCTTACCCTGGTCAAGATCGACAACCGGACCAAAGAGCTCGATAGGTCTTATCTCATTTCGGGCGCGTCTCTGATCGGCACATTGGTGTGTGTGTGTGCGGCCCTCGGCTTTCGCCGGCGCAAGACTCCTGCGGAGTAGGCACCGCAACCGGGGGGAGCTTCTGATGGACCGCTCATGTCGCCATTCTTCCAGCCGTTACAGAGCGGTCACGGCCTCAATGCTGATTTGCCTCCTCAGCGCCGGCGCGTGCCATGCCGGATGTCCGAATGACTACGCCAAGCTGGACGGCCACGCTGAGCAGGCGACGGATGCTTTCAACAGTGCCGGCGCGTCGAGCCGCTGCATGACCGCGCGAGCGCTCGTGCGCGCCGAACAGATGCTTCTCAGCTTCGTCGAGGATTATCAGGTCCAATGCGTGTTGGATCAGGAGATCATTGACGTGCAGCGGCGGCGGCTCAGCAAGGCCATGGCGGCTCAAGATGGTTCGTGCGGCCACTGAGCTATCTTTTTTTGGGTGCCCAACCGAACTTGTTTCTATTGTTCGTCATGAGCTTCTGAGCTTCGGACGTCGGCGAGCCCTGCTTGCAGAACTTCTCCATGACGACCAAAGTCACCTTCGTCACATTCCTCTGTGCTGGTAATAGATCTTCCTCACCCGGAAGCGGCTTGCTTTCGCCATCTGGGCCGAACGTACCGCCACCGATTATTTCGCGGTTTCCCGCGCCGTCTGGATCGGCCGAGAAGGAGATGCGGAAGGGTTGTCCTGCTCTCAGGTGCAAGGTCGCTGTCAAACTGGAACGGTTGGAAGCAGTGCTCACCCACGTGGCGACTTCCCGATCCAGTCTTGGGCATTCCAGACTTACGAGACCCTCCATCACGAGCCGGAGCAGTGGCTCGTGGTCGGTACCTTCGGCATTGGCGGGAAGGTTTATCAGAAGCGGGAAACATGCGGCGATAGCATGAAGAGTCTTGCTCCTCATATTGCCTCATAGCGATTGTGGGGAGTTTCCGCCCGGCTTGGGACGCCGACAGACGTCAGTGCGATCAAAGACGGGAGGAAGAAGTGTCATCACAGAACCGCAAGCGTCTCGGGGATTCTCACGAGCTTCCTCCAGGCTTTCGAACAATCTTCAAATGGCGCGCGATCGCCTTGACCAATTCCGGGTCGGCCTCGCCCCTGTCCGGCTCCGACTCGCGGGCAAGCGCCTCCGCGATCGTATGCCGGCCGCTGTCTCTCACTTCGATCCTGCGGCGATGATAGGCCACGATGTCGGCGAAAGGATGCTCGAGCTCTTCCGCCATCAGCTCGGCGATCAGCGCCGCGGCGGCATGCCAGCTCGCCGCCCGCCGCAGGACATCGAGCAGCAACAGGCGGGTGTCGAGCGATGTGAGGGGACCTTCGCCGAGGTGACCGGCGGCTCTGAGCCGCAAGGCGGTCGCGTCGGACGCCCGGCCGCTGTCATCGGCCACCCAGGCCGCACGGAGCGTATTGAGAAAAGCGGATCTCCGGTCCCCGTAAAACGCATCCTGGGCCGAGCGAACCAGGAAGCGGCGCGACGCCGGCTCGGCCAGGGGATCGAGCGAGGCGGCCCGGAACTCCGGCGTGTCGACGAAGCTGCGTGCCTTCGCATCACCCTTGTCGATGCTCGGCGCAACGTAACCGCAATAGGGGCACTCCTGCAGCCACGCGTCGACGGTCGAGCGGAACATTCCCGGCGGGCGCTGGTCGAGATCGCGCGAACCGAAGGAGTTCGAGCTCATGAGCTCCCAGCGTTCGGAAAGCATGCCGCAGCAATAGCATTTGCGCTTTATCTTGTCATAGTCCGTCATGTGCGCTCTAGCCCGCCGCTCCCCAGCGTTTCCTCAGATTGCTCCGGAATCTGTCCGACGCCCGGACAAGCTGTTCCAGCACGCCGTCGCCATTGCCTGGCAGATTCGCGATGCCGGGGCGAAAGATTGGCTTCTTCGCGTCGAGCAACATCCGCAGCATTGCAAAGCTACGCTCCAGCATGGGCTCGGCTTCGTCGACGCTCTCCTCGGCATATCCCTTGGCCAGCTCCGTGAGAATCCACAGCAAGGCGGGGGCGTCATTGCCATACGCTTTTTCGCGGATCGCAAGCAGCCGCTTCAACAGCGGCTCGGCCCGCCGAAATTCCCGGCACTCCACATAGGCGCGTATCATGGCTTCGAGCGCATTCTGAACCTCGAAACTGTCCGGCCCGAATCGCTCTTCCAGAAGGTTCAGGCCAGAATCGAACGCGGAGACGGCCTTGCGGATGCGTTCGTGCCTCGTTCCACTTTGCTGCAGCTTGCTGGCATTGGCGTAGACGATGGCGGCGGCGAGCAGCGACCGAGCAACTTGCTCGCTTCTCGCTCCGAAGATTTTCTCCTTCAGCTCCAGGCTGCGCTGGAGATCGGCCTCGACGTCCTTCCATTTCTCCAAGCGCGCGCTCGTCTCCGCCAGAAGATCGACCGCCTCCGCAACTTCGACGCTATCAGCGCCATGGAGCTTTTCCTTGATCGCGATGCTTCGCTCGAGCAATGCCCGTGCCTTCCGATAGGGTACGTTCGACCCATAGCGTTGGGCGAGGGCTTGGCATTCGGCTGCAACCTGGTTGCTCGTCTCGCCGAAGACCTCGGTCTTGACGGCCAGCCGTCTCAGCTGCAGCGGTTCGAGGTCTTCGAACTCCACGCCTCCCGCCTGACCGATCCAGGTATTGAGATCGGAAAGTGTCGCTTCGGAACCATGCAGGGCTTCCTCGATCGCAAGACAGCGCTCGAGAAAGGGGATGGCCTCGACGGGATCTTCATGCTGGCAGATCACCCGGACGAGCGACCTCAAGCCGGTCGCGACCTCGTCGCTGACCGGTCCGAAGCGCTTTTCAAGTCCCGCGATGTGCTTGAGGTGATTGGGTGCATAGAAGGACGTCATGGCGATTCACCTCCCTTGTCCTCATCGTCAGGGTCGTCCGGCGAACGCTCGCTGCCGTCGATCTCGATGATCTCTTTATCGCCAGGGACGATGGGCGACCAGCGCCGAGGCGGGGTGATGGAATCGCCCGCAGCGATGCTACCGAGGGCATGGGCCACCCGATCAATCCCGGGACCGGACGCCTCGCTCATCTGCCTGAAGTCGTCGTCAGAGAAACCCGGCCAAAGCTCCCATAGCGCGTCGAAGCGATCGTCCTCTTCAAGACTAAGGGTCTCTTGCAAAGCCCCGACGCCAAGCCGGACGACTTCGTTCATGTCCGCCTCGCGGCCGTGCTGAAGCAGTCGGTGGGCGAAACGAAGCAGCAGCTTGACCTGATGCGGCCATTTGTCGACGGCGCCGCCTCGCAGCGTCGACGTGAAGTCCTCGACACGACCATACGTTGCGAACGTTTCGATGGCGGCTTCGAAGACCTCAAACAGCTTCGCCGGCTGATCGGCGATCAACACCGCTTTTGCATTCAGACTGCGCGCGATCAGAGGTCCGATGTCGTCATGCCGGCCAGTCGCAATCAACGTCCCTACCAGAGCATCGAGCGTAGCGACGAGCTCCGCGTCGTCAGGCGCATGCTGCTCATCATGGATGGCAAGCGCCCGGCGCAGCAGCGGCTCGGCCTCCGCCGGCCGGCCGGGAAGGAGGAGTCGGCTGATATTCAGCACCCTGCACGCCACCTCGGCCGGGGCGGCACCATGGCTCTCGACGATCTCAAGGCTGCGCCGGAAATAGGATACGGCCTGGTCACGGCCAAAAAACTGGCGCTGATACCAGCCGGCGAGCGCATCGAGACAGGGCACGAGATCGAGGCTCATTGGGCCCGCGAGGCTCTCCCGGATCGCCAGGCTTCTGCTGAACAACGTTTGCGCATCGCCCTTGTCGCTGCGCTCCGCACATTTCGCCCAACGCTCCAGCGCATCGGCAACAGCGATGTCAGCGCCAAAAATGTGTTCCCGGATTTCCAGGCTGCGGCGGAAATAGGGTTCGGCGCCCGAATAGATGCGGTTATCGGCGTACCACAGCGCGAAATCCTCGAGGGCGTCCGCGAGCCCCAGGTCGTGCGGACCGAACTCCGATTCGAGCTGCGCGATCTCTGCGAGTTTTTGTTCGATGGCTGACGACACGCCCGGCAAATGCCTCGAGAGTCGAGTTTCAAAGGTACGCGACGCGTTTCAGCACCCCGCATCCCCGTGCTCGCTGCGGAGTTTCGCCAGCAGTTCAGCCGTTCGGGCGTCGTCTGCGTTGGCCTCGAGCTGCTTTTCGTACATCTTGCAACGCAGACTGTATTTGGCCGACGGAGATTTCCTTGCATTCGGCGCCTGCACCAATCGATGGGGTGGCTTGGCAGACTCCCTCCTGGCCACGTCCGCATTCTTCAAGGCGATCTTCTCGTTTCTCGCATCGCCAGCCTTTCTGAACTCTAAAGCCGCCTCCCGGAAGCGGTCTTCGGACGTGGACCAGTCCGCGGGTCCTCCGCCGGACTGACCGGCAACACGCGCTGCGGCCTGACCGGCACTGAAGAGTGTACGGGCGTACCGCGCCGCCGCGGCCTTGGCGGGATCATCTTCCGCGGGGCTCGGCTTTGCCGGCAAGGCAGCGGCGGGCGGCGGCGCATCCGGGGCCGGCGACGGCGTCCTGTCGATTCCGAGAACGTCCGCAGCAACGTTATTGACCGCAGATCCGGAATCCTTGGCGCGTGCGCTGGCCGGTACCGCTCCGATCCGGGTTGCAACCGCGGCGCCGCCGTTCGTCGACATCGATTTCCCGTCGGGCGCGAGCGTGTAATTCCACGACCCCAGGCTGTTGGTGTAGGTCAGGACGTTTCCCGAACAGTCCAGGTGCCCTGCACGCAGGAGGGGTGCTCGCTGCACAACGCCCTGCCATCGGGGGTTATGGTGCCTCTGTTACCACTGCCCGAATGTCTCCAGTCCCCGATGAACTTTGCCGCGCAACTGGATGGCGGCGCAGCCCCGGCGGGCACAGCACAGGCCAACAACAGCAGAAGGGCGATCGAGCGTCTCATATTAGGTTCCCCAAAAAGCAGCCGGTCACGTCGATCAGTGCGCGGTGCGGTTGCAGAATTCTCCCGCTTTGACGCAAGACTGATTGGCGCTTCGACATTGCGCATAAGCATCACGATCGGCTTCCTCTGCGGTGCTTCGGGCGACAGCTCCCCAGCCGGTCCCGGTACTCGTCCAATACAGTGAAATACAGGCATCGGTGGTCAAAATGACCCGGCAGGCGACCCCGGCGCTATTACTTCGACAGCGGTCCATGGAATCGGCTTGCGCCTGGCTCGCAGTGACTCGGTCCCATGACATTCCGTAAGCGAGGCGGCTGGTACTGCTTAGCGCAAGCGCGCCGTACCGCTTGTTCGGGACACAGTCGTTTCCCGACAGCGTCTCGTCGGGGCCACACTTGGTGGTCGCGATCTTCCCTTCCAGAGAAGCGCTTGGCTTCGGAATATCGCCTGACGAAGGTTCGCTCGATAGGCTGGAGATGTTGGTATTGTTGCCGTTGGTGAGTCGGTCCGTGGCTTCCTTGTTGAAATCGAGCTGAATTGTGACAGGCTTAGTTGCACTTCCGACATCGCAGCCTGCCGCCCGAACAGGCGCGTTACCTATCAGGGAGATTGAACGCTCGTCTGTTATCGTGGCCGCCACATCAAACGAAGCTGGGGGACAGCCCTTGCGGTGCAAATAGCTCTTTCCGCTGAGTGCACTTCCTCTTCTATAGCCTTCGAATAAGACCGTTCCTACTTCGATTCCCGCAGCCGAGAGACCTTCTCGCGGTTCAAAGTAGACAGCTGACCGCCTCTGACCGTCGCTCAACCACTTGAGCCTTGACCCGTTGTGATCCCAAATTGATTCGCCTGCGTGGACAGGGTGAACAATAGCCAACATAGCTCCGAGCGCGAGCAGGCTCCTGGTGAACATTCACGCCTCTAATGCTGCAGTGCAGCGACGACCCCTCCGGCTGTCATAACGCCAGCCCTAGGCCACCTGCAGGTCAAACTAAGCAAACGCTCATCTGTCGCATGACCCAAACGGGTCACGTCTTGCGAGCCCCCAAATTTTCGGTCGCAATCCGGTTTTACCCTTCTTCGGACTGACGAATTAGTCGGACGCAATCAAACGACGCAAATAGTTAAATTGCACTATAATTGACCATGAAGTTGAGGAGGAGCATAACGGCTACCGGAATATGAAATGGTTTGATCACCTTATGCTTATGCCTTTTCGTCGCCGGTAGGCTGGCGCACCGCGTGATCAACGGCCTGCCTGTTCGTCCGCAGCGTAAGGGGACGTCATCCATGACTTCGCTGAAGCTTAGAATTATGGCAGTCACAGCCGCGATGCTGTTCTCGACCGCTAAGCGCGCAAGCGCTATGAATACATCCTGACGCAAAAGGATCTCGACCTCTATCCGATCATCATGTCGATCGTGCATTGGGGCAACGTTCACATGGTCGACTCGCGCGGACGACCGTTGCTGCACGAACACAAGAACTGCCATAAGATGTTTGATCCCGTCATGGTCTGCTCGGAGTGCGGCGAGCCGCTGACGGCGAAGGCGGTTCACGTCCATCCGGGCCCCGGCGCGCGGAAACCCACACGCACCGGCGCGGCCGCACGATAATTCGCGAGTAACATTCACCACTGACGCGGCTCAGCAGTCGCCGGCCGAACACCAGCATTGCCTCGGACGAACCAGTAGTCGGAAACAGATTCGTCAGTTCCGCCGGGCAGACCAATACCCCGAACAACGCGCCCCTCCCGAATAGCCGCTCCACGTTCCCCGACCGGTATGGCTCGAGAGCCGACCTGAGCCGGACGCATATTTGTCCGAAACGGTCACCGAAGCGCGGACGGCGCCCGAGCGCGCCACACGGCCCCTGAACCTCACGAGGTTGGGATGTGTGACGACCCCGTCAGTGATATTGACGGAAAACGTGTAGGTCGGATCGCACGCGCCCCTTTGCGTCACGAAGAGAAGGTCCCAAGAGCCGTCGTAAACTGTGCGGGCCTGTGCGACCGATACAGAGGCGACTAGGCAACTTGCGGCGATCGTATGAGTGAGAAGGTTTTTCATTGTCTGCTCCATGTGTGTTTTGGCCAATCGGCTCGGTTTGCAGATATCAATACGGCGCATGCCGCCGGGCACGCATGGTTGATCACTCAGCAGCAAGGGCGCGGTGTCGCAACGGCAATTCGACCCGCCCCCATACATCCAGCAGCGCTTGCGCGAGCGCATCAATGATCCCGTCATCGTGATATGGCGTTGGCGTGATGCGGAGCCGCTCGGCAATGCACTTGCATCTATGATGCTCATCACAGAGCTCCTCAGTCGTGTTGCCGTTCGATGTCGGCACTGAGCAATCGCTGGACGCTTCGTGTGCCTTGCTTCGTCGCGATCGAACATAGTTAAGGGACCGAGCGAGTTCTTTGCGTCACATGCTTTTGTTTTGTCATTTGTTGCTGGCCAATGAAGACGGATGCAGATGCTGGATGATGGCCGTGCGTGTTTGAGAGTGGCGATGACGCGACCTCCGGATTCACGCCAGCACCGGAAGAGCCTGTCTGATATCAGCCGGCGACGAATCGTGTTGTCGCGATCCAAACTCGCGGCGATATTGGCCGGGCGCCCGACCTGTTGCCTGGCTGAATGCGCGTGTGAAACTGGCTTGGTCGGAAAAGCTGAGCGCCAGCGCAATATCCACCAACGATCGATCACCTTGCGTCAACAAGGCTTTCGCGCGATCAAGGCGCCTGATGCTGACATAGCGATGAGGAGAATGTCCGACGGCCTGCTTGAAGGCGCGGGCAAAATGGTATCGGCTCAGACAGGCGATCGAAGCCATGCCATGCATAACATCGTTGCGACCCACGGCACCGGATCCGGATCGGATACGCGCTCGACCTCATCGATCAGCTTGCGTGCATCCTGCGAATGATCGGAATAGACGGCCGCTTCGACAAAGTCGGCCAGCGCGAAGAATTGCAGGCCAGAGTTGAAAGCCGGATCGGCCGGCGCAAACAGCCGCTGCAGATGCTCGAAGGCCTCCAAATGCCGACCGGCACCGATGGCCGTTATGCCGCGCCCCAACTGCAGCATCGCAAGCAGGAAACTGGCGCCAGTCGACAAGACCAGGCGCTCCGCTTCCGTCGCGCATGTCTCGGCCTGCTCAAGCCTGCCCTGCATGCCCGCAAGCTGCGCTTTCACGATCGTGGCCGCTGCGGTCCATACTGCAGATCCGGTCTCCTCGGCAAAACGGGCGGCTTCCTCAGCTTCTCGCCTCGCCCCGATCCAATCGCCGACTTCCATTTCAGCCCATGCCTGAGCGAACAACGCTCGCGCCAAATTGCCGATTCGCCCCTGTTTGCGCAGCCCCGCGGTAGACTCAGCCAGGAAACTTACACCAAGATCAAACGCGCCGATGACGTTTGCAGTGCTTCCCAGGATTCGCGCAACATGAGGATCGTGGCCGCCCTTTTGCGAAAGCAGCTTCAGCCCCGCGTATACCTCGCTGCTTCGTCGAAGCGGGTCGGAATAGGCGGATATGGCGATGCCGCGCGGGTCGAGCTCCGATAACTCGAGTGATCTTGCGGCGGTGAGGACGCTCGCGCGAAGCTCGCTACCCGCGTTGCTCCACCAGCAGCGTTGCGCCGCTCGCCAGAGAAGATTGCTCGCCAAGTCCTTCGCGCCAGCCGCGCGCGCCTGGTCGGCAAGATTTACGAGGGCGGAAATCCTGCCGAGATCATTGACCATAAGAGGTTGACTCATCTCGCGGCACCAGCCGACCCGGGCGCCGCCCAGCCTATCCGACGGCTCCACCTCGGCTTCCCGCAACAGATGCTCCAGCAACCCCGGTCGACCAAGGTCGGTTGCAATTTCGGCGGCCTGCAAGAATCGTTCTCTCCTGGCCTTCGCCGTGCTGCTCAGCTTTGCCGCGATCTGCAGAACCTCCATGGCCATGGTGTTGGCGCCCCGGCTCTGCGCACGGCTCGCCATGAGATCGAGTTCGGCGGCCAGGTCGTCGTCGGGCCCCACGGTCGCCGCAGCACGATGCCAAAGCCGGCGGTCTTGATCCTCGATGACCGCCGCAAGCGCGGAATGAACCCTTTGGCGCGTTGCAACGTCGGCGGTTCGATGGATCGCGGATCGCACGAGCGGGTGTCGAAACCGAACCTGCATTGCATCGAGATCGATCAGCTGGGCGGAGGCGGCGGGCGCAAGGGCGTCGACTCCGATATTCTGGGCCAGCAGCACTTCGCCGGCGCGCAGGATTTCGTGGAGAGACGTTCCGTCGTTTTCAGCGGCAACGTTCAACAGCATCTGAGTGGCGCCCGGAAGACCGGACAAGCGGCTGGAGAAGGTGCGTTCAAGTCGCTCCGTCAAGGGAAGCCATGGAGCTTCCCCGTCGTCCTCAGTTCGCAAGTTGTGCGGCAACTCTACCAACGCCAATGGATTGCCGGCGGCTTCCTTGAGAAAGCGGTCGCGCAGCTTCCCGGAGAGGTCAGGGGCCCGGATGTCGAGCAGGCCAAATGGAAGGGAAAAACCCTCTCGTAGAGCGAGCAGCAGAACGATCGAATCCGCACTCAGACGCCGGGAGACAAACGACAGCACGTCACGCGTCGCTTCATCCAGCCATTGCGCATCGTCAACGACCAGGAGGATCGGTTTGTGAGTTGCGCTTTCAGTGAGCA
This sequence comes from Bradyrhizobium vignae, assembly GCF_004114425.1. Classification (GTDB taxonomy): domain Bacteria; phylum Pseudomonadota; class Alphaproteobacteria; order Rhizobiales; family Xanthobacteraceae; genus Bradyrhizobium; species Bradyrhizobium vignae. The sequence goes on along the minus strand of NZ_RDQF01000043.1, from coordinate 46,330 downwards.
GCGTCAGCGTTGCAAGCGCGACCAGCCAGACATCGGGTGGTTCAGCAGCTTCCTCGCCCAGCCCGAACGCATTCAGCAAGGCAGACTGCTGGCGGGGCGGCAACGCCTTTGCCAGCTTCATGAGTGGACGCAACGCCTGCTGAAGTCCGGCAAACGCCAGATTAACTTCAGCGAGCACGCCGGTCATGCCCAATACGACGATGTCCCGTTCACGGGCCCTATCTTTGGCCTTCTCGAGCAGCGCTGATTTCCAATCCCCGGTGCCCCGCTGATAAAGAGAGTTGCCCCGCCGTCATGGATCCTGTCGAGAAGCTGATCGATGAGAGCAATTTCAGTTTCTCGCCCAAGCAGTGAAAGTTCTCCCGAACGCGGGGCGCGCGCGCGCTGATTTTGCTGCGGTGGCGCAGTTTTTGTCAGCCGTTTCGCCATTCCCCGTTCCGGAGCAATCCGTTCGGGTGATCTCTCAACCAGAACTCTGGGCAACATCCTAGCATGCGCCGGCGACGAGGGCATCGGGGTGCTATCCAACTGCTTAGGCGGCGAGGTCGGAAATGCCTGGGTCTTGCTGCCCACCCTTGCTGTTCCGGGCTTCGATGGCCTTGACGGAGTTTTCAAAAGCCTTTTCCAGAACACCCCTGCCGATGGTCCCGAGCACGAAGCCGAGCAGCCGACCCGTCAGGTTTCTGCCGTCGCGTATCACGACCACATCAATGTCGGTCGTGCCGTCGGGTTTACGGGTAAAAGTATAGGTGTGACCCGAGGCGCCACTCCACACATTGGAGTCGGTTGTCGTGAGGACGACGTGCTCAGGATCAGACCAGTCATAATGCAGGCGCTCCCAGATTCCGCCTGAACCTTCAGTGACATCGGCATGCGAGCCGGTCCGATGATGCACCTTGAGATACGCATCGCTGCTGTTGTCAAACAGCTTCGAGCGGCCGGGCCCGAAATCGGTCAGGCCGGCCACGTACTGCTCGGGCGTCGCCGTGGTAGTTCGATGAAGGTGGATGGTCGACATATGCAGTTTTCCTTGGCGGTGCTCCTTGGTGAGCGCAGCCGTTCAACTCGGGTTCAGTTCGAGGCTGTGTTCGGTTTGCGAACGAGCACGCTGTCCCCTTCCCGGCTGATTTCGATCACGCCCGCTGGCTGCGGTGTCGAGAGCAGCAGGCGCTGACCAGGTGTGAGAAGAGATACGACGCGGAACGGTGTTCCTGTCTCGCCTTGCGCCAGAGTGGCGACCACGCGAAATCCATCGCGCTCGACGGTGTAGTAGGCGACCCCCGATATCCCGCCGAGGTTAATGCTCTTGGCCTCAATGGGACGCAGCCCTTCTGCGTGGGCCGCCGTCAGAGAAGCGATACCGAATGCGGCGGCGAAAAGCGTGTTGCGGATTGACATGACGATTGCTCCTAATGATTGGCGATCGAGCACGGCGAAGTCGTTGATCACGACAGCGGTTCGCCGCCCCGATGAATCCAGGTTCCGTTGATGGCGATCGGTGTGCTGTCGGGCTGCCCGTTGACCGGATCAGCCGGCGGGAAGACGCTGTCGTAGATTGACCGGGCTTCTCGTATCAGGCGGAGCCGTTCGCGCTCGGCCTTCGGGATAAATTGGATGACTTCACCCATGTTTCGCCTCCAGTTCGTGACGCCGTTTCCGGCAGGTCGTGACTGGGAGGTGGGGCGAAAGGCCCGGGTCAACAGGCGGGGAAACCGGGAGTCATCCTTCCGGATTTTGGAAGCTCGACAGCGGAGTGAGCACCGCCTCGGTTTACTCCGCGAAAACCCGCTTCAGCCGCGGGGCTGCAAAGTCCAGAAACGCTCTGACCTTGATCGGCAGAAACCGGTTCGCTGTGTAGACGAGATTAACCGGCATTGGCGGTGGCTGGAATTCATCCAGTACGGTCATCAATGCTCCCGCTTCCGGACCAGCTTCGAGTTGGTAGGCAAAGGCGATGGAAATTCCCACGCCAGCGCGGGCTGCCGTACAAGCCGCTTCCGCGCTGCCGACGGTGAGCCGCGTATGCACCGGCGCCGCGATGGTCGCCTTGCCTCTGACGAATGTCCAGACATCCGGTGGCGAGAAGCCAGGATAGCTGATGCAATCATGTCCGGCCAAATCTTCCGGCGTGCGCGGCGTTCCGCGCGCCGCAAGATAGGCGGGACTGGCGCACACCACCCGGCGCGTCCTGCCGAGCCGCAGCGCGACCAGGCTCGAGTCCGGCAATTCGCCGATGCGCACCGCGACATCGATTTGCTCCTGGGCAAGGCTCAGCTTCTGGTCGGTGGGGATCATCCTGACCTTGATGTCCGGGTAGGTCTTGAGGAAGTCCGCAATGATCGGCATCAGAATGATGCGCCCAAGGCCCAATGGGGTGGTCACGGCCAGCTCGCCCGTCGGCGTGGTATACTCGCCGGAGGCGGTACGCTCCGCTTCGAGCACATCGGTGAGAATGCGCTTGCAAGCCGCAACGTAGGACGTGCCTGCATCCGTTAGCACCAGCTGCCGGCTCGATCGGTTGAAGAGCTTCGTCCGCAGGTGAGCCTCGAGCTCGGATACGTTGCGACTGACTGTTGTGAGCGGCGTTTTCAACCGCCGCGCCGCCGCGGACAAGCTGCCCTGCTCGACCACGGTCAGAAAGGTCGACATCGCTTCCAGGCGATCCATCGGATCCCTTCCATAATTCGGGAGGATACCTTCCGATTTTGCCATATCACCCCGGACTGCGGAAGACGGCATCGCCGGGGGTGATCCGGATGGCCCTTCGAGCGAAGCGAGCCTTCCGCTGCCTGGAAGGACCCTTTCCACCTATGGCCCTTTCTGAGGTGGGCTCTCCGATCGATGTCTTTGGATGATGACGCGAGAAGCGCCGCCTTCAAAACAGGAGAGTTCAATGACAAGGCATCTCGAATCCTATCGGTACGAAATCCAGTACAGCGACGACGCCGACTTCGTCACGTATCAGCGCAAGTCGAGCGACGGCGTTTGGCAGACAGTCTCAGCGTGGATGATTCTAAATTCGGCGGATGACTGAGTGTTGGCCCACCATTGCGCAGCCGACCAGTCGTTCCTGTTCGGACATCCAACGACGCACCGGCGAAACTCTCCAGATTGTACTCGGTTCAATGTTTTTATTGCACCGAGTAATGTCTCGGATCATTCTGTCAACCAAGCTCGTAGAGGGGCCAGCATTCAAAGCCGTTTCACGGCGGGTTGACAGCGCCAGCCATGAATGTTGCTCGGAGCATTGAGATCCTCACTCGGAGCATTGGAGACCAAAATGCCTGCGGTAGTCTCGACGATCATCCTGCCTGCTGCCATCAAAGGGGCCGGGATAGCTTCTCGGCTGCTTGCCGGCGGTTGCGAGAGGTTCGCGGGCTATCTCGGCCGACGGACCGCCATTGCCTGCCTTCACGATCTAGACGACCGCGCACTGCGGGACATCGGCATCCGCCGTTTTCAGATCGAGGCCGCCGTCGACGGTCTCATCACATTCTCTGCACAAGCGGACGAAGGGATGGTGAGCGCCGCAGCGGTAGCGATTTCGCGCGAGCGCCGGCGCGCTCCAACCCTGGAGTCACAGCCATGGAGCTGACCGTAGCCACGATCCTGATCACCTTTGCCGGCATGTTCCTGATCTGCTTCATGAAGGGCGCGTTCGGCGGCGGATTCTCGATTGTGGGCATTCCGCTATTGTCTCTCGTGATGGATCCCGTTACCGCCGGCGGCCTTCTCGCGCCGTTGTTCATCGCGATGGACTTGTTCGCCCTTCGCTACTGGAAGCCTTCGACCTGGTCGAAGCAAGATCTTCTGCTGCTGTTGCCGGGCCTCGTGACCGGGATCGGACTGGGCTATCTGCTGTTCCGCTTTCTTGACCACCGCGCCATCGCGATCGCGATGGCCGCGACCACCTTGATCTTCGTGGCGCTGTGGCTTGCTGCAGGCGCGGAGGTGATAACGCGTCCGCGTTCGACGCCGAAGGCCATCACGGCCGGCCTCGCCTCGGGCGTGACGACCATGGTCGCGCATTCGGGCGGACCGCCGCTCGCGATGTATCTGCTGCCCCTCGGCCTCAGCAAGGAGGTCTACGCAGGAACGACAAGTCTGTTCTTCACTGTCGGCAACGCGACCAAGGCCGTCCCGTGGCTCTTGCTAGTGAGGCCGACGGGAAACGTCTGGACGTTGATGGCGATTTGCCTGCTCGCCATTCCCGCTGGCGTGTGGGCGGGTTGGCGGCTTCACGGAAGCTTGGACCAGCGCCAGATCTATCGGGTCTGCTACGGATTGTTGGTCGTGACGGCGCTGAAATTGTTATGGGATGGAGTTTCCGGCTACCTCATGTGAACCGGCTGTTCCCGCGGCTTGGTGTGGGACTCGCAAACACTAACAGCCCCTAACAACCAATAACGAGCAAATTGCGCTGCCTGTGCCAAGTTAGCTTCGCAACAATGATGAATGCGATCCTGGAGCGCCACATGGAGATGCAATCAGAGCAGCCGGCCGCCGCAGGCCGCTATGAGCAGTGGCCGCACCGTGGCGTTTGGGATCGGCACTGTCCAGGCGAGCTGCTGCTGTCTTCGACGGATCGGGGTTGGTCCGGCCTGTCGGCCGAATTGTGCACTGCTAGAAGAGGCGTTGGCCCGTGGAGGACCCCACCATCCGATATCCGGATTTGCGTGGCCACCCGTAGCAATCAAACGATTCTCACGCGGCGGGCGCCGGGCATCGAAAGTCGGATAGTCGCCGAGCGAGGTACGGTTTGGCTCTCTCCTCCCGGCTTGCAGGAGGGTGCGGTTGATTTCGCTGAAGATCTGCCGGAATTCTTGCACATCTATCTTCCGCTAAGCCACTTCGCGTCGAGCAATTTCCACAACGAGACCGGTGAATCGGCAATCCACGCGCTAAACTACGAAACGGCTTTCGAAGATCCGCTGCTGGCCGAGATCGGATTTGCCGTAGCCTCCGAGCTAAAGATTGAAACTTCAGCCGGCAGTCTGTTCGTCGAATCCCTCGCATCTAGTCTGGCGGCGAGGTTGCTTCAAAAGCGAGCCAGCGTATCACGCACTCAACTTTTTCCTCGTCGTGCTCACCATGGGCTCGATCAGCGCAGACTCTTTCGTGTGCTGGACTACATTGATGCGAACCTGGAGGGTGACCTCAGCCTTGAAAGTATGGCAAGGATCGCGTGTCTAAGCAGATACCATTTTGCGCGAGCCTTTCGACAAGCCGTCGGAGAATCTCCCCATCGCTACGTCAGTGCCAAGCGCCTGGAGCGGGCGAAAGCCCTATTGACACGTGGCGATCGGCCCTTGGTGGACATCGCGTTGACGCTCAACTTTTCCAGCCAAGCCAATTTCACGCGAGCCTTCAAGCAGGCGACCGGGCAGGCGCCAGGTCAATATCGTCAAACGGCGGGATCACAAGCATCCAAATCCTCTCTGATGGACGCCAGGCATTCACTTTCGGTTTTTGCCTGAGCCTGCATATCGTTTGCGAGCCAGCGGCAGCAACACATGACAAGACGAGAGCACGCGCTGCAAAGCACGCGGGCCGTCATACGACTATCTTCGCCGGGCTAGTCATTCACTGAAAGGCCGCTCGACGTGCCGATACGTCAATACTTCGTGTGGGTGGGAGGCGCCCTCCTCGTGTTGCTGTTTGCGGCTGACTGGCTGCTCCCAGCGCCTCCTGCATATTCACATTCCGCGGTCGCTCCGAGCGAACGGGCCAACCTGCGCATCACTTCGGACCAAAAATGGCCGGAGCGGGTGGTGTTCGACACCGCTCACGCGCCAGTGACACACTACATTGCTGAGTCTGGCCTCGCGGCGAACCTCGTCCCCGAAGTCTTTTCCCAGACTTCGTGGCGCAGCCCACGCGATGCCTTCGCTGCGGTGGAAGAAGCTGCGGCCCCTGCCCCGACAGCAAGAAATGAAAATGCATCGGCAATCCGTGCAAAGCCACAGCAGCCCAGAACTCGCATGACTAGTGCGGCCAAGATCCATTGATCGAGAACCAACATGAAAGACGCTCTGTGCCTCGCCGTGTTCGCTGGCAAAATCCTGTGCCTCGCGATGTTCGTGACGGTTCTGAAGCCGGACGCCATCGGCGTCATCCAGACGTCGGCGCGTCCTGTCGACTGCAGGATGGAACGTTCAGGGCTGCAGCAATGCGTTTCGAACGTATTTGCGAGAGCTTCGCTAGCCGACGCGACGTCATGCATCGCACATAGAAACCCCGCTCACTGCTGACGCAACGGTCCGCCGACGCCATGACCCAAGCTGCCTCATTCCGGGATCGACATGCCGCCCTCATCTTCGCGCTGCGGACCTTTGCAGCGGCGATGCTGGCGTTCTCGATCGCGCTGTTGCTGGACATGCCGCGTCCCTATTGGGCCATGGCATCGGTCTACATCACTTCGAACCTGTTCACGGGGGCAACCACCTCCAAGGCCGTCTACCGCATCCTGGGCACGCTGATCGGCGCGGCGGGGACCATCGTGCTGGTCCCGAACCTCGTCAATGCGCCGGAGCTGCTCAGTCTCTGCATCGCGCTGTGGGTCGGCATCTTTCTATATCTCTCGCTGATCGACGGCACGCCACGCAGCTACGTCTTCATGCTGGCCGGCTACACCGTGGCGCTGCTCGGCTTTCCCATCGTCTCGACGCCCCAGTCGGCCTTCGACATCGTGGTTTCCCGCGTGCAGGAGATCATGCTCGGAATCGTCTGCGCGAGCGTCGTCGCGATGCTCGTGCTGCCCCGCAGCGTGGCCTCCGGCGTCACCATACAAACCGATGCATGGCTCGCCGGCGCGCGCCGGCTCGCTGCGGACGTCCTGACGGGCCGCGGCAGCGATCGGGAGCATGACGGCGAACGCATACGCCTCGCCGCCGCCGCCGCCGAAATCGACCAACTTGGGCGACATCTCGGCTTTGAGGCGACCACGTCCACAAGTATCGGGCTAGGGCTGCAATTGCTCCGGCAACACATGCTGTCGCTGCTGCCGCTTCTCGGATCGATCGAGGATCGCAAGCTGCCTCTGGGTCCGCACGACGAGGCGGCTGCGCGCATTTCGTCTATGTGCACAAGAATAGCTGCATGGCTCGAAGGGGGCGGCCGCGATGGACAGGAAGCCGATGCGTTGCGCGCAGCGCTTGATAAAGCACGACCGGTGCTGAGCGTGGACGCCGGCTGGATCGAGATCGCGATCTCAGGTCTCATCGTACGGCTGCGCAACCTCGTCGATGTCATGCAGGATTGCCAGCTCCTGCGCGAAGCCCTCGCCGAGGGGCGCAATCCCGAATCGCTTCATCTCGTCGTCTCTCATGGCGCTACGGCTGTTGCCGTCCCGCATCGCGACTACTGGTCTGCGCTCCTGGCGGCCGGGTCTGTAGCCCTTGCGGTGCTGTGCTGCAGTTGCTTCTCCATTGCTACTGGCTGGTCGGACGGGGTTGCCGCACCGCTTTTCGCAGCTGTCGTCGGCAGCTTTCTGGCGGGCGCGGACGATCCGCTGCCGGCGTTCCGCAATTTCTACGGACTATTCCTCGTCGTGATCGCCGTCCATGGCATCTACCTGTTTGGCGTGTTGCCGCGGATTACGGCTCTCGAGGTGCTCATCGTCGCATTGATGCCGCCTTTCGTGCTGTTCGGCTGGATGGCTGCGCGGCCCGCGACCGCGCGTATCGGCGCCATACTTGCCATCTACCTCTCGGTGCAACTAGCGTTGACCGAGACCTATTCGGCCGATTTTATCACCTATGCCAACTCCAGCGTTGCGCTGATGCTGGGTGTGGCGCTGACAGGCGTGACCTGCGGCATCGTTCGCATGGCCGGAGCCGACTGGATCGCAAAGCGATTGCTGCAAAGCAATTGGACCGCGCTTGCATCAGTCGCCGAGCGCACCTCGGATCAGGACCCCTTTGCGCTTGCCAGCCTCATGCAGCATCGCCTCGCCCTGCTTGCTGCGCGTATCGCCGTCGTCCCCGCCGACGCAAGGAACGGCGCCGCCAATCTTCGTCAGCTTCGGACGGCGCTCAACATTCTCGGCGTGAGGCGCTCGAGCTTGGGGCTGTCACGCTGCGCAAGAGCGGCCACCGAAGCGTTCTTTGCTCGTCTTGCCCCGATTTGCCGGACCCACACTGCGGGGGCGCTCCCCGACGACCTGGTGGGACAGCTCGACGGCACCATCGCACTAACGTTGCAGGAATCAAGGAGCGAAGCCCGCGATGACGTGCTGGTCGGTCTCACCGGCGTACGTTCCGGGCTCTTTCCGGAGTCGCCGGCCTATCAACCGCAGCAAATCGAATCTGGGACGATCGCCGCATGAGATACCAACTTGACCTTTTCGGCGTGCTCGTCCCGACGCTCCTGCTCTGGAGCGTGGTTGCCTACGTGCTTGCGCGCCTCGTCAGCAAGCTGATTGCTCGTATCGGCCTCTATCGATGGATCTGGCATCCCGCACTCTTCGATTTCGCGCTTTTTATCTGCCTGGTCACCGGCCTCGTCTTAGGCTCCACGGAGTTATTCTCATGACAGCACCCGTTTCGTTCCAGAAAGCCTTATGGCGCGGGTTCACGATGAAGTGCCCGAACTGCGGTCATGGCCATCTGTTCGGCCGCTTTCTCAAGGTGGTCGGCAACTGCGAGGTCTGCGGCGAAGATTACACGCCGCAACGCGCCGATGACCTTCCGGCCTATCTCGTGATCGCGATCGTCGGCCACCTCGTCGTGCCAGGGCTTCTTGCCGTCGAGATGGCCTATTCACCTCCGGCCTGGCTTCAATTGCTGATCTGGCTCCCTGCCACCGGATTTTCGGCGCTCTTTCTGCTGCAGCCCGTGAAAGGGGCAATTGTTGGGCTGCAATGGCAGACCGGCATGCACGGCTTCGAGGCCGCCAGACGTTGCCGGGATCGAGAAGCCGCAGATGGCGTCCCGCCCGTTCCTCACCTCGCCTCCAAGGAGTTGGTGTCATGAAAGCCGTCGTGAAGTCGCTGCGTCCTTTCGCGCTGACCGGTCTCATCGTGCTGGTCGCGATTTGGGCCGGTTACAAGCTGTGGGATTACTACTTTGATGCGCCCTGGACCCGCGACGGACACGTACGGGCCGACGTGGTGCCCGTGGCTTCCGATGTTTCCGGCTTTGTGAGCGAGGTTCTGGTTCGGGACAATCAGCAAGTCCAAAAGGGCGACGTGCTCTTCCGGATCGATCGGGCGCGCTATGATATCGCGCTCAAGCAGGCAGAGGCGGTACAGGAAGGCAAGCGCGCCACGCTCGACAATGCCAATGCAGATTTGAAGCGCTACAGTGCGCTGACGCCCGGCGTCGTGGTTTCCACGCAGCGGATGGACCAGGTTGTCGCCATCCAGGGCTCGGCCCAGGCGGCGTATGACCAAGCCGTCGCGGACGTTGCCCTTGCGAAGCTCAACATCGAACGCAGCGAGGTGCGGGCCTCGGTCACCGGCATTGTCACCAACAATGAGCTGCGGCCGGGCGCCTATCTCACCCCCGGAAAGGGCGTGATGGCGCTGCTCGACACCGGCACGCTGCATGTCCAGGGCTACTTCGAGGAAACCAAGCTGCAGCGCATCCATATCGGCGATCCCGTCAACGTGCGGCTGATGGGAAGCAGCCGTGCGTTGCCTGGAAAAGTGGAGAGCGTTGCAGCCGGTATCGAAGACCGCGACCGCAGCAACGGTTCGACCCTGCTTGCCAACGTAAATCCGACCTTCAACTGGGTGCGGCTGGCGCAACGTGTCCCGGTCCGGATCGCGCTAGAAGGCACCGAGCGAAACGAACTCGTTGCAGGAGCTACTGCGACCGTCAAAGTCCTCGGCCCCGGATCACGCAATTATGCGACCGCAGTCAAAAATGAACGCAGGACAGCACAGCCCTGCCACATGGTGCAAACTGCGATCGTGGTGGCCCCCTCATGCGGCTGAAAGCTGAACAGATAAAGCCTCTATCAAGATGTTGGTTGCGTTTCTGGCAATGCTGAGTACCAGTATTTTCGCGGCCCATATTTTCGAAGCGCTGCACGCGAGACTCATGTCGGTACGCATTCGCGAACGTAGCATGGCCGATCGTAAGCGATGCCGCTTCCGCTTCGCGAATGCCGCGTCAGTCAGGAGGGCCTTTCACGGAGTCAGTTTAGTGCATTTGGCTACGATCATTGTGCTGGTACCAGCGCCGGAGCGCCCTTGTCCTTGATCAAGAGCACCAGGAATTTCGCGGGCCGGGTGGCACTTGCGTACCGGTCAACGACATGAACGTCGGAAGGGCCTTCATAGAAGACTGTCCCGGCGTTAGCGTCACCTCTTGTCCGCCCTTCAGCTGCATCACGAGCGAGCCCTCGAGCACGTAAACAAACGCATGGGCATTGTGCCGATGCATCGCGCTCGAGCCGCCGGGCGCATGCTCGACCGCGATCATCAGAGCTTCCCTGCCGGGGCTCTCCGCAAGAGAACAGTTGGATTTGAAAGCGATTATCGGTGATCTCAGCGACTCGCTTGACGAAGTGTTCGGCAGCGCCATGAAGAGAGTCGAGCGACTTCGGGAAGCTCGACCCACTGCGTCAGATATGGAGAGCATTGCGCGCCAGTGAGGTCAGCGCTCAACGCGCCGGTGAGCAATAGAACCTTCTGCTTTCAAGCGAGAGCGTGCGCAGGGCGAAGGCCACACTGGAGCTGGGAACGTCGACGATAGTGTCGACACCTTCGCGTTCGAACCATCGCCGCGCCGTGCTGGCACCGACATCGGCTTTCATCTGATGATCGGCGAATATGATTTCCGCGGGCTGTCCCAAAATCGGCCCAGCGTCCTCGACCGCCATCTTGGCAGCTTCGACCGAGCCTTGTCCGCTTGCGTCAGAATAGACGGACGCCATATCGGTTAGCACCCCTATCCTAACCGGCTGTGTCTGGGCGAATGCGCTCGTAGTCGCGAGCGCAATTGAGCCAACGAGCCATAGGTGCGCCAAACTCCCGCGACGCTTGTCCCCCTCCCTTGATCGTGCCCTTGCCTCTTTCATGTGAGGCCCAGGGCGTCATTTTGTTTCTACGGAAACTCTTCCCGCTCGCGATGGAACTGTCTGTCACCTATGAGTGTGACAGGCCGTGGTAAGCTTAGGGGACCAGCAGATCGAACGTCCTTGTAGAGCATCGACCTACGCGAGCGGTCTAGCTCTTCGGCAAGCGCGCCGTCACCGTCAGCAACTGGTAGGATGCTGCCGTCTCTCCCGTGGCTGTCGTCACTTCGACGTCCCACGTAACCTCGCCGAGCTTATCGCTACGAGGGAACTTCTCCTTCACCGTGAGGCGGACCTTGATCGTGTCTCCGGGCTCGACCGGCTTCACGAAACGCAGGGAGTCGAGCCCATAGTTGGCGAGAACCGGACCCGGCGGCGGATCGACAAAGAGGCCGGCGGCATACGACAGCACCAGATACCCGTGCGCGACGCGGCCCTTGAAGAAGGGATGGCCTTTGACCGCCTCCTCATCCATGTGGGCATAGAAGGTATCGCCTGTGAGATGTGCAAATTTCTCGATGTCGTCCAGCGTAATCGTGCGCTCGCCGGTGATGAACGTCTGGCCGAGATCGAGTTCTTCGTAATGGTAGCGGAAGGGATGCTTGTCCTTCACAATCTGCCGGGCACCGCGTACCCAGCTTCCGGCGAGGCTGGTGATCCTTCCCGGCGATCCTTGCAAGGCGGTGCGCTGCATGTAATGGCTCAGGCTGCGAACGCCGCCCAGTTCCTCCCCGCCTCCGGCTCGTCCGGGTCCGCCATGTACAAGATGGGGCATCGGCGAGCCGTGGCCAGTTTGTTCCTTCGCGCAATCGCGATCGATAAAGGCGATCCGACCGTGCTGAGGTGCGATCCCAAAAGCAATGTCTGAAGCCGTTGCCGGATCGTAGGTGTAAACGGACGCGACAAGACTACCTCCTCCACGCCACGTCGAACCGGTCGCAGGCGCTCTCCAGAAGCCGCCGGGCGGCGGCGATTTCGGCGCTGGATTCGGCCACCCGCTGCTGCATGTTGGCGTTCGCGCTCTTGGACGCCCCCGTCACGTCGCGGCGACTCTTCGTGTGCCCGATGAAAGCCTCCAGCCCGGCTTCAGCCATGCCGAGCACCGAACCGGACAGCATGCACGGCAGCCCCGCGAACACCGGAAGGCGGTAGGTCGGAGCGGTGGCATGGGGGCTCTGGCCAATGAAGGTCGGGTAGGTCGGCACGGCGCGATGGTCGGGGACCAGGACGTTACGGGCGACGAGGTCCTTCGATCCGGTGCCGCGCATGCCGAGCGTGCGCCAGGTGTCGTCGATCTCCATATCGGACTGCCGCACGACCACGTGGTAGGTAAGGTAGCCGCCCGCCTCCGGATTGGCGACGCGGGCGCCCATCAGCAACCAAGGCGAGTGATCGCATCCACTGCCGAACTGCCAGCGGCCATTCAGCCGCCATCCCTCCGGGGTCCGTTCGAGCGTTCCTTGCGGAGCGAGGGCTCCGGCGATCAGGTTGTCCGCATCGCCCTCGTAGACCTCCTTCTGGCAGGCCTCGGGGAAGCGCCCGATGACGTAGTCGTGCGCGACGCACACCATCAGCACCCAACTCGCCGCGGCGCACCCATGGGCGACTTCCGCACACGCGCGGATATGGGCGCTGGGCGACATTTCCAGCCCGGCGAACGCCCGCGGCGTGATCACGCGAGCCAGGCCCGATCCACGAAGCAGCGAAGCGGCCTCGTCGTCAAGCCGACGAAGCTGTTCGCTACGTTCCGAGATGGCCGCCAGGCGCGGAACGATCGCCCTGGCCGCGGCGATGGAATCGAAATTCAGGGCGATGGACGGCGCGGCTGAACCGGCGCGGGTCGAGGTAGACATGTCGGTTTCCTCCCGTCGTTAAATCGACGCGATGACGACTTACGGCGCCTTTTCTTGTTGCTCTGATTATCGAACGAGCGGGCCTAGGCCACAACCAATTCACGCAAACTGTTCGCAACGCGAACATGACGGAACGCTCGTTAGTCTAGCGGCGATGGCTGCGGACACGTGCGCCACCCGCAATCTCTCAGCGACTGCGGCCGATCTTCGAAGTCGCCGAGCCGGTCGCAAGCAGAGTAGCCTGTTCGTCGTGGAGTTGGCCTTCCAAGAAGCAGATCGAGCGCCCCCGACTCACGATACGACCGGTGCCGAAGATTCGGCCGACTTTCGCCGGCGAGACGAAGTTGACTTTGATCTCGAGCGTCGGCGCGAATTCACCGGGCCCGAGGGTCGCAGCAAGAGCGGGCGACAGCGTCTCATCCAGCATCGCGGCCAACATGCCGCCATGGATGAGGCCAGCCGGATTCAAGAACTCCGGCCGAGCCTGCATCTCGACCTTGATCACTTGCTGCTCGGCGTCGAAGTCAACGAACTTCCACCCCAGCAGCGTCGCGATCGGCGCCTGAGGAAGCTCTCCTCTCACAATCTTCGCAAAGAACCCACTCCCGTCCATTCAGTCTATCCCAGATTAGCTGATAACAATGGGCGCTAATAAGTTGCTCTCCCCCCGGATAAATCGAACACCGCCCCCGTGCTGAACGAGCACTCCTCGCTCGCCAACCAGCAGACGAGCGACGTCGCCTCCTCGATCGCCCCGAACCGTCCGAGCGGAATCTTCGACAGCATGAATTCGATGTGCTGGGGCGTCATCTGATCAAACAGCGGCGTTTTGATCGCCGCCGGCGTGATGCAGTTGACGCGGATGTCGGTCGCAGCCGTTTCCTTGCCGAGCGATTTGGTGAGCGCAATAAGGGCCGCTTTGGACGCACTGTAGGCGGACGCGTTCGGATTGCCTTCCTTTCCCGCCACCGAGGCGACGTTCACGATGCGGCCGTAGCCACTCTTCTCCATGATGCGGACGGCGGCACGGTTACTGTAAAAAGCTCCGTTGACATTGACATCGAACACCTTGCGCCAATCGCTCGCCGAATAGTCCTTCACGGCTGCGTTCGGCCCCGTGATGCCAGCGCTGGCGACCAGAATGTCGAGCCGTCCGCCCAGTTCGTCGATGCTCCGCCGCATGGCCGCGTCGACGGCATTTTCTACGGCGATGTCGACTGCTTGCGTGTGAGCGGCGCCGACTTCCACCGCTGCGGCGGCAAGGACGGAGGCGTTCAAGTCCCACATGGAAACACGGGCGCCTTCGGCCGCGAGGCGACGCGCCACGTCGCGGCCGATGCCGGAGGCCGCTCCGGTGACTATGGCCGTTCGTCCTTCGAACCGTCCGCTGTACATGGTCACGTCCACGGCCCCGTAGGTGGCGACCACTCGCGGGTTTGCTGGCGCTGCGTTCCGAGTCCCTCGATACCGAGCGTCATGACATCGCCCGGCTTGAGATAGATCGCTGCAGGCTTCTTGCCCATGCCCACGCCGGGCGGCGTGCCGGTCGCGATGACATCGCCGGGCATCAGCGTCATGAAGCGGCTGACGTAGCTGACGATCTCGGCGCAATCGAAGATCATGGTCCGGGTGTTGCCTGCCTGCATGCGTTGCCCGTTGACGTCGAGCCAGACGCCGAGTGCCTGGGGGTCGGTGATCTCGTCCGTCGTCACCAGCCATGGTCCGACAGGACCAAAGGTGTCGCAGCCCTTGCCCTTGTCCCACGTGCCGCCTCGTTCCATCTGGTACTCACGCTCGCTCACGTCGTTCACGATGCAGTAGCCGGCAACGTGGGCGAGCGCGTCGGCGCGGTCGACGTAGGAAGCCTGAGTGCCAATGACGATCCCGAGTTCCACTTCCCAGTCCGACTTCGTCGAACCCTTCGGCAGAACGACATCGTCGTTCGGTCCGCTGAGCGAGGTGATCGCTTTCTGAAAGACGATGGGCTCGGACGGCAGTGGAAGATTCGCCTCTGCGGCATGATCGGCGTAGTTCAGGCCGATCGCTATGAACTTTCCGACGCCTGCAATCGGGACACCCAAACGCGGCTCGCCAGTGACGAGCGGCAGTGCGGATGGCGAGATCGCCGCGAGATTTTTCAGCGCTGAATGCGACAGGGTGCCTGGCGTGACGTCGGCGATAATATTTGACAAGTCGCGCAGGCGCCCCTGATCGTCGATGAGCCCCGGCTTTTCGGCGCCGGGATTTCCAAAGCGAACTAGCTTCATTGGGTGTTCCTTCGAACGTGCCTAGGAGAATCGCGCCGAGACGGATCCAAGGCCAGCGATGTTGGCCTCGAACACATCGCCGGCGCTCACCGGCACCATCGGGCCGAGCGCTCCGGAGAGCACGACGTCGCCGGCGCGCAGCGGCCGTTTGCGGCGGGCCAGCTCGCCGGCGAGCCAGGCCATCGCGTTGAGCGGATTGCCGAGACAGGCCGCGCCGGTCCCTTTCGAGACGACCTCGTCCTTCCTCGTCATCTGCATCTTGAGAGCACGGAGATCCAACCCATCCAGCCGGCGGACGGGCCCTCCGAGCACGAAGAGGCCGGACGACGCGTTGTCGGCGACGGTATCGACGATGCCGATATCCCAATTGGTGATGCGGCTCCCGACGATCTCAAGGGCCGGCATCGCATAGACCACCGCCCTGAGAACGTCGGCCACCGTGGGCACCTCGACCTCGACGTCCCGATCAAGAAGGAAAGCCACCTCCGCCTCGATCTTCGGCTGAAGAACACGCCCCGCAGCGACGGGCTCGTCCTCGCCCACGATCATATCGGCGAAGAGAACTCCGAAATCAGGCCTGTCGACGCCAAGCTGCTTCTGTACGGCGCGCGATGTCAGCCCGATCTTGCTTCCGACCACGCGCCGACCTTCCTTCTCCCAATGCGCGGTGTTCTCCTGCTGGATGGCGTAGGCCCCATCAACGTCGAGGTCCGCCAACTGGGGTCGAATGGGCGCGATCGGGACGCCGGCGTAAGCGCCACGGATCTGTGCGGCGAGTTCGCTGTGCTTGGCTTGCTGGTTCATCTGAACGATCCTTATTTGCCGGTCCGGAGGAATTCGATGTGGAGCCGATTGAACTGCTCGGCGTCCTCGAACTGGGGCCAGTGGCCGCAGCGGTTCATGACCACGAATTTCGAACCCGGAATCATGTCCGCGATCTGCTTTCCCTCCTCGGGCGTCGCGGTCGGATCGTGCGAGGTCCACACGACCATTGTGGGCGCCTTGATCGACCGGTATTGGTCGGCGGTGATCATGTTGGGCTGGCGGATTTCCATCTCCTGCAGGTACATGATGCGCTTCATCGTGTCGGCGAAACCCGGCTGCGCGTAGATCGCGCGGCGGGTCTCGATCAGATCGTCCGAGACCATGCTCTTGTCGCACATCAGGAATTCGAGGCGCGCCTTGATCCGCTCCCAGGAGGGATCGGATGCAGCCTCGTTGGACAGCTTTTTCAGCCGCTCCATCACCTGGGGGTGCGCTGTCCAGCCGCCGGCGGTGTTGAGGACGAGCTTCTCGACCGCAGCGGGACGATGCACGGCCAGATAGGTCGCGACCCAACCGCCCAACGATTCACCGCTGATCATCGCCTTGTCCCTGCCGAGCGTCTTGAGGACGGCGAGCACATGGTCAGCGTAGTCTTTGACCTGGTAGTCGATAGCCGGCTTGTCGGTCCATCCGTGGCCCAGCATGTCGATGGCGACGAACCAGAAATGATCGGCGTGCGGACCGAAGTTTCTCGAATATGCCTCGGCATGGCCGCCGACGCCGTGCAGCGCGAGGACGAGCGGCTTGGACGGATCGCCCGACTCGATGCAGCGGGTGCGGATTCCGCCAGCGTCGACGTAGTGCTGTTTGAAGGAAACGCCCCTCAGATCAGCCCAGACGCTGGAAAAGTTCTCCGGTCTTGTGTCGCTCATAGCTGGATCTCGTTCGTTGATGTCAGGCGAAAAGCGGCGTGCCGCTCGGCTTCGATGGACGGGATGGTTTCTCGCGCGGGATGGCAGACAGGTCCGGGAGATCCAGGACCGTTCGGATGGCTGCAGTGAGCCGGTCAAGGGCCACGCTTGCGTCGGACGTTCCCTCAATGTCGCGCCAGGCGACCACGCCATCCGGGCGAACAAGCAGAACTCCGGCTTCCTCGATCTCGCGGATGCGCTGCCACTCGCAATAGAGGTCCTGCGCATCCGGCGAGCCCGTCACCACGACGCGGAGGAATGGCAGATCGAGGCGCAGCGCCGCTTCCTTCCACGCCCCGCCGGCGAGGCCGGTCACGACGGTGAAGAGGCCCTTTCCGGTCACGTCGAGCGTCGACACGCGCAAGCCGTCACGGTCGACGAGCCATGCATGCGGGATCTTCGCCCCAGGGCGCGACGTTGGCTGATTGTAGAGGCCGCGATCTCGCCGCCACTCTTCCGGCTTGGCGCCGACGTCGGGGATCACGGCCGAAGATTCGTACCGCTGGTTCATCTCGGTGCCTTGGGCATTGAACTCCGTTTGCTTCAGGTCCAGCGCGGCCTGCGCCGCTTTCCGGGCGGCCACACCGTCCGGACCCGGATCGCGGAAGCGCGCGATGCCTGCAGCGACCGGGTTCTCAGCGCCTTGCACCCTGAAGCATGCGCTCAGCGGGGCGTAATCGAGCCGGGATTGGTTTGCCCGCAGCACGATCTGCTTGCCGACCGGCGCCCGCTCTTGCGAGTAGCTTTCCAGCAGCTTCGGACCGGCCCACCCCTTCACCGAGTAGGCGAGCTTCCAACCGAGGTTGTGGGCGTCCTGGACACAGGTGTTGTTGCCCAATCCGCTCGATGGCGGATGCCGATGGACCGCATCGCCGCCGCAGAGCACCCTGCCCTTCGAATACTGGGTCACGTAGGCCTGGTTCACGTACCAGATCGATGTGCGCACGATGTCGATGTCGACGGAGGGGTCTCCTATCAGCACCTTGATCTTCGGAATGATGGCTTCCGGAGATAAGTCCGGCTCGCCCTTGCTGATGTCGAAACCCCAACCGGCGATCCACTGCGTCCACGGATGCACGGCCCGCAGCAAGCCCATGCCGATCTCGCCGAAGCTCGCATCCGGCGTCACGATCCAGTTCAGGATGCTCGGCCGGTGTTTGCTATATTTGGTCAGGTCACAGTTGAAGACGGTGTAGACGGTGCCTGCGCGCGCCATCTGTCCTTCGATCGGCAGGCCCAGATGGTCAACCACCATCGAGCGCGCGCCGTCCGCGCCGACCATGTAACGCGCGCGGACGGTGTACTCTCGCCCGTCGAGACGATCGCGCAGCGTGGCCGTCACGCCGTCCGCATCCTGCTCATGCCGGACGTATTCGGTGTTGAACGCGAAGGTCGCGCTCTTCTCGGCCGCCTTCTGGAACAGAATTGGTTCGAGCAATGGTTGGATGATGTCGACCATGCCGCAGGGGCTTGCGCGCAGATAATCGCCGCGGCGGTCGTCGCCGGTCCCCCACGTCCGCATCCGGATCAGCTCTGAGCCGGCCAGGCTGGTCGTGAAGGTCGTGTCGCCCATGAGCTCCCAGGGGCTCGCGTAGCGGGCCACGTCGTCCGCTATCCCGAGATCGCGGAAGACCTCGTTGGCGCGCTGGTTCGTGATGTGGGCGCGCGGGCTGTCGGCCATCCAGTTGCCGCGCGAAACGATGTGACTGCGAACGCCGCAATTGGCGAGCGCCAGGGCGGTCGTCGAGCCCGTGGGGCCGGCGCCGATGATGAGCACGTCCGTTTCGTATGCCATTTGCCTGCTCCGCGATGCTTCCGCATTCGCCCGGGGTTAATGAGCGCCGTCGACCTGCTTGGCCGCCATCATCGCCATGCCGGCGATCCAGCCCGGAATCGCTTCGTAGAATTCCTGCTCCATCTTGAAGTGGCCGCCCGTGGAAAAGGCTCCGAAGGCGGCGACCCATGCGAGGACCTCGTTGGCGCCGCGGCCCGCGACTTCGCGGACCTTGCCGGTATCGAGCGCGTCTGCGCGCCAGATCTGGCCGCTGCGAAGGATCTCCATGAATTCGGCGTCCCACTTCGGATTGAGCGGCTGGCACGGCCCCTTACCCGCCTCGGCGAGAACACCCGCCTCGAGCACGCGCTTCTCGCGGGCTTCCTTGGCCTCGGCCGTCGGATTCCGGCCGTTGATCAGCCGCTCGCGGATTTCGGGCGGTGCATCCTTGATCGACGGGAGCGGTGGATCGTGCGAGAGGCCGCCGGACGCGGCAAACAGCACCCTCTTGCCGGACCGCATTGCGAAGCGGCCAACGGATTCACCGAGTTGGCGGGCCCGGCGATAGGTCGGCACTGGCGGCGCAGCGGCGTTCACGAAGATCGGCAAGATCGGGATGGACTTGAAGTCCCCGAACATCGCTTCCCACAACTGGACGAAGCCGTGATCGACCGGCATGCGGAAGGACACCGCAACGTCGAAATCCTCGTCCCGCAAATGGTCGATGAGTTCGAGCGCCGTCTTCTCCGGAACATCCAGCGGGCCCGTCCCGCCTCCCCAGTCACCCAGGGACACGGCTCCCGCTCCGACGCAGAACGAGGGCATCAGGTCGTAAAAGAAGCCGTTGAAGTGATCGGGCGCGAACTGGACGATGTAATCAGGCGCAAACTCCTTCACGAAGCTTCCAAGACGTCCGAACGCGGTTCGGACGCGTTGCTCGGTCTCATTGCTGGCAGGCCCCTTGTACATCAGGGGGGTATGGGAAGCGCAGACAACGGCTACTGACATGACCGGATTCCTTCCAACGCCTAGTTGAATTTGTCGAAAAGTGGCTGCGGCAGGCTACTTCTTCACCAGCGGGCACGGGCTTTCGGAAAGCGGGCGGTTGAGGGATTCACCTGGCAGCGTCTGCACGACGTTGTAGAGATCCCAAGCGCCCTTGTTCTCTCCGGGTTTCTTCACCTGGAGCAGGTACATGTCGTGGATCATCTTGCGATCTGCGCGGATGTAGCCGTCGGCCGCGAAGAAGTCGTGTACCCGCTCCTTTTCCATCTGCTTCATCACCGTCGGTGCGTCGTCGGTGCCCGTCGCCTTGACCGCTTTGAGGTAGTGCGCGACGGAGGAGTAGACGCCGGCATGGAAGCTCGTCGGCATCTGCTTCGCCTTCGCGAAGAATTTCTCGGCCCAGGCGCGCGTTTCGGGCGTCCGGTCCCAGTAGAACGGGGAGACTTCGTAGGCGTCATGCGCGATCTTAAGGCCCACCGCGTGCACGTCCGTCAGCACCGATTGCAGGGGCACAATCTTGGCTTTTGCGCTCAGCCCGAATTCATCGGCCTGCTTCAGCGCCGTCACGGTATCGCCGCTGGAAGCCGCGATCGCGATGACGTTGGCGCCGGCGCTGGAGGCGGTCAGCAGAAAGGATGCAAAGTCGGACGTGTTCGGCGGAAACACGGAGTTTCCCACCACCTGGCCGCCGTTGAGCTTGACTTGCTCTGACGTATCGCGCGTCAAGGCATTGCCGTACGCCTGATCGACAGTCAGGAAATACCACTTGGTTCCACCTGCATCGATCACGGACTTGGCTGCGCCCTTTGCGAGATTGTAGGTATCGACCGTCCACTGCACCGTGAGCGGCGAACAGGCCTTGCCGCTGAAATCCGACGAGGTCGATCCCGAGAGCAGCATGATCTTGCTCTTCTGCGCGGCCATGTTCTGCACGGCGAAGCCGATCGGCGAGCCCTGCATGTCCGCGACTGCATCGACGCCTTCCACGTCGAACCAGCGGCCAGCGATCTGGGATCCGATGTCGGGCTTGCCGGAATGGTCGGCCGAGATCACTTCGACATTCAGGCCGGCGCCGAAGTCTTCGGCGGCCATCTGGGCGGCGGCGACCGAGCCCTTGCCGTTCGCCATGGATGTCGGACCGGCGATGTCGGTCAGAACGCCGATCTTGACCTTGCCATCGCTGAGCTTCGGGGTGCTTCCGGCGGTCTGCGCCGCCGCTGGCGCCGTCAAGGCCAGACACACGGCCGCGGACAAATAAAGGCTTGAACGGACCATCGTTTCCTCCCATCGCCACTTGTTTGGGCGTGCGGGTGTTGGATTGCCGCCGATTGAACTATGATTCCAGCTGAGTCTGTGAAATGTTCGCGGTGCGAACACGTCCAGAGGTGATCATGCACCGCAATGTCAGGGCACTTTCCCGAGGGTTGGCGCTGATCAATGAGCTCAATGCGAGCGGGCCATCGAACGTCGTGCAGCTCGCGAAGAGGACCGGTCTCAACCGGACGACCTGCTATCGCTTGCTCGATACGCTGCGCCAAGACGGCTACGTAACGTTGGACGAGACCAACGCCCTATTCGCATTGACGCCGCAGGTGCGCACCCTGAGCGAAGGCGTGTCTTCACGCGACCTATCGAGCCAGGCGGCCCTGCCCGCGATGTTCGGTCTCTTGGATGATGTCTCTTGGCCCAGCGACTTCGGGGTCTTCGAGCTCGGCTCGGTGCTTATCCGCGAGAGCACCCATCCCTTCAGCCCGTTCTCTGTTCACCGCTCGATGGTCGGCCGCAGAAGGTCGTTAGTCCGGAGCGCCCTGGGAAAGGCGATCCTGGCCGCCTCAACGCCCGCGCTGCGCCGCGAGATGCTCGAGCTGACGGCCTCTCTTGTCGAGGAAGACGCAGGGCTGGCGAAGGATCGTCGCTTCATCAACGAAATCCTCTTGAAGACGAAAGAGGACGGATACGCCTCATCGGTGGGCGGATCAGAGGCTGGCATCAGTGCTATCGCGCTGGCCATCCCGGGGGGCGGTCCGGTGCTCGGCAGCCTCAACCTGATCTTCTTCTCGTCGTCAATGACGCCGGAGGTGGCCGCGCGAAAGTATCTGCCAAGCATGAAGATGGCAGTAAAGGACATCGAACGTCGGTGGTCAGCCGCAAACAAAGCTCGTGGAAAGCTCGCTTAATCGACGGCTATCGAACGTATGCGCGAGAGCAGAGGGCCCACACGATGGCTCGCTTTTGGCCTTCGGGCGACCTCAAGCTTTCAGCGGCCCTTGGTTTGCCTACCCTAACTTTTGCAGCCTGCAGCGCGCCGCAATACTCCCGGTGGGAAAGGCACATTGGAATGTCGAACTCGAGCAGGATAGTTCGAGACCTACCGGTCGTCGTCATGGATCGACGACGGATGCCGGCACAGCGGCGTGACCCGGATCTCCATGAACGGAAACAGCGGCAGGCTGGACAGAATGTCGTGCAATTCTTGCGCGCCCGAGACGTCGAATATGCTGACATTGGCGTAGCGCCCGGCCACCCGCCACAAATGGCGCCAGGCCCCTGTGCGCTGCAGCTCCATAGCGCGAACACGCTCCGCCTGCTTCAGAGCGTCGGCTCGCTCAGTCGGCAGATCGTGCGGGATTCGCACCTCCATTTCGACGTGAAAAAGCATGACGATGAACTCTTTCTGCAAGGATAAAGCGACCGCGCAAAAATGGCGTGGAGCCGCGGCGCGATCGCGGCGGCTCCCTTGATCGTCTTTATCGTCAGCCCTGTCGTCAGCCCTGCACCAGTCCGCGGCTGACGAGGTTGATGTCATCGGGATTAACCAGATCCTTCGCCGTCCAACCGGAGACGTCGTAGTCGCTCATGCAGTTGCGCACGAAATCCTGCATGGCGCCGAGGTCGCCGGTGGCGGCCGCGGCGTTCAGCGTCTCGACCCGCAGGTTCTCGTAATTGCCGGCATAGTTGCGCTCGTAGAGCTCGTGCCTGCCACCGAATTCGGAGCCGACCGCGTCCCACAGCAGCTTGAGCAGCTTGATCCGGTCGATCGCGGCATAGCCGTTCGAGCCGCGCACGAAGCGGTCGAGATAGGGCCGGATCGCATCGCTCTCCAGATCGGCCGAGCTCGAGGGCAGATAGATCAGGCCGCTCGCGACGTGGCGCTCGATCAATTCCTTGATCCGCGGATAGGCCATCGGCGCGAACACACGATAGGCCAGCCCGTAGTTTAGATTGGGCAAATTGTAGCCCTCGGTGCCCTGCCAGGCGATCGGCGATTTCACCATCGCGTCCGCAATGCCGTGGAACAGATTGCGCCAGGCGATCACCTCCCCCACGGCCGTCTGCACGCCGCGGAAGTCCTTGGAGCCGGTCGCCTCGACGGCCATCGAAAACAGGCCGGCGATGAAGTCGAGCTTCACGGCCAGCCGCGTCACGCCATGCAGCGTGAACCGCGGGATGAAACCGGACGCCGGGAAGAACTGGTTGATCTTGGCGACGTCGCCATAGATGAAGACGTTTTCCCAAGGCACCAGCACCTTGTCGAATACGAGGATCGAGTCATTTTCGTCGAAGCGGCTCGACAGCGGGTAGTCGAACGGCGAGCCGGTCGCCGCCGCCGTGAATTCGTAGGACGAGCGGGCGATCAACTTGACGCCCTTGGCATCCATCGGCGCCGTGAAGATCAGCGCGAACGACTTGTCCTTGATCGGGATGCCGTAGTGCGCGATGAAGTTGTAGTGCGTCAAGGCCGAGCCGGTTGCGACCACCTTCGCCCCGGAGACGATCAGGCCGGCGTCGGTCTCCTTCTCCACATGCATGAAGACGTCGCGCACCTCCTCGATCGCCCGATCGCGATCGATCGGAGGGTTGACGATGGCGTGATTCCAGAAGTCGAGCCGTTCCTGGGTCCGGGCATACCACTTCCTGGCGTTGCCGGCGTAGTCGCCATAGAAGCTCGAATTCGCCCCCAGCGTGCCAAGGAAAGATGCCTTGTAATCAGGTGAACGGCCCATCCAGCCGAACGCAACCTTCTGGAGTTCGGCGATCGCGTCGCGGCCCTTGATCAGATCGTCGGCCGTCTTCGAGCCGAGGAAGAACGGATGGGTCAATTGTCCCGACCCGGTGTCGGTCAGGACGCCGATCTGATCCTTCTTCTCGTGAAAACGGTCGTACCAGCGCGCCACCATCCGCGCCGAATTGCGAAAGGCGGGATGCTGGGTGACGTTCTTGACGCGCTCGCCGTAGATGTAGATTTCTCTTCCGTCCTGGATGCTGTCCAGGAATTCCGCGCCGGTATAGACGCTGGTGGTCGACGCAGGCATGTCGGCTCGCAGGGCGGCTGCTGTAGTCATGGACACTTCTCCTCCGTTTGTGTCGCTGGACCGGCGGCATTGCAACACCGGCCCGAGACCAATCCCGTCACGCTCTTGGTCGGCGCGACATCGGAGGGAACGCTACGCGCTCACAAGGAGCGGGCGAAAGGTATCACACCATACCGCGCGGACCGGCCCAAGTGGGGCTATGACTCGATGGCACGACCGGACTGCAATGATCGTCCGGCCGACGCAACGCCGCAGCTGACGGAGCACTCGCGCAGCACGGCCAGGGAGCGAAAACCGGAGCGAGCCATGGCGACGGGTTTGGGCAAGGGTTTTGACAGCAGCGCTGTCGCTTTCCATCGTGATGGGGAGCTGGCCCTCGACGCCTGCGTCGTGACGATCGGCGCGTTTGACGGCGTCCACCGCGGCCATCAGGAGCTGCTCCGGCAGACAATTGCGGCAGCGCAACGCCGCGGCGTTGCCGCCGTGGTCTACACCTTCGATCCGCCGCCAAAGGTGTACTTCGGCCAGGCCGAGCCGTTGATATCGCTGCGCGAAAAGCTTGCGCGCATCGCAACATTCGCGCCGGACCACATCATCGTCGCCGACTTCAACCAATTCTATGTGCGGCGCACCGCGGCGGATTTCCTCGCCGAGCTGCAGCGGCTGCAGCCGCGTGAAGTGATCGTCGGCGAGGATTTCCGCTTCGGGTCCTGTAAGGGCGGCACTGCGCTGCTGTTGCGGCAACACTTCAACACCCGCATCCTGCCGCCGGTGCGCTGCGGCAATGGCGAGGTCGTCTCCAGCAGCCGGATCCGGAGCTTGCGGCGATCCGGCCTTGCTGCTGCCGCGGCGACGCTGGAAAACTGGCGAGACATCGTGACCGCGCCACCGGCCAATCGATCCGATCTGGCCCAAGCCGAGGCCGCAGGCCAATGACCGCGATCGATCCGCGCGAACTGCGCGATGCGTGTGGGCAGTTCGGCACCGGCGTGACCATCGTCACGACGCATTGCGAGGGCCGCGACCATGGCATGACGGCCAACGCCTTCATGTCGGTCTCGCTCGATCCGCCGCTGGTCGCCATCTCGATCGCGAAAAGCGCGAAGATGCTTCGCAACATCCAGAACAGCGGCCGCTTCGCAGTCAGCGTCCTCGCCGAGGGAATGGAGGATTTCGCGTGGCATTTCGCCGGCAAGCCGAGGCTCGACCTTTGCGACATCTTCGAACGGCGCAACGAGCTACCCGTGATCGCCAACGCGGCGGCCTATTTCGTGACCGATCTCGCCGACGAGATCGTCGCCGGGGACCATACCATCTTCCTCGGCCGCGTCCGCGAGATGGCGCTGGAGCCCAGCAAGAAGCCGCTGCTGTTCTTTCGCGGCCGCTTTGGCGGCCTTGCCGACGCGCAGCCTGCGCCCGCGATGCTGGAGAATGCTGCTTACGAATTTGTGTGGTGAAGCCAACAACCGATATTCCCGAAAACGGGATGCAAGTTTGATCAACCTGCAACAAGAGGAGGAAATGACCATGCTGAACGTCACCAAGGACACCATCACCGACCACGTGATCGCCGCGCTCTCGAAGGACATTCCGGATCGCAACCGCCAGATCATGACTAGCCTGATCCGCCACATGCACGCGTTCTGCAAGGAGGTCGACCTGACCTTTGCCGAGTGGTTCGCGGCTTGCGAATTCCTGCGGCGCGCCGGCGACATCTCGGACGAGAAGCGCAACGAGTTCATCCTGATCGCTGATATCCTCGGTGTCGAGGTGCTGGTCGATATGCTCGACCACCGAGTCACGGACGGCGAGAGCGAGTCCACCGTGCTTGGGCCGTTCTACCGGGAAAACCCGCCGGTACTGCCGAAGGGCGCCTCCATCATCAAGAAGACGTTCGACAACGCGCAGACTGTCAAGGTCAGCGGGCGCATCAGCGACACCGCAGGGCGGCCGATCGAGGGCGTCACCATCGACGTCTGGGAAGACGCGCCGAACGGGCTCTACGATCTGCAGGATCCGGAGCAGCCGGCCTACAATCTGCGCGGCCGGTTCACCACCGACGCCAACGGCGAATACGCGTTCGTGGCGCTCCGCCCCGAGCCCTATCCGATCCCCTATGACGGCGCGGGCGGCGAGCTCCTGAAGTACATGGGGCACCATCCCTGGCGCCCGGGTCACATCCACTTCATGCTCGCGAAGGACGGCTATCAATCGCTGATCTCGCAGATCTACGATTCCGAGACCAAGTATCTCGACAACGACTCTGTCTTCGCCGTGAAGCAGAGCCTGATCGGCAAGTTCAACAAGGCACCGGCCGGTGCCGACACCGATCTGGTTCTCAACTTCGACTTCAAGCTCAAGAAGGCGGCCGTCGAACGGCTCGTCGCGGCCGAGTAATACCGTGATGTCCTGCCAGGCCCCACCAGCCTGGCAGGGCTCATTCTGAACTTACCTGTGAGGATATATGAGTCGTGCCGTGATCGAAGTCGCCGAGCCTGTGGAGCGAGTGCAGGCTCACACAAAGGACACCGCGATCCGCAGCATCCGCGCCACCATCGTGGAGGCCCCGACCCGCCGTCGGCACAAGCTGTCGAACACGGAAGTCACGCATCAGGGCTACGTGCTGGTGCGCGTCCTGCTCGACAACGGCGTGACGGGCATCGGCGAAGCCTCGACGCTCGGCGGGCCGCGCTGGGCCGAGGAGAGCGTGGAATCGATCAAGGCCGCGGTCACGAATTATCTGGGGCCGGCGCTGCTCGGGCAGCCTGCCCTCGCCTTCGAGGCCAATGCGCTCCGCATGGGCAAAGCCGCGACCCGCAATTTCGCGGCCAAGGGCGCGATCGAGTCCGCCCTGCTGGATGCCGCGGGCAAGACACTCGGCCTCCCCGCCAGCGCCTTGCTCGGTGGTGCAATACACGAACGCATCGAGGTGATCTGGGCGCTGGCCTCGGGCGACAGCGGCCAGGAGGTCGAGGAAGCCAGCGAGAAGCTGCGGCGCCGCGAACACCGTCAGTTCAAGATCAAGTTCGGCTTCAATCGGCCACAAGCCGATCTGAAGCGGCTGCAGGCGCTGCGCGCCGGCCTGGGCGACGAGGTCCGCCTGATCGTCGATGTTAACCAGGGCTGGACCGAGGCCGAATGCATCCGCTTCATGCCCGAGCTGGAGGAATTGGATGTTGCCCTGATCGAACAACCGGTGTCGGCGCTGCAGCTGGACGCCATGGCACGCGTCGCGGCCCGCACGTCCATCCCGCTGCTGGTCGACGAAGCGGCCTTCACCAAGGAAGAGATCGCCCGTGCAGGCACGATGGGCTGCGGCAGCGTCTACTCGCTGAAGCTCGTGAAGAGCGGCGGACTGTTTGAGATGAAGTGCGCCGCTGCGGTCGCCCGCGCGCACGGCCTCGAGCTTTATGGCGGCTGCCTGCTGGAGAGCAGCATCGGCGCAGCAGCGCATCTCGCCGCATTCGCCACGCTGCCCAAGCTCGAATGGGGCACCGAGCATTTCGGCCCGCGGATCCTCATGGAGGACTTGGTCGTCAACCCGATCAGATTCGAGGAGTTCGAGATCTGCGTTCCCGACGGTCCCGGTCTCGGCGTCGAGGTCGACGAGGACAAGATCCGCGCCTTCGCCCGGAAGGACTAGGCAGGCGGCGTCGTTCCGCGGACAATTGACAACCCGGGGACCTACGCCCAGTCTTTACGCTGGAACCATCGTCTCGATCGTGCGCTGATGACCACGCGATACCAAACCAGGCAGGACCTCCAGGCCGCTTCCGCGGAAGCGCGCGAACAAGCGTCCGGCTGACCGTGACCGATCGCGACGACGTCATGGATCTCAGGCGACTGGTCTATTTCGTTGCCGTCGCCGAGGAACTGCATTTCGGCCGTGCCGCCTCGCGGCTCGCGATCGCGCAGCCGCCGCTCAGCCGGCAGATCGCGCAACTCGAGAGCGATCTCGGCGTCATGCTGATCGACCGGAGCCGAAGCCAGATCCGGCTGACCCAGGCCGGCAGCGTGCTTCTGGAGCGTGCGCGCGACGTGCTGGAGCGACTCGACCGAACGCATCGCGAGATCAAGCGGATCGGAGAAGGTTTTTCGGGACATCTGCGCGTCGCCTTCGTTGGATCGGCGACCTATGGCGTGCTGCCCAATGTGATCAAGGCGTTTCGCTCCGCCTATCCCGACGTCGAACTCGCGCTGTCGGCGATGAACAACGCCGAGCAGAAACGCGCGGTGATCCAGCGCGAGATCGATATCGCGATCGCCCGCCCCTCGCTCGACGACGAGGAATTGAAGTCGGAGCCGCTGCTGCAGGAGCCGTTGATCCTCGCGCTGTCCGACACATCGCCTTTGCTCGAACAAGCGATCACAAGGTTGTCGGCGCTGAAGGCGGAGACATTCATCCTCTACCCGCGCAAGCCACGCCCGAGCTTCGCCGACCACATCCTCAACATCTGCCTCGAAGAGGGCTTCATTCCAAAATCGCAGGTGCTGGCCCAGGACTATCAGACCGCGATCAGCCTGGTCTCGGTCGGCGTCGGCATCGCGCTGGTGCCGAAATCGGTCTCGGAGGCGGAACGCCCCGGCGTCTCCTACCGCGCCTATGAGGGACATAATCCAGGGACCGCGCTGTCGCTGAACTACCGTCGCGACAACCGGATGCCGCATTTGTTCAATTTCCTGAAGATCGCACAAGACGTCACGCGGCGGCAGCGCAAGCCATAGTCTCGCGCTCTCAGGCCGCGACCGGCGCGAGTGCGCGATCGTCGACGCGTGCGATCGCATCGGAAAACACGTCGATCCTCGCACCCAGCCGCACGCCGTTCTCCGCGAGGTGCCAGCGGAACGCGCGCCGGGGACGCCATGGAAGGCCCCGACGAAGTGACGCGCGATCGAAAGCAGCCGCGTGCCGTCAGCCGACCGCGGTGCGGGCGGCCAACAAGCCGTGGCAGAGGAGGTCGGAACTCCCGCCAATGAGAGTACGAAATCCAGAAGGCAAGCCGGAAGCTCGCTTCGTCGTCCTTCTTCAGAGGCCCGGCGGACGATCCGGTTCTTCATCGACCTGCGAGAGACGGGCAAGTGGCCTGGGAAACGCACCAAATCTCGGCGGCGCGGCCGGCCTGGCAACAGCATCGCCGGCGCTGGTGACGACGGCGGCATCGGGGTTGTCGTAGGCGTCGTCCGCGGGTGGAGTGGCAGCGCCTACAATCATCCCGGCCTCAGGCATCGAACCCAAATCGACACCTTCATCCTCTGCTGGAGTGGCGAGTGCATCTGAGGAGGAGTCCGGCCCCATTGGCGCCGGAGGTGTGCTTTCGTCCGCTGATCCAGCCTGTGAGGGGGGCTCCTGCTCGCCGAGGATTACGACGCGATCCACGAAGTGATTCTGCAATTTCTCGATCGCCGTGCTGTCCACCCTGCCCTTCCAGCCCCCGAGCTTGCCGTTCCAGCCCAAGCCTGCATCGTCGATGATTGCACGATTATCGGCCGAAACATTGCGAGAAATCTTGACGAACACCTCGCGCACAGCCGCGTCCTCGGAGCCGTACAGCGATCCACCCGACGCACGCTCAGTGGCCTCGAGCGCACGGTTCCTGGGATGTCCTTCGCAGCGGCCTCGGCCCCAAGCGCACGGATTGTGGCCAGAACCTGCGTCAGCGGCAATTTCGTCAATCCCGCCTCACGGAGACTGCTCAGGATCGTGGCTTCCACGGCCTCATCGTGAGCCTTCTCGTCCTTGGCCAACTGGCCAGCCTCCGCCTCATGGCGCAGGCGCCGTTTGAGCAATCGTGCGGCTTCTGCCTCCAACTTTTTGATCTCGGTCGCCGCCTCGCCTCTCATGACATCCTCGCCTGTTGCGCCCCCCCTAAGACCCTGATGCCATGAGAAAATCGCCTCCGCCACCCGATTATTTTTGACTAGTTTCAAGGTCGCCCCTTTGAATTTTCCGGAATCGACGGCAAGCTCAATATGCAGATCGGAGTATTTGGTTGCATCAATGGCAATTATCTACCTAGGAGTTTCATTTACCCACGTTGAGCGAGACGCCGGCGCGCCCGGATTTCTAGGGTACCTGGGCCGTAGCCGGGTGTTGGACACCCGTTTGGCGCGGCACTTTGATTTCTCGAATTTGGACGGCGACCTCGTTCATAGCGAAATCATCCGTACGGACGAGGTCTCCGAGCGATTCTGCGAGATTGAACATTTCGCCAATTGCGTCGATGAGGCTGAGGTTTATTGGGGCAACTTCGGCGCCGATAGCCGTAGGCAAAATGGCGTTGCCGTGGTCGTGGCTTTGCCACCAGACTCGGAAATCACGCTTGCCGAATGTGCGGAGTTCATTAAACGCATCGCGCTGTTGATCGCTGGAAAGCGGCGCCTTGCGATCCACGCAGCGATCCACGATCCGGCGCGGATGCGACCACGCGATCGAAACCGGCACGGTCATGTGTTTTTTCCGCGCCGTGAGATCCATCTCGACGAAATCTCGGGACCCGCAATT
The DNA here is from genome assembly GCF_004114425.1 of Bradyrhizobium vignae. Taxonomy (GTDB): domain Bacteria; phylum Pseudomonadota; class Alphaproteobacteria; order Rhizobiales; family Xanthobacteraceae; genus Bradyrhizobium; species Bradyrhizobium vignae. The sequence continues at coordinate 15,858 of NZ_RDQF01000043.1, read as the reverse complement.
CGCGACATGTTCGCGCATCCCCTACAACTTAAGACGGGCGGAAAAACAGCGACGATCGAAGGCAATCGCTGGCCCGAATTTCATCAGCGCCAACTGCTGGGCTACTTTGCCGAGCTCGGCATCGATCTGGTCGTCGACCCAATTGCCCCGTTTCCCGGCCGTCATTGGCCGGTCGGTACGAAATTTGACGACCCTCGCGTTCAGCACACACGGGCGCGGACGACGCGTCTGAACATCGAAGCGATCCACGGTGATGCCGTCCGCCTGATCGACAAGCTGTTGCGCGGACGCTCGGCGATCCGCGTTGCCGAGCTGCAGCGCTTGATGGACCGGTTCGTAGACAACGAGAACGAACGGAGTTTGCATCTCGAGACTATCCTGAGCCATTGCGATCTCGAAAGTTTTGCTGTGCTCCCTACGGCGACCTACCCCCGGGTCGTTACCACTGCCCCAGTTCGCTCAACCATCGAACAGGCCTGCAGGCTGGTGGATCGAGCGGCTGATAAATCGCAAATCAGCACCATTCGCGCGGTCACCGCCCAAAGTCACGAAGCGGCAATCGACTGCTTCAAAAGCATCGTCGACACAGCGGAACATGACAACCCACCCCTGGTGCTCGGAAACAATCATTCCGATTGCCGCCAATTAGCGCAGGCGATTAAAGCAGCGAAGCCGCAAGTAGGTACCATTAAGGCTGCGCTGGCCGAGTTGCCGAACACGCAGTCACTGATCGTTAAAAATCGGCTGGTCATCGTTCCGCGAGCTGAGTCCATCCACGATCAGACACTTGCCCGCCTAATCGCAACGGCAGACGCGCGAAGTGCGCCTCTCGTTCTAGTGCATGATCAGAGCAAACAGACTGGCATCGCGAGCCATCGCTTGGCGGCGTATGCGGTGGATCGCCTTGCAGCCCTGAATCCGGCTCAGAGCGAAGATGACGTCGAGAGATATCTGCGCTGTGGGCTTATCGCTAGGAGCATTGAATTGATGGCCCAACATCGAAAGATCGAATTCGATCCCGCCGAGCGCTTCTTCGATAAGAGCACCAGCTTCGATTTTCTAGTCTGCAATGATCCACGCCTTCTCGAGGGGCTTAATGACCAGATTCGCACGCTTCGGATTCGCAGCGGCGAACTCGGGACTTCCATCCAGTTGGGCCATCCGCTCAAACCCATCCAGTTGTCACACGACGAGTGGATCGTGTTCACACGGGACGACTATTCCAGCTGCCCACCTGTCATACGCCGCGGCGAACTTGCACAAGTCCTGAACATCGATAGTCAGAAGAACCAGATAACGGTCTCGCTGTTCAGCGGAGGGAACGCGACAATCGATTTGAAGCTGTTTGCCCATTTCCGTCCGGCGCACGCTCTTCTCATCCGGGAGGCAAGGAATGTCGATCGACGACACCGTCTTCTGATTGACATCAACGATGTCCACCATGTGTGGGCAGCAACGCTGCTTGCGGCTCAAGCGCAAGGCTCGGTACTTGCAGTCAACCCGCAGGTTGCAACCAATATCTCATCCCTAATCCTGGCAACCGCGGCGTCGCTTCCCGGTGCTCTCCCGCATCAATTGACACTTCGGCGTGACCCCAACGCAGAGCTCGCTGGCATATTGCGGGGGGAAGGTCCCGTAGGACCGCTTTCGTCGTCGCAAGTCATCGAACCCATGCCGGATCCACAAGCACCGGAAATTGGTTTTGTCAGAAAAGCAGAATCACCGGCACCGGCCGGGACGGTCGAGATCGAGGCTTTTCCGGAGCCTAAGCCGCCGCGCGAAATTGGACATCTGCCAATTGCGACCCTTCACGAAAGCGTCAGAGCCATCGTGGACTCCAACGTTCATACGCGAAGAGGCATGGATCGTCTGCGGCGGAGGCTGCGACGTGGTGAGCCTGAGAGAGATGTCAACGCTCGGCATATTCTTGGACTGTGCGGTGACGACAGCCCGTTAGGGGCCATTGTGAACATGCTAATGAAGTCCCAGACGCCGGCCCCTGCGGATGAAATGGCTGAGCTCGATCTACCCACCGAGATCGAACAACTGTCGCCCCAAGCATGGAATGAATGGGACCTGTACCGGCTAAAGATCGAGTTCGCGACGCTGCAATGGAATTTCACGAGCTGGGAGATGACCCCGGTTGAATTCAAACCACCGGTCCGAGACAGCTGGCGGCGGTTGTTCAAGAACGGCGAGATGTCCCAAGATGAGATCCGGACGCTCTCGATGTAGGTGACATCGCCACTCTTTCGTGTTCTCGACGCTGCGGTCAAATGCGATGCCGCGCGATAGGACGAGTTCATCCGGCGATTCCGCTACTGACTAGGTTAGTCCAGTAGAGGTCCAGGTTATCCTAAAAGCCTTCAGTAGGAAGGTTGCGCATGTGGGAGACCTCGCGCGTCGTGGCCAGGCTTTGAGGCCTCGTTTGCTAATAGCGAGAAGAGTAACTACGGCCAGCACACGCCCGACCTACGGTTTAGGAAACCGTTTTGATGGCAATAATGTCAATACTTTAGATATCGCGTGTCGCAGATATGTTGCGTGCGCGCAATCTCTCCGAGACGAACTCACCAGATTCGTAGTCTGGTCAGGGCCGTTGAAATTGCTAGGATTTGTTACCGTAACGCGAAGCTCAATCCCTCAAACGCGCAAATTCAGCCTTGTCGCTTGGGCAGAGTTACCAGGCATCGATCAGTGCTGATCGTAAGGTGGCGGAGAGAGTGGGACTCTCTTCCTCACAGCGCCGCGTGTGCGAATACCGCCGAAAAACAAGGATTCCCGGAAGGCCCGCCGAAGCTTGTGACCACCGCTGTGTACCACCGGTTCGGCCCGGTGGGCGGTCAATCTCGGGCGATTTCGAGGGGTATCAAGCCCCCGTCGAGCTCGGCTCCTCCCGGGGTGCGGGCTTGCCTAGAGGGTTCGTTTCGCGCTTTCCGGGGCGAACAGGATGCCGATGAAGGCGCAGGCCGCGATCGCCTCGAAATAGAGGATCACCGGGGTGAAGCTGCCGCTCGATCCCATCAGGGCGGTGCCGACCAGGGGCGCGATGCCGCCGCCCAGGATGATGCCAAGCTGCTTGCCGAGCGAGGAGCCGCTGACGCGGACCTCGGTCGGAAACAGCTCCGCCGTGAAGGCAGCCTCCGGCGCGAACATCAGCGCGTGGATGATCCCGATCGAGACAACGAGGCCCATGATCAGCAGCGTCGGATCCTTGGTCGCGACCAGCTGGAAGTAGATCGGATACCAGGCCGCGGCCAGCAGGATGCCGAGTGCGATAAACGGGCGGCGGCCGAGGCGGTCCGAGTAACTCGCGATCAGCGGCACCATGCACATCTCCAGCACATTGGCGACCATGGTGCCGAAGGTGACGCTGGATTGCGCCATGCCGAGCGTCTTGACGGCATAGCCGAGCACGAAGACCGTGCTCATGTACTGGAACGTGCTGTGCGCCATGTTGGCTAGGCAGCCGAACAGCACCGATTTCTTCCACGACTGCACCACTGCCAGCAGCGGTGCCTTCGGCCGCGCGGCCGAGGCCTGTACTGCCTTAAACAAGGTCGACTCGTCGACCTGGAGGCGGATGTAGGTGCCGAGCACCACCAGCGCGAGGCTGAGCACGAAGGGCACGCGCCAGACCCATTGCGCAAAATCCTGCGGCGTCGAAAAGAAACCGAGCAGCGCGATGAACCCGGATGCCAGGATCACGCCGATCGGACCCGAGGCGTTGACGAAAGAGGCGAAGAAGCCGCGCCTTGCCGAGGGCGCATTCTCCAGCGTCAGCGACACCGCGTTCATGTATTCGCCGCCGAAGGCAAAGCCTTGCACGAAGCGCAGCGCGACCAGCGCGATCGGCGCCAGAAGCCCGATCGAATCATAGCTCGGCAGGCAGCCGATCAGGAAGCTCGCGACGCCCATCAGCACGAAAGTGATCGTCAGCATCGCCTTGCGGCCGAGCTGGTCTCCGTAATGGCCGAACACCATGCCGCCGAGCGGCCGGGCGACGAAACCAACCGCGAACGTCGCATACACGGCCAGCATGCTCGCGGTCGAATCCATCTTGGGGAAGAAGAAGCGGTCGAACACCACGGGCGCGGTGAAGGCGTAGATGAAGAAGTCGTAGTGCTCGATCACCGAGCCGAGCGAGGAGGCGATGACCAGCTTGCGGAACGCGGCCATGATCGGCGCTGCCGTCGTGGCGTCGTTGGTACCGACCATGACATCTGCGCTGTTGCTCATGACGTTTCCCCTCTCCGTCTTGTTTGTCTGGTTTTAATCAGCAGCATTCCCGCGGGCGGACGAAGCCGATGGGCTTCGCCGCCGCTCGGAGCAGCTCCCGTCCGATGGACGTTTCACCGCGCCTCGTCCTCGACCGGATTGCGCAGCACGCCGAGCCGCTCGACCTCGACCTCGACGATGTCGCCGGGCTTCATCCAGAGCGGCGGGCTGCGCCGGGCGCCCACCCCACCAGGCGTGCCGCTGACGATGACGTCACCGGGTTCGAGCCGAGTGAAGGTGGAGCAATATTCGATCTGCCGCGGGATATCGAAGATCATGTGCTTGATCTGCGCTTCCTGCACGACCTCGCCATTCAGGCGGGTGGTGAGCTTGAGCTCGGCCAAATCGCCGAGCTCGTCCGGCGTCATCATCCACGGTCCGAACGCGCCGGTATCGGGAAAATTCTTGCCCGGCGTGAATTGGTGGGTGTGGCGCTGGAAATCGCGGATGCTGCCGTCGTTGTAGCAGGCATAGCCGGCGACGTGGCCCATCGCTTCGCTGCGTGAAATGTAACGTCCGGCCTTGCCGATGACGACTGCAAGCTCGCCCTCGAAGTCGAGGTCGGTCGAGACGCGCGGCCGGACGATCGGCCTCAAATGGCCGGTCTGGCTGTTAGCGTAGCGTGAGAAGATGGTGGGATGCTCGACCTCCGTGCGGCCGGTTTCCTTCCGGTGTGTCTCGTAGTTCAGGCCGACGCACAGGATCTTGTCGGGGTTCGGAATGACGGGCAGGAAGCTGAGCTTCGCAAGCGGCGTGACCGCTGCCTTCGGCTTCGCATCCGCGACGCCCGCCAGAGCGGCGGCGATGGCGGCTCTGAGATCGGCATAGCGAGAAACGAGCACGGCGCCGATATCGATGAAATTGTTACCCTCGACGAGGCCCCAGGTCGTGCGGCCATCGATGGCAACGGTTGCGAGCTTCATGCTGTCTTCTCCATTCTGAGATTGGGATCGGGTTGTCCATGCAGGCGCGCGGTGACGTCGCGCAAGAGATCGTCGAGCTCGGCCGCATCCTGCGCCGTTCCGAACACGTAATGATCGGGCCGCACGATTGCGGCAGCGACCCCATACCTGTCGAACCAGCCGGCCAGCACGCCGTCAGTCTCTTCGAGCACGTTTGAGGCGCCGACGCCGGAAGGCGCGATCGCCGTTGCGGCCAATTCAGGGTGAGCGGCGCAGAGCGCCATCAGAGCGGGCACATCGCTGCGCCGACCGTCGATGACCACGCGCAAGCCCGGCCCGGTGATCTTGTCGAGCAAGCAGCGCGCGCCGCCGTGCAGGACCATCGGTTGTGGAAACAGGGTGCCCCGCGCGGCTCCGACGTGCTCCGCCAGGAAGCCCGTGCGCAGCGGCGGAATGATCTCCTGCCGCGTGATCTCCAGCGGTTTGCCGCCGCCTTGGTCGAGGATCTGCGCGTCGCGGCGCCGCGCGGCCGCCGGATCACGCTCGCAGATCGACTGGCCGATGGCCTTGATCTTGCCGGTCAGCTCGATCACGTGCTGCTTGCGCTCGGCAGTGTAGCAGTCGAGCAGCGTCTCGGGCGAGGTGCCTTTGAGCACGCAGTCGAGCTTCCAGACGAGATTGGTCGCATCGCGCAGGCCTTGGCACATGCCCTGGCCGATGAAGGGGGGCTGCTGATGCGCGGCATCGCCGGCGATGATGATGCGCCCGTTGCGCCAGTTGGCGGCGACCAGCGCGTGGAAGCGATAGGAGGCTGCGCGCCACAGCTCGCCATCCTGCGGCCTCAGCCACGGTGAGAGCAGCGACCAGACATTCTCCGGCCGCTCCATCTGCTTTGAGTCCTCGTCCGGCAGCAGCATGATCTCCCAGCGGCGATGGTTCTTCGGGCCGATCAGGAAGCTGACAGGCCGTGCCGGATTGCAGAATTGCGCGGAATTTTGCGGCAGCTTTGCAAGCGCGCCCTCGTTCACCCGCACGTCGACCACGAGCCAGGGCTCATCGAAGATAGGTCTTCGAGGGCGATGCGTCCGATCTGGCGCACCGTGCTCGAAGCACCATCGCAGCCGAGGACGTAGCGCGCCGTCACCTTCCGCGACTGCCCGTCGGCGTCCCGCAGCGTTGCCTCGACACGGTCGGATCGCTGCGCGAGATCGAGCAGCTCGACGCCGAGCTCGGCGCAGACGCTGGCGAAGCTCAAGGCGTGACGACGCAGCTCCGCCTCGACCGGCGGCTGGCTGAACACCATGCTCGGCGTGTAGCCGAGCGGATAGGGTTCTGCGACCATGTGGACGCGCCGGATCAACTGGCCATCGGTGCCAAAATGCTCGGAAGCGGTGAAGGGCTCGACATGGGGCGCGATCGCTTCGGCCAGTCCCATATTGTCGAAGTGGCGAAATATCTCGTGGTCGAGCGCGATCGCGCGGGGCTTGTCGTAGATGCCGGTGAGACGGTCAACGACGAGCACGCGATGGCCGAGGCGGCCAAGCAGGCCGGCCGCGACGGCGCCGGTTGGTCCGAAGCCGACGACGAGGACGTCGTAATACATAGGGGCGGAGGACGTCGTCATGCGCGGCGCTCCGTGTCGAACAAGACGGAGAGCTGCGCGGTCTTGCAGGCTTCGCTCTTCGGCGGCGCGATACCCCATTGGTCGGTGCGCCCGGGCGGCCAGACCCATTCCGAGGGGCCCTTGGCGCGATAGAAGTCGTCGACCTGAAGGACTTCGGCGGTGTATTCGATGACGACTCCGGTCGGGTCGACGAAATAGGCGAACACATTGTCACCGGGCCCGTGGCGGCCGACGCCCCAGCCGATCGGGAAGCCATGGTCGACCATGCGGCCCGAGCCGCGCATCACCGATTCCAGGTCAGGCATCAGGAAGGCGATGTGGTTGAGCCCGTTGATAGGGGCTTCCGCAAGCACGACGGCATGGTGATCGCTGTTGCAGCACAGGAAGGCCATCAGCTTCGAGCGGTCGGTCAGGCGAAAGCCGAGCGCCTGCTGGTAGAAGCTCGACAACTTCTCGATATCGGCGCTGTTGATGTTGACATGCGCGAGCCGTTCGGGGCGATCAGCCAGGACGCGCGCGGTCTTGGTGCGGTCGCCCTGGACGAACTCGATGCAGCAGCCTTGCGGCTCGCGGATCACGAAGTGCTCGCCGCCCGAGGGCGCACGCGATGGGCCGGGCGGGGAGATGATCTCGCAGCTCGCCTCGTGCGCACGCGCGAACAGGCGGTCGAGGTCTTCGCGTGAACGCACGCGAAAACTGATCTTGCGCAACGCGGGGCGGGTGCCTTGCGTCAATTCAAGAACGTGGAAGTCCGCTCCGGTGGCCGCCAGATAGATCGTGCCGTCGGCTTCAGCGGCAAAATCGAGCCCCCAGACTTTCCGATAGAAATCCGCCGAGGCGCCGAGATGCGGCGTCGCGATCTCGACGCTACGCAACGCGACCACCGGAAAATCGGACATCGGGCTTCCTCGTGAAAGGCCGGGAGACGCGCGCCGAAACAGCCGCCGATCGCCACCAGGCCGATTGTTGTTGGTCGAGGATTAATGTATACAAACAGCTTCGTAAAGCAGAAATTTATAAATTATGGCTTTGGCGCAGCCTGATGTACAAAAAGCCTGATGAATCAGCACGCTATGAGCTCTGACCTGTTCAGCCCGAAGACGGATGCGCCGGCGACGTTGGCGACGACCATCTATGCCCGCCTCAAGGCCGACATCCTGACCACGCGGCTTGCGCCCGGACGCAAGCTCCAGTCGCGCTTCCTGATGGAGCACTACAATGTGGGACAGACCCCGCTGCGCGAGGCGCTCAACCGCCTCACCACGGAGGAGTTCGTCATCGGCATGGAGCAGCGCGGCTTCTTCGTGAAGCCGGTCAGCAAGGACGAACTCCAGGAGCTAACCAAGACACGCTGCTGGGTCGAAGGTCTCGCCTTGCGCGAATCGATGCAGAACGCCACCCAGGACTGGGAGGAGGCACTGCTGGTGACGCACCACCGCCTCGACCGCACGCCGCGTTCACTCGATCCGGGCAAGTTCACGGACAATCCCGACTGGGAGAAGGCGCACCGCGCCTTTCACGCGACGCTGATCGGGCAGTGCGGCTCGCGCCCGCTGCTCGGCTTCTGCGAGCAGCTCGCCGACCGGCTCTATCGCTATCGCATGATGTCGATCGCCAAGGCCTATCCGGTCCGCAAGATCGGGACCGAGCACGCGCAGATCCTTCAGGCGGTGCTCGATCGCAAGACGGATGACGCTGTCGCACTGCTCCAGCAGCACTATCAGCGCACGGCCGACGTGATCTATTCAGACCTCGCGGCCGTGTTGCCGAAGTCCGATGCGTCTCACGGCACGCGATAATCCGCTGAGGCTGGCGGCGGGCGAGATAGCCGTGTCGGACGAAGGGGCCGGCGTGGGCGTCGCCTTCGACGCCATGGCTTTCAACCAGCACGATCCGATCCCGTGAAGGCTTGCTAAAGTGGTGCCCGCGATCGGCGGCGACCGTCACCACCCTTCCCCGCAATGAGAATTCGTGCTTCTGCGGCATTAAGCGGCGCGGGCGAGCGAGCGCCGCTTCTGGCGCAGGTAGCGCGTGATCTCTGAGAGCGACATCGCGTTCAGGACCCGCTCGGTGGGGACACCGCCCTTGCGGGCCATCAGGACGCCCCAGTGCATTTGGTCGAGCTCGGGAATCGAGTGCGTGTCCGGATTGATGCTCAGCATGCAGCCAAATTCGAGGGCTGCCCGGTGCCAGCGCCAATCCAAGTCGAGACGCCACGGATGTGCGTTGATCTCGACGACGACTTCGTGCTTCGCGCACGCCCGCAGCACCTTTTCGACGTCGATTTCGTAGCCCGGCCGCCGCTGGAGCTGTCGCCCCGTCAGGTTACATCGATACGACTGGCGGACGTCGTCGGGGATGCGCTGGGTGTCCCGCGCGAAACAGCTCAACTTCATCTGAAGACCATCCGCGCTGCCAAGGAGATCACCTTCAAAGGTTTCGGCAGAAGTGCTGCGGCGATGACGCCGCTCGACGCCTCTCGCCTTCTCATCGCAATGGCCGGCAGTTATTTCGTGAAGGACGCGACCGCAGTCGTGAAGCGGTTCGGCAGGCTCAAACCCATTACTCAACGGACCCGAGTGACTGAGACCCTGGAGGATTGCCTGGCCAAACGCCTGGCGGAGCTTCCAATGGACGTTCGTCCCGCAGAGGTAGAGCGCCATTCACCGGAATGGCATCAGAGGTTCGGATCGACGCGGCTTGCGGAGACAGCCCTGCAACTGCTCGATCCCATGCCGAGGGGCGAAGAGAGCGACAAACTCGATCGGTATGCGATCCTGCGATGGCTGAACCAGCGCGGCCGCGCCGAGGTGGTTGTCTTCGGCCCGCAGGGCGCAAAGCAATTGGAGCGCGGCACCGAGATTGCCGATCTACTGGACCTCCAAGAATGGGCTGGGTCGACAATCCCGTCGATATCCGACCTACGGTTTAGGAAACCGTTCAGTGCCAGCTGAAATCAATGACTTAGCTGCTGTGTTCTGCAGGTTAACAGGAAAGGTAAAAGTTTAACCATTGATTGGGTCAGCTCGCCCCGTTCGGAGGCCCGGCCGGAGAACTGATAGATTCCGATGGACGACCACCTGCTCACCCCCCTCCCTGCTTCGAGCAGCGCGCGCGCTGCTCGGATGGAGTCAAACCGAACTTGGGCAGAAGGCTGGCGTGTCGCGGAAGGCCATCGCAACGTTCGAGACGGCCAAGCCATCCGATCGAACCGATCCGCGCCGCAAGGCCGTGCTGCAGACGCTGCGGCAATATCTCGAAGTCGAATGCGATATCGAGTTCACCTTCGCGAGTGACAAGACGGGCGAAGGCGTACGTCGCGCGAAGTCGAAGTGACGGGAGCGACCAAAAGATTCCGGTGTGCAGGATGACAGAAGACCAATCCTAAGCCGTACAAGGCAAGTCCTACAACTGGAATACTCGCATGTCAGCCGATTCGACCTATCTAGCCGTCGCTGCGGATGATTTTGCGCGCCGCTTCTCGCAACGGGGCGGAAATCTGATGTGGTTGCTCGGAGCCGGTGGATCGGCGGCCGCCGGTATCCCGACGGCGTGGGACATGATCTGGGAGTTCAAGCAGCAGCTCTACATAAGTCAGCGGCGCGTCTCCCCGAAAAGCCAAGAGCGTGGGCTTCTCCGTGAGGCGTTGACCCGCGCGCTGACCCGGACGCATGCGATGACTGCAGATCGTCGCCGAAGCAGCGATCTCTTGACCCCGGCCTCGATCGACGACGCGAAGCGGGGGCCGCTCAAGAAACTGACCGGCAGCCTTGGTGGAACGGTACCGAAGCATCCCGAACTTAGTTGGCGGGAGGGCCTGGGCATCCGGCTGGATTGGGCGGACGGGCGGCTCTGGCTTCTGCTCGAGCCGCGCACCGTGTTCGAAGGCATCACGCAGGGGAACAGAACCGCGGCGACCGATTTTGCCCGCGAGCGCACAGTGAGGCGCTACAATCCGGCTCTCAATGCCCTTCTCTCGTTCTGGTCGACGCTGTTCGCGTGCCCGGAGCGCGATATCCTGGCCCTCGGCATCAGCGCGGGCGTGGATGCGGCCTTCAGGCTCGACGATACGACAGCTTATTCAGGAAGAGGCCGCCCATGACGAGCGAGATATCGCCTCACCTTTTCATCCCGGAAGCCGAGCTCGCATTCCATCCCGAGCGAACATCCGACGTCGACCTGCACCCCCTGCGCGGGCTGTTGCGGTTTGGTCCCTATCCGCGCACCAAGGGTGTCGGGATCGTGCACCACGTTACACGTAAAGACGCGCCCGTGGCCTTCCGTATCGTATATCCGTCGAGCGTGGCAAGATTCGCGATCCCGGCCGCTTCGGACCAGGTCGTCGAACTCTTGAGCTTCGCCGGCAAAATCTGGTGGCCTTACGGAGAGCCAAACTTCCGCGACCTCGGCAACTTCCTCGTTGTCCGGCAGCACTTGGTGACCCCAGACGAGTGGCGTGACGATATCTACGCGACGCGTGATCTCCTGAAAGTCGTTCCCGAAGGAGATAAAATCGTAAACACGGAATCGTTCTCGCGGTTCGATCTTCCGAACAAATGCGATGAGGTGACCGCCCAGCTCCAAAGAATACTCGCAGAGAATTTCATGGTCTGCGACGACGTCGTCTACGCAGCAGGCGGCGTGCCGGTCCACGCGGTATGGCGCCATCCCCGCTTCAGCCAGGTGGGCGTCGTCAGCTCCGGCATCGATCGTCGGGTGACGGGTCTCGAACCGCTGAATCCCTACCCCGGCTTCTTCGCTCGCGCAGAAACGCAGGAAGCTTTTTCCGAGAGACGGTTCTGGCAACCCGGCGTGCCGGCACCGATCAAGCTGCCGCGTTCGCAACAAGTGTTCGCCCAGATCGAAGTCGTCGGTCCGACGCCCATCCCCGACACTCTGAGCAACCAGGTACAGATCGACGCGCTTTTCCGCATCATGATGCGCAGTCTAGACTGGTTCATCTTCCATAAGACGCTACCCGACAGCCCCCCTCGATTTTCCGAGCAACGCGAGGAAAAGCGGTTGTTCAGAGCGCGGGTGCGGCAGGCCTTCCGCGATGCGGTGCTCGCTTCTCCGGATGACTTCGACACCGACACGAAGCGAATGGAGGCACTTCGGACCTTATTCGTCGGCGCACGGAAGGTGTCGAGGAAGCATAGCCGGCTTGTCGAGGCTCTGGAAAAGAGCTTCAGGGCGCTGAACAGGCGCAATCCTCGCGAGGAACTCGCACCCGAGGATTTGGCCACCCTCGATAGCCTGGTCGATTCGAACGAGAGCGTTCCGCCTCCGTCGAGCGGTGGTCTTCCTTGATCGCCCAAATCCACGAGGTAGGGCACCGGAAGCCGTCAGCCTCGCTTGGTTATCATGATCACGCCGGACCTCGTGCGGGAGATCCGGATCACCGGAAGTCCCAGCCGATCGCGACGAGAATAAACATGGGGAGAACGCGCGATCGAGCAGCTAACTCGCCTTAGCTTCCCTATCGCGTTTGAGCCTCTTGGTTCCTCCCGATACCGTGAATCTGGAAGCAGAGGCCACACTGGCCATGCCGCGACGGATCGGTCCGCTCGCCAGCTCAAAGGAAACGATGATGCCCAAACAGATGCTTACGGTCGAGGACGTCGAAACCATGCTCAAGCGGTTGTCCGGTGCGATCGAACGGGACCAGACCTACGTCGACGGCCTGCCGCGGGGGCTGTTCTCGCATCAGTACGACGACGACCTGTGGCGTAATTGGCGCCGCGGCCATCGCACGTTCATCGGCGACCTGCTGGCGACCGTCGGCGCCATGAGCCCCACCGACCTGCGGCAGTTGACCGACGTCGCGTCCGGGTTCGCGCCCACCGCCGTGAGGAAGGTCGCGCTCGAGACTTTCGCGGAAGTCGTCGGCGAGTGCGTCGACGCGGACAAAACGGCACGGCAGTTCTTCGCCCGGGTGGCCCGCGAGGTCGTGCGACAGGGACGCGGCAAGCGTCCGGCGGGAGATCCCCGCGAGGCGATCTCGCAGTGGTTTTCGGACATCGATCCTCTGACGATCGCTCAGGATCCCGAATGCGGATATCCGCTCGACGTGAGGGCGTCAATGTCCGTCACGCCGCATCGCAGCCGGCCCTGACTTTCGCAAGCGATAGCGCTCCGCCCTTAAGGCTCGAGCGGGGCCACGCCAGTTCCAAAGTCGCGAAGGGCGGCCAGATTCGTGCCTTTCGACGCCCGGGTCGCCCTCGGCCAACCGGCGGCACCCGTCCAGAGAACGGTACCCTGGCCGTCCGCCGCCCGGTTCAGGAAAACAATTTCCTTGCCTTCTCCCGAAGCTTACTCATGGATTCCACGTAGGGAATGGGGCCGTAGCTGATGCGGGCGAGGCCCAACTGCGCGAGTTCGCCGTTCGAGGGCACGTCTTCCATGCAAAGCGTCCGCCGTCGTTGCGAACGGCTTCGGCCTCAATACGTCTTCGCCGATCGGGCAGATGAACCAACATTCGCTCTTGCCGTTGTGCAGGCATCCCGACCCCTCGACTGTGCCCACCAACCATGAGGACCGACCAGCATCTCGAATCAGGCGGCGCCTGGGACCGCGCCTATCTCGAGTCGCTGATCCGCGAAGACTTCGAGCGATGCCATCCCGGCGAGACGCTGGACGATCTCAAGCGGCGCGCGTCCTTTTCGAGGGAGGACAGAGGCCTGCTGCGGGACTGGATGGCGGTAGCGACGGCTCGCGCCGCGGCCGCATGCCCGGCCAAAGCATCGCCGCCACGCTGACGATGCGTTGGTCCGCGCCGAACCATCCGCGCCTCCCAACGATCCGGTTCAACCTGGCACGGCCCCGCCACCGAGCAGCTGCGAGACGGCGGCGGCCAATTGCGCCGGCGCAAAGGGCTTCCTGATCAGGACGCTGCCGTCGACACCCTGCGATTTCCAATCCGGCGCGCTGGCGCTTGTCATGTAGACCACGGGAAAATCAGGCGTGATTTCCCTGATCTGACGCGCCAGCTCCCATCCGCTGATGCCGTCACCCAGGTTGACGTCCGTGAGCAGCGCCCGACACCCCTCGCGGCCGTCGCGAAACGTAGACATAGCCGCCTCTCCCGAATGGACCGAGCAGGCCTCGAAACCGTTGTCGAGCAACGCGTCCTCGATGACGCTGCAGATCAGCGCTTCGTCCTCGACGACCAGAACACGAACGGTATTATCCACTTTCAAGCCTCAAGCGACCTGCCTCGAGGGCCAACCCACACCCGTCTTATCTGCCCCTCAGGGAGAGACTGATGCGCGTGACGATGTCGTCCCACTCGCGCTCTTCGCTCGCCGGGTAGTTGATCAGGACGCAGTGAATCAATCCGCTCGAGAAGTTGCACCGGTTGTACCAGACCGTATCGCCCTTGTAGCTGGACACCGCAAAGAACCGAGGCGTCGTTCGCTTGTACTGAATGCGCGCGGGCGGATGCTTCTTTGCGAGAAATGCGGCGGGTGAATCGTTCGAGACGTTGGGTGCGGCCTGTATCGTAAGATCGGCTCGGCCGTCAGCCGTCCGAAATCGCTGTCCGTAGCCATCCGGCCGGCCGGCTTCTTCGATAAAGATCGTGGCCGGGAAATCCACCGAGGTACCCGTCTGCGGGATGGAATAGGTCGTCCATTTCACCCGTTGAGCCGAGACCATGGAGCTCGAGGCCGCAAGTCCGAGAACGAGCGCCGACTGCATCGCGTCTCCTCCCAGTCGTGAAGACCTGACGAGCGGCGTCTCGGCTTCGATCATCATGTGGCTATCGATCGCCAACGACAACGTCACTGCTGATCCGGCTTCTTAGCCGGCGGACCGCTCTTGTTTCCGGGCAGCCCCTTGATGTTGGACGTGTCCTGCTGCTGGACGGTCGGATTCTGCTGGTTGAGCGTGGAGCTGGAGCCGACGGTCTCTCCCGGTTTTGCCGCCGGACCATTCTTGTTGCCAGGCTGACCGGCGATGCCAGTGCCCGAGTTCTGCGCGCTCGGCGCGGATGAGACATCCGGTTTGGTCGTCTGGGCAAATGCAGCCGAAGCCGACATCGCCAGGGCGAACACGAGAGCGCTCGCGATGGACCTCATTTTGACTCCCTCCACTGTGAGTTTCGGAATCGCGGATCGCGACTAGCTGGAGTCCGAACGTGCGGTTGCGTCGTGCGTTCCTAGCTGCCCGACTGACATCGCTCGCCCTGATCCGAGAAGGCCGAGCGCGACGCGCCAAACCACCGTCTGGACTACGAGCCGAGCGCGTCGGCGGGCAGATCCCAGAAACCTGGAAATGTTCGGGATGGATCAAACCCGTTGATCTGGGGTTGATTGGCCGAAACCCTATTGAAAGGCTCGCCCCTATGGCTGAGCTGGCTCCGGCGGCGCCGCAAGGCACACCGGCCTCGCGCGTCGCGTCTTCGCCCATGCTGACCGCCGGTGGCATCGTCCTAGCCATCGGAGCGCTCTATCTCGGCCGGGAAATCTTCGTTCCTTTTGCTCTTGCTATCCTGCTGAGCTTCGTTCTCACACCCCTGGTCAATTGGCTAAGGCGCTGGAAAGTACCTCGCATCGCAGCGGTACTAATCGCCGTTTCCCTTGCTTTTATCGTGGTCGCGGGAATCGCCTTGGTCGTCGGGCGGCAACTTGTCCAGCTCGCGACCAACCTCCCAAACTATCAGACCACCATCACCGAGAAGATCCACTCGTTGCAGAGTTCGGCCCCAGGCGGTGGAGTCGTCGACACGGTCACCACGACGATGCAGGATCTTGGCAGAGAGATCTCGGGCGAGGAGAAAAAGTCCGAGGCCGCCTCGTCCGGGCTTGGCGCAGGTACCGGGACTCGGGAACCTGTCACGGTGCGGCTGGAGCCGCCCCAGCCGAGACCGTTGGAGCTCATTCGCTCTGTCATAGGTCCGTTGCTGGCACCGCTCGCGACTTCCGGGCTCGTGGTCATTTTCGTGATCTTTGTGCTGCTCGAGCGGGAAGACCTGCGCGATCGATTCATTAAATTGGCAGGAGCCGGTGATCTTCAGAAGAGCACGCAGGCCCTCAACGATGCCGCCTCCCGGGT
>NZ_RDQF01000042.1 GCF_004114425.1 Bradyrhizobium vignae | reverse complement strand
CCCTGAAACGGCGGGGCCGGCCACCAAAAGACGGAGGTGCTGATCACGTCGACGGCTGATCGCCATCCCGCCAACTGGGGAATTTTGCGGCGCCACTTCTGAGGAGATTCCGTGCGCCGTTGACACCAGGAGCTCGATCGCCCGGCGCTGACCCCATTGCCGGATGAGCCGTACGAGTATGCCGAGTGGAAGCGCTGCAGGGTCAACCTCGACTATCACGTCGAGATCGCCAAGCATTACTACAGCGTTCCTCACAACCTCGTGCATCAGGAGGTCGAGACTCGCATCACCCAAAAGACCGTCGAGATTTTCCTCCGCGGCAAGCGAGTGGCGTCGCATCTGCGCAGCACCTTACCGCATCGCCCGACGACGATTCCCGAGCATATGCCGAGCTCACATCGCCGCTATCGCGACTGGACCCATGAGCGCATTCGTTCCGAAGCCGCCAAGGTCGGTCCCGATATCGAGACGCTGATCGACGTCATCCTGCGGTCGCGGCCGCATCCGGAACAGGGCTTCCGCTCGGCGATCGGCATTCTCGGACTGGTCAAGCGATACGGCCGTGAACGCGTCGACGCCGCCTGCGCCCGTGCCCTTCTGCTCAACGCCCGTTCCTACAAATCGGTCGCCGCCATCCTCAAGAACGGCACCGACAGAACCGCTCCTCCCACCGAGGAGGCGCCCATCCTCTTCCACGCCAACATCCGTGGCCGCAGCTACTACAACTGATCAGGAGATCATCGTGCTCATTCACCCACTGTCGATCGCTTGCGCGCCCTCGGCCTCGCCGCCATGGCCGATACCCTCGTCGAACTGCAGAACAATCCCGAGGCGGCCGAGATGCCGCACGCCGATTGGCTCGGCCTCCTCGTGGATCACGAGGTCACCGCCCGCGACAACCGCCGCCTCACGCGCCGCTTGAGCAGTGCCAAACTCCGTCAAGCTGCCGCCATCGAGAACGTCGACTATCGCACCGCGCGCGGCCTCGACCGTTCGCTCTTCCAGAACCTCGCCACCAGCCAATGGATCCGTGATGCCAACCACCTGGTCATTGTCGGCCCAACCGGCACCGGCAAGTCCTGGCTTGCCTGTGCGCTCGGCAACAAAGCCTGCCGCGACGGCTTCTCCGTCCTCTACAAGCGGGCATCCCGACTGTTCGCCGATCTCGCCCAGGCGCGCGGCGAAGGCCGTCTGGCGCGCCTGATCGCCACGCTTGAGCGTGTCAATCTCCTCATCCTCGACGACTGGGGACCTGAACCGCTCACCACCGACCAGCGTCGTGATCTGCTTGAGATCGTCGACGATCGCTACGACAAGGGATCCTTATTGATCACAAGTCAGGCCCCCGTGTCGCAATGGCATGACGTCATTGCCGATCCCACTCTCGGTGACGCGATATTGGATGGCATCATTCACAATGCGCACCGCCTCGAGCTCAAAGGCGACAGCCTGCGCCGGCAGGCCAGCGAAAGGAAAAAGACGTGATTACCTCACGCGCGATCGTCCCGCCGGCCCACAGGCCCCTCCCGCGCGCGTCGCTCCGTCGCTCGTGGGGGCACTCCGCGCCGCGCACGGGGCCCTCCCATGGACCGCCGGGACGATCTCCAACAACCTTGACCAGGAGGCCATTTCCAGCACAAATGCAATCGTCAGTCGTGTCCGCTTCCGAACATGATCACGATCACTGGAATCCGTGATCACCATCGTCTGGAACCACTGATCACCATCCCTGGAATGCGCAACGTTGTCGCGCTGCTTCCACTTATTTTGTATTGCTCGACGGACTGCCTCCGTCGTGGTGGCGCAGCCGTGTAGAACTTGTCCCATAGCGCATCCTTCGAATCGTGCGACAAGAATGCACCCTTGGGACTAAACACCTAGACCTCAAAGGCGCAGTTCGAGCGTTGACCAGGACATAAAAATCACAGGTCGCACCGCGAAAGATGTTGTGCTACGCTCTCAAAGGGTACGCAGATAGCTGATGATCGCTTGACGTTCTGTCGCGCTGATAGCGCCCTCGAAATCCATCATGGTGCCAGGGCAGAAAGTCTTTGGAGCGCGGAGGAATTCATCGAGGCGCTCTTCGGTCCATATACCCCTTATTCGGCGCAGGCTTGACGAGTAATCCGGATAGCTCTCCACTGACGCGACCCGACGGCCCACGATGCCGAGCAGGTCCGGTCCGATCCGGTTGCCAACGCTCACGCTCGACTGATGGCAGCCGCTACACTTCTCTGCGAAAAGACTCTCACCTGTAGCGCCGTCCTTCGGACGAAGTGAGATCAACGTCTGATCATCTGTCCACAGTATGAGCCTGCCATCGTGACCCTCGATGAGATCGCGAATACGATTTCCGATCGGGATCGGTTCAAGGTATTTGATCTGACCTTCCCGCACGCGTGCACGAAACAGCGTCGCGGCCTTGAGGGAGGCAATCAACAGGTCACCTCGCCACTCCGCAAACAATCCGTGCTCCACCTCGACAAGATTAGAAACTCCGATCGAGGGAATCCAAGCGAACACCGGAGCTTGATACCCCTTCTGCTCCGCTTCAGGCTTGTTCAGCGGCCATGAGAACGTCCCATAGTCCGTTCCATAGGTCGCATACGGCCAGCCATAATTTCCATCCTGGACGAGCCGATCGATCTTGTCGCCACCCTGTGGCCCGTGCTCGGTAGACCATATCGTGCCGGAGTGATCGACGTAGAGGCCCTCCGGATTCCTGTGACCAGTCGTGAAAATTGTGGCACGCCCCTCAGCGATGTTGATGGCCACGGTTTTACCATAAGATGCGGCCTCATCCTGCGCGTAGGCATGAACTGAGGCAAGACCATCAAAGCCGAAGTCGCCGATGGTCAACAGCAGCGTGTCCGCATTGAGGAGGGCCATCCGGCCTCCTCCAAAATAACCAACAAACGGAATCCCGTGACGGCGATGTTCGCCCCTCGCTGGTAGACAGGGAGTGGTTTCGTAGAGAGTTTTCCATTCGAAGCCAGCTTGGCCGCGAAGTATTGATGAGCGGTTCGCCTCAAGGACGGAGACCCGCTCGGTCCAACATTCCTGATCTACATGCCAATAAGGGTGCGAGACGAAAATCCGTGTAGTGGCGCCGACTTCCTGAACCAGCAAGCCATACGTTCGGAACCACTCGGCATTGAGAATCTCGCGCCCAGCCTGTCTGCTCTGCGCCTCTTGGGGCGGCCAGTCAGAGCGCTCCACCCATGGCCGCCCGGCAGCGGCGGAAAACGCGTCGCCATTGATCGGCACTCGGTATGGCAGCGGGTAGACGGTCACATGATCCGCTGCTGCCCAGTGGAAGACATGGAGGTGACCGTCTC
This sequence comes from Bradyrhizobium vignae, assembly GCF_004114425.1. GTDB lineage: Bacteria > Pseudomonadota > Alphaproteobacteria > Rhizobiales > Xanthobacteraceae > Bradyrhizobium > Bradyrhizobium vignae. The sequence continues at coordinate 64,486 of NZ_RDQF01000042.1, read as the reverse complement.
CGCTCACTAAAAGATAACGATTGCCGATCCGGGCCAGTGCGCCGCCGCGCACTCCAGATTTCGGGAACGCGTTCGAATAGGTATCAACTTCCAAATTGTAGAACTCAGTCTTTATCAAGCTATTGGCATGCGCCGAGAGCTCGGGTGTAATGCGCAATGCCAACGAACCCGCGGTCGCCGCAGCCACCAGCCCGCCAAGCGCCAGAGCTCGGTGCAGCGCGGCAGTTCCTACGAAGTGCGGAGCGGGGACGATTACCAAGGCAGAGGCGAAGATCCCCAGCGTAATGGCGCGGGAGTAATCGGTTTTGGTGAGGACAAACCCCAGGAAGACCACACCAAAAATCGCCATTGTGGACACGATCGTCCAGCCCATTCGCCGCGCCGGATATGAGGGCCGGATCAAGAAAGTACATGCGGCGCTTAGGACAAAAGACGCCACAAGACAGCCAAATGGGAAGGACTGGGCGCGGGGAAGCCGCCATAATGCCGTCCCAAAATTCACCATTGCAAACAGCAAGAGGAGCAAAACAGAAGTGGCATACCACAATACCGGGTACCGCCACGGCGGAGGTTCGCGACTGCTAGGTTTTGCTTTGGCTTGCGCTGAATCGAAAAGCCCGAAGCTGGGCACCACTTCCTTGCTGGAACGTACAATATTCCTCGCCTTACCAAGCTCTCCAGCTGGTGGGCGGAACTCCATTCGCTGCCCCTTTCTTAAACTCGCGCAAGCGCGCACCACCATATTAAACACCATAAACAATAATTTAAATAAAGATTGAACAATTGTTGCGCGTCCATGGCTCTGGTGCAGCGCCATGTGACGAGTCGGAACCCTTGAAGGATCGCTTACCCTTTCCGGAAAAGGATCCTGGACCGGTATTCATGTGCACCGCCAACGGTCGCTTGTCCCGGTCGCTCGTCGAATCTGCAATTGAAGCGAGGCCGGCTTCGCTCGAGCGGCCCAAACGTGCCGAGGAGTAGCTCACGATCCTGCTAGGCGAAGGAAGGCTTGTGGCGCTGCGGCGCTGTTGCGCTCACGTCCCTTCCCGTCCGACCGCCGCCCACAGCCGGTTGTCCGCCGGGTTCTGCACGCGAACCCAGCGATAAGGCGCGCTCGACCAGAGCTTGATCTGTGGAGTAAGATTGTCGAGAACCACGTCGCCGCTCCTGGTGCGCACGAGGAGCACCAGATGATGCTCTCCGGAGCCAACGACGACTTCACCCAATAGCAGGACGCGGGCCGACCAGCCGCGCTGAAGCAGCTCGTGGCGCTTGCTCACGGCGTAATCGTTGCAATCGCCGCGAACAGGGTTGATGATCCACGTCTCGCCCGCAAGACCGAGCTCGTTGCGCTCCGGCGCGATCGCCGCGTTGACCGTACGATTGACTTCCCGCAAGTCCGCCCATCGCTTCTCAGTCAACCGGATCGGCCCGCCGCGGAAGGAGCGGCGCGGGCGGCATTCGGCCTCATAGCGCAGACAAAACATCGTGTAACTGAAGGGAGCGAGCGTCGGGCGTCCCAGCTCGATATGCGCGGAAGCCGGCTGCGGAGCCCCCGGCAATATCAACAATGCCGCACTCGCCCACTGGACGCCTCCGATCATGACAGCCAGCGCTGAGACGATCGCTACCCAGGGTCGTTGCATCTGCCGATTCCCATGCGAACGCGAACCAGGCCCCGGATTTACACTCGGAGCGGCCGCCTCCGTCACGAGCGGCCATCCCGCAGATTTCTGTTATTTAATTGTATTTATATTAATTTAAATAGCAACAATAGAATCGCAATTAAATAGGCGCAGAAGATCGCAAGCGGCAGCCGCCGCGGCGCTACAGGGGTCCAACCGAAGGCAGAATGGAGCAACGAATGGAGCGGGACGTATCGGCTCGGGTGTCCGACGGAAGGCGCATCAGCGCGGCAGCGCGGCGCGAACCTGCTTCACCTGTCCAGCAAGGCTGCGATTTAACGGTCAGAAAAACTGTAACTGTTGATTTAATTATTCACCGAGGCCAAAACCTTCGACCGTACTTCCCCGGGCAGGACGGATTTCACATGCCGAATGAGCTACTCGTCATTCTGGGGGCTGACCCTGTACACCAGGCGCATGGACGTCCTCAGCGGGCGCTGGTTCGAGCGGTCGGGGGTCTCGCCCACGCGCAACCGGCATCGGTCACGGCCGCTCCGTCGAGCGGCGCGCGGTTTCCTGCGCCTGATCAGGAGGTGGCGCGACCGCACGACGTTCGCCGCCTCAAATCTCTTGCGACGGCCTGACATCTCCAGGCTGCGGCGGTCGGCTCTTCCAAACCCGGCCGCAGAGTCCGTCCCGCGTGTGACGCGCTTTCGCCGGCCTGCTACGCCCGCTGCCGATGGGTCCGGCCGACCAGCCGCCTTTTCAGAGGCCGGTCGCAATGCCAGCGCCCAGAGCCAGGGCGCCGGTCCCGAACGGATGCAGTCGCACGCGGCGGCGGAGATTCAGCGCTCCTTGAACGCCCTCCCCGCCTGATCCTGCAGCGGCTTGAGCAAGTATGAAAGCGCGGTTCGACCTGCCGTCTTGATGAAGACCTCGACCGGCATGCCGGGCAGCAACTTGGCCGAGCCGAGCTTCGCGAGCTCTTCCTTCTTCAGCAGGACGCGGCCTGTGTAGTAGCTCGTGCCGGCACGCTGATCCTGCGTGATGTCTGCCGAGACCATGCTGACCTCGCCGTCGATCTCGGGCGTGGTCTTCTGGTTGAATGCTGCAAAGCGCATCGTCGTGGTCTGCCCAACATAGACCTGGTCGATATCCTTCGGTGCGATCTTGACCTCGACCGCAAGCGAGTCCGCATCGGGAACGATCAGCATGATTTGCTCCCCGGGAGAGATCACCCCTCCGACCGTGTGGACGCTGAGCTCATGGACGCGGCCGGATTGCGGCGCCCTGATATCGACGCGATTTAATTGGTCGACCGCCGCTGTCTTGCGCTCGCCCAGCTCGGAGAGTTTCGAGCGGGTTTCGATCAGGTCCTTGCCGACCTCCGTTCGGAGGTCCTGGTCGATCTGAATGATCTGGAGTCCGATTTCGGAGATTTTTCCCTTCGACTGAGCAATCATTCCTGCGAGCTGGCTACGCTCGCCCTCGATACGGGCGGAGTCGCGCTCGAGGGAATTGAGCCGCGTGATCGGCACCAGATTCTTCTGCCAGAGGCTGCGTACGCCCTCCAGCTCCTGACGGATGAATTCGACTTCCTTCTGCTTGGCCTCGGTCTGACCCGTATAACCCTTGATCTCGTTCTCGAGCTGCGCGCTTTTCTCCTGCAACTGCGCTTTTTGGCCGCTCCTCGCCTGACGGCGAAGGTCGAACAGCTTCCGCTCCGCCGTGATCGCGCGGCTCGCCTCGGAGTTGCTCTCCTTGGCCCGGTCGAGCAGCAGCTTTGGAAACACGACCTGCTCGGCACCATCGCGCTCGGCCTCGAGACGAGCCTGCCGAGCCAGCAGTTCGTCGATGCTGTTGGTGACAATCGTCGCATTCGCGAGCGTCTGCGTCTCGTCGAGGCGGATCAAAACGTCGCCTGCATTGACCCGATCGCCCTGGCGCACACGCAGCTCTCCCACGATTCCGCCCGTGGCGTGCTGAACCTTCTTGACGCTCGAATCCACCACGACAACGCCCTGAGCGATGACCGCGCCCGACAATTGGGTTGTTGTCGCCCAACCGCCGATGCCAAACGTCACCAGACCGAGCATGATCATGCCGACGATCATGTAGCGCTGGATGGACTGCATCGCCGGCGTTACCTGGCCGTTCACCGGTTGCCTCCCCGAGCTTCCGCGACCACCTTGAGCGGCACCGGATTTCGCAAGACCTTCTTGAGGACTTCCTCCCTCTTGCCGAAAGACTGAACCTTGCCGTCACCAAGGCACAAGACATGATCGACGGCTTCAAGCGCCTTCGGGCGATGGGCGACAACGACCACAATGCCGCCGCGACGACGCACGTTTAGGATCGCCTCGGTCAATGCCTCCTCGCCCTCGGCGTCGAGATTTGAGGAGGGCTCATCGAGCACAACCAGGAACGGTTTGCCATAGAAGGCGCGAGCAAGCCCAATACGCTGCCGCTGCCCCGCCGACAGCGCCAATCCTCCTTCGCCAATTTTCGTGCTGTAGCCATCCGGAAGCGAAAGGATGAGGTCGTGCGCACCCGCGGCATGCGCGGCCTCCAGCACAGCGGCAGCTGTCGCCTGCGGATCGAACCGCGCGATGTTCATGGCAATGCTGCCGTCAAACAATTCGACATCCTGAGGCAGGTAACCGATGTGCTTGCCAAGGGCGTCAGAAGACCAGTGATCGAGTGCGGCATTGTCCAGCCGGATCCGCCCCCGAATGCACGGCCATACCCCTATCAGCGCTCGTACCAGCGTCGATTTTCCGGATCCGCTCGGTCCAATGATTCCAACCGCCTGTCCGCTCCGCAGTTGGAACGACACGTCGTTGATGGTGGGCCTCTCCGAGTTCGGAGCGCCGATGTAGAGATGCTCGACGCTGAGAGTCTCAACAGGAGGAGGCAATGCCAGTCGCTCCTCCTCGCTGGGCAGAAGCCTCAGCAAAGCATCAAGCCGTTGTCCCGACTGCCGCGCAGCGACGAACCCTTTCCAGTTCGCAATGGCCAGTTCGACGGGCGCCAGGGCCCGCGCGCTGAGGATCGAGCCGGCGATGATGATGCCGGCCGTCGACTCCTGGTTGATGACGAGGACTGCGCCAACGGCAAGAACCAGCGATTGCAGAATCGCTCGGAAGATCTTGGAGGCTCCCCCGAGCCCGTTTGCGACATCGCTGGCGCGTTCATGGGCCGCGAGATATTTCGCGTTGACATCCTGCCAACGCAACGCCGCCTGTTGCCGCATGCCCATGGCATGCAGAACCTCGGCATTTCGTCGCCCCTCGAGCGCAAGCGCCGTTCGCGAGACGGCGAGGCGCGAGGACGCCTTGGCCGGTCCCCGCGTCCGGGTTTCCGTGAGCATGGTAATGCCGATCAACACCAACGCGCCCACCAGCGCAGTGACGCCGATCCAGTAGTGAAAGAGGAAGCAAACGCCGAGATAGATCGGCATCCAGGGCAGGTCGAAGAGCGCCGTCGGCCCGCCGCCCGATAGAAAACTGCGGACCTGATCAAGATCCCGCACCGGCTGCAAGCCGTCACCATCGGCCCTGGTCTTCAAAGGCAGGCGAACAAGCGCGTCGAATATGCGAACGCCGAGCCTTTCATCAAAATACCGCCCGACCCGCGCGCTGATCCTGCTTCTGACCAAGTCGAGCCCACCTTGAAACAGGTAGAGGACGATGGCCAAGACCATCAGGGCGATCAACGTCGGTATGCTGCGACCGGGCAGCACGCGATCATAGACTTGCAGCATGAAGAACGAGCCGGTGAGCATGAGGAGATTGCTCATCCCGCTGAAGGCCGCAAGCGCCCAGAATATCCTGCGGCAGGACCGCAGGAATGCAGAAATTTCTGATTGGGGCTCCGCATAGGTCTCCGCCCGCTCGAAACGGCCTACGAATATCCGTTGCCGAAGGGCTTCAACCATGCCCTTTGTCCAGTCGACGAGTCGCGACGTCGGAGCTTCGGCCTGATCCGCCAGCCGACGCCCGGCCGCCCATAGACCTGACAAATGCAGAATTGAGATTCGATAAAGATTCGCAGGCGGGGAAATCACCCCCCGCCGTCCAACGTCAGTCATGACACCTGCCCTTTAGTAATGCCTTTGTCGGGGGATCCCCAAGCGATCCCCCGAGGCAGTTGTTGCGTACCAGCTTGCGCGGCTGATCCGTCTCCTACGCGAAGTGGAAGTCGTGGCTGTTCAGCTTGTCGAGTTGCGTGTTCTTCAGCGTGAGGGTGTCGCTCCCCGTCGCGATGACGACGTCGTTGCCTGACTGGGCCGCATGGGAGAGAACGCTCGCAAAGCTGTCGAACACGCTTTTGCTGAACTCGATCGTATCGTGAGCAGGCCCGCGGGCAGCGAAGTCCTTGATAACGTCCTGGCCGAAGTTGGACGCAAACGTGAACGTATCCGCTCCCGCTTTGCCCACCATGACGTCATTGCCGGTGCTGCCAGTCAGCGTGTCGCTGCCGCCAGAGCCGATCATCGCCGCGCCCGAGCTGGTGCCGACCACGTGGCCTGCAGTGTCGACCTGCTCGGCGGTAAAGGCGTGGCTCTTGCCCGACAGATCCGACGTCTGGAAGCTCCACTTGCCGTCGGCTCCCGTGGTCACCGAACCGACCGAGGTCGTGCCGTCCGACAGCTTGATCTCGCTGTTGGGATCGGCCGTGCCCTTGATTGTCGCGGTGTGATCCCAGTGCTGGCGCACATTGGTGACTTCGACGGTTGCAGCATCCTTTGCGCCGCCATGGCCGATCGGCGGATCGATCGGCTGCGACAAGGGGCTGGTGTTGCCGGCTGCATCGGTCGCCGTCGCGGTGAAGGTGTGCGACCCGTGCTTGAGATTCGGGGTCGTCACGCTCCAATTGCCGTCACTTGCAACGGTCGCGGTGCCGAGCAGGGTCGTGCCCTCATAGAGCTTGATCAAGCTGCCGGCTTCGGCCGTACCGGATACCGTGGCGCGGTTATGCGACGTCGGATCGCTCAGCAGCACCGGAGCATCGGGGGCAGCGGTATCCACCGTGACATCCAGTGCAGTCGATGCCTTGCTGGTAACGCCGGAGACCGTGTCCGTCGCAGTGAAGCTGTGCTTGCCGTCCGGCAGCGCGGCGGTCGTGTAGTGCCACGCTCCGCTTGCATCCGCCGTCACCGTGCCGAGTTGGGTGGCGCCGTCGAACACCTTGACCGTGCTGTTGGCAACCGCAGTCCCGTCCAGGGTCAAGGTCTTGTCGCTCGTGACGTGATCACCAGCGGTACCGGTATCGTTGGAGAACGAGGCGATCTTCGGCGCGGCGGGCGCAGTGGTGCTCGGGCCCGATGTGCCGGTGCCGGAGGTCCCCGTGCCGGACGTGCCCGAACCAGACGTACCGGACCCTGATGAGCCGGACGATCCAATGACGGGATCAAAAGGCGCTGACGCGGCGCTTACGTTGCCCGCAGCGTCGGTCGCCGTGGCCGTGAGGGCGTGTGCGCCCGCCGCCAGAGCAGCCGTCGTTACCGCCCAAGCGCCGCTAGCGTTCGTTGTTGCCGTACCGACCTGAGTCGTGCCGTCATACACCTTGATCGTGCTGTTGGCTTCGGCGGTCCCGGACGCCACCACCTGATTGGCGCTATTGACCATGTCGCTGGTGATCGTCGGCGCAGCCGGCGCCTTGGTGTCGACGGTGACCGCGAGCGCAGCCGATGCGGCGCTGGTCTGGCCAGACGCGTCAGTCGCGGTCGCCGTTAGCGTGTGCTTCGCATCGGTCAGGACCTTGGTGATGTAGTCCCAGCTTCCGCTCGAAGTCGCGGTTGCAGTACCGATCTGCGTCGAACCGTCATAGACTTTCACTGTGCTGCCAGCCGCGGCAGTGCCGTGCAGGGTGATCTGACTGGCGTCAGTGATGCCATCCCCGGTCTTCCCGGTGTCAGGCGACCACGACGCAATCACGGGCGCGGCCGGGGCCGGAGCCGGGACTGGCGTCGGAGAGGTCGTTGGACCGCTATTTGCCGATGTGTTGAGCGTCGCCACCAGCGTCGCACCGTCATTGACGTTTCCGGTATATGTCGGCGAATTCTGGTTGAAATCCGTGACGCCCCAATAACCGGATTGCATATGGTTGTTTGTGAAGGACACGCCGGTGATCGAGCCGCCATTGAACTGAGCGTCCGAATAGACGGTGTACCCGCCGCCGGCGAGCAGGTTGTTCTGGACGCTGATGTTCGAAATCGGACCGAAGTAGTTATCGATCATAATCGCGGACGTTTGAGTGTACGCATTGATGACCGTATTGTGCTCGATCTGAACGTTCGAGATACCGCCATCAATCTGGATGCCGTCATAGTGCGGCGAGCCGGACGCAAGAAGGTTGTGGATATAGTTGTCCTTGATGGTGCTGGCACCTGCAACAGCTATACCGTTCTCTACATTATAGATGTTGTTCGCGACGAACGTCCCCTGGCCGAGGATACCGCAAGATCCGTCGTTGCCCGAACCAACACCGTTGATTTCACAGTTCTGAACAACGGCCCCGGTGACTCCGCTCGCAATTTTCACCACCGCGAAGCTGGCGGATGTAATCTTGCAATTCTCGAGCGTCACGTTGGGCGCGTCGATGTAGACGGTGCCCTGGATATTGAGGCCCGAGATGACAGCGCCAGCTTGGGTCACAACAACATCCCCAGATGGCGTCAGCGTTACCCCCGCTGGTACGCCCGTTGTCGATGCATCCGGCCATATTGAAGTCGTCGTCGCCAAAGTAGTTCTCCTTGCTTGTTTAACTCACCAAGAGCGAGCTTCGCTCTCGTCGCGCCCACCGGTCGGGGTAATGCACGACCGGCGGCGGCAATTTTGGGACGGCATGGCGGCCTCCCCAAGGTCATTTTAGGAGATGCGAGTCGCGACGACGCCTCGGAGGAGTTTAATTTGCGCATTAAACTCAGCGCATTAGGCACAGCGTGCGCGATATCAAACTCATCGGTGGCAGCAGGCTCCGCGACAAAAATTCACAACTTTTTTCTATTCGATGTTCGGCGGCTGCATCGACTGGACAACCTGAACCAGGCTGGAAGAGCAGCTTTCAATTCATCGACAAGGGCTGCTGCAAAAACGCACATTCAATTATTAAATAAATTAAATTTCGGGCCGCGCAAATTGTTCAGACAAGAACGTTAGGATCGCCCGCTCCCATGCAATTGAGAATCAACTGGTGGCCGGGACCTGATTGTTGCTGGCTTTGAAGCGCAACAGGCTGACTCGCCAACAAGGTCGAGGCCTGCGCGTGCGTCTCACCTTGCACCGAGATAGCGCCCGCTGAAGTGATCCACATTTCCTCGCCATGCGGGCGTGTTTCTGACGAACGATCGATAACCCCATTTGCCTTTTCCCAACCGGTTGTTCGTGAATGACACCCCGACAATCGAGCCGCCGTTGAATTGACCATCAGCGTAGACAGTGTATCCGCCGCCGATGAGGACATTGTTCTCGACGGCAACGTTCAAGACGGGACCGAAGTAGTTGTCGATCATGACCGCCGAAGTCTGCGTATAGCTGTTGATGACGGTATTATGCTGGATCGTGATGTTTGAATTGCCGCCATCAACCTGGATACCGTCGTAGTGAGGAGATCCGGACGCGCGAAGATCATGAATGTAATTGTCACGGATCAGGGTATCGGCCCCGGACACGCCAATCCCATTTTCGACATTATAAATGTTGTTTGCTATGAAGGTACCTTGACCCACTATGCCGTAGGAGCCGTCGTTCGCTTCTCCAGTGCCATCTATCTCACAGTTTTGAATTACTGCGCCGGTTATACCCGGCTCAATTCTTACAATGTAAAACGAGGCAGAGGTGACCCTTGAGTCGATCAAGGTGACGTTTGGCGCCTTGATATGCACACCACCTTGAATATCCAGACCCGAGATAACTGTGTCAGCCTCGGTCACAACGAAGCCACCAGAAGGTTTCAGCGACACGCCGGACCGCACACCGGTATTCGTTTCGTTCGGCCATGTGGCAATCTGGTTGTCTTCGTCGCCCCGCGCATCAATGCACAAGGACTGCGGGACAACGACTACACAGACTATAGTCCAACAAATGATCGACGGTCGCATTGGGAATTGTACTCCAACCCTGTAGCTGCAGGCCTCAACGCGATCCTTCGCCTGGCAAGCCAATCTCGCCTTTCAGTCCGGCAATCAGTCCTTCGACGACGGCTAGCGAATTGTTGGGTGCCCCCCGAATCAAAAACCGGATGGCGTACATCAGAGAGATCGCGACACGTAGCGCCAACGAAGACGGAAAATGTCGACGCACCAGATGAACGCCGTTGCGGTGTTCGAGATAGACAGAAGGCCTCGGTATGGCCGCTAACGCTTTCGCCGATCCGGTCGTGGTACCTCGCTTGTGAATGACAATCGAATCCCTCGCGTAGCCGAGCCCCAATGACTTCGCGCGTACCCCCCAGTCCAGATCTTCGTAGAATAAAAAGTAGCGCTCATCCATCAGGCCGATCCTTTCGATGCACCAGCGAGTCACGTACATCGACGCCCCGGAAGGACTATCCATTGCTCTTTCAATCTCTGCGATATTGCAGCTGGCGCCAAGACGTTCTCCGCGACCAATTGCGATCGCCCTGGCCTTTTGCCACTGCATCCCGCCGCGGATTCTGACCCTCTCGTCGTCGCCGTTGTCGACAAGAGTACTGCCGACCATTGCTTTGCGCCCGGACTCAGCCCGTTCATATAGCGCAGCCAAGGCAGACGCGGACGGCTCCGTATCCGGATTTAAGATCCAAACGCCCTTCCAGCCTGGAGTGTCAGACAGCGGTAGCAGCCAGGCGTTTATCCCGCCCGCATAGCCCAGGTTGCTAACCGCGCATCCAATCCAGACGTTAGAGGCCCCTGATCGAAAACTGAGCCGCTGAATCCGAGTAAACCGGGTTCCGGCCGGATCTACGCGAATCCCGAGCGGTACACGGAAAGAAGAAGGTCCTTCCTCGCTCAGGAGGTCGCCGATGAGCCGTCGATAGGCTTCGGCCCCGCCATTTTCACAAATGAATACGTCGAAGGAGGGGGAAAATGCCGCCCGCGAAAGTGCTCGAAGACAGTTTAGAATGTCTTGGGAATTGCGGAACCCGACGATCAAGACCGCCACCTCGGCACAGCTGAGCTGTTCTGCCTGAATAACGCCAATCGATCCGCAGGAGCTTGGGCCTTCGTCCATTAGCTCTTTTCCCACGCCACCACTCGTTTTAAATAATTCGATTGCAAATTTAATAGCATCATATTTAATTCGAGTAAACGTGACTAGTGGCAACATGGTAAAACCGAATGAATTTGAAACCCTTCGCCCGTTTCGCGTATGCGAATGTCCCTGGTGTGGCTACGATCAGATTTGCGCTCATGGACGCCACCGCCTCCTACCTGGCCAAAAGCGAGTACAAGGGAACTTTCTGGGCCGCCGGGTCTGATGGCCTGATCATCGATATCGGGGCAAATCGCGGGCAGAGTATTTCCGCGTTTAAGAGGTTCAGGCCGCAATCGAGCGTCGTGGCCTTCGAACCCGAACCCGCATCAGCCGAGCGCCTTAAACTTCGGTTCAAGCGGGATCCGTCGATCTCGATATTCTCATGCGCACTAGGAGCCAAGCCAGGGATCATTAGTTTCTTTGTTCCCTCATACGGGCGATGGGGTTGCGACGGGATGGCCGCTACGACGCGCGAGTCGGCGACGGAATGGCTGAACGATCCAGGACGCATGTTTCATTTCGACAGGACAAGGCTGACCGTGAACGAATATCAGGTGGAATGTCGAACACTCGATTCATTTGCAATGGCGCCCTCGTTGATCAAGGTGCACGCTCAGGGCGCCGAGTTGGACATTCTCCAGGGTGCCAAAGACACGCTTAGACAGCATAGCCCCGCACTGATGTGCGCCTTTGCGTCGCACGAAATTTCGCAATTGGTTTCGAGGCTGGGCTATCGGCCGCACGTCTTTCAGCGGGGGCACTTCATAGGAGGACTGGCCAAGCGCCCGATTACCTTCACGTGGTACTTGACTGACGTCCACAGGCGTCTCGTGCCCCTCGCCTCCTGATTCTGCTATGAAAGGTCCACCGGCACGGGAATTCGACAAATGATTGCTGTGGTTTCGCGAAGCGCGCATGGACCCATTTTCCGAGCAAGAGTAGCCTCGACCAGAACTGCCGGAGGAAGTTATAGCGCACTTCCGGCATGGCTGGTCCTTGTTGGAGCTATCATTCCAGCGGCGCAGGTTCAGTTGTATGTGGGAGGCGCGAAGTTCACAGCCGGGCGCATCGGGATTCTGCTGCTTCTTGTTCCAGCTCTGATCCGTCTATTTCAGAAGGATCGCCACGGACTCGCGTCGGACTTTTTCGTATGCATAGTTGCGGGGTGGATGTTCGCAGCAGCCTACTATACCAGCGGAATGGATGCGATCTCGTCGACAGCGGCCGAGACGCTGGAGTTTCTCGGCGGCTACATCGTCGCGCGGGCATTTTTCTTCGGGCCAGACGCAACTTACACCTTCACCCGAGTTTTGAAGAGGGTGATTGCCTGCATAGTTCTGCTGGCTCTCGCAGACAATCTGTCCGGCCACCTCATTGTTCAAGAGAAGTTTTCTGCCGTTTTCGGCGGCTTCGCTCCGCTTGCGCCTGACTATCGGTGGTACTGGGTAAGAGCCGCCGCGACATTTGATCACCCGATACTGCTCGGCGCCTTCTGCGCTACCGCCTGCTGTATTTTTCTCTTCTCGGAGCGACGCCAATCTTCAAAGCTATTCTGGGCTGGGCTATCGCTGTTCGGCTGCTTGTTAGCCTTGTCCTCAGCACCCTTGTTATCTTGTTCTATTACGCTAGCGCTTTACGTCTATAACGCCCTTCTAAAAAGATACGGGTGGCGCTGGCACGCGCTGAACTTGCTGCTTGGTGTTGCCGTTGTCGTGATTTTAAGCGTGGCAAATCATCCGCTCGGCTGGATCGTCTCACACCTGACCTTTGATCCAGTATCTGGTTACTTTCGCATGTTGATCTGGGACGCGGCCATACCGAGGATCCTGGATGCACCTTTCGCAGGGCACGCTTTCAGTTCGCTACAGGATGACATCCTGGATACGACCGTCGATGCCGCTTGGCTGGTCTTTGCGTTGCGGTTTGGCATTCCTATGATTTTCTTTCTTGCTCTCAGCAATATTGCGAGCTTCCTACCAGTGAGATCCAACTTCAGGGGGACAATCGAAGACACGCGTCTATCGGATCTGCGCACCGGCTTCACTATAGCCGTCGCAATGTTGATGTTCACCGGGTTGACCGTACACTACTGGAATTACATGTGGATCTTTTGGGGAGTATGCATCGGAATTCGAAGTTCGTTGCGTGAGTTCTCGATTTACCAGAGTCGGGTTATGGGCGAGAGGCTCGAGTTGGCGCCGGCCGGTCGTCCGATCGCGCAAACACCGTGAGGCAGCTAGCTCGTCAAACTTAGAGCGGGTTTGTTGGAGAACATGAGTGACTGGATCCTTAAGTGTAATCATACCCTGCTATAATTACGGCCGCTATCTACGGGCATGCGTTGAGAGTGTCCTCACACAGGAGGTCGATGTAGATGTCTGCATAATCGATGATGCATCTGCCGACGATACTGAGATTGTCGGCTCTTCTTTGGCCGCAGAAGATCCTCGCGTCACATTTCAACGGCACATCGAGAATCGCGGACATATCGCAACTTACAACGAAGGGCTCGAACGAGCACAGGGAACCTACTCCCTGTTACTCTCTGCCGACGATCTCCTCGCGCCGGGCGCCTTGCGGCGCGCATGTGACGTGCTTGACGCCCGCCCAGACGTCGTCCTGCTCTATGGCCGCGTGCTCGAGTTCCGCGATATCCCGCCGCGAGTGCTTGGGTCGGATGCCGTTAGCATTAATGTGCAGACTGGCCAGGATTTTATTGCCAAGTGTTGCAAAGATGTCTGGAACCCGATTTCGACGCCAGCAGCCGTGGTTCGCACCTCTGCTCAGCAAGATGTCGGCGGATACAGACCGACGCTTCCTCACGCTGGTGACCGCGAGATGTGGCTGCGTTTGGCGACCCGCGGAAACGTGGCCGAGTTGCAGGGGAGCGTACAAGCCTTCTACCGACTGCATGAACAAAATATGCATCGACAGTGGTTTTATGATTTTTTGGTCAACGAACGCGAGTTGCGGAACGCGTATGAAACCTTCTTTCGACACTCCTGCGCGCTAATCAATGAGAGTGATAAACTACAACGCTTATGCGCTCAGCGTCTTGCCGAGCGCGGAATCTGGTGGGCCTATCAAAACATGCGGCGTATGAAGGTCCTAAGCGCGGTGGAGTGTCTCAAGTTTGCAGCGAGCGTCTGGCATGACAAGCAGGAAGATGAAGTTAATCTTTTGAACGTGCAGGAGTTGCTGGCGCCATTCAACTACGCGCTCGGCGAGCGAGAACGCAGGCGGCTTGCCAAACGGCTGGCCGCCCTTCCGTCGTCGTCGGGCATGCGCATTGACGTCTCGCCTGACCGCGAACGGAGTATCAGCTAGGAACGAGTCAGCGAGGGCTTATGCTGCTGCCCGCGGCTTAATATTGCGACAGATCGTCAACTCGCCTGAAGTTCCGCAATCGTAGACGTACGGCTCCATCGCCCGAAAGAACCGCTCGCTCGCCTCACTACTATGCAACTCTATTACGATGTTCTTAACCCGTTCGAGCCACGGCAGGGCGGCGTTGTCGAAAATAACCAGCTCGGATTTTTCGATATCGAGTTTCAGAATGTCGATCGGCTTTCCTCCGCCAAGCTCGATGACAGCATCTATATCGAGCGCCTCAACCTCGCCTGCAGGGACGGGTGGATTAGGCCCACGATGGACATGCTCTGGAAAGTCCGCTGCGCTCGAGTCTGCCTCGAAGACCTGGATGCCGCACTCGCCTTGATCCCCAAGCCGACCAAAGTGGAGCAATGTCAACCGCGCTGGGTGCGACCAGACCGCGCGCTCCAAAAGCTGCACCCTGTCTCCGTACGGCTCCAAGTTTCTTCGGCAAAGCACAGCATTCGAAGGATCAGGCTCCAGTGCAATTACCTGCGCGTTTGGGAACCGGGACAAAAAATATGCACTCGTGTATCCGACGTTCGCACCGCAATCGACGATCAGCTCGGGGGGCGCGAAATCATCTAGCGGCGCATATTCCCGCTCAACGTAGATCTGCTTAAATACCAAATAGTCACTCGTCGCCGGGCGCAAAAGCAGCGGATGCGCCAATCCGCGAACCGGGACCGACACTGGCAGAAGTTCCGGCTGGTAGCCAACTCTGCACAGCTGTCGCGCGCAAGCGTGTTTGGCCTTCAAATGCAATGCATTAATCGTACCCACTTGTTCGGACAATCGCTTCACTTCGCGGAGCGTGCTGAGCATGATATATTAAGCGCCTCTCTATTGAGACCTCCGCTTTCATCTAGATTCCATGAACGGAAAGGAGGAGGAGCCACTTTCCGCGCGTCCTGTCACCCTTCAGGCGATGTCGACCGAAGAGCGTCCATCTAAATACGATTTCACTTTATTATCAAGATGATTTAACTTTTTTATCGACGTATAGTCTGCTCTCTTTTAATTTTCTCACACAGAACAATAAGCACAGTCATAAACTAAATACAGCCATCATGCAGCGAGCAACAAGCCTGGTTCAATGCGGATATTCCACCTTGGTGGGGCACAGCTTACTCAGTCCGAACGCATGACCAAGTCCAATCAGAGCGACGTTTCTCTTCGCGGGCGCGCCATGCTCTGGGCGCAACGAAATTCGTGGCGGCTGCCGCGCACCGTGAGACGTGCGGCAAGAAGATTGATGATCAGCGGCGAATTGGTTCAGCGAGATGACACACTTGTGTCTGATTGGTCGAAGCCGCTCGTGCCATACGATCGCGAGGCGGCACCGCCCGTTCCGGACGAGCCCCCCTCAATACCCGCCGGTTCATTGCCTTGTTCGGCCGAGCTCTCGGCATCCAATAGCAAACATTGCCTGATTGTCACCCCAGTACTCGACACCGGTGGCCTTGATGAATTCGTGGCATTTCTCGCTCGACGACTCCCATGGCAAGGTCTTCGCGTTACGGTGATGTGCGCGAATACAGCGTCTCCGCCCTACGTCGGACAATTGTCCGCGGCGTTGCAGAGGGAGGGAACGACCGTTGTCGTAACATCGCCTACCGATGGTTGCCGGTGGTTGCGTGCAAATCGCCCGGATGTGATCAGCGCGCACGCTCCCCCTGAGTGGATCTTGGAAGCGGCGGCGGTTGCGCGCATACCGGTTGTCGAGACGCTGCACGGGATTCCAACTCCCATCGGCACTGATTGGAGACGTGAGAGTCGCAGGTCGAAGTTAATTACATCTTTCGTCGCAGTGAGTGATTTGGTCCGACGACAGTACATCGTAGGCAATCCGTCATTTTCAGAGCATGCGGTCATCACCATCCCGAATGCGTTCAACGACACGCATCGGCCTCCTGGAGACCGCTCAAGAGCTCGGAACTGGCTAGGACTTCAAGACGAGTTTCTCTTCCTCACACTTGCTCGCCATACCGTTCAAAAGAATTCCTATGGTCTGGTAGATGCGTTTTCCGAGGTAGCAAGGATCAATCCGAATGCGCACCTGCTGATCGCCGGTCGCTTGGACGACGTCGTGTACACGCGTCAAGTCCGTGCCCTCCGTGACAGCTTGCCTTGTTCAGGACAAATTCACCTCAGGCATTCATTTTCGAATCCATCCGCCCTGCTCGCCGCCGCCGACTCCTTTGTCATGGATTCGTTCTTCGAGGGCTGGTCGCTTGCCTCCATGGAGGCGCTAAGCGTGGGTCTGCCTGTCATCACCAGCGAGGTGGGTGGCGCCCACGAGCAGCTTGGCACAGACGGAAGCCGAGGTTTTGTAGTCCCCAATCCTCTCGGCAGTCCTGAGAATGCAAATTGGGAGACGGCAGGCCTCATGCGATTTCGGCCGCAGCCGAACAAGGCCAAACTGACTTGGGCAATGAACTCTATCGTTGCCCACCGAAACGAATGGTCAGCGAAACGACGCCTCTTGTCTCAGAGTTTCAAGGAAAAATTCAGCGCAAACGTTTGCGCAAGACGTCACGCCGAGGTTCTTCTGCACGCCGCTGAAATATATAAAGAGCGCGGGTCGGCGGCGCGGGTTCCGTCGCGGGCGCCGATCGTGCTGCAGTGAACCGTACCTGCGCACGAGGAACTCCAGCCGAATTCACTCACGCGACGCTGGTGATCAGCCGGTTCTTTGTCCATTTGACCTTCTTCTGGACACGCTCATGTCCAAGCATTTCGCCAGCCATGATATATTGCTTTGCAAGATGGTGGCTCAACAGGCCAAGTGTGAGGGTATCCAACATTCTCGACTTCGGTCCTTCAGCGCCCGTGATCAGACCATCCTTGACGTCCAAATTTGAATCATTGAGCAGCTTAACCGCGGTGTCTTCGACAAAGAACTTCAAATGAGTCCGGTCAAGAATTCCTGAATCCGTGTAGGCAAACCGGCGCCTGAAAAGCAGAGGAAGAGTTACGCTCAGATGCGCGATGTTCGGAACAGAAACAATCACGCGCCCACCATCCATGAGAAGATTTCTCGTGATGGTCTGAAGCGTACGAGTTGGATCCGGGACGTGCTCAAGGACATCAAGCAACAAGATTAGATCAAACTTGCTACCCACTCGTGCGATCAAATCGTCGATGTCTCCGATCATCGCGACATCGGCATGCTCTTGCAGGTCGGCCTCAAGGGCTCGATTGAGCTCGATTCCAAATGTCGTGGCAGCAGGGTAGATCGACTTGAGCCACATCAGAGTGAAGCCAGCGCCAGGCCCGACTTCGAGTATCCGAGAGGCGCGGCTCGGCAGCAACGGCCGAATCTCACGGCGAGAGCGGCTGTAATAGTCCTTTGCAGCCGAACCCTGCGCAGCACCCGCGTGTCCCTGCATGTTGCACATTTCGATTCTGTTGATGGGTTCCAAGCTCATTGAACGGCGCCCTCTGGAGGCGTCCATGTGCCCCATTCCGCGAGTGTCGCAAACAGACGGCTCTCGCGATTCACGCCTTCTAGCAATTGCAACAAGGTCTCGCGCAAGTATCGGAGACAGGATTTTCGGACTGGCTGGAGCCGGAGCGCACCGTTCAATCTTCTCGATCTCCAGACCGGCCTGCGCACACCAAGTTTGAAGCTTTCCGATTGTCGTGTCGTGGATCCCTGCAGAATCGAAGCTGCCCCATCGCCGAAAGACGCTGCGGGATTTCGCGCATTCCCAGGCGTAACGGAGCGACGGCCGATTGGGCGCGCATATGATTACCCGTCCGTCGGGAGCCAAGAGATCCAAGAATAATTTGAGCAAATGTGCCGGATCACGGACGAACTGCAAAACGTCGACGAAAAGTAGCCGGTCAAACCGCCCCGTTGCGATTTTTTCTCTCGCCGTGATGACGTCACCTAACACCACCTCAGCCCCGAGCTCGGCCAAGCCGTTGCCAACAACGGGGTCGAGAGGCACCGCCACCACGCGGTTTCCTCTCTGCAGCAGCCGGCGCTCGTTTGCAGCCGAGCAGGATCCAATCGATAATACGGCAGCCTTTTCCGGTACGCAGGACAACACCTCGTCCCTCGCCGGCTCGTAGTAGTCCTTCGAGTACATGCTGTGCCAGAGCTTGGTCTCGGCACTGAATAGTGGAATTGCGGTGTTTCCCTCACGCGCAATCTGCATCAGAACGGACAGTTGTGCGTCCAATTGTTTGCGATCGATGCCGAGCCGGTTGATATATTTGTTCGGCAGATGGTGGGCCGAGAAATCCTCGATATGGGAGATCGGTATCAGCTTTTTGAAGCCGCACTGGGTGAATGGATCAGTCGCAGCCGTGCAAGGCAGGTCGTACTTGCCTTCGTGAGGCTCGACCAAAAAACCGCCGGACGCAATTGCTCTCGCAAGCTGCCGCTGGGTGAGCATATAACTGGCGGCATGCTCGTTAGTAAAATGAGCAAGATGGTATTTTCCTCTGATCTTTACCGACGTACAATCCCAGTGGAACGGACCGTGGGCTTGCGGATAATTCAGTTCGCCGTTTGACGCCCTCTCGACGAGCATCCATCCGGCAATCTCGTCCTCATTCAACATTGCAGTCACGTCGAGAAGCGCTCGAATATTCCTTTCAGTGATCAAAATGTCGTCTTCGGAGTAGATGAACAGGTCATACTGATCAACTCGCGCTGCAAACAACTCCTTGTGCGCGAAGGGAAGCGACCACGGATTCTTGTTGGGAAGGCCGACGACACACTCGATATCTGCAGCTGGCTTCTTGTCAATGTTGGACACGATCATGATATCCACGTCGAACGACATGGACCGGTATTCCCTGATCACCCGATCCAGGTAGGCATCATTTGCGGTCCCATAGCTCGCGATCACGACCAAAAGTCGTAATGCCTTCTGATCGGCCAGTCCCGAGATCATCGTTCCAACTCTGCTCGCACCGCAGCGCTCACCATCGCGGTATCCTCCGCGCTCATCTGTGCATAGATGGGCAGCAAGATTGAACGATCCTGGGCAAGCTCGGATTGACGTAAATCCTGCCTCCCACTGAGGCCCGAATAAGGCTGCTCGCGGTGGGCACACATGATTCCGCGGCGGGTCGCAATGCCCTTATCAAGGAGATGCTGCATGAGGATGCGTTGGTCGAGGCGGTCCGGAAGACGAACGCAATAGCTCTGCCAGTTGGACCTGGCCCAAGCCGGCTCGGTTGGCAGCCGCAACCCTTCCAGATTGCCGAGCTGTTCGGCATATCGAGCGGCAACGGCTCGCCGGCGCGCTACCAGATCGGGAAGCCGCTCGAGCTGTCTGCGCCCAATGGCGGCCTGCATATCCGTCATTCGGAAATTGTAGCCAACAATGACATACTCCTCGAAGATCACGCTCGACGAGTTGTGACGTACCGTGTCCGGAACGCTCATGCCGTGCTGGCGTAGTAGCCTGAACTTGCGATCGAGCTCGGCATTCGCGGTGGTCAGCATTCCGCCCTCACCCGTCGTGATCACCTTTCGCGGATGAAAGGAAAAGCAGGCGATGTCTCCATGCGGCTTGCCGATCGCTTCCCATTGCCCGTTCATCCGGATCTGCGAGCCGGCGGCACAGGCCGCATCCTCGATGACAGCGATCCCGTGGCGGCGCGCCACGTCCATGACTGCTGCCATATCACACGGCATGCCCATCTGATGGACCGCGATGATCGCGCGCGTACGCTCGGTGATGGCTTCGGCTAGCCGAGCGCAATCCAAATTATACGTCTCGGGGTCGATATCGACAAAAACCGGAGTGGCGCCCTGATATCGGATCACGTTGGCGGTTGCGATGAAGGAGTGGCTGACCGTGATCACTTCGTCGCCTGTGCCGATTCCCAACGCTGCCAGGGCGAGTTGCAGCGCGGTGGTGCAATTCGCCACAGCGCAGGCGTGCGGTGCGCCGACGAGTGCGGCGAACTCGTCCTCAAACGCAGCCACTTGCGGCCCTTGCGATACCCAGCCCGACAGAACGACGGCGCGTGCTGCATCGGCTTCCTCGTCCGCCAGCAGCGGCACTGCGATCGGGATCACGATGCTGCCGCCTGCCGCTGGCGATCCGAAGCGAGATCGCGTTCTGATCGCCACCATTTCACGAGGTCGGCGAGCCCCTGCTCGAGCGAGACAGTGGTACGGAATCCAAGCAGACGCTCTGCCTTTCCAGTCGATGCCAGCCGTCGCGGCACCGGATTGACCGAGCGCTCAGGTGCGAATTCGGGTGTGAGGTCGCGGCGCCCCATCACCGACGCAAGCACCGTCGCCAATTGAGCCAGGCTGGTCTCAGTACCGCTTCCGACGTTGAACACCTCGTCGGTAATCTTCGCCCGGGCCGCGAGGATGTTGGCGCGCGCGACGTCACGGACGTGAACGAAATCCATGGTCTGAGACCCATCACCAAAGATGACGGGAGGCAGTCCGGCCTCCAGCCGCTCCATCCAGCGGATCAAGACCTCGGTGTACCGCCCGTGTATATCCATCCGACTGCCGTAAACGTTGAAATACCGGAATGCCACGTAATCTAGGCCGCACGCGTCGTTGAAGGTGCGCAAGAGACCTTCATTGAAGGCCTTGGCTGCCCCATAGAACGTCCGGTTGTTGTACGGATTCTGTCGCTCGGTCGTCGGAAACTCCTCCGCCAGGCCATAAACGGATGCCGAAGACGCTGCGATGATCTTCTCAATGTCGTGCTTGCTGCACAACTCCAGAAGATCATAGGTGGCGTCCACCATGACCTCCTTGGCCAGGCGTGGCTCTGCCGCGCAATGGGTGATGCGGAGTGCGGCCTGGTGAAAAACGATGTCGGCAGCCTTCACCAGGGCTTCCATCAGCTTGCGATCGCGTATGTCGCCGTGAACCAGTCTCACGGGCCCGCGTCCGAGCGCACGCCGGAGATTCTCCGGGCGGCCTCTTATCATGTTGTCGAGGGCGACGATCTCGATACAACCTTCATCACAGAGCAGATCGATGATGTGAGAGCCGATAAATCCCGCTCCGCCGGTGACCAGAACGCGCTTTCCCTTGAGCTCAATCAAGACGCCCTCCTGTTGCAGGACCTCGTTATGAAGCTTTGCGAATGCTGCGCTCGGTTGCTCGCGGCCTCGGTAGGAAGCAATGCTCCGGCGTCCCTCAAAGTGGAGACAACAGCGGCCGCCCGGTCCGGCAGCAACTCCGGATAAATGGGAAGGGAAAGAAACTCGTTTGCAAGGTTCTCGGTGACCGGCAGATCACCGGCCGTATAACCGAGTTCTGCATAGGCTTTCTGCAGATGCACCGGAATGGGATAGTGAATTCCCGCACCGATGCCGGCGTCCCGCAATAACGTCAGTGCGTCGTCGCGCCGCTGCAATCTGACCGAATAGACATGATACACGTGGCGGGAGTGCCTGGGCGGCTGGGGACAC
Source organism: Bradyrhizobium vignae (assembly GCF_004114425.1). Lineage (GTDB taxonomy): Bacteria > Pseudomonadota > Alphaproteobacteria > Rhizobiales > Xanthobacteraceae > Bradyrhizobium > Bradyrhizobium vignae. The sequence goes on along the minus strand of NZ_RDQF01000042.1, from coordinate 42,837 downwards.
GCAAATGCGAGTTCAGACAACAGTCCGTTGTACCGTTCTGCGAGCGATCGGCGAGACTCGGTCCAGCTCTCGATGTAGTCCAGCTTGACATTCAATATCGCGCTCTGGATCTCATCCATGCGATAATTGTAGCCGGCGATAATGTGGTTGTATTTCGTCTCCTGCCCCCAATCCCGCAGCAGTGACACCCGGCGCGCGAGCTCGGGCCGATCAGTCACGACCGCACCACCCTCGCCGAACGCTCCCAGGTTCTTGCCCGGATAAAAGCTGAAGCACCCGAGGTCCCCGATCGAGCCCGCACGGCGTCCCCGGTATTCCGCACCGTGCGCCTGCGCGGCGTCCTCGATGACCACGAGACCATGACGCCGCGCGATCGACATGATGGGATCCATCTCGGCCATCAACCCGTGGAGGTGGACAGGAAGGATGGCTTTGGTTCGCGGTGTTACCGCGGCCTCGATGAGATCGGGATCCATCGTCCACGTGACCGGGTCAACGTCGACAAACACTGGTTTGGCACCGCTGTAGAGAATGGCCGCCGTAGTCGCCACGAAGGTCATGGACACCGTGATGACTTCATCACCAAGCCCGATGCCCGCCGCCAGCAAAGCGAGGTGGAGCGCCGACGTCCCACTATTCACGGCGAGGCAATGCGAGGTCCGGCAATATTCGGCAAAGCGACCCTCGAAGGCCCGCACCTCCGGCCCGAGCACAAAGTGCCCGCTGCTGACGACCCTGGCCACCGCGGCGTCGATTTCCGGCTTGATTTGATCGTATTGGGCTTTCAGGTCCAGAAAGGGTATCAAGATTGAACACCTTGGATTGACCAGCTATATATTAAAAATTAACTCTCATTATAATATTAAATCAAGCGCCATTTTCAAGAAAATAAATATCGATTAATTCGGCAGACCTAAGAGCCCTCGCCGATAAACGCGCGGGGGGCCGTCGCCATATTCTCGGCCGCGGACATCATCCGAGCCGGAACTCCCGCGACGGTGGCGCCCGTTGGAACATCCTTCGTCACCACCGCGCCCGCGCCAACGAACGCGCCAGCGCCGATTGTGACACCACATAAAATGGTGGCGTTGGAGCCGATGGAAGCCCCCCTACCGACAAGAGTGCGCTGCAGGGTCCAGTCCGACTCTTGCTGCGGACGGCCATCCGCCGTCGTTGCCCTCGGGAGCTTGTCATTCGTAAACATCACGCCGTGACCGATGAACACCTCGTCCTCGATCGTGACGCCCTCGCAGATGAAGCTGTGCGAGGATATCTTGCAGCGCGCTCCGATCTTGGCCCCCGCCTGGATTTCGACGAACGTTCCGATCCTGCTCTCGTCGCCAACTTTGCAGCCGTACAGATTGACCAGCTCCGGGTGAAGAATACGGACATCGCGACCTAGCTGTACGTCATTCGTGATCGGCATCATCGCCTCCAAAATTGCCACAAGGCTTTATAGGGCCGAACGCGACGGTCGCAGCTTCGGCGCAGTGCGGGCAAGACCCGCTGCCGCCTGATGGAGCTGACGCAGCAACGGGTGCCCAGTCAGCAGCAGCCCCAGGCACCAGCAAACCGCCGCGGCACACGATGCCATGACGATCCCGACAAGGGGCGGCAGCGATCCAGCGTCCGTCAGCACCGCACAGCCGCCGACACCAAACGCAGTTGCCACCGTGACGAGCCCGCTCTTCGTCAGCGCGCGAGCAAGATCCTTTGGCCTGAGCCGCAGATGCCGTCCGATAAAGTAGATCGCGACCGCAGCCTGAAATGGTAAGGTCAAGAGCGCGGCTGCGGCGACTGCCTGCACACCGAGGAAGGACGCGCCCAAAATCACGAGTAGCGATGGCGGGAGCGAGATGAAAGAGGACACCAATGCGTCCCTTACACTTCCAACCGCGACAAGTACAGGATAACTCAAGCATGCCGCAAACAGCGCCATGTTTGCGATGCATAGCAAGCGTACGAGTGGCACGATCTCAAGCCAGCTCTGCCCGAGCCAGACTGCGATGATTGGACGCGCCATGATCGCCACGAATATCAGGAATGGCCATTGCGCGGCGGAAAGCAGCTCAATCGACTCGAGATAAACGGTCTTCAGGTCTTCACCGGCGTGGCGCCTTGCGACAATCGCCGGCATGATGACGGGGGTCAGGACTTGGGTGACTAGCCGGTCAAAAACCTGCGTCAAGTTGATCGCGCGGCTGTAAAGACCAACGGACACAAAGTCGAGAATTCTTGCGAGAAACAGCTGGGGCGCCAGATTGTAGAAGGCATTGATGACGCCGACCCCGCTGGAATAAAGACCGAATCCGAATATCTCGCGATACTCTAGCAGCGAAGGGCGCAGCACGTTGAGATTACGATGACCAACAAGCAGCGCCAGGGTCAGAAACACGTTTCCTGCCAAACCACCCCAGACCGGGGCCATGTAGCTGAATCCCGCTATCGCAAGTCCGATTGAGACCAGCGCAACTGCCACGCCGGATGCGAAGTTGCAGATTGCTAAAGCTCCAAACTTCATCTGCCGTCGCAGCAAGGCAGAAATCGTCCCCGAGAAGGGCAATATGAGAAAATTCATAGCAGAGACCTCGATAGCTTCCTTGAGGCCGCTCTGCCCGAACAGCTGCGATAGATCGTCAGCAAGGACGAACAGAAGAACCGCAATTGCGCCCGAGATGCCCAACGCGATCGTGAACGCCGAACGAATGTCCTCGTCCGACAATTCCCGCTTCTGGATCAGATAATTTCCGCCGCCGAACTCCTGAAAGGAGGCAGCCACGACAACAACGATGGCGTTGACGACAGCATAGACGCCGAATTCCGGCGGCGATAGCAAACGGGAAAGGACCGCCGTAGCCACAAAGAACAGGATCAAGCTGCCATAGCGGTCGGCTGCCGAGAACAGGATGGAGCGCTGAACTGCATTCATCGCGAAACCGTTACCTCTCGGCAGTTAGCAACGCTTCCCGGCACCACGATTACGCCCTGGCCCGGACGCGTTCCCGAACCTGTTGCGGTTGATTGATGCGGACCGGGTTCCCTTGCGCTGCTATCGAGCGCGAAGCCGCATCCAGCACCTCGACTACCCGCAAAGCGGACATCCCGCCGGAAATTGGCGCCACCCCGTTCCGAACGCAGTCGATGAAGTGCTCGACTTCCGTCTGCAGGGCCTCTTTCGTGGAAATATGAGGAGCCCACATGTCCCCAGCTCGATATCCAATACGCAACTCACGGGCATCCTCGGTCGGACCGTCGAGCGTGATCCCCTTGTCATAGACCTTGATCTTCTCGGTCGGCTCGAGATCGTCGTATACGATCATCTTCTTGCTGCCACCGATGAACGTCTGGCGCACCTTGACGGGCGAGAGCCAATTGACGCTGACGTGGGCCACGCACGCGTCGGCAAAGAACAGCGTGATGTGCGCCATGTTCTCCGGCGAGCCGACGACGTGGCACGACCCGGTTGCCGAGACGGCGATCGGCGCCCGATCAAGAATATGATGGATGATCGAGATATCGTGCACCGCCAAATCCCAGATCACATTGACGTCCTTTTGGAACAACCCGAGACTGGCGCGTGTGCTGTCGTAGTAGTAGATGTCTCCGAGCTCGCCGCTCAGCAGGAGCTCGCGAATCTTCTGGACCGCGGGCGTGTACAGGAAGGTATGATCAACCATGAGCGTCAATCGGCGCCGGTCTGCTTCGTCGATCAAACGGGTCACCAATTCGGCACTCGGCGCGAGCGGCTTTTCGACCAGGACATGCTTTCCGGCTTTCAACGCCGCGAGTGCCAGCTCGTAATGGGTATGCACGGGCGTCGCGATGGCGATGGCGTCGATGCGGGTATCCTTCAGCAGATCTTCGTAGCGACTCGTCACCTCCACCGCTGGATAGAGCTGCTTTATAGCAGCGAGCCTTCCCGTATCCAGGTCGCTCACACTGATGACGCGGGTAGCAGGGTTAACCGAGAAATTGCGAACGAGATTGGGGCCCCAATACCCGTAGCCCACGACGCCGATTCCGAGTTGACTGTCTCGCATGCTAACCTCGATCCATTTCAGAGAACCCGCTTCAAATCATCCCGCACGGACGATGAAGGCACGACGGGCACTAAGTCCGCGCCGGCATGTCCTGCCATATGCCCCGCGTATCTATGACGTCGAGATGCCGACGCTCCGACAGGGGCACCATCTTGAACTCGTCATGATCGACGAGAAGAACGGCGATCTCGCAACTTCGCAGAGCCTCCTCGATGTTCACGAAAGCGACACGGTGGTCGGCCAATTGAGGTGGCAGGCGGCGGAGGTTCGGCTCGACCACCTTGATTCGTTCTCCGTACTTCGCCGCGAGATGGGTGGCTACTTCCATTGCCGGACTTTCGCGCAAATCGTCGACATTGGCCTTGAAGGTCAACCCACAGCAGGCGATGTTCGCATAGGGATGATCGTCGATCAGCGCCTCTGTACGCTCGATGATGTTCTGCGTCTTTGCGTTGTTGACTTCTCGGCTGGTCCGCATCACCCGCGCGAGATCCGGCGCGGAGTCGATGATGAACCAGGGATCGACTGCAATGCAGTGCCCGCCCACTCCCGGTCCTGGCCGTAATACGTTAACGCGAGGGTGACGGTTGGCGATGTCAATCACTTCCCAGACGTTGATGTCAAACCTATCGCAGATCAGCGAGAGCTCGTTCGCAAAGGCTATATTGGTATCGCGGAAGGCGTTCTCCGTCAGCTTGACCAACTCGGCTGTGCGCGCAGTCGTACCGACGCAGGCTCCGCGAACAAATATCTTGTAGAAGCGTTGAGCACGACGCGTGCACGTTGGCGTAATGCCCCCAATGCATCTGTCATTGTTGATGAGCTCAGTCAGGATCCGCCCCGGCAACACGCGTTCTGGGCAATATGCCACGTAGATCGCCCCGTCTTCCTTGCCGTTTGTGCCTATGTGCAGATCTGACCTGCGCTCGACGATGTGTTTCGCGATGGCCTCAGTGGTCCCGATCGGCGACGTCGATTCGAGGATCACCAGATTGCCTGGTGCAAGTATGTCGACGATTTTGTCGACTGCGGCATTCACACTTGACAGGTCCGGATGGTTCTCGCGGTCGATCGGCGTCGGCACTGCGATGATGAAGACGTCAGCCGCCTGCGGCTTGGTGGAGGTCGTGAGGGCGCCGCTCGACACGACCTTGGAAACGAGCCCATCGAGATCGGGCTCCGCGATGTGAATCCTGCCGGATGCAACCGTATCGACGATGCGCTCGTTGGTGTCGATGCCGACCACTGACAGCCCCCGGCTCGCGATCAGGGCAGCAGTCGGCAGCCCGATATAGCCAAGTCCAACGACATTCACCTTCTGGAACTCAGGCATTGAGAAGAACCTTCACAATACGCTCGCTCGCGTGCCCGTCGCCGAACGGGTTATGCGAGCGGGCCATGGCAGCATAAGTCTCATCGTCGTCGAGCAGGCGAAATGTCTCCGCAACGATCCTGTCGTAATTCGCGCCGACGAGGCGCGCCGTCCCAGCCTCCACCCCCTCCGGGCGCTCGGTCGTGTCCCGCATCACCAGGACTGGTTTCCCGAAGGTGGGTGCTTCCTCCTGGACGCCGCCCGAATCCGTCAGAACCAGATGCGACAACGAGAGCAGGCTGACGAAATCCGTGTATTCCTGGGGGGAAATGAGCACGACCCTCGGGTGATCGGACAATCGCGACGCAAACAAGTCGCGGACATTCGGGTTCGGATGCACAGGAAGGACCACCGCAACATCTTCCCTGCGCAGGATCGTTTCCAGCGCGTTCACGATGTTGATTACGCCACCGCCGAAATTCTCCCGGCGGTGGCAGGTTACCAGGATGATGCGCCGGTTGCCGTGACGCTTCTTGATGCCGTCCCAGCGGCTCGAGAGTCCGGGATCGGATTCAACCATGGTCTTCGCGAGGATGAGAGCGTCCACCACGGTGTTTCCTGTGACGTGGATGCGGTCATCCGAGACATTCTCAGAGCGCAGCGCGCGCGCAGCGCGCTCTGTCGGAGCAAAATGCTGATCCGCGATCGAGCCGACGATCTTGCGGTTCACTTCCTCGGGCCAGGGAGAGAAGATGTCGCCACTGCGCAGTCCGGCTTCGATGTGAGAAACCGGTATCCTGTGATAGTAGGACGCAAGAGCGCCGGCCATGGCAGTCGCCGTGTCGCCTTGAACGATAACCCTGGTGGGCTTCACCTTGTCGAGGAGTTCACCAATTTGTCCGAGCAACCGAGCGGTGAGATGATCCAGCGTCTGATTCGCGGTCATGACGTTCAGGTCGAAATCCGGGACCACTTTGGCGAGCTTGAGGACCTGATCAAGCAGCTGTCGATGCTGTGCCGTCGCACAGATCGTCAGGGAAATGTCCTTGCGATTCTCGGCCTTGAGCCGGTTAATGACCGGGAAGAGCTTGATTGCTTCGGGCCGGGTCCCCAAGAGGATGAAAAAATGCTTGGGCACGTCTCACCCTCCGATCCGACTCGGGCCCGGCGGCACGGGGCCCGGCGCTCCCGGCGTGTGCTGAATCGCCTGCTTGATGAGCGCTTGCACCAGGATGCCCGCAAACAGCGTGTTCGTCGTGGCGTATCGCCACCACATTCGCCCGGGCTCTTGATAGATGCGGTACAGCCACTCGAGGCCCAGCCTCTGAATCTGTGTGGGCGCGCGTCGAACGGTGCCCGCAAGAATATCGAACGCGCCACCCACGCCCATGATGAAAGGGACGCCGAGATCGTCGCGGTGGGCGGCCAGAAAGCGCTCCTTGCGCGGCGTCGGCATGCCGATGAAGAGACAATCGGCCCCGCTCGAGCGGATATCCCGAACGACGTCACTCTCCTGCTCGGGTTTGAAGTAGCCGTCATGCCAACCCGCGAAGACAAGTGAGGGATGTCTCACGCGCGCGCGTTGCATTGCCTCGTGCAGTACGGCCTGGGTGGCTCCCAGGAAATACGGCTTGAAGCCTTCCCGCGCGCACACCGCGAGTAATTCGGCCAGGAGATCGACACCGGTGACTCGCGACGTCGCCGGAAGCCCCACCGCTCGCGCGCCCCAGAGGATCCCCATGCCGTCTATGCTGACAATATCGCTGTCGGCGACGTCGGCCGCGAGCACAGGATCGGACCGCATCTTGACGAACTTGGCAACGTTCAGCGCCACATGCTGCAGCCGTCGGCGGCTGCGCATGGCGCCGCGCGCCAGCTCCACGGTTTCCGCCATTGTCAGCAGGTCGATGGGGCACGCCAGGAACGATGCACGCATTTGAATCGACCTCCAAAATGCAATTTTGTTTAAGTTGCATTTAAGATTATAATAACGATAATAAATGGCAAATATTTAATTGCAAGGATTAAATGCGAGCTGCCAAATGAGCGCGAAACTGGGCGTTACCGCCGGCGGACCCGCTGCGCACCAAAGGAAAATTAAATATGGCGCTGATAAATTGATTTCGGTGATCATTCCCCACCTCAACCAGGCGGAGGCTCTGGAAGCCTGCTTGCGGAGCCTGGATGCACAGACCCTGTCCCGCGACTTGTTCGAGGTCATCGTGGTGGACAACGGCTCGGCAATGCCCCCGATGGAGGTCGTTGCCGGCCATCCCGACGTGAGGTTGACGTACGAATCGCGTCCCGGTCCCGGTCCGGCGCGAAACAAGGGCGCGGCTGTCGCAAAGGGAGAGATACTTGCCTTCGTCGACGCCGACTGCAGAGCGCATCCAGATTGGCTCAACAGCATATTGCAGGCGTCGCGCTCGTCGCCGGCTGACACGGTCTTAGGGGGCGACGTTCGCATCTGGCAGGCGGAAAATGCGAGTCTTAGCGCCATTGCGGCTTATGAGAGCGTCTTCGCCTATCGATTCAAACTCTACATCGAACGCCACGGCTATTCCGGAACGGGCAATATGGCGGTGTTTCGTCGCGACTTCGATCGCGTCGGTCCATTCGCCGGCATCGACGTGGCGGAAGACATGGAGTGGGGGCAGCGCGCACTACGCGCCGGACTGCAATTTCGGTATATCCCCGAAATGATCACCTTCCATCCGGCCCGAAGCTCCCTAAAGGAGTTGTATGCAAAGTGGGACCGGCAAATCGCGCATTATCGCAATATGGCGCAAGGTAAGCCCGTGTGGCGGTTGCGTTGGATTGCGCGAGCTTTGCTCGTTCTCGCCTCGCCGGCGCCAGACGCTGTGACGGTACTAACCAGTGACCGCCTTCACGGTAGCGGCGCCCGTCTCAAGGCTATCGCCGTCCTGTGTGCCGTCCGCGCCCATCGTGCCATGACAATGCTTTCGCACCTGCGCCGTCGCCGTGCAGTGGCTTGGAACCGCTAAACCAGAATCAAGTGTCGCGGAACGCCGAGTTGTCGGTCAGGTCCCGCAAGTCGGTACGGCGGCCGAATGACCATAGTATCCAGCCAAGTTCGTAGCTGCGACACTCGAGCCGGACTCCAATGCCGGCCGGATCGATCAGCACCTCTCCGTTTCCGAGCCAGGCGTTCTTGAGCGCGCGCAACATCCGCGGAGCCCTGCTCTTCAGCTCATGCTTGCGAACCTGCGAACGGAGCGTCAGGCTGAGCTCCGGCACAAGCATGGTCCGGCCCAGTTGGTTGTGGCCCAGCACCCAGTTGAATCCCTTGACCAGGGCATCCCGCGCTCCTCGTCGTCCGAAACGCTCGGCCCATTCCAGCAGCGCAGGGGCCATTCCATACTGATGGACTGAATAGACTTCGTAGAAATCGAGGACACGGCCACTCTTCGCATCGAAGAACCACGGCCATTCACCCTGGGGTCCCTGAAGCGCGATCAGATTGCGCACACAGGTGTCGGCCATGACGAGCGCGGACACGTCTCCGGTGAATTCGCCGTACTGATAGCAGGCGATTGAAAGGTAGGTCTGCGTCGCAAATGACGCAAAGCGGCGACGGAAGCCGGACGGCGCATCGAAAAACAATCCGGATTCGCTATGGAAACGCTCCTTCAGGAAACGGTAGAGCGGGCTCGCGAAGCACGTCCACTCCCCCTCGCCTGCCCTGGCTTGAGCGACGACTCCCGTCAGCAGCATGCCCAGGTCCTGGGCCCGAAACGCGGGCCATTGCGGCTGATCCGAGAGAATCGCTTTCAGCTCGGACCTCACACGCTCCGGAATGGGAAGGCGGAGCTCGGCGGCGGCCCACAAGGCCATGCCGAACGCATATTTCCGCACGGGAAGCGCGGTGAGACTCATGGCATTTCGATGGAAGATCTCCGGGAGATCAATGTCCGCCGGAAGTTCCGCGACCCGTGACATCCCGAGCAAGACATTGAGGGTATAGAACACGTCGCTATGCGCTATCGACTCGTTTGGCGAAGCCCGCCCGTCGAGGTGATAGATATGCGACCAACGGCGCTCGCGAGGCAACCAGCAGCGTTCCAGCCCTCTGAGCGCATAGTTCACCAGAGGCGAGTTTGGCGACAACCCCTTCGCTGGAGCCGGCATTATGAGCTTCACACCAGAATTCGAGCTGATCATCATCGACAGTGCACCATGGTAATCCCGCCTCAGTACTCGCGGATGCTTTCATCCAAGCCACGAAGCAGGGGATAGAGGAAATATGAAATCACCGTGCGCTTTCCGACCTTCATCTCAGCCGTGACCGCCATACCGGGAATGAGCTGAAGATGTTCCGGCGGCAGCCGAAGGTGCGTGTCCCGCAAATCGACCAGCACGCGATAATAGGGACTGGACGCGCGACGCGCACCTTCGACCTTCGGGTCTGGCGAGAACGAGTCCTGGCTAATGACCCGGACCTCACCAGTCGCCGTGCCATATTTCTGGAACGGAAACGCCTCGAACTTGATCCGTACCCGCTGCCCGATCGCGAGCTGGCCGATATCCTTGCCATCCACATTGACCTCGGCCTGGAGTTGAGCGTCCCGGCGAACGAGTAGGAACAGGGTTTCCGCCTCGCGAACGACCGACCCGACGGTCCGATTGGCAATCTCGAGCACGACCGCATCTGCCGGAGCGCGCAGTACGATCAGTTGGCGACGAAGCTCGGCCTTCTTGAACTCTTCAGCGGCGCTGTCACGCTTGCTCAAAGTCTCGACGAGCTCCTGGTAAGCGGAGCGGCGAAACTCTTCGGCGAATACTTTTTGATCCGCTCGGGATTTGTCCAAACGATGCGAACTATCGGCAATGCTGCCCCGAACGCGCGCGAGATTGCTCTCGACTTCCAGCCGCGCATCACGAGAAAGCAGGAAATTCAGCCTTGAACCCACTTCCTTGGCCATTAGCGCGCTTCGCATGGTTTCGATCAGCTGCATGTTTTCCAGCCGCTGAGCCAGAACCGTCTCTTCATTTTGCGCTGTCTGCAGATTCGCTCGCGCGGAAGCTATCTGCGCCTCATAGTTCTGAAACTGTGCGTCATAAGCGTTCCTTCTCTGCAGGAATACCTTCTGCTGCAGCACCTCATCGGGATTTTCAGAATTCCTGACTACATATTCTGTCCCGTCCAATTCGGCGCGGAGCCGGGCAATGGCGGCATCGAACGCAGCGACGCGCATACGCAACTGATCGAGATCCGCCTGCGAAAAGGTTGGATCGAGCGTCGCCAGCAAGTCGCCGCGATTGACGCGATCGCCGAGCTTGACGTGGATTTCGCGGATTACCGACGTTTCCAATGGCTGAACCACCAGGTTGGGACGCGTGGTGATCAGCTTCCCCTGCGCGGTCACGATCATGTCAACGCGCGAGACGGATGCCCACGTGACCGCGGCCGCGATCACAGCTACAACACAATAGAGTGTCATTCGTGCTACGCGTGGCGGGTTGCGCTGTTCGATCTCCGCTGCATCGGGCTGAAATTCCCTGACAACAGGCGGCGGCGCTGGGCTAGGCCGCAGCAGCCCTCGGCGCCTTCGGTCGCCCTTCTTTGGAGAGGCCGGTAGGTCGGCGCTTGGTTGAACGCGCGTTTTCTCTGTCCCGATCATGCGCTCTGCTTCGTCTGCTGGTTCCAGAGATGTCTATAAATCGTGCACTTGTGCAGTAGCCGGTCGTGACCGTCCACATCGACGATCTTGCCGCGGTCAATCACCAGGATTTGGCTCGCGTCCGAAAGCATCGATAGCCGGTGCGATACGATGATCACCGTTCGTCCCTCGGCAATGCGGCGCAGATTGCGCCGAATGATGGTTTCACTCTCGGAATCGAGCGCGCTGGTTGCCTCATCCAAGATCAAAATGCGCGGATTGACGATCAACGCGCGGGCAATCGCGAGCCGTTGCTTCTGTCCGCCTGACAGGTTCGATGCTTCTTCCTCCAGGAGGGTGTCGAAACCGCGAGGCAGCCGTTCGATAAACTCATCAGCGCCTGCGAGTTGCGCGGCCCTCACGATCTCACCGAAAGTGGCATCGCGCTTAACGCAGGCAACGTTCTCGCGCACCGTGCCTCGGAACAGAAAATTGTCCTGCAGCACGAGCCCAAGATTCTGACGCAGATGAATCAAGTCGAGTTCGCGCGAGTCATAGCCGTCGATCCGCAGCAATCCCTGCTGCACCGGGTACATTCCGGCAATGAGCCGCGTCAGCGTCGTCTTGCCCGAGCCGCTTCGGCCAACTATTCCGACGATCGAGCCAGCCGTGATCGAGAACGACACATCATCAAGTGCCGGCCTTCCTTCTCCATAACGGAAGGTGACGTTTTCGAATTCTATCTTACCGGCGAACTGCGGCCGCAACCCTTCGCGGTTGCCGTCGTGTTCCAGCTGCTGGTTCATCACCTCGCCGAGCATCTTAACGGCAAGGAGTACCTCCTGATATTCGTGGACCATCGTCACCATCTGGACCAATGGTCCCGAAACGCGACCGGCCAGCATGTTAAAAGCGACGAGCGCGCCGATCGTCATTTCGCCGCTGAAGACGTCCAACGCACCAAGAGCGATGATGCCGAGTGCCATCATCTTCTCAAGGAAGCCCGTCAACGACTGGGCCCCCGCGGAGATTTTTTCGACGCCAAATCGCATCGAAACCGACTGAGCACAGCAATCGTCCCACGCCCTACTCTGTCGCGGTTCCATGGCCAACGATTTCACCGTTCGCATACCATGCACACTCTCGACCAGCAGGGCCTGTTTTGCGCCCTCGGCCTGATACAGATCATAGAGACGTCGGCGGAACGGCCCCGTTAAGATCGCGACGACGCCTCCAATTACGATCGTGAAGGCGAGCACCAGCCCCGTCAGCTTAACGCTGTAGAGCGCCAGCACCGGGATGAACACGAACAGCGATAGAGCGTCCAAGGTCGTCAGGAATAGCCGACCGGTGAGGAATTCGCGGATCCGCGCAGCCTGCTGCATATGCTTCACTAGAACGCCGGCGGATATGTGCTCGAAAAAGGCGACGGGCAGACCGAGAAGGTGTCCGAATGTCCTGGTGGCGACCCGGATATCGACCTTGTTGGTCGCATAAAGCAGCAAGTATCGCCGCAAAAAGCTGAATATCGCGTCAAATGCCAGGGCTACGGTCGCGCCGGCCGCGAGCACGTAAAGCGTCGTGAAGCTCTCGTGCACGAGAACTTTGTCAATCACCAATTGAAAGAAAATGGGAAGCGCGAGACCCAGTGCATAGAGTAAGATGGCCGCTATCGCCACGTCCGCGAACAGCCGCCATTGACGCAGCAGTTCGGGCAAAAACCATCTCAGCCCGAACACCCTTTGGCGTGCTGACGACGGGCGCTCACGCTTGATCAGAATGACATCGCCGCTCCACCGTGCGCAAAAGCGGTCCTTGTCAACGATCAGCGGCTCGTCCTTGCGCTCTGCGAGTGGATCCCAGATGGTGGCCGCCTCGAGGCCATCGGCTCGCGGCGCACCCAAGATAACGACCCAATTGTCGTTCGAGAGCCGGACGAGCGCCGGATATGCCTCGCCCAGGTGGCTTAGCGCTCCCCAATCGAGGTGCGCAGTCTGCCCACGAAGTCCCGCCTCGCGCGCCATTCGTAGCAACCGGTCGATCGAAAGTATTGAGCCGTCGGTGGCATAGACGTGCCGAAGGCGTTCCGCAGACAAGTCGATGCCGTGATGGGCGGCGACCTTTGCCAAACTTTCAAGCGCGGTCCAAGACGCCGAGGGCGCGCCTTCGTCGGAGGTCGTCGGGGCGCATTCGCGATCGATTTCAGCGGAAGTTGGTTGAGACATTAGGAGGCCGTGCTGCATTTGGCGCGGGTCGATCGCGCTCCAGCGACGAAACGACGTGCGAAGGCTCGGTGGTCGAGGCTGATCGGGCGCGCCGGATCGCGCCGGCATCGACTAGGCCCTGAAGCGCGTTCTGCATCACCTCAACGGAGTTCGCGAAGGCTTCCACCGAGAAGATCAGCCGCTGACGAAAGACTTTCTTGGGAGCGTTGTTGTCGTCCCGCTCGGTGGGTGACAGGCTCACCAAGTCTACGCGCACGATCGAACCACCGACCGTGATTTCGTCCACTCCATCCGTATAGATTTCAGCATGCATTCCACTATTCCTTATGCTGCGAGCTGAGGCTGAAACACCACATCGGCATAATAATTGCTGGCACTGAAGCTGTTGGTCGGGAAGAGCCCGGCAGTGTTGGTGCCGCCATAGGCGTAGACGCCGTTGCCGCCGCTGGAGCCCGATGAGGGGGCGGTCAGCGAGCCGCTCGTAAGCGAATTTGTGAAGAAATTGTTGGTCGCGACGTAAGTCCCGCTCGTATGGTACGAAGCGACATAGGTCGTGTTGGCGGCGATCGAGACCGGCGACGCCAGCGTCACGGTCTGCCAGCCGGTCGCTGTGGTGTTACTAAAGGTTGCGCTGGCCAGCTTGGTGCCGGTCGAGCTCCAGAGGTCGAGCAGATCCGTGCCAGTGTCGCCCGGGCTACGGTAGAACTTCAACGCGGTGATCTGGCCGGCAGACGACGACGTGAATTTGACGCCGACCTCGAGCGGCGTGCCATCGTTCAAATTGGTCTGCGCCGGGGTGTTGGAAGCCGTGAACAGGCTCGCGGGCGGCGCAGTCGACGACACGGCGATATTGAAGGTCTCGCTGGCGGACTGACCGGCGGGATCCTTGGCCGTCGTTTTGACGGTGATCGTGCCGACGTTCGCCGATGTCGGCGTGCCGCTGAACGTCTCGGTCGGCCCATTGAAGTTCAACCACGAGGGAAGCGGCGTGCCGTCGGCCAGTGTCGCCGCATATGTGAGCGGGTCGCCGTCGGCGTCGGTAAACGTGTTGGCGGGCAGCGTCAGCGAGAAAGCCGAGCCGACGACCGCGGTCTGGTTAGGTGTCTGGTTCGTCAGCACCGGCGGCGAGTCGGTGGTCGCTCCGGAAGAGAACACCACGTCGGCATAATAGTTGCTGGCGCTGAAGCTGCTGGTCGGGAAGATGCCCGCAGTGCTCGTGCCGCCATAGGCGTAGACGCCGTTGCCGCCGCTGGACGCCGATGAGGGTGCCGTCAGCGGGCCGCTCGTGAACGAGTTGGTGAAGAAATTATTGGTCGCGACGTAGGCTCCGCTCGTGTGGTACGAGGCGACATAGGTCGTGTTGGCGGCGATCGAGACCGGCGTTGCCAGCGTCACGGTCTGCCAGCCCGTGGCCGTGGTGTTGCTGAAGGTGGCGCTGGCCAGCTTGGTGCCGGTCGAGCTCCAGAGGTCGAGCAGATCCGTGCCGGTGTCGCCCGGGCTGCGGTAGAACTTCAGCGCGGTGATCTGGCCGGCAGACGACGACGTGAATTTGACACCGACCTCGAGCGGCGTGCCATCGTTCAAATTGGTCTGCGCCGGGGTGTTGGAAGCCGTGAACAGGCTCGCGGGCGGCGCAGTCGACGACACGGCGATATTGAAGGTCTCGCTGGCGGACTGACCGGCGGGATCCTTGGCCGTCGTTTTGACGGTGATCGTGCCGACGTTCGCCGATGTCGGCGTGCCGCTGAACGTCTCGGTCGGCCCATTGAAGTTCAACCACGAGGGAAGCGGCGTGCCGTCGGCCAGTGTCGCCGCATATGTGAGCGGGTCGCCGTCGGCGTCGGTAAACGTGTTGGCGGGCAGCGTCAGCGAGAAAGCCGAGCCGACGACCGCGGTCTGGTTAGGTGTCTGGTTCGTCAGCACCGGCGGCGAGTCGGTGGTCGCTCCGGAAGAGAACACCACGTCGGCATAATAGTTGCTGGCGCTGAAGCTGCTGGTCGGGAAGATGCCCGCAGTGCTCGTGCCGCCATAGGCGTAGACGCCGTTGCCGCCGCTGGACGCCGATGAGGGTGCCGTCAGCGGGCCGCTCGTGAACGAGTTGGTGAAGAAATTATTGGTCGCGACGTAGGCTCCGCTCGTGTGGTACGAGGCGACATAGGTCGTGTTGGCGGCGATCGAGACCGGCGTTGCCAGCGTCACGGTCTGCCAGCCCGTGGCCGTGGTGTTGCTGAAGGTGGCGCTGGCCAGCTTGGTGCCGGTCGAGCTCCAGAGGTCGAGCAGATCCGTGCCGGTGTCGCCCGGGCTGCGGTAGAACTTCAACGCGGTGATTTGTCCGGCAGACGACGACGTGAATTTGACACCGACCTCGATCGCCGAGCGATCATTCAAATTGGTCTGCGCCGGCGTGGTGGAAGCCGTGAACAGGCTTCCTCCGCTCCCCCCACCTGTGACGTTGATGCTGATACTGGCGGGGGTCGCCTGCACATTGACACTGTCGTCGGTCGCGCGCGCCTCGATGACCTGCGCGCCAGAGCCCGACGCAACCCATGTATAGCTCCAGCTCGCCGTTCCGCTGGCGGGGTGCCAGGTCTTGCCGCTATCGGTCGACACCTCGATGCCGGCCACACGTCCGCCGACATCCGACGCAGTGCCGGTAATCGTTACCTGCTGGCCCTGACTGACGCTGCTCCCGCTCGTTGGGGAAGTGATGACCGCCGTCGGCGCGGTTGTGTCGGTCGAGGCCTGCGCAGCTACAAGGCCAGTCTGAAGCGTCTGCGGCTGCACTCCCATGTCGGCGAACAGGTTCACCATGGATTGCTCAACGGCAGTGCTAACCGGTGCGGTGATGCCGTGGAATGGGACGTATTGGTTCGACAATCCCCACGACCACATGACCGTGCCGGCGCCGAAAACCAAGGCTCCGCTGGTCGGATCACGGTAGAGCGTGAGACTGTGCGTGGCTGTGCCGGGACCGGTAGTCAATCCGTTGTCGAGCAGCAGCGTGTTGACGTTCATCGTTGTCGAGGACATGTCGATCAAGCCGCCCGGCCGAAAGCCGTTATCGAGGTCGCTGTCCCATTCGTAGCCAAGCAGGTTGGTCAGCGTTCCTCCGTTGCCGCTGGCAACGCTGGTATTTCTCCAGAAGCGGAGCTGCGACATGCTGGCCGGAATCGTGATGTTGGAGAGCGTGCCGGAGTCGTCGACCGTGAAGATCGGGCCGGAAAGCGAATTCTCCGGAGTTCCGGGTCCGTAAACAGGATCGCGAAACAGCCCCGCTCCGCCGTTCGCAGTTCCGTCAGGATCGATCTGGGCGCCGCTCCAGATGTCCTTGTATTCGATGACATTCCGGTTCGGCGTATGGCTGGCGTCGAAGCTCGGAGCTAGCTGGATGTCCCAATAGATTTGGTTACCGCTCAGGAAAGCGAGATTGACGCCTGCATCGGCCGCCGCCTTGACATTGGCAAATTGCGATTGGGACCAATATTCGTCGTGGCCAACGTCGACATAAGACTTCGAATTTAGCAGCAGTCCGGCATTGGTCGCGGCATCGATACCCGAGATGTAACTGAGATTATAGCCGTTCCGCTCCATCCAATAGATTGCCGCGTACTCTTCGCCGAACAGGAAGTCGGTCGGCTGAGCCAAGTTGGAATTCACATTCATGGCGATCGGACGGTTGTAGCTCACTTCATATGCGCGATCGCTGTTCGTACCGCTAGGGCCCTGATACAGGTTGTATCCGCCCCACGGATTATACGCTTCCCAGGTCGTATCGCTGGTCTGGAACAGAATGTCCGAGGCCGTGCCGTCATTCCGAACTATGAACGGAATCATGTTCTGGAAGTTGCCCGTATCCGATGTCAATTTCGCGAAATAGACGCCCGACACCGCTGTGCTCGGGATCGTCCATGAGTCCGTCACGGACCAGTTTCCAGCGTCGACGGTATTGGTCGCAGAATTGAAAATCGGGTTCGGCTGATTGTCCGTTCCGGTGTGATGCATACTCGTGATCAAACGCGCGCCGTTGCCGCCATAATAGCCAAGCCGGTAGATATCGAGCTTATAGCCGGTCACGCTCGCGGCGGTGTCAATCTTGAAGGAGACCGTCTGTCCAGCGTTGGTGCTGATCTGGGTCGCAAAACCTTCAATCTGCGAGTCGCCCTGGTTGGCGATCGAGCCGTGGATCGACCACGTACTCTTCGGCGTACCTGCTAGTTGATTCTCCGTGACGATCTTGTTGCTTGCGTCGGCGAACGTCGCTGTCGCAGTCTGGCCGCCGGAGGTCGCCGTGAGCTGCAAGGTCGCACCGGTCGCACGGCCGTCGACGGGCACCTGCCATTGCGCGACCACTGTGCCATTGGCGAGCCCGTCCAAATCGCCGGCGCCGCCGTCCTTGATCGCGAATGGTGTATAAACATCGGCAATGCCGTTAGCACCCGGCGCACTCGGTAGGTCAGCGATCTGGAAGGTGACCGACCCTCCGGACAGGAGGCCCGTTGTGGTAAACGTTGCAATGCTACCAGGCGGGTAATCCGCGGCGTCCGCAGCTACTGAAAACGAACTCGTCGCGCCGGAGTTGCCGGCGCCGGGATGCAAAGGCGTGGTCGCGCTTGAACCAGGGAACGCACCACCGCCTCCACGCGCCATGCTGGTCGCCCAGTCGAACTGCTCGAGCCATTGTGCGGAGGAGCCTTGTTCTGTTCCGGCGCGGATTCCTGGGTGAGGCTCTGGCCAAAGCCAATTCCGCGCGCTCCGGTCGACCTGCGCGCTGGCGCTCGAGGTCCCGTCATCGCGGCCCAGCTCCGCCATGCTTGTCCATTGCAATCCGGTCGATGCCGCCGTCTCAGCAGGACCGCTGGGATCCGCCAGATTGGTTGACCCAAGCCAACTGTTCCAGGTCCAGAGGTCATCTTCGAGTGATCCGCGAGCCCGCGGCGCTCCCTGAGCATTGAGCAGAACTCTCGTGAAGAACGCGCTTGATTTCTGGCCCCGCATGGCAAAGCCCTCCAATCGCTCAGGTAAGATTTAATTAACACATTTATTTCGTCAATTCACATTTAAAATGCGTTTTGCAACATGATATTTATTTCTATATTTCTAAATGCGTCCTTTCAATCCGCCTCGCGCCGAAGCGATACGATTTCATTCAGATATCTGCCATAGCCGCTCTTCTCGAGGGGTCTCGCAAGCGCCAGGACCTGGTCGCGCGTGACGAAGCCCAGCCTGAAGGCGATTTCCTCCAGACAGGCGATTTTCACTCCCTGCCGCTGCTCAAGGGTCTGAACAAAAGTTGCGGCATCAACCAGCGACTCGACCGTGCCAGTGTCGAGCCAGGCAAATCCCCGCCCCATGCGCTCGACATGGAGAGCATTAGCTGTAAGGTAGCGCATCTGCAGATCGGTGATCTCCAGCTCTCCACGCGCAGATGGCTCGACGCGGCGAGCGTACCGCACGACACGATTGTCGAAGAAATACAGTCCGGTGATCGCCCAACTTGAGATTGGCTTGTTGGGCTTCTCCTCGATCCGCACCGGCCGATCTGCCTCATCGAACGTAACGACGCCATATCGTTCCGGATCCCGCACATGATATGCGAAGACGGTTGCGCCTTCCTCACGTGCCGCCGCGCGGGCGAGCAGCGCGCTCAAGCCATCGCCGAAAAAGATGTTGTCTCCGAGCACCATCGCGACGCGATCGGTTCCGATGAAATCGGCGCCTACGATGAAGGCTTCCGCAAGCCCGCCGGGACGGGGTTGTTCGGCATAGCTGAGCCGAATTCCCCACTGGCTGCCGTTCCCGAGCAATCGTTCGAACTGCGACCGGTCCGCCGGAGTCGTGATGACCAGGATCTCGCGGATTCCTGCCAACATCAGCGTCGACAGCGGGTAATAGATCATCGGCTTGTCATAGACGGGCAGCAACTGTTTGCTGACCACACGTGTGATCGGGTAGAGCCGCGTTCCGCTGCCGCCAGCCAGGACGATTCCCTTCAGCATCGGTGTCTCCTCCTCCGACAAGTTGGTCGAGACAGGTTTCGAGAGAGTGGCGCCAGGCCGGCAATCGAATTCCAAACACGCTTTCCGCCTTGGATGAGTCCAGACGCGAGTTTACGGGCCTGCGTGCAGCGCTCGGATACTGCTCCGTCGTGATCGCTTCCAGCACCGGCGGCCGCCCTCCCCGACGGGATAAACCTTCGAAGATTGCCTCGGCAAAGCCGTGCCAGCTCGTTGTCCCCTGGCCAGCCACGTGAAAAATGCCTGCTGCGATGCGACGGTCATCAGTGAGTGACCGCTCTGCAATTTGCAGGAGCGCTACGGCCAGATCCGCCGCCGAGGTCGGACTTCCGTGCTGGTCGCAAACAACCCTTACGATGGGGCGCGTTTCGGCCAGCCGCAACATTGTTCGAACGAAGTTGCTGCCTGTTGAGCTGTAGATCCAGGACGACCTGACGACGGTCGCGAGGGGGTGCGCCGCCAATACGGCCGCCTCGCCGGCCAGCTTTGATGCACCATATGTGTTCAACGGCGCTGGCACGTCGGCCTCGTCGTAAGCCTCGCGCTTGGCGCCGTCAAAGACGTAATCGGTCGACACGTGTACAAATGGAATATTTCTCTGCCATGCGACATCTGCCAACGCAGCCGCACTGTCGCGGTTGATGCTGAAGGCCTTTCCGACCTCAGATTCCGCCTGATCCACAGCCGTATAGGCCGCGGCATTGATGATAATGCAGGGGGCGATCGAGGCGACCGTCCTGTCGATCCCGTCCCGGACCTCAAGGTCGAGCTCCTCTCGTCCGAGGGCCACGGCGGGCAGGCCGCGAAGAGCGGCGACGTCACTAAGGCAGCTACCCAATTGGCCATTTCGACCAGTAATCATAATCGGTCGTTCGATCATCGGCTGCCTCAGTGTTGGGTGGCTGGAAGGCCGAGACGCGAGCCGTCGTAGACCATATTGCGAGCCCGCGCCCACCAGGCGCCGCTGGCCAGATACCATTCCACAGTCTCTGCGAGGCCTTGTTCGAAGCTTCGGGTCGGCCGCCATCCCAGCTCGCTGCGAGCTTTGGACGCATCGATCGCATAACGTGCGTCGTGTCCCGGACGGTCCGGCACGAACGAAATCAGCGATCGCCTCACTGCCGGCCCTGGACGCAATCGATCAAGCGCGTCGCAGATCTGAGTGACGACTTCCAGGTTTGAGCGTTCGCTGTCGCCGCCGAAGTTATATTTCTCTCCGGCCCTGCCCTCGAACAGCAGCTTGATCAGGCCTGCTGCGTGGTCCTCGACATGAAGCCAATCGCGCACGTTGCTTCCGTCGCCATAGACAGGCAAGGACCTGTACTCGAGCGCGTTGAGAATCGTCAGCGGAATGAGCTTTTCCGGGAATTGGAATGGCCCGTAATTGTTCGAACAGTTCGACACAATCACCGGCAAGCCATAGGTCTTGTACCAGGCCAACGCGAGGTGGTCCGAGGCGGCTTTGCTCGCGGAATAGGGTGAACTGGGCCGATAGGGGGTATCTTCCCGGAAGCAGTCGACCGGTCCCAATGAACCGTAGACCTCGTCCGTCGAGACGTGAATGAACCGGAACTGTCGCTGCCTCTGGCTCGAAAGCCCGTCGAAATACCGCCTAGCTGCCTCCAGTAGAGTATAAGTGCCGACAATGTTGGTAGTGATGAACGTTGCCGAGCCGGTAATCGATCGATCGACATGGCTCTCCGCTGCCAAGTGGATGACCGCGCTCGGCTCCCATTCATGGAACAGACGAGTGACCGCTTCCTGATCGCAGATGTCGTGCTGCTCAAATCGATAGCGGCTGGTGCCATCGATGGATGCCAATGAGGCCAAATTAGCCGCGTAGGTCAACTTGTCGACATTGACGACCGAGGCCCCAGCTAGCAAGACCAATTGGCGACAGACCGCAGATCCGATAAATCCTGCTCCACCCGTCACCAGGACACGCATGACACGTCCTCTATTCAAACATGGAAGCAAGCTGGCCGAATTCGGGAAGCGCGCGATCTTTCGGGGAAAGTTGGGCCTCTGAGGTCTTCACCGGCCACTCGATTCCCAAGTCGGGATCCGCCCAATAGACGCCGCCGTCGTGGTCCGGCGAGTAGACCTCATCGACCTTATAGAAAACCGTGGTTTGAGGCTCGAGCGTACAGAAGCCGTGCGCGAACCCTTTTGGAACGAGCAACTGCTCGTCGCTCTCGCTATCCAGCTTGACGGAGACGTGCTTGCCGAACGTCGGCGACCCGCGCCGAAGATCGAGTACCACATCGAGGATCGCCCCCCTTAACACCCGAACGAGCTTGGCCTGCGAGAAGGGAGGCCGCTGGAAGTGCAACCCGCGAACCGTCCCGACCCGTTCGGAACACGACTGATTGTCCTGGACAAAATCGTGAGAAATTCCGTTTTCGGCAAAAGCAGAGCGGCGGAATGTCTCGCAGAAATAACCCCGCGAATCGGAAACACGCTTCGATCGGACCAGCTTCACATCCGGAATCGCCAAACTTCGCACTTCTAGCATGACCGCACGCTCCGACAACGCAGCGCTATCGCCGAACTCTCGACATTCCTTAACCGGGCGTAGCCCCCCGGTTCCACTCTGCTTGTTAAGCAATGTCGAATTTAATCGGCGCTCGTCTTTGCTGCGACCGTTTAATCACCCCACCAATTAACCTCTAATTCTATTTAATTTGCAATATGAGATTTACAAGATATATTGACTTTAAATGTGCCGCCTAATTCAGGGCACGCGCGGCAGCATCCCGCTCGTGCGATTGTCGACAGCTGAGAGAATTGTCCGATGCTTCAGACCAATCCGCTCAAGACCGACGGAGCACATCTTCCCCCCGCCATCCAGATTCACTCGGATCGCCAGGACGGGGCGGCTATTGGTGAACTCATCAAATTGGCTCTCGTCTTCGTCCGGCGCCAATACCTGGTGATCATTGTCAGCGCTGCGCTCGCAACTGCGGCGAGCCTCCTATACCTGCGGCTGGTCTCTCCAAGCTACACGGCGCAAGTTCAGGTCCTGTTCGAAAATCCCAGGGCACAATTTCTCCAGAAACAATCATTTCTGTCAGAACCGGTCGTCGATAATACCCAGATCGAGACGCAACTGCAGATCATCAAGTCACAGGCGACCGCCGTGGCCGTGATCAACCAGCTGAAACTGACCGATCATCCGGATTTCCGAGCATCCCGGCCGTTGCAGTCTTGGTTACCGCGCTGGCTCCGCAGATTCGGAGCAGATACGTCCGAAGATCCACAATCGGCTCCGTCAGACCAGCCATCGGAAGCCACGATTGCTAGCTTTCTGGATCGCCTGTCTGCAGGTCGGGTTGGCTATAGCCGCGTCATTGAACTCAACTTCACCTCGAGCGATCCGGCGCTAGCGGCGGAAATCGCGAACGCAACTGCAAAAGCCTATATCAACGATCAGCTAGCCGCAAAATTTGAAGCCAGTCGGACCGCAACAAGCTGGCTGCAGGAGCGCCTACGAAATCTTGGCGAGGAGGCACTGACCGCGGAACGTGCCGTCGGTGCATATAAGTCCCAGAACAACATTGTCTCACCGGGGGGAAAGCCGATCGACGAGCAGCAGATAACAGAGCTGAACACCCGGCTCGTCGCCGCCCGCGCGCAGAGCTCGGAGGCCGCGGCCAAACTAGCTGGTTACGAACACGTCCTTAACTCCGATCCGACAAAACTGTCCTCGATCGGCACCCTGGATGCCATCGGCCCTGACGCGATGAGCAGTCAAATTATCACCTCGCTGCGCCAACAGTATCTCGAACTCGCCAGGCGTGAGGCCGAACTGTCGGCCCGCGTCGGCCGCGACCACCTAGCAGTCGTCAACGTCCGGAACAGGATGCGTGAGTTTCGCAACTCGATGCTCGAGGAGGTCAGGAGACTTGCGGAAGTCAGCCGAAGCGAAGTCCAACTTGCGAAGCAACGACAGCAGGAAATCGAACAACAACTGTCGGCTGCGGTCTCGCAATCTCGTCTCACGAACTCGGCAGAGCTGACGATAAGGGATTTGGAAAGCCGGGCAAAGAGCCTGCGGGGCCTCTACGACACCTTCCTTCAGCAGTACATGGGCTCGACGCAGCAAGAAACCTTCCCGATCTCGGAAACCCGTATCATTTTCCCCGCTTCTGCCGCTCAAACCAAGAGCAAACCGAAAGCGAAGGTCGTGCTGACCTTCGGACTTCTGGGGGGGCTCGCGCTCGGATTGCTCCTCGGCTTCGTGCGAGACGTAATGGACCGCGTTTTCCGCACGTCCTCCCAACTCGAGGCTGCGCTCGAACTGCCGTGCCTGTCTCTCGTGCCGATCCTGAGTTTGCCCAGGCAGCAGAGGCCGGCGGCTCGGCTTCAACAGCCGCAGGAAGACTCGAATCAACGAATACTTCCGACCGCTCCGGACATTCATCGCGCCGTCGTGGGCATGCCTCTCTCTCGGTACACTGAGGCCATCCGGGCGATCAAGATTGCGATCGACCATAGCCCGGCAAAGACGCCGAACCAGGTGATTGGCGTGACTTCTGCCCTGCCAAACGAGGGCAAGACCACGATTTCCGCTTCCGTGGCGCAACTTATCGGACACAGCGGGAAGAAGGTGATCATAGTCGACTGCGATCTCCGGAATCCGTCGCTCTCGGCCCGTCTCGTCCCCAAGGCCGTGGATGGCATCATCGAAGTCATGAACGGTGATCGCTCACTCGAGGACGTGGTATGGCGGGATCCGAGGACGGCTCTCGCCGTTCTTCCGGCCGTTCAGCGCGGGCCCGTGCTTCATTCAAGCGAGCTTCTGTCCGACGGCGCGATATGCAAGCTCTTTGATCGCCTGCGGCAAAGCTATGACTATGTCATTGTCGATCTTCCGCCGCTGAGTCCGCTTGTCGACGTACGGGTCACGGCTCCTCTGATCGATTGCTACGTTCTCGTCGTCGAGTGGGGACGCACGAAGATCGACGTCGTACAGCATGCACTGCACACCGCCCCGACGATCTCGGACTCGCTGATCGGCGCAGTCTTGAACAAGACCGACATCAAGGCGATGAACCGATACGACGCCCACCGAAGCGATTATTACGATGACAGTCACTATGTCCGCTATGGTCTCTCGAGCTCCTGAGCGACCTGTCGCCGTGCATCATCGCGACTTGTGCGCTGAAGAGCCTACCGACCTGAACATTCGGAGAAACGCCAAGCCCGCGAGGTGCGTCGCATGCTCGTCAGGTTCCTGATGGCGGCACTCCTGGTGTCCGTCGCCGTGGCTTTTGCAATGCCCGAGATCCCGCAAGCGCGAGCTCTATGCTCCGCTGTTCTCGCGATCGCGGTGCTGGCAACCGCAGTTTTCACCTCGTCTTCCACAATCGCGCGCCTGGTACGACGGTTACGCCCCCTTCTCCTCGTCGTTCTCGTTGCACCGGCGATCTACATGACCCTCCAGCTCGCTCCAATTCCTGTCCACGGCCTCGGCAATCCGATATGGGAAACCGCATCGGCCGCATTGAATGTCCCCCTTGCCGGACGGCTCACGGTGGACATCGGCGCAACCGTGCAGGCATTCCTGCATTACGGTACTACTGTCGCCCTCGCGCTCATCGCGACCGTCGTCGCGCTGGACAAAGAGCGTGCGTGGCAACTCCTCGCCATGTTGGTCTCGGTCACGGCGATCGTCAGTGCGTGCTTGCTCGTGCGGCAGGCGGTAGGATCGGACGGTCTCTCGCCCGGCGATGCTCCGGTGCTGGCCGTAACCGGCGCAGTACCGGCAGTGCTGGGTCTGGTGCTGTCTGCAGCGATGCTGGCCCGTGCCTTCGAGGAGCGCCGCCGGGCCAAGCAGTTCTCGTTTCGGCTGGCGACCACCCTATCGTTCGCGCTCCTGGCAGCGCTTCTCTGCCTGTCGGCGATCCTTGCCAGGGGAGACGGGACGAGAACTGCCATAGCTGCACTGCTCGGAGTGGGAATCGTTCTCGCCGCGTTCGCGATCCAGAACTGGTTCTATGGGATTTGGGGAATGGCGAGCGTGCTCGCCACGGCTGCAATTCTCTTTCTGGCGGCGTTCACCCTGCTGCCGGTGAGGCAGAATACCGATCTCACGATCGCCCTATCAGCACACAACCTGGCGGCGACTGAACGGATGTTGCAAGATGCCGGCCAGGCGGGGTCCGGCGCCGGAACGTACGCGGCACTGCTGCCGATCCATCGCGATATCGGCGCGCCGTTGTCGCGAGAGCGCCCGACGGCTGCCGCTGCCATCGCAATCGAAATGGGCCGCCCCTTTCTCTATGTCCTGTTGATGCTTGCGGTGCTCGGCGCCGCGGCTTTGCTCAGATGTTCCTTGCGGCGAAGGCGTGACTACGTCTACGCGGCCATTGGGTCCGGCGCTGCGGCTGCGCTGGCCCTGCTGGCCTTGGTCGAGGACGGTATTCTCCAGTTCGGCGCATCGCTGTTGGCTGCCGCGATGTTCGGACTGGCGGTCGCTCAAAGCCAAAGCGATGCAGCGACTGCGGCCTTGCCGTCGCAATCGACGCGGCTCGTAAGTGAGCCGGATAATCCCCGTCCGACATGTGCGCCAACACGCACATACGGGATTGCCAATGCAGCGATGCGTATTGGATTGGGCTTCATCGCAGTGGTTCTGATCGCGCAAACAGTCAGGCTGCTCGCCCAGCCGTCGTATCCGGGCCGTTTCCCGGTTGAAGCGGCACGCGAAGCCCTTCTAAGGGCGCCGCTTCCGAGCTCGCCCCGCGGCGACGGCGATTTGCGTGCGGGGAGGCTGGCTCCTGCGTCGCAGCCCACCGCCAATGAAGCGGCAGCGTCACGGCCGGAGATCGGAGGCGGTCCGGCCGCGCCGATGGTATTGGCACGGGCACTGCAGTATTCGCCGCTACGAGGCGATCTTTGGCTCATGCTCGCGGCGCTATCGAGGGAGCAAAGATCGGCCGACTATGACGTCGCGGCCTTGCTGAAGCTGTCGTACTACACAGCACCAAACGATTTGGCCTTACTTCCGCTACGGCTGACTGTCGCTCTCGGCGAGATCTCGGTCGCAAGCGAGCCCGAACTGCGTGAACTGGTGCAGCGTGACGTCAGGATTGCCCTGACCAAACAACCCAGTCTCCGCCCCGCTCTTATTGCCGCCTATCGATCGGCGTCGGCAGACGGGAAGGGCCTGGTGGACAATCTGATTTCGGAGTGGGATTCAGCCGCTCTTCAGAGCATGCGCAAGGCTCCTTCGCCCGGAACGGAACTCCCTCCGCCCAACAGACCACCCGGCCGCGGGACAGCGCGGTAACTTCCGACGTATTCCGCTCGCTGGACAGGCGACCGAGCATATGCGGCAGCTGGATACCGATATTTAAATAGCGTTATTTTCGCTTGATACATTCAATAAATTAATAATAGATTAAATACTAATCCCGAGTGCCTCGCCATGAACTTCGTGAACCGACACCTCCCCGATCAGAATGATGCGGCTCGTGTCAGTCTCGAGCCGTCAGCATCCCGGCATAAATGGCCCCTGCGTTATGACCGGATCGAACACGTTGCGCTCTGTGCCGATATCGCGACGATTCTGTTTGCCAGCATCGTCTCCACGCTGCTGTACCGGCTCCAGAACGGGCAGACCGGGGGAGACCACGGCAACGCATTTGGCTTGGCACTGGTGAGCGCAGCTTGTCTGGCGTCTGTGCTGAAGGCTCAAGGCCTTTATCGCCCGATTGAGCTCTTCGTGCTCAAGAACCAGGTTCGTGCCGTCTGCGTGACCTGGGCGTCACTGTTGCTCTTGATTTGGGCTGCGTACGGCTTTGCAATTCGCCCGGGCGCATCTCAGGAAGCAGGCCCACTCTTTGCCATCGTCGGCCTGGCGTTACTTGTGGCCGAGCGATGGGGGATCAGGTCGCTGCTGATAAGGGGTCTGAGCGAAAGAAAATTCGCTAGCACCAATATCGTTCTAATCAGCGACCAACCGCTTTCGAAGAACGCCGGGCTGCCGGAGGCCCTGGCTATGCACGGATATTGCGTCAAGGGACGATTCAGCCTGCCGCCGATCGGCTTCGGGCCTGCCGGTCGAAAGCGGCTCACTTCTCGCGTGATCGACTATATTCGCAACGCTCCGCTCGACCAGGTGGTGGTCGAGGCCAGTCCCGAGCGATGGCCCGAGCTCCGGGCGCTGGTCGCCGATCTCCGGGTATTGCCGTTCCCGATCGTGTTCGTGCCCGTCGGCACGACATCCGAACTGCTTCGACATCCGACTCGGAGCCTTGGAAGCGCCGTTTGCGTTGAACTACAGCGCGGTCCCCTAAGCTCCCTCGAATGCGCGGCCAAGCGGATCATTGATGTTGTCGGCGCGGGGCTCGCGCTGGCGATATCTGCACCGCTGCTTGTGCTGGCTGCAGTCGCAATCAAGCTGGATTCTCCCGGCCCCGTATTCTTCCGACAGCAGCGCTGTGGCTTCAACGGCCGGACATTCTTGATCCGCAAATTCCGGACCATGCATGTGCTCGAGGACGGCAACGTGATCGCTCAGGCCACTCCTCTCGACCGACGCGTCACCCGCGTGGGCAAATGGCTGCGTCGGACGAGCTTCGATGAACTGCCGCAACTGCTCAATGTTCTCGAGGGCAGTATGTCACTGGTGGGCCCGCGTCCCCACGCCCTGGCCCACGACGGACAGTTTGACAAGCTCGTGCGAAACTACGCCTTTCGCCGCAAGGTCAGGCCGGGGCTGACGGGATGGGCCCAGGTCCACGGCTGCCGCGGCGCAACGCCCACCGCGCCCATGATCGAGGCACGTGTACAGTACGATCTCTGGTACATCGACAATTGGAGTCTTCAGCTGGATCTCGCAATCCTGTTGCGAACCCCCATGGAAGTATTGCGGGGGCGCAACGCCTACTAGCCTCGATCTCCGCGCGAAGCGCCGAGCTGCGCCAGTCCGCAGGCGCAGCTCGTTCTCACGCCCGCTGCCGAAGCTTCGGAGCCGCTTCTCCGATACGAAACTCCTCGATCCGACGGCCGGATTTCATCGCGGCCACCAACCAACGTGGGCGCTTGCCACGTCCCGACCAGGTTTCGGAAGTCTGCGGGTTACGATATTTCGGCAGTACGCGCGGATATTTGCGCCTCGGTTTGCCGGTCGGAGAGACGCCCTGCCCGTTTGCTTCGGCTAACACGGCCATCCCGCCGCCGAGAACCGCCAGACGCTTCTCCAGTTCCTCCTTTTCCGCCTTGATCCGATCCGACAAAATGCCGCTAATTTCCTCATGAAGCGACCATAGATCATCAATGGACATCGCTTCTAGTTCGAGCTTCTTGGTGGACATGCTAGCATCCTGTAGTTGCGCCCATTTAATATTGTCCCGGCCGGGTAATCAAGAACCCGACTGGGTCAGTCCCCCAAAAAATATGTGGAACCGAACAGCAGTTCGGTGCTCCACATAACTGCGTCGCCGGTTCCAATCAAGACTGAAAAAGGGATTATCCCGCTCAATTTAATAGCGGCCAAAGTAACAACACGCGTCCTACGGGCACGGAGGCCCCTTTTCAAACGAACCACGGCTCATTGAACGAGGCCTGATAGCCGTCTGCCGCGCCGCGCCCCCGGCGAGCATGACCGGCGCGCAAGACCGCCTTTCTTCGCTGATAATCCCCGCGAAATGCGGCCGTCAGCCCGCTGCAACCGCGAGCTTATGACTGCGATGTCCCTCAGAGCGAGCCGTCGCAGCTGGATTTGCAGCTTCAAAGCCTGGATGTCGGTCGATGCCGCCGAGGGAGCGACAAACCGACCGATCGCCGCCTGAAGACGCACCAGCGGGCAGTCGATAATGTCCGATGTTTCTTTTCGAACCTGCAGCAAGATTTTCTCGCCTTCGGTAAATCGATGAAAATAATCCTCGCAATATATATTAAATAATATATTATTTATTTATTATCGCGTCAATTTGAAAGACCAGCCTTGGTCCCGTCTGTTATTCGCCGCTCGAAAAGCCATATTCGGGGTGAGAGACAAGCAGGGAGGGCGTCGGTCCAACGGTGACGAGAATGCTATGCACAGGCAGGATCTCGAAGCCATGGATTTTGAAGAACTATGGCTCCTCCACGAGGAGCTAACAAAGATTCTTGCTGAAAAGATCACGGCCGAGAAGCGGGAGCTGGAAAAGCGCCTCGCGCAACTCAATCAACCGGATCAATTCGGTGGGCCGGAGGGCGAGGCGACGGGGACGGGCCCGAGCCAGCCGCCCCGGCGCAAATACCCGAAGGTCGTGCCGAAATACTTCAACCCCCTCAAACCGACCGAGACCTGGTCTGGGCGCGGCAAGCAGCCACGCTGGCTGGTCGCCGCGCTCCAATCAGGACACACCCTGGAGGAGTTCAGGATTCGCGAGAACGGCGAAGCGTCCAACCGGAATGCCGGCGGTCACGAGCATTGATGGCCCCCGCTGCAAATGCCGGCAGGCGCGAGATCGTTCGGCTCGACGGATCGGGAGCTACCAGCTGGCTCCGCACGCGGCGGATTGAAGACGTCGGCCTGGGAAATCCGCCGCGCCGACCGAAAGCGCTTGTGGTTTAGACCTTCCCTGCGCGCACCGCCACGGCCGCCCTCAACAGGAACTGCACGGTACCCGCTCTCGGCAAGGACCATAGTCCACGCGGACGCGCGGCAGCTTGCTGGGCGCCACTTGCCGCTTTTCGATAGTTTCCGAGATCCAGCGCCGTCATTGCGAGGAAGGGCAGGCGCGTGGCCGGAAAGCGTGCTTGCATCAACTGTCGCATGAACTGCAGCCGGGGAATCAGTCGGGAGCGCAGCGCTCGCGGAATCTCGACGCCAAGCAGCTCAGCAAGAGCGAGCAGCTGGGTTTCGACCGCGTTCCTCATCAATTCGCCCGGGACAAGTGAGGTAAGCTCCATCCAATCGAGGCCCCCGGCGGAATTGTTTAGATCGCGTAATTCGATCAGGTGCCGCAGGTCGAGGTCGCCGAGCCAGTAACCATAGTCTTGAAATTGGTCATGGATGATCAGCATGAGCGCCCGGTAGGCGGGCGTAGGGACATACACGCGTCCCCGTCCCAGCGCCGCTGGGACGCAATGGTTCAGCGCATGCCCGAAGCTCCGGTAGAGGTACGCGGGACCTGGAGCTGCCTGCTGCAGGTCGATGGTCCCGACGTCCTGCAACCGATTCAACTCGACGTGCCATCTCTGGCTTTCGGGCGGGGTTTGATACTCGATATGGTAGCCAATTGCAGAGAGAGCGGCGATTGCCGTTGCGGCTTCGTCCGGCATGACCATAATATCCAGATCGGACATCAGCCGAACGCCTCGCCGCTCTTCGGGCGCGGTCGCCAGTGTCGATGCCCCCTTGAGCATGATCGGCGTAATTCCCAGGCCGTTCATCGCGACGACGGCCTCTTCCAGTTGAGCGAGCAACCGATCGTTGCGCAGCACGTTTCGGCGGTGGATATGGCGAATATATGTGCAGACGTCCTGAGGCAGCACCGACGCGAACTTGTCGACAAAGTCGATGAGCGCCGGCGTCGTCAGGGTCTGATTTGCGAGCCCGATGACGGACGTCCACTCTACATCGGCGGGCGGCATGCCTCGCAAGCAATTGCAGAGGCTCGTGAGCGCGCCGCTATGCCTTGCCATTGCACAATTCCATGAGCAAGCGCCGAGCCTCCACGGCCTCGCAGTAGGTGAGTTGAAGGGATCGCGCGCCCGCAACAATCCGCTTTAGAGCGAAAAAACCGGTCTGCGACAGTCTTCCGTCAGCAGCAAATGCGTTCTCGATGAGCCGCTTCATCGAATCCAACTGATCTATCGCAGTCAGTTCGGCCGGACCGCCCGCGACCCGGTTCAAGAAGATGATCCAGCCTGCGGAAACGCATTGGTCCTGCGCATCCGCGATGGGTAGGTACCGCACCCGAACGCCGTCGGAGCGGCAATGCGTCGCGTCGTACCGGTCGCCATGTAGTCGCGAGAGCAAGCCCCACGATCCTTCCTTTAGGGTGATCGCAAACGGGATTCCGCAGATCGTTCCGTCAGCGCCGACCAGCGCAACGTCATCGCCGGCGTAGCGAAATCCGGCGTCCACCAGCTGCAGTGTGAGGGTCGACTTTCCGGCTCCCGGTTGACCGCACAACAGCAGGCCCATGCCGTCTTTCACGAGGGAAGCGGCATGAAGGGAGAAGACCCAACGATTGCTTCGAATAAGCCGCTCGGTGACGTGAGCTTTGATTGTAGGAGCCAGTGCTTCGACGTCACATCTGGAGATGCTGGAATCCTCTCTGCGCAAGAGCACCTGCTCGTCCAGCATCATTGCCTCGATCGCGATGTCGCCGTCCCCGCCCTGGTCCGACACACAAAATGGCGAAAGCAGCCGCCTCAAGAGGTCCCGATTTGCCGCTCGGACGCTTATTCTGTGCCGACCTAGATTAGCCGAGAAGGCGAAATCGGTCGGCATTCGCCAATCGACTTCGAGCAACGCTCGATCGATCCAGACATTTACGACCTGTCGCGTGAACCGGCGTGCCGTGTGCTCGTCAATGCCGAGCTCCGCAAGTCCCTGATAGACGTCTTGCAGAGAGGCGCCTTGCGCCAACTTACACCAAATGAATGCCCCTACCCGGTCGAGTTCAAAGATCTTCTGCCCTGCCTCGCTGAACAGCATTGATCGACCGTCGAGCAGCGCAAACACTGCATCCGGGGCCGGTCTCAACACCATCTCTGCCGACGATCTTTCCAGCACGACTTCAACCAATGTGAACAAATCTGCCTCGCCCTGCACCGGCGAGGCGGCGACAGCGTCCGGGATGCGCTGTTTTGGCGGCACCCGACAAACGGACGGCCTTCGCCTGCACTTTCGAAATGACAATCCAGTCGGTCATGCCGCAAGCTGACCGTCCTTGCCCCTTTCTTGCGGAGAAATCTTCAACACCTGCTCTCCAAGAAGGCTCGCTTTCGCGATCAACCGATGAGCGTCCAAGAGGTACCGATAAGCTTCGCGATCGGCACTCCGCTCTCTCAGAATGCGCTCCTTCTCGCCAATGCTTACCAACTCTGCGCGCATCTGAGCCAATTGCGGTGTCTCCGAGGTGAGGTCGTGCCCGTTAAGAATTAATTCCCACATCGTCTCCTCCAGCCGAAGAAACTTGGACGAGTTTAGCTTACGTGATCGGCAGCAATTAACAACGAGATTTATATATTTAGCTTACAATCAAAATTTGTTTCATATTTGAACCTCGCGCGACCATTCCATACACACAAACCGCAGCACGCACAGAACCGCCATCGAGGATAGGGCTGCTGAAGCCTAAGGGAGAGGCACTGATGGTTTCAGCAATGCATCGCGCCGCGCAAAAAAATAAATCTGCCGAGAGTCGCAAATCGGACCGACAGAGCAAATTTTAATTTGCACATTAAATGCAAACAGAGAATATTAACGAATTACGCAGTGGGGAGTGAAACGAGTGATGCGATTGGCCGATCCGTCCGTCGAGAGGAAGAAAATGGTTTCGTCGCGAGCGGACCATTCCGCACGAAGTCTCAGGCATTTCCACACGACAATTGTCAGGGGCCTTCCAGAAGCTTTCGGTTGAGGTCGCAGCACCATTCAGCGTTGCCGCACGAAGCCGGCGGCATCCCAAGAAATCGCCAAGCAGGAATCCGGTCGGTTGGAGAAGCGTCGTCACGAGCAAGCTGCCCTTTGCTCGAACAACGACCCCAGGTGCGATGCCCCCCAAGTCACCCGCACCGACGAGAGCGCGCTCCAGCCGACCGGCCCTTTTACTCGACAGATACGTGTTTCAGGGAGGCTCGTATGGGCATGGTCATGGTCAAGTGTCCG
Source organism: Bradyrhizobium vignae (assembly GCF_004114425.1). GTDB lineage: Bacteria > Pseudomonadota > Alphaproteobacteria > Rhizobiales > Xanthobacteraceae > Bradyrhizobium > Bradyrhizobium vignae. The sequence goes on along the minus strand of NZ_RDQF01000042.1, from coordinate 9,785 downwards.
CAAACCGGTCGCGCGATTCCCACCGGCATCAAATCCGATCGCGAGACTTTCCTGCGGAGCATCGTGTTCTTCGGCAATACTCGTTGTCCGATCTGTCAGGCCAATCACAACTGGTTCGCCCGCGAGGCCTGGGTCGAAGAGCCAATTGTCCGGACGGCGGAGATTCTTGGAGCGGCTCCCTCGTGCTGAGCCAAATGACGAGTCTGTTTCAGAGAGGCGCCCAAATTCTCATTTTCCGATGCACGCATCTTGTTGCGACGCAGCAAGATAATGCGCGAAATTATTTCCGCGTATCGTCGTAAAGCGAACGGACGGCCCGAGCACCCATCGCTTAGACCTCATTGGCACGTCATCACAAATCCGAGCTTCCCGTCACGGATTCGACAAGGGCCTGTTTGGGGGTGTTTGTAGTGAGTAGTGGGGTTTGCAGCCTGGCAGTTCTGCGTCACACAACAATCGAGCTCGTTAGCCTGCTCGCTCAATTGCAGCGGCTCCGGGAGAAAGTTCGAAGGGCGGAAGCGCGGCGCGTCCGAGAAAGACGACGATCAGCGTCGGCGTCGCGCGCGCGAAGGCTCCGAGCAACGAGCTATCGCACGCGAGTGCGCCCGTGACAGCGATCACCTGCGAGCGTCATATTCGGCGTTGGGCGTCGGGATCGGCGATGTATTCGCGATACTCCTCAAAATTTTCGTCGAGCCGAATGGAGCGGCTGATGCCTGGCTGGTCCACCATCATGCTATTGATGGAGCCTTGAAGATCGGCAAGCCCATCGTCCTCTTTCAGATAGAGCTCGATAACGATTTCCGGTGGGGGTTGGGGCTTCTTGGCCCGGTGGCTTGCAACGAATTCGGCCACAACCTCGGCATTGAAAAGAAACGGGTGCATTTCATAAGCGGCTGGTCGCCGGCCCAATTGGCAGTTGAGGGCCAAATTGATCGCCTCCCACAGTGGCGCTCGTGACGAGAGGTTTCGAGAATCATATCGCCCGGAGCGCTTCCGCCTTTCCCCACATCCGCCAGACCTGCATCCAATCTTTCGCATGACGCTTAGCGGAACTTAGCTCTTCGCCCTTAGTGACATACGCAGAGCCACGAAGCTTGAGTCGAAGGAAGAAGCTGTTTCCATGGTAGGACAGCAGCAGCCATCGCGCTTCTTCCCACCTTGTGACTAGTGCATAATCTGCTTCAGGAATGCGCGCGTGCGCTGGTGCTTGGGATTCGAGAAGAACTCCTGAGGCAATCCCTCTTCGACAATGAGCCCGGCGTCCATGAACACCACCCGGTCCGCAACGGTGCGGGCAAATCCCATCTCGTGCGTCACGCATACCATGGTCATTCCCTCACGCGCGAGCGAAACCATGACGTCGAGCACCTCCTGGACCATCTCCGGATCCAGCGCTGACGTCGGTTCGTCGAACAGCATGATCTTCGGCTTCATGCAAAGTGCTCGCGCAATCGCGACGCGCTGCTGCTGTCCGCCGGACAGCTGGCTCGGATATTTGTCCGCATGCTCGGCGATCCGCACCCGCGCCAGAAACTGCCTCGCCGTTGCTTCGGCTTCCGGCTTGGGGATCTTGCGGATCTTGACCGGCGCAATCATCAGGTTCTGCAGCACAGTCAGATGCGGAAACAGGTTGAACTGCTGAAACACCATCCCGACATCGCGGCGGACCAGGTCAACGTTCTTGGTGGAGTGGTCAAGCTCCACCCCATTCACGATAATCCTTCCGTCCCGATGCTCCTCCAGCCGATTGATGCAGCGGATCATGGTCGACTTGCCGGAGCCGGAGGGACCACACACCACCACGCGCTCGCCCCGTGCCACGGAAAAATCGATCCCCTTCAACACCTGGGTCGCGCCGTACCATTTGCTGACACCCCGCAGATCGATTACGGGGGCTGCGGTTTCAGTATCGGGGGTCATCGATGTCTCCGTGCCTGTCATGCGGCCATCCAGCCGCCGTCGACGAGAATGTTCTCTCCGGTAATGAAGGTGGCCTCGTCGGAAGCCAGAAACAGCGCCGTGTTTGCCACGTCGTCGGGCACGCCCAGGCGCGGCATCGGCGTCCGGCTGCTGGAATAGTCCATCCAGCGCGGCTCCGCCGCACGCCCCGGCTTGCCGGTCACGATTTTCCCAGGCGCAACGGCATTGCAGACAATATGATGCTTCGCATAGTCCGCCGCGATCTGCCGGGTGATGTAGACCACGCCGGACTTCGAAGTGCCGTAGGCAACGTCCTCCGGGCAGGCGATCATGCCGTGCTGGGACGAGATATTGACCATCCGTCCGCGTACGCCGTTGTGTGCGTCCTGCCTCAGCATCGTCGCAACCGCTGCCTTGCTCATCAGGAAGACGCCGGTGAGATTAACCGCAAACGTCCGGTTCCACTCCGCAAGGCTGGTCTCGAGCAATGGCTTGCCGATGCCGATGGCCGCATTGTTGACGAGACCGTCGAGCCGCCCAAACTTCTCCACGGCGAGCGCGACCGCCTGACCTGTGTCGGTCTCGGAGGAGACGTCGGTGCGAATGAATTCCGCCTCGTAGCCGTCCGCCCGCAGCCGATCGATGGTCGGCACGCCGCCCTCGCGAACATCGGTGGTGACATCGGCGAGAACCAGCCGCGCGCCTTCGGCCGCAAACCGGCACGCGATGGCACGCCCAATTCCGGACGAGGCGCCGGTGATCACGATGGACTTGCCGAGTAACCGCCCCGTCATGACGTGCCTCCCGATGATGCAGCGCAATCGAGACCCATCCAGGACAGATAATCCGCAGCCGCAGCGTCCACGGGATAGGCCGGGTTGAACCCGGTGTCGCGCGCGAGACGCACAATGCTCATCGGCGCGCGATCAACAGGCAGATTGTAGATGATGCCGGCAGCCTCGCCCGGTTCGGCGCAGCGCCAACGGAAATCCGGAAAGCGGCTTGCCAGCGCGCGGCACCAGTCCTGCAGGTCGGACAGGCAACCGCCACCGACGTGATAGACTGCATGGCGCAGGGCCTCATTCATGGCGACTGCCGCGATACCGGCGGCGGCATCTCGCGAATAGATCCAATCGGCACGCATCGCGCGCGGCAGCACCGCCTCGCGACCAGATTTGAGTGCCTGCAGGACCTGGTGATGCGGGCTGAGCGCATCGCGCACCTCGGTCGACCATTCCCAGGGACCATAGACGGGGCCGAGCCGGACGATCCGCGTGTCACGGCCGTGGAGATGAGCGATCCTGATCGCCGCCTGTTCCGCCGCAAGCTTGCTGATGCCGTAGAGCGCGGCGGGCGCCGGATGACTGATCTCCTCCTCAAAACAGCCTGAGGGGGCAGGTGCAGAGAACCCGTAGACGGCAACAGAACTCACCACAACGATACGTCGAATTCCGCCATGCGCGATCGCGCGCTCCATCAAGTTGACGGTACCGCCGATATTGATCTCGACGATCCGCCGAGCGTCCTTGCGTTCGCGCTGCTCGTTCGGTGTCACCGCAGCCGCGTGAACCACCCGGTCGATCGGCGCGGCGGCGAGCGCCGCGTCGAGATCGGTTTTGTCCGTAACATCGCCGCTGACATAGACCGCGCCCGCAAGCTCGGGCCGCGCCAGCCACAGCGGCGGAGCCGCCGGCAGGTCGAACAGCACGACGCGCTGGCCTGCCGCCAGCAAACGTTCCGCCAGCGCAAGTCCGATGAATCCTGCACCACCCGTGATCAGCGTGGCCATGACTTAGCGTGCCACAAGGGCCTGCCGCTCCAGACGCGCGACCCAACGCGCGATCGGATACAGCAGGACCAAGAAGATCACCGCAGCCGCCATCAGCGGCGTCGGATTGTAGGTCTGCTCCTGAGCGACACGCGCCGAGCGCAGAAGCTCAGGCAGTGCGACCAACGCACCGATCGAGGTGGTCTTGACCAGCTCCAATGAATTGCTGGCCAGCGGCGCCAGCACATTGCGTACGGCCTGCGGCAGGACGATGTAGAGCACGACATGCAGCGGCTTGAAGCCCAGCGCGCGCGCCGCCTCGTACTGGCCGCGAGGCACGGACTCGATGCCCGCGCGAAATATCTCGCCATAGTAGCCGGAATTGTTGAGCACGATCGCGAGAACGGCGGCAGCAAATCCGCCCAGAGTCAACCCGAGGAACGGCAGGCCGTAGAACACCAGGATCAGCAGCACGACCACCGGAAACGCCCGGAAGACATCGATATGGACCAGTAGGGCGACATTCAGCCAGCGATGATGGAAGCTGTAGGCCACAGCGATAGACAGGCCCAGCAGGAGGCCGAGCGGCAGCGCCACCAGCGCCAGCGCGATGGTGTAAAGCAGGCCCTGCAGCAGCAGCGGATAGACCCGCATCAGCGCGTCGATATCGGCAAAATTGTCCAGCAGCGCTTGCATGGCCCTCTCTCATCGTCCCTGCGCTGATCGCCGCTCGATCCAGCGGCTGGCGACCACGAGCGGCAGAAAGAACAGCACGTAGAAGGCGGCGGCGAGCGTCAGTGGCGAGGGATTCGCGACTATCGCAGTTACGCTCTGCGCCTGCCCCAGCGTCTCCGGCAACGACACCGCAGTGCCCAGTGCGGTGCCCTTGCTGATCGAGATCGCCCGGTTGGTCAGAAGCGGCACCGACAGCCGGACGGCCTGAGGCAGGATGATCTCCAGCAACGTGCGCACCCGGCCAAACCCGAGAGCGCTCGCGGCATCCCACTGTCCACGGGGGACCGCCATGATGGCCGACCAGAATATCTCGGTGCTGAACGCCGACAGCACCATCGCCAGCGACAGCACCGTGGTCACGAACGGCGAGAGGGTGAGGCCCACATAAGGCAGGCCGAAATAGATGAACACGATGATGACGAGTTGCGGCAGCGTCCGCAGAACGTCCACGTAAACGACGATCAACGCATTCAACAGCCGCAAATTGGCACAACGCAGCAGCGCCAGCAGCAGCCCCGTCGCGATGCCGAACAGGATAATCAGCAGCGCGACGGCGACCGTCACGCGAAAGCCCGCCAGCACGTTCGGAAACGCGAGTGCGATGACCTTCGGATTAAAATAGTACTCGAGAATGCGGTCCATCGGCTGTCACTATCGTGGCGGCCGGACCGCTCTTGCGATCCGGCTGTGGTGCCCCGCTACTTCTTGCAGGCCGGAACATGGGCGGCCGGCTCGAAGCCCTTGAAGCCGGGAGGCCCGTAGCCGAAATACACCGTCTCGATTGCCGAGCCGGCATCTGGAGTGGCCCCGTACCACTTCTCGTGCAGCTTGCGCAGCCGCCCGTCGAGTTTCATGCATTCGATCACGTCCTCGACCTTGTTGCGATACTCGGTGTCCTCCAGGCGGAACGCATAAGCGAAGTTGCGCCCGTTGAAGTCCTTGTAACCGACCTTGATCGCCTTGTTCTGGCTGGCGGCATACACGGTTGTGGGGATTTCGTTCAGCGCAGTGAACGCGCGCCGGGTCAGCACGGCCTGCACGCTATCCGGAAAGGTGTCGTAACGCTGCACCTCGAATCCGTACTTCTCGGCATTCGCCGTTGCCCAGGTGTCCGAGATGGTGCCGCGGTTCACCGCCACCGCCTTGCCCTTCAGGTCGTCAAAGCCCTTCATCTCGTCGGCGGCGCGAACCAGAAAGCCGTTTCCGGTGGTGAATAGCGGCTCGGTATAGAGCATCCGCTCGGAGCGCTCGGCTGTCAGGTTCAGCGGGTTGACCAGGAATTCGACCCGCTTGGCAAACAATGCCGCAAATAGTCCGGAGAAGTTAATATCCACGATCTCGACCTTGGGGCGGCCGAGTGCCTTACCGATCTCGTTGATCAGATCCACGCCGAAGCCTTCGGGACCGCTCGCGCCTCGCACCATCCAGGGTGCGACACCGAAATCGGACGCGACAACCAGTGGCTTGTCGGAGGGGTGATCCGCCTCCTGGGCATGAGCCTGAATCCCGCACGCGACCTGGGCGCCGGCCATGATCAGCGCGATTGCAAGAAGCTTCGATCGGAGCGTCATCGGTCGGGTCCTTCCATGGGTCAAGACTTTCGGGGTTGTGCGGGATGAGTGGCAATCCAATGCCGGGCAATGTCGACGCGTCGGCACACCCACACCGCGTCATGCGTGGCGACGTGGTCAAGAAAGCGCGCGAGGCCCGCGGCGCGTCCCGGATGACCGACGATCCGGGTGTGGAGGCCTACCGACATCATCTTCGGCGCGGTCGCGCCCTCAGCATGGAGCATGTCGAAGGCATCCCTCAGGTAGACGAAGAAATCGTCAGCGGTCGTCATCGCGCCACGGATGAACTTGGCATCGTTGTTGACCAGACCATAGGGGACGACCAGGTGCGGCTTGCCGCCGACCGTTGTCCAGTACGGCAACTCGTCATTGTAGGCGTCGGAATCATAGAGGAAGCCTCCCTCCTCGACCACCAGTCGGCGTGTGTTCACGCCGGCGCCGTAGCGGCAATACCAGCCGAGAGGCCGCTCGCCCGTCGTCCGCGTAAGGCTCGCAATCGTCTTTCTGATCCGCTCGCGCTCCTCATCCTCGCCAAGACGTTGGTGCCGCTCCCAGCGCCAGCCATGGGCGCAGACATCGTATCCAAGCTCGCCGATGGCCGCGGCCGCTTCCGGGTTGCGCTCCAGCGCGAGGGCGCAACCCATGACGGTGGCCGTCATGCCGCGCTCTGAGAGTAACCGGATCAGCCGCCAGAAACCGACGCGGCTGCCATACTCGAACATCGATTCCGCAGCGAGATCGCGCCCTTCAAAGCCTCCCCCGCCGCCCTCCGTCAGCGCCGCCTCGGTGACGCCGTCGCCATCGGCAAACGAAGCCTCCGATCCTTCTTCGTAATTGACGCAGATGTTGAGCGCGATGCGAGCGCCGCCGGGCCATTTCGGATCCGGCGGGTTGCGTCCATAGCCGATAAAATCGCGATTCTGGTCGGCTTGCGCGGTCATGACCGTTACCTTCTACGAAGCTGCGGCGGCATAACGAGGGTCACGGTGGCATCGAGACCGAAGAAAACGTCATCGTTCTGCTGGCCCGTCACCCCCATCGCCACCGCGAATTCCATGGGGGCGTCAAGCACGGTCATGGGATGATGCCACACATTGCGCGCGTAGGTGACGATCTGGTCGGGACCGGCGATGAATCCGCGCAGAGTCGGCAGATCAGGGTCTCCGTCCGATGTCGCAGCGCAGACGACGGCGAGATAGCGCGCGGAACCGAGCGGCACGAAGGTCTGGGCCGAATAGGGGTGCCGCTCCAGCGTGGTCGCCCGCAACGGGAGCTCTCCGAGTGCGGCCGCGCCGCTAATCCAGAGCGAGAATGATTGCGCCTCGTCCGCACAGTTCAGCATGGTCGGAAGGTAACGCCGCCGCTCACCAGTCGGGCGCGAGACCACGTCGCCGAAGGGAGCGAAGGCTTCGGCGGACAGCGGCTCGAGCGAAACTGTGTACGAAGGAGAAGCGATCATTAAGGCTCCAGCCCAGGAAACGATGCAAATAGCACCGCGCGAAGTTCATTATACCAGTGGGATACCATTGGAGCTCGGAGGTACCACCTTGTCAAGGGCGCGAGCCGTGACCTTCTGCCCACATGAACAGCAATCGGAAGTGAAAATTCAGGCAGAATGCGGCGCGCCCCGAACAGGCCTGGTGCCGTTCGGGAAAACTTTCAGTGACGGCGGTCAGCCGTGGCTCTCGGGTAAAAATATCCCGAATGTTTCCAGCATGCCCTGACGGACATTGGTGAGATGCTGGATCATCGCGTGGCGCGCCACCGCTGCGTCTCGCTTGATGATGGCATCAACAATCGCGAGGTGTTCACGACACGCGGGCAACAGCCGTTCGGGACGCCGCTCCACATTGCACATCCTGATCTTGCGGCGGGTCTCTCTGATGAGGGTGGCAAGAGAGCGGTTGCCGCAATGATTGGCGATCTGGTCGTGAATCTCGTCATCCAGCGTCCAGTGCTTGGTCTTGGTGATCACGGCTGTGGACAGGATCTTCTCCAGGCTGGCCTTGATCGGCTGCAGGATATCGAGGCTGATACGGGTTGCAGCAAGCGAGGCCGCCTCGCTTTCGAGAATGAGTCGTAGATGAATTAATTCAAGCAACTCGGCGATACCGATATTGCGCACGATGACCGAGCCATTCGAAAGCTGTTCCAACCTGCCCTCGCCCAGCAGACGGCTGATTCCGGCACGTAGCGGAGTACGCGACACCTTGAGGCGCAGCGCAAGCCGGCGCTCCTCGATGACCTCGCCCGGTCCAAGTTGCCGCGATTCAATCAGATCCAGGAGCTTTCGATAGGTCGCCTCGGTGACGCTGCCGTTCGGCCGAGGGCGCTTCGGTGCCTCTACTGCCGTTGCGCGCGAAGAGGTTGTCGCGGATAAGCGTTTGCGCGCAGTCGATTTGGTCACGTTCGATCCTCGGGCCGCCGTTCGCCAGTAGCAGTTGATAATCGTGCTACCGCGGCTTGTCGAGATACCTCGCCGATAAGCCGAGTGTATCCGATTGGGATACCGCTGGTCGGCCGATTTCGCCATCGGCCGAGTCGACGCCTGGGAGCGCCGCCACGATCAAGTGCACAAAATCGGAGAAGATCGTAATTTGGCGTGGGGAATCGTGGCCCGTGGTAGCGAGGGAGCGAATCGCACGCCCGCTCGAACAATCCGGTTCTGGTTTTGCAGCAAGCGATACCCTGCTGCGACGGCCAGAACAGATCGTCCGTTTTTGCTCACCGAAATATCCAATTCTACGACGAGCACGTAGTCGCCCTGCCCGATCGGATCTGTCCGCTGTATCGAATGGGGTAAAGATACGGAAGCAAGGGGAACTGCCGCTCCTCGAATCGGCTTTGAGCGAGGCATTGGTTATTACGGCCAAGAGCTCGGCAACATTCAACTGATCGACTGGAAGACGGGCCATCTGGAGATCGTGGCTCAGCAGGGCTTTTCCGAAGAGTTTCTCGACTGCTTTCGTCGTGTGACGATCAGGGACGGGTGTGCTTGCGGTCGTGCGCTGTTCAACGGCAGCCCGTCATTCTCGATGACGTCACAAATGGACCTCCGGTTTCTGCTTTTTCGAGACATCGCCGAACGAGCCGGTACAGTCGACCCCGCTGATGACCCGCTCCGGTGCCCTGGTGGGTGTGCTCTCAACCCACGGCAAACATACGCCGAGTGAGGAACAGCTGGGTCTGATCAGGAGCTTAGCGATGCGAACTGCTGGCAGCCGTACTCAGTGGTTGCGCGGCGAAATCGTCATTCCCCGATTTGGATGATCTCGCCTTGCGCCAGCGGCTGCCGAAATAGCAAAGCAGCCGCTCAAAGACTCGAGCCGCGGCGACTCGCGACGCACATGTGGTCTCGGCGACAAGTAGCAATGACGATGTTCGAGGTTGCAGCAATCGGCGCCCTGGCTGCCCGAACTTCGTCGGTTTCGGAGCAAAGCGAACGTAGACACCATATCGAGGCCGCCGGGTTTATGGATACACGGCCTAGCACTACTTTGGCAGATTGTGTTTTCGCCGCTGTTTTTCACGGATTTGCCTTCGGCAATATGGGCAATGCTGAGACTGCGGCCGAAGGATGAGATCGACGATGGCGTGACGTACGGCTGGCATGGTTGGCTGAGGCGGAGGCCCGTAGATTCTTTTTTTTCCGCCCCGCGTGTGCGAGGCGACGATGTTGCAGGAAGGCGTAGGCAATCATTGTCATCAGGGCGTGGCGATGAAGACCTTGCCATGATCGCCCTTCGAAGTGATCAAGTCCAAGTTCCTCCTTCAACTGCTGATGCGCC
>NZ_RDQF01000041.1 GCF_004114425.1 Bradyrhizobium vignae | reverse complement strand
CTCTGCGCATATCCGTGTAGCCTGTAGCCAGCCACACTCGCACATTCCCTGGTACAGAAATCATCGGCGTCCAAGCACATCGAGGACCCGCGCCAACGCCTCCGGATCGACGTGCGCATCCACCCGGATGCACCGTCGGTTGCCGAGATCGATCTCTATCAATCCAGTACACGCAGCTGCCGCCGAACGAACTCGGCCATCAACCGTAGGCAAAAGCTTCGGAGTTTCTTCAGCCGAGGCTGCTACGGCGGCGATCTGCACCGGCGTAAAAGATGGTGCAACTTGTTCCGATGTCCGTGCTTGGCGACGCCAGGTAAACACCAGGCTGGCCGCTACTCCGTTGCGCCGCGCAACCTCAGTTACCTTCGCGCCCGGTGCCAGCGTCTCCTCGACAATCCGTGCCTTGTCGTCCTGTGACCAACGCCGCCGCCGCTCGAGCCCGCCCAAAACCACGACCCGCATCGCCTGATGACCTTAAAGCTAGACTTAAGGTCACACGCTTCGCGAATTACCACCCGTCACGCAAGACGGTCCTCGTCGGAGGCGTACTGAATGAACGCGCACGGATACGGACGTGCTGCCGTGCGCAACCAGATCCGCTTCGCAGTACCCGGCGGAGGTGATCCCTAGTCATTGAAATGTGCGCACCGGGACCTGCCGCCGTACGGCTGTTCGCCATCGGCGTCCTTCGGCTGCTGCGACCTTTACGTCGGTCAGCAGGTGATCGATCGTCGCCGCGCTCACCTGCAAAACCAGCCACCCCTCATCGGCAGAAAGCTTCAATCTGCCGTGCTGTTCAAGTGCCGGAAGCTCGAACGGGATCATCGCCACGAACCGCTTAATGCAGAGCCGGTCAGATGCGTCCCATAGCACAATCAGTGCATCGCGAATGGAAGCCCCGTAGGTGGTGCCCCGCCGCGGCGGCACGGCCGATCCCGATGCCCCGTCCACTGACAGCGCTCGGATCGCGTGCTTGCGATGCCATCCCGTGACGGCGCAAAGCTCGTCTAGGATTCCGTCACTTCGCGCGCCGATCGCCTGCTCGATAACGCTCGGCTAGCGCTGATGTGATGTCGCGCTTTGCGCGCGTGCTGATCTTCCTTGCCATCGCCGCCACCGAACTGATTCGGCAGCTCCGTTCCAGACGCGACAGGGAAGTTGGCCGGCAACTTTTTTAGTGAGGCAATGCGAGTGCGGCGACGCTCGACCGAGCGCTTCGATTCGTTCGTGAGCAAACCGGCCGGCAGCGCCGTCGCTCTGTGGCAAGTGCTCTGCGACGCAGCATCCCTGTTCGTACTTCAGCGGATTGGGGAGTTCCGGCGCCCGGCTTCGTCGAGGCCGATCTTGTTGCTTACAGCCTCCTTCGGCGCGGGGCAGCTTCGTCCAGACGCTCGTTTTCACGAACATCGCGACCGGTTGGACGGAATGCGCGCCATTTCTAGTGCGCGAACAGAGGTTGTTGAGCACGGTTCTGACCGAACTCGTCAACAGCTACCATTTGCGCTCCTGGGCCTGGACACCGACAACCGACTCTGGGTTCATGAGTGAGACCTTGAAAGAATATTGCGAAACAGGCTGAGATCGTCTTCACGCGTCGCCCCAATCGCAAGAACGATCAGGCCCTTGTCGAGCAGAAGAACGGCGCGGTGGTTCGCCGAATGATCGGCTACCGTCGATTCGAGGGGCTCGCAGCGGCTGCTTTGCAGGCCCAGTTTTATCGTTCGGCCCGCTTGTTGTTCGTGAATTTTTTCCAACCATTGTTCAAATTAATACGAAAGGAGCGCGATGGAGTGCGTGTCAACAAAGCGCCAGGTCACCAATAGAGAACGCGACAAGCCGTACCGCCGGGCTGTCGCCGCAACCAGGCGCGGCTCGGATAGGCTCTCCAAAACAATCCGCGCCTTCTCTTCCTCAGACCAACGCCGCCGCCGGCCCGTATCAACCACTTCCAGTCGATTCAACGTATTGATCGTATGGCTGTCCATACGTACAGTTCTCAACCATCAGGCCAGCCCGCCGCAAGGCGTCTCTCCTCGGAGGCTTACCGTTTGCTCATTTGCTTGCGAATTAATGAGCAAATCATCTCACCCTCAAGCGCTATCTGGGAAGATGGCCCCCACCGGAGGCTCACGCCTGACTCCGACGTCGTGGCCCTCCTTAGCTCGAGACGACGGTCTCAAATTGAAGCCGGATAAGATCGACAAAATCGCGCGTCACCATCAAGCTTGCCAGCGGCGTATCCCGCACGCCTATATCGCATGGCCGTCTTGGCGCCGAACCCAGGCCGAATCAAAGGCTCATCCCAGGCGATGCTAATCTGAGTTCTTCATAGACGACTGCTGTTCGACGGCTCGGCAATGGCGATGTTTGTCGGCATTACAAGCCGGACGCGGTCAATTGAAGGGATGCGCTTGGCACCAAGCGCGTGCTCACGTCAACGCCCCGAGCATCCGTCGAGCGCGTGCCCTTACCGACCGTACGCGCTTGAACTGTATATTGCAGTCAGCAAGTGAGCGGATAAGGGCACAGTGTGCACCGGCCGAGTCTTCTCAATCTTGCGCAATGATCTTGCTGACGTTCGTGGGCGGCTACTTAGAGGGCCTGACGCGCATTACGCTGGACCTGCCATCGACGTTGACGGGCACCTCGCCGGCGATGGTAGCTCGGAGAAGTAGACGACGTTGGTCACCATAATCAGTAATTGCGTAATGTTGCGTGGCGCGGTTATCCCACATCGCAACATCGCCTTCCTTCCAGCTCCATCGCACGGTGTTTTCGAGCGCCGTGATATGAGACTTGAAAAGATCGAACAGCTTCTGGCCGTCATATTTCGGGATGCCAACAAAATGCCGCACCCCGTCGCCGAGCACCAGTGCCCGTTCGCCCGTCTCGGGGTGAACTCGGACAACGGGATGCTCGGTTTCATAGATCGTTCTGGTATAGACCTTATCCCAATGCTCCTTGTCCGCATCCCTGGCGCGGGGCATAATCGCATGGTCGAAGGCGTTGCTGTAAAGGACCCAGAGCTCGTCGGCAAGGCGTTGCAGTGGCGACGGCAGGTCGAGATAGGCTGCGACAGTGTTGGACCAGACTGTATCGCCGCCGAATGGTGGGATCACAGCGGCTCTCAGCACCGCAATTTTCGGATAGGCATCGATGAAGGTCAAATCGGCGTGCCAAAGATCAGCCCGGTTTCCGGCGTGGCGCAAATCAATTTCGACGATCGACTCCGTTCCCTTTTTGGCGCCCATGATTGGATGCGGCACAAGCCGTCCGAAACGTTGAGCAAAGCGCTCCTGCTCGGAGTCATCGAGATGACTCTGGTCACGGAAGAAGATTACTTTGTGCTCGAGCAGCGCCCCATTGATCGCAGCGATCGTCTGGTCCGGCAAATCGCCCGAGAGCTTGATATTCCTGATTTCAGCGCCGATGCGCGCTGCGCGCTTCACGACGTCGGCACGCGGAATGACATTACCTATCAAGGCCGTTTCGCTCATTGTGGCACTCTCCAACGTTTGGTTTCCGAGAAAGCTATTTTAGGTGCAAACGGATGCGTGAAGGCCGTGCGATCGCGAACAAGCCGCAAAGAAGGAAAGTCCCCTGGTCTTGCCTTCACTCATTGTTGCCGAATCTAAATAGCAACATCCGTGCCACCGACTCAGTGCGCATCAACTCCCTGACCTGAACCTCTACATTTCAGACTACGGTGTTTTGAACCTGACAGCTCTTCTGCTCTTTGTTATATGTTGAACGCCAATCGCGCTTCGGGCCAAAATAGCTCAGCATCATCGGCGGCCCCAAGATGGAGTGGCGCGTAATGCCGCCACCACAAATCAGATCATGTCGCATCTACGGCCACAGCCTTGCGAGTGATATCGGGCTTCGCGCTGGCGGACGCCTCATATGCGCTTCGTCAGGCTAGGACTTTGTTTCCAGCTTCCTTAGACTCCCGATTAAAAAAACTAGCCTAGCACTGTCTGCCCATTCTTGGCTACGGCAACTCGGCGCTCTCGAACATGACCTTCGAACGAAATCGAATTGCCGTCCTTCCAGAGATCAACTCTCATGATCTCGCCCGGAAATACCGGGGCCGAAAACCGGACGCGATGACGACGAAACGCAGAGGGATCGTAATCTGCATACGTTTGCAGCACGGCCCTGCAGGTCAGTCCGTAAGTGCACATGCCGTGGAGAATGGGCTTAAGAAAACCGGCTCGACGCGCGAATTCTGGATCGCTGTGCAAGGGATTTCGATCACCCAACAGACGATAGATCAGTGCCTGGTCAGGCCGGATCGGAATGTCGACTGACCTGTCCGGCGCTCGGCGGGGTACTTGGTGCGGCTTTGGCAATCCCTCTGATGGTCCTCTAAAACCGCCATCGCCTCTCGCAAAGATCGAAGAAAAGATCGTGACGATCTTTTCACGTTCCCCATCCCTGACGACGATTTCAATCTGAATGATAGCGCCTTTCTCCTTGCCCTTGTCGTACACGCCGCGCACGCGCGCATCCGCTGTGACGCTGGCCACGACAGGAATCGGCTTGTGAAACATAATGTCACACTCGCCATCAAGGAGCATGACGCGGTTGAGGTCAATGACGCCGGGTCGCGCTCCCCATACACAGACCGACGCAAAGGTCGGAACCACCTTCAGCGGCTTGGGTTTTGCAAAGGCCTCGTTTACAAATTGAAGCTCTCTTTCGTCCAGAGGATCGGCGCCCATCCCGATGCCAAGCGCATAGAGCATTACCTCGCGGTCGCTCCACGAATAGGGAGCCGCTTCGGTTTTGAGTTTGAGTACCGCTGGATAGTCGATCGGCATCGGCTTCCTATTGCTGTTTTCGTGCGGTGGATTCTTACGAGCTTAAGTCCGCTGTCTTCGTATTTCTCTCGCAGCTATACCTTAACGCAGGACCATGTTGGTCTTCGTAAGAACGCGGCACACCTGGTTCAAGGGAAGGAGAGCACTCGCCTTGCGCATCCGCGTGCACTCAGCCCTCAATCGGAGTTGCTCCGTCTCAAAAGCAATAGCCATACCAGCGCCGTGGGCGCGAATTAAGCGCCTGAGTGCGCATTGAAAACCCTCTACGGCACCCGAAGATTGCCCGGTGTTGGATCTGATGGCTTTGTGCAGCTGTCTTGATTGCGGACGATTTGCGAACATCGGCGTATAAGACTTTGAGACGGCTTCCCCAAGCGCCTGGAATGTTCGTTTGCACCTAACGCACTATTTGGTCACTTGCCGCCAAATAGTGATAGGCTGAACCGAAGCTATAAAGTGCTCTTGCGCGAGTAGCCTCGCCCGAGACACCGTTTTGATCGAGGCGATATTTTTGCCGCGCTTCCGCAAAAAGTCCCCCATGTGTCACTTGCGTCGTATTCAAGAGGAGTACTTCTCCTCCGTTTTATTGTTCTCGAAGTGAAAGAACGCCAATTGCATCAGCTATCCCATTTCCTTCTGAATGCGGGTACCAACTCTTAATCGTGCCGCGCATTGACGCTCATGAAGTATTTGGGTGGAAGAAAATCAGAACAGCAAGCAGCCCAAAGTTTCCTGCAATCCTAGACTAGGGTCTGTACCTAATTAGCGATCTCTGATTCCTTCGCACCAAGTTGATTCGGGATGGGGGACTTCGGTGCGCAAAGGGCTGTTCTGGCTGAACGACAAGCAGTGGGCTCAGATCGAGCCGCATCTGCCAACGAACCAGACCGGCCCGGCGCGCGATGACGATCGACGCATCATCAGCGGTATCATTCACATGCTTCAGTGCGGCGCACGCTGGCGCGATTGCCCGCCCGACTATGGTCCTTACACGACGATCTACAATCGTTTCAATCGCTGGGCTAAGCGCGGACATTGGCAGGCGATCTTTGAAGCGCTCGCCCGCTGCGGCAAGGATGGCGTGACCTTGTCCATCGACTCCACCTCGATCAAGGCGCATCGCTCGGCGAGCGGTGGAAAAGGGGGGAGCATGAACAGGCGATCGGACGCTCGCGCGGTGGGCGGACCACGAAAATCCACGCGCTGAGCGACCCTGATTGCAGACCTTGCGCATTTCATCTCACTCCGGGACAAGACGCAGATATTGCCGCAGGGCCGTCCCTTTTGAAACTCGCGCCGCCCATGTCTGCCCTCATTGGGGACAAAGGCTACGATGGCGACGGCTTTCGCGCCGAAATCGCCAATCGCGGCGCAAAGCCCGTCATTCCAAACAAATCCAACAGGGTGACCCTCCACACTTTCAGCAAACGCGCCTACAAAGGGCGCAATGTTATCGAGCGCTGTTTCTGCCGGCTCAAGGATTTCAGGCGTGTCGCAACTCGCTACGACAAACTTGCCAGGAACTTCTTGGCTGCCGTACACCTCGCCGCCATCGTCGCCTATTGGATCAATTGAGTCTGAACCCTAGTTCCCCAGCAACTTGATATGTAACGCTGTCTGCCTCACAGCCGTGCCGTTGCGGATCAAAATGCGCAATCTCGACTGAGAGCGTCCGCACCGGAAGGTACATCCAAGCCATTGCTCCCGATTGTCACAAGCATACACCTTGTGAAGCTCTAGGGATTAATTGTTGTCCGACATTCGCCCTTCCCGCTTGAGTTAGAGACCATCTCCTTGAGACAATCCCCACACGTTCGCGGTACGAGACGATCTAAATTCTGTCGGCTATTTTGGCCCGGAACACATAAAGTGCCCCATCGAACCGCTCGCATCGGTTCATGGGCCGGATTCTCCAGTCGGGTTCGCCCTATCACGGCTTCCATCCGGCGCGAGGACGCCTCGGCGACCGCATCAGCCCTGTCATCGCCGCGGCCGCTACAACTTCGGCCTGTTCCTGCGATAGCTCGCAGCACTCTTGCATGCCATCATCCGAACCCTCGGCGAAACTGATGCCATGGCGCGGCAAGCGGCGGAATGGTGACCTGCAAGGCCTAGAGGCAGGTATCCAGCGGCAACAATGAATGCCGCAGGAAGGGAGCCGCCACCACCTTGTGGCCTTCTCGTCAGGAGAGAGCACGATCGACCGCGCGGCCTTCGGTCCCATCGGCATCATGGATAAAGCTGCGCTGCGCCATTTAGCGACGGTCTTTTGGTCGAGACCCTATCGCTCCGGCTAAGTCTTTGAGCGGAGCCTTCGACGGCTGTATCGCAGTTCGGATGCCATGGGTGGTAGTGGCGGCCATGGAGTACCCGTCCGTCATAATACCTCCCGGAAGGCGGATCAGATTGACTGAGTCTTCCGCACTCCGGGACTACACACCTAGGCCAATCGCTCGAGGCTGATACCACCTGCCTCAAATGTGGCGCTAGGGGTGGCGCTCGCAAAGTTCAAACGTCGTCGATAGCCTACGCCAGCATGGGATCTTTTTTCACGAACGACTGCTTACACCTACCTGCGCGAACCGATTTGCTGGCCTCTTAAGACCAAGGTTCTCTCGTAGTGTTTGTCCGGAATATGCGGATCTGAATTTGCCTCGTCTTCGCAATTCGGGAACGACGAGATCAACAAAGTCCTTGAATCCGCCGGGAAGGGTCGCCGGGATAACGTTGAACCCGTCAGCCGCATGTCGATCAAATGTTTCCACCATGGCGTTGGCGATTTCGTCCGGCGTTCCAACGACCATGAGATGTCCTTTGGTATCCGATATGAAGCGGATCAGCTGTCTCCAGGTGAACTTTTGGCGTGCCGCCACGTCGAGGTATACTTTCTGACGGCTCTGTATGAAATTTGACTGCGGTAAAGTCTCGGGGACCAATGAGTCGAGGTTTAATGAACGCAGCTCAGCCACAGACCCCAACCCACGTTCGGCCATTCCTATCTGTACGTCGATGTGCTCATACGAATGTAGCCTTTCGAGCTTCTCAGATGCTTCTTGCTTAGTCCTCCCAACGATTGGGATTAAGCCCGGCATGACTAGCAACTGATGGTCTTCACGCCCGAGCGTGCGCGCTTTCCCTTTGAGAGTTGTGTAATATTTTTGACCGTGCTCCAAGTAAGGTGCAGCAGTGAACACGACCTCGCCGAATTCTGCAGCGAACTCAATTCCGGTATCGGATGCGCCAGCTTGAACCAATACGGGATATCCTTGCGGCGGCCTTGCGATGTTCAGCGGGCCTCTGACCGATAGGTAGTCCCCTCGGTGGTTAAGTAAATGCAGTTTCGCGGTGTCAGCGAAAATGCCACTTCGTTTGTCGCGAATGAAGGCGTCATCTTCCCATGAGTCCCAAAGACCCTTCACGACTTCGACGAATTCTCTCGCGCGAGCGTAGCGCGCCTCATGATCTGGAAGATCCTCTTCGCCAAAGTTTGCGGCTTCGCGCCTGAACCCGGAGGTGACAATGTTCCAGCCGGCTCGGCCCATCGATAGGTGGTCGAGCGAGGCGAACATGCGTGCAAGATGATAAGGCTGATTGTAGGTCGTTGTCGCGGTCCCGACAAGGCCGATACTTTGTGTTCTCGATGAAAGCGCCGACAACAGCGTGATTGGCTCGAAGCCATCGTTGCGGCTTGAACGAGCTATGTGCGCATCGTCCAATTCAGATACGCTTGGGTTATCGGCGAGAAATATCAAGTGAAATGCCGCTCGTTCGGCAAGGGCTGCCAGATGAGCATAGTGGCCGATATCAACTCCGCAGTTTGCTGGCGCGCTCGGATCGCGCCATGCGCCTTCGTGATATCCCGCAGCCCAGAGGAACACTCCAAGCTTCATTTCATTATTGCGTTGCATGTCATCTCTCCTTTGTTGACTATTCTCGCATCGCATTTAGCTAGCAGGTGTTGTATTCATTAGGCGCCCAGGAACACAGCGACGCGTCACGGAATCTCGTCTTCTATCGAAAGTCCAAGAGAAGGACTGTCGCAGAATGCAGGCACCCAAATCGGACCGAAAGTCGCTGGAACGATGTCAGTCCATGTAAGGCAGACCTGCTCTGCTAGTTCACGATCGCTAAGCACAAAAGGCGCCCGCTCGAGGGACGGAGGTGCGTGGCAGGGAACGCATTTTCGAAGATGCTTAGCCGCTATTCAGCTGGCGCGCTCGGCGATTGCGCAAGCACCCATGGTGCGGGTCCATGGAAAAGAAGATATCTGGGAGGGTGAGGGATGTCGGTCGGGACATATTTGCCAGGATTATCTCTGCAGGTGACGAGTCATCGCATCGACTAAGACCATTGGGGCCAACTGATTGTGGGTGATGTTGCATGCTAAACTCCTTACAGGTTATGTTGGACCGCCCCTCGCTCATCGAGCGTAGGTAGACATGCGTCTGGTATCCAGATCAATCATTAGCATTGGTAGTTGCGGAAATTATACATCACGCAGCACCTGCCAACCTGTACTCAGACCACTGTATTGTGAGTTGCCGCGCGAGTCTCATGGGGATGCTGGGGGTAAGAAATGGCTGAGCTGCGATGGCGACTGCCTTGACATCGCATTCCATCTCGCTCAGCAAACAACGTGGGCAGTTGCCCATGAAACAAGGGGCGATTGGAGGCGCCGGCGTCTCCGAACTCGCGAATTCCTAGGTTAATGCTGAGTGACTATGTAAAGCGAGGGTTATCTTGCGCGTGCTCCGAGAATTGGTAGGCAGACTCTCTGCCCTTCTGCTGTATTCTTCAGGGAAGACGCAGTTCGCGACTGAAGCGCCGCGATAAACCGCGTTTTCGGCGTCCTAATAATGGAGACAACCAGCCATGGGAAATCCGGAGCGTGCCTTACCGTCAGCAGAAGCAAGCCGAGCTCACTTGGAGTGCGTGCAAGGCCGAATTAATTTTGTTCGGCGCACGTCCGACGAAGAAGGTCCCGAGGTGTCTTTGTTAGGGTCATTTCCAAACGCGCTGTTTGGTCACATACCCCACCCGCCACCTATGCTCAGCTACGATGTCACCATTCGAAACGCGCGTCCGATCCTGAACGAATTATCCCTTGATCGGGAAGGCTTCACTTTAATTCAGCACAAGATATCCAGTGCAACCGAGGGTGATCCGGAGATTATGTACGACCGGTACCTGGAAGAGATGGTTCCGTTCATCAAGAAGTACTTCAGTGCGTCATGGGTGGTGCCCCGCCGACAAGCCGTCATTTTTCGTTCTGCCGGCGGTAGCTCTATTCCCAGAGTAAAGGAGCCAATTGTATGGGCTCATATAGACTACGCGCCCATCCTCGGCCCTGTGGCTGCCGCGATTGCGAGTCAATCACAGGGGATTCCGCTTCGATCCTATTCGCGGTTGATGATTGTTCAATCTTGGCATGCGCTCTCGCTGCCCCCGCAGGATTTCCCCTTAGCGATCTGCGATGGCACCTCCGTTCACGATGCGGATATAAAGGTGGTGGACAACGTATTTGACGGCACCGCCCTTAAGCTCGGCATGGTGCACTTCAACCCCGCTCAGCGCTGGTACTACTTTCCGGAAATGAATGCGGGCGAGCTTATTCTGTTTAAGGCCTATGATTCCGCGGAGGATTGCAATCCGAAGACAGTTCATTCGGCGTTCGATAATCGTCGAGCGTATCCCAATGCAAAGCCTCGTGAGAGTATCGAGGCTCGCTTCTTCGTATACTACGAGTGAGCGGCTGAGAGTCTGACGTTTCTATGTTGGTCAAATCCGAGGGGGATCAGTAGGCGTGAGCTGCGAGGGGCGACGCGCCTTCTTTTTCATGCTTTCCAATCCGAGTACCCCGATCATCCGACATGGTGTCACTGCCCGTCTCCATTTCACGCGTCAGGGTCTGGGCTGTACTCAATAGAAGTCTCGTCCGGGTGCTCTTGTCATGTTAGGAGATGCGGGTTCGGCGCTCCGTTCTGCGAGGCTGCTATTCTCTAAGCTGGGATTCGGACGCCACCATGGATGGGCGAGCCTTCCTCTGTGAAGTACGCAAGCGAGCGCGGCGGGCTGTCCTGCAATCACGCGGCCAGGCGATCGGGGTTGCTGTCAGCACGGTCGTTGGATGGGCGCCGCGGCAGCGTGAGACCGGCAGCCTCGCGCCTGGCAAAATGGATGGGCACCGGCCGAAAAGCGATTTCTGGCAGAACGCCGTGTCAGGGTACGAGAACGGATGTGCGTGATTTCACCTCGCGGGCTGCTTGCGAGCTCGCCGAACGCGGGCTGAAGGGCGACGGTCTGGGACTTCGCCCGTGCCGAGAAGCTCATCTTCAAGACGCAGAGTCATCTACCGCATTCTGTTCTTCAATTTCGGGCGCATCATCGAGAAGGGACCTTCTGATTAGTTACTCTCCTTACCGAGTAATGAGCAACGAAGCAGTTTCTACTCAGATTTTCGCCGGGTCTTTAATTTTGATGCCCGCGTTTGGTCAAGCCATCCTGCCTTCTCCCATTCTGTCTGCAAGTCCCGTGGTGGAGTTGATCAGCCAAGCTCGCACGGAGACCTACGTCCACTTCAACGTCAAGATGCGACGACGATGGCCGGCGCCTTACTTCCTAATAGTTAGCCTCGTCTCGACATCTTTGGCTTGAGCGGAAGTTTGCAAAAGCAACGGCTGCAGCCGACTCCAGTTTTGCGGTCGGCGAAGGCACGGTGTTGGATGGACATCGGATCCCGGACAATCATAAGTAGACCGCTGACGAACGCGTGATCTCCCGCGAGGCTTACCGTTGCGAAATATTCCCGTTTTCGCTGTGTCGAAGAAAGGGGGAGACGATCGGTCCTTCATTTGGCGTGTTCGCAATCTTTAGCCAGGCACTCGCCACGTCACGGCTTCGTGCGAACCAGACATTGTCGTGCTTTCTGATATAAGCGATGAGTTCGCGCAGCATGCGGATACGCGACGGGCGGCCGGTCAATTGCGGATGCATGATGAGATTGAAGTAGCCGCCCGACAGATAGGCCTCGTCGAACTCCGCCTTCCAAATCGAGAGCACGTGGTCGTTGGTGGCTATCGGCCGGTGACACTTGACACCGGTCAAAAGATACTGAGCGTCATCCATGCTCCAGTGCCACGGCAATTCGATGACGCTGGGGGTTCCGTCCTCTAAGACGTGGCGGTAGGGCTCGATGTCGTCCAGCATGGTACTGTCGTAGACGAAACCTCTTTCGGACAGAAGGCGGATTAGATTTTCACTCGTCTCTCCGGATGGGGCGCGATAGCCTAGGGGAGCAACACCAATGACACGTTGGATCGATTCAATACCCTTTTCAAGCTCCTCGACTTCCATCTCCAGGTTGTTCGGGTCAATTGATTTGTGAAGATAGCCGTGGTGGCCGATTTCATGATTGGCTTTTGCGATCTTCTCGACGATAAGGGTCCTGTTGTCGACGACCCACCCGGGCACGAAGAAAGTGGCAGGCAACTCTTGGTCGGCAAGAAGTTCGAGGATCTTGGGTACGCCTATCTTCGCGCCGTAGGTCCCCTGCGACAATGTGCCGGGACGATCGACATTGGTCGGGTCGCGCCCGAGCCACAAGGTCTCTGCATCGAAATCGAAAGTGAGATTGACGGCGATCTTGGCACCGTTTGGCCATGGGATGTTTGGCAAGCGCTGTCTCCAGTGTGGGCTGCTGATTATGACGAGATCAACTTCCGGCGCAATTTGCATCAGTAGGCGGAGGGCGGCGTAAGCAGCTTCGTGATTAACCGCGATATCGAGCGAATCGCGCAACGGCGCTTCAGGAGCTCGAGGCAGCGAAGATCGGCCGCGAGAATCTTCTTGGTGAGAGAAATGATAAATGCTCGACCGAGCTCACTCCAAAACATTGACACATCTGTATCGCTTTCGACATCACCGAACCTTGAAGCAAGAGAATATATCTGGTGGATCGCGACGGCAGCTGAACTCCAGCAGTTGTGGTCGCGAACCAGTCCTCAACTTCTCGCCATTCTGTTTGTAACAGCCACCAAAGATCTTGTTCACTTTGCTCCCCCGATACTCACATGTCCTGGCGCTGTTTGAAAAATCAACCTGATAACTTCGCAACTCGATTCCCAAGCGTTCAGTAGTCATTGCTTGGTTGCGATTGAGAATGTAGCGTCCGCTACGTATATCGATTAAGCGAACCAGCACGCCTTTCGCGCCTCCAATAGGCGCACACGTCGAGGATCCGTGACCATTTTAGCGGATGCAGGACATCTTGGAACTACCAAGATCCGTAGCCGAATTTGTTGTTGGGTTCCATCGACCCACCTTCGGGTGAAGGACGACAGCCAACTTTCTGGTTAGCGCCACCTTCGCACGCTTGCTTCCTTGGAGGTGCAACACGCGCCGCCTAAGCCTTCATTTGAGACCATCGGGTTGATGGCGTGAGAACAATGTTGGCGCGCTTCGCAAACAACAAATCGTCCTCATAGCAACGACGAGGCGCCGTCGGAGCATTCACGGAGTGAACAGCTCAATGAGCTCCTGTTCCGTTCGCTGGCAACGGATTTCGGCACCTTTCGATAGCAATCGTACTGGTATTCCCTCAACATCGCAGCGGCCCTGGATGCGCACCGCACATCGCTCGAAAAAGCGACAGGTCTCCCCGCCAGCCACCCCAGCGATTGCAGCTGATGTTTCCTTCGGCATCATCTCACTAATGCCGTCGAGCCAGCCTTGCCGAAGCTCCGGCACCGAGGAGATGAGGAGATCTGAATAAGGATGCCGCGGGCGCTGATGCAAGGCACCACGACTGCCGTACTCCATTCTCTGTCCAGCATAAAGAACCATCACCTCATCACACACCGCCTTCACTGTAGACAGGTCGTGGCTGATGAAGAGGTAGGCAACGCCTAGATCGCGCTGCAACTTGGCGAGGAGGTCCAGGATCGCGGCGCGGACCACCGTGTCGAGCCCGGACGTCACCTCGTCGCATAGGATGAGCGAGGGTTCCGCCGCGAGCGCCCTTGCGAGATTGACCCGCTGCTTTTGTCCGCCCGAGAGTTCACTCGGAAAAAGATCGGCCACCGCTGCTGGCAGGTGCACCATGTCGAGGAGTTCGGCCACGCATCGCCGCCGCTTGTCACCAACAAGGCCGTTGTAGAACTCGAGTGGCCGCCCGAGGATGCGTCCGATTGAGCGCGCTGGATTCAGCGCGGTATCGGCTATCTGGAAAACGATCTGGATGCGGCGCAGCTGGTCGCGCGTCCGGTGAGCGGCGTTCCGCGGTAGCTTCGTGCCGTTGAGTAGCACCTCTCCGCGCGTCGCAGGCAGAAGCCCGGCGATGACGCGGGCGAGCGTGCTTTTGCCGCTGCCGGATTCTCCAATCACGCCAAGCGTACTGCCCGCTTTGATGCTGAACCCCACATCGCGTAGCAACGGGACTGCCGGAATACCACGCTCATCCACGGCACCGTGTCCGGCAACAACGTTCATCACCTTGAGGACTGGCGGGACAGAGGTTTCCTTCCTTATTCCGTTCGTGGCTGCCCGCACCCGCGGCTTGGCGGCAGCGAGGAGAATCTTGGTGTAGTCGTTTCTCGGTTGGGTGAGGATGCGCCCGGTCGAAGCCACCTCGCGGATGATGCCGTCGCGCAGCACGATAATGCGGTCCGCCATCTGGGCGACCACGGCGAGGTCGTGCGAGACGTAGACTGCAGTCGTGCCGCGCTTCTTGATCGCCGTTTTGAAGACGCGAAGCACCTCGATCTGGGTCGTCACATCAAGCGCGGTGGTCGGCTCGTCGAAGATGACGAGCTTCGGGTCTGTGACAAGCGCCATGGCAGCAAGCAGGCGCTGAATCTGACCGCCCGAGACTTGGTGCGAATAGCGTTGGCCGATATGATCGGGATTGGGCAGCGCGAGTTCGCGGAAGAGCGCAATCGCCTTGGCCTCGGCTTCGGCCGCAGACATGACGCGGTGAATTTGTGAGCTTTCAATCACCTGCCTGAGAAGCGGATGTGCCGGATTGAATGAGGCGGCTGCGCACTGCGGCACGTAGGCAATATCGCGGCCGCGGACGATTGAGAGATCACGCGACCTCATATCCAGCAGGCTTTGTCCATCGAACGTGATGCTGCCGCCGGCGATCTTGATACCCGACCGGGTATGGCCCATCAACGACAGCGCAATCGTGGTCTTGCCCGAACCGGATTCGCCTATTAGCGCGACGACTTCGCCGCGCTGAACCTCAAAACTCACATCCTTCACAATGGCGCGGTTATTTCCGCGCTCATCACGCGCGGTGACGCATAGGCGGTCGACTTTCACTAGGGGAGCCATCGCTCAGTGCTCCACGGTTGAGGACCAGCGCCTTGGCAGATTGTCAACGAGAAGGTTAACTCCGACGGTCAGCGTCGCTATCGCAATGGCTGGCATGATGACAGCGGGTGCTCCATCAGCTAGGCCGTCGATGTTTTCGCGGACGAGCGAGCCCCAGTCGGCGTCCGGCGGCTGCACGCCGAGCCCAACAAAAGAAAGACTCGACAGGAGGAGGACGGCGAACATGAAGCGCAGACCGAAATCGGTCAGCACTGGGCCCGAAATGTTCGGCAGGATCTCTTCGCGAATCAGGTACGCTGTACTCTCCCCGCGAGCACGCGCGACCTCGACGAAATCGAGCGCGTTCACGTTAATCGCGAGCCCACGCCAAATGCGGAATACACCAGGCGTAAAGATCCCGGCGACGGTCGCGATCAACACCGGGATCGAGGATCCGAGCGCTGCAATGAGGACGAGTGCGGACATCTTGCTTGGGATAGAGATCAGCGCGTCGAAGAGACGGCTGAGCGTCATGTCGACCGGCCCGCGCGAGACGGCGGCCAGCATGCCGAGGCTACCGCCCATCAGGACCGCGAGGAACGTCGCCACTGTCGCGACGCCGATCGAATAGCGTGCCCCGACGAGGATGCGGCTCAGGACATCGCGGCCGAGATAGTCGCTACCGAGCGGAAACTTCCAGCGCATATGCCCGAACAGGTCATCGTCGAGCAGCGCCCCGGCGTCGTGAGGGGCGATGTACGGACCGATGATCGCCACGACAACCCAGAAAGCGACTATCGTAGCGCCGACCATCCCGCCGAGCGACAGGGGCAGTCGACGGCGCGGCTGCGCGGGTGCTTCGATAGCCGTGTTGTTATGATCGACGCTCATCAATGGCGAAGCCTCGGGTTGGATAGCATCCCGGCGATATCAGCCAACGCGACGAGAAAAAGATAGGCTGCACAGTAGATAATAACGCAGGCCTGGATGAGCGGCATGTCCCGTGTCGCCACTGCATCGACCAAAAGGCGTCCTAGGCCGGGAAAGTTAAATATGGTCTCGACAATAACAGCTCCGCCAAGCAGGTGTGAAACGCTGAGCGCAACCGCGTTAGCGATCGGTCCGATCGCGTTCGGCACGGCGTGGTTCAGCACGATGCGCATCGGGCGCGCGCCCTTGAGTACAGCTGTCTCAACATAGGACGAGCGCAGGCAGTCAATCACGGCCGCCCGCGTCGTGCGCATGATTTGGGCGATCAGCACGCAGCTAAGAGTGAAGACGGGAAGCGCGAATAGCTGGAAGATTTGATTGAGCGAAAGGAGTCCAGCCGAGTAGGAGAGCGCCGGAAACCAACGCAGGTTCACAGCAAACATGATTACCGCGAGTGTCGCGATGACGAGCTCCGGAACCGACACGAGCGACATAGTCGCCAAGCTGACTGTGCGGTCGTAGAGACTGTCTTGCCAAATCGCTGAGCTAATACCAAGAATGAGCGACATCGGCACGCATACCACGATTGTCACCGAAGCGAGCATCAGTGAGTTCGGCAGTCGAGTTGCAACGAGTTCGGCAATAGGTAGATTGTTGACTAGTGAGTTGCCAGGATCCCCGGTTAGCAGCCGACCGAGCCACAGCAAGTAGCGCAGATAGGCAGGCTGATCCAGGTGAAGGGCTCGTCTCAGTCCCTCGACCGCATCTGGCGTTGCGTTTTGACCGTACACAGCCTGTGCGACGTCGCCGGGCAACATCTCAGTTCCGAGGAAGACTGCAACCGATACGAAAAGAAGGGTCAGGATCGCGATCGCGATTCTGCTCACCAGGAGACGAACCAGGAGGGCGTTCATGGCCTTTTTCCAGCGGCTGCGCTACATCGCAGAACGCGCCTTTCTGGCGCTACCGCAACTCCGCTCATTGATCGAGCCATACGTGTTCAGCGAAACTATCAGCCATCATGCCGCCGACGGCGATTGGCAACAGACCTTTAAGGTCGCTGTCGTGCGCGTCGAGATAGCTGGCGAACACCGGGATGCAAACGCCCGAGCCGTCGTGGATCAGACTCTGCATCTCACGGTACACCTGTCCCCTTTTACCAGTATCGGCCTCGGCGCGGGCCTCGAGTAGGAGTGCGTCGAACCGCTCGTTGCGCCAAGCGCTCTCGTTCCAGGGCGCCCGCGATTGGAAGAAGGTGGTGAAAGCAATATCGGGGGTCGCTTTTGGGGGGACAGAGCTGAAGAAGATCGGACGTTTCATGTAGTAGTTCCACCAATAGCCCTCGGCTGGTACGCGCTGGAGCTGAAAATTCAGGCCGATCTCCCGGCCGCTTTGCTGCAGCAACAGCGCGATCTCTTCCGAGTTCCTCGCCGCTGGCGAGATGACGATCGGGAAGGTTTGATTACCGAAGCCTGAGCGCTGCAGGTGGAAGGCGGCCTTGTCGAGGTCAAATGGCCGCTGCGGCAGGCCCGGATCGTAGAAGGGGCTAGTCGGGCCGATCGGCTGGTCGTTGGCGACAGTCGCGAAATTTCGGTAGACGGCGCGGGCAATTTGCTCGCGATTGAACAAGTGCTTGACCGCGAGCACAAAGTCCGGATTCGATCCGGGCGCTTGGTCGAGCCGGATTACGAGGTCTTGGTAGGCGCCGCACTTGGTTTCGAAGAGCGACAGGTTCGGGGCCGTGACAATGCGCCGCGCCGAACGCTGACTGACCGAATTGATGAGTTGTACGTTGCCCGCGAGCAATGCATTAACCCGCGCCGATTCGTCGGTAATGCCGAAAAATTCGATCTCGTCGAGATAGGGCTTCCCGGGCCTGAAGTACTCGGAATTGCGCATGGCGATCGTGCGCCCGCCCGGTTGGAATTCCTGGCACTCATAAGGGCCGGTGCCGTTTGCCGTACGAAAATCGGTGGCACCATCTTTGACAACGAGAAAATGCCAGATGGACAAGATCGCGGGCAACTCGTAATTGGGGCCGCTGAGGATGATGCGCACCTCGCGCGGCCCGGTCGCGGTGATCTCCTCGATCGCGGTAACGAGGCTACGTCCACCCGAGCCTACAGCCGGATCTTTATGGCGGCGCAGAGAATACACGACGTCGGCCGAGGTCAGCGGCGTCCCGTCATGAAAGCGTACGTCACGCCGCAGTTTGATGTTCCAGATAGTTGCGCGTTGACTTGGCGTAATTTCTTCGGCGAGGTCGAGCTCGGTCGAAAGCTCCTCATTGAAACGAGTCAGCCCATTGTAGAACATAAACAAGCGCACATTGTCAGATGAGTTCATGGCCCTCGCCGGGTCAAGCGTCTCGGCGGTCGAACTTTGCGAGTGCGCAACCTTGATCCTGCCGCCCCGGCGAGGGGTTTGCGCATGCGCGATGCTAGCGGAGATCGCAAATGTGCCAGCCGCGGCAGCCGACATACCGGACCCAATGAGGAGATTGGTCAACTCCCGACGCGACATCCCGCGTCGTAAAGCCTCAACCCCGAATCCGACATCGCTCATTGTTTCCTCTCTTCTCGCGTTACACAAAGTTCCTGGCTCGCCAATGCCGACCAGAGGCATTTTGGTACTTTGGGTTCTGCACGCAAATACCTGGCTGTTACCGCAGACGATCTCGGCGCAAAAATACCCTTCGAGCGCACCTTGTTAGCAAGGAATTTCTGTCGGCCGCAGAACTGACGGCGCTTTGTTGCTTTCCATTTTGATGCCCATCGATATTGGGCCGCAACGCTCGCGCACAGGTCATAGCCAGTGCACGGGGCACGGGCCACGACATTCTCGAGGTCTCCGGCGGGCGCGGCACAACGGTCGCTTGCTGCGTAGCTGCTTACTAGGCATGGCGGTTGCTCTGAAGCCTCCCGAACGGAGTAAGCGTCTTGTGTGCGGTGTCTTGGGCAGTTGTCGCGTCCCGCCAGGTGAGTTCGCGGTCAGCGCAGGCGGACGTTTTCGCGCTCCGGATGGGGCAGCTCCGCGTGCAGTCGCGCTAACTCCAGCACACGCTCGCGCACATGCCCCTGCACGGGTCCGCGGTGCCCGTTGCCGGCGTTAATATGAACCAGCAGCTGCTCGCCTGTGACCATCGGCTCCTCGTCGCCCTCGCGCGTGAGCACGTGCAACAGACGAATGCACATGTCGTCGGCACCGAGGATTTGCGTGAGGACCTGGACGCAATCGCCGGCGTAGAGTTCCCTGAGGTAAGAGAGGTGCATCTCGATTAGGCGGTACCCGCCGTTGTTTGAACGGTACTCGCCGTCGACGCCGATGTAACGGAGCAGGTTCTCGGTGGCGATGCCGAAGAGCTGAGGGTAGTGGCTCTCAGTGTCCTGCGCGTTCCACTCAGAAGTTATCTGCCCTGTCGCCGTCCGCAGCGGGCCGGAGCCGCTGGTTAGCTGTGGAAGGCGGTCGCGCAGCCCTTGCTCCCAAAGCGCGAGCGTCTCACCTGCGCCGTAACCCTGAGCGCGCAAGCCCTGCAGCACGGCGACGAGGCAATCGTCGCGCTTCTGTTCGAGCTCAGGGATCGTCAGCTTCCCGGCCTGTGTCTCAGACTGCTCGGCGAGTTTGTCGAGGAAAGCGTCGGTAAACTCCGGCACCTCGGTGAGCTTCGTCCAGGGCAACTTCAGCTCGGGTGCGAATCGCTCCATCGCACGGCGCGCGCTGGTCTCGGCAACCGTGACGCGGTAGCCTTGCACAGGCCCCATCACCGGACGGCGCAGTCCGAAGGAGTAGCGAACCGCATCGTCGACCTCCTGCACGGTAGCCACATCGTCATGCACCAGCCACAGCGCCTCACGGAACACCGCCTCCTGCAGCCGGTTAGCGATGAACCCGTCCACTTCTTTGCGCATCACAAGGGGGTACATCCCCACCGCACGGTAAATCTCCGCCCCCCGCACCAGCGCCTCAGGCGCCGTTTGCTGTCCGGCGCATAATTCAACCAGCGGCAGCAGATATACTGGGTTGAACGGGTGCGCGACGAGCATGCGCTCGGGATGGTCAACGTCCGCCTGCAGCAATGACGGCCGAAGGCCCGAGGTCGAGGAGCAAATCAGGGTCTCCGGCGCCGCCGCTTGACTGGCGGCCGCGAGCAGCGGCCGCTTGAGCTCCAAACGTTCCGGCACCGACTCCTGCACGAGCTCCACGCCGCGCACAGCGTCCGCGACCGACGTCACCACTGTCAGCGAACCCTCGACTGGAAGCGAGACCAGCGTCAGCCGCCGATATGCCCGCCGCGCGTCGGCCAGTATCTTCTGCACGCGCTCGACCGTATTAGCCGAACGGGCGTACAGCCGCACGTCCACTCCGTTCAGGAGAAAACGTGCAGCCCACCCGCCGCCGATCAACCCGCCCCCCAGCAGTCCGACCGCTCGCGGCCGCCACCCCGATAAGTTTGAACTCGCAGGCATGAACTTTGGCCCCGCAGCGATTAACATCGCAACACACTTCTTGGCTGCCGCTGTTCAGCTAGCCAAATACTCGCGCCTCCAAATCCCTTTTCGCGCCCGCGGCGGGCAACGTCTCACATTTTGCTTTCGGCGGATCGCAATCACCGCAGCACTTGCCGCGTCGAGGCGCCTCATTCCCTGGAGGAGGTGCGTATACATCTTTCGAACCACTGCGTGGATCGCGTAACGAGCAGCCTGCGTTACTGCATACCCTCTGGTATGATCGCGAAACATCGAGAAGGTATAGTTTGCCCTCCGACATGCAAACGGATTAGCCACTCTTACCATTGCTGCCCATTGCCTATCGTGATGCGCTGCATAATGGCCTCGTCGGCTTAGTCACTAATTATCGGTACATCATCAACAACGATCGAGACACTACCTACTCTGGGGGGACAATCGTTCGCTATTTGCAATCGTTCGCTGTTTGGAGAACCCGGGTTGACGAAGCATCTGATTTCACCGAACTGGGCTGTGTCTGATGCCGGCATGCAGCTCGCACGCTTAGCTCCAGGCTGAGCAACCATATCGCGGTCTTATAGCCAATAAACTCGTCCCGTGACGCTGAAGCTTGTTGTGCGGCTCTCTCTGTTGTTGGAGAATGGGACGCACGCAAACGCGCCATACCCAAGGTCAGCTCGATCGGACGGTGAAGAAGCCCTGAACGCGGAGTCTTATTCCTATCGACGTTCACACAAGGACGCTCACGCGGGCCCGGCTTACGTTCGGGAAAGGTGAGTGGAGCTGCGACAGATTGGTGACACCTTCGGTATTGTGAGGAATGCGCCGTGGGGGCGGCCTTGGCTGGGATGACCGGTGTGGTGCAGCGATGATTGAAGTTGGGCGCAGGCAATGTGTCCAAGATGTGTCACAAGCAGCGCCATAGAGGTTCGGCGTCCTTCGTTTTGGAGAAAGCGGTTATGACCAAGGCGGGAGCCTCGAGTCCCTCAATCGTGGGTGCGGGCGTTCCGGCTCATTGCGTTTGGTGAAGGAAGTGCTCCTAACTGTTACCAGCTCGCCGACTTGGTCGACGATATCATCCCAGCAAGCTGCAGTGCCCACTGCCCCCGCGCCCGCTTCAAAAGAGCTGTAAGGTCTTTGCTCCAGGATAAACAGATCCTTACAAATCGGCGTACAGTATTCCTCACCAGAGTAGGTAGTGTTTTGATTCTCCTTAACGAGGTACGATCAACTACTAGCTTGTCGTGGATCAATTCGGCAGCTCATCTGCATAGGACAAGGTGCAGCAATGGCAGTGTTCTTGGTCTGTTGCACGTCTCACGGTTCCCTCAAGTACATGATGAATATGCTCATAGGACCACGAGACTATCTCTACGAGTTTTCGATCGCAAAAGCCGACATCGAGTCGCAAAGTGTGCAACGCATCGTTCGGCGTTTGCGCGATTCGAGATTTTGATGCGAGTGAAGAGCTGCGCGTTCGCCTGTTCGAGCGCCGGTAATGGTGGCGCGCCTGACAACAGTGGAATCTCCGACGATCAGGCCGAGTTCTGGGAAAACGCGACGCCGGACCAGCAACCGGAGAACACTCTCAAATGGGTAGGTCTCGTCCCCGTTGGCAGACTAGGTTGGTTCCCTGACTTGCAAGGTTTACGATGATAGCCTCTACGAAATTGACACAAACTCAGCTAAAGAAACGCCTCGCAAATGCGTTGCGCCAGATCGAGGCGCTGGAATCCGCATATGAGACCATCACAATCGGACAGCTGGTTGAAAGGCGGGCGAGAACGCACGGCTCAACGATCGCAATTGACGTCTTCGACCGCGGCGAGCGCGCGACCTACGCCGAGATGGACCGATTGTCCAACAAACATGCGCATGCACTGCGTGCATTGGGCGTACGCAAGGGCGATCGCATTGGGGTGATGCTACCCAATCGGATCGTATTCCCTATCTTGTGGTTCGCCATTGCGAAGCTCGGTGCGGTGACGGTCCCGATCAATATGCGCTACACGCGCAGGGAGATCGAATACGTTCTTAGCGACACACAAGCCGAGTTCGCTGTCGTCGACGAGTCCGTATGGACATCGTTCTCCGCGATGGAGCGTTGGCCGCGAAATCTAGCCAAGGACCGAGCGATTCTGGTTGGACAGTCTTTCGGCGAAACGGCCGTCACCCTCGATGAATTGCTCAAGGGTGTCGATGAGTCTCCTGTGCAGGAGGATGTCCGGCCCGACGACCTTTTGAATATTCAGTATACCTCAGGGACAACCGGCTTTCCAAAGGGCTGCATGTTGACGCACGACTACTGGGGTGTGTTCTCGTACCAGGCGATGTGTTGGGAGCAGCCGTACCAGAGGTATTTATCTGCGCAGCCTTTCTTCTATATCGATCCGCCAGCGCATCTTCTCAAGTCGTATCGACAAGGCGGCACGCTCTACTTGGCTCCCAAACTCAGCTCGACGCGCTTCATCGGTTGGGTCAAGCAGCACCGCATCGAGTGGTGCCAGTTTCCAGAGCTGATAGCGCGGCAAGCCGAGGCCGCCGACGAAGATGGGGCGACGTGCCTGAAGCAAATCCTGAATTGGGGTTGGAATCCGGATACGATACGCCGGTTCCGGAGGCGGTTTCGAGTGCGCACGGAGGAAGCGTACGGGATGACGGAAATTGGCTTCGGCACCCGAATGACGGACCAACTGGACGAGTTGGCCGACTCGGGTTCGGTTGGGATTTGCGCACCTTTTCGAGCGCTGCGGCTGATGAACGAGGATGGCAAGCCGACGCCGGTCGGCGACGTCGGCGAGCTCTGGGTGAGGGGGCGTGGGATCTTCAAGGGCTATTGGAACAAACCGGAAGCAAATGCCGCGTTGTTTGAAGGCGAATGGTTCAAAACCGGTGATCTGGTGCGTCGCGATGAACTCGGCTTTCATTGGCTGGTGGGGCGCACGAAGGACATGATCCGCCGCTCAAGCGAGAACATCGCGGCACGAGAGGTGGAGGCGGTCATCCGCGAGATTCCCGAGATTGTGGATGTGGCCGCCGTGCCCGTTCCCGACGTGAAGCGCGGCGAGGAAGTCAAGATTTGCGTCGAGCTGAGGGAAGGCAGCACACCGGACAATCTGGCTGTGGCGCGCATTCTGGAGCATGCCCGTGCGCATCTTGCGGTGTTCAAGGTGCCGCGGTACATTTCCTTCACGCCGGCGCTTCCTAGAGCCACCACCAGCAATAAAGTCCTCAAACGTGAGCTGATGGCCGTGAGTGATCCGCTTGCCGGCGCCTACGACACTGAGAAGAAGCGCTGGTGCTGAACCCGACTGGCCGATCTCGGCTTGGCAACTCGGCGACAGGCTCGAACGCGCATCTTCAGCCTGCCTGCTTCTGGTAGTGTTGCGTCAGCTTGACGGGCTTTATACTGCGGGCTCTGTAGGCAACCAAGATCTTCGAGAAGAGCTTCGAGACGAAGAGGTCCGAGAAAGGTGTCGGTGTGGTAAAGCTAAGGTGGCCGTGGGCCCTGCCGCTCCAGATGATGCCACACCAATAATCAGGAGATACATCTGATGGCGTATAGCACCATTCTTTATGCGGTGGACGATCGTGTCGCGTGGATCACTTTGAATCGGCCGAGCAAAGGGAACGCGCTGTCTCTGAAGCTTTGTGCCGAATTTCGTGACGCCCTCGCGTCAGCCGAGCGCAATCCGGACGCGCGTGTAGTCGTGGTTAAGGGAGCGGGTGACCGAGCATTTTCTACCGGCTTTGACATGGACGGAGACAAGTCAGAGGTCGCACCGTCAAGCCTGGATGATTGGAGCTTGGATGATTGGAGCCGGTATTTCGATCTAGGCGTTAAGTTCATACATTCCGTATTTGACTGCTCCAAGCCAGTTATCGCGATGATTGGTGGCTATTGCCTGGCCGGGGCCTTAGACTTCGTCATTAGTTGTGATATCCGCTACTGTTCTGACGATTCGCGGTTCGGTGCCATCGAGACCAGGATGGGGATTGGCGACACAGAGCTGCCGATGATGTCGCATCTGATCGGTCAACGTTGTCGCGAGCTGGTCTACACAGGAGATATGTTCGATGCCCAAGACGCGTACCGGCTCGGCCTCGTAAGCCGCGTCTTTCCTAAGGAAAGCCTTGAGGAAGAGGTTACGCGCATTGCGAAGCGTATGTCTCGGGTCGCGCTGCCAGCGTTGGTGTGGAGCAAGAAGGCGCTCAACAATACGCTCCTCGCAGCAGGACTCGATTCTGCTCTGCGATACAGCTGCGCCGCAGACTTGATTATCGGCAAATCGGAATCCGAGTTCAGACGCTTCCGCGAGATTCAGAACAGCGAGGGTACGAAGGCGGCATTTAAGTGGCGTGACTCAATCTTTGCACCGTTCGAATCCGAGACATCGGGGCTCTCCTCCCGTGCGGCATCCAACTAGCCCCGCTAAGACTGAGAATAGGGTGACTTGAATAGCATTGATGATGCGCCATTGAGCCAGCAATGCATCGGAGCGGCCATGGCACGGCGGGTGATTTCAGTGATGGCGCTCGGACAACCTTTATCTCTTCCTCGGGCGGGTGGCCACGAATGCCGAGCTGGTGCCGCGAGCGGTTGCGATCTCGAGCAGATCAGTATGCGGGTGATAAAACCGGAGGTGATGCGCTTGAAGTTCAAGCTCAAAATTCTACGCCTGAGAGAGCGAAGGTGATGCTTGAGAGCTCCGACGTCTCTGAAAAGCTACCGCGCGGAGTAGGCCTGCTAGGGGGCGGGGTCATTGGCAGCGGGTGGGCTGCACGGTTCCTGCTCAACGGAGTGGACGTACGGCTGTATGGCCCATCGCCTGGTACGGCCGAACGCGTGCAGAAGATGTTGGACGACGCGCGGCGGGCGTATCGAAAGCTGACGCTGATGCCGCTGCCGCCGGAAGGTTCGCTGATGGCCGTCGAGTCCATCGCGGACGCGGTGCGTGGCGTGGACCTCGTGCAGGAATCCGCGCCGGAGCGCCTGGAGCTCAAGCAGCAGCTGCTCGCGGCCGCCAGCCGCGCGGCAGGGCCTGGTACCCTAATCTGTTCCTCGACATCAGGGTTTCGGCCGTCCTTGCTGCAGGCGGAGATGGAGCACCCCGACTGCCTACTCGTCGCGCGCCCGGTCCAACCTGTGTACCTCCTGCCGCTGATTGAGCTGTGCGCTGGGGAGCGTACGGCGCCCGGCGCGGTTGAGCGGGCAGCGGCGATCTACAGGGCAATTGGGATGCACCCGCTGGTGGTGCGCAAAGAGGTGGATGGGTTTATCATAAACCGGCTGCAGGATACGGTCGCACGCGAGGCGCTGCGGCTGGTGCACGACGAAGTGGCTACGCTGCAGGACGTTGATGATGCGGTCCGGTACTCATGGGCGCTATGCCACACTGCTATGGTGTCCTACTGCATAGCCGGCGGGAGGGGTGTAGGCCAGAACATCGGGCAACGGGCGTTCAAATGGCCGTGGTCGAGGTTGACCGACAAATCCGTCATCGACCGCGCCTTCCTGGGCAAGGCTGCGGAGCAGGTGGACGTAATGCTGAAGTGCCATCGCCTGGACGTCCGCGCGGAAGAGAAACGCGATGTATTGATCGTGGCCCTGCTGCAGGCTTTGCGTTCACAGGGGGACGGCCCAGGCGAAACGGTCGCGCGTTGGGAGCGGGCGCTGAGCGACCGCGCTCGTCAGCTGACTAACGGTTCCGGGCCGCTGCGGATGCCGACACTGGAGGTGCCATCCCACTGGGTCGATTACAGTGGCCATGTCATTCAAAGCCGCTATCTCAAGCTCGTCAACAAGGCCACCGAAACCCTGCTTCAATACATCGGCATCGACGGCCAGTACCGTTCAAACAGCGGCAATTACTATACGGCCGAGACGCACCTGACACATCTCCGGGAACTGTATGCTGGCGACCGTGTTCAGATGCTCACGCAGGTGCTCGGCGCCGATGACAAGCGTCTTCATCTCCATCACGTGATCACGCGGGAGGGTGACGAGAAGCCAGCGGCCACCGGCGAGCAGATGCTGATTCACGTCGACCCCATCAGCAGACGCAGCGCACCGGCGAAGGGGCACGTGCGTGAGCGCTTGCTGGAGCTGGCGCGGCTACACTCACAGTTGCCTCGTCCGAATCGCGCTGGCGCAGGGATAGGACTGCGTTAGAGTCGCAACTTACCTATTGCTTGCCGCCGAGCCCGCCCGCGGATCAGGGTCCTCGTAGGTTCGGGAAACTTCAGAGAAACGTAAATGGCCCGCAAGGAGTTGCGCAGCAGTTCTTCGCCGCGGCGGTTGAGACGTGGCCCATCTTCAATCGATCCTGCTGGAAGGAACAGCATGTTGAACTTCGTTGGTGAGCGTCATCCAGAGACCACGCACTGAGGGCTGATCTGGTCGGCTAAGAATATCTCGCGGAATGGTTTGTCGCGGGGGTCACAATGTCCAAGGATAGTCGTAAGGATAGTCGTAAGGATAGTCGTAAGGATAGCGATAAGGATAGGTATACGTCTATCCTTGGACGGCGCCGACACGCCGCAGCGCATCGAGATCATCACGGGGACGGGCCGGCGTCGGCGCTGGTCGACCGACGCGAAGGCGGCGATTGTTGCGGAGAGTTTTGCGCCGGGGGCGAGCGTGTCCGCGGTGGCGCGGCGGCACGATATCAGTCCAAGCCTGTTGTTTCTCTGGCTTCCTTGGAGGCCTTCTCGAATTTACGCGAGCTGTTGCGCGGCACCGACAGTACGACTAGGTTAACCTCTTATGCATCAGCGCGGACCGGCGGCACCTAGCCACAACCTCGTCGAGCTGATTGAGCGCCTGATGTTCGAATTCCACGATTCCTGCGTTCAACCGCGATTTCGAGTCCCGCTTCGAAAGGACCTTCGTGGTCGCACGTAGCGTATCCCCGTGAAAAACTGGCTTGGGGAAGATGGCATCGGCCATGCCGAGATTCGCAACGGTTGTGCCGAGCGTTGTATCATAGACGGTCATGCCGATCATGATTCCGAGCGTATAGAGGCTGTTGAAAAGCCGCTGCCCGAATTCCGTCGAGGCCGCGAAATGAGCGTCGATGTGCAGCGGCTGCGGGTTCAGCGTCAAGAGGCTAAACATGGTATTGTCCATCTCGGTGACGGTCCGGCTGAGGGCGTGACGGAATTCCTGCCCGATCTCGAAATCCTCGTAATACAGTCCGGCCATGCGCTCTCCTTATCCTCGCGGCGCCGCCGTCTACGAAGGAGGCGCAAGCCGACGGAGACAATCTCTCCTATCGCGAGACGACGGTCCAATGCTTCGCTGCCGCAACGTATTGCCAGAGCTTTTAGCGACTCTGTTACCGTGTACATTGTAATGCAGCGGGAATCTGGACGATGCGATCCAATCGACGAAATGAAGAGCACCGTAGCGCCCCACATACTGCCATTTGCATCGATCTACCGTCTGCAGGCGCCACTTTAACTGCGCGTACAGATGCGCGCACCTATCAGAGCTAAGAGTACTCCGTAAGCTCTCAAGTAATTTAGACGAGCAAATCGAATCGCGAGTCTCACTTCTGGTCAGGGGCATCCATCACGATGAATCGCCGCCGGTTTCGTCTTGACGAAGGCGTCGACGGGTGAACCTCGAGGTTCTTTGCAAATTACATAGGATCTGTCGACGAGCGTGAAAATTGCGACATGTGTATCGATAGGCTTCGTTTTACTTTTGCATAATAACTAAATCGTTTGACCCTAGTCTGGGCAAAAAGTGGGGGCCATTTCGGCTGCCCTTTGCGCATCCGGACAGCTCGATCAGAGTTTCCAAGCGGAAGCGGTGAACGCGTGAATGTCCTCTGCGGAGCTATAACCCGAGATGACGCTGTCCTCGAGCGACTTTCGGGTGGCGACTCGCGCAGCCATCTTTGGCCTCGCCGTGCTGCTCGGTGAGACAGGCGGGGAGATTCCGTGAAGAGGCCGGATTACAGCATTTATTGGCACGCATTCCAGTAGCTTTTAATCGCCCAATCAACTCGACAAGACTAGGCGGCCGGCGTGCACCAGGAAGCCTGGGCCGGCCGTGGTCCCGATGCCTGACGAGTTCGTTATCGACTAGGTGAAGGACTCTGTGCGTCACCAGCGTAGATGGGCTTAGAGAGGCTCCTTCACGGCGGGCAAGCCAAGATCGGTCTGGCGCCGGTGCGGCCCGCCACGACCAGCGTGGAAACTCGATTCCTATAAAGAGCTTTGAGTGCCATATTTGAGCTGAGAAGATGAAAAAAACAACTGTTCAGCGTCCGATCCATATGAACTCGGCATGGGAAGCATCCATACATACCAGCTCACCTCGGTGGGAACATGTTTTAAAACCTCTTTTGCAATGTGCTCTCGAGCCAAATCGAGAATCTCGCGCCTACTGGGATAGTCGTGCGCCCACACGCGGATATTGATGTCTTTGCAATTCAAGTCGAAAGCGCTCATGCGCTCGAACTCCAGCATGATATCCTTCGGCACACACTTGATGTTGTCAGCGCAAGTGAGCGCTTTGGCTGCGACGGCCGGAAGAGTCTCTCTTAACGCGCTGATAGCCTCAACGGGAATTGCGCTCGCGTTGTACCTGATTTGAATAAGAGGCATTTCGGATTACTCCTGTTCCAAACGAAAGGTGGTGCTTCTGACAGAGATTCCTGTCGTGCCTCCGATCGCGTGCACAATACCAGCCCGCAATCCCTTAGACGACTGCAGCTCGCCGCTGATGGAGGGGCTCGATCAACCTTGATGATCCCACCCCGGCCCCGGTGACTGCTGAACAGGCGCCCGCTATCCGCATTGAAGCCCAAACGGCCGATGCCAGAGATCAGCTAGGCGTCGGCATGAAAATAGCTGCCTGTCCCTCGCACAACCCGACATTCTTCTTCGTGATCTGCCCGTTCGTTGTGAAAGGGAAGCACCGGCGCGGCGGCGCAAGTCCTTGCGGCTTGGTAAGCTTCTATCCTTCCCGTCTGCATCAGCTGACAGCACCTCGGTCTTACGGGCAGTTTCAGGAAATCATTCGCGTAATCATCACCTCACCTCAGAGGGTAGGGCTTTCCCGTGGTCTGGGCTATATTCTGCAAGATGGAGTCGCACAGCCGCTCTATATCATGGACCTCATGCTGCGCTGTAATGCACACCCGAATCCCCGCCGTTCCCCGCCCAAGCGCTGGGGAGAATGTCACCGCGGTATAGAAGCCGCAATCGAGGAGCCCCCTTGCGATTGCAATCGCATTGGTCTCAGATCCGATGGTGATCGTTCTAATCGGTAGTGAATTGCCTTGCTCGGCAGTTGCGACACGATGGTCAAAGACGTCGATGCGTTGCGCCAATCGCCGCTGCCGCTGGCCGAGTTCTGGCGAGCGATGAATCTTGCACGACCCAAGCGCCGCACCAATCGCGGCCAAATTCGGAGCCATCGAGAAGGCATAGGGAGGCCAGTATCGTCGAAACAGCGCCTCGTGATCCGCGGCGCCGAGCATCAACACTCCGCCCGATGCGCCGAATCCCTTGGCCAGCGAGGCAGCTATGATAGTTCGCTCGCCGAGCATTTGCGGAAACTGAGATCGAGCAAATCCTTCGCCTTGGCGTCCGAAGATCGATATTCCGTGAGCATCGTCGATATAGACAAAGAGTCCATAGCGCTCCTGGAGCTGACGCAGCTCCTTGATTGGCGAATGGCCTCCCACGGCGTAAACGCCATCACATACATAGGCGACCACCGGATGTTCGCGGCACAATCGTTCGAGAACACCTATATCGTTGTGCACGATCGTTTCGACCAGTGTTTCATCAGCGACGACGCGTTTATGCTGACCCAGCGAGATGCGTGCAGACTGATCGAACACGACGACCGGCCTCCTGCCGCGCGTCAGTTGACCCGAAGCAAGTAAGGGGATCGCGCCGAGATTGGCGAGCATGCCACTGGAAAAGGCGAGAACGCGCGCGCAGAAAATCTCAGAGAGGATTTCTTCAAGTTCCGCCAGAAGAGCGAACTTTGGTCCCATTCGGACGTCCGACCAATGTAGCGAACGATGCGCCTCAAGCGCCTCGATCGCGCCAGCGACGATCGTCGGATGATTGTCGAGGCCCAGGTACGAGCATCGCACAAAATCGATTGCCTGCGAACGGCTGTCGGGCGGACCGCTGTCCCAAGCAGTGCTACGTCCAGTGGTCGAATGTTCATGGCCGGTCAAGAGACCAGCCATGTGGGCTGCGTCGAAAGATGGCCTATCTTGGATCCTGCGGACAGCGCTCCGAAAGTACTCATCCAGGCGACCACTATCCGCGAGCGTGATCTGCTGTGGCATTTCATTTTCCATTCTAGTCTGCGAAGGATGGTGGCCGTCTGCTCAGCTGTGTCAGGTCACGTGGGCCTGACAACATCAGTCCCTATGGGAGGTTCTGTACAAATGCGACGGCTAGTTCAATCGGCCCCTAGTTCAAACGAACTATCAAAGGCTATCTCGGTTGAGCAGCTACCAGATCAAATAGGCTTAAGTCGTGTGCGCACTTGTCGCAACACTCCAGCCGTGTGGCCGCGCACCTGCGCGTCAGGCATCGAAACGTTTCCGCACGATATGCGGCGAGGCACAACTTCGGAGGTACATCCGGTACCGGAACAGTCAAGGGCGCGTACAAAGGCCTCTTCCTCGCGTGACTTACTGCTGCGAAACAGTCCTATTCTCTCCCTGTCGCAGAAAGGGCCGATCGGTCGTCCACTTGGTGTGTTCGCAATCTTCACCAGACACTCGCCACGTCATGTCTTCGTTCCAAGCACACGTTGGCGTGCCTTCTGAGTTCGCGCACCATGCGGAAGCGCGACGGCGGCCGGGCAATTGTGGATGCATGATGAGATTGAATTAGCCATCTCGCAAATGAGCCTCGTCGAACTCTGCCTTCCAAATCGAGAGCACGTGATCATTGATAGCCATCGACCCCGTAGAGCTTGACGCTGGTTAAAAGATATCGCTGCTCCACTAAAAGAGGATTGGTAAGCTTCGATTGTTAGTTTTCAAACCTTATGCGCTCATGCGCCACCGACCGCGTACGGATTGCGACAAAGGCCTTATCCGTTGTCTCGGAATCGATGTTGCCTGTCTTTTCGTTTGTGAGGCGGGCTGCGGCTCATACGCCCTTAATGTCACCGATCAGCAGCACGGCTACATCAGTCCAGCAGACCGCGGTGAACGGACTCGATCATCGCTCAAGAACTCTGCCGCAGTTGAACGCCAATACTGCCCAAAACCGTTCTCAGCGATCAAGAACCCGATTCCTCACCAGAGTAGGTAGTGCGTCGATCCGCTAATAGTCGTGTAGGATCGACTGGTACCCGCTAGAAAGTCCGTTCAACTGGTGCCCGCTTCAGAGGCGGTAGAGGCCGTGATGCAGCTCATCAGGATAGGAGAAAATGGAGCAACGGAGAACGTGGGGAAGTCGGCGTACGTCTCATGTTCTCAGCTTACATCTCTTCTGCCGCGGCATAGCGGACGACCAATTCGGAGGCAAGAAGTTGGAGGGGGACATGCTGCCTGATTTCCGCAATGAGACGTAGCGAGCGCCGATCCAGCAAGGTGCTATAGACAACAAGGGTACGGAGCACTGCAGGCAGCACAGTCGAATCGGTGTCCGGCTCACAACTTCATCGAATTAGCAGAGAGGTCGCGTTCGACACGGGAGATCCGGGGCGCATTCTAGTTCCAGCTCGTGCGAATTCCAGTTGTGCAGGACCTCATGCTTGCATCTCCAGATAGATCATGCTCCGGAGCGCCACAATGAAACACTCGATGGGAGTTTTGTCGCATCTGCGGGTGGTCGAGGTCGGGAGCTCGGCCGCAACCAGCTACTGCGCGCGGTTGTTTGCCGATTTTGGTGCCGATGTCAGGAAAGTCGAGCCGCCAAAAGGCGATCGACTTCGACAGAGCCCGCCTCTAACGCACACCGGCCAGAGCGCGTGGTTCGCATTTCTGAACTTCAACAAGTCCAGCATCATCATCGATCCCGCGGCTCCACAGGCGAGCAAACAACTGGCAGCAATAATAGAGGATTGCGACATTCTGGTTGATGGCCGCGACGTCGATGCTGCAGATTGCCCGCTCATCGATTTTGCGGCGCTCGGCAAGCGACATCCCAGGTTGATTTGCCTTGAAGCGAGCTGGTTCGGCCGAGATGGGCCCTATACAGGACTGACCGCAACGGACTCAACCGTTCGTGCGCTCGCCGGCCTTATCAAGCTGGTTGGACCGGTCGAGGGCCCGCCGATGTACGCACCGGATTTCCAAACGGGTATTCTGGCTGGCCTGTGGGGCTTCATTGCCGCGGCTTCTTCGGTGCTTGGGCAAGCGCAGGGCGGAGGAGGGCGGTCGTGGTCACTTAGTATTTTCGAATCGAGCCTCGCTTTAAGTGAGTATCTCATGTCAGAGGCCTTTGCGTACGGCGACGTGATGCGCCGGATTGGGATTAACCGCTTTTGGCCAGGCTCTCCACTTGGCATTTACGAAACGCGAAAGGGCTGGCTCGGCGTTACGGTAGTAACACCGGCACAATGGAGGGCATTCTGCGACATGCTCGACCTACCAGAGTTGCGTGAGGAGCCAGTTTGGATACCCAACGAAGATTGTCTGAAACGACTGGAACAGATCGAACGAGTGTTTATCCCGAAGTTGAAAACGCGCACAGCACAGGAGTGGTCCGCAGAGGGACGAAAACGAAGGATCCCAATCGTGCCAGTGCCAGAAATATCCGATCTGGTCCAGGACACGGAGAAGAAAATGCGCGGCGCGATTGTGCCTGTTGGGTTGGGCGAAGAAGAGGGGCTGACGGTCGGCTCAGCGCAGCGGTTGACGTTGACGCCGCCACGCAGGGGGGGAAGGGTTCCGGCCCTTGGCGAGCGGCAGAGCGTCGAGAATGCGCGAAGAGATCTGGCTGGCACTGGGTCGGGGTCGCCCAGCCGCCTTGATGGCACCCGGCAGCCATTGCATGGGATTCGGGTCATCGACTTCTCAATGGGTTGGGCAGGTCCATTGTGTACGCGCACATTGGCGGATCTCGGAGCGGAGGTGATCAAGATTGAGGCTATCCAGTATCCGGACTGGTGGCGCGGTGTTGACCGATCGCCTCCCTACATCGATGCGCAGATGTACGAAAAGAGAGCTCGATTCTGCGCCATGAACCGCAATAAGCGCGGTATCACACTGGATCTCACACGGCCCCAGGGCTGCACTCTCGCCAAACGGCTCGTAGCGGGAGCCGATATTGTCGTCGACAATTACTCGGTCGATGTGCTCCCAAAGCTCGGGCTTGGCTACGAGGTACTTAGAACATTTAACCCTCGGCTCGTCATGATGTCAATGTCAGCCTTCGGCGCGGATAGCGCCGATCGCGATTGCCGCGCCTACGGTTCGACTTTCGAGCAGGGTTCGGGGGTGCCGACCGTGATCGGAAATCCCGGCGAGCCACCTGTGATGACCCACATTGCGTTCGGGGATGCTGTCGGCGGATTGAACGGCTGCGCTGCAGTTCTGGTGGCGCTCATACATGCCCGCGCCACCGGACAAGGACAGTTCATTGACTTAGCGCAGATCGAATGCATGATGCCGTTTGTGGCACCGTGGATCACTGTCCACTCGACCGACGGTATGCCGCCGCC
This sequence comes from Bradyrhizobium vignae, assembly GCF_004114425.1. Taxonomy (GTDB): domain Bacteria; phylum Pseudomonadota; class Alphaproteobacteria; order Rhizobiales; family Xanthobacteraceae; genus Bradyrhizobium; species Bradyrhizobium vignae. The sequence goes on along the minus strand of NZ_RDQF01000041.1, from coordinate 35,294 downwards.
AAAGTATGGCAGTCGACATCCGCAGTTCGTGCCGCATGGTTGCTTCCGGTGTGCGGGTGAAGATAACTGGGTCATGGTAGCCGCGACGGATGAGGCCATGTGGCAAAGGCTTGCCATCCTTGTTGGCCGGCCAGACTGGGCCGCAGACCCGTCGCTCAAATCTGAGCAAGCCCGCCGCGGCATCGAAGATGTCATTGAGAGAGGGATCGAAGCGTGGACGCTCACTCGGGACGCTGATCAGGCTATGTCCGAGTTGCAAGCTGCAACTGTTGCGGCCGGCGTGGCTCGTCTCCCTATTGACCTGCTCACGGATCGGCATCTTCGGTCGCGCGCCTTTTTGCAGGAAATCGAGCGCCCCTTCATAGGCCGCCATCCGCTGCCATCGTTGCCGATTCGCGAAGGTTCAGAGCCCTATCCAATCCGCACCGCGGCACCGACGCTTGGACAACATAACAGAGAGATACTTTCGGGACTTCTCGACCTCTCTGACAATGAGATGGCGCAATTGTCGAGGGAGGGCATCATCGGTACAGTGATGCTTTCCGACCGTGAGCTCGCAACAGCAGGAAGGTCTCGTCAGACGGAAACTAACCGCTAGCGGCCAAATTGATATGACTCTCAAGCCTGGCAGATTCGCGTGCCACTGATCAGTCACTCAAGAGGTGCTTCGGTAATCGCGCTGACCCGCATCTTAGCAGGGCAGCGGTAATGTCAATGAACGCTGCGCCCACTGGTGCGCCGCTAGAGGTGACCTGCCGCATTACCGCTGGGGCGGGTCGTTTCTTTCAACATTCGATGATGATCAGTTTGCGCGGATAGAGGGCCAAGCATTCCGGCCGTCCCCGGGTAATTAGGATGCTTTCGGTGATCTCGATCCCCCAATCGTCGTACCAGAGACCAGACATAAAGTGAAACGCCATGCCAGAGGTCAACTCGGTGTGGTCGCCCATGCGGAAGCTCGCAGAGTGTTCGCCCCAAGCTGGTGGATACCCCATGCCGATCGAATATCCCGTGCGGCTTGGCTTAATTAGGCCGTAACGTTCGATCACGCGGTAGTAGGCTCCTGCGACGTCCTCGCAAGTGCTTCCCGGGACTGCCTTCTCGAGTGCAGCCTCCATTCCTTCTAGGATAGCCTTTTCGGCATCGAGAAATTTTTGGCTCGGCTTTCCGAGATAGAACGTTCGAGACAGAGGGCAGTGATAACGTTTGTGCACGCCTGCAAGTTCGAAAAATATGCTCTCATTGGCGCGTATCGGACGGTCGCTCCATGTGAGGTGTGGCGCCGAAGCATCCAAGCCGGCACCGATAAGCGGAACCGCGGAAGGATAATCGCCCCAGAATCCGTCGACGCCCCGAATTGCAGTTTGATATATTTCGGCAACGATGTCGGACTGCTTGGCGCCCGGGCGAAGAATTTCTGCGACTCGCTTGTACATCGCTGTCACAATCTTGCCCGCGCCTCGCATATACTCGATTTCACGTGGCGACTTGATAATGCGTTGCCATTTCACCAGACGCGTCGCATCCTTGAACGTCACGTTCGGTACGGCTGCTGCAAGCGCCTCGAACGCGGCGTGCGTGAAGTAGTAGCTGTCCTTCTCGACGCCGATTGTTGCTGACCCCCACCCCTCATCGGCAACCATCTGTCCCAGGACCGTCATAGGATGACATTGGTCAGATTGGACATAATAATCCGCAAAGGACCTTATGCAACTGTCATCCATATACGCTGTTCTTCGTGCACCGTTAGCGTCCATCTCTCGGCCGAACCAAATCGGAGGGCCGTCCATCCGCACGATCACGCATTGGTGCTGGGTAAATGACCATCCGTCATAACCCGTCAGCCAAGCCATATTCGCTGGATCGGTCGCGATCAGCACATCGATGCCTGTTTTCTGCATCGCCTGCCGTGTTCCAGTGAGTCGAGTTTCATATTCCGAAACCTCAAATCGCAGTTCTGGCATTGTCACCCAATTTCCTCCGACCTCAGATCTGTACTGAAAGTGTGTATGGTGAGTTTCAATATGGATCCTGCAAGGAACGCACCAGACGCGAGTAGATTGTGCTTGCGCATGCAGTCAGCGCCGCCTTCCAATTCTTTCCCTCGGCAATCGGGCCTTTATAGAAGGGTTTTGTGCCGGGACTGTACTAGATGGCAGCGCCGGTAGGGCATGTAGTTGGCGTCGCGGATCCAGCAGTGGCCATCTTTAATGTTGCGCTCGCCACCGCGCTGGCCGCTGTCATCGTTATAGTGGAGCAACCCGATAAGGGCCGCGGCGATCGGGTCGCTCACCTGCTGGAGCTAGCGCGTCTTGGAACGAGCTTTGCGGTGGTGGTTTCGTCGAGACCCGCAACTCTTGATTATGTCGGTCCGCACGGCAAACTCTGCTGTGGGGACTGGCTGCGATTTGCGGCCTTGAGCTTTTCAATTCCTTGGCCTAGTTGTTCAAGGCACAAGCATGCGCTTTTTTGAACCGGTCCTGGCGCAGCAGGTGCGATTTAGCTTTGCAATCGGATCTTAAGCTCGACCAGAGCGATGCGTGCTTTCACCAGCGCCAACAGCTCTTCGTGCGCCGTATCTTGCCTCTGGCTCGACGCCTCGCCAGACGTCGCAGCGAACCAGCCAATCATCTCGGCATCGATCGTCGCCCTTGGCCAGCCGTTCAGCCGATAGCGCGAAAGCTGCGCACCCGCTTGGGGTCGACAACGCGAACCATCTACGCCGACGTTGTGCGGCAGTTTACGCCATTCACGCTCGTAACCGCCACTTCGGTTCATCACCTTCCTTGTCTCAGCTGGTGAAGTGGCCCCCGAATTTTGACCGGCGGCCTAGGTGGTGCGGATGCCATTCCGTTTTGATAAACGGAGCGAACCATGAAGAAGACGAGACGGAAAATCGATGCAGCGCAAGGCAAAGATCGCCTTGGAGGCCTGCGAGAACAATCAACGCTGACGGATTGGCGCAGCGCTACCAGGTGCATGTGAAACCGGATTTATGCGAAGAAGCAGCTTCAGGATCAAGTGGTTCGGGCGTTCGACTCGGGCTTCCGGTCGGGATGGCGAGGCGGCCCACGAACTGGAGGACGAGAAGCTCCATGCCACCAAGAGGTCCGGAAGATGGGCGCGCCGGATCGCCGAGGATTGCTTCAGCGCGATCATGAGAAGCTATCGGTCCGCCGGCAATGCCAACTTCTGAGCGTTGCGCGATCGAGCGTATATCGGCCGCCGCGGCCGGCTAATGACAACGATCTTGAGCTGATGCGACGGACCGACCATTTGTTCACGGGGGGGCCGTTCCTGGGCTCGCGGCGGATTATGGCGATGCTCAAGGGCGCAGGCTGTCGCATCAATCGCAAGCGCGTGCAGCGGTGATGCATAAGATGGGCATCGCGGCGCTGGGTCCATAGCCCAGAACCACTAAGCCGGCGCCGGGACACAAATTCTTCCCGTATCTCCTGCGCGGTGTGGTGCTCGGCCGCCAAATCAAGTGTGGGCGGCCGATATCGCCTATGTGCCGATCGGCCAGCGCTTTCTATCGGCTGGCCATCATCGATTGGACGAGCCGTGCGATGCTGGCCTGGCGCCTGTCGAAAACGACGGACGCATCGTTCTGTGTGTCTGCGCTCGAAGAGGCCTTGGCGCGCTTCGGCCGGCCTGAGATCTTCAATACCGACCAGGTCAGCCAGTTCACCAGCGCCGCCTTCACCGCACGCTGGCCGCAACTACTCAAGGGTTATTCGGATGGCCACGAGGCCAAAGCCGGAATCGCCCGATGGATCGAGTTTTACAATTGCCAGCGCGCCATCAGGCGCTGGAAAACCGCGCCGATGGCGGTCTGGCGGGCCGATGTTACCGGCGCATTCGGCGAAGAGGCTGTGGATATGATGCTTCTCGCAAGCGAGAAACTTGGACAGCGCTGCGCGTTGCCCACATCCCCACAGCCACAACAGCAGCAAGCAAGAGTAGTGTAACTTATTGGGAAGAACGAAGGGCAGCAGCTCCAATTAAGAAACCGGATCCGGTGGTCCTCAGGGTCCACTTCACCGGCCAGACGAGGACGAGCATGAATTGTAACCGATCCATTCCGTCGGCACGGTGGAGATAAACATAAGGAGATCGTATGGCGGGACTATACGAGGATTTCGAGGTCAGGCAGGTGAAGGATTTGCTCGCTCTCAGTTTTCCAAGCACTCAGCGGCCGAACTGTCATCGCAGCCTCACTCGCCGAGGGTTTGGTGCCTCCGTCGGAGTACTGATGGTTAGACTCGCAGATCACGAATCGAAAGTCCTCTAATCCACATTCATTTTCGGCGGCGCCAATCGCGGGTGCGATAGGTGCGGCGCTCGCGTCATACAAAATTCGCCGCTCGCCTGAGCTGAGCCAGCGCCAATGGCGGTTGTTGCAACTCACTCAGCTCTTTGACCGTGGTGTCAGCCACCGCTGAAGCGCAACTCACTTCTGATCCGAGCCATCGTGATCGGATCTGAAGCCAATGCGACGGGCATTGCAAGACGGCTCCTGGATTGCGGCTTCTATACCTTAGTGGATGGCCAGACCGTCGCGCAAGGGAGGGCGGCAATTCGAGTGTGCGTTACAGCCGAGCATGAGTTCTGCGACATAGAACGGCTATGTGATTGTATTCTGGAAATAACAGCGGAAGTAACGGGAAGTCCTACCGTCGGAGGTGATATGAGCCGCGGATACAAGAAGAGAGCCCAACAGTCCGGCATTGGCATGCAGCCAAGCCACTCCTGATTCAGGAATGCGCCTATGCCCGCTAAGCTGCTCCAATACGTTGTCCAAAAAGGAACAAGCTTGCGCTCAAGCAAGTGTGGCAGTCGGTCGCGTGCGGGGGGACGCGAATCTTAGACGATCGCGCCCGAACACTCGTCTGCTTAGCTGCCTTGTCGACGTGCTTAACTGCGGCCCCGCGGAGGGTGCCGATCTCGCTGAAGATGGTGCGGGCGTTGCTACGCGGGGTGTCGACCACTTGGATGGGTCCGATTCGGGCGCGGCGGAAAGCCTCGCCGATACTCACCTGATCTGTGCTTGCGGCTGCAATCGGCTCCCGCCTCATCTTCCCCCGCGAAGCGGGCTTTCTGGTCAGGAGGCTTAGCATTGCAGCCGCAAGTGCAATTTTGCTAGCTGATAGAGGTCCATTAGTTAGCGCGAGCCGCCTGACGAGTGGCTGGTGCCGCAGGTTCTTTGCGATTTGAGATGTGGTCGCCGTGATCAGCCCGCGGCCAGGTATTCTAGCTGCGCGCCATATGGCCTGACGCTGTCACTGCTAAACGATGCGAAGGCACTCGATGCTCCTGGGTGCCTGTGAGCCGCGAACTTGTCTATCGGGCCTGGTACGGGGCTCTCCTCGAACAAACTGAGTGGAAGCCGCTTTATATGGTCTCGATAGACTACGAGCATTGGTAGGCGTCGTTCTCCGCCAGCCTGATATAAAGTGAGGCCGTTCTGATAGATGCGTTCAGAACGGCTGAACGGGTTACTGTCGCTATTTCGGTAGCGGCTTGTTGCTTCCTAGGGCATCATATTCCGGAGTAGACGACCATGCATGGAATAATCGGCGAAACACGGGAGCTTCAGACAATCGAAACGCTGGAATCGAACGTCCGCTCGTACTCGCGTATATTTCCGGCTACATTCAACCGAGCGCGCGGCTCCATTATGTTGACGGACCAGGGTCGAAAAATCATCGATTTCTTTGCCGGAGCTGGCGCGTTGAACTACGGCCACAATAATCATGCGATCAAAGCGGCAATTACCGAGTATCTGGATTCAGATGCTGTCGTTCACGCGCTTGATATGAGCACGACCGCAAAACTCGAATTCTTGAAGACCTTTAGCTCTGCAGTACTTCAGGAGCGAAATCTGCGATATCGTGCTCAATTCACTGGGCCAACCGGTACTAACGCCATCGAGGCGGCTCTAAAGCTGGCCCGGAAAGTCACCCGACGTAAGAACATCATTTCATTTACCCGTGGCTATCACGGCATGAGCTTAGGAGCGATGGCCGCGACCGCTAATCAATTTTATCGTGCCGCCAGCGGCATTTCTCTGTCTGGCGCGACTTTCGTGCCCTTTGATGGATATCTCGGTCCAGATTTCGATACGGCTGATTATCTACGCAGCATTCTGCTGGATAAAAATAGCGGTGTCGATTCTCCTGCCGCAATTCTGGTCGAGACCGTGCAGGGAGAGGGGGGAATAAACGTAGCTAGCAGAGAATGGCTGCGATCAATTCAGGCCGTCGCGAGAGATGCAGGTGCACTCTTGGTGGTGGACGATATACAGATGGGCTGTGGCCGTACGGGCGAGTTCTTTAGCTTCGAGTTCGCAGAACTATCGCCAGACATTATCGTGATGTCTAAATCGCTGAGCGGCTATGGCCTTCCATTGTCGATGGTTTTGATAAAAGAGGGCTTGGACGTATGGGAACCGGGAGAACACACAGGTACGTTTCGAGCTAACAATCTTGCTCTCGTATCGGCAACCGCCGCTATAAACACTTATTGGCGGAGCCAGACGTTTTCGGACGGCATTAAGCGGATGGGAAATTCAATGCGCAGCCGACTTGACGCTATCGCGTCGGAGTATGGAGGAGGGTTTTCCGTCCGAGGCCGGGGCATGGTGTGGGGATTCGACTGTCGCAGCGCCGAAATTGCCCAGGCGGCGGCGCGTACGGCATTCAACGAGGGATTGATGATCGAACGATGCGGGCCGGATGATCAGGTCGTAAAAATCATGCCCGCACTTACCATCGATCAAGAGCTTCTAGATCAAGGACTTGATATATTTGAAAGGTCGTTGGCCGCTTCACTCAAATAGCTTCACCGTTTTAGGATCGAGACGGCTTTAAGATGATCCGCGGAACTCCTTGGTGCGCGGATCGCGTGGAACAAAGCGGCTGGGGACGCAGGCGCTAGGCGAGCCGCACTCGTCCCTTGGCTGAGAGGGCGACTAATGAGGCTTTGCTGATAACGCACCGAAAGTGTTTAGGCGTAAGCGCGAATTTCTCCGCACCTTTTGCTTTTGAGTGCTCTGATGCAGTGTCCACCAAAATAGGTGGACACCTTGTGATGGCAGCGGACGATTAGAAACTGCGGGTCAGGCTTGTTGGCCGGAACGGTCGCCGGCGCTACGAGGCGGCATCGAAAGAGCGTCTTGTCACGGCCTGCCTTGAGCCTGGGGTTTCGGTATCGAGGCTTGCACTCGAACATGGGGTCAACGCGAACCTGCTTCGGAAGTGGATCAAGAAGCACACCGCGACCAGGTCGCTGCCGCCGTCCTCACGCCCGGCGTTCATCCCGGTTCAGCTTGAGGGGGCCGCCGATCGAGCCCTGTCGCGGCAAGACAGCGTGGCGACGGTGGATTTGCCGGCGACTTGCGATGAAGTGCGTGGTTCGGACCCCAAAGGGACTCCAGCTTTTTGTTCTCCGGCCAAAGTGAGCGTGTCGCTGCCGAACGGCGTGAAGCTCGCGCTGGAATGCGGCGATGTGGATGCATTGACGGCGATCATCGGAGCACTGGGCCATGTTCAGACTGGGCGGTGACCTGCAGGTCTATCTGCACCGTGAGCCGATCGACTTCCGGGCTGGCATCAACAGCCTTGCGGTCCTGGTCCAGGAGACGATGGCGCTCGATCCATTCACGCCGGCGGTTTTTGCGTTCTGCAATCGCCGTTGCGACCGGATGAAGTTGCTGTTCTTCGACCGGTCCGGCTTTGTGCTGGTCCTGAAGCGGCTGACCGAGGACAAGTTCCGATGGCCGCGCCGCCAGGAGGCGGTCGTCCGGCTTACGACCGAGCAATTGCACTGGATCCTTGATGGCATCGATATCGATGCGATGGTCCGCCATCCGGTGCGGCACTATCAGGTTGCCGGCTGAGCTCTCGAGTTGAGCGGTTGACGCGTCGGTACGGTTCAGATTCAAGAATCCGATGAATCGAACCGGCGATCCGAGTGTTGAAGTGCTGTTGGCGCGCATTGCTGCGCTGCAGGCGGAGAACCATCAACTCGCCGACCGCGTCGTCAAACTCGAGGAAGAACTGGCGCTGGCACGCCTGCATCGTTTTGCGCCACGCAGCGAAAAGCACGTCGATCGTCTCTTCAATGAAGCCGAGCCGGCCGCCGATGAGGATGACGCCGGCAGTGAAACGAACAATATCGCCGAACTTCCGGACACGGGCTTGCCACCCGTCGAAAACACAACGGGAAAGAAGCGCGGCCGCAGGCCGCTGCCGGCGAACCTGCCGCGTGAGCGCGTCGAGTATGACCTGCCCGACGATCAGAAGGCGTGTCCTTGCTGCCGTGGCCAGATGCATCGCATGGGCGAGGCTGTCACCGAGCAACTTCATATCGAGGTGAAGGCGAAGGTTTTACAGAACGTACGCTTCAAATATGCGTGCCGCCATTGCGATCGCACCGGAATCAACGCCCCTGTCGTGACCGCGCCGATGCCGACGCAGCCGCTGCCGGGCAGCGTTGCCACGGCCTCAACGCTGGCGTTCGCGCTGGTTCATAAATATGTCGATGGCACGCCGCTCTACCGCCTGGCGCAGGCCTTCGAACGCGCCGGCGTTCCGGTCAGCCGCGGCGCTTTGGGTCGCTGGGTGATCGGCTCGAGCGAGAAACATCTCTCCCGCATCTATGACGCCCTGAAGCTGCGGCTCAGATCGCAGACTCTCATCCATGGCGACGAGACGACGGTTCAGGTCCTCAAGGAGAAGGACAAAAAGGCCACCAGCACATCGTATATGTGGGCTTATCGCAGCGGCAAGGGCAGTCACGAGCCCATCGTTCTTCTGGATTCTCAGCCGGGCCGCGGCCAAATCCACCCCCAGGCCTTCCTCGGCGATTACCGCGGCATCGTGATGAGTGACGGCTATACCGCATGGCGCACGCTGGAACGGGCCACCCACATCGGCTGCATGGCCCACTCCCGGCGGCGCTTTGTCGATGCCCTCAGGGCGAGGAAGAAGGGCGGCGGTCCGCCCGAGCAGGCGCTGCGGTTCTTCGACCAGCTCTACCGGGTTGAAAGGCAGGCGCGGGACGGAATACCGGAGAAGGGTGAAACACAGGCCGACTGCATTCGCCGCTTCCGCCAGCAACATAGTGTTCCCACCCTCAATGCTCTCAAGGTATGGCTCGATGACATGGCCCCGAAGGTCTTGCCTGACAGCAAGCTCGGCGACGCCGTATCCTACACCCGAAACCAATGGGAATATCTGACGCGCTACACCGGGGACGGCTGCATGCCGATCGACAACAATCTTCTGGAGCGCGACATCAGGGTTTTTGCAACTGGCAGGAAGAGTTGGTTGTTCAGCGATACGGTGGACGGAGCCAAGGCCAGTGCCGTCGTCTACAGCCTGATGCTGACCTGCCGCGCCTCACGTGTCGAGCCGTTAGCGTGGTTGCGCCACGTCCTCACCGAATTGCCTCAGCGCGCCGGCGACGCCGATATTACCGACCTGCTGCCCTTCAACTTCCACAAAGCCGCCACTGCCTGAACGGCCCGGTATCGCCCGATACTAGGGCAATCCTCCAAAACCGCCGCCGTCAACGTGCGGGGAAAATCGCGCTTACGTTTAGGCTATCGAAGTAGTAATGAGATGTGACGTGGTCTCTTCTGCCGCTGCGGGCCCGTGCCTTCCTGGAGCGATTCTGGTGCGAGCTGGTCCCAGCCAGAAATCCATTCTAAGGGGGCCCCGATTTGCTTCTCAACGCAAGATGATGGGCCTAGAGTGTAGCCGTCGTACAGAGCTTGCCCAGAGCCTCACATCGACCACGAGATTGCAACTGTCGCCCAGTTGCGAACTGCGCGCACCATACCTCAGATAGAGGTCGCGCGATCGACGCGGCTCCTAAGGAGCAGCCTCTCGCAGAGCAGATCTTCCCGTCTTTGTCGGTGATTGTTGCACAGGCTTGAACTGCGCAACATCTTAGTGTCGTCCGCTCACTGAGACGTTTCCAGGTGCTCATACTCGCCGTCTTGACGATCATCTGTGTCGCGATTGTGCTCCCCGCCAGATCAGGCAGTCGACGATAGATCGGTGACTGCCCTACCAAGGGCAATTCCTCGCATTTTTGATCAAAGCCGAGGGGACAAGAGGCAAGGAATAAGGGAATGAAAACCGTGGTTGATCCGTTGAGCGTCTCACGTTTTTTGCAAAAATACGACGCCGCCGCCGCTCAAAACGGAATAAAGGTTTCGATAGGCTTCGATTTTGATGAATATATCTCGATCACGCAGACTACTCCAACAAAGGGACGGACATATCCGAATTTTCGACCGGACCGTTCGCCGATCAAATTGGGCGAGGGATTTTGGATTGTGGGCGCCGATAGAAATAACAACGTCGCTCTTTTAGAGGCCGCCCGACTGTACGATCTGTCAGGCAGTAACTTGGCCGAACATCTCCAGTCTTTGAAGGCGTTTTTTGCGAAGCCGGCTTTGCATGCACATCCTCAGGATCGTTGTAGTTGCACAGCACCGAGTGCGAAGAAGATAACCGGTAAGGTAGCTTATCTCGGAGATCGTTGGATTCGCAACGATTTTAGAGGGTTGGGAATCTCGAAGGTCATGGCGGGATTAGCACGCGGAGTGTCTTTCGCGATGTGGGCTCCGGACTTCCTTTGTGCACTAGTCTCGCGCCAACTATTGGAAAAAGGGGTGGTTTACGGATATTCTCATCACGAACCCGGCGGATCGATATTACGGTTGATAGGAGAGGACATCGTGGACGATGATTGCCTCGTTTGGCAAACAGGAGAGGAGTTGAAGAGCCTCGTTGATCGTGGAAGCGAACTGACTTTGACGCCCTGATTTGTTCCTGCACGATCTACTATTAGGAGTCGTTTCGATCTGCCGAGTATTGGCCGGGCCGCGGACATACTCATCGCCGTTGTAAGGACCCGGACTGTGGGCCATGAAAAGCGCGGCGGTGTTCTACATGCCAAACGGCGCGCCGACGTCAGCGAGGCGGTGCGGTGAGAACGGACGTAGACCACCCAGACTTGGATTTGAGGTTCTGTCACGTTGCCGCGCTAGTTGCGCCGTTGCCAGCGCTGGCGAGAAGCAGGAGAAGGTATGAACGACCGTCAGCGCCCGGAGCTCGTGACCAGTTGTCAGACGATGGTTTACAAGGCCACTCATTAGCTCTCTCGTTCACCCGCGCGGTGATCTTCGATCCGTGCGCACTCGGCTTCGGCGCGACTTCTGGTCGACTTGTTGCAATGCAGGCCAACTCGCAAATACACGCCTCTTGTTCCTACCGTGCAGTCACTTCTCGCGGCTTAACAGCAGGTGGATACGGCGATAACCGTATCGAACCCGAACATGGCCGATCTGCTTCAATCCAGCTTTCAAGGGCGGCCTGGGACTTGTCATCATTGGGCGACTGATCGCAATCGAGAGGTGCGAGGCACTGTAGGTCAACATCTGCCACTCGCTACAGATTCGTCGATCTACAACGCCCCCGGTCAAGCTCGCGGATCACGTCCTGCAGCCTTCCCTGCCGGGACAAATCGTCGACCAGCTTCCACTTCCTGCCGTTCTCCTCTCGGAGCTACTTGAATTCGGTAGGTCAGCGCGACTGATCCCCCTCTACGGCAGACATCCGCAACCGGACCCCGCTGCTGGCTCTCTCTTAGGATGGACATCTTCTCGGCGGCCCGCATCAGGCCCTCTGCCGCCTCTCTCTCATCACAGGGACAAGCTCGACTATCCTTACCTGCATGCGCTGAGACCACCATCGACGTATAGTATTTGCCCAGTCACAAAACGCGACAGCTCCGATGCGAAGAAGTGTACCGCGCCGGCGACATCGGCTGGCGTTGCCAGGCGACCAAGAGGAACATTCGCGGTAGCCTGCCTAAACGCCGATGCATCTTCGAGCGTTCTGTCGTTTTTCTGCGTCCGAACCCTGCCAGGTGCCACGCCATTGACAGTGATCCCGTGCGGAGCCAGCTCCGCCGCATGTTGCTTTAGAAGAATAGCCAGTCCGCCTTTTGCCGCGCAAAAGGAACTGTAGCCCAGATCCCGGAATCCAAGTGAGGATCCAACCGACAGGAGGTGGATTTGACTGCCGCCCCTACCACCAGAAATTTGATGCTTGGCCACCACTTGAGAGAGGAACATCCCGGCTCGCAACGTTCTTGAGTAGACCTCATCAAAGGCCTCCTCCGTCACCTCGAGTAGCCTCTGCTCCTTATTGAAACCGAGGCAATTTGCTAGAATGTCAATCGAACCATGGTGATGTACCAGTGAGCTTGAGAGTTCTTTGATTGCTTCAGTGTTAGTAGCGTCGAGCTCAAGGCCCTCCGCAAAATAGCCTCTGTCGCTTAATTGGTGAGCTAGCGCGCGCGCCTGGTCCCCGTTTCGTCCCGCAATAACGCTGGTTGCTCCAGCAGCAGCAAGTGTTTCGGAGATTGCTGTACCAATCGCTCCATAACCACCGACGACGAACGCTACCTTGCCGCAAAGATCCATCGAATGTTGAGTGTTGTCACATACGTTGTGCATGGTCGTTCGCCTTCTCTGAGTTGACTAAGATGTACGATCGCCTTGAGCTATCTCAAACCAACGAGTCATTGCAAGCCACTCCACTTTACGCGACGCGGCAGAATGGAGCTGTACCTGAGATCCTTGCCATCTCCGTTTGTCTGATTATCCCAGTCGACGGCACTTTTGCTAAACTCTTTGATGGTGTCTCCTTCACCCCACAACAAACTAGCGAGACTCCTGAAATTGCGCAGTTCTAAAGGTCAAGGGGATCGATGCAGGCGTGACGGGCATCGATGGCATCACTTCGTTAGGAAAGTTGACGAATGGAAACAATGCGAGCTGCGTCTTGCCGAAGACGCGGCCGGCGCCCGCTCTCGACCGGAAGCCTTGTCGTAGCCGAAATCGAGGATGCCGGCACCGGCATCGACACTGAGCTCAACGTAGGCAAGCAGAGGTTGTGCTGGAGTTGGCCTGAACGCCCAGCGGCGTTTAGCGCATAAGTACATATTGAACGGGACCGATGGCGAGGCCGAAGCGGGCTTGACCGTCCAGGCCAGAATGACCTGAACGCGGGAGAATGCGGCGTGCCCGCAACTGCGGTCCAAATCCGGTCAGCTCACTCAGTTTCACCAGTCAAATGACCTGCGTCGGCCACTACTTTGGAAAGCTACGGTGAACGTCAATTATCGTTCTGGCGCGCACCTTGCGAGCCGCGTTCTCGGCTGATTAGGCCGGCCGCTGGGTTCGCCGAACTCACAGCGGTAGATCCAACGATCTGTTACCCACGTCGCTAGCAGCTCCAGGCGGGATCGGTATGCAGCAAAATCCCTCTAGTCCACGATGGCACAAGGGGCGGCGTAGTGCCGCTCAAGGCGGCGGGAGCTCCGAATTCCATTCATCGCGGGTTTGCCGCACTCAGCCTTCTCTTCGCATTACGCTTAAGCTCGAATAGACTATGTCCGAGATTAGAATCTCGCGTTACCGCTTGTCTCGATGGCGATGGCTACTGACTGCATAATAGCAGCAAAACGTACGGCAGTCTGGATCTCCGTTGGACTGAACCACTCCTGTTGCAGAGCCGTTTCGTGCTCGTCGATGAGGGCGCCGCAGCCATTGATCGCCGAGATCGCCAGTGACCAGAGCTGGAGATCGCCCCTGTCGACGTTCGAACTATCGACGAGGTCTTGCCTTAGCAACGTAGGCATCTTCCTGTATTCTGGGTTTGACGCGAGTTGTACAAACCGATTGTAGACGTTGTTCATCGCAATCGAGCAAGCCGCGGATTTAACCGCAGCGATGGCATCTGGTGTCATTACAGTTCTAGCCTCGCATTCCATCGCAGAGATGACCTTGTGATTGCGAGTCGCAATCGCGACAGCTAGCAATAGACCGCACTTGCACTTTGGCGGAAGCGTCTTATCGGCCAACATCGCGGCTAGGTTAGTCCTAACTTCTCTGGCAAAATCCGGTATCTGATCCTTTAACTCGTTCATCAACATGACGTCTCTCACTCGACTCTCAGAGCGTCTCGCGATCTGCCATTTACAGCCCAGGAGCCTCTTTTCGGAAGCAGGTGCAGGGGACAGCTATTCTGGTGTCGTTCACTGCTGTTGTTGTCTGTTCGAACATGCTCTGCCAATCTTAAGGCCCTCGTCCTTTGACGAGATAGCAGATGACGAAACGTTTGCTTGCTGGTGCCGGAGAACTGTTTTGGTGCGCGCGTCGCTAAAAGCACGCAGCCGTTCATCCGCGGCCCATTCGCTGCCATTGTCAATCGGCGTTCCTTACCAACCTCTCGAACAGGCTCTGTCTCGTATCCTCCTGGAGGTCCGGACTGAGAGTTGCGTCTTTGACATCAAATGAATTCACCTGGATTCCAGAAACAGGAATATCCCTCCGAGAGTTCACTGGAAGTACGGTTTCAGCTCACCTCCAGCAAGACTTATGCCGGCAGGCGGGATGATGGTGCGGTGCCAAGGTGGGACTGAAGGTCGAGTGTGCCTTCGAGCTAATCGGCTGTAGCCGAGCGAGCAGATGGAGTTCGGGGAAGGTCCTACTGGTATTTGCAAGAGGGCTCAGGACCTGAAAGCGACATGGATGCCGAACCAGGGCGGTGCAGGCGGTAGCAACTTGTCGCGTGAGCCTTCTTGGAGACACCAGCACCGGAAATCGCCGAAGCATTCGCTCGTGCAGAGACGTGACTGCGCCAGCAGGGCTCAAGAAATTCCGTCCTGCGCCACCCTCACAACCGCATCCAAGAAGAGGATGTGGGAGCTCGCAGTGCGATCCAGTCGGGATCCGATAACGAGTTCTCAACTTCAAAATTGAACAGAGGGATCAAATACTCCCGGATAATAATTGGGACGTGAGGTTCATTAGCCTCGTCCTCGGTCAACTGCGTAGTTTGTCCAAACGTCCCGTGAGCCAGCTCCCTGCTTCCGAAAGCGAACCTGACATCCCCGAAAAGGAACAGTCCCCCAGGTTTCAACAACCGTACTGCTGCGATTGCAGCCGCAAAATCTACATAGAGTGAATGATCACCATCGAGGTAAATGATATCGAAGCTCTCGTAATGCCTTGCGAGCCTGACCAGGTTGAACAGGTACGTTCCTAGGTAGTTTCCCCAAAATCTGATGTTCCGATTCACGATCCCAGCCGCTCTCAGCCTGGTTCGCGTTTCAGCGCAGATGGGCTCGAAGTCCAAGCCCACGTAGTTGATGCGAAGCTCGTCAATGGTATGGAATCTCTCTTGCCTGAACGAGCGACCTATACCAATCTCGAGAAAGTGGCATCCAGGATGTTGTCGAAGAATGTGGATCAGGCGATTCTCGACAAACTTCCGGTACGCTCGGTAGTTGACAGGCAAGGGATGGCTGGCCTTAAACAGAAAGTCGGGACAATTTTCGTTCATCAGTCATCTCCCGGTTTGCTAGCCTTTGAGGATGGTCTGCTTGTTCTAAGGCATCGAAATCTCGAGTCGAGAACGTCGCGGGATCAACTTAGTTCATGGGGTGATGGTGTGCGAGCTGCTGACCCGAGGGGATCTTACGCCGGAGGCTTATCACGGCTGATGCGGTATCTCCGTCCAGGTTTCCATCCTCCCACACCAACAATAGGGCATGAGGATGCCATCCATTCATCATGGTCTGTATGGTGCCTGACCCAAACCAAATTCTTCAAACAGCGCGTTTTGGATAAGCGTCTCCCATTACTGATCGAGCCTTTCACGAGCAGCACGGAAAGCGACAACCTCTATCCATCAAAAATGATGTCGCTGTGACGCTTGATCGCAGAACTGTCTGTCGTATCTGCGTGGGTCAGCCCAGCAATCGAGTTGCTAAGACAAGGAGGAAGGCTGTCTCGAAAGAGGCGGTCGGCCAATAATTGTCTCATCATGAGCAGGCTCGCGGGTATGCAGGGCGGCCGAGACCAGACAAACGGTGGCGGACCCATCACAGCGCGCGGGGGCCGAAGCGTTCTGGCTCAATAAAAGAAGGGGTCGAGAGCAGGAGCTCGGTAGAGCCGTTGCGCAGGTGCGCGACCTACGATCAGGATCTGCCTTCCTTTCCGAGCTCATTTCGCTGCGCTCCTAAAATCCCCGTTTGGGCAACTTCTGCAGCAGGACCGCGGATGAAAACCAGATTATCGACGGGCTTGTTGCGCTTGCCAGTTGCTCAGCTGAGAGCAACGGCAGGATCTGGATCTCCACCCTGCACAAACGAGGCAGTATATCGAGCGGCCGAACTGTCGCTATCGCTCACGCTTGTGGGTAGCCTGGCGTTCGCATTGTCGTATTTCAGACAACGGGGATCGGCTGCTCCTATGCTGATTCACGCGCACTTAATGGAAGAGATACGGGAATATCACCCCGCGCATCTGAGCTAGGCTGTCTTCTTTCCGGTATATCGCAGACGCACGCTTCCGAGGAAAGCCGGCTCTTCAAATAGTTCAGGGTGAGATCGAGACGAAGCACAAAAAAGCATAATACCACCGAGTGGATGTACATACAATTCGGCTCCGACACTGTAGTATTTGAGCCACCCGTCGACGGGCGGCAGCAGCCTCAAAGCTTTTGAATTGGCTGATTGGTGGTTTTCGCCAAATATGCGTCTTAGCTTTCTCTCGTCTCGCTGCGCGCCACTCAAGGGCGAGAGCCTCAGCCGAGGACGATCTAGCCCGCCCATCGTGCCCCCGTGCGCAGACAACGATGATGCGTGCCGCGCTATCAAGCGTAACGGCGTGTGACGGCACACGCCGTATTCCCTGGGTGGCATGAGGCTTGCTGGATGATAGGCGGGCTCAACGTTTCGGATGCGATGACTGCTATTTGAGTCTTAAAGTCACGAGCTGCAGCTAGGAGTCCATACATTGCGACCTTGCCGCGACAGGTCAGCCTTTGAAAGGGAGAAGATCCATGAATTCCGAGGTGTTTATCACCTGCGCTCTCACGGGCGGCGGGGGAAAACCGGACACCACGAATGTGCCCATAACCCCGGAGCAGATCGCGGACTCAGCAATCGCCGCAGCTCGGGCCGGGGCCGCTGTGGTGCATATCCACGTGCGCAATCCCGAGACGGGGCAAGGTTCGCGTGATCCGCTGCTGTATCGAGAAGTGGTGCGGCGCATTCGAATGTCGAATGTAAACCCGATTATCAACCTGACTTCCGGGATGGGATGCGGTCTCGTTCTGGGTGGGCCGGAGTCTCCGCTGCCGCCAACGGCCGGAACGGACATGGCGGGTGCGCTTGAGCGTTTGGTGCACATCGAAGAGTTGCGCCCCGAGATCTGTACCTTGGATTGCGGCACCTTAAACTACGGCACTCGCGACGAGTTGATCGTGGTCAATACGCCCGCGACGGTACGTAAAATGGCGGTACACCTACAGAAGATTGGAGTGCGCCCAGAGCTCGAGGTGTTTGATACTGGAGATCTCGTGTTAGTCGACGAGTTGATCAAAGAGGGCTTGATTGACGATCCGCCAATGATCCAGCTGTGCATGGGCATTCCTTATGGAGCGCCAAGCGATCCGGTCACATTGATGGCGATGGTGAACCGCCTGCCGCAGCGCGCTATCTACTCTGCCTTTTCCATTGGGCGAATGCAGTTTCCGTACGCAGCGCTAGCGCCGTTCTTTGGCGCAAATGTGCGGGTAGGGTTAGAGGACAACCTTTACCTCTCCCGTGGGCGGCTGGCGACCAACGCTGAACTCGTACAGCGCGCGACGGAAATACTCGAACGCATCGGTGTACGAGTGATGAGCTCCGATGAGGTTCGCGAAAAGCTTGCGCTCACGGGGGGTAGAAGCCGATCTTCAACTCCAGCAGATCAGCAGTGACCGGCCTGCGGCCCGATTTTTTCCAGGAACGGCAACATGGCGCTCGCGCTGCGGGGCAGGGGCACGACAGGGTGCTCCTTGGATGACCAAATGCTCCGGTTGGCTTCAGCAAGTCACACACATCACCCATCTAAATAATTATGATGGGCCATGACCGACGGCGCATGCCGCCGTCGGTGCTCCGCCTGCTCGAGAATCGTAATGGACGAATATCGGTCGAAGTGTCACCGGTAGCCCAGGAGGAGATGCACCTCTGGCATTTTGCGGAACTGACCACACACAAACTCTCTCTCTCTCTCTCTCTCTCTCTCTCTCTCTGTTGACGATGCCATCCGCGTGCTCACATGCTTCGTCCGGAGGACGAACGGGTTCTCATCTTGTCAAGCGTATGCAGATCACGATGGGACTCGATCCGAGAAGAAACTGCTCCAGGCAAACGCGGCAGCGGATGGGCGTGTCTGGTGTCGGCGATGGAGTTTTGTAGGTTTCGCGGGTGTTTGTCGGCGCCAAGCGTCGCACACCGTTAAGATCCGGAAAAGGAGGATTGATGTCGAAGCATCCATTGTGCGCGATCATAACGGGTTCAGCCTCGGGACTCGGAGCGGCGACCGCCGCCCTCTGGGCCAAAGGCGGGGCCCGCATCCTGCTGAACTACTCTAAGAGCCAGAAGGAAGCCGATGCCACCGCCGAAGCCTGCCGGAAGGCGGGCGCAGCCGAGGTGTTGGTTGTGCAGGGCGATGTCTCGCGCGATGACGATTGTCGTAAGATCGTCGCGGCGGCGGCCAGTTGGGGGCGGCTCGACGTGCTCGTCAACAATGCCGCTACGACGAAGCATGTGCCGCATCACGATCTCGCCGGACTCTCCGCGGAAGAGTTTCAACGCATCTATGCCGTCAATACGATCGGGGCATTCCAAATGATCCGTGCGGCGCGATCGCTGCTCGAAGCTGGCGCTAAGGTTAGCAAGCGCTCGGCCGCAATTGTGAACGTCTCCTCGGTCGCAGCTATCAGCGGTCCCAGCTCATCGATCGCATACTCGGCAAGCAAGGGAGCGCTGAATGCCATGACACTGCCACTGGCAAGGGCGCTAGCACCTTCTATTCGCATCAACACAATTTGTCCGGACTATATTGACACGCCGTGGTTCGCAAAAGCGCGCGGCGAGACGGCTGCCCGAGAGGTGCGCGATGCCGTCAAGGCGAGCTCACCCCTCAAGCTTGTGTCTACAGCAGAAGATATAGCACATCTCATCTACTTCCTCGCTAGCGCGGAATCCAGCAGCATGACGGGAGAATGCGTGCGTATCGACGCCGGCCTGCATCTGATCACCCGAATCTGTTGACGTTCCGTCTGTCACGCCAGCCTGTCTCTCCACGCTAGTCATCAACTCACGCTAAAGGCGATCGCGATGAACCGCTCAATGTCGCACCCTCAGGGCCAGGTGGGCCAGATAAATAGCATGCCAGCGGCAATGCGGTCATGACCCGTATTCGTTTGGTTGAACGCGATTACAGCAAAGCTGCCTCGAGAGCCGCTGTGAACACAGAGACCTCGTGGGAGTTCCCTGCGAGAATCAGGGTAAGCGGAAAGCCTCTCGAAATGATCCCGGCACTCTGAGAAGAGTGCTGCGAATCTCTTGGGAGGAAAGGCTGCCATTTCTCAGACGATGGAGATAAGCAGGCCAGAGAAGGCAGCGTCTCCTAGAGGACTGCGCACATGTCCAGGGGATCATAGTGCCACATCCGAGCTGCCATGTCGAAGCCTGCGAGTGGAATGCTGGTCTGGTGATGATCAACTACCCAAATAAGGGGCTTCGCTCTAGAGCCAGCGAGCTGTATGCGAAGGAGTTCTGTTGCCGCGATCGACTGCTTATTCTCCATCTGCGGGCTGACATCTTTGAATATCTTCAAGGGGCGGGCAGTTGTCATGGGAGCATACCGTTCGATCGCTTTGGTTGAATTGGATTGTTGGCATATACTCCGTGCAGCCGCATCCCGTAGCGTCGATCGTTTTCGTTGGCAGAAATCGTCGTGGCAACTGGGTTGCCCGGGAACAGAGCGGCATGTTCGGTGGCTTGTTCGTTAACGCGCTCAAGCGTTTAAAGACGCTCTTTCCGGCAATCATCCAGAGGCGGTCATTGAGAGTTCGCGCGAAATTGAGCTCGATGCTCACACCAAGCCGCAGATTGCCGGCAAGTGGCCGAGAAGCTGTTGGCTGGCACAAGCCCGGGATAACCGTCATGGGTGGTGCGGTAAGGGGAAAGCGGCATTTCGCTTCGCTATCGCATGGTCGAGATCACGACTTCGGCCGGTACCCGCAGTCCTCGTTGATCTGGGGAAGAAGATTATGGAGATTGACTGCAGCTACCCTCCTTGGAAAGCGAGTGTTGGCCGAGCAGGAGTCAAGACGTGTGTGGGCTCGGGTGTTCTCGTGGTTCTTCCCAGACGTCATAAATGCGATCCGCTCCGGCCTTCGTTAAAGCGTTAGAGGGGGGCCTTACATGAGCTTGAATACTGATTGCGATGGCACGTTACATGACAGCCCTGCCCCAGGACAAGTATTCCGTGACCTTGGCGTTGAACCGATCATTAATTGTACCGGTGTGCGCACCTCCTACGGCGGATGCAATCCAGCGCGATCGGTGCTCGCTGCAATGGAAGCGTCGGGTCAGAGTTTTGTCGTTATCGACGAACTGGCGGAAGCGGTTGGACGGAAATTAGCTGCGCTCACCGGTGCCGAATGGGGGCTAGTGACCGCTGGAAGTGCAGCAGCAGTAAGCCAGGCTGTTGCAGCGTGCGTCGCCGGCAACGATCCAGAAAAGATGCTCAAGCTTCCGTTACGAGGCGAGAAAACGGTAGTTGTGGCGGCTGATCAGCGGATAGCTTACGAGCATGCAATACGAGCAGTCGGTTGTATGGTGCTTCCTATCGGCCGTGCCTCAGACTTGGACCAGCTTCCAATTGAGGACGTCGCAGCAATATGCGTTGTTGCCTCAGATATTCCAAAGTCGGTCTTGCCCTTTGAAGAAATCGCTCTGCGCACCAAGCAACTTGGAATTCCGCTGATTGTAGACGCGGCCGGACAAGCCCCCAAATTTCCAAACGTCTGGCTTCAAAATGGGGCCGATCTGCTGATTCATTCAGGTGGCAACTATATCAGCGGACCGCAATCTACCGGCTTCTTACTTGGCTCCCAAAGATTATGCAGAGCGGCGTACCTGAATGGGCCTCCTGGCCAATCGTTTGGCCGGTCAATGAAGGTTGGCAAAGACGAGATCATTGGCGCTTTCGTTGCGTTGGAGCAATGGGTTCAGGGAGGTGCCACTCGCGCAATGGAAAGATGGCGCGACTGTATAGCGATAATGAAGCGCAAATTTTTGAGCGTACCTGGCCTCTCTGTCGAAGAGATAGAACCAGACTCTGCATTCTGCAATCCACGAATAGCGGTTTCTTGGCCGGCTAAAGTATTCCCAGTAAGCGCCGACCTGATCGCCAAGAAGCTGGCTGGCGGGCGTCCGCGCATTGTGTTGCACGACGGTTGGCAGGCACCGCAACGGATCGTCGTCGATCCGACCAATCTCACCAAAGTCGAAGCCGAGATCGTTGGCCGTTCAATCGCTCATGCCATTTCAGAGCCTTTTGTTCCGCCAGCCGCACCACCCCACGAGGACTTTGAGGACTTAGCAGGAGCATGGCAGGTCTTTATCGACTTTCTACATGGTAGCACTGTACACGCGTTCGTTCTGCTACAGGAAGGCCAAAATATTATGGGCAAGCACATCGGCGCCGATGTCTCGAGTAACTGCCGAGGCCAGATAGTTGGACCGAAATTGAAGCTGGTGTCACAATTGCCGGGAAATCCTTTGGCCTTAGACTACGAGTTCGAAGGGACGCTTCGCGACGGCTTTTTGACAGGCGTGGTTTACTTGGGCGCGTCCGCGGCCAAGTACAGCGGCCTCACCTTTAGGCGGCAATTCGGACGAGCGAGTTGGCGCGCCACGCGTACCCGAGCAAATCACACCTATGGCGTAAAATGTGCGAGTCTTCGCTAAGCGGTCCTCTAAAGACAGCCGCGAGCAAACTGCAGATACTCAGGAAGCATCGTCTTCGACAGCAATTCGGCCCAGTCCACGCTCGCATACTCTTGATGGGCGGGGCCAAGCTGATTGAACCGTACTTGGCCGCCTCAAAATGCAAGCGTGCGCCGCTCGATGTGTGTGCTTGGGAAGGCGAGTGGCCGAGACGCCACAATTCACGCCACCAAACGGCGGTCGAAAGTCATCTGCCACGTAGTCGTGTAATTCATCATCGCTGGAATGAAACTGATCGGGCAAAATCGGAGGCGAACAGAGCCTATTGCGTGATCCGTAGTAGTTGAGGGCACTCGGCGATATGCGAACCGAATCGGGAAGATCGCGGCCCGTCCGGAAGAATGATAGGCTGTTCGTTGCGGCACTGGGCGGTGCAGGAGTTATCAGCTATAGCACACTTTATTATTGCGTGGCGGCCATTGCAAAAGAGGCTTCCCGTGACCTGGCAGTCACAGAGGAGTGGCTGCTCGCTTGAACCTCCTTCGCTTTGCTTGCCAGTGCGGTGATGTCGCTGGGCGGTCGCCTCATGGACCGAGCCGGCGCAGGCAAGATAATGAAAGTCGCCTCATTCGTTGGAGCTGCTAGCCTGGGAATTGCGGCAACTTCTTGGAGTGGGATCGTTTTTGCAATCGCCCTGTCCGGCATGCAACTTTCTTTTTCGTACCGCGAGATGCGGTTCATGCGAAGCGGCAAATGGCTCTGTTGACATTGATCGCCGGTTTCTCGTCAGCGCTGTTCTGGCGTTGACCTCGTTGTTGCTCACTTCGATATGCTGGAGGCAAGTGGGTTGAATCTAGCGAAGCTGCAATGTTATCCTCGCCCTGCTTCGATCCAATTGGCTCACGGGAAGTCCTCCGCAAGGCTTGGAGATCAGAACACGGTCTGTGGCTCGCAAGACCAGCCCTCTTGCAAGCTGATTGA
This sequence comes from Bradyrhizobium vignae, assembly GCF_004114425.1. Lineage (GTDB taxonomy): Bacteria > Pseudomonadota > Alphaproteobacteria > Rhizobiales > Xanthobacteraceae > Bradyrhizobium > Bradyrhizobium vignae. The sequence continues at coordinate 12,428 of NZ_RDQF01000041.1, read as the reverse complement.
CCTCGTCCTCATGACGGCAGGCTTCTCGCTGACGACATTTGCGAAGCGCCGGGAGACCGGCAAGGAGTAGAGAGTGCAAGTCTCTTAAGATGAAGGAGTAGCGATCCACATCGGCCCCGAGTCATGCGCAGTTGCCCGCGAGGGTGTCGGCGAAGCGTTGACAGGGGAGCGCATAGGCCAGCCATCGAGCCGCGAAAGAGTCCTATTCCGGGTGCCCACGCCGTGCAAATGGCGGAAGGCAACACATCCGGGCGCGTCATCGCGAGCGCCAGGACGACCCGGCGTGGTCAGAGACCCTGGCATGTGCAGACGCTCCTTGCATGGGAACCGGGAGATCTCGCGATCGACCGCTCGGCAACAGCCGCCGGTCCGCATCGGGAAGGCGAGGAGCCGAAGCCGATGATGCACGGTCGCGAGAAGTCAGACTCTGCCATAGTAGCTGTGAAGCCGACGAACAAAGCGGTCCCGACCGCAGCGGAGCCGGTGGAGCCAAGGGCGGGGGCCAAGGGGAACGCGCGCCAGCAAAGCACGCACCGGACACAGGGACGGGAGCGCGTGACACAGGCGCTGGAACGCGTACGGCAAGCCGCAAGGCAACGGAAGAAGGAGAGGTTCACCGCACTCCTCCACCACATCAGCATCGACTGCCTCCGGATGGCGTTCTTCGCGCTCAAACGCGATGCCGCCTCTGGGGTGGATGGACTGACGTGGCCGACCTACGAAGCAGACCTTGACCGAAACCTCACTGATCTGCACGAGCGGGTTCATCGGGGAGCGTACCGGGCACTGCCATCGCGCCGGACGTACATACCGAAGGCTGATGGGAAACAGCGTCCGCTGGCGGTTGCGGCGCTCGAGGACAAGATCATCCAGAGAGCGACTGCGGCTGTGCTGAACGCCGTCTACGAGGAAGACTTTCTCGGGTTCAGCTACGGGTTCCGACCCAAGCGAGGTCAGCACAATGCGCTGGATGCGCTGTTCGTCGGGATCACGAGCAGGCGAGTGAACTTCATTTTTGACGCAGATGTGGCCTCCTTTTTTTGACTCAGTCAGCAAAGACTGGCTGGTGCGATTTGTGAGGCACCGCATCGGCGATCTGCGCATTATCCGCCTAATCCAGAAGTGGTTGAAGGCGGGTGTCCTAGAGAACGGAGTTGTCACGGTCAGTGAAAAGGGGACGGGGCAGGGATCGGTCATCTCACCGCTGCTCGCCAACGTCTACCTGCACTAGGTGTTCGACCTCTGGGCCGCGCGCTGGCGACGGCACGAGGCCACGGGTGACATGATCCTCATGCGGTATGCTGATGACATTGTCGTCGGCTTCGAGCACGAGGCGGACGCCCGGCGCTTCTGGGACGATATGCGCAAGCGGTTCGAGGAGTTCTCGCTGTCGCTCAATCCGGACAAGACCCGCCTGATCGAGTTCGGCCGCTTTGCGGCGGAACGACGCGCTCACCGCGGGCTCGGAAAACCGGAGACCTTCAACTTTCTTGGCTTTACCTTCATCTGTGAACGCAACCGCCGTGGCCAGTTCCTTGTCAAAAGAACAACACGGCGCGATCGCATGCGGGCAACGCTCAAGAGGGTCAAGGAGGAATTGCGACGGCGCATGCACGAACCTATCCCCGAGCAAGGGGCGTGGCTCAAGCAAGTGGTCAGAGGCTTCTTCGCCTACCATGCCGTGCCGACCAACGGCCGCGCACTGGGAGCATTCTATTATCATGTGACGCGCATCTGGTTGCGCACGCTGCGGCGGCGCGGCCAGAAGGACCGCTTCTCATGGCAACGAATGCACAGGTTAGCCGCCGACTGGCTCCCTCAACCGCGCATCCTTCACCCGTATCCTGACAAACGTTTCGCCGTCATGCACCCGAGGTGGGAGCCGTGTGCGGGAATTCCGCCTGCACGGATTTGGGCGGGGAGCGGTCAGCAATGACCGTCCCTAGCGCGCTTGTTCAGCATTACTCAGCTCGGCTTAGACCTGCAGGAGACAGCCTTGGTTTCCACGCTCTTCGGCCCGTCACAGCTCGCAGTACGGCTGTTTGCTGGATCGTTTAGTGAGAGGATATGCCCTGTCAACTCGCCATGTGTTATTCTCTCAGCGGCGACATTCGCTTATGCTGGCGACTCACTTACTCGCCGCAAATGTAATGTTCATTGCCTTCGTCGGGTGTAGCTCTGGTCTAAACAGCATCTGTCGTGGAAGTTCGCCGCTCTCAGTCTTCGGAGCGGACGGGTATTGGAGACGGGGCGGGTTGATCACGACCTTCCGATTATCTACGGCGTCCTTTGCGCCATTCCTCTTCAGTCCAGGCCGTTGAAGAAGTCGGCCGATCGGCCTGACAGCGAGCCCGACGTGAACCGGACGGTCACTAAGTGTCCGCGACCTTAGATGAAGGATCGCAAGCGTCTGAGCGTAGGCTGATCACGCCGAGCTCGACACTAGCGCGCATTCTGGAGAGCTGTAGTGCGCGAGAGAGGGGCGATTAGCTGGGCGGTCCGTCTGCAGCGCCGAACGGGGAGACGTATCTCGGCTTCGCCGGACCAAAGCTCTAATGACAGATGCCGCCACGCCTAGGAGCTGCACGTTGGGTTTTCTGGTACGCTAGACTTGGTCATCGCGATCGCCATTCACCGGGTCGTTCTACAGCATTTTGCGGGTTGCCTGGGGGGCAGCAAGCGCGCGCTCGCGGTCCTTTCGAACCGATCGAACAGCAGCGTCTATAGGAGAATGGCGTCAAGCTAGCATGACGGCTCGAGCCTGCCTCGTCCCAATCGGATGAAGGGGAAGAGCCGCGTCTCGTCTTTGCTCGCGGAACCATTAGGCGGCCCTATCAGAACGAGTAGTTTGCGGATGTTTCGGACCTAGTCCAAGTTAAGTTGCAGTTGCGGCTGCCAACCAGCAAGGGCAGAGAATTCGATCGCTCGCGGCAAAAAGAGTAACATCGAAGTTCGATGATCGCATACCTATCTGACCGCGCAAATGCCATTACTGCCTTGGGGCTCCTGTGTTCTGGCGCAGCGATGGGGCGCGTATGAAAGGACATTATGAGGCGGGAGTAGCGCTCGGACTCATCGTTGATGATGTGGATGGCGAAATTGCCCGTCGAACCGAGAACCGAACGATGGCCATCAAAACCATCGGTAAAGCTCTCGATGCGTTCTCGGGCCTCATGTTTGGATCAGTCATTTCGGCAATTGTCATCGTGTGTTTTGTGGAGTCTCCAGCAGCTGCGGTGTTCGCAGCGTTCCTGATATTGATCGGAGCTCTTCGGCTGGCATATTTTGACTATTTCGGATTGGACGATCACGGTTATTCGACCGGCCGACCTCCCTTTTACGCTCTTCCAGCGCTCGCGGCGGTCTTGCTAGTTGACCACATGTTGGGCCGCCTGAGCTCAGTATCGTCCTTGCTGCCGTCTTTGTACCGCTATCATTGCTCCACATCGCGCCATTCAAGATCAAAGCCTCGGGCACTCTTATGCATGTGCTCACCATCGGCGTAGGGGTCACTGCGTCCGCCGGGCTGCTGATTACGAGCAGGGCGGGCCAATAATCGGGATTACAATGTCGTAAGGACGAGAAATGTCGAGCTTAACTAACGGCGTGGTATTTGCCGGAACCAGGGGACTTGCGACCCGCTGCCTTCTGTTTGCCATCGAGACCTGCAGCAAAGACCGCTTCGCGGGCATTTTCGGCGCTTCCCGGTACGAGAAAACGTGGTGGCGGCATGAAACCAGTGAGGAGCTTTGGCAAGTCGCAGATCGCTTCGGAATACCGTTTTCCGAGTCGATAGACGATGTTCCTCCTCTCGGAACGTTTCTCGTAAGCGTCATATGGAACAAGATTTTTCCGCCCCACATCCTCACACGGTTTGATGGAGGAGGAATCAATCTTCATCCAGGCCCACTGCCTGAATTTCGCGGCAGTTTTGCGCGGACGCATGCCATACTCAACGGCGACAAGAGCTTTGGGGTAACTGTCCACTATCTCTCAGAGCGGGTCGATAGGGGCGATATTATCGGCGAATTGCGGTTCCCCATTCTGCCTTCTGAGACCGCCCTCTCTTTAGACACCAGAGCGCAACTTTATGGCTACGCTCTCTTCTGCCACGTTTGGCTGCGTTTAATGGACGGATCGGCGACGTGTCGGTCACAAGACGAGTTGATCGCTCAAGAAAAGCGCAAGGCTTGCTTCTATCCCATGCGGAGGATGGCCGCACTGTTGGATTCGTCAGACGTTCCACGCACCGCCGAAGAACTCGATCGACTCTACCGCGCTCTATACCTTCCACCACGCATTGAGCCTCCAAAGTGGCTCGTCGAACGAGTCATGACCAGTGAGGCTCGGACGCTCGTTCGGGATGTTCACCTCCAGGGCAAGGCTTGACTTGACTCGCACCGTGGAAGCTAGCCCGGAATATGAGATCGCGCGTCTCGAGCCCGTCCGCGGAGCCAAAGTGTTGCCTGCGAACCTCCCTCATTGACTGCACGTGGTCTTAGCTCTGCAGGTTGTTTTTGTAACATCCAGTCTATCGAGAGGCGGCCGCGCCCGACCGCGTGTGGGCCGGCTGAGCACGCAGGAGGCTAGCTGTGTGTGGGATTTGTGGATTCATCGGACGGGTTACTGATATGTCAGTGACCGAGCGGAACCTCGCGCGTTGCGCTCAGGCCCTGGCCCATCGGGACCCTGACGCGAGTGGCAGTTGTTGACCTCTTTGCCTTCGCACATCGAAGGCTCGCGATCATCGATCTGGATCCTCGCTCAAACCAACCGTTCCTCGATGAGGAGCTCGGCCTGACAGTCACGTATAAACGGGAGATCTACAATTACCGTGACTTAAGGCGGACTTTGCTGCGGCGGGAATACCGATTTTGCACAGAATCGGATTCGGAAGTTGTTTGCGAAGCATTTTCTTGTTGGAGGATTGATAGCGTCAAACGTCTGCGGGAATGGTTGCTTTCGCAATCTAAGATCAAAAGACGGGGACAGCGTTCCTGTGTCTTTGCCTCGCAGCCGTCAGCCATCCTGCAGCGGCTGACCAACTGGCTGACGTAGAGAACGCCGATGCGATCCGACTGCTGCAGGGCAACGCCCAGGTCATGGGTCACAAAGCGGACGGCCATGTCTGAGCGGAGCCGTTGGAGCAAGTCAAGGATCTGCTTTTGCGTGGTGACGTCGAGAGCCGAGGTCGTCTCGTCTGCGATCAGAAGCGTCGGGCTTCATCGCTAGCGCGCCATTGCAATCATGACGCGCTGATTCATTCCGCCGGACATCTCGTGCGGGTATTTTCTTATCGTCTCATTGGGACTATCGAGTCCAACATCGCAGCCCTTTCGCTCGCCTCTCGCTTGCTCAAGCCGCTGTTCATCTGGACAGTCCCGCGAGCTGGAATCCAATGTTACGAACAGGGTTAAGATATAGGCTTGGTTGTTGGTAGATCATTGCGCGCCGGCGCCGATCGACGTCAGAAAGAGGCTGCCTTAGATATGAATATCGCCGAGACATCTCAGCTCGGAACTTGCTACTCCCATGATGGTCGAACACAGCACGCTCTTTCCGCTGCCGCTTTCGCCGAGAAGCGCGAAAAACGCACTCTTCGGCAGCTCGAACTGAATGGCGTCCGGGACGCGTGTCTCGGGCCGGTCTGCAAGAACAACGCCAATCCGGGAATGCTCAGGAGCGACGGGCTGCCGGCCGCCATGGCTGGGCGCCCGGCATTCCCTTGCTCAAAGGTTTGGACAAAGGTGCTTCAAGTGCATGCGAACTGGTTTGGTCCATGATTCCAGTCTCCGAGCAAACAATAGTCTTTTGCGTCTGGCCCAAGCCGCTCTCGGCTAGGCGTTGATTGCGCCTGGCCGAAAATCCATCAAACCGGTTGGGGTCGGTGCCCACTGGATGTTGGCGCCTTTCCGAAGAACTCGCCAAGCGAGCGGAGCACCGTCCCTGGTGGATCAATCTCTTCGAATATGTCCAGCATCTCTTGATAGGTAGCCCCATCTTTGGGCCGGCTCCTGCGCCGTTAGCAAAATCGTCTCCAGCACATTAAATCTGTCGTTCCGCCAATACCCATCCCTCTGAAATTGCTCTGAGACCCCCCCGCGCGAGATGAATGATGCTGTGGGATCGGGGTATTATGTCCCATCGGACGAGTTGTTCACACCGCGGACCAGACGGGCGCCGACTTGGGACCATTCTCTTTCATCTGGAAATCGACGTTCAAGCCGACAGCCCGCCACATTGCAGCGATGGCTTGAGTTTCGATAAGCTCGGCCGTGTAGTAGTTGCCGACCGTTTTGAAAGGAATTGCTGCCCCATTATAGCTGGTTTCGGCAAGAAGTCGCTTCGCCCCTTGCGGATTGTACTGTGGGATTGGGCAGTCTGGATGGTAGAGAGCGCCGTAAGCAGGGCTTTGATGGGAAAGCGGCACACTCATGCGCTTGCGCCAAATACTATTGATAATGGTCTGCCTATCGATCGCCAGAGTCATGGCGCGCCTGATGCGCCGGATCCCGCAGCACCTCGTTGGCGGTCGAATGATAGAACAGCGTGCGGAAGGACGTGTGTCGCCTCCAACCACGCCTGTCCGGGGCGTCCGGCGCTACGGTCGGGATGACATCGAAGTCGCCAGCGCGAAGGCCGGCGACGCGTGCCGCCGGCTCCCGCACCATCCGAAACTCGGTTCCCCTTCGGCGCCGGTCTTCCACCCCAGTACCCTTCGTGCAACTCAAGGCGTATGTAGCGGTTTTCGACGGCCTCAACGACCCTGTAAGGCCCCGCCGCGCTGGGAGCCCTGGCCGTTTGATCGAATGTCGCCGCCTTCAGATAGGCTGATTTCGAGACGATGCTGGCTCCATATGAGGTAGTCGTTTGACAAAAACAGGATCGGGCGCCTTGGTGCTGAACTCGACAGTATGTCGGCCGGTTGCCCGCGCCGCGCTTATCGACGGAAAGCTGATCTGGGCAACGCCACAACTCTCTTTTGCCAGCATACGTTCCGCCGAAAGTAACGCGACGTCCTCTGCCGTTAACTCTTGAGCATCGTGGAATCGAACCCCTTTCCGCGGAGACACGCGATATGTGGTGCTGTCGAGAGCCTCAATGCTTTCAGCCAACATCGGCCGAATCCGCCCGTCCCGTTAATAGTCGATCGCAAAGAGCTTGTAGTAAATGCTCTCGAGCACCCGGAAGCTCACGAGCGCAGTAGGACGGGGATGGAGCGGATCGCGCTCGACGCGCAGATCCTGCATTGCAATCCGCAGTGCCGTTCGGGCAGCGTCTTGGGCAAAGACAGAGGTCGATGGAAGCGAGTTCAGTCCACCGGCCAACTTGAGAGCCGCGCGTCGCTCCCGTAGGTTGAGGCTCGAGAATCGGAGCAGGAATGTGGCCGAATGAAATTTCTAATTGTCGTGCTGGATGGCCTTCGTCCTGACCAGCTAGATGAAGCAGTTACGCCGAATCTCGCCGAGCTGTCCAAAATCGACCTTCGACTTGCCCGCCATACCTCATTTTTCCCAGTCGGACGCGCGTTTCATCGGCTGCGTGGCATAGCTCGGCCGATGGAATCATCGGCAACCGTTTTCTGGCAAACGCGTCGGTCGATCGATGTATTTTCGCTCTCCGCGCTCATGACACTCGGCAGCGAACGCGGTGGCGTCCTCACCGTCAGTACGGTCGGCGAAGTCTTGGCGTCTCATGATAGTGCGATGCTGTCGATCGGGGCTCAGTCGCAGGGCTCTTTTGGACTTTCGGGGTGGGGATTTGGCAGGCAGGTGCGCCGGCGTTCTGGGTTCATGACCCATCAAAGTGCAGTGGCAATGCGGCCGCTCACAGAATTGCGCCGCCTTTCCGATGCTCTCTCCCGACCAGCGGCCGGCGCGTGCGACCATTGAACATGTCGTCGATCTATTCTTCTCCTTCCTGAAGAAAGAAGCACTTCCGGAGGTCAGCCTGCTCTGGATTTCCGAGCCGGACATTGCATATCATAAGTGTGGTCTTCAGCATCCTACCGCGCGTGAGGTGCTCCACGAGGTCGATCGGCAGTTTGGGCTGAGGGCGAAATAACTATTTCGCTACCAACATTGCTGGTGGGCGGCGTTTCACGCGTCATGCCGGGACGAGCCGCTCGCGTTTTGCTGAGGCAATAGACGGCCGCGTTGGTTGCGACCTCTATCAAGCTTGTGGGTCTTCATCGCTGGCCGGCCCTTGTCAGAGGCAGCCGCGCAGGTTGTGAAGTGGCGCAGCTTCAAACCTTCCGTGATCGTCGTGAACCTCACCCCCAGGCGGTTGGATCAGACGACGGATCGCCTCTTGCGAAGATGCGCTCGGCGGTGCGCAGATCTTCCGCATCATCGATTTCGTACCACCTGAGATCATCGCATCTCACCGCAGCAAGCAGCAAGCCTTGCCTTTCCACGAGATAGGAAAGAAGCTCCTCAGTGTAGGCTTGGGTAGCGCCGGCCTTGATCATATCGTCTAGGGCCGGAACGACCTCTGTCCGCAGAGTAGACGCGGACAGGCGTAACAGATTCATCGTCTTGTAAAGAGGCGGGCCATCCGTGATGAGATTTCTCGCTGTTTGTTTCAGGCGAAATTCTGAAATGAAGCCAAGATCGGACAACAGGACCGCTGATCCCTGCATCAGCTCATCGAAGGGAGCGACAGCAGCCGCGTCGGGCGCTTCACTGATGAGCAGATGCCGCAATACATTTTCCTCGAAGAAGACGTCGCCCTCAAGAAGGAAGTGGTCTCCGGAAACGAGCGCGTCACGCGCCAGCCAGAGCGAATAGGCGCTTCCAGTACGGTCGTAAACGGGGGATTCGACGTATTTGATTGCAACGCCGCCAAACCGACTGCCGCAGGCTTCTTGGATCGCCTCCTTGCGATACCCGACAACAATCGTCACGTGTTCCACGCCGACACGCCCAAGGTTCTGTAGCGCGTTGTGCAGGATGGGCGTGCCATGGATTTGGACGAGCGGTTTCGGGTTTAGATTCGTTAGCGGCCGCAGTCGAGTGCCCACTCCAGCGGCGAGAATGAGAGCATGCTTGGGAGCATTCAGAGGCATTTCATTCGCCTTCTTCATCCCGGGTGTCGCTCCGCAAGCATCGTGAACGCCTCTGTTCAGTGATGCGTGCCGCAGACTTGTCCGACCATCCCAGATATTGAAGGGGGCGGTGTGAATTGTCATCAACGCATACACCTACATCAGCCGCCGTGTGAGCTTACTTAAGCGGCACGACAGATGTTTAGCCATGTCCGGAGCTGCCCAGGATGTTAGGTCGCGGTCTTACTGGGTGACACTGGAGGGAGACGACGAGAGGAGAGGGGCGCATCGGGTTTTGAATAAAGAAAGCGTTAGGTGATAGAGTCTGGCCACCATCGACTAACGGGGATGCAGATATTGCTTTTCTGCCACGGCGAGTTCGTCATACCTCAGGAGCTCGAATATCTCGCTCAGCGGTGCGATATGAGATTCAATGCTCGCAACGCTCTCTTGAGCTGCGATGCTATCGCAGACGCGCCGCATTGCAGCTGCCGCAGCACGCATGGAGTGATTGGCCCAGACGACTGTGGAGATGCGCGCATCGCGATAGGCAGAGACTGGCGTTCGAAAGTAGGTCGTCGGAACGATCACGACAGGCAGCCGGTTCCGCCACTCGGCGACAAACGAAAGCATCTCGTCCGCGGTACTCTTTCGCGAGTGAATCAAGATTGCATCGGCTCCCGCGTGGGCATAAGCGTGAGCACGCAAGAGAGCGTCTTTCAATCCGTGCCCGGCGATCAGCGCTTCGATCCTGGCCACGAGAACAAGATGCTCGGCGACTGCATCCTTGACAGCCCGCAGACGACCGGAGAATTCATGGATATCGGCGAGCGGATGCCGTTCACCAATGAGCGAGTTCAGCTTCGGGAAGCAACTGTCCTCAAGCGAGACGCCCGCCGCGCCAGCCTGATGAAGTTTGCGTGCGAGAAGGCGAGCATTGTTGAAATTGCCAAAGCCGCCGTCACCGTCAACGAGCACAGGTAGCTCGGTTGAGTCCACTATGCGTTCGACGCTCTGGACGATCTGGGTCCATGAAGCTTCATTGGCATCGCGATAGCCAAGGGAACTGGCAATCGACAAACCAGAGGCCCAGAGCCCCTTGAATCCTGAGCGCTGGGCGATCGTGGCAGACAGGCCATCATGCGCTTCCATCAGAAACGAGAGCTCATCATTCGAGCAGACCTGGGCCCGAAGCATTTCGACAGGCGACTGGCGTGCGCATTGACGGCCTGCCATAGGCCGAACGGCTTGTGGTTGATGCTGCATTCCTGAATCCTGCAAGCCGATCCTCGATTGGCGCCCACGTCACCCGTTCATATCTTTTTGGGGGAATGCCGATCAATGACCAGCATTGGTAGTTTTTTGAGACGCGCAGATTTGCATAATTGCGTAGGAGTGGCGCCGAACGCAAAGCTTTCACTATGGGGTTTATTAGGGTGCCTAAAGGCTGAAAAGAGGGGCCTTGGTTACAAATGGACGACCTGGGTTCGCGAGCCTGGTCTTAGGGCCCCAGGAAGAATTCCCCCCCTCCTTGGCGGGGAGGAGTGCTTAGTGAAAGCTATATCCGCCTTACATAGAGTTGGACACCAACATCGGCAGCCGCGATTGTCAGCAATGCTGATGTCGTGTTTACGACACATGTCGCAAGCCCATCGACAGGGCTGCAGCGGGATGGCGGTCTCGCGCGAATGTCGCGGCAATCACCGACGAATTTGTCCTGCCTCGCCGATGCTTGCTGGCGCCACAGAGTGGCATTGCATTTGCTGATCCTTCTCCTGTTCTCTCGAGTCCAGGAGAAATTCATGGCGGATGAGAAAGAGGTTGCGCTGTCGGCACGGGAAAGACAATGTTTGCGATGGGTCGAGGAGGGGAAGTCATCCTGGGCTATCGGTGTCATTCTGAAAGTGAGCGAGAACACCGTCAACTTTCATATCAAGAATGCGATGCGAAAGCTGGAAACGTCCAGTCGGACTCAGTGTGTCGTCAAGGCGCGGCGCGAGGGTCTTATTTAAGGTAACGGCCGCGGTTGCGTTGGCGCTCATGCAGATCTAGCGAATGTAAGGGTAACTGTGGGTTGCTCCAGCGGACTGTGAGGCGAATGACGCGGCCGCGGCTGTAGAGCCATAATATATAGGCGCTGTTAGTATGAACCGGGCCTGCTTCTCTTTCGTCGCTGATCGTCACCGGGCACCGTGGACCACCAGGGTAGGTGAGATCACGGGCTCATGACGCTCTTGCAAGCTCGACGGCCCGCTCGTATCCCTATGTTCACCTTGTAATCGGTCCGTCCCCCTGCTGCGCACGCGGCGCTCGTATGCGTGTCGCAAATTGAAGAGAGATGATCGTAGCGGCTGACGTACTGAAGCCGTGGTCGGCGGAAAGGCGGTGTAGACGGCGTCGGCGGGACACGAAGATGGCAATGATAATCCGTGAGTGCATTTTCAAACGCGTGCAGCTGGTAGACGTTGCACCATATTCTACTGCTCTGCGCGCTCACCAAGTCCGGGCGATCCACACATAGCTAGCTTGATGAACGACCGTTTCGCGGACCCCAGTGCGACTGTCGCGCTCCTCCGATGGTATAGCGGATCGAGATAAGCTGGGGTTGTTTGCGGCGGACGGCGCGATTCCGGTCTTTCCGGAAGGCGGACAACTCCGAAGTCGATGTGGCTGAGTTGGGCCACGATCAGAGGGCGTCATCGATGATTGGGAAACTTGACAGGACGGCGTTGAGGAGGATTAGAGGCGCGCAGCGCGACCACGAATCGGTGCGCAATGTTTAGCTCACATGCATTCTCCGCGAGGTGGGGACGACAAACACGTCAATAAGCTGATGCAGGACGATTGGAGTCTTGCGAAAATACTCAGGCAACAGAACGAGTTCAAGGTCAAGCTGCTTCATGCCCAATCGGTTGTCGCCGCATGTAAGGCAGGATTGGCGGATTTGGACGGAGTCTTGAGCGTCGAGCAATCTCATCGCCGACCGACGAACGCCAGCGCAAGTCTGGCTAGAGCCTCTTGTTTCGGGGGCTGCTCACGCAGATGTCCTGAATCGAGTGTCAGAGAGCTCTCCACCTTGAGCCAACCAGTTCGGTCGTTTTGTCCGTCTTCAAGGCGCTCAAAATTACCAGTAAACGTGATTGGAGGGAGGGCGCGTTCGATGACACGATGGTTCGCTATACCCGTGGGGCAAGGCATGCGAGTCGGCGGTGCTGACAGCGGAAGCCGACCATGCCTCATCCGGCATCGCATGGAGGTAGTGTGCGGGAGGTTCTGCAAAAGCTGAGAGGCTGAAGCGGTCATGGTAAGTCCGGTGATTGCGAAGATCACCGCTCGTAGAGGAGCTTGGACCCGCCATGACCGTGACGAAGATTAGGACGGA
>NZ_RDQF01000040.1 GCF_004114425.1 Bradyrhizobium vignae | reverse complement strand
CTGCGCAGCCCCGCCGAGCTGCGTAACCACTCTCGTCCAGTCCTCGTTCAGAAGCGATTCGTCTGCCATCCCGCCTTGGAATCACGTGTGATTCCAACACTCAAGAACAAACTTAACGCCTATGCGGTCCTCCCTGCGCCCTCTTTCAATTGAGGGTGAGGCGACGAAGCAAAGCTCGGGCGAGATGAGCCGCGAGGATGCGAAGGCGTGTCTGCAATTCAGATGCCGGCCGCAGAGCGACGCCGGCGCCACTTGCTCCGTCATTGCGCGGAGCGAAGCAATCCAGAGTCATTCCGCGGATGCATTTCTGGATTGCTTCGCTCCGCTCGCAATGACGATGTTGAGGCAGCTGTGCGCGACAAAATCCGCTCTCGTGCCCCGGACGCAGCGCAGCGCTCCTCTAGCGATGCGCTGCAGAGCGGGGCCCATGTTGCCGCGAGTTGCGCGGCCTGCTGGGTCCCGGCTCGGCGCCGCGACGCTTGCGCGCTGCGTCGCGCCCGGGACACGAGGGCATCGCCTTTGCACAACCGTCATAGTCTCTAACGCGCACTAACCAACACCCGACTTAAAACTGTCATAGTTGCCGAACCGACCCCGCGCCTGCGCGCTTTTTACAGGTCGTTAAGCGCGCCTGCATTGGATGCGCCGGGAAAGCGCGTTGGGGATTACGATGACTGCCGCGAAGCAGATGCCGGGGAAACCGGCCGCCGAAATGTTCGACGACATCCCGGTGCTTCAGCGCAAATGGCGCGCGGCGTTGAAGCCGGGCGAGCGGCTGCCGCGCTACGAGGACGTGATGCTCGGCAGCCTCGGGCGGCTCGCCGACCACATCGCGCTGTTGAAGCACGACGGTGCGCTCGAGCTGTCGCGCAGCGGCCGCTACGTGCAGAAATGGCTCGGCGAGGAGCGCTGGGACATTCCCGTCGCCGAGCTCTCGCCGGACTGTGCCACGGCGCTGTCGGAAGCGGCGGCGAGCGCGCTTGCGACCGGACGGCCGCACCAGGCGAGCGCGCATTGCGTGCGCGACGGCATGGTCAGGACCTACGATTTGCTGGCGCTGCCTACGTCCTCGCGCTGGGGCGCGACGCTGGTTGGCGTCTATGTCAACGAGCGCGGCGGGCAATACAATCTCCTCGACGCCATCTTTTCCTCGACCGACGACGCGGTGGTCTCGCTGGCGACGCTGCGCGATGCGGGCGGCAGGCCGTTCGATCTTCAGGTCGTGCATCACAACAGAAGCGCGGGCGAGCTGTTGAAGGTTGCGAGCGGAAGCCTGTTGTGGCGGCGGATCGGCGAGGGCAGCACGCTCCTGGCCTCGCCAGAGGTGATGGAATTCCTGCTCAAGGCCGTTTCGGGCGGCCGCGGCGAGCAGCTCGAGATCGAGAGCGAGGGGCGCTATCTCAGGCTCAGCGCCACCGCTTTCGCCGACGTGGTCTCGCTGACGATCTCCGATGTCACCGCGTTGAAGCGGCGCGATGCCTCGTTCCGTCTGCTGTTCGACAACAACCCGATGCCGATGTGGGTGTTCGACGCACAGACCAAGCAGTTCCTCAGCGTCAACGACGCCGCGGTCCAGCATTACGGCTACAGCCGCGCCACTTTCCTGCGCATGAAGCTGCACGAGATCTGGCCGGAGGACGAGTGGGACAGCCACGCCGAGGCGCTGGAGCGCGTCGGCGATGCCTATCACTCCTCGCGCAACTGGCGGCACTTGCGCGCCGACGGCAGCGAGATCGAGGTGCTCACCTTCGGCCGCCGCGTCGCCTTCGATGATCGCGACGGCTACCTGGTTGCGGTGGTCGACATCACCGAACGGCGCAAGGCCGAGGCCCGCATCGCCTATATGGCGCACCATGACGGGCTCACCGATCTGCCGAACCGCGCACACTTCCAGGAGCGCCTGAAGCAGGCGCTGGGCCAGGCCGGCGGAAAACGGGTCGGCGTGCTCTACATCGATCTCGACCTGTTCAAGAACATCAACGATTCCTTCGGCCATCCGGTGGGCGACCGCCTGCTGAAGCAGGTCGCCGAACGCCTGACCGCAGCGGTCCGCGGCGCCAATCTCGCGGCGCGGCTTGGCGGCGACGAGTTCGCCGTGATCCTGGCGGCCGACGTTTCGCCGAACGAGGCCAGCGCCTGCGCGAGCCTGCTGATCGACATGCTGAAGGCGCCTTATGATCTCGACGGGCAGGAGATGGTGATCGGCGCCAGCATCGGCATCGCGCTGTCGCCCGGCGACGGCACGACGCCGGAAGAGTTGATGCGCAATGCCGACATGGCGCTGTACCGGGCGAAATCCGAGGGCGGTGGCGTGCACCACTTCTTCGCGCGTGAGATGGACCTCCAGGCGCAGAGGCGCCGCGACATGGAGCTCGATCTGCGCCGCGCGTTCGCCAATGGCGAGTTCGAGCTGCACTATCAGCCGCTGGTGTCGATCGCCTCCGACCGCATCTCCGGCTTCGAGTCGCTGCTGCGCTGGCGTCATCCGGACAAGGGCATGATCTCGCCGGCGGAGTTCATCCCTGTTGCCGAGGATATTGGCTTCATCATCCAGCTCGGCGAATGGGTGCTGCGCGAAGCCTGCGCCGAGGCGGTCAAATGGCCTGTCGACGTCAAGGTCGCGGTCAATTTGTCGCCGGCGCAATTCCGCAGCCGCAACCTGGTTCAGGTGGTGATTTCGGCCCTGGCGCAGTCCGGCCTGTCGCCGAAGCGGCTCGAGCTCGAGATCACCGAATCGGTCTTTCTGGCCGAGACGGATGCCAATCTCGCCATCCTGCACCAGTTGCGCGAACTCGGCGTCGGCATTTCGATGGATGATTTCGGCACCGGCTATTCCAGCCTCAGCTATCTCCGCAGCTTTCCCTTCGACAAGATCAAGATCGACCGCTCCTTCGTCAAGGATCTGGCGCAGCGGCCCGACTGCAGTGCGATCGTGCGCGCGATCTCCGGGCTTGGCCGCAGCCTCAACATCACCACGACCGCGGAGGGCGTGGAGACCGAGGATCAGCTCGACTGGCTGCGCGCCGAAGGCTGCAACGAGGTGCAGGGATTTCTGTTCAGCGCTGCGCGGCCGGCAGCCGAGATCGGAAAGCTCCTGGCCGATTTCGCTCAGCGCACCTCACGGGCGGCGTAGTGCGGGCGGGTAACAGTCGTAGACCAGCGCCTTGAACGCGGGTGTGATGCGGCTGCGCTCGTTCTGGGTCTGCTGCATCATGAGGTAGACCATGTCGAGCTTGGGATCGACGCCGAAATAGGTGCCGCTCCCTGAGTCCCATTTCAATTCGCCGAGCGAGCCCGGCGGCGGTGGTTTCGCATTGCCGGGATCGGTCCGAACCGCAAGGCCGTAGCCATAGCCGAAGCCGTCGCCCGGGAAGTAGAAATAGTCGCGTCCGACACCGGAGCCCGGCCCGATGTGATCGGTCGTCATGGCCTTGAACGCGGCCGGGCTGAGATAGCGCCTGCCTGCGAACTCGCCGCCGTTGAGCAGCATCTGCGCGAAACGCTGATAGTCGGTGATGGTCGAAAGCAGGCCACCGCCGCCGGACTGCCATTCGGGATGATCGAGCCGCTCGCGCTCGCCGGCGAGCAGGATGAAATCGTTCGGCAGCGGCCGCGCCATCCGCGCAAGCTCGTCCTCCGTCGCGAGCGCGAATTTGGTGCTGCTCATGCCGAGCGGATCGAGGATGCGTGCCTTCAGGAATTCATACAGCGTCTGGCCCGAGATGATCTCGATGACGGCGCCGAGCACGTCGGTGGAATGGCCGTAGCGCCACAGCGTTCCCGGCTGCCGCGCCAACGGCAGCTTTGCGATGCGATCGGCGAATTCCCTGTTGTTGAACTGACCCTCGAAAATATTGGCGGCCTTGTAGGCCTGCTCGACCCATTTGCCGCCGATATAATCGTAGCTGATGCCCGAGGTGTGCCGCAGCAGATCCTCGATGTTGACGGGACGGACCGGTGGCACGAGGTCAAGCTCGAGCTTGCCGTCGGGTTCGGTGACCTCGAGGCCCACCTTGGTCTCGGCAAAGAGCGGGATGTATTTCGAGACGGGGTCGGTGAGCGCAAGCTTGCCTTCGTCGATCAGCATCATCGCGCCAAGGCACGTGATCGGCTTGGTCATCGAGTGGATCGCAAAGATCGTGTCCGGCGTCATGGCGAGGCCGGTTCTGGTGTCGCGCACGCCGAAGCACTTCAGATAGACCGGCTTGCCGTGCTGCTGGACCAGGATCACCGCGCCCGGCAGTCGGCCGCTTCCCACTTCGTTGTCGAAATACGCCGTGATGCGGTCGAGACCCTCGGACGAGGGGGCGGGAATATCGGCAGCACGGCTTCGCATCATCGAGCCGGCGAGCATCGCGGCCGCGACAAGAAATTCACGCCGTCTCATCCGGGCTTCCTCCCTCGGCGGGATCAAAGCCGCAGGATATTCAGACCGTCAACAAGCCTTCGATTAAAAACGCGTGACCTTTTCCGAAAGGCACGGTCGCGGACGGTCCTCGCTCGGTTTGGTCGGCGTGCCGATATGGACGAAGCCGGCAAGCTTCTCGTCCGGCTTGAGGCCGAGACCGTCAAGCACGTCACGATCGAAGGCAAACCAGCCGGTCAGCCAGCAGGCGCCGTAGCCGAGCGCGGTGGCGGCCGTGACGATGTTCATGGCGCTGGCGCCCGCCGACAATTCCTGCTCGAACGCCGGCACCTTGGGGTGTGGCCTGGTGAAGCTGACGATGCCGATCACCAGCGGCGCATCCATGAGGCGCTTGCGCTCGGTCTCGACGTCGGCGGCCGGCGCGCCGGGATTCTTGCGGGCAAAGACCCTCGCGATGACTTCGCCGGCGCGCTGGCGGGCATCGCCCTCGAAGATGATGAAACGCCAGGGCGCGAGCTTGCCGTGGTCGGGTACGCGCGCGCCGATGGTGAGGATCGTCTCGAGCTCGGCCGCCGACGGGCCGGGTCCGGTCATCTCGCGCGGCTTGACCGAGCGGCGTGTCTTCAGGAGTTCGATGGCGTCGGGCACTGCGATATCCTCTTCAACGGGTCGACGGGCGTGCCATGCCGAGATAGGCATGCACGCCCGCAACCGGAAGCGAGTTTAGATCGATTTCAGGGATCAGACGATGCCCCGTGCCCGCTTGACGTCGGGCGGGGTCGCCTCGTCGACGAGGGCGGCGATCGCCTCGGCCGTCGACATCACCTTCTGCCCGTCGCTGCCGAGGCGGCGAACCGAGACCGAATGCGTCTCGGCCTCCTTCTTGCCGACCACGAGCAGGGCCGGGATCTTGGCCAGCGAGTGCTCGCGGACCTTGTAGTTGATCTTTTCGTTGCGCAGGTCGATCTCGACCCGAAGCCCGGCGCGCCGCGCCTGTTCCAGCACCACCTTGGCGTACTCGTCGCCTTCCGAGGTGATGGTGGTGACCACTGCCTGCACCGGCGAGAGCCAGAGCGGGAAGTTGCCGGCATAGTGCTCGATCAGGATGCCGATGTAGCGCTCCATCGAGCCGCAGATCGCGCGGTGCACCATCACGGGCGGTTTCTTGCCGCCGTCATGGTCGATGTAGAACGCGCCGAACCGCTCCGGCAGGTTGAAGTCGACCTGCGTGGTGCCGCACTGCCAGTCGCGGCCGATGGCATCGCGCAGCACATATTCGAACTTCGGCCCGTAGAACGCACCTTCGCCCGGGTTGATCTCGGTCTTGATGTGATTGTTCTGCGACTGGATCTCGCGCAGCACGGTCGCCATCACGCGTTCGGCGTGATCCCACATCGCATCGGTGCCGACGCGCTTGTCGGGGCGGGTCGACAGCTTCACCGTGAGGTCGCCGGTGAAGCCGAAATCCGCGTAGGTCGACAGGATGAGATCGTTGATCTTCAGGCACTCCTCGGCGAGCTGGTCCTCGGTGCAGAAGATGTGTGCATCATCCTGGGTGAAGCCGCGCACGCGCATCAGGCCGTGCATGGCGCCGGAGGGCTCGTAGCGATGCACCACGCCGAACTCGGCGAGGCGCAGCGGCAGGTCGCGGTAGCTCTTCAGGCCATGCTTGAAGATCTGCACGTGGCCCGGGCAGTTCATCGGCTTCAGCGCAAACCAGCGCTTGTCCTCGGCCTCGTCGCCGGCCGACTGCGCCGCGAACATGTTCTCGCGGTACCAGCCCCAATGGCCCGAGGTCTCCCACAAGACCTTGTCGAGGATCTGCGGCGCGTTGACCTCGTTGTAGTCGCCGGTCAGGCGACGGCGCATATAGGCGATCAGCTGCTGGAAGATGGTCCAGCCCTTCGGGTGCCAGAACACGACGCCCGGACCTTCCTCCTGGAAGTGGAAGAGGTCGAGCTCGCGCCCGAGCTTGCGATGGTCGCGCTTCTCGGCTTCCTCGATCTGCTTCAGATAAGCGTCGAGGTCCTCCTGCTTGGCGAAGGCCGTGCCGTAGATGCGGGTCAGCATCGGGTTATTGCTGTCGCCACGCCAATAGGCGCCGGCCACCTTCATCAGCTTGAAGGCATTGCCGACCTTGCCGGTCGAGGTCATGTGCGGGCCGCGGCAGAGGTCGAACCAGTCGCCCTGGTAGTAGATCTTGATCGGCTCGTTGCCGGGAATGGCGTCGACCAGCTCGACCTTGAATGCCTCGCCCTTGTCGCGGAACACCTGCTTTGTCTTTTCGCGATCCCAAACCTCTTTGGTGAAGGGTTTGTCGCGCGCGATGATCTCGCGCATCTTCTTCTCGATCGCGGCAAAGTCTTCCGGCGTGAACGGCTCGTTGCGGAAGAAGTCGTAGTAGAAGCCGTTCTCGATCACCGGACCGATGGTGACCTGGGTGCCCGGCCACAGCGTCTGCACGGCTTCCGCCAGCACGTGCGCGCAGTCGTGGCGGATCAATTCGAGCGCGCGCGGATCGTCGCGGCCAACCAGCTCGATCTTCGCATCATTCTCGATGGGATCGTTGAGATCGGCGAGCGCGCCGTCGAGTGCCATCGCAACCGTGCGCTTGGCCAGCGACGGCGAGATGCCCTTGGCGATGTCGAGACCCGTGATGCCCTTGTCGAACTGGCGCTTCGCGCCGTCGGGGAAGGTGAGGGTGATCTTGGGAGCGGGGGTCACGGGCTTCAGATTGGACAGGCTGTACTGGAAGCCGGACTCGGATTTGGGCTGGTCGGTCATTGCTTTCTCCTGAGGCTCACTCCTGCGAACGAGCGCAGGTAAGCGGGAACGAGCGATATATCAGGCGATTCGGCCTGTGCAATCCGGCATTTCCAAGAAAGTGGCGCGCAAAAGCCGGGGCGGTGGGCCAACTATTTGGTGCCGAGCCCTTTAACTCGTCACATGCCGCCGCTACATGCGATTGCATGGAAAATGCCCCAGCCGCTGGCCGTTTTGCCCCCACCGCCCTGATGCTCGGCAATCTCGTCACCGGCTGCTCGGTTTTGGCGCCGGCGGGCATGCTGCCGGAATTGGCGACGGGGCTCGACGTCAGCGTCCATGCGGCCGGCCTCCTGATCACCTTCGGTGCCGTCACCCTGTGCATCGGCTCGCCGCTGACGGCCTGGCTCACCAGCCGTATCGAACGGCGAACGCTGCTTGCGACGACGCTGGCGGTGCTCGCCGCCGGCAATCTCGCCTCGGCCTTCGCAACCGACTACATCAGCCTCCTGATCATTCGTCTCGTGATGCTCGCGGTCGGCGCGCTCTATACGCCGCAGGCCGCCGGCACGGCAGCGCTGATCGTGCCGGCGGAGCGACGCGGTAGCACCATTGCGTACATTTTCCTCGGCTGGTCGTTGGCAGCCGCCATCGGCCTGCCGCTGATCACTTTCATCGCCAGTCGCTATGGCTGGCGCGCGGCCTATGGCGGCATCGGCGCGCTCGGCTGTATCAGCTTCCTGCTGCTGTTGCTGCGACTGCCGGCGGGCCTGAAGGGCGCACCAGTGGATCTGAAGACGTGGGCCGCCGTCGGCCGGAGCAGGACGATCCTGCTGCTGCTTGCGATCACGATGCTGCAAATGTCGGGACAATTCGTCGTGTTCACCTACATGGGCCCGCTGCTCAACAAGCTCACCGGCGCCGGTCCCGATGCGATCGGCATGGTGTTCGCGCTTTATGGCGTCTGCGGCTTCCTCGGCGTTGTCGTCGCGACCCGCATCGTCGACACTTCGGGGCCCTATCGCACCTCGCTGCTGTTCACCTGCCTGTTGCTTGCCGGGATGACCGGCTGGACGCTCGCCGCCGGCTCGCTCGTCTTGATGGCGGGCGGGGTCGCGATTTGGGGCCTTGGCTTCGCCTCGACCAATTCGATGCAACAGGTGCGGCTGGTCGCGGCCGCGCCGCCGCTGGCCTCGGCGACCGTCGCGCTCAATACCTCGGTCCTTTATATCGGCCAGGCGGTGGGCTCTGCCGTCGGCGGGCTGCTGTTTGCCCACGAGCTCCTGCATGCGCTCGGCTTCGTCGCGGTCGGCTTCGTCGTGCTGGCACTGATGCTGGTGGTGCTGACCCGGCCCCGGCCGGCGGCTGCCGCAACCGCCTGAACGCCGCGTTTCGTCTACGCAAGGCGCTTGGCAAACGGCGCGCGGGAGCGCTAGAAGGCCGTTCATGGGGATCAAAGAGAGTTGACCGAGATGAGGATGATTTTGGCGGTTGCCGCGGTGCTTTATTCAGCCTCCGCATTTGCGCAAACCGAGAAGCCACCGATGGTGGGGGACAAGCCGCTGGTGCAGGTCAAGCCCAAGGGGACCAAGGAGGCCGCAGCCAAGCCTGCCGCGGCAGCGAAGGGAAAGCCGCAATCGGTCGCCGTTCGGCTCCAGGCCTGCCTCGATATCGACGACGGCACCAAGGATCGCCTCAACTGCTACGACGCCGTGATCCCGCCGGCCCCGAAGCCGAAGCCGGCGAAGGCCAAGGGCTACGCCGATTGCCGCTTCTTCAAGGAAGAGGACGAGCGGCTGGCCTGCTTCAACGGCTTTGCCGAGAGCATTCCGAAGCTGCCCAAGAACTAGTATTCAACTTATCAGGCTAGGCTCACTATCGGCCTAGCGGCTCGATACGGATGGATTGGTGGCGGCGACGCGCGTGAGCGCGAGCGATGGCGTCGCCGACATCTTCACAAGCACGTCCTTGAGCGGGTCCCGCGTCCAGGCGCGGGACACATAGTCGCGATGGGTGATGCCCTCGCCAGTCTCCACGAACACCACGCTGCCGGGCTGTAGCGGCCCATCCATGTCCTCGGCGACGCTGATGCCCTTCTGCCTGAGCATGCTCATCAGCTCGCGGTCGCGCCGCGCCGTGTAGCGGGTGTAGGAGCTGACGAAGAAGCCGGAACGGTGGCTCTCGATCCAGGAGGCGAACTTGTCCATTTCGCCATAGACGGCGTCGAGCAGCACCACGCCGCGGACGCGGTCGCTGATGCCGCCGACCTCCAGGCTCCAGGCCGTCGGCAGGAAGCCGCCGCTATAGCCGACGATCACGATCGGCATGTTGGCGAAGGCGCGCGCGCTGTTGGGATCACCGGTGAGGCGGGCGAGATGGTCGGCCGATTCCGCCATGAAGCGCTTGAATCCGCCCGGTTGCCAGAACTTGCCGGCGCTGGAATCGGCGGCATCGACGGCCATTTGCGGCGCAAGGAGCACGGCATTGGCCCCGGAATCGGTGATCTGCTTGGGCACCAACTGGCGGTCGCGCACGTCGCGCTCGAGCGTCGCGCCATTGCCGTGGAAGAACACCACGATCACGCCCGGCTTGCGCACGTCGAAATGCTCGGGCACGTGCACCAGCACGCGGCTGTCACTATAGGTCTCGTCCTGCCAGTAGACGCGCCCGGAATAGCTGCGATGACCGCGACGGTCGCCCTTGGAGATGTTGAGGAAGGGCGCGTCGGAGGCGGGGTTGTTGCCGAAATAGGGAAAGGCTGACGACTTCATGCTGACCAGCGTCGTCAGGTCCTCGCGGCCGGGGCGCTTGTAGGGGACTTGCGGCTCGAGCGACGCCACCTTGTAGGGTGATTGCTCCCGCGGTTGTTGCTGGACAGCGCGCTTGGGCGAGAAGTCCGACATCTGCCGTTGCAGGAAGCTCTCACTTGCCGAGGGAAAGCGCTCCTCAAACTGCGGGGCCGGAAAGCGGTCCTCGAACGTGTCGCCGCTTGCCACGCGCGAAGTTTGCGAGTTGGTTTTGGCGACGACCTGGACATTCGCCTGCGAGTTCGCCGCCAGCGCAGCGGGATCGGGCGCCTTGCCGCATTGAACCAGCGCCAGCGACAACGGCACCAAGCCTGAGATCAGACCGACCCGGAGCGCACGACCGTGCCGACCGGACCGCATCCGATCGGCACGAAAGTCAGCCCCTAATGTCGGAACGGCCCCGAACATCCACCCATGACCCCAAGCCACGACATCAGTCCGTCGGCATACTTTATGACAATTGCGCCGACTGGCGTTTAGGCGACGTTAAGCGTCCGGAGAAACTTCCCCACATCCGGAACGCTCAAAAAGGACCACGCAATCGTGTCCTGATTGTGGGGAAGGGGAATGGGAAATTCCGGGCAAATCCAGCGTCATCGTCCCAAAGCGTGCTTAGTCGGTGTTTTGGTACCTGCTAACGTTTGCCTCATTTAACCCTTGTTAACCCTGCTTGAATTGACTGGGCCAAACTGCACGATGGGCCCACGAGGCGAGATGCCTGAGATGAAGGACCCCGATGACGGCCTCAGATGCGGGAACCGCAGCCTGGACTAGCCGGCTGACCGGGAGCGGGGCCGGGGTCTCCGTTCCGGTCGCAACCGCCATCGTTGTGGCCGACATGATCGGGGTCGGCGTCTTCACCAGCCTCGGTTTCCAGGTCAAGGACATCCCGTCCGGCTTCTCGATTTTGCTGCTCTGGACAGTCGGCGGCATCGTCGCGCTGTGCGGAGCGTTCGCCTATAGCGAGCTGGGCGCGATGTTTCCGCGCTCGAGCGGCGAGTACAACCTCCTCGGCCGCACCTATCATCCGGCTTTCGGCTTTCTCGCCGGCTGGGTGTCGGCGACGGTCGGCTTTGCAGCGCCCGTCGCGCTCGCCGCAATGGCGTTCGGCGAATATGCCAAATCGGTCGTGCCCGATCTGCCGCCGATCCCGCTCGCCATCGGCGTGGTGTGGCTGGTCTCGATCGTGCAGCTGACCGGCGTCAGGCACTCCTCGACCTTCCAGCTGATCTCGACCATCCTCAAGGTCGTGCTCATCGTCGCCTTCCTGGTCGCCGGCTTCGTCATCGGCGTGCCGCAGCCGATCGCCTTCACGCCGCAGCCGGGCGACCTCGCCCACATCGTCAGCGCGCCTTTCGCCATCGGCCTCGTCTTCGTGATGTATTCGTTCTCGGGCTGGAATGCCGCGACCTACATCATCGGCGAGATGAGCACGCCGCAGCAGAGCCTGCCGCGCGCGCTGCTCGCGGGCACGCTGATCGTGCTCGTGCTGTATGTCGCACTGAATGCGGTGTTTCTCTATTCCACGCCGGTCAGTGCGCTTGCCGGCCAGCTCGACGTCGCCAGTGTCGCCGGCAGCGCGATCTTCGGCAGCCTCGGCGGCCGGATCGTCGGAGCCATGATCTGCGTCGGCCTGATCTCCTCGATCAGCGCCATGATGTGGATCGGCCCGCGCGTGATGATGACGATGGGGGAGGACATTCCCGCCTTGCGCGTCTTCTCGAAGCGATCGGTCAGCGGTGCGCCGGCCTATGCGATCCTGTTCCAGCTCGCGGTCGCGACGCTGCTGCTGTTCACGCGCAGCTTCGAGGCGGTGCTCGACTTCATCCAGTTCGCGCTGTTGTTCTGCTCGTTCTTCACGGTCGCCGGCGTCATCAAGCTGCGCATCACCGATCCCGATCTGCCGCGGCCCTATCGCGCCTGGGGATACCCGTTCACGCCGCTCGTTTTCCTGCTCGTGACCGCGTTCATGATGTACTACCTCTTGACCGAGCGGCCGGTGCAGTCGCTGTCGGGGATGCTCGTCATGCTCTCCGGCCTGTTGATTTATGCTGTCTTCCGCAGGCGGCCGGTCGCCGCTGTCGCTTCACCACATCCCGAATAGACATGCTCCGACCCCTGAGAATTGCGGCCGTTGCTTTCGCCCTCCTGGCTGCGGCCGTGTCGTGTACGCATGCCACAGAGGTCACTTTCGACGACACCGCGCGCTTCCTCGCAGGCATGCAGCCTTCGGCGGAGTCGCCGCTGGTGCCGCTCACGAAGGATCCAGGCTGGCAGCGTCACGCAAAATTCTTCGACGGGGCCTTCGCTCAGCTCGAGCAGAGGCAGCTCTCGAAAATTCGCAGTTGGGCCGACGTCAATCTCGCCGCGCCGCGGCCGACCATGTTCTACATGTTCAGCGGGCCGGATTTCCTCTACGCCAATGCCTTCTATTCAAAGGCCAGCACCTACGTGCTCGGAGCGCTCGAGCCGGTCGGTGCGGTGCCCGATCTGACGCGGCTGCCGCGCGGTTCGGTCGGCGCCGCGCTCTACAATGTCGAACGTTCGCTCGGCTCGATCCTGAGCTTCTCTTTCTTCATCACCAAGCAGATGAAGGTCGACCTGCACGCCGACCAGGTCAACGGCACCTTGCCGATCCTCTATGTCTTCCTCGCCCGCTCCGGCAAGACCATCCGCAATGTCGAGATGGTCGCGCTCGACAACAAGGGCGGGATGCATGCGGGAGGTGACAATCCGGGGCCGAACGCGACCCGCGGCGTCCGCATCAGCTTTGCGGGCAGTGATGGCGAAACGCGCACGCTGTATTATTTCTCGACCGATCTTTCCAATTCCGGTGCGCGCGCGACCGGATTCCTGAAATTTTGCGAGACGCTCGGCCCCGGCAACAGTTTGCTCAAGAGCGCGTCCTATCTGCTGCATTCCGACAATTTCACCGTCGTGCGAGACTGGTTGCTCGCCAACAGTGCCACCATCATCCAGGACGATTCCGGCATTCCGCTCGCGAACTACAATGCGCGGCAATGGCGGTTCTTCCCGTTCGGCCGCTATCTCGGCCCCATCGACGAATTCCCCGGCCGCTACCAGGAGCGCTACGCCGAGTTGTTCACGCGCGCCCAGCCGATCGATTTTGGCGTCGGCTATCGCTGGCGGATGCACGAAACGAATTTGCTGCTGGCGGTGAAGGTGCCGGGCACCGAGAGCGCGCCGGCGGCGGAGACCACTTCGGCCGCCGAGCCGGCGCCAAGGCCGTCGCGCCCGAAGCGGCTGCGGCCGCCGGAGTCGATCCCGCCGTCACAGGGACTTTTTTTCTGGTTCCGTTAGGCTCTTTGCAGAGGTCGGGCCTCACGAGATCTGGGCTACGACGACCAGCACTTCGGCTTTCTGCCGGCCGAGGCTTCTGACCTCATGCGGCGTCTCGCCTGAAAAATACAGGCAATCTCCCTTGCCGAGGACGAGCTCTTCGCCGTCGAGCTTGATCGCGATCTTGCCGTTGATGACGAACAGCAGCTCCTCGCCCGCATGCGAGGCGCGCGTCGCCGCCTTGTGCGGTGGGCTCAGTAGAAATGGCTCCATCATCTTGCGGGTGCGACCGGTCGCCAGCGGGACCACGCCAAACGTGTCCTGGAACAGCGGCACGTTGCCGTCCTGGCGGCGGAACAGCGTGTAGCGCGGCGCCGGCTCGGCGTTCGGGTCGAAGAAGTTGGCGACATTGACCTCGAGAGCGGCGGCCATCCGAAGCAGAGCGGCAAGCGAGGGGATCTTGAGATTCCGCTCGACCAGCGAAATGTAGCCTCGCGTGAGATCGCTCTTTTTCGCAAGCTGGTCCAGCGTCAGGCCCTTGGCGATCCGCGCCGCGCGGATGTTGGCCCCGACCGCCGTGGCTTTGCTGATGTCAAGCACGCATGAATCTCCCGAACAGCTCGGGCCTTTTTTGCAACAGATGGCGCCGGACTGCCAGCCCGGCGGCCGGCAAGGCGCCCCGCCGGTGGGCGGCATGTGTATTCCACAGGAAAACGTATGGGCGGAAATTTCAGGCAGAGGCGCAGATAATATGAGCAGATGAACTGGCATATCGCGGAAAATAGCCGAATGTGAGGGCAATTCGTCGACTTTGCCGCGATCGTCGGCATTTGCCGCGTTTCGTTGCGTTGATTTCCATCAGTAAACATGATCGATCCTTACCGTCGTGGCCGCCGATGGGCGCCACGGACCGAACCAACTGCTTTTCCCAGGCGCCGGTACCTTTTGGAGAGATCGATGACCGTAGCAGACGACGTAACCCTGAACGTGGCGCCGGACGAGGCGGCGAGCTTGCGGCGGATCGTGTGGTCGAGCGTGATCGGCACCGCGGTCGAATGGTACGACTTCCTCATTTACGGCACGGCGACCGCCTTGGTGTTCAACAAGGTGTTCTTCGCCGCCGGTAACGCCACGCTCGCCACCATCGCGGCCTTCGGCACTTATGCCGTCGGATTTCTGGCGCGGCCGCTTGGGGCTGCGATCTTTGGCCATTACGGCGACAGGGTTGGCCGCAAGGCGATGCTCGCGATCACGATCATGGTGATGGGCCTCGGCACCTTCTTGATTGGCTTGCTTCCGACCTATCAGCAGATCGGTATTGCAGCGCCGGTGCTGCTGATCGGATTGCGCTTTCTCCAGGGTATCGGCCTCGGCGGCGAATGGGGCGGCGCCGTGCTGATGGTGGTGGAGAATTGCCCGACGCACCGCCGCGGCCTGCTCGGCAGCATGGTGCAGGTCGGCAATCCCATCGGCAATCTGGCCGCGATCGGCATGTTCGCGCTTGTGGCGAGCCTGCCGGAAAGCGACTTCATGGCCTATGGCTGGCGCATCCCATTCCTGATCTCGATCCTGCTAGTCGGCGTCGGTCTTTATATCCGCCTCAACATGGAAGAGACAGCGGCCTTCCGTCAGGTCCAGGCCAAAAAGGAAGTCGCAAGCCTGCCACTGCTCGAGATCTTCAGGCATCACCGGCGGCCATTCTTCACCGCGGTCGGTCTGAAGATCTCTGAAATCGCCTATGCCAGCATTGGCGGCGTGTTCGTGATGTCCTACGCCACCGCCAATCTCGGCTTGCCGCGCGCGGTGGTGCTGAACGGGGCGTTCGCCGCGTCGCTGGTCGCGCTGCTTGCCATCCCGCTGTTCGGCTGGCTGTCCGACCTCGTCGGCCGCAAGACTATGTTCTATGCGAGCTGCCTGTTCTCGGCGCTGTTTGCCTTCCCTCTGTTCTGGCTGCTCGACACCCGCGATCCGGCCATCGTTGTGTGCACCATCGTGGTCGCGATCACCTTCGGTCAGATGGTCATGTTCGGCATCGGCGCGCCCTGGTACTCCGAGCTGTTCACCGCGCGTCTGCGTTACAGCGGCGCTTCTCTGGGGTTCCAGGTCGGTGCGGCGCTGAGCGGCGGATTGACGCCGTTGATTGCAGCCTCTCTGATGGCCTGGAGTGGTGGAGCAACCTGGCCGGTCTCGCTGCTGCTGATCGCCTGCGCCGCCATCACCGCGATCGCGACCACGTTCGCGCCGGAGATGGCGAACAAGGAACTGACCTGATCCCCGCGGCGCCGCTGCCGGCGGCGCCACACCTTCTCAAAGGATTTGTCATGCTCGATACAATGAGCGCCGGTCCGGCGCAGGGTGCAGCACAGCTCGGTTGGACCGGCGTGGTGCGCTTCCTCCATCTTGCCCCGCGCGCGTTCCTGCCGATGCGTGCAGCCGAGACCCTCACCCTCGTCGCCGGCAAGGGGATCGAGGGCGACCGCTACATGATCGGCAAAGAAGAGGGTTTTTACTCCCATAAGCCGGAAGAAGGCCGGCAGGTCACGCTGTTCGAACTCGAGACGCTGGTCGCGCTGAAGCGCGACGCGGGGATCGAGCTCGGCCCAGAGGAGCATCGGCGTAACGTCACGGTGGAGGGTGTGCCCCTCAATCATCTCGTCGGCCGCCGGTTCTGGCTGGGCGAGACCCTGCTGGAAGCGACGCGCCTGTCGGTGCCGTGCCGGCATATCGAGGAGATCACTGGCAAGGCGATCTTCGACCCCTTGATCAATCGCTCCGGCCTCAACTGCAAGATCCTGCGAGGCGGCATCGTCAGGGTCGGCGACATCGTGCGGAATGCGGCATGAGCGCGCGCCCGATCACGACAGTCAAGACGGTCGTTACCGGCATCGAGGAGGCTGGGGCAGGCGTCAAGCTGTTCACGCTGGCCGATCCTGACCGATGGGAATTGCCGCCGTTCAAGCCCGGTGCGCATATCGATCTGCATCTGCCGAACGGGCTGGTCCGCACCTATTCGCTGTGCAACGAGCCCGCGGAAAACACGCGCTATGCCATAGCGGTCAAGCGCGAAGCGGATGGACGCGGCGGTTCGCGGGCGCTGCATGACGAAATCGGCATCGGCGACGTCATCGGCGTGTCGTTGCCGCGCGGCGGCATCGAGCCGCAAGCTCACATCGCGCGTTATGTGTTCCTGGCCGGCGGCATCGGCGTGACGCCGTTCTTGTCCATGGCGAGGCATCTCGAACGGACACAGCAAGCCGAGTTCACGCTGCATCTGATCGTGCGTGAGGAGGTTCCGCTCGCCGCGCAACTCGGCTCGCTGGTCGAACAGGGGCGCATCATCGTGCATCGGACATCCCGGACCGGGCGTCCCGATCTCGCCGCGCTCGTCGGAGAGGGCGGGTCTGAGACCGTGGTCGCCTGCTGCGGCCCGGAAAGCATGATCGAGAGTTTCGAGCGGGTGACCGCAGCGTGGCCCGCGGCGAGTGTCCACATCGAGCGGTTCACCGCACCGTCACCCGTCATCGATCCCGACGCCAAACCGTTCACCCTGTCACTGGCGCGCTCGGGCGCCGAGATTCACGTCCGGGCCGGCCAGACCATCCTCGCCGCATTGCAGGAGGGCGGCATCGACGTCGCGGCGTCTTGCTGCGGCGGCATCTGTGGCGCCTGCAAGGTTGGATGGATCGAGGGCCAGCCAGTGCACCGCGACCGCATCCTTTCGCCCTATGAGCGCGAGCGCTATCTCATGGTTTGCGTGGCGGGCTCGGACGCCGAGCGGCTGGTGCTGGACCTCTGAGCTACCAATGCACGCTCTGGCTCGGCACGATGAACGTCGTCGCGCTTGGCTGTGTCGCAAGGCTCCTCGCCAGATACCAGCCTGAGCCGAGGACGAGCGCGAGCAGGGCGATGATGGCGAGCAGGTCGATGGTTCTGGGATCGTGTCCCCTGTGACTGAAATTCGGACCAGGCTTGAAGTGAAAATGAGGGCTGATTTTCCAGCGCATTGTTGTTTCCTCCCGTGGGAGCATCAAAACAACGCGAGCAGAAAGTTCCGGTTCCGGTCAGGGCAGCGATGCACAAAGCACCGCGCAAACGTCAGGATGCATTGACCCCGCGCCAGCGGCCGTACCGCCACGGCAGATACCAGCGTGCGCCGTGCGGCGCGGTGAGGGGCACGTTGTCGATGCCGGATGTGCCGAACGGATTGCAGCGGAGCAGGCGCGCGAGCGTCATCCAGCCGCCGGCCCAGAGCCCGAACCGTTCGATCGCCTCATCGCCATAGACCGAGCAGGTCGGCAAATGCCGGCAGTTGTAACCGACCAGGGGCGACAGCGTGTGGCGATACAGCCAGATCAGCGCGCGGCCGAATCTGCGCGGCAGCCGGAGCACGCCTTCGATTGAACCGGAACAATGCTCGCAGGCTGAATGCTTCATGTGCGTTTTGCTGCGACGTTGATCGAGGTGTTGCACGGTTCCGGCGCAGGGAACCGTAAGCTGTTGTTTGCGCGCCATATTTTGCGTGCTTTTTGGGAGCAGTGCAGCAAGTATCTGTGGACGATCTGTATTCCCACGGATACCATTTTCGTGACGCCCATGTGTAGAAACATACGCCTGTATGATGGACTCAGAGGGCGCTACCGTGGATTGTTTAGGGACCTTTGGGGCTTGGGGAAGGAACCAGATTGAGACTTCTGAACTCCCTTGATCTTCGCGGCTGGTTGCTGGTGGGAACCGCCGTCTGCGGAATCGCGTTGGCTGGCGCCGTCGCGACATTCGGATCGTCGGCTCGAGCTGGCGCTGCCCTCGAGGAGCGCAAGCTGCCGATGAAGTTCAGCTGGGTCGCCTGCGAGCCCAACTGCCGCGGCTGGATCAGTGCAGTCGGCATCATCACTGCCGATACGCCAAAAGCATTCGAAGAGTTTTCGCGTGGACGCCAGCTCGGCGGCGCGACCGTGGTGCTCGACTCCAGCGGCGGTTCCGTCAATGACGCGATCACGCTCGGCCGCCGCTTCCGCAATCTCGGGCTCTTGACCACGGTCGGCGTAAGCCTCCGCGGCGGGCAGTCGGCTCGCCCGACGGTCGCGCCGGAAGCCTATTGCGAATCCATGTGCGTGTTCCTGCTGCTGGCCGGCCAGAAGCGTTACGTGCCGGAAGCCGCCCATGTTCGCGTCCATCAAATCTGGATGGGCGACCGGGCCGACGATGCCAAGGCGGCGAGCTACAGCGCGCAGGACCTGATGATCGTGGAACGCGACATCGGCCGCCTCGCCAAATACACCTTCGACATGGGCGGCGCCGGCGATTTGCTGTCGCTTGCGCTCAGCGTTCCGCCTTGGGAAGACCTGCACGAGCTCGATGCCGGCGAGCTCAAGCTCACAAATCTGGTCACGACCGATCTCGTGGCGGATGTGCTTCCGCATGTGGACATCTCAGCGCCGGCAATGGCGGAGCTTGCACCGAAGACGCAGGCCAGGTTCGGCGCGGAACCGCAGCAGGCGCAGCCTGCCAAGTCGACCAAGACGGCGGAAGCCCTGGTGCCGACCGGCAGCGCGGCAGCGCCGGCTACGGCGGCGCAGAAGTAAGCTCTTAAATTCTGGCAGTCATTCCGGGGCGCGCGTGGCGCGACCCCGGAATCTCGTGCTGCAATCTCGGGATCCCGGGTTCGATGCTGCGCATCGCCCCGGAATGACGGAGAGGGGTTTCAGCCCTGCGCTGCGGCCGGCTGCTTGGGCTCGGCCGTGATCTTCGCCTCGATCTGACCGATGGCATCAACCACGGCATCGAAGGTGAGAAGCGTCGAGGCATGGCGCGCCTTGTAGTCGCGGACCGGCTCGAGGAACTTGATCTCTTCCCATTTGCCTTCAGGAGGCGCGCCATTCTCCTTCAGCATCTTACGAACGGTTTCGCGTAACTCACGGAGCTCGCTCGCAGTCGAGCCGACCACGTGACTTGCCATGATGGATGAAGAGGCCTGGCCCAAGGCGCACGCCTTCACGTCATGGGCGAAGTCGGTGACGGTGTCCCCGCTCATCTTGAGATCGACCTTCACGGTCGAGCCGCACAGCTTCGAGTGGGCGGTTGCGGAGGCGTCCGGGTCCGACAACCGTCCGAGGCGCGGAATATTCCCGGCCAGTTCGATGATCCGCTTGTTGTAGATGTCGTTCAGCATGTGATGGAGTCCAGCACTTCCCCACCCGATCGGCCTTGGCGGGCGGCGTCCACGGTCCTATATAGGGGCGGAACCGGCGGAAAAATAGTCCAGCGGGGGGCAGACCCACGCGGCCGACGTTAGTGGTGAGGATATTTTCCACCGGCTTCAATTGTTCTCTTCAGGCGTCCGGCGGCTTGGCCGCCCCGTCTGCCGGTGACACTCCGGCCGTAAGGCCGTCGAACGGAGTCGAAATGGACGCTGCAATCAAATCCATCCGCCCCAACAAGCCCTCCGACCGGCAGCCCGAGAGCCGCCCGGCCGAGCTTGACCCTGCCGAATTCCTCGAAGCCGCCGTCCGCGCCGACCAGCCGCGCCCCGCGCGCGCCGAGGCGGAAGCGGCGGTGAAGACACTGCTCGCCTATATCGGCGAGAACCCCCAGCGCGAAGGCCTGCTCGACACGCCGCGCCGCGTCGTCGAGGCTTTCGACGAACTCTATCAGGGCTATCACCAGTGCCCGGCGGAGGTGCTCGACCGCACCTTTGGCGAGACCGCTGGCTATGACGATTTCGTGCTGGTGCGCGACATCGAGTTCACCTCGCAGTGCGAGCATCACATGATGCCCTTCTACGGCAAGGCGCACATCGCCTACACGCCGGTGGAACGCGTGGTCGGCCTGTCCAAGCTTGCCCGCCTGACCGACATCTTCGCCCGCAGGCTCCAGACCCAGGAGCACCTGACCGCGCAGATCGCCGCGGCCATCGACGAGATCCTCAAGCCCCGCGGCGTTGCGGTGCTGATCGAGGCCGAGCATACCTGCATGTCGGTGCGTGGCGTCGCCAAGCATGGCGCCTCCACCTTCACCAGCCGCTTCACCGGCATGTTCCGCGACAATCCGGCCGAGCAGGCCCGTTTCCTGTCCCTGGTGCGAGGCACGACGCGCTGACCTCGCGAGGCTTTATTGTTTGAGCATGATCTTTCCGGAATACCGCTTCACACTTTTCCGGATCATGCTCGCGCGAGGGTCCCGTGTCCGTTCACTCCCATGAGATCGAGGAAGGTCTTGCCTTCCTGCCCAGGTTCGACGCCAGCGGCCTCGTGACCTGCGTCGCGACCGACGTCGCCACCGGCGACGTGCTGATGGTCGCGCACATGAACGAGGAGGCGCTGCGCAAGACGATTGCGACCGGCGAGGCCTGGTACTTCAGCCGCTCGCGCAATGCCTTGTGGCGAAAAGGTGAGACCTCAGGTCAGACCCAGCGCGTCATCGAGATGCGCACCGATTGCGATCAGGATGCGATCTGGATCCGCGTCGAGCAGATCGGCGCGGCCTGCCACACCGGGCGGCGGTCGTGCTTCTACCGCAAGGTCGAGGCCGAGGGCGGGGGAGCGAAGCTGGTCTTCACGGACGCCGAGCGGCTGTTCGATCCCGACGCGGTCTATAAGAAGTGACGTCCGTCATTCCGGGTTCGCACCGTCTCGCGCGCCCCGGAATGACCATTCGCGTCCAATTAACCCCGCATTAACCATACCTGTCCCACGGTGAGACGACGGGCGCCGAATTGCCGGTGCCGCAACGCCGCACGGGGCGGGCACTTCATCATGTCGATCGACAATTCCAGTGCCACGCAGGCGGCCGGACTCGATCCGTCGCGGGCGCGCGTCGCCGGCGCGATCAAGCAGGCCTCGAATATCTCCGGCGTCAGCTTCCAGTACATGCTGACCACCGCCAAGATGGAATCGGATTTCGACCCGACGGCAGGCGCCACCACCTCGTCCGCGCACGGGCTCTATCAGTTCATCGACCAGACCTGGCTCGGCACCGTGAAGGAGGCGGGCGCGCAGCTCGGCTATGGCAGCTTCGCCGACGCCATCACCAAGACATCGTCGGGCACCTATACCGTCAGCGACCCCGTCATGAAGCGTTCGATCATGAAGCTGCGCGATGACCCGGAGGCCGCATCCACCATGGCGGCAGCGCTGACGCAGTCGAATAGTTTCAAGCTCACCGGTCTGCTCGGCCGCAGGCCAAGCGACAGCGAGCTCTACATGGCGCATTTCATGGGCGTCGGCGGGGCCGCAAAACTGATCGCCAATGCCGAGGACAATCCCCAAGCGGTCGGCGCGCGGCTGTTTCCCAACGCGGCTGCCGCCAACCGCTCGATCTTCTACGCCAGGGACGGCCGCGCCCGCAGTGTCTCCGAGGTCTACTCGGTGCTCGACGCACGTTACGCCAGTGCAGCGAATTCGAAAGTCACGCGGAGCGCGATGGCGATGTATGGCGGCACGCCGTCGACAACTGAGGTCGCGAGCGCGAACGGCGTGCAGCCGACCGCACCGGTGATCGACAACGCCGTCTATCTTCAGACCTTCCCGAACACACGCGCCGTGACGCCCGTCAGTGCGACTTCGCCAAGCTCCGTCGCGGACAACGTCCCGAGCACGCCGGTGTTTCGTTCGATCTATCAGCCCGGCGACGCCACGCAGCCGGTCTCGGCGACGGTGCAGAAATTGTGGGGCAACAATGCCTCTCTTACGTCAGTCGCATCAGTGACGCCGGATGTGCGGCCGCCGCAGCCGCTCGATCTCTTTAGCGATCGCAGCGGTACGTTCTCGAGCTAGTGTCCGCGCTCGTGTCCCGGACGCGCTGCAGCGTGAAACGCTGCTGGCAGAGCCGGGACCCGCGCAACAAGCTCCGCTCTCTGAACTCTGGGCATCCGGCTCGGCAGCGCATTACTTGCATGCTGCGCAGCGTCCCGGGGGAACGGCTCGCGGGCGCCTTTGTTCCCTTAACAAATCATCAATAAAACCAGCCAGTTATGGTGAACGCTTTGTTAAGCGTCGTGGTTTATTTTGTGTTGCAAGTGACGAGCCGTCACCATTTTCGTTTGTTGTGTAAGCCGGAAGCAGCATGATTGTTCGGCAGTTCATTCATTGGATCAGGACGGCGCCCGCCGGCGAGCGGGCCGAGGCAACACGGGCGTTGGCGCGGGCCTGGCTGATCTCGGACCTTTCTGCAGACGACCGCATCGCCGCCGAAGGCGCGCTTCTGATGCTGCTCGACGATCCCTCGCCGCTGGTGCGGCAGGCGATGGCCCAGGCCTTTGCCCGCAGCCTTGATGCGCCCGCCGCAATCGTGCGGGCCTTGTCGGCAGATCAGCCGAGCGTCGCGCTGCCCGTGCTCGAACATTCTCCGCTGCTGATCGACGCCGATCTCGTCGATATCGTCGCGACCGGCAACGAGGAGGTGCAATGTGCGGTGGCCCGCCGCATCGCATTGCCTGTATCGGTCTGCGCCGCGATCGCCGAAGTCGGCTGCGCGGCTGCCGCACTGGAGCTGATCGAAAATCCCCACGCGGAGCTGGCTCCGTTCTCCTGGCACCGCATCGTCGAGCGTCACGGCCATCTCGCAGCAATCCGCGAGGCGATGCTGGTGCTGGAGGATCTTCCGGCCGCAACGCGTGCCGCGCTGGTGGCAAAGCTCTCGGAGACGCTGGCGCAATTCGTCGTGGCGCGGAACTGGCTGAGCGCCGACCGCGCGGACCGCATCACGATCGAGGCACGCGACCGCTCCACCATGAACATCGCGGCGCGCTCGCGCGGCGAGGACATGCAAGACCTGGTCCGGCATTTGCGCATCACTGGCCAGCTGACCGCGGGGCTGATCCTGCGCGCACTGCTGTCGAGCAATCTCGATTTGTTCGATGCGGCTCTCGCCGAGCTTGCCGACCTACCGCTGGCACGCGTCACCGCGCTGCTGCACGACCGGGGCGGCAACAGCTTGCACGCGCTGCTGCGCCGCGCCGGCCTTCCCGAGGCGACGTTTGCGGCATTCCAGATCGCGCTCGATGCCTGCCACGAGCAGGGCTTCGTCGATAGCGACGACGGCGCGGTGCGGCTGCGCCGGCGCATGGTCGAGCGCGTGCTCACCCATTGCGAGACCGATCGGGGCGCCACCGAGCCGCTGATGGTCCTGCTGCGCCGCTTCGCCACCGAATCCGCGCGCGAAGAGGCACGGCTGTTCTGCGACGAGCTGGTCGCGGATGATTCGATCGATCCGGTATACGACGATCTGATTGCAGCGTAGCCGGATCCGCAAACTCCGTCATTGCGAGCGCAGCGAAGCAATCCAGAATCCCGCCGCGGGGACAGTCCGGATTTGCTTCGCTGCGCTCGCAATGTCGAGAGGAGAGAGGCTTCAATCCACCGGCGCGATGGTCGGGGCCAGGATCACCTCGAGATGCTCGGGGCGGTCGCGGTTGACCTGGGTGAGATAGTCGTCGGCGACCTTGCGCAGGCGGCGGCTGAGCTCGGCGGAGACGCTGATCCTGTCGAGCCTGGTGTTCTCGTGCACGATGGCGAGAATGGCGTTGATGTGGTGCGTGAACAGCTCGGCCGGCACCTTTTCCAGATCAGGCGCGTGCTCGATGACGCGGCACAGGCTCTCGGCGATTCCCGCTGCCGAAGGAAAGCCGAAAGTCGCCGCATCGCCCTTGATGTCGTGTGCGGCGTGAAACAGCTCGTCGCGCAGTTCCTTGGTGAAGCCATGCTTCTGCACGGCAGTCCAGGCGGCCGACAGTCTCTCGACCTCGATCGCCATCCAGTCCTTGAACTCACCGGCCAGGCTTGCGAGCGCCTGCTCGGCGCGGCCGACCGGATCGTCCGCGTCCTTTGCTTCGACGCGGCGCAGGACCTTGCGCAGTGGGTTGGGCTGCGTGATGATCTGATGCGTGGCGAAGGCCTTGACCTCGATGTCCTTTGCGCTGTTCTTCGCCATGATGCCTGCCTCGCCTGAAGGACGTTGCGCTAGATGGTGGAGCGGGCCTTGTCGAGCAGTGAGGGCTGCTGCAGCACCTCGTGCTTTTCGCCGACGCGGCGCTCGGGACCCATATAGGCGGAGTTGGTGTTGCGGCGCCGGTCCGGACCGAAATAGGTCTTGGTCTTGATGAAGGGGCGGGGATTGGCGACCACGTTGAGGATGCGTTGATAGAGTCCCTTGGCCGAGATCGGCTTGGCCAGGAATTCGGTGACACCGGCATCGCGCGCGACCGTGACGCGGCGCTTCTCGGAATGGCCCGTCAGCATGATGATCGGCGCGTAAGGGTTGCCCTTGGATTCCGGCTGCCGGATCATCTGCGCGAGCTCGAGCCCGTCGAAGATCGGCATTGCCCAATCGCTGATGACGATGTCGGGCACGTAATGACTGTACATTTCGAGCGCGGTGGCGCCGTCCTCGGCTTCGTAGACCTCGCGCGCGCCGAAGGAATGCAGCAGCGTCCGCAGGATGCGGCGCATGTGCGGATTGTCGTCGCAGACGAGGAAGCGCAGCTTGTTGAAATCGATGCGGAACATGACGCCTGGGCCAAAGCGGTCAACTTTCGTTAACCATATCGCGCTGGCGGTTAACGAAGGGTTGCCAGAGGATGCCACGCGTTTCGAGGCGTTGCGCGCCTCGATGGTCGAGCAGGGGAAGCAAGGCAAGCACGGGGCGATGGGGGTCGGTGTCGCAGCCAAGGAATTCTGTCGCACCAATGCGGCGCCGCAGGCCACGCTGCCCGTCACGATCTACCTGATGACGTCGGAGACGAAGAGCTTCACCCCGTCGTCAGGGATTTCGGCCTACTCAGTGATCCCGCCATGGCGAGCGGCCTGGACGCGATTCAGCCGTGCGAGCAATGATGCGCTGTCGGGCTCAATAGCCGAACTGCTCGCGCAGGATGCGCTCTTCCAGGCTGTGGCCGGGGTCGAACAGCATCCGCATCGCGATCGTCCTGTCGGACAGCACCTCGACGCGGCGGACGTCGCGCACCTCGTCGTGGTCGGCGACGGCTGCCACGGGCCGCTTGTCGCCCTCCAGCACCTCGATCACGACATAGGCCGTGTTGGGCAGCAGCGCACCGCGCCAGCGGCGCGGGCGGAAGGCGCTGATGGGTGTCAGCGCCAGCAACGCGGCGTTGATCGGCAGGATCGGTCCCTGGGCGGAGAGATTGTAGGCGGTCGAGCCGGCCGGCGTCGCCACCATGATGCCATCCGCAATCAGCTCGGACATGCGCTCGCGCTCGTCGATCAGGATACGCAGCCGCGCCGCCTGGTAGGTCTGCCGGAACAGGGCGACCTCGTTGATGGCGTGGTGCAGATGGACGTGGTCATTGACATCGGTCGCGCGCATCAGCAGCGGATTGATCTCGGATTCATGGGCCGCCTCGAGCCGCGCGCGCAGATCGTGCGTCGAATACTCGTTCATCAGGAAGCCGACGGTGCCGCGGTGCATGCCGTAGATCGGCTTCCCCGTGTGCATGTGCTGGTGCAGCGTCTGGAGCATCAAGCCATCGCCGCCGAGTGCGACGACGACGTCGGCCTCCTTGGGGTCGCAATTGCCATAGTCCCTGGTGAGCTGGCCGAAGGCGACCTGCGCCTCGTTACTCGGGCTGGCGACGAAGGCGATCCGGTCGTATCGCGAGGGCTTGGTCATGGCTTCTCGGCAGGGCCGCCTTGCTGGAGAAAAGTTCCGCCGGGCTCGTCTATACGACCTAAGCATCCATTGTCGAGGATGACCGCCCGCCAAACCTAACAGGGACTGTGCAACCGGATTTAAGCACAGAACCGGGCGATTTGAACCTGGCCGGCTTCTTCAGGCCCCTCCAGACCAATGATCCCCCAAACCGTCGCAATTCCGCGCTAAGCTTTCCGTTCTCACCGGCTGTCAGGGCCGGGCAGGGAGAACGATCATGGTCACGAACTTGCCGGTGCTCCGTCACGCGAGTCTGGTGCTGGCGGTCGCGGCTTTCGCGCTCGCGGACTTTGCGCACGCGGATGATCCGCCGCAGCCGCGCTCCGATACGGCATCGCCGGCCGGACAACAGAAGGGCGGGCGCGGTGGCGGCGCGCAGAGCGCATCGCAGACATCGTCATCGACCGCCGAGCTACACCGTCTGCCGCCGGATTCGACCACGAAGCAGACGCTCGATCTGCCCGGCCGGACCCTCAATTTCGCCGCGACCGCCGGTTCGATCCGCGTGTTCGATGGCAAGGGCGAGCCGCTGGCCGACATCGCCGTCACCTCCTATGAGCTCGACGGTGCCGACCGCGCGACGCGCCCGGTGACGTTCCTGTTCAATGGCGGGCCCGGCGCGTCCTCGGCGTGGCTCCAGTTCGGCACGGCCGGTCCGTGGCGGCTGCCGCTCGATGGCGAGGCCCTGTCGCCCTCGGCCTCGCCCGAAGTGAAACCGAACGCGGAAACCTGGCTCGACTTCACCGATCTCGTCTTCATCGATCCCGTCAGCACCGGCTACAGCCGCTTCGTCGCGAGCGGCGAGGACGCGCGCAAATCCTTCTACTCCGTCGACGGCGACGTCAATTCGATCGCGCTCGTGATCCGGCGCTGGCTCGAAAAGCACGACCGGCTGACCTCGCCGAAATACGTCGCGGGCGAGAGCTATGGCGGCATTCGCGGGCCGAAGGTCGTGCGCCAGCTGCAGCTTCAGCACGGTATCGGCGTCAGGGGACTGATCATGGTGTCGCCGCTCTTGGATTTCCGCGAGTTCACCGGCACGAGCCTCCTGCAATATGTGGCGACGCTGCCGAGCTATGTCGCAGTGGCGCGCGAAGCCAAGGGACCGGTCAAGCGCGCCGACCTCGCCGACGTCGAGGCTTACGCGCGCGGCGAATTCCTGACCGATCTCGTCAAGGGCGAGGCGGACAAGGAGGCAACCAATCGTCTCGCCGACAGGGTCGCCGAGCTCACCGGGATCGACCAGGCGGTCAGCCGCAGGCTCGCCGGGCGCTTCGACGTCGGTGAATTTCGCCGCGAGCTCGACCGCAAGAACGGCAAGGTGACGGGGCGCTACGACGGCTCGGTCCGCGGCTTCGATCCCTATCCGGATTCCGGCAGCTCGCGCTTCGGCGATCCCTCGGGCGACGCGCTACAGGCGCCGCTGACGAGTGCGGCCGTCGACGTCCTGACGCGCAAGCTCAACTGGCGGCCGGACGGCTCCTATGAAGTCCTGAACGGCACCGTGGAAGGCCACTGGGATTTCGGCCGCGGCATCAACCCGCCGCAATCGGTCTCCGAGCTGCGCCAGATCCTCGCCACCGATGCGAAGCTGAACGTGCTGGTCGCGCACGGCCTGTTCGACCTCGCCACGCCCTATTTCGGAACGAAGCGAGTGCTCGATCAGCTGCCGGCCTTCGTGACGCAGCGCGTGAAGTTCGTCGTCTATCCCGGCGGCCACATGTTCTATTCGCGCGACGGATCGCGGCAGGCGTTCCGTAGCGAGGTCGAGACGCTGATCAGGGAGTAGGCCTTCGCTTGCGCGGCGGATACCGGCGCGCGATCTCGCGTGCCACGGCGTTTTCCGGCTTCACATTCGCGCCAGCGATCCAGATGTCGCTGATCTTGCCGCGCTTGTCACGGATCCGGCGCACCGGCTCGCCATGGCTGGAATAGCCGGCAGCCCAGGCGAGCTTGCCCTTGTCGCGGCCGGTGACTTCGATCTCGGCGGCATCCATGAACGGATTGTTGAACTGCGGATTGGCGACGAGCACGCGGTTGCCCGCGGGCACGAGATCGGTCGCGCCCCAGATCGTCCACCATCGGCCGGTCCAGTCGCGCACGCGCCGGTCGGGCGCGCCGCGGGTCTGGAAGACACGCAGGATCTGCATCGCGCCATCCATCCAGAACGGGGCCGCGCCGTCGATGGAGTTGCTGAGGATGCTGATCGAAAGCTCGCAGGCGGGAATGGCGCAGGTCCGGGAGATGTAGCCCTGGAAACCGCCGCCATGGCCGAACCAGTCCCAGCCGTCGGTTTTGCCGGCATTGACGCCCAAGCCATAGTAGGCCTCGAAGCTCTGCGGGATGCGCCAATGGTGTCGCGTCATCTCGCGGCGGCTCGCGACCGACAGCACGCTCTTCCTCGCATTGGGTGCCAGCTGCGCGAAGAAGCGGGCGGTGTCGGCGGCGGTGGCGACGAAGCCTGCGGCGGATGCCATCGCATGTGCGGGATTGTCGCCGGGGATCA
Source organism: Bradyrhizobium vignae (assembly GCF_004114425.1). Lineage (GTDB taxonomy): Bacteria > Pseudomonadota > Alphaproteobacteria > Rhizobiales > Xanthobacteraceae > Bradyrhizobium > Bradyrhizobium vignae. The sequence goes on along the minus strand of NZ_RDQF01000040.1, from coordinate 41,867 downwards.
CGCCCCGCTCGCCCAGCGGCACTTTGCGCGTATGACCGCACGCGAACGGCGTGCCCTTGGCAAGCGGCGTATTTGGCTCGGTTTCGCGTAAGCCCGCGGGTTCGATGATCTCGCGCTTGATCCAGACCGGGTAGGGCTCCTTGGTCACGGCCTCGATCACGAGGCCGATCAGCCCAAAGCCGTGATTGGAATATTTGAAGCGGGTGCCGGGCTCGATTGCGGTGGCCTGCTTCAATTCCGCGAGCAGCTCGTTGGCATCGAGATAGGGGCGGCTGTCGATGAACTGGCCGGAATCGGCGCCGTCGCGCGTCAGCCCCGCGCTGTGCGAGAGCACTTGCGCGATCGTCGTCTCGGCGACGCGCGGATGCAGGCCGCCGACATATTGGCCGACCATGTCGTCGAGCCGGATCTTGCGCTGCTCGCGCAGCTTCATGATGCCGGCCGAGGTGAAGCTCTTGGAATGGGAGGCGATGCGGAAGCGGTGGCGCGGCGTGAGCTTCTCGCCGGTGTCGAGATTGGCGAGGCCGAATGCATGCTCGGCGACGACCTCGCCGCGATGGGCGAAGGCCACGATGACGCCCGGCTGCTGGATTGTCGTCAGTTGGAATTCGATCCAGGAGCCGATGTAGTCGATCGCGGATCGCAGCCACGTGTCCATTGCGAAACCAATTTGCGAGGGAGGATTGGGTGCGCGAGGCTAGCCGAAAATGCAGAACGGGCACAACCCTGAGGTTGTGCCCGTCCGCTTCGTCAGAAGATGCGATTGGTCTCAGTAGACCAGCGTCGCGCCGGTCGGCTTGTCGAGCGCTGCGGCAAGCGAGCGATATTCAGAGCTGTCGGTGCCGGCGAGCGAGGCGATCTTGTTCAGATGATACTGCGCCTGTTCGCGGTTGCCCTGCTCGAGCTGCCAGAGGCCGTAATACTGCCAGGTGCGCACGTGGTTCGGATCGTCCTTCAGCGCCAGCTCGTAATAGACCTTCGACCACTGGTAGTCGCCGAGCTTGCGATAGGAATAGCCGATCAGGTTGGCGACGTCGGCGACGTCGTCGCGCCCCAGCGACTTCAGCTGGTCGATCGCGCCCGTGTAATCGTGCTTGTCGTAGACCGCGGCGTAGGCGGTGCGATAGGCAGCCAGGAATTTGGGATCGCTAACGGAAGAGCTCTTCTTCTTGCCCTTCTTGGACGAGGAGTCCGATTTCGGCGGTGAGGACGGCTCGTCGCTGCCAGCGGCGTAGGCGCTGGACAGCACCGGCGCAGCCGCCAACGTCATGGCGACCAAGCCCGGCACAACAAGCGTTGAGAGTTTGCGCATCTAAAAGTCTCCCGTATGGAACGTGGCGATCCTACACGATTGCCCAAAGACCGGAACACCCATCGGGCGGAAACATTCCCGCTTCGCACGATCTATTCGCCAAGTTCTATTCGCCAAGTTCTATTACCCAAGTCGCGCTGTTCGCCCAGCCGCGGATGACAAACTTGTCATCGAGATGAACGGAAGCCTGCAAGGGGCTTCAGACTGGGTTCAGCGCGCCACGCCTAGGCTCCGACCCACGATCGAAGGGGTGACGAGAGGGCGCCGCCTCAAGATCCTTGCAAGAGGAGACCACCATGTTGAAGACGATTTCTGCAGCCTTGCTCGCAGCTTCCGTGATCGCAGCCCCTGCCTTCGCAGCTGAAGCCGGCAAGACCACTACGACAGCCCCGGTGATCAAGGCGGATCAGGGCCAGACCAAGGCGGCGACCACCGCTGCGAAACCGGACACCGGCGTCAAGGCGCCCGATGCAAAGGCCGATGCCAAGGTGGATACCAAGTCGAAGGCGATGAACGCCAATGCCGCGGTCACCACCGACGAGCACAAGACCGTGCGCAAGCATCGCCATCACCACAAGCAGGTCTCGGCCAAGGCGTCGCAGAAGGCGCAGCCGGACGTGACCAAGCCGGCAACGTCGGACAAGCGCAACTGACGACTGATCCCGCGCGGCGGCATCCCTGGCATTGCCCGCTGCCGCGCGCGGACGTCAGGCCCGGTCCGTTCGCCACACCTTGCGCGAAAGCCCGAGGTGCCGGCAGCGGGCCGGTGCGCTGTTTGCTCCGCTGCAAGCGAATTCCCTTCGCGCAGGCTTGGGGCTAGAACGTCTCCGAATCTGATCGAGCGGAGAGCGGGGCCGGTGGGGCGATTGGCGAGATGTGCGGTGATCCTGGCGTTGCCGCTGGTGCTTGCGGCATGTTTCGGCAATGACGGTGACCGTCCAACCCTGCTGGATGGGACACAGGCGGGCGGGCCGCAGCCGTTTCCCGACAATTTCCGCAGCGACACGGTGGCTTTGATGAAAGCGTATCTCAACAATCCGGTCGGCGTGCGCGATGCCAGCATGGCCGAGCCGGTGCAACGCGAGGTCGGCGGCCGGCAGTTCTATGTGAGCTGCCTGCACTTCACCCCGCGCGAGAGCGATGGCAGCTACAAGGCCATGCGTGAGCGTGCCGTGATCTTCGTCAACGGCCGAGCGGATCGCGTGGTCGACCGGACCAGCGATCTCTGCACTGGTGCGGTTTACGCTCCCTTTCCGGAACTGGAAAAGATGACGCGGTAGCGCAAAGCCCGCCTTCATCGTCTGGTGTTAGACAGAAGCGGCCGAGCCGCTGGATCACGTTTCGGCGAGCTTTGAACGGGGTGGTTTGTCTTGCGACAAATCGTTGCGGCGGCCTTGCGCAGTCGACGTGGTGGAACAAAATACTCTCGTTGCAAAGCCGTCACAGTAACGAACGATCAACGTTCCGGCATCGCCGCGAAGCAACCCAATTCACGCCACGTTGTTTCCCGAGTGTCGTAGATGAAAGAACGGGGATGATCATGAAGTCGATTTTGCTCGGTGCAGCAGCTCTGCTGGCGCTGGCCGCACCGGCGGCCGCCGCGGACATGCAGCCGCGCACCTATACCAAGGCTCCGGCCTATACGCCGCCGCAGGTCATCTACAACTGGACCGGTTTCTACATCGGCGGCCATGTCGGCGGCGCGTTTGCCGGCGACAGCAGCTTCCAGTCGAGCGACGCCCGCTTCATGGGCGGCGTGCAGGGCGGCTTCGACTACCAGTTCGCGCCCAACTGGGTGGTAGGCGTCGAGGCTCAATATTCCTGGCTGCCGACCAACAACAACGGTGTCACCTTCCCGCTGGGCACGCAGGTCACGTCCAACACCGACCAGATCGGGTCGGTGACCGGTCGCATCGGCTACACCTGGGGACCGACGCTGCTTTACGCCAAGGGCGGTTACGCCTGGCGCAATAATGGCCTTGGCGTGAACATCGCCGGGGTGCCGCAGGCCTTCACCACCACCGGCAACAGCAAGGACGGCTATACCGTCGGCGCCGGCCTCGAATACATGTTCGCGCCGAACTGGTCGGCCAAGGCCGAGTACCAGTATTACAATTTCGGCAGCACCACCTTCACCTCTGGTCCGGCCGACATCGTCGGCGTTCGTGGCCGGGAGGACGACCATGCCGTCAAGGTCGGTGTGAACTATCGCTTCGGCTGGGGCGGCCCGGCCGGCTCCCGCTAGTGAGCGGCCCAGCGACGATCCAAAACCCGACAAAGGCCGGCTCCGCCGGCCTTTCGTTTGCCGGTCTTCCGGCGGCTTGCTTGCCTTGCGTAAACCATCTGGCGCGTCATTTGCTTGCAAACGATGCTGACGCGCCTTCTCACGCGCGTCACGGAGCCGACGTAAAGCAAAAATAATCTTTGCGATTTACGGAACTCGCGCTCCGGAACGCGTTATATGAGATTTACCGGGCTGGTGGGACGACGGACATGCGTATCTTGATGTCGGCAGTGGTGCTCTCGTGCTTCTTCGGCCTGCCGTGCTCTGCACAGACAATCCTCAAATCCGAGCCTCTGATGCTGGCACCTTATGAGGTCGCCTTCGTCAAGAACGCTTCCTGTCCGTCTGGCCAGGTGTTGAAGGTTACCGGCTCCATCCGTGGGCTGCATCGCCGCAAGGCCTGCGTCGCCATGCCAGGCGAGCAGGCCTCGCTTGCGGCCGCCACGCCCTGACACGCCCTGAGCTGCGATCCGGTTTCGTGCCGGAGCTCAGGAGTTCAGCTCGAACTCCATCCGCGACTCCTGGTCGGCCTCAGCCTTGTTCTTGGCGGGGTCCTCGCCCTGAGCTGCCTGGCAAGGCGCGATCTCGTAGTCGTTGTCGAGCACCCGGCGCGGTCCCGGCCGCTCGTCGTCCGCCATCACGTCCACGACGAGACCGCTCCGTTGCGCGAGCTTCCAGACGTCGGACTCGCTCGGATAGGCCTTGCTGATCTGGGCGTCGTTGCAGAACAGGGCGTAGGGCATTCTTCCCGCTCCAACAAACCCAGTTAACGAGCTTGCCCGGTAAGGGGTTCCGGCCCGCGGTTCGATCACGGCGCCGTGATCGGTTACCGCCGTCCCTGAGTCCTTAACGAGTCCTGAATCCCGGAAAAAAGAATCCCTGGGACTCGTTGGCCGGAATCAGCGGATGTTTTCCGCCATGACGAGCGACCTGAAGACATCCTGTGGGCACATGCTCCTGCCCCTCACGCTAGCGCTGTTCGGCGCCTGCGCGACCAATCTCTGGGTGGTCTGGTCCTGGCTGTAGGTCCCTGACGGGGCGACCTTATTTTTTGGGCGGGGGGCCGCCGGGGTCGCGGATGGCGGCACGCAGTTTGGTCAGCGTCGCCGCATAATATTCCTCACGCTCGCGCTCGAAGCGCTCCTGATGCTTGCGGAAATTGGCGATGCGGGCCTGCATCTCGGTGCGGAAATCACCGTTTGCCCGCGGCAGCGGGACAGGTGCGGGCCGGGACGGAAGGGGGGCTGGCGGCGGTTCGAACTCGCGGGCGACCGCCTCCACGGCGACGATCTCCACCGCGGCGGTCGAGCCAACCGCAGGGTTCTCCGGCTGAAGGGTGTCATCCTTCCTGCCGGTCACCGATTGGACGAAGGCCAGTGTCTGCGCGATCAGTGCGTCGCGCTCGCTGATCCATTTCATGATCCACCTCAGCCACGCTTATTCCAGCAAAGCGGCTGCATCGAATCAAGGAGGTTCGCAAAGGGATTGCATATTTTTCCCGGTCGTCCGACATTGACCGAATGGTCGCTGCAGAAGAACGGTCGGACGAAATGGAGGGGCTGAGGCTCATCCGTGCGTTCCTGTCGCTGCCGCCCGACAAGCGGGCGGAGGTGATCGCGTTCGTGGAAGAATTGGCACGTGCCCACGGCCCGCCCGAGGAGGGCGCGAAGGTCTCGCCGCGGTGAGCGCTACCGTTCGCGCGGATTGACGTTGGGCTCGAACGGCGCGCCGACCACTCGAACTGGGGCCTGAATCGATGTCCGGGTAATGTCGATCACGGCTCCCTCGGCGACACGCTTTTCAGGCGCCGGTCCCAGCACCGGCTCGAACAGCGCCAATGTGCCAGCCAAGGCGCTGCAGCACAGCGTCACCGTCGCTAGTAGAATCATGTTTCGGTTTTCTTCCCGGATCCGCATGGGCCAATAACGGCTGGTGGCGGAGCCAGTTCCGGGCCGGGCGAAAACAGACGCGGTCCTCACCGAGGCAACCGAGGCCGTCTCAAGGCCGCGCAGATCGAAACGGAGAAGCAGGCCGCCGAGCAGCGCCGCCGCGACATGCCGACCTCCGTCATCGTCGCGGCTTCGGGTGAAGCCACCGGCAACGTCCAGTCGGTTGCGACCGCAACGGAGGAGCTGTCCTCCTTGGTGAACGAGATCAGCCGCCAGGTGCAGGAATCGGCGCGGATGGCGGGCGAAGCCGTCACCCAGGTGCGCACCACGACCGAGCGCGTCAGCGAGCTCTCGGTCGCCGCCACCCGCATCGGCGACGTCGTCGAGCTGATCAACAACCTTTGGGGCGCGGCAGTACGCTCGCGTCGCCGCAAACGGCGATGAGGTTCGCTTCTATTTCTGCGCTGGCTGTGGCTCGACGGTGTGCTGGAAGGCCGACAATCTGCCTGACATGATCGGCATTGCCGTCGGCGCCATCGCGGATCCGGATTTTCCGGCGCCCGTCAGATCGGTGTTCGAGCAATCGAAACATGCCTGGGTCGAGATCGGTGGCGCCGGCGTCGCGGACAGGGCAGCGCGCGCAAGCGTTCAAGCTGAGGCACAGGCACCGACTGCTGGTGCCGGTGCGGCCGGCGTTCGGTCAGGGACGCTGCCTTGCGTTGGATGGCGTTCCTGTTGTCTGTATCGGTTCACCGGGAGCACGGTCCAGCGGCGGGTGGGGCCTGGCGAGTCCTACCGTTCCGGGAGGAGCGCCGTTGCTGGCCGTACGGGTATTGACGCGCTCCAACGTGACTGTCGATGCAACCACAATGGCGATGGCCAAGGCGACAGCGGATAGGGCTAAGGCTACCCGATCATTCGGGTCCATCGCTAGACCTCCGCGAGACAACTCTATAGCAGGAGGATGATAACGCCAAACCGATGATTTAGTTCTTCCGGTGGTCGCCGAAAGGGGCCGTGGCCATTGACAGGTTTCGATCTGCGGTCGCGGAGCTAAACCAATGGTGCCGGCTGAGGGGATCGGGAGACTGTCATAACCCATTGATTATAAATTGTAATTTTTACAACAACTCTGGGGAATACCAACGCAGATACCAACAGCTTGCGGAGGCTGGCGGAAGTTAGCCGGGGAAAACCTTGGCAGATCGCGCCCAACGGCTGCACGGCCGGTGTAGTACGGGTCCAGGTTGATCGCGTCGCTTTGGGAGACGGTGAGAATATGCCCAGCGGAACCACTCTGTGCCCCGTCTGCAATGGAAAGTGCGTCTGCATCGTTTGCGACGGGCGGATGGAATACTTCCCCGAACCGAACCCGAAAGGGGAATGGATGCCCTGTCCAGTGTGCTGCGGTGACCCAAACAAAAACGAACGCTTGCGCGGTGTCTGCCAAAATTGCGAAGGCGTCGGCACCGTCGACAAACCTCAGACCTTTTGAAGTCGCGATGCCGGATAACCCGTTCCGTGAAGCGCGCCGAAGGCGACCGTTCCGAGGTCCACGGCTGCCGGCCGAGCCGCTCAGCTTGACGCTCACCCAGGCGGCGAGCCGACAGGTTGAGGCAGCGATCCGTGCCTTTGAGCGAGGAACGTTCGAGGTGGCCGTGACGCTCGCTGGCGCGGGTGAGGGGATGATCAAACGCGAAGGTCACTATCTCTTTGCGGCGCTGCGTGACAATCCGCGCGCCAAGGAGAGATTTGCGGCAAAGAAGGACTGGATCAACCAACTAAACCGCGAACACTACTGGCTGAAACACGGCGGCGACGACGCAATGGAGATTTCATGCTTCGACGCCGCGATGATGATCTCTCGGGCGCTGACGAAGCTGGAGGCGAAGGACTGGACGCCTTTCATGGAAGAATTCCGAGCGTGGTTTCTCGAAAACATAGACGTGATCTGAAGAGGCTTTCGCAGGAACGATGATGTTGTCGATGCAGCGCAAATTCATGGATAAGCTGGCGAAGCTCCAGGATGAGCGAGGTGGTGCGACCGCTGACAGTGAGCGTGGACCAATCTTCGGGGCGAAAGACCGTCTCACTTTCTTGCTCGACGCTATAAAGCTGGTCGGAACAGCAAACGGAGCCGGCGTAGTAGCGTCGGTGGCCGCGCTCTACTACTTCTCAAGCCGACCTGAGCTGCACGTCCTGCTTAAAGCAACTGCAATCGCCTTCTTTGTCGGGCTCATTCTGTCCTCTGCCTCGCTCGCTGCTTACATCATTGGGCTACTCCTCGCTGTTGGGTTTATCGACAGCGGCCAGATCGAGACCAAGGCAGTTCACACAGGTGATCTGAACCGCGCAATTTGGGGGTTCATGATGCTGTTCGGCTCAGCATTTGTCGCGCTGCTCGCGTGGGGTCTGTCATTGCTGGGTACGTCGCTGGGCTTGTATGTGATCGTTCGCTTCGGCTGACCTAGAGCGCGCTCGGCTCAGAACACCGTCGCGACCTGCTCCAGCAGCTCTTCCCAATCGCCGGGCTCGAACGTCACGAGGCGGAAGTCGCCGGCCTTCGACCAGCGAATGTCGAGCACCTTGTGACCTAGGTGCCGAATTTGGATGCGCGAGAACTCATCGAGCCGCGTCGGTCTAAATGGCGTCAGGAGCGACCCGGACAGCCCTCGGTGCGAGAATTCGCGAAACTGCTTCTGCTCGCCCTTGACGGTCATGTTGCCGACGAGCTCCTCGAACCTCAGCATATCGAACGCCAGCCGTCCGACCTCTTTGGCTCGCTTCAATCTTGCTTGGCGGTCCCTCGCTCTCATGGGCGGCTCTCTCGGCAGAGAGGCGGCGGCTCAGCGCCGCCTCGGGCCTGATCTCCCGCTCAGTTCGAGCCGTACTTGCGAAGAAGCGCCGTTTCGCCCGAAGGCACGACGAACTTCCACAGCGAAGGCAGATCAGCACTGCGTTGCTCCAGCAAGATGAGCGCACTGCGCAACAACCTCATCACACGCCTTTCGGACGCTAACCGAACCGCCGACGCTTTTTCACCCATGGTCGCGTCCATCTCGGACAAAGCACACGCGATCTGAAACGCCGCACCCGTGATGCTCTGGGGCGAAAGATGATCGGCCGTCAGAACCAAATGGTGGAGCCTCTCGTAGGTATGGTCGTCTTCATTTTCGAGCCATTGCTTCGCGAGGAGGTCGTACTTCTGAGCAAGGGTGAGCACTGGGCAGGATTGCATTTCCGTATTTTCTTTCTCTTCGCGCTATCGCGCTGTTTGTTAACGAGAAAGCTAAGTAACGGCGTGCCTCAGAATGCCAACAGAAATGCCACACTACGTTTTGTGGTTGTGGACACTACAAATTGTAGACAGGTGCTGAGATCTTCATGCAGTCATAGGAGATTTCTGTGGGCGATGCTCCGACCTGCGACACTACGATTTGTAGCGCGAAGAAACTTTAGTCGGAGATTGTGGCGACCGAGCCGGATCGCGCATATCCGAGCACTTCAAGCAGCTCCGCCGGCGCGGTGCGCAGTGAGAGCGCACCCTTCCACCGGACGAAGGGGAGCGGTCGTGGATTGGCGAGCACGAACGCAAAATGATCCGGAGCGTACCAGCGGCTGGGGTGGGGCCGGACGCAATCGACGATGTCAACCATGCCGATGACGCCCCCGAGCTGCTGCTCGCACGTGAGGCGCACGCCAAACCGCCTCTCGATCTCGTCGGGCCGGATCGCGTCCGGACGCTGGCTTGTGTGGATCAAGACCGGTCCCCGATAGGACGTCGCCCAGGTGCGGTTCTCGACGTCCTTGAGCTCGACTGCGCCGGTCTCGACGTTTCGTCCCCCGTGGATAATCAGGCTCGCCCAAGGCTCTCGCACGCTCAGGATCTTCATGTTCCCGAGAGTAACGGCATTCCCGGTCGGTCCAAGCGAAAAGCCGCCGCAGTGCACACTTTCCGGCTGGAAAAGCCTTACTTTGGCGTGTATCCGCGCGCGGCTACGCGGGTTGCTGAGGCTCTCACCGAAAGAACGCTGGGTCGTAGACCGCGTAGACGTTTTTTCCTTGCGCAGTGAGACCCCCGTGTCACCGGGACGTGCTTTGCTCAGGTGGTTCACAGAGGAGATCATTATGTTGAACGCCATCCGGCTCTACCGCGACTTTCGCCATCTCGCCGGTCAGCCGCCTCGTCTTGCTCTCGCGAACACTGTTAGCGCGTTCTTCGGCTCCAAGGTTCGATCCTAACCATTGGAGGCGCTGGCGCGGCCCGCCAGCGCCTCTAAGAGCGCCGCCTTCTTCGCCTCCATGAACGCCTCGTAGCGAAGAGATGGGTCGACCAGGCGCGCGGCTCTAAACGCCTGGTTCAGCTCCCGCAGCTCGCCTTTCGACTTCATCGCCGCGAGCCGCGCATTCACTTCCGCGACGGCCGCGCGGGCGCGGTCGATCGCGATCGCATGCGGCGTGATTCCCACGCCGCCTTCGTCGGCGAGCTGCTCCAGCCGCTCCGCCATCGCCGCCTGATTTGGCGCGGCGACATGGTCGTTGTCCTGTTTCCAGAGCTGGAGGCGATAGGCGAGGACGAAGTTGGCACCGCGCGGGCAGCAAAAGGCAACGCGGCCGTCCTCGAGCTGGAGACGCGCGGCATCTTGCGAGCCGATCAGTCCGTCGCGGTCGATCCAGACCGCGGCGACACCGGCCGCCTTGAGGTAATATTCCGCGAGGAGATCGTCTCGATTTGCGCCCATGCCCAAGGGCACAGGCAAGCCATGATTTGGAGGCGTCTTGTCAAGCCACTCGCGACGTTGAGTATCAATTCAGCTTGCGCCGGAGCTTCCTGATGATCTCGCGAAGATTATCGGCGTACTCCTGGACGATACGGCGCGCCTCATCCAAGCGGGAGGGCTCGGGCGGCGGCGGCTCATTCACTCGATCTGGTTCGTCAGACTGGTTCATGGTCGGACGATCCGCTCGCGCTAGGAGTGACTATTGAGCCAGATCAACCATCCGCGGATACCTACGGACGAGGGTGGTGCCGATGGTTGTTCGCCACCCGCTCGATGTTGTCGAGCAGCCCGGCAAAGATTTCGTCCGCCACGAGGTCGGGCAGCTCGCCGGGCGCGCTGCCCGTCAGGCCGTCGAGGATAGACGCGCTGCCCGCCCGCAGGAGCGCCAGTATCCGGCGCTGGCTGTCCGGCGGTACCGTGCCCAGGATCAATCCACAGAGCGTCACAACGGCCACATTGACGACCGGATTGAGCCGCTCCAGTGCGGCTACGCGGTCCTCCAGCTCGCTCAGGGGCAGGGCGGTCATGGAAGTGGCATCCCAGTGTTAAAGCCCGTCGCTGGCGCGTTCGCGTCGGGACTGCTCTTGCCGGTCGAGCCGGCGCCGTTGGAGCTGATGGAGCCGAGGAGCTTGATCCCCTGCTCCATCTTCGAGACCAGCGCCTTGAGGTAATCGCCGGCCTCGACCTTGACGTTGATGTCTGCCTGTCCCTCGACCTTGCCCTCGACCGACACGCGCTGCTCGGCACCTTCGAGCGGCTGCACGGGTGGAGCCTCGCCTAGGCCGGCAGGCCTTGCACGCGGGAGCGGCACGTTGGCGCCAATGTTCCCGTACTTGGCTTCCCACTGTTTCAGCTCGGCGTCCGAGTAGATCGGCGGCATGTCGCGCTGGCTGTCGATCGCGTTGATGCCCTGCTGGAGCTCGAATTGCTTGAGGCGAGCAGCCGCCAGATTGGCACCCGTAAGGCCGAAGCCCGGCGAGACGCGCTGATCCTGCTCGTTGAGTTGGCGCTGGAGAAGATCGCGGTGTTGTCTCTCGCGAACCTCCGAACGAGGCATATTCCAAGCAGTGATCGCGCCCCTAATGATGCGCTGGTCGTCCTCGGGCAAAAGACCGAGCCAGTCACGGTTCTGCACGGCGGCCGCTCGCTTCGCGACCGCATCTGTGAGGTCGTTGAGCGTCTTGGTCGCGGTATCCATTACCGGCGCGAGCGCCGCGAAATTGCGGAGCTGCGCTTGCAAGGCCTCAAAGGCGACGAACGGATCCTTACCCATCAGCGGGCCAGCCGCGCTCAGGCCCGGTGCGCGGCCGTATTGCTCCGCCTTCGCCTGATACTGCTCCCGCTGTGTGATCAACTTTCCAAACACGTCCTGCACGACGCGGTTGGAGAACAGCTTCGCGAGCGCCTCCGTGACCTTCACGTTGTCGTTTACGTCCACGCCCTTCTTTTGCAGGGCGGGGATGATGCGCTCCCAAGCATACTTGTCCGGGTCGCGCATGATCATGTCGCTGTCGAGGAAGCGACCTTGTCCGTCACGAAGGCCGAACGCCTGCTGAGCTGCTTTGGAAGCCTTCGTGGCGCGCCCGCCGACGTTCTGCGAGAGCGAGGATGACAGCGCGGTACCGAGCTGCGGATCGCCCAGGTCGCGGGCAAGGCCGGGCGCGGTGGTCATCAGGAAGCGGTTCGAGAGGACGCCGCCGGCGGCGCGGGACTGCCGAGCCATCGAGAGCGCGCCGCCAAGGTCCATATCCTCGCCTTCGACGCCGAGCGCTTTGATGTAGCCGTCGAACAGCTCGCGGACCTCCTTGGGATCGATGTTCTTGCCGAGCACGTCGAGCGCGGCGAAGAACTTCCGGCCCTCCTCAATCGCCTTGTCCTTGCCCTTGAGGGACTGCAGGACGGTGGTGCCTTCCGCGATGGTGTCCGCCAACTCGATCGCCTTATCGGTCGAGCGCGTGCTCATGGCGGTGTCGCGCAACCGCTCATGCATCGTCGCGGCGTCGACTGACCTATACCGCGTCGAAGCGCTCTGCGCCGCGGCTGCGAGACGGTCGCTCTCGCTCGACGAGACCCCGGCTAGAAAGTCGCGGGCGCTCTCACGCTGCGCGATCGCTGCCGCCGAGAAGCCGGCGCGACCGACGTTACCCACGGCGTAAGCCGCGCCGCCGACCCCGCTAGCGAGCAGCGCGAAGCGCCCAGCCCGCTTGAAGAACTTCTGGTGCGCCTTGTCGGTTTCATCGACCGCCGCCTTGACGTTGCGCCAATGGTCGACGGTCTTTCCCTTCCATTCGTCAATCGCGCGGAAATAATTGCTCGCGCGGATCGGGCCCGCCTTGAGCGTGTCGTGGAAGCGGTCGAACTCCTTGCGGACGCCGGCCAGCTCCTTCTCGCTGAGCTTGAGCCGCTCCAGCTCCTTGTAGAGATCGCCGGTAAACTTCGGTGCCTTGACGTTCTCCAGGGCCTTGCCCGCCTTCTCGACGCCCTTGAACTTTTTGGCGATCTGGTCGAGTACGGCGCCGGTCTTGTCGACCGCCGAAATTACCGCCTTCGCCTCTATGATTTTGCTCATGGCGCACCCACTTTCGTCTGTTCGCTGTTGTCGCTCACTAACTTGATGGTTTTGCGCAGGCTGATGTAGTGAGCTTGCTCCACCGGAAACTCAGCCATAAAGCGCGCGACGCTCTCAACCGTACTTTCCGGATCGAGAGCTCGGATGATCAGCACCTTCTCGAGACCGGGACGTGGAGTGATCTCGCTCAAGATGGCGCGAAGTCTCGTTCGCTCGAAATTGATGCCAGCTTCGATGGCGAGCTCGACGGCGCCTTCCAGTGATCGGTCGCGATCGTTGAACACGGCCTGGAGCACCTCAGTGCGCACCTCAGAGAACGTCATGTTTGCACCTCCGGAATTGGGCCGCCGCCGGGCGAAAGCCAAGAAACGCCCGGCGGCGGTGTCGACGATCCTGCCTGCAAGGAGGCTCGTCGAAACTCATCTCTTGCTCGCCGCGAGTGTGGCCGCCGCGCCGGCGCGAACGCCGGCGGCATGGGCATCTTTCAGGCGCTCAGCGGAGGCGCTGTTGGCTCCGTAGAGCCGTTCGATCTTGTCGTACTTGCTCCACGTCTCGCCGGCCTCCTTGTGCAAGCCGGCGAGTTCCTGAATGACGGTATCAATCGATCCAACCTCGTCGGCCAGACCAACAGCAACGGCCTGTGCACCGAGGTAGGTGCGCGCCTCCGTACCCTTGATTGCCGCAGGCGAGAGCTTCGGTCGGTGAGAGGCCACGCTCGCCACCAGCAGCCCGTAGAAGCCGTCCACCTCCTGCTGGAGGTCAGCTTTCACCTCAGCAGACAGCGGCTGTAGCTCGTTGCCATCGACCTTGTGCGCGCCGGCATGGATGAAGGTGGGCACCAGGCCGTGATCCGCGAGCTGCTGGCTCCGGTCGAGGTGCAACATCACCACGCCGACGGAGCCCGTCATCGAGGTCGGCGTTACGACGATCTTGTTCGCCGCCGCTGCGATCGCGTAAGCAGCGGAACAGCAGACCGAATTGGAGACCGCGACGACGGGCCGCTTCTTCGCGATGTTGCCAATGACGTCGGCGCACTCGATCGCGCCGGTTGCCGCTCCGCCTGGACTGTGAACGTCGAGCAGGATGCTCGTCACCTCGGGGTCGTAGTTCGCTTCGCGGACGGCCCGGCTGATCGTGTCGTAGGAGATCAACCCGCTTTCGGCGTCCAGGCCGCCGGCGCGGGTGACGAGGCTACCGATCACCGGGACCAGCGCGATGCCGCCGCCGATCTTGGCATAGCCGTTGCCAGACCTGCCTCGTGCTGCTGGTCGAGATGCCAACGGCGGACCGAATGCGCGGGCGAGCGCCTCAAGGCGCTCGCCGTCGACGCCGACGCGATTGCCAAGAACCGCGGCGATGGTGGCGGCCTTCCGGGCATCGAGGAATAGCGGCGTCGAGAACAGTTCCGCGGCGATGCGCGCGAGCGGGTTCATGATCTAGCTCCGCTCCGGTGCCGGCATCGCATCGGACAGGCGCAACACCGCTCTCGGGTCGGTGTCCGCCGGTGGCATCAGGCCCGCCAACTCGCTGAACATGACCACCTCGCGCTCCGCCGCCAAGGTGTCGGCGTCGATGACCGCGAGCTTTTCAGTCCTCTCCTGCTCCGATAGCGCGATCTCGTCCTCGCCCTCGCACATGAGGTCTATCTCGCGGTCGATTGCGGCCTGCATCGCTTCCGGGAGCGCCCATGCCATGACGCCGATCACGTCGACCGTCACGAAGTCGAGCGACCCGCTGCCGAGCTTTTCGAGCACTCTGGTTGGGAAACGGGGCTCCTGAAGATGTTCCAGCGTGGCCGATACGTCGGGCCTCGCCGCCTGAGCCCGAGCTGCAAGGTACTCACGCGCTTTTCGTTTTGCCTCTGCTCGCGGATAGGGCGCGAGTTCTATCTCACGACGATCCATCTTGAGGCTACGCGCACGACGCGATGCGCGATCAAGGCCGGCGAGAGCTTTCTCACCGGGCCGCAACTGCGGGTCGTCCCCGTCGTGAAGCATGATGCGGCCGGCATTCGTACGCGCATAGCTCTGGCACGTGTCGACCAGCCGCTTCGTCGAGTTCCAGAACGCACTGAGCTTCTCGATCCGGTCCAGCAGCTTCGCAAGATCGGCTCGACTGCGCTCGATCTTGGCCGCAAGCTGGCTGATCTGCTGGTCGTCTGCACCGCCCGAGCGTTCGAGCCGCTGGAGGTCCGCCTCGTCCTTCTGAACCGCTGCGTGCAGTTCGCGCATTTCGGCACTCACGGACCTCAATGCCGCGCTTTGGTTGGCCGCAGTGTCGGCGATGCTCTGTAGCCGCTCCGCAACTGCGTATGGAATGCCCTGGGGCGCCTTCATGGTGTTGAGCACGTTCCTCGTCTCCCTTAAATCAGCGATGGCGACGGTGATCCTTCCGGTTGGTCAGTTCAACTTGACCAATGATTTTCCTGATCCGCTCGGCACTTAACGGGCCGGGGCTCTCGACCTGTAGTGCCCACAACCATGAACGGACGGCTCCGGCATACTTAGCCGGGCAACTCTCC
The DNA here is from genome assembly GCF_004114425.1 of Bradyrhizobium vignae. Lineage (GTDB taxonomy): Bacteria > Pseudomonadota > Alphaproteobacteria > Rhizobiales > Xanthobacteraceae > Bradyrhizobium > Bradyrhizobium vignae. The sequence goes on along the minus strand of NZ_RDQF01000040.1, from coordinate 26,511 downwards.
AACGACATCAGCCGATCGCGCGGCCAAGCGTCGGCGGCGTAGCGCCGCCACGCGGTGGCGATCTCCTGCGCGGCATCGTACGGACTGCGATCAGGAAAGAACTCCGCCCAGCAACCGATCAACAGAGCGTTGCGCACGCGCGTCTTGGGTGACGCAGCGTGGCCGGGTGGTGGTCTATCGGAGAGCAGCGCCACCAGTGTACGGCGGTCCTCAGCGGACAGTAACGCGATCAGAGCGAGGGCTTGCCGGAGCTGCTCAGACATCGAGGTGACCAATCCTCAGCGGCGTCTGGGAAGGCCAAGCGTACAGCCGCCGGCCGCGATGGTGGCCGACGATTGTCGCGTTGCCGTTCCTCAGCATCTTGCGAAGCGCCTTGCGGACGGTGGCAACTTGCACTGGCGAGCAGCGCGCCGGCCGCATCCGGTGAACGCGACCGCTGTAGGCATGGCCGGCGAGTTCCACGGCCGACGCGGCCTCGAGCTGCTTGAGGAGTTCGAGCAGCCTGCGGCGCAAACCGAGAGGCCGGTGGGCGAACCCAGACTGGCGGCGAGCGCCCTTAGGCATCGGGCCCTCGGAAGAAAACGAAACCGAAGTTTTTGAAATCCCAAATACGCTGATTTTTCGGGCCCATCGCGCTCGCACGGCGGTTTGCAGAAACATGATTCTTTTTCCTTTTCCCCGCGAGAGTGCGGCGCGGTCGCGCTGCCGAGCTCGCTGGTGGCTCCGCGCTGGTCGACGCGCGAAAGGAGCGGCTGAGAAATCGAACGCACCACGCCGCGGCGCAGGAGGGGCTGCGGCGCTGATGCGAGCGTCGCTGGCGGCTGCTCCGCCGGTGCGCTGCTCCGCCGCTCGCCGCGTCGGCCAGCCCGCCAGCGCCGCGCGCACGTTCGCGCGCGCGTAATCTATATCTTTGCTGCCGTTGATGTTGGTGATGAGCGGCGGTGTCGCGGCGGTGATGCGGTCTCACCGCTGCAACTGTTCCATCTGAAACAGATGATCTCCCGCCGGTGCTGGGCGGGCGTCGCGTCAGCGATCGTCCCGCCCGTTTGACGCACGCGCGCTCGCCTTGGCGCGCCTGACGGCGCTTGGCGGCGCGCTGCACCGGATGCGCACCAAGCCCCCTATGTTTATTATCTAAGAGTGTGGTCGACGCAAATTTGGTCCCTCGGGGATGAAGTTGCGTCGAACACCGCAAATCATTGAGCTTTTCGGTTTCTGTCCTGCTCTGTGCCGAACGGGGGATAGAATTCGCGTCGAACATCGGCGGATCAATTACATAGCAGACATTTTGCGTGTTCCAGCCCAGTGCGGTGTCGAATAGCCGGAAGTGAGCCGGTGCATTCGACGGTGCACGACGGTGCATCGAAGCGGTGCACCGGGGATCAGATTTGCGTCGAACATCGGAATGACAGGCACTTATGAGCGGTGCATCGCGGTGCATAGGTGATCCGTCTAATTGGAAAAGATCCATTGCTGCGGCCGGTCATCGGGGCGGCCTGCCGGCGGTCGGAACTCGGTTCGGAAGGCTCCGGAATTGTCCTTCACGAGTTCACGGAGGACCCGAGGCAGGTTCTCCTTCTTCACGTCGGCGAAGGGGCCGCGTTCAATCTTCTTGGCCAGCAGCTTCGCGGCGATGTTGCTGATGGAGGAGCCTTGCGGGGGGATCACGTCCTTGACCGTAGCGATCCGACGACGGATCAGAGCGTCCTTGTCGAGCTGCGCTTGGCTCGGCTTCTTGGGCTTGGACGCTCTGTAGTTCCGTGAATATTCTACGGCCCGCTGTCGATCGATCTCGTCAAGGACATCGCGCGGCGGCCTGTCAATCGCGTCAATCTGGCGAAGGTCTAGCCGTCGGTGTGTCGCCCAAAGCACGCCGAGCATCTGGCCGATCTGCTGTGGGGTGTATCCCCGTGGCGCGTTGGCGATCGCGCTCGCCTTGAGCCGCTCGCGCGTAGGGTGGTCGAAGTCCGTCTCCCAGGCGAGATAGTCGTCGATCATGGCTGCACCGGCCGTATAGACCGCCATCAAGTCCAAGAGCACGGCGACGTCCCTGATGGCTGCCTCGGTCGCCGGAATGGGAATGGTCCACCGGTCCTCAAGGAAGGTTTTCACCTCTTTGAGTTGTTTCCTGTAGTTTACAGTCGCCTTTCCATAATCGAGCAGGCGGCTGATCGGCTTCGCCGCTCGGACGGGCGCGTCCTCCACGCGCATCGCTTTCGCTGTCATCCGAGAACCCGCTCCCAGATCGCGCGCCGGATCGACGCCTCGAGCGCACGGACCTCGCGCTTCACCAGAGCGGCGTCGGCCCCGGCGTCGACCAGGCTACGTTCGATGTGCTGCATGTCGCGCCGCAGGATCTCTTCACCGAATTCAGCAGTGGCGGCGTTGACGACGATCCGGGCCATCCGGTCGACGTAAGACTGCGGCCGGATAGGATGGAAGAGCAGCACCGGCGCGCGCCAGCGCGCCCGTGTCGGCTCCGGACCTTCTGTGCGAGCGGCGGTCGCGATCTGGATCAACTTCGATTTGTTCTTCATGCTGCCCCGGCTCCTACGATCAGTTCGTCATATCGTTGCCACGCCGCTCGGCAGAACAGGTGGCACTCCGCTTCGATAACCTCCTCGGCCAGGCCGCGGGCTTCGAGCACGTCCCAGATGACGTTCAGGTTGAAGACGAGCTCTGCCTCAGCGCAGCTGTCGGAGCCCGATGCCACCATCATGCGTGCGACATTGTTGACCATCGTGCGGTTCTGGTGATGCGCGAAGGCATGGATGATCTCTGCCATCGCGCCCTCAGAACACCTCTTCATCAACGGGCTCCGGCTCGGCCGCGCGCGCTTTCGGCGCGCGGCTCGCTCCGAGTTGCTGGACCCAGCTAAGCGCCTCGGCGAGCTGGTGCTCGATCTGGAAGAGCTCGTCGTAAGTCATGCCGCCGGACATGTCGCCGTGCTGGTGCTGTTTGCAAAAGCCGTGAAGGTCGTGCACGAGGCTGATCAGCTTGCCAGCCCGTGCGTAAGGGGAGGGAGAGCGTTCACTCATCTCGGGATCCTCGATCCTGGTGAAGGGGATGCGCCCCCAGGCACCGGAGCACGGACCTGGGGGCGCTGTGCCGCCGGCGTACGTCCGGCCGGCAGCGGTTGCGCCAGCGCCCGGAGACTGCGACGGGCGCGGCTGCAAGGGTGATGAATGAAAGGGCTCAGGCGGCGCGATCGGCCTCTGGAAGCTCCCGCAGCACCTGGTAGATGTTCTCACCAGTGACGACGCTCTTGGTGCCCATCTTCCTGATGGTGATCTTGCCGAGCTTCACCAGCTTGTAGAAATAGTCGTGCCCGCAGCCGAGCAGCTCACAAGCGCGTTTTGGCGAGTTAGCTGGGGTGACCCCGTACGCTTTGACCCATCGCTCGAAACCGTCGTCCATATTCCGCTCCATCGATAACGATGAGCACGGACTTAGACGGATAGCGCCTTTCGACAAACGGAAGACCCCCATGAAATTCCGGGAGGGGGTCTCCCTATTTTCAGAGAGAGGACTTTTCGTCGATGCGCCAAGGAGCTTCACCGGGGTTTTCATTCCGAGCACGAGCGCGTGCCGTCTCGATAGCACTCTCCCAACTTTTCACGAAGGGTAGCTCATCAGCCGAAAGGCTCTGCCAAGCGGCGTCTAGAAAGCTGGTGAACGGTTTCGTTGTGCTCGGATCGCGAGCAGTCAGCTGCCACCACGTTCTGAACAGGGAGGAGGCGAAGCTGATGCGCCAAATGTCGCCCGCGTTTTGAGATCGTTGAAGGTAAAGACGGGTGAGCGGCGCTCGCAAATTCTCGACTGCGGAGTGCGCTCTCAGAAGCCGGTCCATTTCTCGGAGGAGAGGAACGCCTTCAAGCTCGGGCTCATATGCGTGTTCTTGAGCAGTCGCGATCAAGTCGAGCTCTCTAGCCGCCTCGGCAATCTGGTCGCACAACTCCTCCGCTTTCTTGGCGAACCGCTTCATGGCCGCTGTCGCGCTCGTCCGAACCTGCTCCACATCGGATCGATGGAGAGCAAAGAAGGCAGCCCGGGCAACGCCGGCGCGAGCCATCGCGTATGGACACTCTCCTAGGTGATGACGTCTTCGGAGTTCGTCCGGTTCGTGGATCATTGGAGCGCGGCGACGCTGCAATATCTCCGTCATGAACAGATCGATTGGGAGCGGGCGACGAGGCTGTTTCCAAGGTCTCCAATTCGCCGGAAGCGAATTGGCAGGCCATCCAGGTGACAGTCTTGCTTTCACAGCACTGAAATCCAAGTAATGAGGGTCGAACGTTTCCACTGGATCGCACCTCCTACGTGCGGATTGGTGGTTAGCCCCAGCCGGGCGTTGCCGCGCTCGGCTGGGGCATGTTGTTCAAGCTCTCAACTTCACCACGCGGCCGAACCCGCGGAGCTCATCGAGATAGTCGGCCCACCATTGAGACAACCTGCGCCGCTGCTCGTGGTACGCCGCATCGTTGTACGTGCCGCGCACAGCATCCTCATCCATGTGATTTAGAGCAGTCTCGATAACGTCAGCGCGAGCGGCGTGGGCGTCATTTGCCAATGTCGAGAACGCGCTGCGGAAGCCGTGACCCACGTGATCGCTGTTCGAATAGCCGAGCCGCCGCAGCGCCGAATTCATCGCGCTCTCCGATAGCGGGCGGTAGCGTGATCGCTTCACCGGCTGCCCGTCCTTCCCCACGGTGCGGCGCGGTTGCTGGCATGGGAATAGGAAATCAGCGCCGGCGGCCAGGCGCTCAGCGCTTTCGGCCGTCCAGCCGGTGAGTTGCCGAAGCTCTTGCAGCAATGCCACTGCCTGCCGGCTGAGGTAAACCGTGTGGCTCTTGCGCATCTTCATGAGCGAGGGTGGCAACGTGACGACCGGCTCGGCGCCGTCAGCGTCGATCCAAGACCAGCGCAATCGCCTTAGTTCGCCCGGCCGCAATCCGGTCAGCGCGAGCAATTCGAGCGCAAGGCGGGTTTGCGAGGCGCCGTGGTAGCCGCGCACATCGCGAAGGAGCTTGCCAAAGCGCCGCGCCGCGTCTCCGTCGCGGTCGCCATCACGAGCATCCGTGACGCTGGCGTGGTGCTGCACCGCCTTGGCACCTCTAATCGTGATGTCGCCGTTTCTGGTATCGCCCAGCGGGTTGACCGGGATGGCGCCGCGCCTGGCTGCACGGGCAAGCACGCGGCTGACCGTCGCGCGACATCGGTGGGCTGTGTCACGTTGACCGCGCGCACCGATACGATCCAGCGCGTCGACAATCTGCGCGGTGGTCAAGGTGCGCGCATCCAGCTTACCGAGCTGGGGCCGAACCAGCGAAAGCAACCAATCCAATTTTTCGATCGTCTCCGGCGACTTCTTGCGCTGGTCTTTGGGCGCGTCCAGTCCGCCGGTAAGGCTGCGCTGATCCTCGAGCCAATCGTCAGCGATGCGGTCAAACGTTGTCAGGTGCGCGACGGCTGCGGCCTGCTTATCGACCTTCCGCTTTTCAGATGGATCAATCCCCGCCGCTAAAAGGCGCTTGTTGGCGTCGCGCGCATCGCGCGCCGCCGCGAGACCAATGTGCGGATAGACACCCAAGGATATCGTCTTCTGCTTGCCGGCGAAGCGGTACGCCTGTCGCCAGAGCCGCGATCCGCCTGTCTCGACCAGCAGATAGAGGCCGCCGCTATCGCTCAACTTGTACGGCTTGTCGGCCTTTTTGGCAGCTCGACAAGCTGCGTCCGTCAGTGCCACCGCTCACCCCCTCGATTTTTCTCGTTTCCCGAACGTCTGTTGGTATCTCCTTTGCCTGAGACCGCAGGTACCAACAGAGATACCAACAAAATGCGCGGATACCAGCAGATGCCAACGGTCCATGACGTACAAGAAAGTCATTGTTTTCCGCGGGTTTATGCGCCGAGACGGACAATAGCGGAGGATGGAGGATAGTCAATTGGTGCCGGCTGAGGGGATTGAACCCCCGACCTTCGGTTTACAAAACCGCTGCTCTACCGCTGAGCTAAGCCGGCGACGCCCAAGATGCGGGGCAGGGCTCGGCCTACCCAGAGCCGTCTGCCCGTGCGCGCCGCAATACCAGACTTGATTGGAAAGTGCCAGAACCCGCGATCGTGGTCGCAGGCATGAAATCAGGCGGCCCCGAGGAGGAGCCGCCTGATCCGTGTCGCCGCCCAATCTGTGGCGTTCGGCTCAAACCGCCTTACTGGCACATGTGCCGGCGGCCGTCTTCGCCCTTGAAGTAAGTGCCGGGCGTACAGACGAAGCCGTTGCGCTGGGCGTAGGTGCGGGTGTCCCAGCCGCGATTGTCCCAACCGCGGTCATAGGCGTAGGAATTGTCCCAGGCGCGGAACGGGGCGGTGGCAATCGCGCCGGCAGTGCCGATCGCGGCGCCGGCGACGCCGGCCGCGACGTCGGTGGGCCAGAAGCCGGTGCGGCTCCTGTTCCAATCGTTATTCCAGTCGGCCCGGGTCTGACGATAGGACGTGCGGCGATGACGGTATCCGCTATCGGTGTACGGATTTCCGGGGCCGAGGTTCTGGCAATTGGCGTTGGGGAATTGCGCCGAGCAGCGGCCCGGATTGGTGACGACCGCCTGCGCCATGGCAGAGCCTGCCAGCATGGTCGCTGCAATCGCGGTGGCCCCGAGAAGCTTGATGTTCATGGTTCTTCGCTCCCATTTTGTTGACGGGAACTAAACGCTGACGGCGCAGGACGTTCCGGTGCAACCGTGGGATTTTCGCCGGCGAACAGTCAAACGGATGTGAGCACAAAGGCGCCGTTCCGGCGGCGGAATCCCGCGCCGTTAACGCTTCGCTAGTTCGCTCTTCAGCATTGAGTGTCGCGCAATCCTTGCACGTTAGGCTTACCGGAATTTGGTGAGCTGGCCTTAACCCTCTCGGCGCCGCGATCGGTTAGGTTGTACCCGGATAACCGGGGTCTCCTCATGCGCGCTGTCGCGCTCGCCGCCTTTCTGATCGGAATGCCTGCGACGGCGTTGGCCGGCGGCTTCGAGATCGTCGTCCCGGGCCGTCCCGGCGTGCCGATCATCATCAACAACATCGACGCGTCCTATAGCGTGGTCGAAGGTGTCTGGGGCCTCGGCAAGAACCAGCAAGTACAGCCCACAATCTATGGTGGACGCTACATCGCCGAGCGGCAGCCCGACGACGTCGGCCACTATTATCCGACGCTGGGTCTGCGGCCGGGCTACGGCCGGCTCGAGGTCGAGCCGCCCGCGAACCGCAAATTGCCGGCGCCCGCCGAGAGCTACCACCAGAGTTGGGGCGCGTCGTCCGCGCCCTTGCCGCCGCAGATGGACGTGCCCGTCGATCCGCCGCCCGTGATCTATGCGCCCGAGATCAACGACCGTCCTCGGCCCCCTCGGCTGCGGCCGCATACGGAGATACCCGGCAAGCCGCCGGGTTGAGAAACGTGAAAATCCAAAAAACGGAAATCAACAGGAGAGAGTAATGCGTCAGATGATTTCGGGACTGGTCGCGGCAGCCGCCGTGATGTTTGCCGCCACCGCGCCCGCCGCGGCCTGCGGCTTCACCACGTGCGCGCCGATTGCACCGGTCTATACCGGCTGCAACACCGGCTGCTGCGGGTATGGCTACGGCTATGGCTATGGCGCCTATGAGCGTCTCGTCGAGCCGACCACGCAGTATTATTACGTCAACCAAGGCCCGACCTATACCGGTCCGGGTGCCTTCGCGCCGTATCCGACCTACCGTGAGGACGCCGTCGTCGCGCCTGCCAATTACGGCTACGGTCATGGCTATGGCTATCGTGCTGCTACGGTGGCGCCGCCGGCCGCTTATCCCTATCGCCGCCCGTACTTCCGTCCGTATCGCTACGGCTATGGCCCGCGCTACGGCTATCTGCCGCGCGTGCACTACGGCCATGCTCCGCGTTACGGCTATGCCCATCGCCACGCGCCGTACTATTATGGCGGTCACCGCGTGCTGCGCCGCTATTACTGATCTCTGATCGGTTAGAGCCAACGTGACGCCCGTCTGCGCAATGCGGACGGGCGTTTTGTTCTATTGGCGCTTCATCAAACCGAGCCGGCTGGCGCCGACATAGAGCGCGAGCGCCGCGGCGTTCGAGACGTTGAGGCTCTTGATCTCGCCGGGCATGTCGAGCCGTGCGACGACGCTGCAGGTCTCGCGGGTCAATTGCCTGAGGCCCTTGCCTTCGGCTCCCAACACCAGTGCAAGCGGCTCGCGCAGCGCGACGTCGCCGATATCCTCGCTGCCTTCGCTGTCGAGGCCGACGGTCTGGAAGCCGCGCTCGTTCAGCGCCGTCAGCGCACGAGCGAGGTTTTGCACCGTGACAATCGGCACCAGCTCGAGCGCGCCGGAGGCGGCCTTGGCCAGCACGCCGGTCGCTTCCGGGCTGTGCCGCGCGGTGGTGACGATCGCCTTCACCGCGAAGGCTGCGGCCGAGCGCAGGATGGCGCCGACATTGTGGGGGTCGGTGATCTGGTCGAGCACCAGCACCATGCCCTCCTGCGTCAAGGTCTCGATATCGGGCGAGGGCAGGGGATCGGCCTCGGCCAAGAGCCCCTGGTGCACGGCGTCGGGCGACAGCAGCCGATCGATCTCCTGGGGCCGCACGATCTCGGGCGCCACACGGATCTGGATGTTCTCTTCCGCAAGTCGTCTTGCGGCGTTCTCGGTCAGCGTCAGCTTGCGGATTCGGCGCCGAGGGTTGGCGAGTGCCATGGTGACGGTGTGCCAGCCATAGAGAATGATGGGGCCATCTGCTTGCGAATCACGCTCGCGCCAAGCCGGCCGGCCGGGTGATTTTCCGGGCCGGCTGAAGGGCTTAGCGCCGCCGCGAGCCCCCTTGGGGCCGAATTTTCGATCCTTCATGGGTTCGCTTCTGTCACGGGTTCCGGAATATGGCAATTTCGGTGCCTGAGGGGGCGATTTTAGCTGCTTGCCTCGGTTGACTTTGCCCCACCGCTTCGCCCATAAACGCGCCCGGTCGCGCCCCGATCCGGGTTGTCGCGGCCTTCACGTTCCATGGCCGTCTTCGGTCCGCCGGCAAGGTCCGGCCCGATTGTGCTGCCGTCGAGCGGGGGAGTGTCCCGAGTGGCAAAGGGAGCTGACTGTAAATCAGCCGCCTCATGGCTTCGCAGGTTCGAGTCCTGCCTCCCCCACCATGCTTCGCCCTTCGGGCTAGGCGTGGCGCAGCCACGTGATACCCGATAGGCGAAGCGTGGTGTCCGGCGAAGCCCGTAGGGCGAAGACGGACTGAGGCTGTCTCAACCGCTACCCCATCATCTCCCGCACCATCGGCACCACCTTCCGTCCATAAAGCTCGATGCTCCGCATCAGCTTCTCGTGCGGCAATGGTCCCGCCGAGTACTTCAGCTGAAATCGCGAAATCCCGAGCGCCTTTGCGGTCTTCGCGATCTTGCGCGCCACCGTTTCCGGCGAGCCGACATAGAGCGATCCATGCTCGGCCTCGTTGACGAATTCGTCGCGTCCCATCGGCAGCCAGCCGCGCTCCTTGCCGATACGGTCGCGCATGGCCTTGTAATCGGGCCACAGCTCCTCGCGCGCCTGCGCATCGGTCTCGGCGACATAGCCCGGCGAATGCACGCCGATCGGCTGCACAGTGCGGCCAAACTCCTTGAAGGCGCGGTGATAGAGATCGACGTAAGGCGCAAAGCGCGCGGGATCGCCGCCGATGATCGCGAGCATCAGGGGCAGATCGTAATGCGCGGCGCGCACCACCGATTGCGGACTGCCGCCGACGCCGATCCAGGTTTTGAGCGTGCCGTTCTCGACCGGCGGATAGACCAGCTGCTCCCGCAGCGGCGGACGCAGCTTGCCTTCCCAGGTGACCGGCTTCTGCGACAACAGCGCGGCGAACAGATCGAGCTTCTCCTCGAACAGCTCTTCATATTTGCGCAGGTCGAAGCCGAACAGCGGGAAGGATTCGGTGAAGGAGCCGCGGCCGAGGATCACCTCGGCACGTCCGTTCGAGAGCGCGTCCAGTGTTGCAAAACGCTGGAAGACGCGAATGGGATCGTCCGAAGACAGCACCGTCACGGCCGAGCCGAGATGGATGCGCCTGGTGCGCGATGCGATCGCCGCGAGCACGGTTTCCGGTGAGGAGATCGCGAAATCGGCGCGGTGATGCTCGCCGAGGCCGATGAAGTCGAGCCCGAGCTCGTCGGCCAGCACCGCTTCGTCGACGACGTTGCGGATCACCTGCGCATGCGGAAGCAGGCCGCCGGAGCCGGCTCTGGTGACATCGCCAAAGGTATCCAGTCCGAATTCGAGCGGTGCGGTCATCGATGAGGTCTCTGTGGGGCGCGAAGGCGCCGTCGTGTGGGAGGGAATGATTCCGGTGGACCTAGGGGGTGGAGACCGCTTCGACAATGCTGCTCCAGGAAAGCCATCGTTTCCGGTTCTTCATCGAACCGGCGGGCTCAATCGGATCTGGCGAACATCTCGACCAGGGTTTCGCGCAGCCAGCGCTGCGCCGGCACGGTGTCGTTGCGCTGGTGCCAGAACAGGCTGACGATGCGCGGCGGCGCTTTGAGGGGCAGCGGCATCGCATGCAGGAACGGCGCATGCCTCGATTGCGAGCGCAGGTCGCTCGGCAGCACGGCGATCAGGTCGGACTGGCGCACGACCTCGTAGGCGGCGCTGTAGTGATTGACGGTGGCGACCAGGTTGCGCGACAGCCCCCGCGAGGCAAGGAAGAGGTCGTAAGACGGCATGGTCTTGCCCGCGAGGCTCACGTCGACATGTCCCGCGTTCAGAAGGTTCGCGTGCTCAGCCGTTTCTGGGCAGCAAGCGGATGGCCGCGCCTCATGAAGCAGGCATAGTCGACGGTCCACAGCGAGCGCGAGCGAATGGCAGCCGGCTGCTGCGCCTCGTTGACATAGACGCTGAGCACGCAATCGACTCTGTTGTCCTCGAGCTGGTCGGCGATCTCGACGACGGTATTGGGCACAGTGTGGACGCGCGACTTTGGGGAAACCCTGCCGAGATGGTCGAGCAGGTTCGGCATCACCAGCGAGGAGACGTAGTCCGACATCGACAGGCTGAATTCCGTCTGTGCGCGAGCGGGATCGAACACCTGCTCGTCGAGCGCTCCACGGACGCTTTCCAGTGCCTCGCCGATCGGCTCCCACAGCACTACGGCGCGCTGGGTCGGGCGGATACCGGTGCCGGCTCGCACGAACAGGGGATCGCCGAGCGCGTCGCGCAGCCGCGCGAGCGCATTGCTGACGGCGGGCTGGGTCATCCGCAGCGCATTCGCGGCGCGCGTGACGCTGCCCTCGGTCATTAGCGCCTCGAAGACTTTCAGCAGGTTGAGGTCGAGCGCGCGGAACGACAAGGACATTCACCTTAGTGATATATCAGATCATGATTATAAATTATGACGATAATGTCACTTTGTCTATGGTTCCCTCCCGAGCGGCGCGCCGGGCCCGTGACATCGGAGGGGGACTTTCATGTCGATGATATCGGCGCGCATCGAGCGCCTTCCGTTCGCACGTTTCCACACGCATCTGCTGCTGATGGGCGGGCTCGGCTACATGTTCGACGCGATGGACGCGGCGGTGCTGGCCTTCATCCTGCCGGTGCTGCGCACGGCGTGGAATCTGTCGAGCGTGCAGATCGGCGTGCTCGGCAGCAGCACTTACATCGGCTTCCTGTTCGGCGCGTTGCTGGCCGGCACGCTGGGCGATTTGATCGGCCGACGTGCGGTGATGATGTCGGCGCTGGCGCTGTATTGCGCGGCGTCGATCGTGAGCGCGGTGGTCGACACATGGCCGTCCTTCTTCGCCGCGCGTGTCGTGGCCGGCATGGGCACCGGGGCGGAGAGCGCGATCATCGCGCCTTACCTCGCGGAGTTCGTTGCGCGCCGCTATCGCGGCAGCTTCACCGGCGCGCTGGCCGGCTTCTTCTCCTTCGGTTTCGTCGCCGCAGCCTTGCTCGGCTACTTCATCGTTCCCACCTCCGACAACGGCTGGCGTATCGTACTGGTGATCACCGCGGTGCCGGTCGTCATGCTGCTGTGGTGGCGCAAGTCGCTGCCGGAATCGCCGCGCTGGCTCGAAAGCCGGGGCAGGGGCAAGGAAGCGGAGGCCCTGCTGGACCGGATCGAGGCGGGCTTTGCGCGCGAGGGTCATGTCCTGCCGCAGCCGGTGGTGGAAGCAACAGCGCCGGCGGGGACAGGCGGGACTCTGCTCGCCAATTTCGCCGCGCTTCTGACGGGCCGGCAGGCGCGCATCACCATCATGACCTGGATCATGTGGCTGGCGATCACCTTCAGCTATTATTCCTTCTTCGTCTGGATCCCCGGTCTCCTGGTTCAGAACGGCATGAGCATCACCAAGAGCTTCGCCTATTCAATCGCGATCTATTGCGCGCAGATTCCCGGCTATTTCAGCGCGGCGTATTTCAACGAGCGCATTGGCCGGCAGGCGACGATCGCGACCTACATGGTGCTCGGCGGCGCCAGCGCGCTCGGGCTCGCCTTCGCGCAGAGCGACCAGCAGATCATGGCGGCGGGAATCTTCCTGTCGCTGTTCATGAACGGCACTTATGCGGGCGTCTATGCCTATACCGCGGAAGTCTTCCCGACCCCGGTCAGGACCACGGGTGCCGGGCTCGCTTCCGCAATCGGCCGCATCGGCGCGATCGTCTCGCCGATCCTGGTCGGCTATCTCTATCCGACCTTCGGCTTTGCCGGCGTGTTCGGCGTCACCACCACCGTGCTGCTGCTCGGGGCTGTCACCGTCGTGCTGATGGGCGTGCCGACGCGCGGTCGCTCGCTGGAGGAGATTGCGGCGGGCGAAGTCGCATGACGCGGACGAAACTGAAGGCCGATCCCTGGCTCTGCGCCGTCGCGGCGGCGCAGGGCAGGATGGATCAGCCGGATGCGCTGTACGTGGCGCTGGACCAGGCCGTGAAGTCGGCGATCGGGCACAAGCTGTTCACGATCCTCACCTATGACGGCAGCACCGGCGAAGCGGCGCGGGTCTATTCCAATCTCCCGGGCCCGTACCCGACCGGTGGACGCAAGCGGCTCACGCCCGGACCGTGGACCGAGGCCGTGCTCGATCGCGGCGAAGCCTATATCGGCCGTACCCATGACGATCTGCGCACCGTCTTCTCCGATCATGAGCTGATCGCTTCGCTCGGCTGCGAGAGCGTGCTCAACATGCCCGTGCGCTGGCGCGGTCGCACGCTCGGCTCGCTCAATCTGCTTCACGAGGCGGGCTGGTACGGCGAGGATGACGTCGCTGCGTGCCTTCCCTTTGCCCAGCTTACCTTGCCGGCACTGCTCTCGCCGGCCGATCTCTGACAGGACCGTCGCGATGACAAGCATCCTCTTCAAGAACGCCGCACTGCTCGATCCGCTCCAGCCGGACTTGCTGGAGGGGCATCATGTGCTGGTCGAGGACAATCTGATCAGGGAGATCTCCGACCGGCCGATCCAGGCCACCGCCGATCGCACCATCGATTTGAACGGCAAGACGCTGATGCCCGGGCTGATCGATCTGCATGTTCACGCGATCGCGGTCGAGCTCAATCTGGCGCAACAGGTGCACATGCCGAACGTGCTGGTGACGCTGCGCTCGACGCTGCTCTTGCGCGGCATGCTGCGGCGTGGCTTCACCACGGTTCGCGACGCAGGCGGCGCCGGCCACGCGCTGAAGCAGGCGATCGAGACCGGCCTGACCGATGGACCGCGGCTGTTCGTCTCCGGTCGCGCGCTCAGCCAGACCGGCGGCCACGGCGACATGCGGGCACGCTCGGATTACCTTGCGAGTGACGCGCCCTGTCCCTGCTGCGTGCGGGTCGGCGCGCTGGCGCGCGTGGCCGACGGCGTCGACGGCGTACGCAAGGCCGCGCGCGAAGAGCTCCAGATGGGGGCCGACCAGATCAAGATCATGGCCTCCGGCGGGGTGGCGTCGCCGACCGATCCGGTTGGCGCCTTTGGTTACTCCGAGGACGAGATCCGCGCCATCGTCGAGGAGGCACGCGGGCGACAGACCTATGTGCTCGCCCACGCCTATACCGCTGCCGCGATCGAGCGCGCGGTGCGCTGCGGCGTGCGCACCATCGAACACGGCAATTTGGTCGATGCGCCGACCGCGCGCCTGATGGCCGAACAGGGGGCCTATGTGGTGCCGACGCTCGTCACCTATGAGGCGCTCGCCAACGAGGGCGCCCAATACGGCCTGCCACCCGAGAGCGTGGCCAAGATCGCCGATGTCCGCGACGCCGGCCTGCGCTCGCTCGCGATCTATCGCGACGCCGGCGTGAAGATGGGCTTCGGCAGCGATTTGCTCGGGCCGTCGCAACGCCTGCAGAGCGATGAATTCCGCATTCGCGCCGAAATCCTCGGCCCGCGCGCCGTCATCGCCAGCGCGACGGTGATCGGTGCCGAGGTGCTCGGCATGGAGAGCAAGCTCGGTCGCATCATGCCGGAGGCTATCGCGGACCTGCTGGTGGTCGACGGCAATCCGCTGCGCGATGTCGCCTGCCTGCTCGGTCAGGGCGAGCATATCCCGCTAGTGGTGAAGGCGGGGAAGGTCCAGTTCGACAGGCTGAAAGCCTAACAGGCTGTTGAAGAAGTCTCTGGCGGGACGGAATTGGACGTGATTCTCTCGATGATTGAACGGGAGGCCGGGATGCGAGGATCGGACGAGCGGTCTGGATCGCTGTTCAGTTATGTGGATCTTGAAGCGCGGGTTCGTCCGGACCATCCCTTACGGACGATCCGGGAGATTGTGAACGCTGCGCTGGGCGATCTATCGAAGGCGTTTGCGGGGCTTTACACGGACTTTGGCCGGCCCTCGATTGCACCGGAGAGGCTGCTTCGGGCGATGCTGCTGCAGGCCTTCTACGGCATTCGCTCGGAACGACAATTGATGGAGCGGCTGGAATTTGACCTGCTATTCCGCTGGTTTGTCGGTCTGGGCGTGGACGATCCGGTGTGGGACCACTCGACCTTCTCCAAGAATCGCGACCGGCTGTTAGAGGGTGAGATCGCCGTCAAGTTCCTTTCGGCGGTGCTGGCTCAGCCGAAGGTGAAGCGGCTGTTGTCGAGCGATCACTTCTCGGTCGACGGCACGCTGATTGAGGCGTGGGCTTCGATCAAGAGCTTCCGCAGAAAGGACGGAGACGACAACGACAGCGAGGGTCCGGGACGCAACGCTGAGCGTAGCTTCCACAAGGAGAAGCGTTCAAACGAGACGCACCAAAGTACGACCGACCCGGAGGCTCGGCTCTACAAGAAGGGGGATGGGCGGCCGGCCAAGCTCTGTTACATGGGGCATGCTCTGATGGAGAACCGCCATGGTCTGGCGGTCGGCGGTGCCGTCAGCCAGGCCACCGGCACGGCCGAACGAGAGACTGCGCTGGCGTTGATCGATCGGCGTGATCGCACAGGCCGGCGGATCACGCTCGGCGCGGACAAGGCCTATGACGTCACGCAGTTCGTCCACGACTTGAGAGAACGATCGGTAACGCCGCACATCGCGATCGACGGACACCTCAGCAAGACCGGTACCCCGCGCAGGACGGCGGTCGACGCCCGCACCACCCGCCACGCCGGATACGAGATTAGCCAACGCTGCCGCAAACGGATTGAGGAGGTGTTCGGGTGGATCAAGAGTTCCGCCGGTCTGGCCAAGGTGAAGCTACGGGGGCGCGAGCGCGTGGACGCCGCCTTTACGTTGGCGCTCGCGGCCTACAATCTGATCCGTCTGCCCAAGCTGCTGGTGGTGCAGCCATGAGCGTGCGGGGCAAATGGCGTGTGGTGGAAACGCCCGATCACGACATGGCCGGGGCGGGTTCTTACATCCTGTTCGCAGCCGAAGGCGGCGAGTTCGCCCTGGATTGCCTCACGGGGGCAATATATGGCCGCTGCGAAGGCGATGCCGTGGAGTTCACGTGGGACGGCAGCGACGAGATGGAGCCCGCAAGAGGCCGTGGTTGGGCAGAAGAGCTCGCCGATGGCTCGCTTGAAGGTGAGATATGCCTCGAAGGCGGCGACGACATTCCCTTCATCGCCCGCCGATTGGCTACTTCTTCAACAGCCTGCTAAAGCGTTTTCGAGCGAAGTGGATACCGGTTCGCGTAAAGAAAACGCGTCACAACAAGACGCCAACTACCGCCACATCCCCCGCATCTTCGCCCCGATGTCGATCTTCGGCCCCTGCGCGGCAGTGCGCGCTGCGCCCGCCGCGGCTTTCGGCCAGGCGGTGCGCTCGAACAGATAGACCAGCTGCTCCGGGATGAAGCGGGTGCGCGAGGCGTAGACGTGGCGGTCGCCCTTGGCGGCCTGGCCGTGGACGAAGAAGCGTTGCGGCACCACGAGGTGGAGATCGTCCTTGGCGCGCGTCATCGCGACATAGAGCAGGCGGCGTTCCTCCTCGAGCTCGGCGCTGGTGCCGGCACCGAGATCGGAGGGCATGCAGCCGTCGACGACGTTGAGCACGAACACCGATTTCCACTCCTGGCCCTTGGCGGAATGGATGGTGGAGAGGATCAGATAATCCTCGTCGCGCAGGGGCGGTCCGGATTTGTCGCTGGTCGCATCGGGCGGATCCAGCGTGAGTTCGGTCAAAAACTTCTCGCGCGAGGCATAGCCGCCGGCGATCTGCTCGAGCTGCATCAGGTCGGC
Organism: Bradyrhizobium vignae; assembly: GCF_004114425.1. Classification (GTDB taxonomy): domain Bacteria; phylum Pseudomonadota; class Alphaproteobacteria; order Rhizobiales; family Xanthobacteraceae; genus Bradyrhizobium; species Bradyrhizobium vignae. The sequence continues at coordinate 9,830 of NZ_RDQF01000040.1, read as the reverse complement.
GCGGCGCGTCTCGGCATCCTCGTGGATGCGATCGAGATGCGGCTCGTACCAGAGCCGCACGCGTTCGAGATCGGCAGGCCATTCCGAATAGCGCAGGTTTTCGACGGTGCGGACGAAGTCGGTCCAGTCGGGGCCGGTGCGCGCCGGCACCGGGAGCCGGCCGAGCGCGGCAAGCGGGTCGGTGCTCTCCGCCATCTGGTCGAGCACGCGCTGCGCCGTCGCGGGGCCGATGCCCGGCAACAGATGCAGGAGGCGAAAGCCGGCGACGCGGTCGCGCGGGTTTTCGGCGAAGCGCAACAGCGCCAGCACGTCCTTGACATGGGCGGCGTCGAGGAATTTCAGCCCGCCGAACTTGACGAACGGGATGTTGCGGCGGGTCAGCTCGATCTCCAGCGGGCCCGAATGCGACGAGGTGCGGAACAGCACCGCCTGGTGCTTGAGCAGCGCGCCTTGCTCGCGGTTCGCCAGCACCGCCTCGACGATGTAGCGCGCCTGATCGGCCTCGTCGTGCACGGTGACGAGCTGCGGCTTCTGACCCGAAATGCGGTCGGTCCAGAGATTCTTGGTGAAGCGCTCACGCGCCAGGCCGATGACGCCGTTCGCCGCTGACAGCACCGCTTGTGTCGAGCGGTAATTGCGGTCGAGCGTGATCATCTCCGCGCGTGGCGAGAAGCTCTGCGGGAACTCCAGGATGTTGCGCACGGTGGCGGCGCGGAACGAATAGATCGACTGCGCGTCGTCGCCGACGACGGTGAGGCCGCGCCCGTCGGGCTTCAGCGCCAAGAGGATCGAGGATTGCAGGCGGTTGGTGTCCTGATATTCGTCGACCAGCACGTGATCGAAGCGCCCGCCGATCTCTTCCGCAATCAGCGCATCGCTCATCATCTGCGACCAGTAGAGCAGGAGGTCGTCGTAATCGAGCACGTGCTGGGCCTGCTTGGCCTCGACATAAGCGGCAAACAAGCCCTTCAGCTCGGCGGCCCAGCCCGCGCACCAGGGATAGTGCTGGCCGAGCACCTTCTCGATTTCCATCTCGGCATTGACGCAGCGGGAATAGATCGACAGGCAGGTGCCCTTGGCGGGAAAGCGGCTCTCGGTCTTCGACAGCCCGCGCTCGTGCCGCACCAGGTTCATCAGGTCGGCAGAGTCCTCGCGGTCATGGATGGTGAAGGCGGGATCGACGCCGATCCGCTCGGCATATTCGCGCAGGAGCCGCGCGCCGATGCCGTGGAAGGTGCCGGCCCAGGTGAGCGCATCGCGCATGATCGCGGCGTTGTTCTCACCCAGCACCTTGCGGGCGATACGCTCGACGCGGCCGGCCATCTCCGCCGCCGCGCGGCGGGAAAATGTCATCAGCAGGATGCGGCGGGGATCGCTGCCTGCGACGATCAGATGCGCAACGCGGTGGGCCAGCGTGTTGGTCTTCCCGGAGCCGGCGCCGGCGATGACGAGCAGGGGGGCGCCCACGGTCGCGCCTTCAGCCACGCCATGCTCGACGGCGCGGCGCTGCTCCGCATTGAGCGTGTCCAGATATGTCGCCACGAATCGCCCCGGTGAAAGGATGAGAGTCGGCGATCCCGGTGCGAATCGCAATGCGGCTGGACGAAACCGGGTTTAGGATTTAGGGGGAAGGGGCGGCCCCGAGTTCCAGCCCGAGAAACGCGTCCGCTATGACCGAGCTCAAGCCCGACCAGTTCGAGATGCGGCGGCTGGAATCGCTCAGCAACACCATCTTCGGTGTCGCCATGACGCTGCTCGCCTACGACCTGCCCAAGGCTGCGGTGTTCACCAGCGCTCCCGGCTGGAGCGATCTTGCCCATGTCTATTCCGGCAAGCTCGCCGGCTTCGCGCTCAGCTTCATCATCGCTGGCGTGTTCTGGATCAGTCATCACCGCCGGCTGGCGCGCCAGCCGGTCGGCAGCCGCGGCATGGTGATCCTCAATCTGTTTTTCCTGCTCTCGATCGTGCTGCTGCCGGTGACCAACGGCCTCTATACCAATTACGCCATGAGCAGCGCCGTCGCCGTGCTCTACGGCTTGCATCTGACCGCGATTGCCGGCCTCAACGCCTGGATGTGGTGGACGATCCTGGGCGGCTGGCGCCACGAGATCATGGCCTCGCTGTTTCCACTTCTGGTGTTCATCCCGGGCACGATCGTTGCGGCGTTCGCGCCCCAGGTCGCCCCCTTTGTGTGGTTCATTGCGTTCGGCGGGCTCGTGATCCAGCGCTTCTATGCGGGGCGGACAGGGCCGGAGGCGTAGGACTCAACCGGATGTCGCGCCGAACCCATCGGCCGGCACGTAAAGCTTGACCGGGCGGATTTCGTAGACGGCCGTCGGATTGACCGCACGCAGCTTCCGCGCCGCCGCGATCGCCTCATCCTCGGTGGCGCATTGCATCAGGTGGAAGCCCAGAAGCTGCTCCTTGGTCTCGGCAAACGGCCCGTCCAGCACCATGCCCGCGCCGGGGCCCCGCAGGGTGCGGGCCTTTCGAGTTTCATCCAGGCGGGCCGCCGGCCCAAACTGTCCGCTGGCCCGAAGAGGTGCTTGAACCTCGATGACTTTGGCCACCACCGCGGCGTCCTGCTCCGGCGTCCAGGACAGGACTTCGTCTTCCACGTGATAGGCCAGGATGGCGTACAGCATCATCACCTCGTTTCTTTCTGCGCAAGTTCCAAGGACGTGGCACGGTAGCCCGTGCCGACAATCCCGAAGCAAAATATTGCGTGGCCGGCAAGCGGCGAAACCGTCCTGAAACCCGATCGCGGCCTTGCCATGTGAACGCCGCCGGAACTGGTCGCGACTGATGGACCACGAACAACAAAGCTTTGGCTGGAGGCGGCAATGTCGGGTCACACCATCAAGATCATCTGGGATGCGCGGCGGGCGGCACAGTCGCAGCCGGCCGATTTGCACGACGAGGCGGGCCATCACCGCTATTACGGCAGCTCGGCCGAGAACGGCGGCGAGCGCATCGCGGAGAGCCGGCGCGGCAAACGGCCGCGCGCGTTCAACGTCTGCGGCTTCTGAAGCCTTTCGACGCGCCGGTCGTTCAAAATGAGCGCCCTGCAAATGGCGATCGCGGCGACGCCGTTCCTGGTCGCGCTGATGAGCCGGACCGGCAAGGCCATTGCGCCGTGCCTTCTGGCGAGCCTCTTCACGGTGCTGCTCGGCGGCGAGCCGCACCGCGCGGCCGTCGCCTGGTGCGTCGGCATGCTGATCGCCGCCGTCGCACTGCGGGAGCGGCTTCGCGCCGGCTGACCCGGCGATCCGGCTTCAAGGAAATCGCGAAGAAAAGGCGCGGCGGGGAGGCCCCGTCGCGCCCGATTTCTTGCTCGCTGGTCCAGGGCCGAGAGCGCCCCGATGCCAAGCTTCAGCCAAAGCTCAGCGGGCGATCCCAGCGAGGTGACAGCGCTTGAGATAAGACACTGGATCACCTCCTTTCGTTGGTTAAGGAAGTCTTCAACATAGGCGGCGATCCCGCCGCTGTTAAGGGGCGGGGCGGCCAAGTCGGAACCAGCCGTCTTCGCAAAGCCCGGAAAGGCGCCGTCCGGGCAGTTGAGACCGCCGCCGAGCCGTGTTAGGGGATCGCTCGACGCGGGTGTAGCTCAATGGTAGAGCAGCAGCCTTCCAAGCTGAATACGAGGGTTCGATTCCCTTCACCCGCTCCAATGTTTTCAAGAACTTGTAGGGCAGCTCGCTTTCCGTTCGGACAAGCTAACCTTGCTTGAAGAAAGCATCCCTAAAATAACGGCCGCTGATTTCGATCAAGTTGCCATTGTCATCTGATTTCCACGCAACGGTAGCGACCTCCACGAAGAGCAGGCTCATGTGACGCTTGAACCTTACGTACTGATCAGGAGGTCTCCGGTCGTTGATATTATCTATGTAGATTGGGCCCCACCCCTCCCGATCAAGTTCGGCTTTCAATATCGCGTCCGGTGATCCTACTGGAAATTTCTGCCTCAACCGTCTGGTGAACTCAGAGCGCGCCTCTGCATCAGTGCTGAGCGAAGAAATTCCGGCGGCGAGGTTCGGAAATGGCCGGTAGAAATGAAAAAAAATCGGCAGCCCGAAGGTGAGGGCGGCAATTATCCCTATGGCTACTGCAACAATTCTTAAAATACGCATCGCTCGCGGCCCGCGCTATGCAAAGGACGGCAAGTATACTACGAATTGCGCTGCATGGTTTGGGCAATTTCCAGAGAGTTGGGTCGAGCGGGCCTGCATTCAGCTGCCCTCGGCGGGTTCGGACAGGCCGGGAAAGTTATTGGGGTTCAAAGGCGTCCGAAGCTGCATTTTGTCCGAACGAGCATTGAAAATACTGAGAGTTCGACACCCTTCCAAGCTGAATACGAGGGTTCGATTCCCTTCACCCGCTCCAATGATTTCAGTTACTTAGTGAGCTTGTTGGTTTTCATTCCGACAAGGGTTCACTTTTGGGCCGCCTGCTTGATCCGCTTCATTTTTGCGTCCTGCTTCTCCTCATCATCGTGATGAAGATGCACCATCGTTTATCGATGACCTTTTCACGGCGCGGGGCGCGGAACCGTCACTCGGACTTGATGGAAGCGACCATGTCGGCAAAGAGGTTGCCTCCGACGATGATGTGAGCGCGCATCGATTGCTGTGCTTCGCTTTCGCTCCCTGTTTCAATCGCCCTGACTATCAGAGCGTGCTCGCCGAATGATGCCGCGAGGCGGGCTGGTCGCGACAAGCTCTGATGCCGGAAGAACCGCATCCGAAGGCGGGTTTCAGTCACGAGATCGGCCAAGGGCGTGTTGCGTGCGCCAGCGTAGATGGCTTGGTGAAATGCGGTGTTGAGTTCGACGTAGCGCGCCGTGTTGCCGGTGTGCACGGCTGATGCGCATTGTTCGTGTATCTCACGCAGGCCGGTTCGTTCGGCGACAGTCATTCGGCGCGCCGCCAGACCGGCAGCCTCCGCTTCGAGCGCAGTGAGAATTTCTACCATGCCGATCGCTCGCTGAGGTGTCATGCTCGCGATGGTTGCGCCTTGGCGCGACCTGAACTTGACGAGACCCTCATTGGCCAAGCGAAGCAGCGCTTCCCGCGCTGGCGTCCGCGAGACCGAAAAGCGTCTGGCGAGGCTCTGCTCGTCCAGCTTGTCGCCCGGGACCAGCCGTCCCTCGGCGATATCGCTTTCGATCCGTCGACAAAGCTCATCGGAGACACGAACCCGCATTGGCTTGCCCTTATGTATACGCTTATGCCTTTATGTATACGTAGACCATTTAAAAAAATACATATAATCCGGGCACAGAACGAGGACAACAGGAAACGCCGATGACTTCCGTGAATTTGAGCGGCACCCCTTTGCTGAAGACGGATGGGCCTATCGCGACGATCCAGCTCGATCGCCCGCGGCAGATGAACAAGATCACCGCAGCCGATCTCGCCGTGTTGTCGGGCCACTTCGCCAGCATTGAGAAGGCAGGTGCGAGAGTTCTCATCCTGACCGGCGAAGGACGCGCGTTCAGCGCCGGATACGACCTCGGAGACATCGCTGCGCGAACCTCGTCTAAGGAAGATGTTCATGCTTCCGGTTTTGAGAACGTCGTCGATCAGCTCGAAACTCTGGCGATACCGACCATCTGCAGGCTGAACGGCGGAGTCTATGGCGGCGCAACTGATCTTGCGCTCGCCTGCGACTTCAGGATCGGCGTGGATGATTGCGAGATGTTCATGCCGGCCGCGCGCCTCGGGCTTCACTATTACAGCAGCGGTCTCATGCGCTTTGCGTCGCGCCTCGGCGTAGCGGCGACAAAGAAGCTGTTCCTCACGGGCCTGAAACTGGACGCGGCCGAGATGCTGCGCATAGGCTATCTGGATGAAGCCGTTCCTGCGGGCAGCCTCGATGCGCGCGTGAAGGAGCTCGCCTCTGTTCTCGCTGCCAATGCGCCGGCCGCCATGCGTGGCATGAAACGCGCCATCAACGAGATCGCCGGAAACTCGTTCGATCGTGCTGCTGCCGATCAGCGTTACCGTGAGAGCCTCGTGGGCGCCGAGCTGCGCGAGGGCAGCGCGGCTTTCGCCGAAAAGCGCCCCCCGCGCTTCGGCGCCGACCTGGACGGCCGATGACCGGACCTCACTCGCCACCGGCGTCCACGCTGAAGCCGCGGTCAAAGGGGCCACTCGCTGGGTTGATCGTGATCGATCTCACCCGCGTGTTGGCCGGACCGTATTGCACCATGATGCTCGCGGATCTCGGCGCGCGGGTCATAAAGGTCGAGATGCCGGGCATCGGTGACGATGCGCGGCACATCGGCCCGTTCATCTCGAACGCCGATGGCTTGCCAAGCTCGGGCTATTTCTTCTCGATCAATCGAAGCAAGGAATCGATCGCACTGAGCCTCAAGGATGCTGCCGACCGCGCGATATTCGAGCGACTATTGCTGGACGCCGATGTCCTCGCGGAAAATTTTACGCCCGGTACCATGGACCGTTTCGGCTACGGCTGGGAGGCGCTCAGCTCGCGCTTTCCCCGGCTGGTTCTGGCGTCGATATCGGGCTTTGGTCAGACGGGGCCCTACCGCGAACTGCCGGCTTACGACATGGTCGTGCAGGCCATGGGCGGTGTCATGAGCTTGACGGGCGAGGAGGGAGGCCCGCCGACGCGCGTCGGAGTATCGATCGGCGACATCGCCGCGGGCACTCATGCGGTGATCGGGGTCCAGGCGGCGTTGATCGAGCGTGCCCGCACCGGTCGCGGTAAGCACGTCGATATTTCCATGCTCGATACGCAGATCTCTCTGCTCGAGAATGCCCTTGTCCGCTATCAAGTCGAGCAAGTCGTTCCGGGGCCCATCGGCTCCAGACACCCCTCTATCACGCCATTTGGCGTCTTCAAGAGCAAGGTCGGGCATCTCATCATCGCCGCCGGCAACGACCGGAAGTTCAGAGATCTTTGCGATGTGCTGCAGATGCGGGACGTCAAAGCCGATCCGCGATTCCTCTCGAATTCGTCGCGATGCGAACATCATCGTGCCCTCGCCGCGCGGATCGAAGAGGCGCTGGCAACCAGAACCGCCGAGGAATGGCTCCCCATCCTGACGCAAGCCGGGATTCCCTGTGGACCAATGAACGACATTGCCGGCGTACTGCGTGATCCGCAGCTCAACGCGCGCGACATGTTCGTCTCATTGGAGGCTCCGGGGGGCATGGTGTTGAAAACCGCGGCCTGTCCCATCCGGTTCGCCGGCGAACAATTCGCAAACTATCGGCCTGCGCCAGAGCTCGATGCCGACCGCAATGCTCTCCTGCAAGAACTCGGACTCGTCTGATCGGCTCCGCGAAGAGGATTTGACAATGAGATATGCCTGCTCCTCGACGTTCGTCGCCTTGAGCGTCGCTCTCCTTTCTTCGGCCGCGTCCGCGCAGAAGCAATATGATCCCGGCGCCAGCGATACCGAAATCAAGGTCGGCAACCTGATGCCCTATAGCGGGCCGGGATCGGCTTATTCCGTGATTGGGAAAGTCGAGGCGGCGTACTTCGAGATGATCAACAAGAACGGAGGCATCAACGGTCGAAAGATCAACTTCATCTCGTACGATCATGCCTACAGTCCGCCGAAAGCCGTCGAGCAAGTCCGCAAGCTGGTGGAGAGCGATGAGGTTCTGCTGACCTTCAACATCCTCGGCACGGCACACAATGCCGCTGTGCAGAAGTACCTCAACGGCAAGAAGGTGCCGCAATTGTTCGTGGCCAGTGGTGCGGAGCGATGGAACGACCCGGCGCACTTTCCCTGGACGATGGGCTGGCAGCCAAGCTACCAAGCCGAAGGACGAATTTATGGTCGGTATGTCGCTCAAACGCTTTCCGATGCAAAGATAGGGATACTTTGGCAGAACGACGACTCCGGACGGGACTACGTCAAGGGCTTCGTTGCGGGGCTAGGCGGCAAATTCGAGCCCACAACCAGATTGTCCTATGAGATCACGGACCCGACCATCGATCCCCAGATGTCGCAATTGAAGGCATCCGGCGCGAACGTTTTTTTCGACGTGACGTCGCCGAAATTTGCCGCGCAGGCCATTCGCAAGACGGGTGAGCTGCAATGGCGGCCGCTGCACATCCTGAACAACGTCTCCACGTCGGTGGCCGCTGTCTTGAAACCTGCCGGGCTCGACAACGCCAAGGGCGTGATCTCGACCGCATATTTGAAGAATCCGCTCGATCCGGCCTGGAGCGGCGACGAGGGCTACCGGCACGGGCTTGCCTTCATGAACGAATACATGCCCGGAACTGACAAAGCCGATTCCAACACGGTCTATGGGTATTCGGTCGCGCAGACCCTGGCGGAGGTGCTCAAGATGTGCGGCGACGATCTCACGCGAGAGAACGTTATGAAAAAAGCTGCCAGCCTCAAGGATCTGAAGCTCGACATGCTTCTCCCGGGAATAACGATCAACACGTCACCGACGGACTTTGCGCCGATTAAACAGGAGCAACTCATCCGGTTCGACGGGGAAAAATGGGAGCGGTTTGGGCCGGATGCGGAGAATATGAGGTAATCAAAAAGATTTCGATTCCGCCAATCGGAGGCTCGATCCATCTCCAGCTAGATGCAACGTGGTGAATCATGAGGATAAATACCTCCGCTTCGTGGCCTTCGATTCATTTGGAAACTGAGGGTAGACCTCATACTCGCTCAGCGAGACTGGCCGGCTCGCGACTCCTCCAGGTAGGCCACGATGGCCTCCATCTGGTAGTCGGAAGGCCTCGGGTTTGGCGTCGCCTGGTCTGGTCCGAGGCCTAACAGCTTGCCTGCCAAACAATCGTTCCGCGGCGACCGGCTGAGCCGGATGAGCTGTGCTCAATTCGCGAGACACGTTGCCACCCGTACTTCATGGATTTCCATAGACTAGGAGACCGTTCGGGAAACTCGCACGACCATTCCGACAACGGGAAATTCCCTTGTGATCTCAAGCGTCCGGAGGGCTGCAAAATGTCGGAATCGGCCTTGCGCGGATTGCGAATTTTTGTGACTTCCAAGCTGAATACGAGGGTTCGATTCCTTTCACTCGCTCCGGTTGCGCCGTAAAAATCATCGATGATTCAATGATTCAATGCGTTGCATGCGGTTCCGACGGCAGTCAATCGCTCTTCACAACCCAATTGTGGATACTTCGGGCGCAGGTCGGACTCCAAAAATCCCGAAGTCTATGAGACGCGTGCACCTTTGACTCCGAGCGATTTAGATTATCAGAATTTTCGTCTGATGATTAGCGCGCTCGGCGCTTCATTCGTCGCGCTCTAGCAGAAAGATAACAGTCGTCGGGCCGGGGACAGGCCCGGCTTCAGTCGCATGTCGATGAGGCGAAGACGGAGGAAGAGCGGGAGAGGGCGGAGAGGCAGTTGCGCAAGCTCGACGCTGATCGCGATCGGGGTCGACTGTAGGGCTATCGCATATGGGCGAGGGCGGAGAGAAGGAAGTCATTATTCCATCTGGCTTGGAGCATTTTGTGGCTGATGCGGGCAGGACCGGGCGTTGCCTGCAGGGTATTGATGGCCAGCTTGCGGATGAGGGCGAGATTTTCGGCGGCGTGATCTTTGCGGCTGCGGCAGGCATCTTCGTCGAACAGAACGTCGAGAACCCAGTGCAGGTTGTTCTCGATGCTCCAGTGAGCACGCACGACCTCGAGCAGCTTTTTGGCCGACAGCAGGCGCGAGGCGAGGAAGTATCGGACCGTATGCTTGGCGGTCTTGCCAGAGTTTGCGCGCCAGCTGTCGATGCGACCGACTGCGGCGATAGCGGGGAAGTCGTATTGCTTCGCCAACTGAGGAGCCGGCGCGACGATGGCCTGCCGGCG
>NZ_RDQF01000004.1 GCF_004114425.1 Bradyrhizobium vignae | reverse complement strand
GGGACGCCAAGGCCTGCTTGACGTCAGGGCTCGCCTGGAAATGCAGAAGGAGCATGAGGCGCCGGCCCTTGTTCAGAAGGCTCGCGCGCGTCTTCTTAAGAAGCTGGCTGACGAAATCGCCGCGCTCGAGACCGCGATCGCGGCGACGATCAAGACAACGCCGGACTTTGCCAAACGCGCCGAGATCATCCAGAGCGTACCAGGCTTTGCTGAGGGGACCGCAATGGCGCTGCTTGGAGGACTACCGGAGCTGGGGCAGGTGAGCGACGAAGTTGCCGCCGCGTTGATGGGCGTTGCTCCTTATGACGATGATAGCGGCAAACGTCGAGGTGAACGCTGCATCAAGGGTGGCCGCCGCTGGGTGCGAAATGCCCTCTACATGCCCTGTGTCGGTGCCGCAACGCTGAACAATCCGGTGTTCAAGGCCTTCTACGAACGGCTGATTGCCAAGGGCAAGCCGCCAAAGGTCGCGATCGTCGCCTGCATGCGCAAGCTGATCATCATCCTCAACACCATGATCGCGCGCGGCGAGACGTGGGATCCGAAGAAATACAGGGTGGCCTGACGAGCGCGCCTATCTCGCGCTCGGACCTCGGCCGAGCGCATGCAAAGCCAACAGACCGGTGAGCGGACGGGGTCAAGGCCGTCAGCCGCCGCAGGCGGGGGCGCGCCAGCGCCAGCCTTGAGGCCGGCCGATCGCCGGGCTACTTCGCCACAGTTGCTCTTCACAGAAGAGGGACAAGGAAACGAGCAAAACTCGGGCGTTTCGGGCCGCGAGAATGCTGCGGCGTGTGTGGAACACTGGTGCTGGCGAAACGACCAAGCTTTCTGCCCTTGCCGGTTGCTTGTCTATCAGCGGCGGGCGGCGATCGCCGTCAGCTCCAGCCTGACGCCTGGACCGAGGTCCGCAACGCCAATGGCAGCACGCGCCGGCAGATGGTCCGCGGCGAAATAGCGCTTCCACACCTGGTTGAGCGCCGCCTTGTCGGCGAGATCAGTCAAAAAGATCGTCACCTGCAGAACGCAGGAGAGATCGGAGCCGGCCCCCTCGAGCAGGGTCTTCAACTGGCGCAGCACATCGTCGGCCTGGCCTGCCATGTCGAGCCCCGCATCCTCGGGAACGATGCCGCCGAGATAGAGCACGCCATTATGCTCGACGATCTCGTGGAGCAGTCCTTCGTAGGGCAGGGAACGTTTGATCACGATCGCGTCTTCGGTCTGTTGCGGGCACGCTGGCCAGGCGGAGGGCTCGCTTGGGAGAGCTGGTGCTGCCAGACAGGATTGAACTGAGACGGTTATCCTGTTGGATGTTGATTTTATTGTAGTTTTCGGTCCGGCGATTTGTTTTTGTGTGGCACTTTTGGGGGGCGCCGCGCAGCAACGCTTACCACGTTACGCGCGAGGTCGCTAGGAGCTGTCCGCTCTGACTTTATTACGGCATCGGCAAACTCGCGCTGGTGGAGATAGTGGGACTCCCATCCTCCATGGCTCTGATGCGCGAAATCCGCCGAAAACAAGGATTCCTGGAAAGCCCGGCCGTGATTTGTGACCACCGCTGTGTACCACCTGACCGGCCGATTCGGCGGTCAAACTCGGTCGATTTCGAGGCGTTTGATGCGTCCCGTTTTCCGGACCCGCCTCGATCCTTGTGACGCCCGCGCCTTCCAGTTCTCGACGGCGCTGGGCGCCCGTCATCAGCGCCCATCGGCTGCTGTCTACAGCCGAGGCCGCCGCTGAAGGACTGCTGCGGGATTGGAAAGCTCGGACATGAGCCACAGCGTGTCGGGACACATCCATTCCAGGAGTGTCCTGATGTTGCGGTATTCGTCCGTCGGTCCCTTGTCGAAGATCGCATAGTGGTGCATGACCGCGTTTCTGAATTTCCGCAGCCGCTCCAGCCTGCGGTAGACCTCGTTTCGGCCGAAGCCGTTCGGCAGGTGGGGAAAGGCCGCTTGGATGCCTCCGCGCCAAAGCACGAATTCCAATCTGCTCCCGAGCAGGTTTTGCCAAAAGCCGAACGACATGCCCGCCACGACATGGTCGGGCATAAAGGAGCGTCCGCGCTTTTGACGCTCGTCGGCCACAACCTTGGCAATTTCGTCCTTGTGCCGGTCCGGGATGATGCCCGTGAATCTCGGCTGGTCGAACCAAGCGGTTCCGTAAAGCTCGGTTAACCTCCGGTGAATAGAGTTCCGCAAAGAAACCTCGGAAAATTGAAGGGGGATGTAGAACTCCTCGCAGAGTCGCGCGTTCCATACGTACAACCTAAGCGCATGATGTTTATCGCCTTTTGTGGTTCCCATGTATCGGGCGAGCCGCGCTGGCGACATGGTGGCTTCGATGGCTGACAGGACGCGGGGCAGCGGCGAAAAGGGGTATTGCATCGCGACTCGGCTGTGAGTAAGTAATTCGAACGTGCCGCGGGGCAAGATCACTGCGCATTGCGCACATCTCCTGCGGACAAAAGCGGGCCGGACCTTCGGGTGCCGGCCCTACTTTTTTGTCCTGCAATCGGAAGCAAAGTCAAAGGCTTCGTGCCTGGTATCGACGGGTTTCCCTAGAGGTCTTCCCGAAGTCCCTTGAAGAACGGGTGCCGGACCTTCCCTTCCGCAGACTTCGCACGGTATTCGATTTCGGCGAGCAGCTTCGGCTCCACCCAGATGCCCTTGTGGGCGATCCGCTTCGCGTACGGCTGCGTCTTCCGGATCAGCGGCTTCAGTCGCCTTTGCAGGTCGGCCGCGGAGACCTTGTCGAAGCCGTGGTCGACCTTGCCGGCGTAGACCAGGTCGTCCCCCTTGCGCCGACCGAGATAGATGCCGTCCCACTTGCCTTCGTCGAGCGCGAAACCGGCGATCGTCAGCGTCTCCCGCTGCGCGCAGGTCTTTTTGACCCAGCTGTTGCCGCGGCCGCTGGCGTACGCGCTGTCGCGGACCTTCGAGACGACGCCCTCCAGCCCGATCTTGCAGGCGTGCGCGAACATCTCGCGACCTTCCATCTCGAAGCTTTCGCTGAACTGGATCTCGGTGCCGTCGATGATCTTCTTGAGTTCGGTCTTGCGCTGGAAGAGTGGCAGCTTCCGGAGGTCGCGGCCGTTCAGGTACAGGAGATCGAAGGCGACCAGTACGATGCTGCTCGACCTGCCTTTCAGTTCGTTTTGAAGGACCGAGAAGTCCGTCGTGCCGTCCGCAGCGGGGACCACGACTTCGCCGTCCACGATCGCCGACCCCGCCTTGATGTGCCAGGCGTCGTTGGCGACCTTCTTGAAGCGGTTGGTCCAGTCGTGACCGCGGCGGGTGAAGACCTTCACGGCTTCGTTCGCCAGATGGATCTGGACGCGGTAGCCATCGAACTTGATTTCGTGAATCCATCGGGCGCCGGACGGCACCTTCTCGATCGAGGAAGCCAGAGCCGGTTCTACGAAGCCGGGGAACGGCGCCTTGACGCCGATCGCCACCGCCTTACGCCGCTGAAACGCCACGCAACGAACTCCCGCGCAACACGCTGATTCAAATTGGCACAGCAGGAATCGTTCCGGAACCCGCGAATCCTTGCGGCGTTGCATCGCCATCAAACATTCCAAGAGGAGGAGCCGATGGCCGCAGCGAAAAAGAAGACCGCGCGTGGACGCAAGCAGGACCGGGCCCGGGTGGCTAAAGGACAGGACTACGAAGTCCGGTACGAAGCGAAGAAGACCGGCCGCTCCGCATCGGCGGTGAAGAAGGCGGTCAAGAAGGTCGGTAACTCCCGCAAGCGCGTCGAGAAGCGGCTAGGCCGCTAGACCGCAGGCGATGATGGACCGGGAAAAGGAAGTAGAGCGGCTGAACGAGGCAGACAGGCACATCGCCACGGGCGAGTTAGCCGTCTCGAAGCAGATCGCTCTGATCGAAAAGCTGAAGCAGGATGGTCACGACATTTCCCAGGCCGTGAAGCAACTGCACGACTTCCAAAACGGGCTCGATTCCATGAGGGAGCATCGCTCTCACATCGTACAGATGATAGATCAGATCGACCGCGGGCTCGCCTAGCGGAGCCTGCCCTCTTTGGGCCAGCTTGAATTGGGCTCGACCTGCCGATTTCAGCCATATGGCTAAATCCTCGTCGAGAACCGCGTGAAGGCGGTCAGCCTCTGCACGCCGGGCTCGATGTCCTGCATGTAGATCTGGGTACGCAGGAAGGCGATCTCGTCGTCGAGAGCGGACTCGCCGACGTCTATGAACCAGGACTTGGGGCGCCCGTCGCTGCCATCGTTCCAGCGATAGCCGCGGAGTTTCAAGGAGTCCTTCAGTTCGAATGCAGTCTGCTCGGCCCAGACCCGCAGCGTCGGCTTGCGGGCGGTCTCCAGCAGTAGCGCGAGCGCAGGTGCACCCGTAGTCGGCAATTCGAGGGCGAGGACCTCCAGCAGAGCGTGGCAGTCGTCGACAGCCCGGTGCGCCTGGTGGAAGAAGCCGGCACCGTTCAGCAGGTAGCCGAGTTGCGCGCCGGCGAAACCGTGCTTCCGCCAGTCGATCTCGGTCATGCTGCAGCCCCAGGCCTTGTGCTCGAACAGGGGCCAGTAGCGTTCGGCGAACTTCCTGTCGAAGCCGCTGTTGTGGGCGATGACGATGACCGCGTCTTCGGCGAAGGCCGCGATGGCCCCGTCGTCGAACCTGTGGCCGGCCACCATCTCGTCCGTGATTTCGGTGAGCGCCGTGACCTCTGCGGGAATTGGCGCGCTCGGCTCGTTGAACGCGGAGAGGGTGTCGCGGACACCGACGATCCGCCCGTCCGCCGCGTAGTCGAATTTGACCATCCCGAGCTCGATGATCTCGTCCTTGGCGTGATCGAGACCGGTCGTCTCGGTGTCGAGCAGAATGCCGGTCCTGACCTCCTGCCCCGCGGTCGGGACGTAGGGGGGTCGGGCGACGAGGCGTCGCAGCACCCGGTAGTCGGGAGACTGGGCCAGCGCCTGGGCCATGGCGTCGAAGTTCATCGCGTCCGGTAGCATCGCTCGGCCAGCCAACTGATCCGACCGGTTTGGCACATTCTGCGTCCGCGAGGTACCGGAAACTCGAGAGATTCACGGTGCATTGGGAGGATCCGTCAGGTTCGCTCCGCCTGGGGACGATAGACGCGTCGTCGAGATGCAGCGGACGAATCGCGCGACGGCGGAGGCGGCCTGTCCGAGGCGATGGCAGGCCTGCGCGCGCTGCGGGGAACGGCTGCAGCACCGCCTCGTTGGCCGGAAATGGGGGGCAAGTTGAGGAGCCGACACGATGCTGGAAACGAACGATCTACTGGTCAAATGTCCGAGGTGCGGCGCGTGGCCGATGGCCGTCAGCTCCGGGAAGGATACGTTTTCGCAGCGCGAGGTCGCCTTCAAATGTCCCAGGTGCGGCACCGAGGAAGCCGGGCGGGTCCGGCGTGCAGCCCTCTCGCCGGTCTCGGCGCCCGGCGGTCTTGACGCCGCCTGAGCCGGCTCCCCCTGAACGCCCCTCGTTCCCGAAGGTCTGGCGCGGCCTCCTCAAGCAGTGACGCGGTCCGCTTGCGCGGCTGCCAGCGCGATGCACGCTGCTGCTCGCGGCGTACAGCACGGGTGCGCCCGCGCTGGCGTCCGTAGGTCCGACGCGCAGGGCAGCGGTTGCCTCTCAGTCTACTTTACCCCTCTCTTCTGCTCGCATCGGTACCACCGGCGGACTGCTCGTCTCCGGAACCGCGGCAGCATTCGGCCGATCGCCAGCTCTCCGCACGCGGATGCGCACCAGCTTTGCTGCCGGCGTCTTACTGTCCTTCGCGTGGTGCCACCAAGGGATCAGTGCATTGCATTCCGGGTAATAGCCTGCGCAACATCGTTCCGGGATGTTGTACGGCACCACCTGCAATCCCGTCACCACGCGGTGAGCGCCGTCGCTATCGTCGCCGAATGCGTCCACGCTATCGGCGGCGCGCAAGCCGAGCCGATCGATGTCGTTCGGGTTCATCAACAATACATGTCGCGTCCCGAAGATCTCGCGATAGCGATCCTTGAAGCCGTAGATCGTGGTGTTGAACTGATCGTTGCTCCGCAGCGTGATCAGATCGAAGCCGTCGTCGAACAGGACCTCCTCATGCTGTTCGAAGAAGTCCGTCGGCACGTGGAAATTGGCCTTTCTATTTGGGGTCCGCCAGTCGCGCACGCGGGCCGGCAACGGCCGGTGATGCCCACCGGGAGTCCACATGTGCTTGTTGAGATCGTGGAAGATCTCGGGATGGGTGCGTGCGATCGCCTCGCGGATGCGCGAATAGTCCGCCACCCAGCCGTCCCAATCGAGAGACGACTTTCCGGGCACCGTGGCCTTGGCCAACTCGGCGACGATCTTCGGCTCCGACAACAGGTCCCGGCTTGTTGGCTCGGCGTGACCGACCGAAGCATGAACGCAGCCGGTCGCATCCTCGATGGACACGGCTTGTGGCCCCGTCGCCTGCTCATCCCGTTCGATGCGGCCCAGGCAGGGCAACAAGTAGGCCTGCTTGCCATGCACGATGTGGCTGCGGTTGAGCTTGGTTGCGACCTGCACCGTCAGACCGATATCTCGCCACGCGGGCTCTATGGCTGCGCTGTCCGGAGCGGCACGAACGAAATTGCCGCCAAAGCCGATGAAAGCGTGGACGCGGCCGTGAAGAATCGCCTCGCAGGTCTCGACCGTGTTCATTCCTCTATCGCGAGGCGGATCGAACCCGTAGAGCCGAGCGTAGGTGTCGAGGGGAACGAGCTCGGGCTTCTCCGCAAGGCCGACCGTGCGCTGCCCCTGAATGTTTGAGTGGCCCCGTACCGGGCAGATGCCGGCGCCCGGCTTTCCGATGTTGCCGCGCAGGAACATCAGATTGCAAAGCAGCCGCACGTTCTCGACGCCGGCCGGATGCTGCGTCAGCCCCATCCCGTAGCAGAAGATCGTGGCGTTCGATCGCGCATAGACGTCGGCGACCACCGCCAAGTCTGTGCGGGTCAACCCGGAGCGACGCTCGATCTCTTGCCAATCGAGCTCGCGCGCAACCCTGGCAAACTCCTCGAAGCCGCTGGTCTGTGCGCGTATGAAGCCATGATCGAGCACGGGTGCTTGTCCGCGGTTTCCCGCCGCCTCGTCCATCGTCAGCAACGCCTTGCAAATTCCCAGGATGGCGCCGGCGTCTCCGCCCGCCCGGACCTGGTAGTATTGCGAGCTGATCGGCGTCGACGTGCCGGTCGCCATCTGAGGCGATTGTGGATTGCGGAAGCGCTCGAGACCCGGCTCGCGGATTGGATTGAAAGTGATGATCGGAACGCCGCGCCGGCTCGCATGCTGCAGCGTATTGAGAAAGCGCGGGCTGTTCGTGCCGGTGTTCTGTCCGAAGAAGAAGATACACTCGGCCTTGTCGAAATCCTCCAGAATGACAGTGCCGACCGGTACGCCGATGGCCTGCGGCAGGGCGACCGACGTGCTCTCGTGGCACATGTTGGAGCTGTTCGGGAAGTTGTTGCTGCCGACGATGCGGCCGAACAACTGATACATGTAGGCGGTTTCCAGCGCCGCATGGCCGCACATGTAGAACACGATCGATTTCGGGTCGCAGCTCCTCAGCTCCCGACCGATCATGCTGAAGGCTTCGTCCCATGCGACGGGGAGGTACCGGTCCGTAGCGGCATCCCATTTCAGCGGGTGGGTCAGACGGCCGAGGTTTTCGAGTTCATGATCCGACCAGGTTTCGAGCCCGCTCACCCGGTGAGTGGCGAAGAACTCGAGCGGCACCCGCTTGCGGGTCAATTCCCACCCCGTGGCCTTGCCGCCGCTCTCGCAAATTTCGATGGTCTGTGGTTTTTCCGGCTTGGTCCATGCGCAGGCCACACAGGCGAACCCGCCCGGCTTGTTCTGCCTGAAAAACGCATAGGCGCTTCGCAGAAACGATTTTTCGCGCAGCAGCGTGCCGGCAAGCTCCCGCAGCGCCGCCCAACTGCCGGCCGCCCTTCTGTTCGGCCGTCCGCGGATCCGATCCTTGCCCAGCCGGTAGCCGCGAATACGCACGGTCACGCCACCCGTCGAGGCCCGCGCTCGCTGCTGGCCACCTGCTCCGGGGTATCGAGCACGGCGACGTGGTGGCGATAGACCATCTCCCAGCCCTTCCAGCCGGTGAACAGCAGGGTGCCTACGACCACCAATGACAGCACGACGCCCCAAGGCTTGATGGCGGCCTCGGCGCCCTGGCTGTATCGAAGCGCGAAGTTCACCAGCGCAAGCACGACGGCGGTCAGATTGCCGATCATGTGATACCAGGCATCGGTGAGGCGACGGATCCGCGGTTCGCCGAAAAAGTCGATAAAGCCGGCCAAAGCGGCGACGAGCGCCATCACGATTGCCGCGCCGATCAAGTACATCGAGGCCTTGGCCCAGAACGCGTCAGCGATGCCAACAAAGATCAGGTCGCTGACGAACGCCCCGACCAGGAATGCGACCGGAAATGGGATCAGCATGGGGTGGAGCGGATGCTCGCCAATCTTGGCGGTGCTCTTCGGATTGATGCTCATGAACATCTCCAAATATGTCCGGAATGGACCTTTCCAGGACAATGGTCGGTTCGCTGACAAGTTCCTTGGGTGCTCCGATCGCCCATCGGAAGATCTGGAGACATCTGCGGCGTTAGGAACGGCATTCAGGTCAGAACATTGCCTAGCAAGCCTGCGCCACGCGCGTGCACGGCTGTCGGAGCATGGCGGGCGCGCTACCCCATGAGGTTCGCCATGAACAAGCAGATGTTGGAGTTCTCACGCCGGCAGTCGATTGCCGGTTTGTCCTTCCTGGGACTGAGCGGACTGCTGCTGCCGGCTGCCTATGCGCAGAAAAAGAGCCATCAGACGACCGGCGTCGGCCTGAGCGAGAAGCCGGCCATCCACGACGAAGATATCTTCACCTTTGCGCTGAACCTCGAGTACATGGAGGCCGAGTTCTACCTCCGCGCCACCACTGGCAAAGGCATCTCGGATGCGGACGCCGGGTCTGACGCGGCAAGCGTGACCGGCGGACACGAAGCCAAGTTCGAGAACAAAGCCATCCGCGAGTTCGTGGAAGAGCTGGCGGAGAATGAGCTGGCCCACGTCCGCTTTTATCGCAAGACTCTCGGCAAGAACGCGATATCCCGCCCCGCGATCGACTTCGAGGGTGGGTTCAAGGCAGCGGCTCAGGCAGCCGGTCTTCCCGCCGATTTCGACCCCTTTGCGGACGACATGAGCGTGCTGCTCGGCGGCATGCTGTTCGAGGACGTGGGCGTGACCGCCTATGCCGGTGCCGCGCCGCTGCTGAAGAGCAAGGAATTCCTTGAAGCAGCGGCTGGCATCCTGGCCGTCGAGGCGTATCACATGGGTATGGCACGATCACAGCTATATCTCATGGGAGAGAAAGCCTGGACGGCGGCCAATGCGATCTCCGATGCGCGGGATCAGGTGGACGGGCCAGAGGACAAAGACCAGGGTATCCGCGTGAACGGCAAGGCCAACGTCGTTCCCTCCACGCCCGATGCCATCGCCTTCCATCGTACGCCCCAGGAGGTGCTGCACATCGTTTATCTCACTGACAAGCAGGGCGTGAGCAAAGGCGGATTCTACCCAAATGGGATGAACGGTGCTTTGAAGACGACCTGAGCCAGCCAGTAGCGCTGTGACTGTGCCTTCGTTCGGGAGCGCGCGATAGCTTTTGGCCCGGAGCGACTCATCCTCTTGCCTATGAAGCGCGCCAAGGCTTGGACGTTCTGAAGGACGGCTGAGGGCGCCGGCGCAACGTCACGGGCGTCCCGGAGGAACGGATGCGACCTGGCCTCTGTTGACTCCGAAGACAGCAACATCCAGGAGGCGAACATGGCCATGGAAGATCGCGAGACCTCCAGTCTCATCGGAAGCGACAAGGTCGAAGGCACGAACGTGTACGGGCCCGACGGGCAGAAGGTCGGCTACATCGAGCGCGTCATGATCGACAAGGTTGGCGGCAAGGTGTCCTACGCGGTGCTCAGCTTCGGCGGCCTGCTCGGCATCGGCGACGATCACTATCCGCTGCCTTGGCAGACGCTGAAATACGACACCAATCTTGGCGGATACGTCACCGGCGTCACGCAGGATCAGCTCACGGGCGCTCCCAAATACGGCGACGAGAGCAGTTGGAGCTGGGACGCCCAAACGAGGCGCTCGGTCGACGACTACTATGGGGTGCCGGTCGCCTAGCGAGGGGGTAGGCGCGCGGAGGAACGAAGCCGCAGCGTCACCGTTGGTCGGGATCGATTTGCGAGGCCCTATGGGAACGGTTTTCGCGCGTCGCCGGCGAGCGCACGGACATGCCGAATTATCGGCCGGAGCGGTTCTGATCGCGATTGTCGCCGGCCTTCTGGTGGTATGCGCGACGTCGCGCAGTGCCGCGGAGAGCTGAGGCGGAGGCCGATGCGGATCGCCCAGATCGCTCCGTTGGCCGAAAGCGTTCCCCCGAAGCTTTATGGCGGCACGGAAAGGGTCGTGGCCTGGCTGGTCGACGAGCTGGTCGATCTCGGGCATGAGGTGACCCTGTTCGCGAGTGGCGATTCCAGGACGCGCGGAGAACTGCATGCGGTCTGGCCGCGCGCGCTGCGTCTCGGGCGGCCGCGTGTCGACCCGAACACGGCCTGCACGCTCTTGATCGAAGCGGTCTCGCGTCGCGCTCGCGAGTTCGACCTTGTTCACGCCCATGTCGACTGGCTGCATCTGCCCGCGCTCAGCAGGTGCGGGATCCCGTTTCTCACCACCCTGCATGGGCGCCTAGACCTGCCTGGCATCGGCGAGGTGGCTCGGCAGTTTCCGGAGGCGTGCTTCGTCTCCATTTCCGACAAACAGCGCGCTCCGCTCGAGGACGCAAACTGGTGCGGCACGGTGCATCACGGCTTGCCGGCCCGGCTGTTTCGGCCGTCCTACGCTCCCGGGTCGTACCTCGCCTTCCTCGGGCGACTCACGCCGGACAAGGGGCCCGAGGAGGCCATCCGGATTGCGCGGGCGGCCGGCATGCCGCTGCGGATTGCTGCGAAGGTGCCTCGCGGCGAAACCGGCTACTTCAAGAAGCGGATTCAGCCGGAGATCGACGGGGCTCGGGTCGAACTCGTCGGCGAGGTGGACGAGCGCGGCAAGCAGCCGTTTCTGTCGGCCGCTGCGGCCCTGCTGTTTCCGATCAAGTGGCCCGAGCCGTTCGGCCTGGTGATGATCGAGGCGATGGCATGCGGGACGCCCGTGATCGCCTATCGGGCCGGATCGGTACCGGAAGTCGTCGAGGAAGGAGTGACCGGCTTCATAGTCGAGGACGAAGCGCAGGCGGTCCGGGCGGTCAGGGATCTATCACGGATCGACCGGCGCAAGGTCCGGGCGCGGTTCGAAGAGCGGTTCACCTCGACCAGCATGGCGCGGGCGTACGAGACTCACTACCGGCGGCTTCTCGCCGCCGCCAGGCCTGCCCAAATCTCGGTCGCCTCCGAACACCTCGGCACGCCCGCGTCTCCGCTCGTCCCGTGAGCGCTGCTGTTCACGGCCGCGTTTGATTGTGGATCAAAGGGAGGGTTACATGCGACGTCAACAAAGCGGCCGCCGCCCGCGCCGGTTGTTCGCGTCGATCGCAAACGGGGCCTCGCAAGCGGCCGGGCGCGCATCGACCTTCGTCCTGGCCTGCGCGGTGGTCGTCATCTGGGCTGCTACCGGACCTCTCTTCCACTTCTCTGACACGTGGCAGCTCGTCATCAATACAGGAACGACCATCGTGACCTTTCTGATGGTCTTTCTGATACAGAACTCGCAGAACCGGGATAGCGCTGCGATCCAGGTCAAGCTGGATGAGCTCATCCGAACCGGCAGTGTCCAGAATTCCTTCGTCGGCATCGAGCATCTTTCCGCGGACGAGTTGGAGGAGCTGCGCGCCCGCTGCGAGGAGCGCGCCAAGGCGGTCGCGGCTGAGAGAGGAGGGGCAGGCAGGCGCCGCCCACGAAGGTCCCAGAACGACGCCGAAGGCTGATGGCTCCAGCGGAAAGAAGAACGGTCGCACCGCAATGGTAGGAACGCGCGAGGCAACGCAACGTTCGAGTCGAAGGTAGTCGCAATCCGCGCTTCCGAATTCCTGCAGAGGAGGAGAGACATGAGGTCCATAGCCAGCGCGCTGGCCTTTGCTCTGGCGCTTGCAGCTCCGGCCGCACTTGCCCAGACCACGAAGCCGGACGTTTCCGGCGCTCCTAGCGCGCAGAACTCGGGCACCGGAATAGCCGGCCAGCCGGGAAACAAGAATGGTCCAGCCGTCAAGCCTGGTGAGACCGTCGGCGCCAGCTCGAACCAGCAGAATCCGACGGTCCAGCAGCAGGACACCTCCAACATCAAAGGTCTCCCGGGCAACAAGAGCGGTCCGCCCACGAAGGAGCCCGACCGCAAGTGATGCGGAAGCTCGGATCTTTCTAGTTCGGCGGCATGCGCCTTTCGCCGCCGAGCTCGCCTACGATTCGGACGACCTCGTCCGGATGGAAGGGCTTCTTCACGATGCGACTGCCCGGCACCGGGCGTGGTGCAGCGGGCGAGTAGCCCGTGGCATAGATGACCGGCAGTTCCGGATCGTGCTCGCGGCACCGCTCCGCGATCTGCCATCCGTCGACCTGTCCGGGCAGCCTGACGTCGGTGACAAGCACGTCCGCGACGTGGCGCTTGCACCACTCCAAAGCCTCCTCGCCAGTGCTCGCGTGGATGACGTGATAGCCCGCCTCCCGCAGCGCTTCGACGACGAATTCGCGGATCAGGGGGTCGTCCTCGACGAGAAGTACGCTCACTGGAAGTACGCTCACTGGCGGCTCACTTGGGATAGCATCAGTCACGCACGTCGAACGATGCAATTGCGTGGTCGTTCCCGACGGAAGCGCGCCTGGGCGCGCGTGACTGGAGGGCTGTTCAAACGGTCTTGTGCCCGAGAGTTCAGGAGCAGCCAGACGTCGCTCGGGTTCCAAGATCTCTGAGCCGCGCACGGGAATGGCGGGAGCTGACAGAGAGTGAAGCTCACTCGGTCTTGGGCATTCCGTCCCTTGCCGCCGCACTTCGTGCAACGGCCCGGGAAGATCCTACGGCCAGGGCCGGTCTCTTCCGTGGGTTGGTGGCCGGTGCCACCGCAGGCGTCGCACTTGATCTCTACGGCCCCTCCCCTTCTCATGCTTCGCCGGCGCCGGCAAAGAGCGTGGAGGGCGGGCTGGTGCGTGGAGGCGGCAGCGGCCTGGCGCTGCCGGCGGGCTTGCTCTTGGCGTCGTACCTCTTGGCCAGATCGAGCAGTCTTCTGCGTGTGAACGGGTCTGCCTTCTCTGCCAGATCGCGCGCCCGCTGCGCGAAGCCGCTGTAGAACTCTTCCATGACGCCACCCCCGCAACAATCACTGAAAGCCGATCTTCGATGGTCGACGAGGCTCACGTCAAGAGATCGCTTGTGCCCGCCCGGCAAAGGGCACTACGCTGACCGAGGCGGGGGAAGGCAAATGTCGCTGCAGCATCCAATCCGGAAGCCGTGCCCGCACTGTGGGCGGGCGATGAAGCTCGTGCGCGACGAGGGCGCAAGAGGCGGAGAGCGCTACGTCTGCTCCGATTGCGACGACGATCCGCTGCACGACCCCGCCGCCCGGAAGTGGGTAGACGGCCCGCTGCGGCCGCCTGCGAAATAGCGGTCGGAGGGCCCGGGCTGGTCCGGACCTCGCAGAATCGGGACTGGCAAGTTCGTCACGGCCGCACCAACTCCCTTGTAGATGCCAAACATGGGAAGGTGCGATGTGTCGGCTGTCGCAAATCTGCTTGCGCGAAAGCAGGCGCTCATGGAGCGACTGCAGAGCGGTACCGGACCGAACGAACGCGAGGAAATCGAGCGCCTGCTCGCGCAGATCGAGACCGCGCTGAACCTGCTCGAGTCGGGCGATGCCGCCGCCCCGGGCGAGGAATGATCGGTTCGTGCCGGTCAGAGCGCGCTGAGATCGTCCGGAACCTCGCCGAACTTCAGGATCAGCTTGGCGTCGCCGAAGTCGCCGCTGGACGGGTCTCCAGTCCGCGAAAAGGCGACCGCCCCCGCGCAGCCTGGTTTCCGCGAGAGCGCTTCGGCGCGCATGACGGCGGCGTTGGCACTCAGGCACTCGACCGCCTCGCCGGGCGCGACGCCGTCATCGGCCATGACGAACGGCAATGCCACGTAGTAGGTGACGTCCATTGCAGTCACTCCTTGCGTTCGCGGTGCGGGCCATGCCGCCCCCGTGAATATCCTTTCGAGACCGCCGCGCGCAGCTCGTTGGCCTCGGCCTCGAGAAAGTCGATGGCGATCAACAACGCCTTGACCGCCTCCCGGGGGTCTCCGCCGCAGACTTCGATGGCCTGGTCGGCGGCGCGCTCAAGATCGCCCTTGGCGAGCGCAGCAGGTTCGGAAGCGGCGGACATGCTTTCTATGTTCTCCATTTGTTCCATATGAGTCAATGGGCATCCGTCGGATTCCGCCGGTGGCGAGGACCGTACGGATGAATCTTCGCCCGGAGAGGCCCGCCCGTCGGAACTGCCATCTGCAGTTCGTCTTGAATCCAGGCCACCCCAATGGAGTTCTGCGTAACATGGCCCCGCGTGCCAACTGGAAAGGCTTCCTGCGTCTGTCCCTCGTCACCTGTCCGGTGGCGCTCTACCCCGCGACGTCGGAGAGCGAGAAGATCTCGTTCAATCAGCTCAATCGCGAGACCGGCCATCGCATCAAATACCTGAAGGTCGATGCGGATACCGGCGACGAGGTGCAGAACGAGGACATCGTCAAGGGCTACGAGTTTGAGAAGGGCCAATACATCGAGGTGTCGAAGGAAGAGCTCGAGGAGATCGCGCTGGAGTCCACGCGCACCATCGAGATCGACGAGTTCGTCGACAAGTCCGACATCGATCCACGCTACCTGATCCGTCCCTACTACCTGCGTCCGGACGGAAAGGTCGGGCATGACGCTTTCGCGGTGATCCGCGAGACCATCCGCGAGATGGACAAGGTCGCGATCGGGCGGGTGGTGCTGACCAACCGCGAGCACATCATCGCGCTCGAAGCCCGCGACAAAGGCCTGATTGGCACGCTGCTGCGCTATCCCTACGAGGTCAGGAGCGAGCAGGAATATTTCGACGAGATCCAGGACGTGAAGGTCACGAAGGACATGCTGGACCTTGCCAAGCACATCGTGAACCAGAAGGCCGGCCGCTTCGATCCCGAGAAGTTCGAAGACCACTACGAGAGCGCGCTGATCGATCTCATCAACCACAAGCGCGCCGGCAAGCCGATCACGCCAAAGTCCAAGCCGGCGGCGGGCAACGTCGTCGATTTGATGGAGGCGCTGCGCCGGTCAGTCGGCAAGGAGGCCGCGCCTGCGAACGCGGCCAAGCCCGCCAAGAAGCCGAAGAAGGCGTCGGCGGGCCAGAAGGAGTTGCTGATGCCCATCGCCGGCAAGAAGCCTGCGAAGGAGGCGGCCGCGAAGAAACCCGCCGCCAGGCCGCAGCGGAAGTCGGCCTGACGCTAGTGGTAGGAGGTTCGAATGGACATGCAGGAAGCCTCAGCGATGACGGAAGCCTCCGGCCTGGTGAACGACCCAGAAGGCGCGGAGTTGGCTGTTGCGGCCAGGCTGAATGCCGAAGCGAAAACGGCGGCCGACTTGCGACGACCGCGCTCATCTCAAGACGGCGCCCTGCGCTTGGCGGATCGCTTGCGCGAGGCAGCGATTAATGCCCCGCTGCGGTCGCTCTTGGTCGCCTTTTTGGTTGGAGTCTGGGTCGCGCGCCGGCGCTAAGGTGAAGTCGTTCCGAGTTGTCGGAACCGCTTCGCTCAGTCCTCGGGACCCCTTTCGCTCGCGGGGCACTCCGGGCACGTGTCTCCGATGGAATCGAGCACATCGAGGATCGCCGCGACGGAATGATCGGTCGAGATGCCTGCCGGCGGATATTCGCAGGCGAGCTCGACTGCTCTCTGGCGGGCATGGGGGTCGGCCCGGTCCTGCATCCAGCCGTGCTCCTCGCATTCGTGGATCGCTCCGGTCTCCTTGATGTCGCGCAGATATTTGACGAGGCGCGTCACCTTCCTTCGTCTGCGTGTGTCCCTGCTCGCGTGGTCGCTGTGAGTGATCACCAGCCGGTGCAGCTGTCTGCGGCTGACGGACGGCGCCGGCTGCGTCGCTGCGATGGACTGGACGCGGTTTGCCCAAAGCTGATCGCTTGTCACAGTGAAACGCGACGACGGCAGGGGAGGCTCCTCACTTCACCGTCCGCCGCGGAGCACCAGCACCAGCACCAGCATCGTCCTTGCTCCTGCACAGGCCAGTGAGGTTTCCCAGCGCTCGCGAACGCGGGAGGGTGAAGCCGGTTTTTTTATGCGGCACTCCCCCCGGCAGCGGGAAACGCTCTGAGATTTTTTTTCTAGAAAAAGCGACTTACGGGGGCAGGGGAGATTGATCCATCCGCATGACCCCACCCCCCGAAATAATCGGGCGTCACCATTTTCCGCGCCGTATGAGCGCATTTTCCAAAAGGCGGTTTCCGCCGTCACCGTCCGCGCGCCAGCCGCGCCAACAACAAGAGAAACATGTCAGAGATCATCAGCGTCCACGCATCATTGACCGCGACCGACAGCGCGAGCCCCGTCATCGCCGGACTTCTCCGGAACGTTCGCAAGCTTGAGGCCGCAGTTAAATCCATCAACGGCGTCTCAGCATCCAAGCTGTTTCCCGACAGTGTCTCAGCCGGCCTCCAGAAGATCACCGACGACGCTCGCAAGGCCGCTGCGACCTACCGCACTGAATGGAAGTCGGCCTATGCCGACAGCCTGCGCGACGCGCGGGCGTTCCACCGCGAGCTGGACCGCCTCGACCGGCAGACCTACAGCCGCCGGCAGGTTGAACAACGCGCTGTTGGTCGTGGCGCCAGCTCCGGCGGGCGTGGCTCACTTCCCCGGGGCATTTCGCCAACCACCGCGCTCATCTCCGGCGGCATCACCATCTCCGGCGTCGCATCCGCCTTCAAGCGACGGATGGAGACCGACGTTGCTGAGACCAAAGCACAAATCTTCGGCGGCCTGTCGCAGGCTGAGGTGAAGCGGCTGCGCGGCGATTGGTCCGATCAGGTCGCGATCAAGTTCGGCGAGTCCGCCGCCGCTGTGCTGGACAGCTACACCGAGGCGCTGAAGCAAGGCTTCGATTCCACGGCCGCAAAGAAGGTCACAGAGAACGCCTTGGAAGCGTCATCGGCCCTCGAAATGAACATCGGCGAGTTGATGAAGCTGGCCGGTAAGACCGCCACCGCTCTCTATGGCAACGTCCGGAACGCCGATCCTGCCCGCGTAGCGCGCATGATGACCTCGGTCGCCGTGGCCGCTGCCGCGACTGCCGCAGACCCGAACGAGGTGGTAGAGGCGAACAAGCGCGCTCTGTCCGCCTTGAGTACCACGAAGATCAAAGAAACCGACCTATCCGCGTTCACGTCGGTCGGCATCTCGGCAGGCCTCCAGCCGAACAAGGCCGGCACGTTCCTTGGCTTCCTCACCTCCGAATTTGCGAACGCCGGAAACGCTCGCGGACAACGCGCGAAGGATCTAGATCAAGCTGCACGCATGATCGGGTACGGCGGCCGGGCGCAGATGGCTCAGAGAATGGCGTCGGCTCCAACCGAGTTCATGTTGGACATGTTTTCGAAGATGAGGAACATGTCTGAGCAGAACCGGGCTAAATTCGCGAACCTTGCCGGCATGCGGGAGTGGCGGGACGAACTGGTGCAGATGGCCAAGGCTGCCGACCAAATCCGGGAGACGTTGAAGGAAATCGACCAGAAGAGCGACGCGGTCTCCGCGTTCTCCCGTACCAAGCTTAACTCGCTTCAGAAGCGCTGGGACCGCATCAAGGCAATGTTTGGTCTCGCATGGGAGAAATTCGGGAGCGGCTTCGAGCAGAGCTTCATCGAGGTATCCGATTGGTTCGATCGACATACCGGCATCTTCACCTCCAGCAAGATCGCGGAGAAGTCCAGAGACCTTGTCGAGCGACTGAAGAAGGCCTTTGGCGTCGCCAACATGGGCGACGCACTCGACAAGATTGCAGCGAAACTTTCGTCCATCGACGTGGACAAGATCATCGGCTTTGCGTCGGGCTTCGTGAGCGGGCTCAAGTCAGTCTCTGACACCATCATCACCATGCTGAAGGGCGTTGCCACCGCCATGGGAAAGGACGGCAACAGCGCCGAAGTCCTGGGTAAGCTGGTCGGCCAGATTGTTGCGCTCTCCATCGCATTGGGAACGCTCGCCCCGCTCATGGCCGTGTTCGCTGGCGTTGCGAACATCATCAGCCGCATCGCGGGCCTGCTCGGTGGTCGGGCGTTGCTAGGTGCCGCCACCGGCAACCCTGTTGGCACCGCTGCCCTGCTCGCGTGGGCCCTCGCGGAGAACAACGACGCCGGCTTACCGGATGCCTCAAAAAAGCGGCCGGGCGAGACGACAAGCCAATGGCGAGAGCGTCAACGCCAGCACAAGAAAGACCTGTACCAGAAGCAGAGTGGTGACGGCTTCAACCCCGCGGACGTTCACCCGATGAGTTTCATCGGGAACAAGCTGGACGATCTCGGTGGGAAGATCGAACGAGCCTCGTTCATGAGCACTGACTTCAGCTCCCGCGGTCGCACCTACAGCAGCGGCGGAGGGCTGAGCGGCAGCACGGCGATCGGCGCCAACATGAACCGGATCATCAGCGGAGTCGGCACTCCCGATGCGCTGTGGAAGAACGTAACGCCGGGCGGCATCCTTCCGAACTTCGGTGTTGGCTCCGGCGGCATCATCAAGCGCAGCAACATCCCGTCGTTCAACGGCGGAGGTGGCAGCGTTGACGATATGAGCCGGTCGGCCTTCGATAAAAAGTTCGCCGGCACTCCTCTCGCAGGCAAGTACGATCAGATCGTCGCGGCAGCCAGAGCCAACGGCATCTCACCTGCGCTGCTGGCCGGCGTGATCGCACATGAAACAGGCAACGGTCATGTGCTGTCGGGAAACAACGTGGCGGGCCTGATGGACCCGGCAACGGGCATGGCGAAGAAGATGCAATTCGCCAGCCTCGATGCCGGCATCAGCCGGGCGGGCCGAGTGGTCGCAAAGAACTACCGTCTGGCCGGTGGCAACCTCGACAAGATGGCGGAGCGATATGCGCCGGTCGGCGCCGCGAATGATCCACGTCGGCTGAACGGTGGCTGGCCCGCGGGCGTGCGCAAGCAGATGAATGCGCTGTCCGGCGGTGGATCAGCCGGCAGCGGCGATGCCGTGGCGTGGGCCGAAAAGTACAAGGGCATGAACGAGTATACCGACAACCGCGTGTTGGCGGCAGCCCTTGGCGGTGACGTACGCGGCAAGTCGAATGCTTGGTGTGCTCGCTTTGTTAACAAGGCGTTGGAGGCCGCCGGAGGCAGCGGCACGGGTAGCGCGGTGGCGAACAGCTTCCAGAAATGGGGCTCTGCGATCAGCCCGCCCGACGTGAAACGCAATGACGTTCTGCTCCAGACGCACGGCCTCGGTTACAATCAGCCCGGTGGCCACGTTGGCCTCGCGACCGGCGAGACCCGCATGCAGAACGGCCGGCTGCAAATCAAGATGCTGGCCGGCAACGATGGCGACTCGGTGCGCGAGCACTGGATCGACGCAGACAAGAACCTGATGGTTCGTCGCGGTAATCCCATCGGTCAGGTCCCGTCGCCGGTTGACGCGGTGAAGAACGTTCCCGCTGCTCCACGATCTGGCGTCCCGATGAGGGGCGGCTTTGGTGGCGGCGCTGGCGGTAATGTCGCGATCCATATCAACGGCAATAGCCACGACCCGGA
Source organism: Bradyrhizobium vignae (assembly GCF_004114425.1). Taxonomy (GTDB): domain Bacteria; phylum Pseudomonadota; class Alphaproteobacteria; order Rhizobiales; family Xanthobacteraceae; genus Bradyrhizobium; species Bradyrhizobium vignae. Next base: position 231,617 of record NZ_RDQF01000004.1, on the reverse strand, counting down.
AGCCCTCGCAACGCTGGTGCAGCGCCGGGTTGACGAGTCGATGAACTGGCGCGCCCATGACTCAGAGAGCGAGTACACCTGATGACAACAGCTCGGCCCTACGGGGCCGGGCAACTTTTTTCGCCGTTTGCGTCAATACAAATTCCAATGCAAACGCCGATCGATCATGTTCGATACGCGATCGACGTTCAGTCGCATTGAAAGGAAAGCATCACCGTGAAGAGCGACCCAGTAGAAACCGCAATCGAATTGATCTTGCCGGCCCTGTTTAGAATCGGTGGAGATCATCAGGCATCCGCGCGATCAGCAGCCGATAGCCTCATGCACTTGATCGACGTGCAGGCATTCCACGAGGTCTCAATCGAGGGCGCTTCGACGATCGACGGGAACTCGCTCGGTACTTCCTGACCTAGGACGTCCGTGCTGCCAGACGCAGACCAAGTTGATGTCACGAGCTTGTGGCATGTTCGTTGCAGACTGGCATCGACTGAGATTTCAGCGCTCAGTTAGAGAATAGGGCGCCGCCGGGACGCTTGTTTCGAGCCCGGCCGTGCTCTTTTCACTGCCGGCTGCTCTCGCGCCGTCATAAATCCGTAATCTTCAACCATCGAACCTTGGCGACGTCGCTCAAGTTGTTTAGGAGTAAGGCCGCGAGGGAACTGATATGATCGACAATACGCAATACGACGACGCTAAACGAAATCGCCTGCTCGAAGCAGCTCAGCAGGAGATGATCAAGTTCGAACGCAAAGAGAACGAGTTCCGGAAGAAGGATCGTGCCGAGAGAGCGGCGGAGCTGCAACTGCCTCTGGAAAAGCTCGACATCCAATGATTACGGTGCCGCAGTTTCACAGAATTGTCACGGCACATTTCTAGCCTGGCTATGCGACGGGGGACCGACGCGGTAGCTCCTCGCCCATCCTCGGCCTAGACCACCAGACGGGCGGGGAGCTCGCTTCGAACCAATCGCCGATGCGCCGGTTAGCACGGCATGCAACGCCTCAAGCATTTTCTCGCCTAAGCCATAACTGGCTCATCCGGACCATCCGCGCCCTCAGCCACTCAGGCTGGGGGCGTTTTTGCAATCCGGGGGATGGCATTAATCACCCGGGCCATGGCGAACACCGACACGTCGCCGTAGTCCTCACCAGATGTTCGGGCCGCGTGGCCCTGAATGGCATCGACGACTCGCGGATCGAATCCAAGGTTACGGCTGACTGACTTGAGCCGGTGCCGCCATGCGTGGTTCGGCTGGACCCGTTCGTCGGTTACCACTGCCCGAACAAAATCAAGAACACGTTTGTAGCTGCCTCTCGCGAACAGCGGGCCGTCTGCCGAGTCAGCGACGAAGCGCAACAGCCCCAATTCGATCAGTTGCGGATGAACAGGGACCAGCCGGTAAGTCCCGGTTTTGATGCTTCCGGCAAGTGGATTGAGATCAAAAACATGGTGGCCTGACTCGGTGCGAACATCCTCTTTCCGAAGCTGTAGCGCCTCCGCAATACGGCAGCCGGTGTAGCAGGCGATCAGCGGAGCCCACCGCTTGGCGGCGGCAGTCATCGGGTCCTCTTTCGGCCTCCGCACGTACGAACAGCAGGCCTCGAAGATGGCGGCGGCTTCCTGATCTGTGAAGCCCTTCGGACGGGTCCGGATTTTCTTCTCCGCCTTGACCTTGACTGCGTCCGCCGGATTTTTCGTCAGCCTCCGATTGTCTACGGCCCAGCCGAAAATGGATTTGATCCCCGGCAGATCACCATCCTTCAACGTCTTGGCGGTCACGACCTTCAGACGGGCATCTTTGAACGCAATCATGTCCTGCTCGGTCACCCGGTTAGCATCGTCGTGACCGAGATGCTTAACCAGGCGATCGATCGCGCCCTTGTAAGTGTCGTAGGTGGTGCGACTGCGGCCGGTTGCTTTGGCTTCAGCCCACCATGAGTCAAGCAAGCCGGTGATAGTCTGCCGCGGCTTGATCGCTGCGACGCTTTCGATCGGTGGGAAGCGCTGGGCCTTGGGATCAGGGCTGTAGTCACCTTCGGCATTGCGCCGGAGCTGCCAGCCCGCATCAAGACTGGCCGTTCCGACAAGGCGCAGGAAGCGACGTCGGTCATTCGGGTTTAGGTGGATGCGCTGACGGATCAACACCCAATCCGCGAGAAGGCCGAACCGATCTTCAAGCGCGTCATACTGATCGGCCGGCAAGGCGTTGACAGCCGCGGTCAGATCACCTGTCCCAAACAGCTCCGTCGCGGTGCTCACCTCGTTCGGCATCAGCGCGGCCGGCGGAGGGTTTTTGATGCGACCCTCAAGGGCCGCGCGACTGAGCGCCTTGTGATACATCCATGCGTCAGGTTCGCCCGGGTTGTCGCGGTGGATTTCCTGATACAGCCGATAGGTCTCGCCGCTCAGCGCCACCATGTCTTTGTGACTGAGAGTGATCGGAGCCGCTTCGGTCAGATCAAACAGCCGGCGAAGATGATCCAGAGCGTTGGCCTGTCGCGCCTCCGCAATGGTCCTGTCGTCCGTACCGAGGCTGAACGCTACGTCGCTTCCGATCGTCACCGTCCGGACGAATGGATAGTCGTCAGGTGTGCTGATGCTGAGCAACACGCGCTTGCCGCGTAGTCGATCGACGATCTTGGTGGGAACACGAATTCGGAATTGGGGAACGGTCGAGCCGGCACGCTGGGACATTGAGAACTTCAGGGAAACCATTGGTCTGTGTGGCACTTTTGTGTGGCACTCAGGACCGAAATTTCAATAAAATCAATGTTCCCAAGAAGATGGGTGGTGCTGCCAGACAGGATTGAACTGTCGACCTCTCCATTACCAATGGAGTGCTCTACCACTGAGCTACGGCAGCATGTGCTGGGATCAGAATCGGCCGCCACGGGGGCCTACCAAGCGGGCCGATATCTGCCACAAGCCCCCCTCCTGTGCAAGCTTGCAAGCCCCGTCAAAACGAGAAAATCGGGTCGATATCGGGGTCAAAATGCCCGTTTTCGCTCGAAACGCGCGACTTTCCGCCAATTCGGGGACAATGCCCCCGCCAACTGGCCAGTTGGCGCAAGGCCCGGATTTGATCCATTTCGCGTTTCGCACGATCGGATCGCGTCGGCCTCTTGAGCTGCCATACTTCGGTGGCATCCTGCCGCTGATCCCGTGAATGGACCTTTGATGACCGACCAGAACGACAAGAGCGCGAGCCAGGCGAGAGCGTCCCGCGACGACCGCCTGAAATCCGCGCTGCGCGAGAACCTGAAGCGGCGGAAGGCGCAGGCGCGCGAGCGCGCCGCAATCACCGACCCCTCGCAGAACGACGATCGTTCCCTAAATGAGGGGGCCGCCGGCAACAAGGCCGGCCGCTAGAATTTTGGAGTGCATGCAGTGGCGATGGGGCACGACCAACCGCAACGAACCGACCGTGACGCGCAGATGTTGCGGTTCACGCGCCCCGAGCAGACCTTTCCGGCGCTGACACCCGCCGAGATCGCGCGGATCAGGCACTTCGGCGAAATCCGCACCTACGCGGATGGCGAGTTGCTGTTCGAGACCGGCAAGCCCGGGCGCGGCATGTTCGTCGTCCTGAAGGGCCATGTCGCCATCACCCAGCGCGACGGGCTCGGTCACGTCACCCCGGTGATCGACCAGGGGCCGGGGCAATTCCTGGCCGAGCTCAGCCAGCTCTCCGGCCGGCCGGCGCTGGTCGACGGCCGGGCCGAGGGCGACGTCGAGACGTTGCTGCTGCCGCCGGACCGGCTGCGCGCGCTGCTGGTCGCCGAGGCCGAGCTCGGCGAGCGTATCATGCGGGCGCTGATCCTGCGCCGGGTCAATCTGATCCAGGGCGGCGTCGGCGGCCCGGTGCTGATCGGACCGTCGAACTCCGCCGGCGTGGTGCGCCTGCAGGGCTTTCTCACCCGCAACGGCCAGCCGCATCATCTGCTCGATCCCGATCGCGATCGCGACGCCGCCGAATTGATCGCGCGCTATTCGCCCAAGGCCGAAGACTGGCCGCTGGTCGTCACCGTTGACGGTGCGGTGCTGCGCAATCCCAATGAGACCGAGCTTGCACGTGCCATCGGCATGATCGGCGGCGCGAAAGGCGACCGCATCTACGACGTTGCGGTCGTGGGCTGCGGACCCGCCGGGCTCGCCACCGCCGTGTACGCGGCGTCCGAAGGACTGTCCGTCGCCGTGCTCGACACCCGCGCCTTCGGCGGCCAGGCCGGTGCCAGCGCGCGCATCGAGAACTACCTGGGCTTTCCGACCGGCATTTCCGGCCAGGCGCTGACCGCGCGCGCCTTCACCCAGGCGCAAAAGTTCGGCGCCGACATCATGATTCCGGTCACGGTGAAGTCGCTCGACTGCACGCGCAAGGATGGCGTATTTTCGGTGGCGCTCGAGGGCGCCGATCCCTTGCGTTCGCGCGCGGTGGTGGTCGCGAGCGGCGCGCGCTATCGCCGGCCCGACATCGCGAATCTCGATAAGTTCGAAGGGCGCGGCGTCTGGTACTGGGCCTCGCCGGTCGAGGCGCGGCTCTGCGCCGGCGAGGAGGTGGCGCTCGTCGGTGCCGGCAATTCGGCCGGACAGGCCGCGGTGTTCCTGTCGGGCCACGCGAAAAAAGTGCTGATGATCATCCGCGGCGGAGGCCTCGGGGCCAGCATGTCGCGCTATCTCATCGAGCGCATCGAAGCGACGCCTAACATCGAATTGATGTTCAACACCGAGATCACGGCGCTCGAAGGCGACGAGGCCTCGCTGCTGCGGCGCATCCGCTGGAAGAGCCGGCTGTCCGACGACGAGGATTCCGCCGACATCCGCAATCTCTTCCTGTTCGTCGGCGCTGATCCGGCCACCTCGTGGCTTGACGGCTGCGGCGTCACGCTCGATCGCGGCGGCTTCGTCGTGACAGGCGCGCAGTCCGAGCAGAACCAAGGCAAGCTGGTGGCGCCGCTGGAAACCTCCGTGCCCGGCGTCTACGCTGTCGGCGACGTCCGCTCCGGCTCGGTCAAGCGCGTCGGCGGCGCCATCGGCGAAGGGGCGCAGGTCGTAGCCTCCCTGCACGGCTATCTCGGCGACGCCGCAAAACCGGCGCTTTAGTCAAGCAGAAGGCAAGCGCATGGCAAGCGAATCCGGCTTGCCATCGAGCCGCGCGATGCGTGACTATCCCTCGTCCTGAGGAGCGCGCTTGCGCGCGTCTCGAGGGAAGGCCCGGATGCATCTGGGCCTGCATGGTTCGAGACGCCTGCTTCGCACGCTCGTCACCATGAGGAATTACGATAACAAGTTTCAACGGGAGAACTAAATGGCTGAAATCGTCGTGCTGTACAAAACACCAAAGGATACTGACGCCTTCGACAAGTATTATGCCGAAACGCACATCCCGCTCGCGAAGAAACTTCCCGGCCTGAAGAAATACGCCGTCAGCAAGGGGCCGGTTGCATCTCCCGCAGGTCCTTCCGGAATCCATCTCGTCGCCATCCTCACCTTCGACAGCGTGGCCGACATCCAGGCGGCATTCGCCAGTCCGGAAGGCAAGGCGACCGGCGCCGACGTGCCGAAATTCGCCAGCGGCGGTGCCGACATGCTGATCTTCGACACCAAGGACGTGTGAGGGATCGATTCAACCTTCGTCGAAAGCCTGAATGCCCGTAGATCCCGGATGGAGCGCAGCGTAATCCGGGGCAGCTATTGCATGTGGCACGTTTCCCGGATTTCGCTTCGCTCCATCGGGCTACAAACTAACAACTGCCGTCATGCGCGACGGCGCTGCAAGAAATTCAGCCATGCGTTTGTCGATTCGCACGATGACGCGTGGCTGCACCTCTGTATGTGGCGACAACGCAGGTGGCAATTCCATGAGGGCCGTAATACTACTCTCATCATCTCAATGCGGAGAGTAGGAGAGATGTCATGGTCCTTGGGTTGAGCCTGCCTGCCGTCACGCTGGTCCATGTCATCATCAGCCTGATCGCGATCGCCGCCGGCCTGGTCGTGATGTTCGGTCTGCTCGGCTCGAAGCCGATGCGAGGCCTCACCGCGATCTTCCTGCTGTTCACCATCCTCACCAGCGCCACCGGATTCCTATTCCCGTCCAGGGAACTGCTGCCCTCGCACATCATCGGCATCATCTCGCTGGTGCTGCTCGCGATCGCCTGCGTCGCGCTCTACGGCATGAGGCTCGCCGGCGTCTGGCGTCCGGTCTACATCGTGACCGCGATGATCTCGCTGTATTTCAACGTCTTCGTGCTGGTGATCCAGTCGTTCCTGAAGGTGCCGGCGCTTGCCGCGCTCGCGCCCGCCGTACCGCCGGCGCCGCCATCGGGGCCGGTATTCGCCGTCGTGCAGGGTATCGTGCTGGTGTTTTTCGTGGTGCTGACGATCGGCGCCTGGCGCCGCTTCAGGCCGATGGCGTTTGCCTGATCACACGATTCTCAACGTTCCCAGTTGATGCGGCGCATCGCATTCGGAACGTCGCATAACCATCTGCAGATCGTCGGCGCGTGCCTGTTCGCGCGCACCAATTTCACCGAAAGAGAGTAATCCATGCCCACCATCACCACCAAAGACGGCGTCGAGATCTTCTACAAGGACTGGGGCGCGGGCCAGCCGATCGTGTTCAGCCATGGCTGGCCGCTCTCTTCGGACGACTGGGACGCGCAGATGCTGTACTTCGTCACGCGCGGCTATCGCGTCATCGCCCATGATCGCCGCGGCCACGGCCGCTCGGCGCAGGTCGCCGACGGCCACGACATGGATCATTATGCCGACGATCTCGCCGCGCTGACCGCGCATCTCGACCTCAAGAATGCCATTCATGTCGGGCATTCCACCGGCGGCGGCGAAGTCGTGCACTACATCGCGCGTCATGGGGAAAGCCGGGTGGCGAAAGCGGCGATCCTCTCGGCGGTACCGCCGCTGATGGTGCAGACGGCGGCCAATCCCGGCGGGCTCCCGAAGAGCATGTTCGACGATCTCCAGAAGCAGCTCGCCGCCAGTCGCACGCAATTCTATCGCGACCTCCCCGCCGGCCCGTTCTACGGCTACAACCGCCCCGGCGCAAAACCGTCGGAAGCGGTGATCCAGAACTGGTGGCGCCAGGGCATGATGGGCGGTGCGAAAGCGCACTACGACGGCATCGTTGCGTTCTCGCAAACCGATTTCACCGAGGACCTGAAGAAGATCAACGTGCCTGTGCTGGTGATGCACGGCGACGACGATCAGATCGTGCCCTATGCCGACTCGGCGCCGCTCTCGGCCAAGCTGCTCAAGAAGGGCATTCTGAAAACGTACAAGGGATTCCCTCACGGCATGCCGACAACGCACGCCGAAACGATCAACGCGGATCTCCTTGCGTTTTTCAAGGACTGAGGCTCTTGCCCTGGAGGGCAGGGTCGATCGCGCGAAGCGCGAGCGGGGTGAAGCGATCTCTCCAATCGGGCACTGCTCAATGCGGAGAGACCGTCACCCCACCCCGTCTCATATTCCGCAGCGCTCCAGGTGAGACGACAAGATCCCTTCGTCAACCATGAAGGCTTGGTGGTGCGGCTGTTGCCGCAGCCTCGCCGCCGGCTGGGCCCGGTGAACCTTGCCGGCTATCCCGGCGGACCGACCTCATTGCGAACGGCCCTGGCGTCAATAAATCCATTGGGTCGGCCGATTGTCGCAGCCGTTGACAGCCGACGGCGAAAGGTCGGTGCTACGCCGGATTTCCCCGCGGCTCGTGACCTCGACCGAGCAGATTCGGCCGCGCCATGATCCGCGTTGCCCGGAGGATATCCGCGCAGGATGCTGGAGATGACGGATATCAATAGCCTCTGACCTGCTAGTTTGTACGGAAATTTCGCGGCCCGCGCGCGTTGAGTCCCGTCCGCTCCAAAGGAGAAGTGTCGGCGATGTCGCCCCAGCTGAAACTGATCGCGCTCGACGCCGACGATCTCGCGGTGATCTCCACCCATGTCCAGGACGCCCGAGTCCAGACGTCCGACATCATCTGGCGGCAGAGCGAGAAGCGGCTTGTGGTCGGCATGAGCCGGCTGGACTGGGAGCAGACATTGGAGGGCGAGGCCGAGCCGCGCCGGCTGGTCGCCGCGCTCCGTTTCGACCGTGTGCTCGCCTGCAAGTCGCGCAACATCGACCTCGCTGTGCCGGAAAAGGTGCTGGACCTGATCGGCATTGAATTTCATCCCCAGGATGGGCGGCACGAGGAGCCTGGCGGCAGTGCCCTGCTTTTGTTCGCCCAGGGCGGCGCCATCCGCCTGGACGTCGAGTGCCTGGAATGCGAGCTGACCGACCTCGGGGCGGACGAGTTGGGAGTGGGAATTGAGGGGGAGGGGTGACGTGGCCGGTATACCAGCCAAACGGGCTCAGTCCTCGCCGGAACGGCATCTCCCGAGGGTTGACGCAGCTTCCCCGCCGCGCCATTGAGCAGGGGACCTGCGCCGATCCGCCCCTCAAGACCAGCCAGAAGCCAAGCGAAACATGCCCGTTCGCCTCGACCGCAGCAGCGCCGATTTTGACCAGCGATTCGCCGCCTTCCTCGCCGCCAAGCGCGAGGCTTCGGCCGACGTCGAGGCCACCGCGCGCGCGATTGTCGATGATGTGGCCAGGCGCGGCGACGCCGCCCTGCTCGAGGCCACGGCAAAATTCGACCGCTTGAGGCTCGATGCATCCTCCTTGCGCGTCTCCGCCGCTGAGATCGAGGCCGCCGTGAAGGCCTGCGACGCCGCGACGCTGGACGCGCTGAAACTCGCGCGGGACCGCATCGAGACCTATCACCGCCGTCAGCTCCCGAAGGACGAGCGCTTCACCGACCCGCTCGGCGTCGAGCTCGGCTGGCGCTACACCGCGATCGAATCGGCCGGCCTCTACGTGCCCGGCGGCACCGCGGCCTATCCGTCCTCGGTGCTGATGAACGCCGTGCCGGCGAAGGTCGCCGGCGTTGCACGTCTCGTGATGGTGGTGCCCTCGCCGGACGGCAAGCTCAATCCGCTGGTGCTGGCGGCCGCGCATCTCGGTGGCGTCACCGAGATCTACCGTGTCGGCGGTGCACAGGCCGTCGCCGCGCTCGCGCACGGCACCGCGACGATCGCACCGGTCGCAAAGATCGTCGGGCCCGGCAACGCCTATGTCGCCGCCGCAAAGCGGCTGGTGTTCGGCAAAGTCGGTATCGACATGATCGCCGGCCCTTCGGAGGTGCTCGTCATCGCCGATGACACCGGCAACGCCGACTGGATCGCCGCCGACTTGCTGGCGCAGGCCGAGCACGACGCGAGCGCGCAATCGATCCTGATCACGGATTCGGCGCGCCTTGCCGCCGATGTCGAAAAGGCGGTCGAGGCGCAGCTGAAGACGCTGCCGCGCGCCGCGATCGCAAGCAGTTCCTGGGCCGATTTCGGCGCCGTCATCATGGTGAAGAACCTCGAGGATGCGATCCCGCTCGCGGATGCCATCGCTGCCGAACATCTCGAGATCATGACGGCGGATCCGGACGCGCTCGCCTCAGAGATCCGCAACGCCGGCGCGGTGTTCCTCGGGCCGCATACGCCTGAAGCGATCGGCGACTATGTCGGCGGCTCGAACCACGTGCTGCCGACGGCGCGATCGGCGCGATTTTCCTCGGGACTCTCGGTGCACGACTTCATGAAGCGCACCTCGATTCTGAAATGCGGACCCGATCAATTGCGTGCGCTGGGTCCAGCCGCGATGACGCTCGGCAAGGCGGAGGGGCTGGATGCCCATTCGCGCTCGATTGGATTGCGCCTCAATCTGTCATGACAAAGCCGCCCGAACAGGACGACTCGACCAATCGCATCGTCGCCGTCTCGCTCGACGAGGACTCGATCGGCCGTTCCGGGCCGGACATCGAGCATGAGCGGGCGATCGCGATCTATGATCTGATCGAGCAGAACCTGTTCGCGCCCGATGGCGCCGAAGGGAAGGGTCCGTTCACGCTGCATATCGGCATCACCGGCAACCGGCTGATGTTCGATATCCGCCGCGAGGACGGCACGCCCGTGGTCGCGCATCTGCTGTCGCTGACGCCGTTCCGGCGGATCGTGAAGGACTATTTCATGATCTGCGACAGCTACTACCAGGCGATCCGCACCGCGACCCCGGACAAGATCGAGGCCATCGACATGGGCCGCCGCGGCATCCATGACGAGGGATCGCGCACGCTGCAGGAGCGGCTGAAGGGCAAGGTGCGGGTCGATTTCGAGACTTCGCGCCGGCTATTCACGCTCATCACCGTCCTGCATTGGAAGGGGTGAGCGCGCATGATCCCGAAAAGTGGGAACCGGTTTTCGGATCGGATCATGCGCCAAAACGAAAGAGCGTAAGCGATGGCGGGTCCGCCACGCGCACGCGATCCGCAATCGGTGCTGTTCGCCTGTGCGATGAACAGCGTGCGCTCGCCGATGGCCGAGAGCCTGCTGCAGCACATGTTTCCGCAAGGCCTCTACGTGAAGTCGGCTGGCGCCAGGAAGGGCGAGCTCGATCCATTCGCAGTGGCCGTGATGGCCGAGCTTGGCCAGGACATTTCGGCTCACAAGCCGCAGACCTTCGAGGAGCTGGAGGATTGGGAAGGGCTGAATTTCGACCTCATCATCACACTCTCGCCCGAGGCGCATCACAAGGCGCTGGATCTGACGCGGACACTCGCGGCCGAGGTCGAGTACTGGCCGACGCAGGATCCCACCACCATCGAAGGCAGCCGCGACCAGAAGCTCGCGGCCTATCGCGAGCTCTGCGACCAGCTCCTGATGCGCATCCGGCGGCGCTTTGCCAAGGCGGGCGCGGCGAGCGGGTAGCAAGCGGCGTCCGTAACACCCGCGTCACAGAGCGTAGGCACATGCGTGCTGGGCCAGCCTCGAATCACCAAACCACTGGTTCCCGGGTTGTGAAACCGGCCCCCTTCCGATAGGTTCCGCGCGCAATTCACCCCGCTTCATCCCCCCAAATCACCTGATGCTAGGCCGCCCCAAATTCGTACTTGCCTCCGGTTCGCCGCGTCGGCTGTCGCTGCTCAACCAGGCGGGCATCGAGCCGGACGCGCTCCGGCCAGCCGATGTCGACGAGACGCCGAGGCGGGGTGAGCTGCCGCGCGCCTGCGCCAATCGGCTCGCGAGGGCAAAGGCCGATGCAGCACTCAAATCGGTGCAGCTCGACGACGAGCTGCGTGGCGCCTTCATCCTCGCCGCCGACACCGTGGTGGCGGTCGGCCGCCGCATCCTGCCCAAGGCCAATCTGGTCGACGAGGCCGCGCAATGCCTGCGCTTGCTGTCGGGCCGCAACCATCGCGTCTACACCGCGATCTGCCTCGTCACGCCGCGCGAAGCCTTCCGGCAGCGCCTGGTCGAGACCCGCGTGCGCTTCAAGCGACTCTCGGAGGATGACATCCAGGCCTATATCGGCTCCGGCGAATGGCGCGGCAAAGCCGGCGGCTATGCCGTGCAAGGCATCGCCGGCTCCTTCGTGGTCAAGATGGTGGGGTCCTACACCAACGTCGTCGGCCTGCCGCTCTACGAGACCGCGACGCTGCTCGGTGGCGAAGGTTTTCCGATCCGTTTCGGCTGGCTCAACGCCACCGCAGTGTGAGTCGGCGGCCAAGCCGGCGCAGCCCGCTTCGGGCCCCTGCGGAATGCGGGGGTTGCCGTCGAAGGAACCCGTTTGCCGGCCGGCGCTTAAACCCCTTCACCTCAGGTAAACTGCCGACGTCATGGACGACGAAGTCAAAAAACCCGCAAGCCCGCTCAAGACCTGCCCGATCTGCGGCAAGCCGCAGTCGCAGGCCACCCGCCCGTTCTGCTCCTCGCGCTGCCGCGACGTCGATCTGAACCGCTGGCTGAAGGGTTCCTATGTCATCCCTGGCCGCGACGACGATCCGGATGACGTCGAATAAATAAACGATATCAATTCTTTGCGTGAATGTCCGGTCCGCCGCCGGCCAATCGCGGCAAGCCCGTCCTTCCTTGTGCACAGCCGGGCCGTGCCCGGGGAAGCCTCTTGGCGAAGCCGGGTGGACAGGCCGCCCCGAGCCCACTATAAACCGCCCGCTCGATGGGCTTTGGCCCCTCTCTTGGAGCACGCCCAGGTAGCTCAGTTGGTAGAGCATGCGACTGAAAATCGCAGTGTCGGTGGTTCGATTCCGCCCCTGGGCACCATCCCGCCTCAGCGTTCGGGTTTGACGAGGGCCGCTTCCGCTCCGATTGCATCGGAACGGGGCTCCAGATTCTTGTTTTGACGCGTTTTACGCGAAGCCGGTGTCCACTTCGTTGGGAAACGCTCCAGCCGGTTACTGCCGCTTGCCCCGAGCGGAAATGGCCGCAGAGTGCGGCGAACCGAGCTATAGTGCAGTCAATGCACGCTCGAGAGAACTCCGCGGCCGCGGGGGGGCTGCGACCGATCCGATGAAGGTCCGGATCGAGCCGATGTTGCCTCAATGGTGCGCCGATACGCCCTTGACGCACTGGGTCAACAAATCTGCCGTGGCGGATTGCCCGACATCACCCAGGCTGATCATGCCGACCATCCGCTTGCTCTTGTTGATCACAGGCAACCTGCGGATCTTCAGTGTCTGCATGTGATGCACGGCTTTCGCCAGATCGTCGTCCTCCCGGCAGCAATGGATGCCTTCAGTCATCACGTCCCGTGCTGTCATGCGCGCGGCGTTGAAGTCCCTGCGCGCAAGCCCTTTGCAGACGATGTCGCGGTCGGTCACCATCCCGATCAAATGGTCGTCTTCGCCGATCGGAATGCAGCCGATGTCGTGGCCTTGCATCAACTTCGCGATCTCGGTGATCGGGGTGTCGGGGCTGACCCAATCGACGCCCTTGTGCATTGCCTCTTTGACTTTCATGGAGGACCTCCGTTGCGAACGCAGCCCCCGCGACTTGACTATACAACGAACCGGGCGCGACCGCACGCGTCGCCGCGACGGGCGTGCCGGGAATCATCCCCACTGTCATGCCGCGTCAGTCGTGCATACTGAAGCGTCCATGCGGTGCGTTGGCCGTCAGGCGCGCGAACTGCGCATGGGTGAGCTGAAGCAGCGTCTCGTGATCGCCGGCCTCGATATAGACCTGAGGCTGGTCGCGGATGCTGTCGTCGACGACGAGATCGAGCCCGTAGCACCGGCCGACCGCCGGAACGGCTCCGTGCGCGCAGTCCGCGAACAGCCGGTTGATCTCGGTCTCGTTGGCCATCACAAGATCTTCGCCGAGCCTCTCCTTCAAGTCCGGCAGGTTGAGATGGTGCGATGCTGGCAAGACCGCGAGCATATAGCCCCCGTCATGCCGCAGCACGACGGCCTTGGCGAGGTGATCGCCCGAGATGTGGCAAGCCTGCGCCGTGCGCGCGGATGACATGGTGAAGGCGTGAGGGATCTCGGCATACTCGATGTTCTCGGCAGCCAGATATCGGTGCAATGTGTGGGCAATGGTCATGGCGTAGCCTTTCGGATGGGTGTGCGAGCCATCCACCGTGAGGCTGCCCCCGCCGCACGATGGGCGGCCGCGTGATTGCCGGGCTTCAGCATAGGCCTTGCCCCCGAATGCCGCAATCAGAGCGTTTTCCCGGCAAAATGGCCCGTTTCCTGGATGAATTGTATTTATGTCTCAAATGGATAGGAGTTCGCAGCTTTGGTTTGAAGGGAGTGGCGCTGTGCGTATCGGGCGGGCGAGCGCCGAAGGGGCGCCACGTCCCTGACGTCGAACATCTCCGGCTGCGCCTGAGCCACTAACGCCGTTCGCTATACGCGCCCGGCTGCCGCTGATATGATGCCGGGACGGTAAACGGCAGCTCGCCACCATACTTTTCTGCGATGCCGGCTTTCTGATCGGACTCGATCCCGCTCGCGCCCTTTTTGCGTTGCCTCGACAAGAACGCTGAACAAATTCGTCAAGGGCTGCTGTGTCCCCGCTCACATTGGGAGATGTGCCATGGCTGCATCGGACTGGCGTCTCGAAGGCGAATGGATGAAGAATTGCAATTGCGCGTTTGGCTGCCCTTGCGATTTCAACGCTCTACCGACCCACGGCTATTGCAAAGGCATGGTCGGCATGCGGATCACGAGGGGGCATTTTGAGGGCGTCAAGCTCGACGGCATTTGTTTTGCCGTCGTGGTGGATTTCCCCGGCGCACTGCATCAAGGCAACGGCACGATGCAGCCCATCGTCGACCAGCGTGCCACGCCGGAGCAGCGACAGGCCCTGTTCAACATTCTGTCGGGCAAGCATTCGGCCGAGGGCACGCTGTTCCACATCTTCAGCCTGATCGTGACGACCATTCGCGACCCGGTTTTCGCGCCGTTCGAATTTTCCTTCGACAAGAATGGCCGTATCGCAAAACTCGTCGCCGGCGATGTGCTCGAGACCGAGGTGGAGCCGATCAAGAATCCCGTGACCGGCGCTCCCCATCGCGTTCAGGTGGTCATGCCCGAGGGCTTCGAGCACCGGGCTGCCGAGGTCGCGTCCGCCAATATCCGCTCGACCGGCGCGATCTCGTTCGAGACCCGGGGTACGCACAGCTCGCTCGCCAATGTCGTGCAGACGCCCGAGGGCGTTGCGGCGTGATGCGGCGCTGACACCGAGACGACATCCCGGTGTCAGCTCCTCATCGCCATCCTGGACAACTCGATGCAGGGGCGCCCGATGTTGGAACAGCTGCTCCACCGCGACCGGCTGATCGTCGCGATCGGGACCGCCGCAGTGGTGGCGCTCGCCTGGGCCTACCTCGCTGCAGGCGCCGGCATGGACACCGAGATGATGGCCGACATGCCGGACATGGCGCCGATGCCATGGACGCCGGACTATGCAGTGCTGCTGTTCGTGATGTGGTGGGTGATGATGGTCGCGATGATGGCGCCGAGCGCGGCGCCCACCGTGCTCTTGTATGCGAGCGTCAAGCGCAAGCAGGAGACTGCATCCCGCGCCGCAATCGATGCCTGGATCTTTCTCGCGGGCTATCTCGCGACATGGGCGGGATTCAGCGTCTTCGCGGTGCTGACGCAATGGGCGCTCGAGCGCTTCGGGTTGCTGTCGATGGCGATGGCAAGCACCAGCGCCATCCTCGGCGGCCTCATTGTGGTTGCCGCTGGGCTCTACCAGTTCACGCCGCTCAAGCATGCCTGCTTGCGCTACTGCGACAGCCCACTGCTATTTCTCAGCCGACACTGGCAACCTGGAACGCGCGGGGCATTCCGCATGGGACTTCGCCATGGCAGCTACTGCGTCGGCTGCTGCTGGTCATTGATGGTCCTGTTGTTCGTCGGTGGCGTGATGAATCCTGTCTGGATCATCGCCATCGCGCTCTATGTCGCCGGTGAGAAGCTGCTGCCGTTTGGCCGAAGACTGAGCCATGCGGCAGGCGGGGCCCTCATCCTGTCCGGTGCGATCATGCTTGCACGCGCGATGTGAGAAGCCCCCGCGCGGGTGTGGTAGGACACCATCACTGTCAATACCTGGACACCGCCATGCTGCTCAAAGCCGCCATGCCCCCGTGGTCATACGGACCTCGCAAGCCAAAAGCTAAGCTTTGTTCCAACCGAAACTTAAGGCTGTCCTGACTAGATTCGGGCCATGGACAGGCCCGCGTCCCGCTTTCGGCCGTGGCCGTCTCTGTGCAATCGAGGCGGAGAGAGGCGATGCTGTTTTCGGCGATCAGCACTGTTCGGCCGCTGTGGCTGGCGCGAGCGGGCATGATCATGCGCCCGAGATCACTCCGCAGGGCGGCGCTGACGGTTCTGCGCAATGCGCCACTGCAGATCGCATTGTTCTTCCTGCCCCTGGTCTGGATCGGCTACTTCGCGATCACGTCATCGGAGCGGGCGGACGCGGTCGAGCAGGCGCGGTCGCACGGCGATAGCGTCGCCGAATTGTTCGAGGAAAACACCGAACGTATTTTCGAACAGGTCGATCAGTCGTTGCTGGTGGTGCGCGCACTTTACGCCCAGGACCCGCTGACCTTCAGCCTGAAGTTCTGGTCCGACAAGACCCGCATTGCGAGTGGCGACGTGGTTCAGTTCTCGCTGATCGGACCGGACGGCTACTTGCTCGATACCACGGCGGGCTATTCCGGCCCGCCGCTCTATCTCGGCGATCGCGAGCACTTCATCGAGGCCATGGCGCAAGCCGATGATAGCCTCTACGTGGCGAAGCCGGTGGTGGGGCGGGTGTCGCGCCAGTGGACCATCCAGCTCGCGAGAAAGGTGTTCGACCTTGCCCGGAATCCGGCCGGCGTAGTCGTCGGCTCGATCAGCGTGGACCTCATCGGCAAGTTCTACGAAACGGCAAAGCTGGGAGCCGGAGGAACGCTGGTGCTCAGGAATGCGAACCATGTCGTGCTCGCCGCGCGCGGCGTGGACCAGGGCTCCGTGCTGGGACAACGCGCGCCGAACCGCGTCGAGGGTGAGCTGGGAGACGGCTTCTATGCACAATATTGGAACGAGAACCGGCCGAACCGCAGTGACCGGCTGATCACCGCGCGCAGGTCGCTCGCGTTTCCGCTCATCCTCACGGTCGGCATTTCGGAGCAGGAGATCTATTCCCGCGCCGCCTTCAGACAGAAGGTCTATCTCGGCGGCACGTTGCTGCTCACGTTCATCATCGTGGCCGCCGCGGCATTCCATTGGCGGCGGCAACAGGCGCTGGATCGTGCCCACCGTGAGCTGCGCGATTTTGCCGGCAAGTTCGAGGATGCGCTCCGAAACCTTCCGCAGGGCTTGAGCATGTTCGACGGCCGTGACCGCCTGATCGCGTTCAACCGGCAATGGCTCGAACTCTATGGGCTGGTGCCTGAGGAGATCCGGATCGGCATGGATTTCCGGGATGTATTCGCGAAACAGACCGCCGTGCTCGACGTCGGGGCTTATCTCGTCGATCTGAAGAATCGGCTCGCTCAATCGGAGCACACGTCCAACACCGTCCAGTTTCCGGATGGACGGGTCGTCTACATCTCCTACGGCCGGCGCGAGAGCGGTGGCTGGGTCGCCACCCACGAGGACATCACCGAGCGCAAGGCGTCCGAGGACCGGATCGAGAAGCTCGCGCACTACGACAGCCTGACCGGCCTTGCCAATCGCAATCTGTTCAAGGAGCGTATTGACGAGGCGCTGGCCGGCTCGCGCCCGCTGGAGCCTACGTTTGCAGTACTCCTGCTGGATCTCGACAAGTTCAAGTCCGTCAATGATGCGCTCGGCCATCAATGCGGCGACGCGCTCCTGAAGCAGGTCGCCGTCCGGATCAAGGCGCAGATCCGTGACATCGACATGGCGGCCCGGATCGGCGGCGACGAGTTTGCCGTGATCGTGGCGCCGGGCCGGGCCGCGATGCGCGGCGGCGCTGCAAGTCTGGCGGCGCGGCTGGTCCAGGCCATTGCCGAGCCCTATCATATCGATGGCCATCCGGTCGTGATCGGCTGTAGCATTGGCCTTGCACTCGTGCCCGAGCACGGCACGCGGGTCGACGAGATCCTTCGCAACGCCGATCTTGCGCTCTACAGGTCGAAGAATGCCGGCCGAAGCTGCTTCCACGTCTATTCAGCGGAGCTCAAGGCCGAAGCGGAGCAGCGCAACGTGCTCGAGATCGAGCTGCGCGAAGCGATCTGGCGTGAGGAGATCGAGGTGTTTTATCAGCCCGTGATCGAGCTGGGCACCGGTCGGGTAAAATCGGTCGAGGCCCTGGCGCGCTGGCATCACCGCAGCAGGGGCTACATTCCTCCGGCAGAGTTCATCGCCGTTGCGGAGGCGGGGGGACTGATCGTCGAGCTCGGCAATCAGGTGCTCGCCAGAGCCTGTCGCGATGCGACCAGCATGCCGGCCGACGTCAAGGTCGCCGTCAACCTCTCTGCCCTGCAATTTGCCGGCACCAATCTCGTCGACGCCGTGACGTTTGCGTTGGTGGAGAGTGGCCTTCCGCAAACCCGGCTCGAGCTCGAGATCACCGAGAGCGTATTTCTCGCCGACACAGAGGAGAACCTCAAGACGCTTCAGCGCCTCAAGGCGCTCGGCGTCTCCATTGCCCTCGATGATTTCGGTGTCGGTTACTCGTCATTGTCCTACCTGACGGCGTTTCCGTTCGACAAGGTCAAGATCGACAAGTCATTCATCGACCGGATCGATCGAAGCGAGACCGTCGCCGTGCTGAAGTCCATCGTGCAGCTCGCGAAGACGTTGAAGCTGTCGATCGTCGCCGAGGGGGTCGAGTCCTCTGAACAGGTCAGAAGGCTCCAATCACTCGGCATCCCGCTCGGCCAGGGATTTCACTTCAGCAAGCCCGTGCCGCTCGCCGGCCTCTCCTGGCAAGACCGCACGGGGCGCCGCAAAGGTCGGGCGGCGTGAGCCGAATGCCTTCGGCGTTTGTCATCATGGCGCCACTGCAGCCCTTGCATCCAAGAGCAGAAGCTGAGCAGGTGATCTTCCTTCGTATAAATTGCCTCGGATTATGAATGCCTTAGACGATAAGGCTTGGTCGGCCCACTGACACGTTCGGCCTCCGACGAGAGCCGAAGCAGCGCCGCGCGGAGCTAATTCCCAAGCCAGATCGCGGCCCGACATTTCCTGGCACTGTGCTTGCTCAAGCAGGGCCCAAGCCAGGCCTCGGCGAAGAGGCCGTTTCAGGTTGAGGCAAGCGATGCAGGAAGTGTCCCGTTCTGGTGCTGCTGATGAACTCCGGCTCGACGCGTTGATCGCGGATTTGTGGTGGCGCGTTCGACTGATTAACACCGATATTCTCGAGGAAGAAGCTCGCGCCGGGGTGTTCGACGTGCACCAGCCGACTTACCCGCTTCTTGCGCTCAACCTTCGCGCCCGACGCGATAATCTGGTCGCGACGATCGGCATGCTCGAGCAGCGTGCGAGATCAACGTCGGAGGCGGCTTGAGAGTGGCTTGCGGCTTACACCGGCAACGTCAGCAACGGCGGCAGCCTGCAGGCTGTCGCTTCGAGGACGGGGCCGAATGCAACGAGCATCATCGCATGGCTCGAATGCCTGTCGGCGGCATGAGTTGAATTCACGCCGCGCCTGCCTGTGATATTGGTGGCCCCGACAACCCCGCGAGGCCTCTATGCTCCCCATTCCCGCCGATATCTTCACCGAGCCCGAGGACGTCTCGCCCGACGGACTTGCCAATCTCGGCCCGCTCCGCCGTCTTGCCGGCACCTGGCAGGCCGACAAGGGCATCGACATCAATCCGAAGGCGGAAGGGCCCGAGCGGCGGACGTTCATCGAGCGCATCCGAATGGATCCGATCGATCCGCAGGCCAACGGGCCGCAGCTGTTGTACGGGCTGCGCTATCACATCCACATCAACACACCCGAGGAAGACATCACGTTCCACGACCAGGTCGGCTACTGGCTGTGGGAGCCGGCGACCGGTCTGGTCATGCAGACGCTGGCGATCCCGCGCGGACAGGTGCTGCTGGCCTCGGGCAAGGCCGGGCCCGATGACAGGACAATCTCGGTCACGGCCAAGCGCGGCGACACCGCTTACGGGATCTGCTCGACCGATTTTCTGGAACAGGCCTTCCGCACCGATGCTTACCGCTGCGACATCACCTTCAACGACGATGGCAGCTGGACCTATCTGATCCAGACCGAGTTGTTCGTGCGCGGCGCGCCGTTCAATCATCGCGACACCAACACGCTCCAGCTCGTCGCGCCGCCAAAGCTCAATCCGCTGGCGTTGATCGTGAACGCGCGCGCCAAGGAGAATGCAGGCGGCGATGGATCGGCGGCCTGAGCGCTACTCGGAGGATTGCATGAAGCCGTATGTCATCTGTCTGATGCACTCGAGCCTCGACGGCCGCACACATCCCAGCCGCTGGCGTCCGAAGGGCGCAGGCACGGATTGGTTCGAAAAAATCCACGACGAGCTCGGCGGCGATGCCTGGGTGATCGGCCGCGTCACCGGGTCGGAGTTCGCCAAGGGCAAGCCTTATCCCGCGACGAACGCGAAATTTCCACGCGAGAACTGGTTTGCGCAGCGCGATGCGAAAATCTATGGGGTCGTGCTCGATGCCCAAGGCAAGATCGGCTGGGGGCGTGCGGACATCGGCGGCGATCCGATCGTCGTCGTGCTGACCGAGAACGTTCCGGATTCGCATCTCGCTGGCCTCCGCGGCGAGGGCGTGTCCTACATCTTTGCCGGTAAATCCGAGATCGACCTGGCCCTGACGCTGGACATTCTCAGCCATGAACTCGGCGTGAAGCGTCTGCTGGTCGAGGGCGGCGGCGTCGCCAACGGCGCGTTCCTGCGCGCCGGCCTCATCGACGAATTCAATCTGATCCTCAGCCCCGCGATCGACGGCGCGAAAGGCGCCCCCTTCGTGTTCGATTCGACCGAGGCGGACAGCGAGCGGCGCGCGCCGATCACGGCGATGACGCTGGAGAGCACGCGCGAGCTCGGCGGCGGCGTCCTGCTGCTGCGATATCTGATCGAGAACGATCCTCAAGCCGCGAGCCGGTAAGGCGCGGCCATGTCCGATACATCCGAGCACATCGTGATCGTCGGCGCGGGCGCGGCCGGCCTGATGGCGGCGCGCGAGCTGGCGCGTGCCGGCCGCAAGGTGACGATCCTGGAAGCGCGCCAGCGCTGTGGCGGTCGCATTCATCCGCTACCGGTCTCCGAGTTCGGCTATCCCGCCGATGGCGGCGCCGAGTTCGTTCATGGCGAGGCGCCGGTCACGCGCGCACTCCTGCGCGAGGCCGCGCTGTCGCTTCAGGAGATCGAAGGCGAACAGTGGAGCTTTGACGGGACGAAGC
Source organism: Bradyrhizobium vignae (assembly GCF_004114425.1). Lineage (GTDB taxonomy): Bacteria > Pseudomonadota > Alphaproteobacteria > Rhizobiales > Xanthobacteraceae > Bradyrhizobium > Bradyrhizobium vignae. The sequence continues at coordinate 210,858 of NZ_RDQF01000004.1, read as the reverse complement.
TTTCGCGCGAGGATCGCCTCGATCCTCACGAAGCGGAGCTTCAGGCCGTGCTAGGGGACTTGAAGGACGACCTCACGGTCGCCGACTTCCTGCGCCGGCATTTTTCCGGGGACGAGTACGCGTCGATGCGCCATTCGATCGAACGGATGGTCGAGGGGTATGACGCGGCCGATCCTGAGCGCGCGTCAACGCTAGCGCTGCGCGCGGAATGGATGGATGGCGGACACGCTCCCCAGGCGCGCATCGATGGTGGATACGGCGCGATGATCGACGTGCTGGCCGCCGACTGCCGCAGGCACGGCGTGACTATCCGTCTCGGTTGCGTCGTATCGGCCATTGCGGAGGAGGGCGGCGCGGTAGCCGTTCGATGCGCCGGCGGCGATGTGCATGCCTGCGATCGCGTGATCCTCACCGTGCCGCTGCCGCTGCTGCGCGAGATCGCGCTGCCGGCGGGGGCGCGCGCGAAGCTTGCTGCTGCCGACGACATCGGCTTTGGCAATGTCATCAAGATCGTACTGCGCTTCGCACGGCCATGGTGGCGCGAGCGCAAGGAAGACCTTGCGGACATGACCTTCCTGCTGTCGGACCAGGCGATCCCGGTGTGGTGGACGCAATATCCGAGCCAGCATGCCGTGCTTACGGGCTGGTTCGGCGGTCCGCGCACGATGGAGCTGGAAAGCCTCGATCCGCAAGGCCTGATCGAGGCCGGGCTTGGCTCGCTCGCCGCCGTCTTCAGCCTGCCGCGCGATGACATCGCGCGCCAGCTGGTGGCCGGAGCTGCGGCCAACTGGGCGCATGATCGCTTCGCGCGCGGCGCCTATTCGTGGGCGACGCCGCGGACGCGCGAGGCACAAGCGATCCTCTCGCGTGCAGGCGGGCGGGTGCTGTTTTCCGGCGAAGCACTCTATCGCGGCCGCGACATGGGCACGGTCGAGGCGGCGCTCGCGAGTGGCCTGGAGACGGCGGGGATGATCTTGCAGGGATAGCAAAAGAGGCCCGCATCTCTGCGGGCCGCTTGCGTCTTACCAGCGTCCGCCGCCGAAGCTGAACGTCACGCCGGGACCGCCGCCGTAGTACCCATAGGGGCCGCCGCCGTAATAGCCGTGGCGCGGGTAATAGCCGTAGCTTCTGTAATAGGGCCGGTAATAGCCGTGATGAGGACGCCAATGATGGTGGTGACCATGCCAGCGATGGTGCCTGCGCTGTGCGCTGATGTCGGTGGACTGGCTTTCCTGCGCGGTCTGCCTGGCGCTCGTGCCACCGGCTGCGTTCGCCGCCGATCCGCCAGTAAGCGCCGCAGCGCCGACGGCCATCGCGACAATGAGATATTTCATGTCATCACTCCAGTTGAATGTCGTGTGACAACAGATGAGCATCCAGCGTGTTCCCGCCAGTGCGGGCGTCGAAACGACGCAGATGTGAGGTCCGATCAACACGCGTTAACGTCTGTGAATGTTCGAATGCCGCGCGTTCTATCTTCGCATGACGATGCGTCGGCTGCGGACTTGTGCCCCGAACGCAGCGCAGCGTCTCCTAGATGATGCGATGCTGAGCCGGGGCCCATGTTCCTGGTGTGTCGGCTGCGTGGGTCCCGGCTCTGCGCAGCAGCGCAAGGAACGCTGCAGCGCGTCCGCGACACGGGAGTGAGCACGCAAATTTTCGCGCACACTCTCACGGATGCGGATCGGGAAAGCCGTGGCGCTCGGAGAGCGCGGCGAGGATTGCGTCCTTGTCGGCGATGAAGGCGCGGCCCTGGTGGCTGCCGGTCTGGTGCGGCGACGTCGCCCCAGTCGCGAGCACGAGCAGGGGCAGCGATTGGTTCTCCTCGCCGACCAGCGCAATCACGGCTTGCCGAGGCCGTGGCCAGGGGATTCGTTCGACATCGAGCTTTTCGGCGAGCTGTGGAAACGAGGCCAGCACGCCCTCGATCAGCGCGCAGTGCCAGCAATAGAAGCTTTGGCCGGGAAAAGCCGGATCCTCGAAACCGGGCTGCAGCAGAAACAGGCGGTCGCGCGTCATGGGTCGTTCCGAAGCTTGGCCGCGATGTCACCGGGGAATCACTGACGTCGTGAAAGGACGCCATGGCGAGGCCAATCAGTCAATCGGCTCAACTCAAGTGATCTACAGGCAGCCTGCCCTTGATCAAGCGCAACTTTGACCGCGCGCCGCGCGATGCAATGTCGCCGCGACATTCGAACGGGACGTCGAGGCAGGTCATGAAGCCGTATTTCATCGGCGGTGGCATTGGATCGCTCGCGGGCGCGGCGTTCCTCGTTCGCGATGCGCAGCTGTCGGGGCACGACATCGCGATCTAGGAGGCGCAGCCGCTGGTCGGCGGCAGCTTCGAATGGCACGCAGCTCGCGAACGGCGCCTACTCGCTCCGCGGCGGGCGCATGCTCACCACCGACCATTACGAATGCACCTGGGATCTGCTCTCGAGCATTCCCTCGCTCGAACATCCCGGCCTCAGCGCGAGGAGATGGTCGCGTTCAACGTGGAGAACCCTGCGCACTCCAGGGCACGGTCACTCGCCGTGATCTGAGCTACTTGAACGGGTCCTGGATCGACGGTGCCGACTGGCGAATGCGGCGCACGCTGACCGGCGTGCCGTCGGAGACGAATAGGAGCTCGTAGGTCCGGCCATCGCTGTCGGTCGCCGAGCAGGTGACGTCGTGCACCTTCCTGGCGGCGAAATTGCCGGTCTGGCGGCAGATGCCGGTGGAGGTCTGCTCGGCCGGCACCGGCAGGCCGTCGACCCTCGGGCGGTCCTTGGAGTTGAGCAGCATGCGGTCGATCGGCAGCTCGTAAGAATTGTCGTCGGCGCGCTTGCCGTTCTCGCCCGAGAACGACACGACGTGGCTGTCGTCGCTGGGATCGTCGACCGCGACCGCGAAATTGACCCGGCCCTTGTCGCCGTGGGCATAGGCCACTGTCTTGCACGGGAAGGTGCGGCCTGCGACCCTCAACGTCTTGCAGTGGCCGGACATCAGCGCCAGCAGATCGATGAAGGCGTTCTGCTGCAACTGCGGATTGTCGAGCGGAATGGGTTTGGAAGTCTCGGCAAAACAAGGACTTGCCAGAGCCACGGTCAAAGCGGCGAGGACCGGTCGGCAGAGGCGCATCGTCGGGCTCGTGTGCCAGAGGGCCGTGGCGGCGGAAAGGTTCCGCACCATAACGATCGTATCGCAAATTGGTTGCGATCTCGTTTGTTCTGCAAGTCCCGTCTGGAATACCACCGTGTCACCCCGACAGCGATTCGTCCAAATCGCCCAATCCGTCCCAAGAGGCACCTGCCATCAGAGCGGTGTTTTTTTCGTGGCGGAGCTAGCCTATCGCCGCCTGCCAGCGCTTATCGCGCAGGGACGGCCGGCGGTGCAGACGGGCGTCCAGCACGGCACGGGCGCGGGGCAGCTCACCGCTGCGCATGAGCGCGACGATAAAGGTATCCTCGATCAGCTCGCGTTGGGCATGGCTGCCGCCGATGCGCACGACCTCGCCGAGGAGCGGCGCGAGCATCTGCACGCAAGTCCCGTAATCCTCATCGACGAAAGCCGCGAGCGCCCGGAAGATCGCCGGCACCACGGGGCCGGCCGGCAGCTTACCGTCAGCGAGCCGCTGCTCGATCACCGCAAGGCGCGCGGCCAGCGCCTCGCGGTTCTGCGTGGCGGCCGCGAACAGCGCCATGTGGACGTCGGCAAAGGACAGGCTCGACTTCGGAAACAGCTTTTGCGCCGCGGCGTCGGCCTCGCGCCACAGCGCCTGCGGCACGGTATGACCGTAAGCCGACAGGCGCCAGAGCAGGGAGGCGCTGTCGGTGATGACGTTGAGTGGCGGCGCCCGCGTCGCGGTGGGCTGAAGCACGTCGGCATAGATCGCAAGCGCCCGTGCGGCGTCGCCATGTTCGAGCGCGCCGAGCGCCTGATGCCAGCGGATATGGCCGTGCAGGATTCCGCCGCGGTCGTAAGTCGGAATCCAGTCGTCGACGAGACGATCGGCCGCGTCGATCGATCCATCCTCGAACATCGCGTGCAGGACCGCATGTGCAGCGTGGGCGTTGGCCCGGCGCAGATTGAAGCCGCGCTCGGTGACGGCGCGGCCGCGCGCGACGTCGCCATTCTCCGTCATCGCCCAACCGGACATGGTGAGGAACCACCAGTCCTCGCCGTAATGCTGCGCGACGCGCTCGCAGAGCTCGTGCCGGGCCCGATCGTGGTCGGCCATGCCGGAGAAGGCGAACAGGCCGAACGCGCCGAGCGGCAGCGACAGCACCACGGCGTCGCGGGGCCATGCGTCGACGTGCTTCAGCGTCGATGCGATCGCCTCCGGCAGCCGGCCCTCGATCGCGAGCGCCAGCGTCTCGACATGCGAGCGCTCGCGCTCGGCGCCGCGCTTGGCGACGAGCTCGCGCGCGAGCGCCGCCTTCTGCCGCGCGAGATCGCCCTGCTGGTAGAAAGCATGCACGCGGCCGCGGGCGATATGGGCCAGCGCGAAGTCCGGGTCCGCCGTGATCGCGCACTCCAGCGTCTCCGCCGTGCCGGTCCACCCCGAAAGCATGAGATCGACGCCCTCGCGATAGGCGCTTGCTGCCTCATGCGAGGTGGTGGAGAGCGGAAAGCCGTAGCGGTCTTCAAGCGCCATCGTGGTCTCCCGTTCTCACGCCGTCCGCGCGCGGCGGCCCTCGATCGGATAGGCCGGGTCGTTATAGCCGGGCGTCGACGGATGGCCTGGCGTCACCAGCCGGTCGATCAGCGCCTCATCCTCCGCGGTGAAACGATAATCGAGTGCGCTGATGTAGCCGTCCCATTGCTCCTCGGTGCGGGGACCTGCGATCACCGACGAGACGAAGGCGGAGTTGAGCACCCAGGCGACTGCGAACTGGCCGGCGGTGATGCCCTTCGTCTCCGCGTGCGTCTTGATCTCCTGCGCGAGGTGAAGCGATTCCGGCCGCCATTCCGTTTGCATCATGCGGGTGTCGTTGCGGCCCGCGCGCGTCTCCTTGTCGGGAGCTGCATCGGGCCTGTACTTGCCGGTGAGCACGCCGCGCGCCAAGGGACTATAGGGCACGATACCGAGGCCGTAATAGGAACAGGCCGGGAAGTGCTCGACCTCGGGCATGCGGTTCATGGCGTTATAGTAAGGCTGGCTCACCGCAGGCCGGTCGATGCCGAGCCGATCGCAGATGTTGCAGATCTCGGCAACGCGCCAGGCACGGTAGTTCGAGACGCCGAAATAGCGCACCTTGCCGGCGCGGATCAGGTCGCCCATCGCGCGGACCGTCTCCTCCAGCGGCGTCGCATGATCTTCCTTGTGCAGATAGTAGATGTCGATGTGATCGGTGCCGAGCCGCTTCAAGCTCTCGTCAGCCGCCTGCAGCACCCAGCGCCGCGACAGCCCGCCGCGATTGGGATCATCGCCCAATTCGTTGTTCATGGGATTGGCGAGCTTCGTCGCGAGTATCCAGGCGTGGCGTTTGCTCGCGATGGCATGGCCGACGACTTCCTCGGATGCACCTTTCGAATAGGCGTCGGCGGTGTCGATGAAATTGATCCCGGCGGCGTGCGCCTTGTCGATGATGCGTTGTGACGTGGCTTCATCGGTCGGTCCGCCGAACATCATGGTGCCGAGACAAATCGGCGAAACTTTCAGGCCGCTGCGGCCGAGCTGGCGGTATTGCATGGGCGGGTCCTTGATATTGGTGGAGGGCAGCATAGCCAGCTACAGTCGCCATTGCGAGCGCAGCGAGGCAATCCAGAAATGTGTCCGCGGAGGGATTCTGGATTGCCTCGCCGCGCTCGCAATGACGAGGTTGGGGACGACGACGAGTGTGTGGTTGCGGCGGTGGCAACCTGACCGAACAGCTACCCCGGCCCCTTCAAGATCTTGAACACGCCATTCGCCATCACGATGCAGCGGTTATCCACCGTCACTTCGGTGCTCATGAAGATCAGGCTGCGGGTCGAGCGGACCACGCGCGGGCGAGAGATCAGGATGTCGCCGATCTGGCCGGCTTCCACGAAGTGCGTGTCGAGCTGCACCGTCGCCATGTACTCCTTGCCGGAGACATAGCGGGCGGTCATGCCGCAGGTGCGGTCGGCGAAGGTCATCATCACGCCACCCTGGACCATGCCGCGGCGGTTGTGGTGCTTGTCTTCGGTGGCGAGTGCGAACTCGTAATGACCGTCGACCCTGCGCTCCCACAACGGGCCGATCAGGTGCAGGAAGCCCGTGGTCTCCAGGATGCTCCAGCCGTCGGATTTCAGCCTTGCGGCGGCCTTGTTGGTCATGTCGTCGTCCGTTCCTTGGCCTTGCGAGCTCATTTCATCGGGGGCGGACGTGGTGTAGTCAAGCATCATGAGATCGTTCGACGATGCCACACGACGGAATATCGCGGATGCCTGCGCAGCCTTCACGCGCCTGCGGGGGGATGACGCGCCGGCGACGCTGAAGCGCGCCGCGGTGGCGGTCGCGCTGACCGCGGGCGAGGGCGACGACACTGCGCTGCTGCTCACGCTGCGGGCATCGCATCTGCGCGCCCATCGCGGTCAATGGGCGCTGCCCGGCGGCCGCTGCGATCCAGGCGAGACCCCGGTCGAAGCGGCGTTGCGCGAACTCGACGAGGAGCTTGGTCTTCGGCTCACGGATGCGGACGTGCTCGGTGCGCTGGACGATTACCCGACGCGTTCCGGCTATCTGATCACGCCGGTCGTGGTCTGGGCGGCCGATAGCGCCGCGATCAGACCGAACCCAGACGAGGTCGCGTCGGTTCATCGCATCGCGCTCGCCACGATCGAACGCGAGGACGCTTTCGATTTCGTCGCGATTCCCGAAAGCAGCCGCCGCGTGATCCGCTTCCATCACCAGATGAGCCTGATCCATGCCCCGACGGCAGCGCTGATCTACCAGTTCCGCGAGGTGCTGGCGGGCCGGCACACCCGCGTCATCGACCTGGAACAGCCGATATTTGCCTGGAAGTGACGATGGTAAACGGCGCGTTAACGTGACGGTTACCGGATGCCTGCTAAGAGGGCAGCATGCATCACATATCGATTCGACGCGTCCTGACGCTGGTTCCATTCGCGTTCGTGCTGCTCGCACCGGCCGCGCGCGGTGGCGAGGCCGACACGCTGCCGCCGGCCGTTCGCAATGCCAACGCCCAGCTGCTGTCGCAGTTTTTCGCGCAAGGTGGGGCCTCGCCGGCGGTGCTCGAATATCGCCGCAAGCTCGCCGAATATCAGGCCGCGCGCGCCGCCTTCGATGCCGAGGCCGGCGCCTATTGGAGCCAGATCTCGGAGAAGCGAAAGACCCGCAATGCCAAGCGGCGCAGCGGACAGCAGATCACGCTCGACGATTACGTGCTGGAGCATCCGCCGATCTATACCGGGCCGAAGCGTCCGGTGAACCCGGAGCCGGAGGAGGCGCCTGAACGCCCGCCCCGGAAGCCCATTCCGGTGGTCGCCGATTTGCTGCGCGCGGCGCAGGAGCTCTACCAGTTCACGCCGCAACGCCCGTCCAGCGAGCTCGAGTTCAAGCGCGCCTATGCGCGCTACGCGCTCGCCTCGGGGCTGACGCGCGAGCAGGCGGTGCGGGTCTATTCGTTCGAGACCGGCGGCACCGGCGGTTACGACGTGCAGGCGGGCATCGAGCATGGCGGCAAGCGCGCGATCTCGACGGCAATAGGCTACAACCAGCTGTTGACCACCAACAGCGTCGAGCTGCTTGCTGAGCAGGGGCATGAATTCATTCGTGCGCTCTCGGAGAAGGTGGCGCGAACGTCAGGACCTGCGCGCCAGGCGCTCGAGCACAAGCTCGCCGTGCTCAAGAAGATGGTGGGGCATGCGAAGTCGGTGCCCGACACCTGGTCGGAGCACGAGAAGATCGGCAACACTGCGCAGGGCTGGGCCATGCATGCGATGGTGCTCGACATCGACATCGGACCGATGCTGCAGACCCACAAGCTGCTGACCTCGGTGCTGTTCGCCCGCGCCAAGGGCTACAGCCGTCCGCTCACCGCGGCCGAGCTCGAGATGATGAACCTCACCGGCGACGGCACCGGCCTCGACATGGTGACGATGCCGCAGGCGATGCGCGAGCAGGTGCCGACCTCGAACTTCTTCCAGCGCGGCGGCTATGAGCGCAACCCCGTCGCGATCCGCCACAACACGGTGGCGAAGCTGCTCGCGGTGACGGATGAGCGGATGGACTCGAACAGTAGCAAAGCCGGCGCAAGGGAGCTGGCGGGCGCGTTTTAGCTCTCCGTCCTACCCCATCTCGCCGTCATGCTCCGGCTTGACCGGGTCATCCAGTACGCCGCGGCCTCTCGCTTCAAGCACAACGGCCTCTGGAATACCGGATCACCCGCTTTCGCGGGTGATGACGCCGAGAGTGTGGCGGCTGTGTCGCCCCGCCGCCTCAAGCCCTACTGATCCGGCCCGAACTTGAACTTGCCGTCACCCTCCAGATACGGTCCGGTGCGCATGTAGAGCTGGCCGTTGTGGCCGATGAAGAACAGCGTGCCCTTGGGCACTTTCTTGGCGCCCTTCAGCAGCTCGCCGGCGTTGCTGGTGCCCATCTTGTAGGAATAGGTCTTGCCGTCCTTGTCGTAGGCGTAGCCTATATCGGGCTTGAGCTCCCAAGGCGTCGCTCCCGTTTGCGCCAATGCGGGCCCTGCGAATGCGCCGAGCGCGGCTACGATTGCAAATGTCTTGATTGAAAATGCCGTCATCCCATCCTCCACGGTCGGGACATTCCAGGCTTGAACAAACCACGAACGATGTGTCCGGGTCAATTTGCGAAAGCGCCACAGCGCATCACGTCTTGCCCAGCAGCTTGTGATTTTCCCTTCGTCCCCTCGCGACTATGTTCCGCTTTCCGTCTAGAACGCAACTCGACAAAATTGTTGGTGGGGATGATTCGGATGCGCCATGTGATCAAGCTTTGCTGGGCTGCTTTAGTGTCCCTGACGGCGCTGGCGCCGGCAGCCCGGGCCGATGATTACCAGCTCAGCCACAACCAGCGAATTTCGTGCAGCCGCGGCCTTGCGCCGGGCAAGCTGAACACGGCGACCTGCAAGTCCTACACCTATCTCTTCAACACCAAGACCTCGGAATATTTCCGCTGCCAGGTCTCCCTGGCGCTGACCCGCGACAACAAGGAGGTCATCAACGTCCAGGCCGACGGCGGCTGCACCAAGAAGCCGCGCATCTTCGAGACCGACGGCCACTACGACTTCGATGCCACCGAGACCGAGCCGCCGAACACCAACTCGTTCTTCGGCCCCGGCGGCTATTCGGTCTGGGCCGTCGACGTCACCGCACAGAAGGTGCGCGGCTGCATCATCATCTCCTCCGGTCTCGGCTCCGACATCTCCAAGTGCCTGGATATGACGTTCCAGTAGCACTTGCCAGCTGGGCGAGGCGCGCTCCACCGCCTGACTGCGCCACCTCGCCGCACCCGCTGGTTCCCGAAAATCGAACCAAAGCGGCCACTTGCCGCAGTCCTGTTTTGTCTTTTGGATGGGTTGACCCGCACCCCTCATCCGGCCAATTTCGCCGCCGGTTTGGGGAGTACAACAACCATGAAACGAACGATTTTCGGCGTGGCCGCGGCTCTTGCTCTGGCGGCATCGGCACCTTGCGCGCAGGCGCAATCCTTCATCACCGTGCTGACCGGCGGCACTTCGGGCGTCTACTATCCGCTGGGGGTCGCGATCGGAAAGATCTACGGCGACAAGATTCCGAACGTGAAGACGCAGGTGCAGGCCACCAAGGCGTCGGTCGAGAACCTGATCCTGCTGCAGCAGGGCCGCGGCGAGCTGGCGTTCACGCTCGGCGACTCGCTGAAAGCGGCCTGGGACGGCGAGGAAGAGGCGGGCTTCAAGACCAAGCTCGACAAGCTGCGCGTGATCGGCGCGATCTATCCTAACTACATCCAGATCGTCGCGACTGCCGACAGCGGCATCAAGACGCTCGCCGACCTCAAGGGTAAGAGCCTGTCGATCGGCGCGCCGAAGTCGGGCACCGAGCTGAACTCGCGCGCGATCCTCGCTGCCGCCGGCATGAGCTACAAGGATCTCGGCAAGGTCGAATATCTGCCGTTCGCCGAATCCGTCGACCTCATGAAGAACCGGCAGCTCAACGCCACACTGCAATCGGCCGGGCTCGGCGTCGCCTCGCTGAAGGACCTGTCGACCTCGAGCCCGATCACGGTGGTCTCGGTGCCGAAGGAGACCGTCGACAAGATCGGCCCGCCCTTCGTCTCGGCGATCATTCCGGCCAACACCTATACCGGCCAGGACAAGGACGTCCCGACTGCGGCCGTAATCAATTATCTCGTTACGAGCTCCGCCGTATCGGACGATCTCGCCTATCAGATGACCAAGCTGGTTTACGAGTCGCTGCCGGAGCTCGCCAACGCGCACGCCGCCGGCAAGGAGATCAAGCTCGAGACCGCCGCCACCGGTAGCCCGGTTCCGCTGCACCCCGGCGCGATCCGCTATTACAAGGAAAAGGGGCTGATCGAGTAACTCTCGTCAGTCATTCCGGGGCGATGCGCACCATCGAACCCCGAATCTCGAGATTTCCGGGTTCGCCTTTGATGGGCCGCCCGGGAATGACGGAGAGGAAAATCGCGAATGCCCGGGACTCTCCCGGGCATGACGTTTTTGGAGCCCGTGCCAATGCTATCAGGCACGGACAGGCTGAGGACGATTTGAAATGCTGGAAAAGGCAGAGGCCAACGAGGCCCCCATCAAGGTCGAGTTCGACAATTTCGAGCATGGCTTCCCCGAAGGCTTTGGCCCGGGCTGGTGGGGCCAGCTCGCCTACTGGATCGGCATCGCATTCGCGAGCTTCCAGCTCTATGTCGCCGCCTTCAACTATCTGCCGAGCCAGGTGGTGCGCGGCGTCCATGTCGGCTTCCTGATCCTGCTCACCTTCGGCCTGATCGCCAACTTCACCGCGAAGAGTCATTTTGGCCGCGCGCTCGGCTGGGTGATCGGGGGCGCCGGCTTCCTCTGCGGGCTCTATCAGTGGATCTTCTACGCCGATCTGATCGCCCGCGACGGCGATCCGACCCGGCTCGATCTCGTGGTCGGCACGCTGCTTGCCGTGCTGATCTTCGAGGGTACGCGGCGGCTGATGGGCGCGGCGCTGCCGCTGATGTGCGGCGCCTGTCTGCTGTATTGGTTCTTCGGCCAGTATCTGCCGTCGCCGCTCAACCATCGCGGCTATGATTTCGACCAGATCGTCACGCATCTGTCGTTCGGCACCGAAGGTTTTTACGGCGTGCCGATCTACGTTTCGGCGACCTACATCTTCCTGTTCATCCTGTTCGGCTCGTTCCTGGAGCGCGCCGGTATGATCCAGCTGTTCACCGACGTCTCGCTCGGCCTGTTCGGCCGCACCCGCGGCGGACCCGCCAAGGTCGCGGTGTTTGCCTCGGGCATGATGGGCACCATCTCCGGCTCGGGCGTCGCCAATGTCGTCACCGTCGGCCAGTTCACCATCCCCCTGATGATCAACTTCGGCTACCGCCGCGCCTTCGCGGCCGGCGTCGAGGCGACGGCCTCGATGGGCGGGCAGATCATGCCGCCAGTGATGGGCGCGGTCGCCTTCATCATGGCTGAGACGCTCGGCGTGCAATATTCGGAGATCGTGAAAGCGGCCGCTATCCCTGCGATCCTCTATTTCGCCTCTGCGTTCTGGATGGTGCATCTCGAAGCCGGCAAGCACGGGCTCGTCGGCATGAAGCGCTCGGAGATCCCGAGCGCCTGGAAGGCGCTGGTGACGCGCTGGTATCTCGTGCTGCCGCTCGCAGCGCTGGTCTACATGCTGTTCGAAGGCTTTACGCCGCTCTATGCCGGCAGCATGGGCCTCGCGTTGACCGTGACGTTGATCCTCGGCACCGCCATCACGACGGGCGCCTCGTCGATGGTGATCCGATATATTTTCTGGATCGGCCTTGCGCTGGTCGTTGCCGCGCTGTCGCGTGACGGCCTCCAGATCGTGCCGGTGGCGAGCGTCGTCGTTGGCCTAATCGTGATCACCGCCTTCATCCGTGGCGGCTTCAAGGCCTTGCGTGAGTGCCGCGATGCGCTGGCCGAAAGCGCCAAGTCGGCCATCACCGTCGGCATGGCCTGCGCCATCGTCGGCGTCATCATCGGCATGATGTCGCAGACCGGCGTCGGCACCATCTTCGGCAGCTGGGTGATCGGGCTCGGCGAGAAGAGCCTGTTCCTGGCGCTGGTCATGACCATGCTGCTGTCGATCCTGCTCGGCACCGGCATCCCGACCATCCCGACTTACATCATCACCGCCGCGCTCGCGGCGCCCGCGCTGGCGAAGCTCGGCGTGCCCTTGATCGCGAGCCACATGTTCGCGTTCTATTACGGCATCATGGCCGACCTCTCGCCGCCGGTCGCGCTCGCCGCGCTGGCAGCGGCGCCGATCGCGAAGGAGAATCCGGACAAGATCGGCTGGGAGGCGATGCGCATCGCGCTCGCCGGCTACGTCATCCCTTTCATCTTCGTCTATTCGCCGGCCCTGATGCTCCAGGCCGGCGATCCCATGGCGGCAAAGCTCGGCTTCTACGGGGCGGTGGCGCTCGCGACCGTCAAGGCGCTGGTGGCGATCGGGCTGTTCGGCATGGTCGCGATCGGCTTCCTGTTCACGCGGCTGACGATTGTCGAACGCCTCGTCGCGCTCGGCGCCGCGTTCTGCCTGCTCGGCGAATTCCCGTTCAGCGACACCGCGGGCTTCGTGCTCGCTGCGGCGCTCGTGCTGTGGCAATGGCGGCAGCGTCCGCCGGCAGCGGTCGAGGCGGTGTGAGCCTCTGCTTCGCAACGGCGGTCGGTGTGAAGGCGCTGGTGCTGTCCGCGTTCACGCTCGTATGGACGCATTCGATCGCGAAGGTCGACTGGCAGGAAGACTGGCGCGTCACGCCCGCCGGCCTCGAGCTGGTGCAGGCGCGCGTCAAGGGCACCGGCCCCGGCATGGAGCCGCCGCCTGAGGCGAGGCTGGTCGACGGCTGGTTTCAATGGCGGCCGCAGCGACCGCGGATGCCGGAGGTCGTGCTGGGCAATTCGGGCGCGGCGGGAGAGTGGCGGCTGTGCCATGACGGGAAGTGCCGGACACTGTCGGAGATTGTCGGGCATCCGATCGGTGCTAACGTCACGACGATGAGAGTTTGCAAGGATCCGTAGAACCGCAGCCCGGATGAGCGCAACGATATCCGGGCTACAAGAACAACACGGGAGACACAGGATGGATCGGCTCAAGGGCAAGGTTGCGATGGTGGTGGGCGCCGGCTCGATCGGGCCCGGTTGGGGCAACGGCAAGGCGACCGCAGTGACCTTCGCGCGCGAGGGCGCGCAGGTGTTTTGCGTCGATCGCAATGGTGCAGCGGCCGAGGAGACCGCGAAGATCATCACCGGAGAAGGCGGCAAGGCGATGGCGTTCACGGCCGACGTCTCGCGCGCCAGTGAGATCGAGGCGATGGTGGCGGCGTGCCTGAAGGCCTATGGCCGCATCGACGTGCTCGACAACAATGTCGGCATCGCCGAAATGGGCAGCGTGGTCGAGGTAAGCGAGGAGAGCTGGGACCGCGTCTTCAGCGTCAATCTCAAGAGCGCCTATCTGGCCATGAAGCACGTCATCCCCGTGATGGTGAAGCAGGGCGGCGGCTCGATCATCAACATCTCCTCGATCGCCTCGATCCGCCACATGGGCATCTCCTACGTCACCTACGGCACCTCGAAGGCGGCGATGAACCAGATGACGCGCACCACGGCGATCGAGTTCGCGCGCCATCATGTCCGCGTCAACGCGATCCTGCCCGGCCTGATGAAAACGCCGATGGTCGAGCACTCCGCAGGTCTCGCCAATAGTTACGCCAAGGGCGACGTCGAAGCGATGTGGCGCGCACGCGATGCGCAAGTGCCGATGGGCCACATGGGCGATGCCTTCGACGTCGCCAACGCCGCGCTGTTCCTGGCCTCGGACGAGTCGAAATATGTGACGGGCATCGAGCTCGTGGTCGATGGCGGGATCACGTGCAAGGCGGGGGCGTAACCCAACTAGCTCCGTCATCCTGAGGTGCGAGGCGCGCGATGCAGAGCATCGCGCGGGGAGCCTCGAAGGATGAGCGGCCCCGGTGCAGCCGGGCCGTCGCTCTTCGAGGGCCGCTGAAGAAGCGGCCACCCCAGGGGTGACGGGATCACATTGGTGTTGCCGCTACAGAGTTACTGCGCCAGCGCCAGAATCCCGCCGGCAAATGCGTGCCACGCTGCCGTCTCGCTGACCGGCCAGTTCAGCACCTTCACCGCCAAAAGCGCGAGTGTGCCGTAGATGTAGACCGGATGCACGCGGCCCTCGGTGCGCCAGTCGCGCACCATGGCGACGCCGAGCAGAAGGGCGGCGACCACAGCCGGCGCAATCGTCACGGGTACCGGCGGCGGGCCGGGCGGTCCGGGAGGTGCGAGGAAGGTCAGGAACCATCGCGCAATCGCAGCGTCGAGGATCGAGACCGCGGCGAGCAGCATCAGGCGCTTGTGGATCTCGGGCCTGCGCGTATTCATGATCCCAAGCACGAACACCACCGCGAAGAGCGCGATGCCGCTGAGCGGCACGATCGAGAAGGCAATGCCTGCATCGGCCTGGCCAACGGCAGCGGCGTTCTTCATCGAAGTCACGGATGCGAAGAAGCCAAAAATGACCATCGCGGTCGCGATCGAGACGCCGGCAATGCCGAGCGAGCGGTGGTTGACCACGCGGCCGGAAGCCGCGAGCCAGGTCTGGAGCACGAAATAAAGCGTCCAGGTGAAGAACAAGAGCCCGTGAAAGTGGATCACCGGGCTTGCAGAGAATGTCCGGTGAGCCAGCGGCACCCAATAGGTCGGCGCGAAGCCGAGGAAAGCCGTCGCCGCGCAGGCGAGTGCCATGTGGAGATAAAAATATCGTGCAGGCGACGCATCACGCGCGCGTACACGACGGTCGTCGATCAGGGTTGTCATCAGGAGTGAGTCCGGGGAAGCGGGATTTGGTTCAACGCCTCCCCGTCCACCCTCCAGTGTCGTCCCGGACAAGCGTAAGCGCCGCCGATCCGGGACCATAGCCACAAGAGGGAGTTGTATCGCTCGCTGGCAACTCCGGGTCTTCGCCAAACAGAATTTCGTGGCTATGGGTCCCGAATCGGCGCGCGCTTTGGGCGCGCTTGTCCGGGACGACAGCGGAGGTTTAACCCCCCGCGCTCAATTCTGCGCGATCGAGCTCCTCCTCGAGCCGATGAAACGCATCGTCGCCGATCACCTCGGTGGCGCGCAGATCGAAGATCGCCTTGCGCGCCGCTTCGATGGCGCGGCGGCGCAAGGGATCGGCGGGCAATTCGCCGTTGGCAATGCCTCCGTTCGGATCGGTCTCGGTCTGCATCAGGATGGCGCGATATTCGAGCCGCAGGATCTCCGCCTCCTCCGACGGATCGCTCTCGATGGCATCGAGCGCGGCGCGATAGGCGACGGCGCGCCCGCGGGCGACCTCGATGCCGACGGGATCATCGTCCTTGAGGTCGAAGGCGAGGATCAGCGGCCGCAGCGTCAGGCCCTGGATCACCAGCGAACCAAGCACCACCGCAAAGGCAATGAAGACGACGAAGTCGCGATAGGGAAAATTCTCAGGGAGGGCAAAGGCAGTGGCGAGCGTGACGAGGCCGCGCATGCCGCACCAGGAGATGATGAGGCCGCCCTTGGGCGAGGCGACGGCCTCGGGGTCCTTCGGATGATAGATCCCCTGCGCCACCAGCACACGCAAGGTCATGCGGTAGAACGTCACCCAGCCGAGGCGCACCAGCATGACCGTGAGCAGGATCCAGGCGGCGGCCACGCAATATTCCCAACGCACGTCCGCGTCGAGCCGCGTCCAGATCGGCCGCATCTGCATGCCGATCAACATGAAGGCGAGCACGTTGAGCACGAATACCATCGTCTCCCAGACCGCATAGGAGGGCACCCGCAGCCGCGCCGGGATGCGCGCGGGCGCCGTGCGTGCGACGGTGATGGCATAGACCACGATGGTGAGGATGCCGGAGAGGCCGAGATGCTCGGCGGTGATCCAGACCAGGAAGGTGGTGGCGAACTGCACGATGATGGCGCTCGGCGCCTCCGTCACCCGTTCCATGAACAGCGGAATGATTCGGCCCGCGAGCAGGCCGGCGATGACGCTGCCGACCAGCGCCAGCGCCATGGTCGGAGCGACCTGGCTCCACGTCAGGTGCTGAGTGGCAACTGCGCCGACCGCGATGCGATAGATCAGGAGCGCGGTCGCGTCGTTGAGCAGGCTCTCGCCTTCCAGCACCTTGACCATGCGGTGGGGCAGCTTCACCTGGCTCAGGATCGCGACCGCCGCCGCGGCGTCCGGCGGCGCGACGATGGCGCCGAGCGCGACCGCGGCGGCCCAGGGCATGTCAGGCATCAGCCGGTGCGCGGCATAGGCCACGCCGGCCGTGGTCAGGCCGACCGCGGCGACGACCAGGGTCGAGACCGGAACCCAGTTGTTGCGCAGATCGCGCAGCGAGGTGTCGAAGGCGGCATCGAGCAGGACCGGTGCGACAAAAAGCGCCAAGGCGAGGTCCGGCTCCAGCACCCAGGACGGGCTCGATGGCACGAAGGCGACCAGCGCGCCGCCGATGGCGAGGAAGGTCGGATAGGGGACCTTGATCCGCCGCGCCAGCGCCGATAAGCCAACGGCGCCGAGCAGAAGCGCGATGATCCATTCGAATGTCGACACGACAGTCCCCGAGATCGATTTGAGCGGCGCCACAAGCTAACACCAGATCCGGCCGTATGATGGAAAATGCGGCCCCAACGCAAGAGTGAAGCAAGACCTTCCGACTGCAACAGCATGCGTTTTCAAAAACTCATCCCATGGTCAGCTGTCGCGGTGCTCTCGGCGCTTCCGACCGGCGCGGCTCATGCTGCGACCGGCGGCGAGCCGGCGGCCATCACGCAGGTCGATATCGCGCCATGCCTCGCGGCCAGCGCGGCCGACGACGTCGACAAGGCGACTTACGCCTGCGCGGCCGTGATCGACAACGAGAAGACGACGAAGGCGGACCTGGTCAAGGCGCTGATCGCGCGAGGTGCGCTGCTGGCACGGCACGACCAGATCGATCGCGCGATCGCCGACGACACCCGCGCCCTTTTGCTCGATCCCACGCTCGCGGACATCTTCAACGCCCGCGGCGAGCTCTGGCTGAAAAAGGGCGACAAGCCGAAGGCGGTGCAGGATTTCGGTGCCGCGCTCAAGATCGATCCGAACCACGAGAAGGCCAGGGCCAATCACAAGGCGATGGCGCGCGAGCTCGAGCGGATCGGCGCGCAGATGGCGGTCGCCGGCAAGCCCAGCTTCAACTGCGCCCGCGCGACCCTCGCCGTTGAGAAGACGATCTGCGGCAATCGCGAGCTCGCCGATCTCGACCGCGAAATCTATGGGTCCCATCTGCGCGCCCTCCGCGAGGCCCGGAGCCCGACGGAGGCACGCAAGATCCAGCGCGAGCAGGACGCCTTCGTCGCCCGCCGCAACGCCGAATTCGGGCGGCCGGGGTACGATCTGAAAAAGGCGATGCAGGAGCGCTTGCAACAGATCAACGGCGTGGACGGATATTGATGCCGCTCTCTGCCCTTCCGGACCGCGGCGGGAGGGAGAGCGCGCCGTTTGAACCCGTTGCTGGATGGCGGCGACAACGGGGAAAGTCCCTGTCACGGAGTCCAAAGCCATGTGCGGCATGCCCCGTTCCGCGCAAATGTCCTCGTTTGCCAAAACCTCGCTTCGCGCCTTCTTCCTTGGCGCGGCTATGGGCCTGACCCTCATCGGTCCGGCTGCCGCCGGCACAGATTGCGTGCCGGGGAGCAAGGCTGCTCCCGCGGAGCTGATCTCTGCGTGCAGCGTCATCATCGACCAGACGGCCAATCCGGTGTCCGAACGCGCCATGGCGCTCGTCGCTCGTGCCGAAGCCAATGCGCGAACTTCCGGAGGCCAGTCGCAGGCGCTACGCGATCTGGACCGCGCCATCGCGCTCGATGGCAAGAACGCAAAGGCCTGGCGCGTGCGCGGCAACCTCCTGCGCGAAGCCGGCGGCGACCTCAACCGGGCCGCGGCAGATCTGACCAAGGCGATCGAGCTCGATCCACAGGATGCGGAAGCTTACGAGCTGCGCGGCGTGGTCTACACCAACCAGCATCGCTTCGACCGCGCCATTTCAGATTACGACCAGGCCATCAAGCTGAGGTCGGATTTCGCCCAGGCCTGGTCCGACCGCGGCGCGACCTTCTATCTGCGCGGCGACTATGACAAGGCCGTCGCCGACCTCAGCGAGGCGCTGCGGCTCGATCCGAACCGGGCGCGCAGCTACACCAACCGCGGCGCCGCCTATAAGAAGCTCGGCGAGCTCGACAAGGCGATCGCAGACGACACCGAGGCGATCCGGCTCGATCCGAAGGTGCCGGAGTATTTCGACAACCGCGGTCTCACCTATGCCGCGATGAAGGAGTATGACAAGGCGATCGCCGATTACGATCAGGCGATCCGTCTCGAGCAGCGGGTGAACTTCCTGACCAACCGCGGTGACTCCTACCAGTTCAAGGGCGAACTCGGTGCTGCACTGTCGGACTACAACGACGCGCTGAAGCTCGATCCGAATTTTGCCAAGACCTACAACAACCGCGCCGTGCTCTACAAGAAGATGGGCGAGCGCAAGAAGGCGCTGGCCGATTACGAGGCGGCGTTGCGGCTCGATCCCGCCAATGAGAACGCGCACAGCGGCCGTCGCGCGATGATCGCCGAGATCGCAAAATTTGGCGGCGAGCCGCCCCGTGTGCTGAACGCCGCCGCCAGCGACCCGTCGTTCGACTGCGCCTCCGCCAAGCGCGAGGTCGAGAAGGTGATCTGCGCCGATCCGCAGCTCGGCGTGCTCGACAGCCAGATCGCCGAGGCTTACGAGCGTGTGCTGAAATCCGCGAGCAAGCGCTCGGCGGATGGCCTGCGCAAGTCCCAGCGCGATTTCCTCGCCACGCGCGATGCGAGCTTCCGTCGCCCCGGCTATGACCTGAAGAAGGTCATGCAGGATCGCTTGCAGCGGCTGAATGCGATGGAGGGATAGGCGGGGTCTTTCCTCTCGTAAGATCATCGCATAGCCAATGAAGAAGCGTGGCGGATAGCCGCCCGCAGCCCATCCTTCGAGACGCCCGCCGATGGCGGGCCCTCAGGATGAGGGCGGAGTGCGCGGCAGCAATTTCAGCCGGCACTAACGTTGCTTAGCCTCATCCTGAGGAGACCGCTGCAAGCGGTCGTCTCGAAGGACGAGGCGCTTGCTCAGGCCGCCACCAAGAAGGCATCTGCGACAACCTCCCGTAAGAACTGGGAGAGGAAGACACGTCCTTTTCAGCTTGAACCGCGGCCCGTTCCCGGGAAAATAGCCATCAAACAAGGCCAGCAATTGATCCTGGTCATGGCGGGACGCCAGTCCTGCCACAAGGGTCGGGGCCAGGCCATAAAGGGAACGGGAGCGCGAAATGAACGTCCAGGGGAAGAGCCGTTATCATGAGGTCCATGCGCGCTCGCTGGCCGATCCCGAAGGCTTTTGGGGCGAGGCGGCCAAGGAGATCGACTGGATCGAGCCGCCGAAGAAGATCTTCGATCCCTCGCAAGGACCCTATGGCCGCTGGTTTGCCGGCGGTATCGTCAACACCTGTTACAACGCGCTCGACCGCCACGTCGAACGCGGCCGCGCCGACCAGGTCGCGCTGATCCACGATTCGCCCTTGACCAATTCGGTCACCAAACTCACTTATGCCGAACTGCTGAACGAGGTCCAGGCGCTCGCCGCCATCATGCAGGAATTCGGTGTCGGCAAGGGCGATCGCGTCATTCTCTACATGCCGATGGTGCCGGAGGCGGTAGTCGCGATGCTCGCCTGCGCGCGGCTCGGCGCGGTGCACTCCGTGGTGTTCGGCGGCTTTGCCGCGAAAGAACTCGCCACACGGATCGACGATGCGCAGCCGAAGCTCATCCTTTCCGCGAGCTGCGGCATCGAACCCGGCCGCATCGTGCAGTACAAGCCGCTGCTCGACGAGGCGATCAGGCTTGCCGGCAGCAAGCCGAAAGCCTGCATCGTGCTGCAGCGTCCGCAGCTCACCTGTGAGATGACGCCAAGCCGCGACTACGACTGGGCAAGCCTGCGCCGCAAGGCGATGAACGACGGCAAGAAGGCACCTTGCGTGCCTGTTGCGGCCACCGATCCGCTCTACATCCTCTATACCTCCGGCACGACCGGCGTGCCAAAGGGCGTCGTGCGCGACAATGGCGGTCATCTCGTCGCGGTGGAATGGTCGATGTTCAACCTCTATGGCGTCAAGCCGGGTGAGGTCTGGTGGTGCGGCTCCGACATCGGCTGGGTGGTCGGCCACAGCTACATCGTGTACGGGCCGCTGCTGCATGGCGCGACCTCGATCATGTACGAGGGCAAGCCGGTCGGCACGCCCGATGCCGGCGCATTCTGGCGCGTGATCTCCGAGCACAAGGCGGTGGCCTTCTTCACCGCGCCGACCGCGTTCCGCGCGATCCGGAAAGAGGATCCCGAAGGAACGTTCATCCGGCGGTACGATCTCTCCAAATTCCGCACGCTGTTCCTCGCCGGCGAGCGTGCCGATCCGCCGACGGTGGAATGGGCGGAGCAGCAGCTCAACGTGCCGGTGATTGACCATTGGTGGCAGACCGAGACCGGCTGGTGCATCGCCGGCAATCCGGTCGGACTCGGCATGCTGCCGGTGAAGCACGGCTCGCCGACGGTGCCGATGCCGGGCTACCAGGTCGATGTCGTCGATGAAGCGGCAAAGCCAGTGGGGCCCAACACCATGGGCTCGATCGTCATCAAGCTGCCGATGCCGCCGGGCTGCCTGCCGACGCTGTGGAATCAGGACGAGCGCTTCAAGGAGGCATACCTCGGCGAATTCCCCGGCTACTACAAGACCTCTGATGCCGGCTACAAGGACGAGGACGGCTATGTCTTCGTCATGGGCCGCACCGACGACATCATCAACGTCGCCGGCCATCGGCTCTCCACCGGCGGCATGGAGGAGATCTTGGCCTCGCATCCCGACGTCGCCGAATGCGCCGTGCTCGGCGTCAAGGACGCGATCAAGGGCGAGGTGCCCTGCGGCTTCCTGGTGCTCAAGGCCGGCGTGAAGCGCCCGCCTGCCGAGATCGAGAAGGAGATCGTCGCGCTGGTGCGCGACAAGCTCGGCCCGGTCGCCGCCTTCAAGCTCGCCATCACCGTCGGCCGCCTGCCCAAGACGCGCTCCGGAAAGATCCTGCGTGGCACCATCAAGAAGATCGCCGATGGCGAATCCTGGACCATGCCGGCGACGATCGAAGATCCCAAGGCGCTCGACGAAATTGGGGAGGCGTTGAAGGGACGGGTGTGAGGAAGTCCGCGGTCATCATACGCGTGAGGCGCGAGGCCGTCCCTCCAACCTCAGCTGTCATCACCCGCGAAAGCGGGTGATCCAGTACTCCGCGGCTGTTGTGTGGGCCAATGACCGCTGCGGCGGACTGGATTCCCCGCTTTCGCGGGGAATGACAGCGCGTGAGGAACGGCGGCCAAGGACTTACATTCTCCGCATTCCGCGCTAAACAGGGCCGGCCAACAGGGGACCTCGTATGCCACTTGCCACCGTGCCGCGCCTGCTTGCAGCTATGCTGCTCGCCATCGCTCTCTCCGCCTGCTCGGCACGCTACCAGACGCCGGTGGCGATGGGCGGCGACGACGACGACGCGGTCTGTCAGGGCCGGGGCTATGCCCAGGGCTCGCCGGAATACGTGGCCTGCCGCAAGGACCGCGACGTCCAGCGCAATGCCGCCATCGCCCGCGCCGACCGCCGCCAGCGCGACCTCGGCGAGTACATGCTGAATCATCCCGAGCGGCCGTGAGCCGCCCCAGCCTACGAGGCCGTCATGAACGAAGACCAGTTCAACACCAGCCTGCGTAAATTCCTGAAGCAAGTCGGTGTCACCTCGCAGCGCGAGATCGAGAAGGCCGTGCGCGACGCGATCGCGGCGGGCCGGATCAAGGGCCACGAGAAACTCAACGCGAAGATGGTGCTGACGATCGACAACGTCGGACTCGTCCACGAGATCAACGACACAATCGAGCTGGGGTGATCCGCCGTTCGGCGAGCCGCACATACGACTCCCGCGCCGACAATCGGCGCGATCTAGATCGCAAGCCCAAATAAAAACGCGGCGGGTCGGCCCGCCGTGTTCAAACCGGATTCGAAAGCGAACCGACAGAGGAGAGTTACTCCTCTTCCTCCTGCTTCTTTCCGCCGAGCGTCTTCAGCTTGGCGAACACGGCGTCGACGTTGAGATCGTCGCTGGATTTCTCCGCGGGCTCGTACTCGTCCTTGCGGGTGGTCTCGGAGGCCGGCAGCAGGGTCGCACCGCCATAGGTTGCGTCGATCGGCTTTTCCTTGGCGGCTCGCTGTACCTCGAAATCGAGCTCGATCTGCGAGCAGAGGCCGAGGGTGACGGGGTCGATCGGGGTCAGGGACGAGGTGTTCCAGTGGGTACGATCGCGTACGCTGGCGATCGTGCTCTTGGTGGTGCCGACCAGGCGCATGATCTGGGCGTCCTTGAGCTCCGGATGGTTGCGCAGCAGCCAGAGGATCGCGCTTGGACGCTCGTGGCGACGCGAGACCGGGGTGTAACGCGGTCCCTTGCGCTTGGGCTGGGGCGGCAGCACCACCTTGCTCTCCTGGAGGCGGAGCCGGTAATCCGGGTTGTTCTCGCCCTTCTCGATCTCCTCGCGGGTCAGCTGGCCGTTGGAGAGGGGATCCATGCCCTTGATGCCCTGGGCGGCGTCGCCGTCGGCGATGGCGCGCACCTCGAGGGGGTGCATTTTGGTGAAATCGGCGACCTGGTCGAAGGTCAGCGCGGTGTTGTCGAGCAGCCAGACGGCGGTCGCCTTGGGCATCAGAGGTGCGTTGCTCATGGCAAATCTCCTTTGTGCTTCGCCCACCCCTCTGGAGGCGAAACCGGTGGTCATCAGCGATGACAGGGAATTCGCGCTATATAAGCCCGGAGGGGGTAGCCATGCAATGGTTCTGCTATAGATAGTGCCTTGACACCGCCTGAAAGGGGGCCCAATTCCCTTTGAACTGCTGTAAGGTTCAAGCCGACAGCTTTAAGCCCTATTCCATCCATCGACCGCCCCCCGCCAGAAGGCGAAACGGGTGATTCGGTCCCGAGATCGCTCAATGTCAGCCAAACCAGACCTCAAGATCGTGCTTTGTTCTCCCCGTGGTTTCTGTGCCGGGGTGGTCCGGGCGATCGACACCGTGGAACGGGCACTCGATAAGTACGGCGCCCCCGTCTATGTTCGCCATGAGATTGTGCACAACAAGTACGTCGTCGATGGGTTGAAGAAGAAGGGCGCCATCTTCGTCGAGGAGCTCGCGGAGATCCCGGAAAATACCACCGCTCCGGTGGTGTTCTCGGCCCACGGCGTGCCGAAGTCGGTTCCGGCCGATGCCCAGTCCCGCAATCTGTTCTCGCTGGATGCGACCTGCCCGTTGGTGACCAAGGTGCACCGCGAGGCTGCGATCCACTTCAAGCGCGGCCGCGAGATCTTCCTGATCGGCCATTCCCACCATCCCGAGGTGGTCGGCACGCTCGGCCAGCTTCCGCCTGGCGCCGTGACCCTGATCGAGACCGCCGAGGACGCCAAGACCATCACGCCGAAGGACCCCGACAATCTCGCCTTCGTGACCCAGACCACGCTGTCGATCGACGATACCGCGGAGATCGTGGCGCTGCTCAAGGAGCGCTTCCCGAACATCAACGGGCCGCACAAGGAAGACATCTGCTACGCCACCACCAACCGCCAGCTCGCGGTCAAGAAGGTGGCGCCGGTGGTGGACGCGCTCATCGTAGTCGGTGCCCCCAATTCGTCGAACTCGCAGCGTCTGCGCGAGGTCGCCGAGCGCGAGGGCTGCAAGATCGCGGTGCTGGCGCAGCGTGCCACCGACATCGATTGGGGCAAGTTCGGCAACATCGCCAGCCTCGGCATCACCGCGGGCGCCTCCGCGCCGGAAGTGATCGTCGAGGAGATCATGGACGCCTTCGCCGAGCGCTACACGCTGCATGTGGAGACGGTCTCGGCCGCGGAAGAGAACGAGTTCTTCCCGCTGCCGCGTCAGGTGCGCCCTGAAGCTGCCGCCGAGTAGACTTTTATGGCGGTCTATACCGACGTCGCCGCCGACGAGCTTGCGGATTTCCTGAAGCAATACGATCTCGGCGAATTGCTCTCCTACAAGGGCATCGCCGAGGGCGTCGAAAACTCCAACTTCCTGCTGCACACCAGCCAGGGGTCGTTCATCCTCACGCTCTACGAGAAGCGCGTGGCGAAGAACGATTTGCCGTTCTTCCTTGCGCTGATGACGCATCTCGCCGAGCACGGCGTCAATTGCCCGTTGCCGGTGAAGGGACGCGACGGCGAGGCGCTGCGCGAGCTGTCGGGCCGCCCCGCCGCGATCATCACCTTTCTCGAGGGCGTCTGGCCGCGCAAGCCGAACGCGACCCATTGCGCCGGCGTCGGCGAGGGGTTGGCCCGGATGCATCTTGCCGGCGCCAATTTCGCGGTCCGGCGTGCCAATGCGCTGTCGGTCTCGGGCTGGCGGCCGCTGTTCGACGCGGCATCGGGCCGGGCCGACGAGGTGCAGCCGGGCCTGCGCGCATTCCTCGCCGCCGAGCTCGATCATCTCTCCAGCGGCATCTGGCCGACCAACCTGCCCGAGGGCGTGATCCACGCCGACCTCTTCAACGACAACGTCTTCTTTCTCGGCGACAAGCTCTCGGGGATCATCGACTTCACCTTCGCCTGCAACGACATGCTGGCCTATGACGTCGCGATCTGCCTCAACGCCTGGTGCTTCGAGCCGGATCACTCCTTCAACGTCACCAAGGCGCGCGCCTTCCTCAACGCCTATGGCCGCGTGCGAAAGCTCACAGAGGCGGAAGAGGCGGCGCTGCCGCTGCTGGCGCGCGGTGCTGCGATCCGCTTCCTGCTGACGCGGCTGGTCGACTGGCTCAACGTGCCGCCGGGCGCGCTGGTCAAGCCGAAGGATCCATTGGAATATGTTCGCAAGCTGCGCTTCCACCAAAGCGTGACGAGCGCGCGCGACTATGGGCTGACGCCGTCGGGGCTGGTGGCGTGAGCGAGCTTCCCAATGTCACGATCTATACCGATGGTGCCTGCTCGGGAAATCCAGGGCCGGGCGGCTGGGGCGCGATCCTGAAGTTCGGCGACAAGGAAAAGGAGCTGAACGGCGGCCAGCCACACACCACCAACAACCAGATGGAGCTGATGGCGGCGATCTCCGCGCTCGAGGCGCTGAAGAAGCCGTGCAAGGTCGATCTCTACACCGACAGCCAGTATGTCCGGCAGGGCATCACCGGCTGGATCTTCGGCTGGAAGCGCAACGGCTGGCGCACCGCCGACAAGAAGCCGGTGAAGAATGTCGAGCTATGGCAGCGTCTCGATGCCGCGCTGAAGCAGCACGAGGTCCGCTGGCACTGGGTCAGGGGCCACGCCGGTCACCCCGAGAACGAACGCGCCGATCAGCTGGCGCGCGACGGCGTCGCGATGGCGCGCTTGCAGCAGAGAGTGAGGGAGTAGCGCACCGTCGTTGCCTCATTCTCAACTGTCATCGCCCGCGAGGCGGGCGATCCAGTATCCCAGAGGCAGTTGTGATTCAGCCGAGAGGTCTCACGGTACTGGATGCCCCGGTCAAGCCTAGCTTGACCGGGGAATGACAGTGTCATTTGCGGCTAAGAACTGCGCGTATGGCTCAGAGCTGCCCGAGCAGCGTATCCCCGCCGGAGACCTCGACCTTGCCGGGCATCGCTTCGAGGTTCAGCTTCTTCACCACGCCATCCTCGACCAGCATCGAATAGCGCTTGGAGCGAATGCCCAGACCGTTGGCGGAGGCATCCAGCTCCATGCCGATCGCCTTGGTGAAGTCGGCATTGCCATCGGCCAGGAAGACGGCCTCATCGCGCTGGTCGGTGTCGCGCTTCCAGGCGTTCATCACGAAGGCATCGTTGACCGAGACGATGGCGATGGTGTCGACCCCTTTGTCCTTCATGGCATAGGCGTTGAGGAAGATGCTCGGCAGATGCATCTTGTGGCAGGTGCCGGTGTAGGCGCCGGGCACCGCGAACAGCGCCACCTTCTTGCCCTTAAAGATATCGTCGGTGCTCTTCACCTGCGGGCCTTCCGCCGTCATCACGCGGAATTTCGCCTCGGGCAGCTTGTCGCCAATCTGGATCGCCATCGTCAGTCTCCCTGAAAATCGGTCCCGCTTTTTAGACCGGGCGGCGGACCTGCACAATATTGCCGGCGGCGGAAGCGGCGAAGGCGGCGGCCGTTCACCATGATGTCATCAGCCGGAAAATCCACCATGATCGAGGAAGGCCTGCTCTTCCTCCGTCGTGTCGCGACCGAGGAGGCGGTTGCGGTGGGGAAAGCGGCCGAACCGCCGGATGATGTCGGCGTGCTCGCGAGCGTATTTCAGGTTCTCGGCATTGTCGGTGTTTTGAAACAGCGCGACGCAGTGCAGCTGGTCAGCCAGGTGCTCGGAATGCATGAAGGGCAAATAGAGGAATTCGAGCAGCATGGGATCGAGCCTGCGGTCGACGCCTCGACCGATGGCGCGGCGGGCGACGTCGCGTGCCTGCGCGTCACTGGCAAAGGTTTGTGGCGTGCCGCGGAACATGTTGCGGGGAAACTGGTCGAGCACGATGACGAGCGCCAGCGCGCCCTCGTCCGTTGTCTCCCATGCTCCGAGTTCACCGGCGACCGCCTTCTGCCACAGGGCGAGAAAGCGGCGCCTGATCTCGGCATCGAAAGCATCGTCGCGCTTATACCAGCGCTCGCGGCCGCCCTCGCGCCAGAAGGCGAGAATGCTTGATGGCTCGATGTCGCCAACCTCAGTCATCGGCCAGAGGCGTCGCCTTACGCCGCTTCCGCCTTCTCGTCGCGAAGCTGTCGGCGCAGGATCTTGCCGACATTGGTCTTCGGCAGGTCGTTGCGGAATTCGATGTGCTTGGGCACCTTGTAGCCGGTGAGCTGCTCGTGACAGAACTTGATCACGGCTTCCGCGGTGAGGTTCGGGTCCTTCTTCACCACGAAGGCCTTCACCGCTTCGCCCGACTTGGAATCGGGGATGCCGATCACGGCGCATTCCAGTACGCCCGGATGGCTCGCGATCACTTCCTCGATCTCGTTGGGATAGACGTTGAAGCCGGAGACCAGGATCATGTCCTTCTTGCGGTCGACGATCTTGGTGTAGCCCTTCTCGTCCATCACGCCGATATCGCCGGTGCGGAAATATCCGTCGGCGGTCATCACCTTGGCGGTTTCTTCCGGCCTGTTCCAGTAGCCGGACATGACCTGCGGGCCCTTGGCGCAGATCTCGCCGGGTTGGCCGAGCGAGACTTCGTTGCCGTCGTCGTCGCGGATCGAGATCCAGGTCGAAGGCACGGGAATGCCGATCGTACCCGTGAACTCCGTTGCCGTCGCCGGATTGCAGGTCAGCGTCGGCGAGGTCTCCGACAGGCCGTAACCTTCGGCAATGAAGCAGCCGGTGATCGCCTTCCACTGATCGGCGACGGTGCGCTGCACCGCCATGCCGCCGCCGTTGGAGATCTTCAGCTTGGAGAAGTCGAGCTTCTTGAAATCGGGATGGTGCATCAACCCGTTGTAGAGCGTGTTCACGGCCGGGAAGCTGTTGACCTGGTATTTCGCCAATTCCTTGATGAAGCCGGGAATGTCGCGCGGGTTCGGGATCAGGAGATTGCAGCCGCCGGCGCGCACCGCCAACAGGTAGCAGGCCGTCAGCGCGAAGATGTGATAGAGTGGCAGCGCGCAGACGATCATGAGCTGGTCGACATGCGGCGGCGCGGCGAGCGCCGGCTGGAGCCAGGCGTCGTTCTGCAGGACGTTGGCGACGATGTTGCGATGGAGCAGCGTGGCGCCCTTGGAGACGCCGGTGGTGCCGCCGGTATATTGCAGGAAGGCGACGTCGCCGGGCGACAGCTTGGGTTTGTTGAAGGTCATGCCGCGTCCGGCCGACAGCGCGTCGTTGAAGGCCACCGCCCCCGGTAGCGACCAGGCTGGTACCATCTTCTTGACCCGGCGGACGACGAGATTGACGATCACGCCCTTGAAGCCCAGCAAGTCGCCCATGCTGGCGACGATGACGTGCTTGACCTGCGTCTTGGCGATCACTTGCTCGACCGTGTGAGCGAAGTTCTCCAGCACGATGATCGCTTCGGCGCCGGAATCCTCGAGCTGATGCTCGAGCTCGCGCGGGGTATAGAGCGGATTGACGTTCACCACGGCGAAACCGGCGCGCAGCACGGCGGCGGTCGCGACCGGATATTGCAGCACGTTCGGCATCATGATGGCAACACGGGCGCCGCGTTGCAGTCCGCGGCCCTGCAGGTAGGCGGCGAGCGCGATCGACATTTGGTCGAGGTCGCGATAGCTGATCGACTTATCCATGCAGATGAACGCCTTGCGGTCGGCGAACTTGGTGAAGCTCTCCTCCAGCAGGTCGACCAGCGATGTGTATTGCGTCGGCTCGATATCGGCGGGCACGCCGGGCGGATATTGCTTGAGCCAGATGCGCTCCATGGAAGACTCCCCTCATTGATCAGGGCCCGTTGTGTCTCGGGCTTGCCGCATTGCCGCCAGTATCCAGCTTGCCGGAACGGGTGGCAAGCCGTCGTGGCTTAGGGCAAAGGTCGGGTCGCAGCTACTGGAATCGTCGCAAACCGCGCTGCCGCAGGTGCGAAGCGCGGGCTACCGTGCAAATGCCCAGGGGACGTTAACTGTTGTTCGCCGGCTTGGCGGCAGCGGCGGGCTTCGTTGTAGCCTTGGGCTTGGCAGGCTTCGCCGCCTGATCGCCGCTTGCCGCAGGCTTCTCGGCAGGTTTGGCCGCAGCATGCTTGGCTCCGGCCGGCTTGGTGGGGGCCGGCTTGGCCGCGGTCCTACCGTCGCTCTTGCCGTCGGCCTGCTTGGCGTTCGGTTTCGCCGCCGCCGTCTTGGTGTCCTTGGGCTTGTCCGTCGGCTTGTCGGCCGCGTCGGGCTTCTTGGCGACGCGCGACTTCTTGCCACGTGGCTTGGACGCGGTCTGCTGGTCGGCGTCGGCCGCGACCGCCGCGATCAGCGCGGTGCCGGTGCGGGTCGGGCCGGTATAGACCAGCACGGGTTCGACCGCCGCGGGGGCCGAGGCCATCAGCTCGGAAGCCTTCATCAGCGGCGGCTGCAGGCCCGCCGTGAAGAAGGTGACCTGGGCCTCGCCGCCGGTGGCGGAGGCCGATCCGGTCGTCCCGCCACCGGCCGCAATCAGCGCATCGTCGTCGTCGGTGGCCGGCCGCTTGCGATGGCCGCCGCACATCTCGTCGCGCAGATTCGGCGGAGTGGCGTCGACCGGCACGAGATTTTCGACGGTGCCGAGCGAAGGGCGCAGCCAGGTGAGGTTGTCTTGAGCGAAGCCGCGCTCGAGCAGCTGCGCGGCCTTCACCGCGCGCGCCGTGCCGGAATTGGCACCCAGCACCACCGCAATTAGCCTGCGGCCGTTGCGCGTGGCCGAGGCGACGAGGTTGTAGCCGGAGGCACAGATGAAGCCGGTCTTGAAACCGTCGGCGCCGGGATAGCGGCCGATCAGCTTGTTGAAATTGCCGGTGACGCGCTTGCCGAAGCGGATCGCCGGGATGTGCACGAAATATTCGTATTCCGGCAGGTCGCGCAGGAACGAGCGCGCCAAAATGCCGAGGTCACGCGCCGACGTGATCTGGCCGTCGGCGGGCAGGCCGTTCGGATTGACGTAGCTCGTCTGCGTCATGCCGAGCTTCTTTGCGGTGTCGTTCATCATCGCGGAGAAGCCGTCGATCGAGCCGCCGACGCCTTCGGCGAGCACCACGGCCATGTCGTTCGCCGACTTGACCATCATCATCTTCAGCGCGTTGTCGACGGTGACCTGTGTTCCCGGGCGAAATCCCATCTTCGAGGGCGATTGCGAGGCCGCGGTCGGCGAGACCGTGAGCAGCGTGTCGAGCGTCAGCCTGCCGTCCTTGACCGCCTTCAGGGCGACATAGGCGGTCATGATCTTGGTGACGGAGGCCGGGTACCACGGAACGGTCGCGTTGTCGGCCTGTAGGACCTTGCCGCTGTCGGCCTCGATCAGCAGCAGCGCTTCTGCGCTCGCCGCGCGCGGCGCGAGCACTGCGGCACATGCGAGCGTCGCAGCGAACAGTTTGAACAGAAATTTGCGAAGCAGCGGGCGAAGGGCGTGCACTATCCGATTCCGGTCCTTGGAGATCCGCCTGATACGGACGGCTCTCGTGATCTGATTGTCGATTCTGAAATCCGGCGCCGCCGCTTGCGGCGTGGCAAACCTATACCGGCTGGTGCGTCGATAATAGGGGGATGGGCACGGTATTCCGCAATGAAATGGGCCGAATTTCGACGATGCTGTGGGGACTTGCTGGAGCATGATCCGGAAAAAGCGTGCAGCGGTTTTCCGAAAAGATCATGCTCAAACAATAACCTAAAGCGCGATGACGATTGATCCTGATCGCATCGCGCTAGGGGGATTTGGCGGCCGTCGCGGCAGCCTCGGCCGCCGTCACGCTGGCCCGTGCGTTCTCCTGGACCATGAACTGGGCCCTGGCGAGCTCCGCGAAATGGCCGCCTTTCGCCACGAGTTCATCGAAAGTTCCGCTTTCGATCACCCGGCCGTTCTCGAACACCAGGATCCGCGTGGCGTTGCGAATGGTGGAGAGGCGATGGGCGATCACGAAAGTGGTGCGGCCCTTCATCACTTCGTCGAGAGCGGCATTCACCTTGGCCTCGGTGACGGCGTCGAGCGCGCTGGTCGCTTCGTCCAGGATCAGGATCGGCGGATCTTTCAGCAGCGCGCGGGCGATGGACAGGCGCTGGCGCTCGCCACCGGACAGCATGCGGCCGCGCTCGCCGGCATTGATCTCGAAGCCACCGCTGCGCTCGATGAATTCGAGCGCCTGCGCGCGCTCGGCAGCTTCGCGCATCTCGGCCTCGGTCGCGTCGGGCTTGCCGACCTGCAAGTTCTCCGCAATCGAGCGGTTGAACAGCAGCGCTTCCTGGAACACCACGCCGATATTCCGCCGCAGCGAGGTCAGCGTGACGCCGCGCACGTCCATGCCGTCGATCTTGATAACCCCGGATTGTGGATCGAAAGCGCGATGCAAGAGCGCAATCGCCGTCGACTTGCCGGCACCGGTCGGGCCGACCAGTGCGATGGTCTGACCGGGCAGTGCGGTGAAGGAGAGGTCCTCGACCGCAGGGCGCTTGCCGTCATAGGAGAAGGTGACGTCGTGGAACTCGACGAGGCCGGACAACCTGCCGGCATCGATCGCGTCGGGCCTGTCGTGGACCGCGGGCACGGCGTCGAGCACATTGAAGAACTCGCGCAGGCGCGGGGCTTCCATGAACACGTTGTTGATGAAGCTCACGACCTGCTCGAGCTTTTGGATCAAAAGTGTCGCAAAGCTCACGAACATCACGATCTCGCCGACCGAGGTGAGCCCCTGGTCGTGCAGCGCGATGCCGAGGGTGAAGATAGCGAGCACGGTGATGGTGGTGGAGGCGCGCGTGATGACGGTGACGAGCGCCCACCAGGACAGCACCGGCATCTGCGCGGCCAGCAACTCGTCGGCGACGGAGCGCAGCCCTTTGACCTCGGATTCGACGCGGACGAAGCTCTGCACCAACGCGACGTTGCCGAGCGCGTCGGAGGCGCGCGCGGAGAGCTCGCTGTAATGCTCCTCGACCTCCATCTGCATGCCGAAGGTCTTGCGCACCACGAAGGTCGTCAGTGCGGTGAAGACGATGCAGAGCACGAACAGCAGGATCGCGAGCCGCCAGTTCAGGTACAGCGACAGTGGCAGCAGCACCACGACCGAAAGGATCGCGGCAAAGTGCTCGCGGAAGAAGCCGAGCCATAGCCGCCACAGCGCATCCGTGCCGTTGAGCATCACCTTCATCAGCCGGCCCGAATGGGTACCGGAGTGGAAGGTCAACGGCAGTTGCAGAATGTGCTCGAAATAGTCGGTCAGCACCGCCTGGCGCTGGCGGTGCGAGAGCCGGTCGGCCTGCAAGGCCACGAGCGCGCTGCACGCGATGGTGAAGAGCCCGAACGCGACCCAGGCGGCCAGGAATGACCAGGCCGAGTTCGATCCGGCCACCGTCTTGCCCGAGAGCACGTCGACGATACGGCCGAACAGCACAGGCTCGGCGAATTGCGAGCCCGCGAGCAGGAGATTGGCGACCGCGAGCAGCCAGCCCAGCCGCGCCTCCTTGCCGAGCAGCTCGAGAACGCGGGTGTAGAGACGGAGCATGGACATGCGGACGACGAACTCGAGCGGATAACGGAGCCCGTATTCTAACCAGGGATCGCGCGTGAGATATAGCGGAAGCCGTCAGTTTTTCTCAATTGATCAGCCGCTCCGCCACCGCCGGCAGGAACTGGTCGTCGAAGACGTCGCGCGCCATCGGCCGCTTGCGGAATTTGAAGTCCTGCGCGATCTGGTCGATCGAGCGCTCCAGGCGCGCGGGCTCGACGCCGCCGAGGCCGTTGCGCTTGACCTCATCGGTCAGGATGTTGTCGGCGAGGACGGTGCGCAGGCGCTCCAGCTCGAGGTTGCGGTCGCCGTCTTCGATGCGGCTCGCCGCCTCCTCCGCCGCACGCCCCGGCTCCCTGACGGTGGCATTGATGCCCGCGATCAACGCGCGAACGAAGCCCTTCACGGCGTCCGGCTTTGCTGTGGCGAAGGCCGGATTGACCACCACGGCAAAGCCATAGGCTTCGCAGCCATAATCCGCATATCGCAGCACGACGAGATCGGCTCCGGGCACGCCGCGGTCGCGCAGATTCACCGCCGAGAGAAAGCTGAAGCCGGCGACCGCATCAACTTGGCCCGCGGACAGGATCGGCTCGCGTACCGCCGCGCCGATCTTGTGGAATTTGACGCGTGATGTCTTGATGCCGTTCTGCTGCGCCAGGGCCGGCCATAGCCGCATCGACAGATCGTTGTCGGCAACGCCGACGGTCTTGCCGTCGAGATCGGGCAGGAGGTGGATGCCGCGGCTCCTGCGCGCGACGATCGCATAGGGAGCGCGGTTGAACAGCACGAACACCGCCTTGACCGGCGCCACGTCGTCCTTGTCACGGAAGCGGATCAGCTCGTTGATGTCGACGAGCGCAAGCTCGCTGTCGCCCTTGGCGACGCGTGCGAGCGCCTCCGGCGATCCGCTCGCACTGTTGAAGGACACGTTGAGACGCTCGGCGCCGAAGCCGCCGTCCTTCGCCGCAAGGAAGAACGGCGCCATGCTCGCATCGATGGGACGGTCGAAGGTGAAGTGGATCGCTGTGGAGGGGACGCCGCTCTCGGCCCCCGTGGCCTCGCACGCAATCAATGCTGCGAACGAGATTGCAAGGGCCAGCAGGCCGTGAAGGGCGATCGTCTTGAGTCCTGACATCGATTGCGCCGGTCCCGCATTGTTGTGGTTTCGTGACGCTTGCAGCGCCGGCCCGCGGCAAGCGTGCGCGCGCCAACATGAACGGCGGATGAGCGGCGGTTGCGTCACGATTACGCAACCCCGTTCAGCTCGTGTTGGGGTTGGGGAACCCAACTTAGGTACTGCGGGTTTGAGAGGCATGAGCCTGTCCGCAGGCGTCCATTCCAGGTCCCAAAGGAGGGCCCAAGACATGTTCGAGCGATTCTCCAAGTTTGCGGGCCGAAAGGCCGTTCTTGCCACGGCCGCGGTGCTGGCGCTGACCACAATCGCCCCGACTGCGTCATATGCGGGCGGCCGCCACTGGCATGGTGGCGGTGGCGCGGCTGCTGCCGCGGCTTTCGCCGCCATCGGCACCGGTCTTGCCATCGCCGCAAGCCGTGACGCCTACGCCTATGACTACGGTCCCGGCTATGGCTATTACGGCGGTCCCGTCTATTACAGCGCCCCTGCCTATGGGCCGTATTATGGTCCAGGCCCGAACTTCCCGTATCAGCGCTATGGCGGTACGGCACCGTCCGAGTTCTGCGGCCAGGGCTACTATCAGAACTGCTACTAGCCCGAAGGGTGACCATGACAGGCCGTCGCGCTTGCCGCGCCGGCCTGTTTTCTGCTTTTATTGCCGCGCGTTAACACGCCCGCCATTTGTTTAGAGTAGTTTTGAGTACCATGAGTGATTCGCTTGAGCGGCTATATCTGGCTGTGCTCGCGGCCAGGGATCTCGATCCGGCAACATCGCGGACGGCCCGGCTGTTTCAGCGTGGGCCCTCCAAAATGGCGAAGAAGCTGGCCGAAGAGGCCATTGAAGTCGTCATCGATGCGGTCAATGGCGATAGTGAGGCCGTGATCCGTGAAAGCGCCGACCTGCTCTA
This sequence comes from Bradyrhizobium vignae, assembly GCF_004114425.1. Taxonomy (GTDB): domain Bacteria; phylum Pseudomonadota; class Alphaproteobacteria; order Rhizobiales; family Xanthobacteraceae; genus Bradyrhizobium; species Bradyrhizobium vignae. The sequence continues at coordinate 176,322 of NZ_RDQF01000004.1, read as the reverse complement.
CAACCTCACCGTGCTGTGGGCTTCGGCCGGAGTACGTCCGGAGGACGTCTGGCGGGAAATGACGCGGCGAGAAGACTTGCTCGGTATTGCCGAGAAGCTGCCGAAGTCGCCGATGAAGCTGCCCAAAGTCGCGTCACCGCGCATGGCCTCTCGGCGGCCAATTGTCGCGCTCGAAGGCCGCGCCGGGCGCAAGCGCCACTAGAAACGTCAAAAATCGCCTCAATCTCGGCATGGACAAATCCGTCTCATGGTGCTTCATCGCGGCGCCATGCTGAAACGTATCTACGACTGGTGCATCGACGCCGCCCACAAGCCCTACGCGCTCTGGATCATGGGCGCCGTGGCTTTTGCAGAAAGCTCCTTCTTTCCGGTCCCGCCGGACGTGATGCTGATCCCGATGTCGCTGGCGCGCCCAAAGCGCGCCTGGATCTATGCAATGGTCTGTACCATCACATCGGTGGTCGGCGGCATCGTCGGCTACGCCATCGGCGCGCTGCTGTTCGACTCGGTCGGCCAATGGCTGATCCAGGTCTACGGCCTCGGCGACAAGGTCGACGCCTTCCGCGCCTCCTATGCGGAATGGGGTGCGATCATCATCCTGCTCAAGGGGCTGACGCCGATCCCCTACAAGCTCGTCACGATCACCTCGGGCTTTGCCGGTTACAACATCGTCCTGTTCGTCCTGTGCTCGATCGTCGCGCGCGGCGGACGCTTCTTCGTCGTGGCGATCCTGCTCAACCGCTATGGCGACTGGATCCGGGTCCGGATCGAGAAGCATCTCGGCCTGTGGGTTGCGATCGGCGCCGCGGTGCTGGTGCTCGGCTTCGTGGTGGCCATCAAGCTGATCTAGCGCCAGCGGCTTTGCCGCCGCGCCGGCTTCGGTTACGGTTGCCGTCATGATGGTTCGATCCGGCAATCCGGCCATGCGGTTCGGGACGCTGACGTCAGCAGCGATGCTGCTTCTGCTCGGTGGCGGCGGGACAGGGTGGACACAATCCGCCCCGCCGGCGCTCGGCCTCCAGGAGCAGGGATCGACACCCGCTCCATCGGCGCCGCCGGCGCACGAGGAAAATCCCGGGCTGATCAATGAAATGGGCAAGCTGTTCGACAAGCTGCCCTCGATTCTGCCGCCGATCAAAAGCCCGAGCGAGACCATGAACGACCTGTCGCGGCTGGCCAAGCCCTCGACCATGGTGTCGGCGCGCGTGGTCTGCCCGGTCTCGTCCAACGGCGCGCCCGACTGCAAGCAGGCCGCCGACCAGCTCTGCCAGGGCAAGGGTTACAAGGAAGGCAAGAGCCTCAACGCCGACTCCGCAGAGAAATGCTCGGCCAAGGTTCTCATCCCGGGCAGGCAACGTAAGCCGGATGATTGCCGCACCGATACTTTCGTGACCAGTGCGCTGTGCCAGAATTGACGTGATGGCCCAGCGCACAAGCAACAAGGAGCGCCCATGAGCCGGACGGAGCACGACTTCCTCGGACAGCGTGAGATCGCCGACGACATCTATTACGGCGTCCAGACCATCCGGGGTAAGGAGAACTTCCACATCACCGGTATTCCGATGAGCCAGGAGCCCTACTTCGTGAAGGCGCTTGGCTACGTCAAGAAGGCTGCCGCCATGGCCAATCGTGATCTCGGCGCGATCGACGCCAAGGTCGCGGATGCCATCATCGTCGGCTGCGACCGCGTCATCGCCGGCGACATGATGGATCAGTTCGTCACCGACTTCATCCAGGGCGGTGCCGGCACCTCGACCAACATGAACGCCAACGAGGTGATCGCCAACCTCGCGCTGGAATCGCTGGGCTTCACCAAGGGCGACTACCAGCACGTCAGCCCCAACGATCACGTCAATTACGGCCAGTCGACCAACGACACCTATCCGACCGCCTTCCGGCTGGCGCTGATCCTGCGGCTCGAGAGCTACATGACGGCGCTGCGCCAGCTCCAGGAGGCCTTCTTCGCCAAGGGGCGCGAGTTCGACCGCGTGCTGAAGATGGGTCGCACCCATCTGCAGGACGCGGTACCGATGTCGCTGGGAGCCGAGTTCCGCGGTTGGGGCACCACGATCGGCGAGGAGGTCGATCGCATCTCGGAGGCACGCGCGCTGCTGCGCGAGATCAATCTCGGTGCCACCGCGATCGGCACTTCGGTCACGGCCGCGGTCGGCTATCCCAAGCTCGCCGTTCGCCACCTCGGCGCGCTCACCGGCGTCGACTTCGTGCTCGCCGGCGATCTCGTCGAAGCGACCTCCGACACCGGCGCCTATGTGCAGCTCTCAGGCGTCCTGAAGCGCACGGCGAGCAAGCTGACAAAGATCTGCAACGACATCCGCCTGCTCGCGTCGGGCCCGCGCGCCGGCCTCAACGAGATCAACCTGCCGCAGCTGCAGCCGGGCTCCTCGATCATGCCCGGCAAGGTCAATCCGGTGATCCCGGAGGTGGTCAACCAGACCAGCTTCCTGGTCATCGGCCTCGACACCACGGTGACGCTGGCGGCCTCGGCGGGCCAGCTCCAGCTCAACGTGATGGAGCCGGTGATCTCGTTCGCGCTGTTCTTCTCGATCCGCACCATGGAGCGCGCGGTCAACAGCCTGCGCGAGAATTGCGTCGTCGGCATCACCGCCAACGAGGAGCACACCCGCAATATGGTGCTGAACTCGCTCGGCATCGTCACCGTGCTGAAGCCGCTGCTCGGCTACAAGCAATGCGCCGAGATCGCCCGCGAGGGCTACAAGAGCGGCAAGTCGCTGCACCAGATCGTCGTGGTCGAGCGCAAGCTGCTGACGCAGGAGAAATGGGACGAGATGTTCTCGTTCGAGCGGCTGATCAACCCGGATTTGATTGGGTAGGGGCTGTCATCCGCAGCTCTCGCCTCGCACAATTGCGAGGAGCTCTTGCGACGAAGCAATCCAGCGTCCCTCCGCGGAGACAGTCTGGATTGCTTCCCTGCGCTCGCAATGACGGAGGAGGCGGATGGGTAAGAATTCCGCTGCTTGGAATTGCGGTAACTGCATCCGCTGCGGCGCCAAAACGCAATACTTGACAGTGGAAAGATTGCCTTGTTGGTATGGCTCCCAACTCCAGTTTGACCGCCAGAAGAGGATCGTTCCGCAATGTCCATGCCTGCCTTGTTCAAAGGGCGCCTGTCGATCCCCGTGATCGGCTCGCCGCTCTTCATCGTCTCGGTGCCCGATCTCGTGATCGCGCAGTGCAAGGCGGGTGTGGTCGGCTCGTTTCCAGCGCTGAATGCGCGGCCGCCGGAATTGCTCGACGAATGGCTGGCGCGGATCACCGAAGAGCTTGCGGCCTATGACCGCGCGCATCCCGACAAGCCGTCGGCGCCGTTCGCCGTCAACCAGATCGTGCACAAGTCGAACAACCGGCTCGATCACGACATGCAGCTCTGCGCCAAGTACAAGGTGCCGATGATCATCTCTTCGCTCGGCGCGCGCGAAGAGCTGAACCAGGCCGTGCACGGCTGGGGCGGCATCGTCTTCCACGACGTGATCAACCAGAAATTCGCGCACAAGGCGATTGAGAAGGGCGCCGACGGCCTGATCCTGGTCGCAGCCGGTGCCGGCGGCCATGCCGGCACCATCTCGCCGCTAGCTTTCGTCGCAGAAACGCGAAAATGGTTCGATGGCCCGATTGCGCTGTCCGGGGCGATCGGCAATGGCAAGGCGATTCGCGCCGCACGCATCCTCGGCGCCGACTTCGCCTATATCGGCTCGGCCTTCATCGCGACCAAGGAGGCCAATGCCGTCGAGAAGTACAAGGAAATGATCGCGGGCTCGAGCGCCGACGACATCGTCTACTCCAACCTCTTCACCGGCGTGCACGGCAACTATCTGAAGCCCTCCATCCTCGCCGCCGGCATGGATCCGGAGAATCTTCCGACGTCCGATCCCTCCAAGATGAATTTCGGCACCGACGCCTCCGGCGAGCGCGCCAAGCCGAAGGCCTGGAAGGAAATCTGGGGCTCGGGCCAGGGCATCGGCAGCATCGACAAGGTCGTGCCGGCCGCCGAGTTGATCGCGCGCTTCAAGAAGGAATACGACGAAGCGATCGATCCGCCGTTGTGATTGCCGTGTCCCGGACGTGGTGCGGCGCGAAGTGCCGCGCCGCCGAGCCGGGACCCATCGCGCAACGACTGGACCCCGGCTCAGCAGCGCACCGCTTACGCGCTGCGCGGCGTCCGGGGAACGCGCCGTGAGAGTGAGTACCAAATGTCTCCCATCTACCGCGTCGAAGGCAACAGCGTCGTCACCAGTCCGGATGCCGCCGGTCCCTGGGACCGGCGCATGCAGCACGGCTCGGCACCGGCCTCGCTGGTGACGTGGGCGGCCGAACGGATCCCGACGCCAGTCGCGATGGACATCGCGCGCGTCACCATCGATCTGATGCGCCCGGTGCCGGTCGCGCCGCTCACGATTGCGACTGAGGTCCTGCGCGAGGGCCGCAAGATCCAGCTCTGCGAAATCAAGCTGCTCGCCGACGGCGTGCAGGTGGTCGGCGCCACCGTGCTCAAGATCAGGCGACAGGCCCAGGCGCTGCCGGACGAGGTCAAGGAGCTGCCGATCACGCTGCCGTCTCCAGAGGACTCGCTGGTCGAGGACGGTCACGCCGCCACCAGCCCGTTCGTGCGATCGGTGTCGATGCGTGCCGCGCGCGGCCGCTTCGGCCAGGCCGGTGCCGGCGCGATCTGGTTTCGCGTCGACCACCCCCTGATCGCCGGTGAAGCGGTCTCGCAGGCGATGCGCGCGGTGGTCGCCGCCGACTTCTCCAACGGCACCGCCTCCTCGCTCGACTTCCGCGCCTGGACCTACATCAACGCCGATCTCACCGTGAGCTTTGCGCGCCAGCCGATCGGCGAGTGGATTTTGCTCGATGGCGATTCCTGGATCGGCCCTGACGGCGCGGGTCTTGCGATGTCGCGGCTGGCGGACAGGCAGGGCTATTTCGGCCGCGCCGTGCAGAGCCTGGTGATCGAGAAACGGTAAGGAGCGCGACGCCAGCGTATCACTTTCGCTGTCATGCACCGGCTTGGCCGGGGCATGAAGTACGCCGCGGCCTACCTGTTGAATCACAGGCGTCTCGGCGTACTGGATCGCCCGGTCAAGCGGGCGATGACATCTGTTGTGTGGTCGCTGTGTCGAATATGCGGAGGCTTGCGGCCGCGTGGACCAATTGAACGGCAGGCTTCCGCCGCCGCGGAAGGGATGCTTGCCATCCTGCCAGTTCACAGACCGTAGAAGATCTTGATCTCCCACAGCACCACGATGATAGCCGTGATCAACGTAACCGCGGCGACTGCACTTTCCAGGGAAGCGACTCTCATGTCTTACTCCGCTTCCCAGCCCCATCAGCGGTCTAGGTGATTCCCTGATTCGCCGGCAATCGGGTGGGCATCGCCGACGCGCACTCCGTTGCCCGCTGTGGTGCCGGGGCCACAACGACACCGTAAGATCCCGGGGTTTTTACCCCACCATCCGGTCCCGCCCGCTCCAGAAGCCCGCGCGCAGCACCTTCTTGTCGACCTTGCCGACGCCGGTCATCGGCAGTTGCTTGACGAACTGGATCTGTTTCGGCGCATGCGCCGAGCCCTTTCGCGTCTTCACGAGATTAATCAGCTCGTCCGGATCGGGCCTTGCGCCGTCACGCGGTACGATGATGGCGGTAACGGCTTCGCCCCATTTCTCGTCGGGAATGCCGACAACCGCGACCATCGCGACGTCGGCGTGCTGCGACAGCACGTCCTCGACCTCGCGCGGGAAGATGTTGAAGCCACCGGAGACGATCATGTCCTTCTTGCGGTCGAGGATGCAAATGTAGCCGCGTTCGTCCCTCCGCGCGATGTCGCCGGTGTGGACCCAGCCGTTCTTCAGCGTCTCGGCGGTGATGTCCGGCCGCTTCCAGTATTTCGCCATCGCATGCGGGGCGCGCACGCAGATCTCGCCGGCCTCGCCGGTCTTCGCTTCCCGGTCGTTGTCGTCGAGGATCTTGACCTCGCACGCCGCGATCGGGAAGCCGCAGGACAGGAACAGCTCCGGGTTCTTGGGGTCATGATCAGATTTGCGCAGCACCGAGATCGGATAGCATTCGGTCTGGCCGTAGAGCTGCGAGAACACCGGGCCGATGCGTTCGATGCCTTCGACTAGCCGGCTCGGCGACATCGCGGAGGCGCCATAGAGCACGAGCTCGAGCGAGGACAAATCGGTCTTGCCGAGCGCGGGCTGATCGAGCAGCACATAGATCATGGTCGGCACGAGCAGCGTGAAATTGATGCGCTCGCGTGCGATCGTGGCCAGCACGGCTTCGGGATCGAAGCTTTTCAGCATGTGCACTCTGCCGCCGCGCATCAGGGTCGGCAGCACCTTTGTGCCGGCGACATGGCTGATCGGGGCGACCGTCAGATAGCGCGCACCCTCCGGGATTTCGAAGTCGGCGAGGATCGCGGCAGCGGCTCCGGCATTTTCGCGGTGGTAGCGCAGCGCGCCCTTGGATTTGCCGGTCGTGCCACCGGTGTAGTTCAGCGTGGAGAGGTCGTCAGAGCCGGCGAGGCATCGCGCGCTGAAATGGCCTCCGGTCTCGATCGCCTGCAACAGGTCGGTGCCATAGTCGGCCGGTCCCATGGTGAAGACCGCCTTCAGCCGGGTCGCCCTCGTAGCGAGCTCGCCGCCGCGGTCACGGAAGGCGACCGCATCGACCACCAGCATCTCGGCCTCGGAATCCTCGAGCTGGAACAGCTGGTCCTCCAGCGATCCCAGTGGATGCAGCCAGGTGATGCAGAGCCGCGCCAGTTGCGCGGCGACGCCGGCGCACCAGGTATCGGCGCGGTTCGCGGTGAGGAAGGCGACGCGCGCGCCGGGCTCTAATGCAAGCCGCATGAAAACGCCCTGGATGCGTCCGATCAGGTCGATGGTGCCCTGATAGCTCAGCGATCCCTCAGGCCAGGCGAAAGCGGTGCGATCGGGATAGCGCGACAGCGCCCGTAGCGTCTGTGCGCAAGCCGGGGATGATGCGTGGAGCGGATCAGACATGTGTTTCCTCGTTGCTTTGTCATCGGCTTCTGGCGTGCCAATGTTGCTGACGACGCTAGCACAGAGACCGCGGGAGGAAACGACAAAGCCCGCGAGAGGGAGGCATGCATGCCATCGGACCGACTGCAACGCTTCGGTGATCGTCTCGCGCTGCCGCTGATCGCGGCGCCGATGTTTCTGGTGTCAGGCGTCGAGCTCATGGCTGCAGCCTGCCGCAATGGCGTGATCGGCAGCTTTCCCACCGCGAATTGCCGTGGCGCGGAACAACTCGATGAATGGCTCACCGAGATCGAGACGCGGCTGCGGCGGCACGAGGACGAAACCGGCCACAAGGCAGCGCCGCTCTGTCCGAACCTGATCGTCCACCGCTCCAACGCGCGGCTTGAGCAGGACCTCGCCGTGCTGCTCCGGCACGGGCCGGAGATCGTCATTACGTCGGTCGGCTCGCCAGCACCGGTGCTGAAGCCGCTGCATGACGCCGGCACACTGGTGCTGGCGGATGTCGCCTCGATCCGCCACGCCAAGCGCGCGGTGGAAGCAGGCGCGGACGGGCTGGTGCTGCTCACGGCTGGTGCGGGCGGGCAGACGGGCTGGCTCAACCCGTTCGCCTTCGTCCGCGCGGTACGCGCATTCTACGACGGCGTCGTCGTGCTCGCGGGCGGCATCAGCGACGGCCGCGCGCTGCACGCCGCCGACGTGCTCGGCTGCGATCTCGCCTACATGGGCACGAAGTTCATTGCAACGCGGGAGAGCATGGCGGATGACCGGTACAAGCGGATGCTGGTCGAAAGCAACGCGGACGACATCCTGCTCACCACCGCGTTCACGGGACTGCAGACCAGCATGTTGAGGCCGTCGATCGTCGCCGCCGGGCTTGATCCAGACGATCTGCCGGCACGCGGCGCGATCGACATCGCTGAGGATATCGACGTCGCCGCGCGCGAGAACCGGCCAAAGCGCTGGCGCGACGTCTGGAGCGCCGGCCACTCGGCTTCGGGGGTGACCGACGTGCTCGCGGTCGATGATCTCGTCGCGCGAACAGTCGCCGAATATCGTCAGGCGTGTGCGCGGTAGGCTGTTCGCCTCTCTCCCGCCTACGGGAGCGGCCGATGCGCGCCGATCGATGCGAAGCATCGTCCGAGCGCGGCGGGTGAGGGGGAGCCTCCGCGAGTCCAACTGCCACCTTGGTTTCGGAGAGAGCCCTCCATCACGGTTGATCCCGCACGCTTCCGCTCCGTTCATTTAACGGCAGATTAACCATCGCCCGCCAAGAATCCCCGTCACGGCCGCCAATCAGGAGCGAGAGGGACAGGCGATGGACTTCGATTATCTCAACGGCAAGAGAGCTGCGACGCTGGACGAGATCCGCGTTCGCGTCGCCCATGCGCTGGCCCGCCACCCGCTGTGCCGCAATGTGCGCTTCGACATCGTCAGCGTTCCCCGCACCCGCCGTGGCGGCAATTGGACGGTGACGCTGCAATCGGTCGAGCCGCGCGCGGTCTGGGAGGCCTCGGAGATCGTGGCCGACATCCAGGACGCCTATGATCTCGCGGCAGCTGCCTGATCTGCTTGGGATCCCCGGGCGATGTCGTCGTAGTCCGCGCGATTGCCGCCGCGATGGCACGGTTAAGCCTTAATTATCGCCCAGTTTCCGGGCAGTGATCACTTGAACTTGAAGCCAGACTTGAACTTGAAGCCAGACTTGGACTTCCAGACTTGGACTTGCAGACTTGGACTTGAAGTCGGACGCGGAGGGACGTTTGTCCAAAGCCATCACCATCGTCGCGCTGACCTGTTTCCTCGTCCTCGGCGCCGCCACCACCGCAATTCTCGGCCGCGACAGCGTGCCCAGCATCAGCGCCGAGATGATCGCCCAGACGCCCCCGCCCAAGCCGCTCGCAACGAACCGCGCCGCCAAGGCCGACCGTCTGCTCCCGACGCTCGCTCTGGCCTCGGCTGCAATCGAGCCGGTCCAGGTCGCCGCCGACAAGCCTGCCCAGGCTCCCATGCTGACCGAGCCGCTGCGCCAGGCCTTCGCCGCGGCCACGCCTTCTGATTTCCCGATGCCGAAAGCAAGCGCGCACGAGGCGCCCGCCGCGACCGAGGTTCCAGCCGTCGAAGTTCCGGCCAAGCCGAAGGTCGTCGCCAAGCCGCAGCCGCAGAAGTCCTATTCGCTGCTGTCCGACGTGCAGATCGCCGGCATCAGGGATCGCCTGAAACTGTCGTCGTCGCAGGAATATTACTGGCCCTCGGTCGAGACCGCGCTGCGCAACGTCGCCCGCAAGATCCAGGCGAACAAGCTGTCGAATCCAAACGCGCCGCCCAGCGCGCAGATCGATCCGAACTGCGAGGAGGTGCAGCAGTTGAAGTCGGCCGCGATGCCGCTGCTGTTCCAGCTCCGCGACGACCAGAAGGAAGAAGTGCGCAAGCTCGCTCGCCTCATCGGGCTCGAGAAGGTCGCGCAGCAGATCTGACATGCGCGGTTCCTCTTTGAGGAGCCGCGGCCATCAGGAACATCTGGCAATCCCCACGCGTTGCCCGCTCCAAAACAGGAGTGGATGAATGCGCGCCGCGACAGCCTATTTTGTCGGTGCCGGAACCATCATCGCGGCCATCGCCATCGGTCTCGGCGGCGGTATCGTTGCCGGCAACATCATGAATCCGGTCGCGCCCAAGCAGGGCCCGAACACCGGCAAGATGACGCAGCGCACGGAGGCTTCCACGCCAGCGAGCGCGAATGCCCCGTCCGAGCGCGTCAATTATCTCACCGGCTCCCAAGCCTTTGGCGCGATGATCGCAGTACCCGCGCAGGCCGAAGCAAAACCTGAAGCCGCAAAGCCTGATACGCAAACCACGTCGGCGAATGCTGGACCACCGCCGCCGCAGTCCTCGCAAGGCGCTGCAGTCGAGCCGTCCAAGCCGGCCCCGGCATCGTCACCACAGGCAGCAAAACCTGCCGAGCAGCAGGCCGCCGCCGAGCCGTCATCCCCGTCGAACAACGCCTATGCCAAGGCCAGGGATTCCGACATGAAGCGCGCCGCGTCCGAACGGCGCCGAGCCGAGCGTCGCGAGCGCTGGGCCGAGCGCCGGCACTATGAATTCCGCGAGCCGCGCGGCATGCGCGACCGCACCGATTGGGACGACGTTGCGCGCAACATCCGCGAAGATTCCGATGCGCGCGATTTCGCGAGCCGGCCGCGCGGCGGCTTCCCGCAGATCAGGCTGTTCGGGCCTGACGACGATTAGCGCCCAGTCAGTGATCGCCGCAGCTGCGCATTCGGCAATCAGGAGCGTCGGCGTCTGGATGTTGCCCGAGATCATGATCGGGATCACCGAGGCATCGGCGACGTGCAGCCCGTCGATGCCGCGCACCTGCAATCGTTTGGGATCGACCACGGCCAGCTCGTCCGCGCCCATCCGGCAGGTCGAGGCGGCATGATAGAGCGTCGTGCAATGGCCGCGGATATAGTCGGCGATCTCGGTGTCGCTGGTCGCTTCCGCGCTCGGCGTAACCTCGCTTTCGATCATCTCCTTGAGCGGTGATTGCGCTGCGATGCGACGGTTGATGCGCACGCCTTCGATCATGGTCACGATGTCGCTGCCACTCGGGTCCGACGCGAAATAACCGGGATCGATCGCGGGATCTTCGATCGGGTCGCCCGAGCGCAGCGTGATCCGGCCGCGGCTCCTCGGCCGCTGCAAGGTCGCATGCAGGGTGATGCCCGGCTTGGACGACAGGAAGCGCACATAGTCGCGGTGCGGGCTGATCGCGCCATAGAGCTGGAGATCGGGCTCGACATCGGGGCGGCTGTCATCGCGCCGGAGCCGCCGACCATCTTGCCGTGCGGCCAGTAGATGCGCCGTCCGCGGCAGCCTGCTCGCGGCCCGGTGTGAAAGCCCCAATCGACTGATGTGTTGAACATCGTCGGCCAGTCCGACGGAATGTCGGAGGTTGGGCGGGGCAGCGTGACCGGCCTCCAGCACCAGCACCTTGCGGCTTGGATCGGCCGACAAGCGGTTGGCCAGCACGCAGCCGGCCGAGCCGGCGCCCACGATGATCGTGTCGTACGTTGAAGGGCACTCCGCGAAGACATTCATGCCGCGGGCGCTTGCAAGATTCGTGCTTTGCCGATTGGCGCAGCTTAATTCCACTCCCCATGGACAACGGGGAGGTCCGCCGCCATCATCGCGCCACGGCTATTTCAGTCCGGCGCGCCGCAAGCCCTGGAGGTAATGCGCACGATCCTCCTCCCGCAGCATCGGCAGCTCGCGCGTGATCCAGGCAAGCGAGACCTCGGGCTGGGCGCGGCGCAGGCCCTCCAGGGCGGAAGCCGCGAGCACCGGATTGCCCAGCATGCCGGCGGCGGCCGTCAGCACGCGGTGTGCGCCGACGAAATCTCCGCGCTGGCGCATCGATTCCCGTGCCATCCGCACGGCCCCCTCATAGTCGCGGCCGACGAACCGGGCATAGGCCGCAACCCCGCAATAGATCGCCGCGAGCGGGTCGCGCGGGCTCAGCCGCAGTGCGCGGCGGGCGGCGGCATCGCCGTCCTGCCATCGTCCGGCATAGCACAGCGTCACGCCGTGGAAGGCATGCGCCATGGCAAAATTCGGATTGAGCCTCAAAGCCAATTCGAATTCAGCCAGCGCGTCGTCGAAGCGGCGGCGGAACAGATAGGTGTACGCGAGGCCGTGATGGGCCCAGGCATCCTCGCGGTCGGCCTCCACCGCCGCGAGCGCCGCACGTTCAGCGACCGGCGCGGTCGCGGCCATGTCGGCCCAGCCCATATGCGCGCCGAACATATGGCTGGTCGCGAGCAGGCCGAGCGCCTTGCCGTAGGCGGGATCGACCGCGACGGCTTCCTCCAGCAGCTTTTGCGCGACGGCATTGTCCTCGCGGGTGATGCGCCAGTAATGCGACAATGCGCGCATCACGAGGTCCCATGCATCCAGGCTGCCCGGCGGCTTCTGCTGGGCTCGGAAGCTTTCGGCGGCATAGAGCTGCGGCTCGATCGCGGCGACGATCGCCTCGGTGATCTCGTCCTGCACCGCGAAGATGTCGGCGAGCTCGCGGTCGTAGCGTTCGGCCCAGAGATGGCTGCCGGTCGAAACGTCGTTGAGCTGGGCCGAGATGCGCACCCGCTCGCCGCTCCGCCGCACGCTGCCTTCGACGACGTAGCGCACCCCGAGTTCCCGCGCGACCTCGTGGATGTGCACGGCGCGGCCCTTGTAGACGAAGGAGGAGTTGCGCGCGACGACGAAGAACCATCGCAGCTTCGACAGCGCGGTGATGATGTCCTCGCTGATGCCGTCGGAGAAATAATCCTGCTCGGCCTCACCGCTCATATTGGTGAAGGGCAGCACGGCGATCGCGGGCCGCTCGGGTAGCGCGAAAGCTGCCTGAGGTTGGGCGATGCGGACCGGTTCCGGCGGAACCGCGCCGTGTTGTGTCTGGACATCACCGACGAAGCGAAAACCCTTGCGGGTGATGGTGCGGATCAGCGCCTGGCTCGCGCCATCGTCGCCGATCGCCTTGCGCGCCGCGTTGATCCGGCTGGTCAGGGTCGATTCGGACACACTGCGCCCGTGCCAGATCTTGTCGATCAGCTCGTCCTTGCTGACCACCCGGTCGCGGTTCTGCATGAGGTGGACGACGAGATCGAAAACCTGCGGCTCCACGGCAACGGGAACCTGCTCGCGGCTCAGCTCGCGCCGGTCGGTATCGAGAAGGTGGTCCCGGAACAGAAACTGCACGTCGAGAACTCAGGCCTCATTTCGAAATCGGGCAAGCAAAACGACAAAATGAAATTTGGGTCGAAAATCGTGTGTCTGGCGAAGGTGGCGCTTGGTTCATCGCGATTGCGTGATGGCTGCCATGCCGTTTCCGGAGGGGAATACGACCGCAGCTTGAATGTTGCGGTCTGGGGCCGATCGCCGAGGCGATCATATTCGCCCATCCAACACCGTCATCCCGAGGCTCTTCGTGCGCTGCTGACATCGTGCGCGACGCGCCGTTGTAAAGCCGGAGCGCGGCAGATGTGGCGAAAGGTGAATGTCCATTGCCGAAAAACGTGGCCTGCGTAAGCTGCCTTCACACCAAACACCAACCACGAAGAAACGCTCATGCCTGCTTTCCCCGCCTCCACCACCGTGCTCGACTCCTTGCTGTTTCGCGACGCCTTCGGCACGCCCGAGATGCGCGAGGTGTTCTCCGACGTCGCGACGGTTGCGCGCTACGCCGAGGTCGAGGTGGCGCTGGCGAAGGCGGAGGCGAAGTGCGGTGTGATCCCGCAGGACGCCGCCGCAGCGATCGCGGCGCGGACCGAGGTTGGCGCGCTCGATTTCGATCTGCTGCGACAGGAGACCGACATCGTCGGCTATCCGATCCTCCCTTTGGTGCATCAGATGGTGAAGCAATGCGGCGAGGCCGGCCGCTACGTGCATTGGGGCGCGACCACGCAGGACATCATGGACACCGCCGTGGTGCTGCAACTGCAGGCCGCGCTCGAGATCGTCGAACGCGACATCGCCGAGCTGCGCAAGATCCTGGCTGATCTGTCGAAGCGCCATCGCGACACGGCGATGGCGGGTCGAACTCACCTGCAGCAGGCGCTGCCGGTCACCTTCGGCTACAAGACCGCGATCTGGCTCGCGATGTTCGACCGCCACGCCGAGCGGCTGGCGCAGCTGAAGCCGCGCGTGCTGGTCGGCCAGTTCGCCGGCGCTGCCGGCACGCTGGCCTCGCTTGGCGACAAGGGGTTCGAGGTGCAGGAGGCGCTCTGCACCGAACTGAAGCTCGGCGTTCCCGCCTCGACATGGCACGTCGCGCGCGACGGCTTTGCCGAGGCGGTGAACTTCCTCGCCCTCGTCACCGGCTCGCTCGGCAAGATCGCGCTCGACATCATGATCATGGCCTCGACCGAGTTCGCCGAGGTCTACGAGCCCTTCGTCAAGGGGCGCGGCGCCTCCTCGACCATGCCGCAGAAGCGCAACCCGATTTCATCGGAACTGATGCTTGCGGCATCCAAGGCGGTGCGCCAGCACGCCGGCCTGATGCTGGACGCGATGGTGCAGGATTTCGAGCGAGCTACCGGTCCCTGGCACGCCGAATGGATGGCGATCCCCGAAAGCTTCGTACTGACCGCCGGCGCGCTGCACCAAGCCAAGTTTGCGCTCGCAGGCCTCATTGTGGACGAGGCGAAGATGAACGACAATCTCGCGATCAGCCGCGGCCTGATTGTGGCCGAAGCGGTCATGATGGGGCTCGCGCCGCAGATCGGCCGGCAGGAGGCGCATGACGTCGTCTATGACGCCTGCCGTCGGGCCACCGAGAAGGGAATGAGCCTTGCCGATGCGCTGTCCGCCGATTCACGGATATCGAGCCGCATCGACCGCGCCACAATCGAGGCGCTCACCTCACCGAAAAATTACCTCGGGCTCGCGCCCGCGATGGTCGACCGGGTGCTGAAATCGGCAACGCGTTGAAAACCAAAATGCGTGAAACCGCGTATCTTTCACGCCTTGCAAGACGCTCGCACACTTGTGTCTTGCGATGCTAGACTTAGATTGAGTGAGAGACTTTCGGCAGAGGGCCCGGCATGACTGATCAACGCAATACTTCCACTCCCATCGATCCCGCGAAGCTCGACCGGCTGGCCGAGGTGGCGGTGAAAGTGGGCCTGGGCTTGCGGCCGGGACAGGACCTGCTGCTGACCGCGCCCGCGATCGCGCTGCCGCTGGTGCGGCGGATCGCCGTGCATGCCTACAAGGCCGGCGCCGGCCTCGTGACGCCGATCCTGTCGGACGAGGAGATGACGCTGGCGCGCTACCGCCACGGTCACGACAACAGCTTCGATCGTGCCGCCGGCTGGCTCTACGAGGGCATGGCCAAGGCGTTTTCGGACAACACCGCACGGCTCGCCATCGTCGGCGACAATCCCATGTTGCTGTCCGGCGAGGATCCTTCCAAAGTGGCGCGTGCGAGCAAAGCCAATTCGATGGCCTATCAGCCCGCGCTGGAGAAGATCGTCAATTTCGACACCAACTGGAACATCATCGCCTATCCGAGCCCGTCCTGGGCGAAGCTGGTGTTCCCTGATGATCCCGAGGACATCGCGGTCGGCAAGCTCGCTGATGCGATTTTCGCCGCGTCCCGTGTCGATCGCGAGGATGCGATCGGCAATTGGGCGAGCCACAATGCGGTGCTGCGCGAACGCACCAATTGGCTCAACGGCCAGCGCTTCCGCGCCTTGCAATATTCGGGTCCCGGCACCGACCTCACCATCGGGCTTGCCGACGGTCACGAATGGGAAGGCGGCGCGTCACTCTCCAAGAACGGCATCAGCTGCAACGCCAATATTCCCACCGAAGAGGTCTTCACCACCCCGCATTGCCGCCGCGTCTATGGTCATGTCGTGAGCTCGAAGCCGCTGTCCTATCAGGGCACGCTGATCGACAACATCGCGGTGCGCTTCGAGGACGGCAAGATCGTCGACGCCAAGGCCTCGCGCGGCGCTGAAGTGCTGAACAAGGTGCTCGACACCGACGAGGGCGCGCGGCGCCTCGGCGAAGTGGCGCTGGTGCCGCATTCCTCGCCGATCTCGCAGAGCGGACTGTTGTTCTACAACACGCTGTTCGACGAGAACGCCGCCTCGCATATCGCGCTCGGCCAGTGCTATTCGAAATGCTTCGTCAACGGCGCCCAGCTCACGCCGCAGCAGATCGCGGCGCAAGGCGGCAACCAGAGCCTGATCCATATCGACTGGATGATCGGTTCGGCCGAGACCGACATCGACGGCATTTTGGCCGACGGCAGCAAGGTGCCCGTGTTCCGCAAGGGCGAATGGGCGAAGTAGCGCTGCTGCTCGTCATGCCCGGGCTTGTCCCGGGCATCCACGTTCTTCTTTTTCCGTAGCAGGGCGTGGATGGCCGGGACAAGCCCGGGCATGACGATCCTTGAAGGTTCAAGCTCGCAAGCGTCAACCCTCACGCGGCCGCGTTGCGCAGCATCGGGTTGTTGTCGATGCTGAAGCGGTTGAACAGTGTCGTGAACGGGCTGCCATCGGTGGCGCGCACGATGGCATCGGAAGCCGCCACGGCCTCGTAAAGCGCGCCGACGGGATCATCCTTCTCCGGCAGCTCGAGCGCGTCGCGGATTTCTTCGCGAGCCTCATTGACCTCATGCTCGTGGTCGAGTGTCGCCTCAAGCGCATCCGCGCGCGGCGCATTTCGGCGAGGTCGCCGCCTGCGGCTCCTCGTCCGGCGCGAAGGAGATGTCGAGGCTGCGGAGCCGGGCGACCACCTCGCCGTTGGCGGTCAGAACCTCGGGCGTGAGGGGCATCGGTGCGGCTCCTTCCGATACTTCGCGCACTTTGTCGCACCCCGGAAAAGATCGGTTCATGTGTAGGGATTTGCAGGGAAATCGCGACGTTAACCGTTTCGCACTTGCAACTAGGGGCTGATTGTCGAGCTCTGCGTAAGAAAGAATTAAAAACCGGCTACTAGCGTCCCAGCTTCTTTCGAAGCAATCCGGGCCGAGACCCGCCCATTCATATTTATATCTCCTGGGGACGCAGATGTCGCGCGCATTGATTGAAATCGGTAGTTGCAACGTGGACCTCGAGCTGCGGCCGATCGAGCCGTCCTGGATCATCGAGGGCAATCCGGTATCCCGCTCGCGCGTCCTGTCGACCAGCGCGGACGGCACTGCCCAGACGATCATCTGGCACTGCACCGAGGGCCGCTTCAACTGGTACTATGACATCGATGAGACGATCATGATCATGGAAGGATCGATCGTGCTCGAAAGTGATGGCATGCCGCCGAAGCGCTACGGCCCCGGCGACGTCATTTTCTTCCGCGACGGGGCGCATGCCAAATGGCATGTCGAAGGCCACGTCAAGAAGATCGCCTTCTGCCGCAAGACCAACCCCGTGATGATCGGCTTCCTGATCCGCGCCGTCAACAAGCTGAAGAAGATGTTCGCGTTGACCGGCGAACGCCGTCCCGCCTCGCTGATGGGTGCCGGCTAAAGCGGACAACAAGGTTTTTCAAGGACGCTTCCCAGCGGCCACGACGAAGAGGGGTCGGGACCAGCATTCCGGCCCCTCTTCTCGTTTCATGGGTCCGCTGGTGTCATAGCCTTGCGCCGTCGTGCTTTGACCTCCACCATCAGCCGAAAATCCTGTGCCGCTGCGGACTTGGCTTCGCCGAGCCAACGGAAGGAATCGTCCGTGATCTCGGTAAAGCTCCAGCGCGTCAGCTCGCCGGATTCGGTCGTGCCCTCCTGCACGATGTCGTTGCCACGCGGACGGCCGATCTGCTGCCGGAACACGCGGCGGCCCGGATCGAACCAGGAAATCCGCCACGCATCGATGGCCGGATCGTAGACGCGCAGCGTCGTGCCGTACCAATTGCCGGCGATCGGAAAGGCTGGGCTGCCCGCAGGCCGGGGAATGATCCAGACGTCCTGAATCGCACGGCCTTCCAGCACCCAGCCGAAGTGGATTTCGCCAATTGCCGTGTGCCTGGCGCCATCAGGCGCATGTACCGTGATCTCGCTGTTCCAGTCGCCAACGAAGCGGCCGTAAAGCCGAAGCGCCGCCTCGTGTTCGGGATGCGGCCCGCTCGCGTGCAGAAGTCTCGCAAAGTCGCTCATGTTGCTCTCCTGTTGCGGAGATTTCAGCACGAACGAGCCGCGGGCGACTTGGAGAAAATTGCCGTCGTCAGGTCTTGCGGCTGCGTTCAGCGCGCGAGATGACGATAACGGTGACAACGACGAGACCCACCAGGATCATGCGAGAGAACGGCTCTCCGAGCACAGGGGTGCCGAGTAGCATCGCGATCACCGGGTTGACGAAGGTATAGGTCGACACCAAGGAGGTCGATACGCTCTCGAGCAGCCAATTGTAGGCGACGAATCCGATCACGCTGCCGGAAATGATCAACCAAAGCGCTGCCGCAAAAGAGCCGATGACGAGGAACCGCTTGTTCATGATTGCTCCGACTGACGTGGCTCTCGGAGCAACCGAATCGTCGACGGCTGATGCGTTCCGGTTCTGGCGCTCAGACCCCGTCGAGGATGATCACGGTCGGGCTCGTCGGCAGCGTATCCCGCGACATCCGGAACGAGCGCTCGATGCGCCGGTCGATTTCGAACTCCTGGCCGATCCGGCGCATGAAGTCGTCTAGCGGGGTGGCGAAGCGGTGCATCGGCAGCACCACCGAGGCGCGCAGCCGCTTGGTGATCTCGGAGATGCCGTCCAGTGACATGGTGTAAGTGCCGTCGATCGGCACCATCACGATGTCTAGCCGTCCGATCTGGGCAAAATGGCTGTCGTCCAGCTTGTGGTGAAGGTGGCCGAGATGGCCGATGCAGAGGCCGGCCGCCTCGAAGATGAAGATGGAATTGCCGTCGCGGATCATGTCGCTGCCGGCATCGTCGCCGTAATAGCGGCGGATGTCGGTCGTGACGTTGCGGATGAAGGTGTCGCTGATACGCTCCGACACGATCGCCGGCTTGCCGTCGTCGCTCCAGCCATGCAGCACGTGGGGAATGCGCTTGTCCGGGTACAAAGAGTAGTGCGTGCTGTGCGCCCGGTTCATGGTGACGACATCGGGCAGCCGCCCGACCTGGTATGCGCCGCTATAGTCGGTCGCGATGCGCAAGCCGGCGGGCGTGTCGATGAAATAGGTGGAGTGGCCGGCATAGGTGATCTCGACCTCGGCCGCAGCTGTCGCCTGCCTGAAGACGACCGGCATGACCCGCGGCGCCGCATTGGCCATCGCCAGGCATTCGCTGCGCTGTGGCTGCTGGGCGAAGGCAGGGGTCAGCAGCCAGCCGAGGAACGCCAAAGCCGCCAGCCATAGTCGTGACATCACTGATCCGTCCGCCATTCAGTCGACGATCCGGTCACTGTATCTTCGAATTGTTCCGGCGTCATGCCGCCGAGGGCATGATTCGGAAAAGTGACGCAGCTCAGAAGAGCTGGGCGGTGACATAGTGGGTCGCACCGCTGGTGTTCTGGACGCTCAGCGCATAGGTCGAGACATCCGCGGCGATGCCGGTCCAACCGAGCTGCAGCGTACCGGACCCGAATCCGATATAGCCGCTGGTGCCTATGGTTCCGAACGCCGGCGACGGCGTGATTGTCGGTGCACCACCCTCCCGTACTGCCGGTCGAGCTTGCCGACAGGTTGATGTTCTGCAGGTCCTGATAGGGAAAGCCGCTCTTGACCACGGGTCGTCCGCTCGTCCGCTCGTCCATGAGCAGGCCGAGATTGTTCGAGAACGTGTAACTTGTCGGAAGATTGCCGGACCACGTGTTGGCGAGCGCCATCGGCATGGGTACGGTCGTGCCGGAGAGGTCGTTGCCGACGAAGCTGATGTTGCCGCTGGTGCCGCTTTCGCGCGCCCAGACCGCCGGCGAGTCATTGCCGCAGGTCGCGTTCTGCACGTTGTTCAGGGCGAGTAGCAGTCGATCTGGAAACCTGCCAGCATGACGTTCGAGGCGCCATCGACGTTCAACACGCGGACCGTCGAGCTGCTCAGCGCGACGAGGATCATCTTGTTACTGACGCCGTCGGAGTTGCCATACCCAAAGGCGGAATAGCCGATCAGGCAGGCGCCGCTGGGAATAACGAGATTGTTGATCTTGTAGGTGCCCGGCGGGATGACCGCCACCGCGGGACCTGCGAGAGCGGCGGCGAAAGCTGCGGTACTGTCGACCGTGTTGGTTGGATCGGCGCCGAACTCGGGATCGGTGACCAGGTTGATCTTCAGATTTCCCGTTCTGGCCTGCAGGGTGGCGATCAGGTTCGCCATATAGGTTTGAAGGATGGCGATGGTCTGTGGGGCACCTGTCAAGAGATCGAGTCCTGATGCTGGAGGGAGGGTGTCTGAAAAAGAGACGATGCTGTCCGAAACTTGTCGGCTGTGTCCGCTCGTGGGACTTCAACTCTAGATTTTTCAAGTCATCGACGGTCAATCAGTCGAAGCGGGCGCTGCGTGGTTCCGCGACCACGTGCCACATTAAGCATGTATTCAACCCTTGCTTGTGACAGTCGCGTTTTCTGCCTACCCGTTTCCGATGGCCTCGGCTGAAAACGTCACCCGATGTCATGCGCTCGACAGTTGGCGCGGCATTTGCGCCTGCATGGTTGCGCTGTTTCACTTCGACGTGATCAGCCATCTGTCCTTCCTGCCACTCACCAGACACGCCTATTTGTTCGTCGACTTCTTCTTCGTATTGAGCGGCTTTGTCATCGCCTCGAATTATCGCTCGCGCCTTGCCGAGGGCTTTGGCACCGGCCGCTTTCTCGTGCTGCGGCTGGGGCGCATCTATCCCCTGCATCTCGTGACGTTGCTGCTGTTCATTCCCATTGATGCTGCGAAGGACGGCATCCGTCCCAACCTTCTCCAGGCCATCGTCACAAACGTCCTTCTGCTGCAGGGCCTCGGCATCAATCCGCAAAACTGGCTGAACTTCGCGAGTTGGAGCATCAGCACCGAGTTCGCCGCCTATGCGATCTTCGCCGTCGTCGTAAGCCGGATCGGGCCGGCGATCTTGCCCTGGCTGCTCCCGATCATGGTCGGACCGGCCGTGCTCGCCACCATCAGCCCCGATGGGATGAATGCGACCTACGACTATGGTCTCGTGCGTTGCCTCTATGGCTTTGCGCTCGGCGTTGTCTGTTTCGATTTGCGAGAGCGCTTCCCGGTGTTGCGCGCACGCCTGGGGCCATCAGGCGAAACATGGCTCGAGGCGGCGAGCGTCATGCTCGTCGTGTTCTATGTTTCGGTCGCCGGAAGCAACGTCATACTGCAGGTGGCGTCGCCCATGGTATTCACGCTGGTCGTTCTGGTGTTCGCGCGTGAGGCCGGTGCGGTCAGCCGTCGGCTGACGGCGCCATCCATGCTCATGATCGGCACACTGACTTATTCGATCTACATGCTGCATCCGCTCGTCAGAGCCGTTGTGCGGGCGATCCTCATGGTCGTCGAACGTCTCGGGCATATGGAGCTGTTTGTTTCCTATGCGCTGAGCTCGGGCCATGAACCGACGAAGGTGGTCTCCCTGAATGGATCGCTCTGGCTGGGGGATCTCCTGCAAATTGCAATGCTGCTGTCGACCGTGCTGCTGTCGGTTGCAACCTATCGCTTCGTGGAAGAGCCCGGACGGAACTGGGTCAGGCGCCTGACGGATCGGCGCAAGGCTGCCGCAGTGCGCAGCGCGCAGCCGGCCTTCGAGACCTGACGTGGCAGGATCGCGCGCTAGGGTATTCGCGCCAATCCGCCGCTTGCCTCGATCAGTTTCACGGCCCTCTTGTCGAAAGAGACGAAGGTATCGGCTCCAAGCCAGTTGCCCTCGTGGGCGATGACACCATCGGCGAAATCACCCCCGGCATCAAGGAACGCCAATCCGGCCTCGGCTGCGGGCCGGTCAACAACCGTATTGGAGGCATTGATTAAGTGCCGGATCGAAGCCGCGATATTGGCAGCCGAAGTCTTGTAGCCTCGAGAGAGAACCCAGGTCAGCTCGCATAATGCGGGGATCGAAATGGCTATGAGGTCTGCCTTCTTGAGAAGGGCTTCGGCCACCTTGCTCTGTTCGGCGTGATCTTCGACCAGAACCCGCACCAGGACATTGGTATCGGGTGTTATCTTCATCGCTTACCGGCCCAAGCGTCAGCAATGACCTCGTTCATTTCCTCGATCGACAGTGATCGATTGTTCGTTTTCCCTTTCAGGAAGCCGAAGGCATCCGAAATCTTTCCGGTTGGTCGAGCGGCTTTCACCTCAACTCGTCCCCCAGGAAGTTTTTCTATCGAGATCTTGTCGCCCGGATGTACACCGAGGTGTTCCAGGAGATCCTTCCGGAGCGTAACCTGCCCCTTTGCCGTGACAGTGAGCGTACTCATCGGAGCCTCAATCCTTGCTCCCCGATAAGTAAGGCGATTTAGCCTTACTTTCAAGTGAGTAGGCCCCCACTCCCGCTCTTACTCCCGCCTGGGGCTGAACTTCCAGGTAAGGGCGACGAGGCTCGCGGTGATCAGGCCGCTGATGAGGCCGGCCAGCGGCAGGGCGAGCAGCAGCGCGGCGGTCGCGGCCCAACCGATCGAGGAGAAGGCTTCGGCGAAGGTTGCAAGCCGCGAAGACGTCTGGCGGCGGCGGAATTGGCTGCGCCTTGCCTGCACCCGGAACCAGAGCTGGATCGCGGCCGCCGAGGCCGCGCTGACGATGATCGCGCCGGCACTCACCGCGGCCTGGAGCGGCGAGGCGAAGGCCAGCGCTCCGACCAGTGGGCAGAAGATGACTGCGATTGCGATCAGCACCACCTCGATCTTGGCGCGGATGACGCTGGACGGCGTCAACGGTGCTGTTGCGACCAGGTCGGGGGCGTCCTCGCCGGAGATCGTCAGCCAGGCGAGCCCGCCGGCGAGCTGTCCCGCCGCCATCACGATCACGGGCGTGATCAGCGTCAGAGCCGCGGAGCTTTCGGCAAAATTGCGCCAGAGCAGCAGCGCCGGCGGCACCAGATAGAGCAGCTGCATCAATGTCTGCGAGATCAACCAGGGATCGCGCCACAGCAGCATGAATTCCTTGCGCCGCAGCGCCTGCTGGCGCGATCCGCCGCGGAACGGGCGCTCCGTGGCGCGGACGCGGCCGGACGTGCCGTACGCCGCCGCATCGATCGCGGTGTCGGCGAATCGATGCGAGAATATCGCCATGACGCTTCCGAGCAGCACCAGAGCGAGCGCGAGAAGCAGCAGCAGCGCCTCGCTGTCGCCCATGGTTGCCCGGGCCGGCCACCACCAGATGCTGCCGATATCAGGCGCGTAGGCGGCAAGGCTCCCCGAGGTCAGGATGGTGAAGCGCGACAACGTGCCGTAGGAGATGATCGCGGCGATCTGAAGCGCGATCACGAAACCGGCGCCGATGATCGCGGCGAGGATCTGGGCAATCAGGCGCGTTCGCGCCGGGCCGATCAGCCGGAATAGGAGAATGGTGACGGCGATGGCGATCGCCGCGGCCGACAGGCCCATCGCAACGACGACGCCGAAGGCGGCGAGCCAGCGCACGCCGCCGCCGATCACGAGAACGTCGATGAAGGGCGTCCCGAACAGCAGCGCGAGCACGGTGACGGTCAGTGCGATCGCGGCGATGCGGACCGAGAACAGATTGGCCAAGGTCGCCGGCGAGGACATGATCAGGTCGAGATCGGCGCGGGCGTAGAACACCCGCGTCACCGATTCGATCGCCTGCGACAGCATCAAGGTCCAGGCGAGAAAGATCGTCGCCGAAATCACGATCAGCGAGGATTTGTCGAGCGGCAGCTGCAGGTCGGCGAAACGGCCGATCACTGCCCAGGCCGGCAGGTGCAGCAGCGCGGCGAAGCAGACGAGGCCGATCACGGCAGCGCGCGTACGTTTGCGCCGGCCGCCCGTCATCATGGCGACCCATTCGCGCCAGGCGAGCCGCAGCTCGTGGCGGGCAAACCAGGACAGCGCGGTTGCCGAGCTCATGCCGCAGCCTGAAGCGTCACCAGCGCGATGAAGAGATCCTCCAGGCTGGTGTCGGCATGGCCATTCCGCTGGCGCAGCTCGCTGAGCGTGCCCTCGGCGACCAGGCGCCCGGACGCGATCACACCGATGCGGTCGGCCATGCGCTCGGCGACCTCGAGAATATGCGTGGTCATGATCACGGTGCAGCCGGCACGCACGCGCGCGCTGAGCAGGCCCTTCACGTGGCGGGCGGAGACGGCATCGAGCCCCGTCAGCGGCTCGTCGAGGATGATGAGGCGGGGATCGTGCACCAGTGCTCCCGCGAGAGCGACCTTCTGGCGCATGCCCTTGGAAAAGCCCTCGCAGCGCTCGTGCCGGTGCGCCTCGAGCCCGAGCGAGCTGAGCAGCTCTTCCGCGACCGGTTCCGAGGCCGACGGGGCGATGCCCCAGAGCCCCGCGACGAATTCGAGATATTCGAGCGGGGTCAGCTTGTCGTAGATCATGGGCTCGTCGGAGACCCAGGCCATCACCTGCTTGGCGGCGGTGGGATTCTCCAGCGCATCGGTGCCGAAGATCGAGACCGCGCCGGCATCGGGCCGCAGCAGGCCCGCAACCATGCGCAAGCTGGTGGTCTTGCCGGCGCCGTTGGGGCCGACCAGGGCGTAGAATTCGCCGGCGTGAATGGTGAGATCGAGGCTGTCGACCGCCAGGCGGTCAAAACGCTTCGTTAACCCTCGAACTTCCAGCGCCGAGTTGCCCGGCTTCATGACGGCCATACCATCCGGTTTTGCATCGCCCGCGACCTTGACTTGAAGATGTTTCGGCACCGTGAATTTACGGCCGACAAATTCCGCCATCCGGGTTGGACTAAAGGCAAGTCACCGTTTGTTGACAGCGCGCGGGCGTTCAGGCTGAATTGATGCCGGACAAATGGCGCTAACGCAGCGAAACGACTGCGTAGCGACTGGACACAAGATGCGGCAAGGTGGTCACGAAGAACCGCCGGTTGCATCGGGAGGATGCGCGGCGATGCTGGATTTCGTTCAGCAGCTGGTCAGCGGTGTTGCGCTCGGCTGCGTTTACGGCCTGATCGCACTCGGTTTCGTGCTCGTCTACAAGGCCACCGAGGTCGTCAACTTCGCCCAGGGCGATCTGATGATGCTGGGCGGCTTCTTCGCCTTCACCTTCATCGGGATGATGGGCCTGAACTACTGGATCGGCTTTGCCGGTGCAGTGGCCACGATGGCGCTGTTCGGCATGCTGGCCGAGCGCGTGGTGGTGCGGCCGATCCTCGGCTACCCGCAATTCTCGATCATCATGGCCACGATCGGCCTCGGCTATTTCCTGCGCTCGGTCGCCGGCATGATCTGGGGCACCGACGATTTGAAGATCGAGACGCCGTTCAGCCAGGGCGTGCTCCGCATGGGTTCGCTGGTGCTCGCCTACGACAAGCTCTCGGTGATCGCGGCGACGATGATCCTGTGCGCGCTGCTGTGGCTGTTCTTCAACAAGACCATGCTCGGCACCGCGATGCGCGCCAGCTCCGAGAACATGCTGGCGGCCTACTATATGGGCATCCCGGTCAAGCGCGTGGTGTCGGTCGTCTGGGCGATCAGCGCGGCGGTCGCGACCTGCGCCGGCGTGCTGCTGGCGCCGATCACCTTCATTCACTCCAATGTCGGCCTCGTGCTTGGCCTGAAGGCGTTTCCCGCCGCGGTGCTCGGCGGCTTCGGCTCGATCCCGGGCGCCGTGGTCGGCGGCGTCCTGATCGGCGTGATCGAGAGCATGGCCGGCTTCTACCTGCCCGAGGGCTGGAAGGACGTCGCGCCCTACGTGGTGTTGCTGACCGTGCTGCTCCTGAAGCCCGAAGGCCTGTTCGGCCTTCACGTCCGCAAGAAGGTCTGAACATCATGCGCTTCCTGTTCAAGACCGACTACGAGGACGATATCAAGCTGTTCCCGCATTCGGGTTACATCATCTCCTACGGCCTCCTGCTCGCGCTGCTGCTGATCGCGCCCTATGTGCTCTCCAGCTATTTGATGAGCCAGCTGGTGTTCGTCTGCATCTATGCAACCGTCGGCGTGGCGCTGCTGATCCTGACCGGCTTCACCGGCCAGGCCTCGCTCGGCCACGCCGCGTTCCTCGCGATCGGCGCCTACACCGCGGCCTATTTGCAGAAGTACAACGTGCCGTTCCCGGTCTACTTCCTCGCCGCCGGAGCCTCGACCGGCATCATCGGCGCGATGGTCGGTTTTCCCGCCCTGCGCCTGACCGGCATCTATCTCGTCATCGCCACCATCTCCTTTGCCCTGATCGTCGAGGAGATCCTGGCGCGATGGGAGAGCGTCACCAACGGCAATGAAGGCATGCGGGTCAAGACGCTGTCGCTGCTCGGCGTCACCGTGCCGCGCGACAGCCCGACATTTTATTACCTCTGTCTAGCCGTGCTGGTGCTGACCATCGTCGGCACGCTCAATCTCCTACGTTCGCCGACGGGCCGCGCCTTCGTCGCAATCCGCGACTCCGAGACGGCGGCGCGCAGCATGGGCGTCAATGTCGCGCTCTACAAGGTCAAGTCGTTCGCGATCTCGGCGACGATCACCGGCTTTGCCGGCGTGCTGTTCGCGCACAAGCTCTCCTTCATCTCGCCGGAGATGTTCACGCTGCAGCTCTCGATCGAGTTCATCATCGTGATCCTGATCGGCGGCACCTTCAGCCTGCACGGTGCGGTGCTGGGTGCGATCTTCATCGTGATGATCGATCCGTTCCTGACCTATCTCAAGGACGACATGCCCGGCATCATCGCCGGCATCGCCGCAACCTTCGGCGCGAGCCCGGCGACTGCGGGAAATATCCAGTCGAACGCCGCGGCTTTCGCTTCGCTCAATGGTTTGAAGGGAGCGATCTACGGCATCATCATCGTGCTGTTCGTACTGTTCGAGCCGCTCGGGCTCTACGGCCGCTGGCTGAAGATCAAGCTCTTCTTCCAGCTGTTTCCGCTCTACAAGCGCGCCACCTTCAAGCGGCAGAAGATCTACGTGAAGTCGGAGCGCAACCGATGAGCTATTTTCGCGCCGAGAACCTGTCGCTGCATTTCGGCGGCCTCAAGGCGGTCGATGCGGTCTCGTTCGCGGTGGAGAAGGGCGAGATCCTCTCGATCATCGGGCCGAACGGCGCCGGCAAGAGCTCGATCTTCAACCTGATCTCGCGGATCTACCGGCCGACCTCGGGCCGCATCTTCTTCGAGGACCAGGACATCACCGAGCAGCCGCCCTACGACATCGCCAAGCTCGGCATCGCCCGCACCTTCCAGAATATCGAGCTGTTCGAGAACGCGACCGTGCTGTCGAATTTGCTGGTCGGGCGTCACCGCCATTCCACCACGCAGCTCTGGCAGGAGCTGCTGTTCCTGCCGAGCGTACGTGCCAACGAGAAGGTGCATCGCCGCAGGGTCGAGCAGGTGATCGAATTCCTCGATCTGGAACCCTATCGCGACAAGCTGATCTCGGGCCTGCCTTACGGCGTGCGCAAGGTGATCGAGCTGGCGCGCGCCCTGTGCTCCGAGCCGAAGCTGATCCTGCTCGACGAGCCGTCCTCCGGCCTCAACGTCGAGGAGACCGACGACATGTCGTTCTGGATCCGCGACATGAAGAGCGAGCTCGGCGTCACCGTGTTGATGGTCGAGCATGACATGTCGCTGGTGAACCGCGTCTCCGATCGCGTCATCGCGCTGAACTATGGAAGGGTGCTCGCCATGGGCTCGCCCGCCGAGGTGCAAGAGCACCCCGACGTCGTCGCGGCGTATCTGGGAGCCTGACGCATGGAAGCCGCGGTGACCCCGGACATCATCCTGAAGCTCTCCAACATCGAGAGCTATTACGGGCCGATCATGGCGATCCGCGGCATCTCGCTGGAGGTGCCGCGCGGCCGCATCGTCACGCTGCTGGGCGCCAACGGCGCCGGCAAGACCACGGTGCTGAAGACGATCTCGGGCATCCTCGATCCGCAGAAGGGGACGATCGAGTTCATGGGCAAGCCGATCCAGCGCATGGAGGCTGACCGGATCGTGCGGCTCGGCCTCAGCCATGTGCCGGAAGGACGCGAGGTGTTTCCGTTCCTCTCCGTGCGCGAGAACCTGATGATGGGCGCCTATCCGCGCAAGGACCGCGATGGCGTCGTGGAGGATCTGGAGCGCGTCTACGGCTATTTCCCGCGACTGAAGGAGCGCATCGACCAGCCGGCCGGTCAGCTCTCCGGCGGCGAGCAGCAGATGCTGGCGATCGGACGCGCGCTGATGAACCGGCCGACGCTGCTGCTGCTTGACGAGCCCTCGCTCGGTCTGTCGCCGCTACTGGTGAGGGAGATCTTCACCATCATCCGCCGGGTCAACGAGGAGCAGGGCATGTCGATCCTTTTGGTCGAGCAGAACGCCAAAGTCGCGCTGGAGACGGCGCATTACGGCTATGTCCTGGAGATCGGCCGCATCGTGATGAACGACACCTGCGACCGCTTGATGCATTCCCAGGACATCCAGGAATTCTACCTTGGCGCCAAGGAAGCGGGCGCACGCGGCGAGCGGCGCTGGAAAAAGAAGAAGACATGGCGGTGAGGAAGAGCTGGCAGTAAGATGAGCTCCTCATCCGCAACATAGACCGCCGGCAAGGCAGGCAGCGGAGGCAGGCGACAGGGAGGAGAGGCGCATGGTCCGACCGGCGGTGCTGACGGTCGCTGATACGATCGCAAAGAGCTTTCTGCGCGCCGCCGAGACGCGGGGCGATCGGCCTGCGATCCGCGAGAAGAAGTTCGGCATCTGGCAGCCGACCAGCTGGCGCGAATGGCTCGCGATATCGAAGGAGATCGCCTACGCGCTTCGCGCCATCGGCTTCCTGCCCGGCGACGTCGCCTCCATCATCGCCAATGCCGTGCCCGAATGGGTCTACGCCGATATGGGGATATTGTGCGCCGGCGGTGTCTCCTCAGGAATCTATCCGACCGATTCCCCATCCCAGGTCGAGTATCTCGTCAACGATTCCCGCACCAAGGTGATCTTCGCCGAGGACGAGGAGCAGCTCGACAAGATCCTCACCTGCCGCGCGCGGTGTCCGTCCCTGCAGAAGATCATCGTGTTCGACATGGAGGGGCTCAGCGGCTTCTCCGACGACATGGTGATGTCGCTCGACGAGTTTCGCGCGCTCGGCCGCAACCACATGGTCGGCCGCGAAGCGCTGTGGCAGGAGATGATCGACAGCCGCAGCGCCGGCGATCTCGCGATCCTCGTCTATACGTCCGGCACGACCGGTCCGCCCAAGGGCGCGATGCACGCCAACCGCAGCGTCACCCACCAGATGCGGCACGCCAACGACTTCATCCCGGCGCGAGAGGACGAGGACCGGCTGGTCTTCCTGCCGCTCTGCCACGTCGCCGAGCGCGTCGGTGGCTATTACATCTCGGTCGCGCTCGGCTCGGTGATGAATTTCGCCGAGAGCCCGGAAACCGTGCCGGACAATCTGCGCGAGGTGCAGCCGACCGCCTTCCTCGCGGTGCCGCGGATCTGGGAAAAATTCTACTCCGCCATCACCATCGCGCTGAAGGATGCGACGCCGCTGCAGCAATGGGTCTATCGCCGCGCCATCGGCATCGGCTATCGCATGGTCGACTACAGGCTCGAGGGCCGAGCGCCGCCGCTGTCGCTACGCATCGCCAACCGCATCGCTTACCTGGTCGCCTTCCGCAACATTCGCCGCATGATCGGGCTCGACCGCCGCTGTCGCATTGCGTTCACCGGCGCAGCGCCGATCGCACCCGAGCTGATCCGCTGGTATCTCGCGCTCGGCATCGACATGCACGAGGTCTACGGCCAGACCGAGAATTGCGGGGTCGCCACCATGATGCCCGCGGACAGGATCAAGCTCGGCTCGGTCGGCACCGCCGTGCCCTGGGGCGAGGTCGCGCTGTCGCCCGACGGCGAGATCCTGATCAAGGGCGACTTCCTGTTCATGGGCTATTTGAACCAGCCGGAGAAGACCGCGGAAACCATCGATTCTCGCGGCTGGCTGCACACCGGCGACGTCGGCACCATCGACAATGAGGGCTTCGTCCGCGTCACAGACCGGATGAAGGACATCATCATCACCTCCGGTGGCAAGAACATCACGCCGTCCGAGATCGAGAACCAGCTCAAATTCTCACCCTATATCTCGGACGCGGTCGTGGTCGGCGACAAGCGGCCTTATCTCACCTGCCTCGTGATGATCGACCAGGAGAACGTCGAAAAGTTCGCCCAGGATCACGACATTCCCTTCACCAACTATGCGAGCCTGTGCCGCGCGAGGGAGATTCACGACCTGATCGGGCGCGAGATCGAGCAGGTCAACGGCAACTTCGCCCGTGTCGAGACCATCAAGAAGTTTTATCTGATCGAGCGCCAGCTCACCCCGGAGGACGAGGAGCTGACGCCGACCATGAAGCTGAAGCGCGGCTTCGTGAACAAGCGCTACGCCGCCGAGATCGAAGCGATGTATCGCGAGCGTGAGGTGGCGTGACGCGTCTGCCTAGTCGAGAAGCGAAGGGGCTGTGGCCCTCGCCCTTCGTCCAACACGGGCCTTTAGGAGAGGAGACGTCGATGTCGAAATCGTTCAGCGCATTCGGCCTTGCTGTGAGTGCCGTGGTGCTCACCTGTCTGCCGGCCGGAGCGCAAACCAAGGTCACCAACGAGGGCATCTCGGCGACCGAGATCGTCATCGGCACTCACCAGGATTTGTCGGGCCCGATCAAGGGGTGGGGCGTCCCGGTCGCAAACGGCATGAAGATGGCGACCGAGGAGATCAACGCATCCGGCGGAATCAACGGCCGCAAGATTCGACTGGTCGTCGAGGACAGCGGCTATGATCCGAAAAAGGCCGTGCTGGCTTCGCAGAAACTGATCGAGCGTGACAAGATCTTCGCGATGGTGGGGCCGATGGGATCGCCGACAGTGCTCGCCGCGCAGGACATCCTCTTCGACGCCGGCGTCCTGCAGCTCTTCCCGCTGACGGCGGCCGAGTTCACCTTCAAATTCGATCCGGCCAAGCCGCAGGAGCGATTGAAGTTCAACAATCTGCTGCCCTACGTCGAGAGCACGCGGGCCGCGCTGAAATACATGATGGAGTGGAAGAATTTCAGGAAGCCCTGCATCATGCATCAGGATGATGAGTACGGTAAGAACGTGCTCGACGGCTTCAACCAGCAGCTCACGGCCATGAAGGTGCAGCCGGCCTCGATCACGAGCTACAAGCGCGGCGCCTCCGATTTCAGCGCCCAGGTCGCCAAGATGAAATCCGATGGCTGCGACCTCGTCGTGCTCGGCACCGTGCTGCGCGAGACCATCGGGGCGATGACCGAAGCCAAGAAGCTCGGCTGGGACGTCACTTTCCTCGGCGCCACCCCCACCAACGTGATGGAGGTTCCGGCGCTGGGCAAGGACGCCGTCGAGGGTCTCTATGCCGCCAGCGGCTTCGAGATTCCCTATGAGGACACGGCCAAGGGCAAAGTGAAGGATTGGCTCGTCAACTACAAGAAGATGTTCGGCACGGACGCCAACACGCAGGCCATCATCGGCTACAATGCGATGATGACGTTTGCGTTCTACGCGAGCAAGGCCGGCAAGGATCTCACTGGTCAGAAGATGCTGGACGCGCTCGAGTCGGGCGAGAAATTCCTCGACATCTTCAACTCGCCGCCGACCAAGTTCTCCAAGACCGACCATCTTGCCAACACCATCACCCAGGTGCAGCAGGTCAAGGGCGGCCGCTGGGTGCTGGTGAAGGACAATCTGATGTTTTGATGCTTCTTCGCCTCTCCCCGCCTGCGGCAGGCCTATCGCATATGACTCGTTGCGGCGGCCTGCGCGCACGCCTCGTCCTTCGAGACGGCGCTTACGCGCCTCCTCAGGATGAGGCCAATCGGCGTCAGTGCCGTTGAAACTGGCGCCGCGCACTCCGTCCTCATCCTGAGCAGCCCGCCTTAAGCGGGCGTCTCGAAGGATGGCCGCAGAGAAAAGCGCTCAAATGCGATAGCCCTGCTACGACCCCCCGCCTGCCGTCCCCGAATTCACCGGGGCCAGCTCGTCCTCACGGCAGCGCCAGCCGTCGGCGGCTTTCACGAAGGCGAAAGTTCGCTGGATCCGCAGGCGGCGCGTGACGTTGAAGGCTTCTGCGGAGCGCTCCTTGTTGCCGGCTCCCGG
Organism: Bradyrhizobium vignae; assembly: GCF_004114425.1. Taxonomy (GTDB): domain Bacteria; phylum Pseudomonadota; class Alphaproteobacteria; order Rhizobiales; family Xanthobacteraceae; genus Bradyrhizobium; species Bradyrhizobium vignae. The sequence goes on along the minus strand of NZ_RDQF01000004.1, from coordinate 144,555 downwards.
CTGCGGACGACCCGTCCTCGCGTCCCAGCAGGTCCCGGTGCAGGTGGAGGCGACCTTGCTGCACATGGTGAAGGGCGCCAGCACGGCCATCTCGATCTCGCCCGTGACCTGCGCCTCCTGCTCGGTCACCTGGCTGTCGAGCGCATAGACGCGGTTGATGCGCAGGAAGTTGCCGCAGGAATTGGCCGCATGGATTCGCGCGGCGCAGAAATCGACGGCGTCGGTGTCGGGCGAACGGGCCGCGACCTGCCGGCCGAACACTTTTTTGGGATCGCCCTTCGCCGCGCGGATTTCGTCGCTCTTGCGCTTCAAATGGTCGGCGAGGCAGTCCTCCGCGGATTCCAGCTCTTGCAGCGGCACGTTCTCCTTGCCGACCAGATTGCATTTGCGGTCGCGCTCTCGCGTCCACCTTCCATATTCGGCGAAGGCAAAGCGCGCGGCGGTCGGGTCCAGCTTGCCGATCAGACCGAGCACCTGGCCGTTGAGCTCGGTTTCGGCAAGCGCCAGCGACGGCTCGGCGCAGATCAGCGCGCCCGCCGCGGTATTGGCCGCGAGGCAGTCGAAATCAGGGTCGCGCACGATAGCGGCGCGCTCTTCGGTGACCTTGAGCAGGCACCCCTTCACCCGGTCGAATTCGTCGGCGCGGATCGCGGTCTGGCCGACGATGCCGCAGCTGAGGTTGCGCTGGCGGATCCAGATCGCATTCTCCTCGATTGCGGGCAGGCGATCGGGCAGGCGGGCGAGCCGCGCCTCGATCGCGATGCTCAGATTCTCGGCGGCGGCGGCAAGCTCGGCGTCAGCGCAGAATAATTGGTTGCCGGGATCGCGAATCTGCTGGCAGTTGTTCTTGGCAAACAGCGGCAGCCTCTCGGCGACCGAGCGGTCGGATTGCGCGGACGCGGGCGCCGCCGAGAACGCCAGCAGCGCAAGCACAGACAGCACGATGAATCGCATTCCAGTCGCCCCCGCATGGAAGGCGCCATGCTAGCGTCTGGGATCGCGCGGCGAAATGGGTTTGTGTTGGGAGTGCAGCCGAGGTGATCAGCGCGCCTCGCCGGCCGCCATCGAGACCTGCACCGGTTCGTCGACATACTTCATCACCGCCGACCGGTAGAGCACGAACAGCGGCTGATAGCTCCGCGTCGCGTCGTCCCGGACCATCGTCATGCGGCGATTGTCGAGCATCAGCCACTGGCCGTCGAGCTTCGCTGCGGCAATCGCGTGCTCCTCGCCGGCCCTGACGTCGCGCACCACGACGATGCGGAGGTCTTCAGCGGCAACGCCCGCCAGTCGCAGCGCGGCCAGCTTGGCGATGGCATAATCCTCGCAATCGCCGGCGCCACGCGCGAAGGTCGCAAGCGGCGAGCTCCAGACGTCGTCGGTGCCGTCATTGGCGGCGTGGATGGCGAGGTTGATGGCGCGGTTGGTCTCGCCAAGGCGCGCGCGGCCGTCGCGGGCGCGGGCCTGGTCAACGATGGCGAGCAGTTTCAAGGCCGCCGGGGACGCGCAATTGTCGCGGTCGCCGTCGCACAGTGCGAGCTGCACCATGTCGTCGTCGAACTTGTCCCTCAGTGCGGACCATTTCTGCTGCAGGCTGCCGGACGAGATGGCGAAGGCGAATACGCCGAACGGTTCGGCGGATTTGCGCACGAGGACGCCGGCGCCCGGCGACAGCAGCGTGCCGGCGCGAAGCTCGGCGGCCGATCCGAGCAGGACCAAGCCGCACAAGATAAGGATTGCGCGCCAGGCGCGCGAGCGAGCAGCGGTCTCCATCTGACATCCCCTTCCCGGGCTTCGCGAGATATCCTCGATCTCGACGTGCCGGGCTTTGTTGCTTTCGCGGAGATAGTGTGAGGCGGGCCGCTTTGTTCTGCTTAACGCGCCCAGCACGGGCCCTAAAACCGGGTGACAGGCTGAAACGGACATGCCCGAATTGCGTAAAATTTTACGATTCGAGGACAAGGAGGGCCTCATTGCCGCGAAATCGAGCCAGTTGCAGGCAGAAGTTGCGGGGCTGCCGATTCCGCCTCTTATGGCTAAGAGCCCGCTATTTCACGGGTTCTGTTAGTTAGCTCACAGATTTGGCCCCGTATTTGCCGCAGGATGTTGCAGGGCACCACGAAGGAAAGATGACGCAAGTATCTGTTCAACCAACTGTACGATAGATGACTTGGGGTGACGGGAAATGCGTGCATCTAAGCTTGTTTCGACTTCAGAATGCTTGAAATATTACTTTGCCTTTTCTGGGAAAGCGCCGCCCTGGGGCGGCTGTTATGGCCAAGTGACGCGAAATCACACAAGCAGTAGACGGTTTCGCTAAGGACTTGGTAATGCTAAGCAAGCTTAAGCAGTCGATACTTACTTAGATTTTAACCTCTTTACGGTGCCCGGTTGAATTACGCTGGCAAATTTGACGCCGCGACCTCCTTGAACGGCGAGGGTTCCAGCGCGTTCGCCTATGTCCATGCCGATCCCTCTGTGGCCAAGCCCTTCATCGCAAAGGCGCATGGTCATGTGCCTGATGGCGCGTTCATTGTTCCCGACCCCAACCTGATCTTCAACGGCGAGTTCAAGCGCGCCGGCCTCGATCTCGTGCTGTCCCATGAAGGGCATGAGTTCGTGGTTCACGACTATTTCAGGGGCGACAAGCGCGCCGCGATCGCCTCGCCCGACGGCGCCCACCTCACCGGCGACATCGTCAACGCCCTCACCGGCCACGTCCAGATCGCCCAGGCTGCGCCCGGCGCCGCCGCGGCTCAGGTCATCGGTCATGTCACGAAGCTCGTGGGCAGCGCGACCGCGATCCGCAACGGCGTCTCGGTCATCCTGAACAACGGTGACAATGTCGAGAAGGGCGACGTGGTCTCGACCGGCGCCGACTCGACGCTCGGCATCACCTTCATCGACGGCACCGTGTTCGGCCTGTCCTCCAATGCGCGGATGGTGCTGAACGAGATGGTCTATGACCCCAACGGGTCGAGCAACTCCTCGCTACTCAGCCTGGTTGCGGGCACCATCACCTTCGTCGCCGGCGAGACCGCCAAGCACGGCGACATGAAGGTCGACACGCCGGTCGCGACCATGGGCATCCGCGGCACCGCGGTGCTGACCCAGATCAACTTCGTCGTTCCCGCCGGCGGCGGCGATCCGCAGCCGCAGGCGAGCTTCCAGGTGCTGGTCGAGCCGAATGGCACGACGGGCTCCTACATCCTGTTCGACAAGATCACACTGCTGCCGATCGCGACGGTCAACCAGGCCGGCCAGATGATCCAGATCAGCGGCGGCAACGTCTCGATCTCCAATGCGCTGATGTCGCCGGAGGTGCAGAAGCTGATCACGGACGTGTTCACGCTGAAGTTCACCGACAACAACACCAACACCAAGCTGACCACGAACTTCACCGACACGATCACACCGTTCGGCCAGGACCTGGTGTTCAAGTCGGGATCCGGCCCAGTCGTCATCGCGACGTTCGTCAACCTCAATCCGCAGGGACATGACAATCCTGGCACGTCCACGCCGCCCGTCGTCCGCATTCCCGGCCAGCCGATTGCGCAAAGCTTCGATCTCGGCGGCAATGTGAAGACGGCGTTCGCGCTGACCGAACGCGCGGACACCACCGGCGACACGCATGCCGACACGGTTTCCGGTCTGATCAGATTCGTCGATCAAAATCTCGGCGATCGGCCGTCGGTGAGCATGAGCCTCGCCGAGGCGCCGAACTATGTCTACAAGAACGCCGGCCAGCAGGACGTCACCAGCTCGCTCACCGCGCTGCAGAAGCAGGATATCGCGGCGACGCAAATCCACATCAGTGTCGTTGCCGACCCAGCCAACAACAACAACGGCTCGGCGGTCTGGACCTACACGATCCCGGACAAGGTCTTCGACTTCCTGGCCGCCGGCGAAACCCTGACGCTGACCTACATGGTCCGCGTCGATACCAATTTCGTAGTCAGCCCCGAGTCCGCGTTCATCCCGATCACCATCACGATCACGGGGACCAACGACAAGCCGACCGTCGCGACGTCGGGCGGAACCGTCATTGAGAAGGTCGGGACCGGCAACGAGGCCCTCGACACCATCACGGGCACGGTCACCTTCGCCGACGTCGATCTGACGGACCGGCCGATCGTCAGCGCGGCGCTCTCGTCGAGTCAGCCGTTCAAATATCTCGATGCGCAAGGCCACGACGTCACCGCGACGCTGACGCCGCAGCAACTCGCCGCGATCGCAGCCGTCGAGGTGCCGCTGACGGTGGTGCAGGGCGCGGGGAACGCCAACAATGGCTCGGCGACCTGGACCTACAGCGTCCCCGACCACTTGTTCGATTTCCTCGCCGAAGGCGAGACGCTGACCCTCAACTATGTGGTGCAGGTCGATGACGGACATGGCGGCGTGGTCAGCACGCCGATCACGGTGTCCATCAACGGTGCGGACGTCAACGTCGAGGGCACCAACGACGTGCCCACGATCGTCGAGGACTCCACCACCTCGACCGGTGCGGTGACCGAGGATGCGGCGGCCACGCTCACCGCGAACGGCACCATCACCTTCAGCGATCCTGATCTCACGGACACGCACACCGCGAGCTTCGTCCTGAAGTCGACGAATTCGACCGTGCATCTGCCCGGATTCAACGACGGCACCTCGCATATCGGCACGTTCGCGCTTGAACCGGTGAGCGAGAGCCCAGGCGTCAGCTCCCGCGGGTCGGTCGGCTGGACCTTCACGATCGACGACAACGATCCGGTGCTGCAGTCGCTGGCCAAGGGCCAGACCATCACGCAGATTTATACCGTTACGATCGACGACCATCACGGCGGGACGGTGACCAAGGACGTCACGGTCACGATTACCGGCACCAACGACGCCCCGACCATCACGAGCGATGCAAGCGCGGCCACGGGGACCGTCACCGAGGACGCCGGCGCGACGCTGTCGACCGGCGGGACGCTGGCGATCCAGGATCTCGACCTGGTCGACACGCACACCGCGCAGGCCGTGTTCAAGTCGGCGACGTCGAGCGCGCATTTGCCGGGTTTCGACGGCAACACGCAGCTCGGGACCTTCACGATCGATCCGTCGGTGACCGAATCCAACAGCGACACCAGCAACGGTGCTACGCTGGGCTGGCACTTCACGCTCGGCAACGGCAATCCGGTGCTGCAGTCGCTGGCTGAGGGGCAGACCATCACGCAGGTCTATACCGTCACCTTCACCGACAACAACGGTGCGCAGGTATCCCAGGACGTCACGGTCACGATCGTCGGTACCAATGACGCGCCCACGATCACCAGCGATGCAGCAGCGGCCTCGGGGAGCGTCACCGAGGATACCTGCGCCACTCTGTCGATCGACGGCACGCTGGCAATCCAGGATCTCGATTTGATCGACACCCACACGGCGCAGGCCGTGTTCAAGTCGTCGACGTCAAGTGCGCATCTGCCGGGCTTCGACGATGACACGCCGCTCGGCACTTTCACGATTGATCCGTCGGTGCACGAATTCAACACCGACACCGACAATGGTGCGACCCTGGGCTGGCACTTCAGTCTCGACAACAGCAATACGGTGCTGCAATCGCTGGCCGAGGGCCAGACCATCACCCAGGTCTACACCGTCACCTTCATCGACGATCACGGCGCGCAGGTCTCGCAGGACGTCACCGTCACGATCAACGGTGCCAACGACGCGCCGACGATCACGAGTGATGCCGACGCGGCGAGGGGCGCGGTCACCGAGGACGAGGGCGCGTCGCTGACGACCGGCGGCACGCTGGCGATCCAGGACCTCGACCTGATCGACACCCACACGGCGGAGTGGTCGTTCAAGTCGTCGTCCGTCAGCACGGATCTGCCGGGCTTCGGGACCGGTTCGCATATCGGCACATTCTCGATCGATTCGTCGGTGACCGAAGCCAGCAATGACACCAGCAACGGCGCGACGCTGGGCTGGCATTTCACTTTGGACAATGACGATCCCGTGCTGCAGTCGCTGGCGGAAGGGCAGACCATCACTCAGGTCTACACCGTCACCTTCGACGACCACCATGGCGGCAAGGTTAGCCAGGACGTGACCGTCACGATCACCGGCACCAATGATGCGCCGGCGGTTTCCTATGTGACGTCGGACTACATGAATTTCGACGGCCAGACGATCGCCGTCGGCGAGGTGCCGACTGCGGCCACCGATGACGTGACGCTGGACGGCTGGGTCAACTGGAACGGCGCAGCAGATGCCGGTCACGGCCAGATCCTGTTCTACAACGGCAACACCTCGACCACCGGTTTCGGTCTCCTCGGCACCGTCAACACTGATGGCACGATGGAGCTGCAGATTCTAGCGGGCGGCCGCCAGATCGCCGATACCGGCGTGGCACTCACGGCGTCGCAGTGGCACAACATTGCGCTGACCCGCGAGAATGACACCTTCAAACTCTATCTCGATGGGCACCTCGAATATTCGCACTCATGGACGGTCAACCCGATCGACGGCAGTCCGTCGAATCCGTCTGCGTCCTACATGATGATTGGTGCCGCGAGCGACTCGGGCGCAGCGGGCTTCGGGGCGGAAGGCTTCTACGGCGCGATCGCCGATGTCAGCGTTTGGACCACCGCGCTCACGCAGGCGCAGATCCAGTCGATCGATTTCACCGCGCTCACGGGCAGTGAGACGGACCTTGCAGCGTATTATCAGCTCAGCGACGGCAGTGGGACCACGGCTTCCAATGCCGTCAACCCTGCCAAGAGCCTCGCAATCGAGGGTGATGCGGACTGGACGAGCGGCACCTCCGGCCCGGGTGGGACCATCGCCGATCTCATGGAAACCAATGCCGGCCAGCTTGCGCACGGTGTGCTGGCGGTCTCCGACGTCGACGCGATCGATCACGTCACGGTATCGGTCAGCCAGCTGCAGGTCTCTCTCGACGGCATAGCGCAAACCGGCAATGTCGGCGGGCTGTCCCATGAGGCGCTGTTGAACTATCTCGCCGTTCCGTCCGGCGATATCCTGAACGGCACCGCCACTCACGCGCAGTTCAGCTGGTCCTTCAACTCGCAGGGACAGGCCTTCGACTTCCTCGCCGCCGGCCAGACGCTGTCGCTGCAATACACGATCGTTCCGTCGGATGCCCATGGTGCTGGCGCGGGCGCAGTCGTCACCGTCAATATCACCGGCACCAACGATGCGCCGAAGCTTGCCGATCTCCACATCGGCCCGCTCACGGACACGGCTGCGACCGACACCTTCCCTAGCCTCACCGGCCACCTCGCCGGGACCGACGCCGACAGCGGTGAGACGGCGACGCTGACCTATGCGGTCCTCAATGCGGATTGTCATGGGACGGCGACGGGACTGTACGGCTCGCTGACGGTCAACCCGGACGGCAGCTACAGCTACGTTCCGAACGCCGCCGCCATCAACGCGCTGCCGGAAGGCTCCTACTCGGATGTTTTCACGGTGCAGACCACGGACGTGCATGGCGCGACCGGCACTGCAACGCTCACGGTAGACCTGACTGGAGCCAACGACGACAGCGGCCCCGTCATCGATACCACGCACTTCTACGTCTGGCACGACAACGAGGGCGGCACTGATCTCATTACCCATCTAGCGGTCCTCGACACCGATCCCGACGCCGCGACGCATGACTTCAAGATCACGGCGGTCACCGCCCATGATCCGGACAGCAATGTCGATCCGGGCGCAGCGTGGGGATCCCTCGATGACATCAACTCGGTCCTCACGGATGGCGTCACTTATTATCCGGGCGAGACGCCGCCGAATACCGATCAGATCACGCTTACGGTTACGGACAAGACCACCGGCCTGTTCGATACCGTCCACTTCATCTTCAACGAGGCGGGCGACACCGGCCAAGGCGTCACTCTGGAAGGCACCGACGGCAAGGATGTCATTTTCGCGACCGAGACGGGGGACACGCTGACTGGAGGCGCCGGCAAGGACCAGTTCGTGTTCTCGCCGGGCTCAATCGGCTATGGCCCTCAGCCGATCACCGATTTCACGCACACCATTACCGATTTCACGACTGGCGTGGACAAGATCGACCTGCGCCAGTTCTCGGACGTGAGCTCCATCAACGATCTCACCATCGTCCAGCAGTCCGGCGATGCGATGGTGACGTGGCAACAGCAGATCACTCGGCGCGAGGGGGCGCCTGTCATCGAGCACGAGTCCCTGCTGCTGCATAACGTCATTGCCGCGAACCTCAAGGCCGGCGATTTTATCTTCAATGCCTGATTGCCGGCGCGCCGCGCGTCTGCACACGCGATCCGCGCTGCCGTTCGCCGCAAAAGCGTGATATCCAGGCCCTATGAAGCGTCTCAATATCCTGCGGCGGTGGTTTGCCCAGAAGTTCGGCTTTGCGCGGCTGATGTGCCTTGCGCTGCTGGTTCTGTTTGCCGGCGCCCGCCTCTGGGATCCGCCGCCGATCCAGGAATTGCGGCTGCGCGTCTTCGACATGTTCCAGTTGATCGATCCGCGCCACAAGACGGCGCGGCCGGTCACCATCGTCGACATCGACGACAAGAGCCTCGCCAAGCTTGGCCAGTGGCCATGGCCGCGCACGCGCATCGCCGACATGATCCAGAACCTCACCAACAACGGCGCGGTGGCGATCGGTTTCGACGTGGTGTTCTCGGAAGCCGACCGGCTCAATCCGGATTTGGTCGCGGGTCAGATGCGCTATCTCGATGACGCCACCCGCGGCAAGCTGCGCGAGCTGCCGTCCAACGACCAGATCCTATCCGACGCGATCAAGCACTCGCGCGTGGTGCTGGGCGAGACGGGGCAGCAGAAGGTCACGTCGGAAATCGACAAGACGCTGCCCTTCACCGGCGTTGCCACGGTCGGAGAAGAGAACGCCGAGCGTTTCCTGTTCGAGTTCCCCGGTCTGCTCCGCAACGTCCCTGTCATCGAGAAGGTCGCGGCGGGGCGCGGCCTGTTCAGTATTCCAATCGAGCGCGACGGCTTGATCCGGCGCGTGCCGATGATCATGCGCGCGCAGGGCAACATCATGCCCTCGCTCAGCCTCGAAATCCTGCGGGTCGTCACGGGAACACCAACCCTGCTGGTGCGCACCGACAAGACCGGCATCCGCGCGATCCGCATCAAAGGCGTCGAGATTCCGACCGACGAGAACGGTCAGCTCTGGGTGCACTATGCCCGGCAAGATCCATCGATCTACGTCTCGGCGGCCGATGTCCTCGACAACATGGTGCCGCCGAGCAAGCTTGCCGGCAAGCTGGTGCTGGTCGGCACCTCCGCGGTCGGTCTGAACGACATCAAGACCACGCCGGTGTCGCGGGCCATGCCGGGCGTCGAGATTCATGCCCAGGTGCTCGAAAGCGTGCTGACCGGCGCAGCGATCTCTCGCCCGAATTACGCGCTTGGCGTCGAATTGCTCACCGCGATGATCATCGGCATTCTGGTCATCATCTTCACCCCGAATCTCGGCCCCGTCCGTCTGGTGCTTGCCGGCGCGATGTTCGCGGCGATCCTCATCGGGGTGTCCTGGTTCTTCTACGCGCGGTACCGCTATCTCATCGACTTCACCTATCCGCTGCTCTCGACCACCGCGATCTATCTGACGCTGATCTTTGCCAGCTTCGTCCGCGAGCAGCGCCAGCGCGTGCAGATCCGCGGCATGTTCGCGCAATACATGTCGCCGGTGCTGGTCGAGCAGCTGGCGCAGTCGCCGGACAAGCTCGTGCTCGGCGGCGAGGAGCGCGAGATGACGATCATGTTCTCCGACGTGCGCGGCTTCACCACGATCTCGGAGAGCTACAAGCATGATCCGCAAGGGCTGATCGCGCTGATGAACCGCTTCCTGACGCCGTTGACCGACGTCATCATCGAGCGGAAGGGTTACATCGACAAATACATGGGTGACGCCATCATGGCGTTCTGGAACGCGCCGCTCGACGATGCCGAGCACGAGGTCAACGCCTGCGAGGCGGCGATCCAGATGCTCGAGAAGATCGATGCCGTCAACAGGGAGCGCGAGCAGGAAGCGGCCGACGGCGGCCATGTCTACATCCCGCTCAACGTCGGAATCGGTCTCAACACCGGCATCGGCGTGGTCGGCAACATGGGCTCCGACCTGAAGAAGAATTATTCGGTGCTCGGCGACAGCGTGAACCTGGCCTCGCGCTTGGAAGGCCAGTCGAAGGAGTACGGCTTTCCCATCATTGTCGGCTCCAGGACCGCACTCGCCGCCAAGGAGAAGTTCGCGATCCTCGAGCTCGACTTCATCATGGTCAAGGGCAAGACCGAGCCGGAAGTGATCTACGCCATCGCGGGCCGCGAGGACGTGATGCATTCGGGCGCGTTCCAGCGCCTGCGCAACATCACCATCGAGATGCTCGGCTGCTACCGCAGCCGCGACTGGCAGGGCGCACTGGATGCGATCGAACGGGGCCGCAAGAGCGAGGACGCCGACACGCTGGAGAAGCTGTTCAGGCTTTACGAGGCGAGGATCCGGGATTTCCAGGTCAATCCGCCGGCGGAGGGCTGGACCGGGGCATATGCGCTGCTGACGAAGTAGGGATGTGGGGTGGGCTTCGCAGTCGCCCACACTCCGTCATTGCGGAAGCGAAGCAATCCAGACTGCCGCTGCGGAAAGATCCTGGATTGCTTCGCTACGCTCGCAATGACGAGTCTGCTGGGGCGATTGTGCGCAATAACCCCGGGCGGTCGCCCCAACGAAGGCCGCGACGATCACGTTCATTGAGGCGCGTGCTCGGGCGCCCCTCACTCCACCCCGATCGTCGTCAGATCCTGGAACCAGTGCTGCGCCTGCACGAAGTGCTTGATCTTCGGCGACAGCGCATGCGGGTTGGTGTCGTGGACGACCCAGACCAGCGTGGCATCATCCACGATCAGCGCATGCGCTCGCGCCAGCAATTCATCCTGCTTCGCGCTATCGAAGGTCTGCTTGGCCTCGTCGATCAGCGCGTCGACTTTCGGGTTCTTGTAGCCGCCCCAGTTGACGCCGACAGGCGCGATCTGCCCCGAATGGAAGAAGCGGACGATGGCGTAGAGCGGGTCCGAGGTGACATAGGCGATGTTGTTGGCGGTGATGCCGGCGTTCATCTCGTCGGCCGCGCCCTTGCGCCAATGCGTATAGAGCGTCTCGAGCTCCACGACCTTGAAGTCGATCTCGATGCCGATCTCCTTGAAGCTCTGCTGCAGGAATTCGTTCATCGGCAGCGACAGCATCTGCCCCGTGCCTCCTTGCGCGATGATGAAGGTGGTCTTCAGCGGTTTTGCCTTGGAGTAGCCGGCCTCCTCGACGAGCGTCTTCGCTGCAGCCAGGTCATATTTCAGTTCGAAGCTGGGTTTACCGAACCATGGACTCGACGGATCGACCTGCCCCTTGGCGGGCTTGGCGAGACCGTTCATCAGGCCGACAACCGCCTCCCGGTCGATCGCGAGGTTCAGCGCCTTGCGCAAGCGGATGTCGGTCCAGGGCGAACCCGGCAGCACGCTGAGGTGATAATTCCACACATGCGGCGTGACGTTGTCGACGAGCTTCATGCCGGCCGCCTTCAGCTGCGGCACCGCATCCGGCGCCGGCGTCTCGATCAGGTCCACTTGTCCGGCGAGCAGCGCATTGGTGCGCGTCAGCGCTTCCGGCATCGGCACCAGCACGATCTTGTCGGCCTTGGGAATCCGCTTCTTGTTCCAGTAGTCCGGATTCTTGCTGAGCTCGGCGAGCTCGCGCGGCACCAGCTTCGTCAGCTTGAACGGGCCGGTGCCGGAGGGCTGGCTTGCGAACTTGTCCCAGTCCTTACCGAGCTTTTCGTACTGCGCCGGGCTCGACACCAGGAACCAAAGCATCTGATAGGGGAAGAAGGAATCGACCGTCTTGGTGGTGATCTCCACCGTGAAGTCGTCGATCTTGGCGTAGCTGGCGACGGAGGGCAGGCGGGTCTTCACCTGCGCGCTCTGCCGCTTGTCGAATTGCGGCGCTTTATCGTTGAGCACCTTGTCCAGATTCCAGATCACCGCGTCGGCGTTGAACTCGCTGCCGTCGTGAAACTTCACGCCCTTGCGGAGGGTAAAGCGCCATTTGGTCTTGTCGGCATCGTCGACCTTCCATTCGGTGGCGAGGCCCGGCACCAGCTTGCCGGGTCGATCGGCCACATCCATTTCCCAGGCCACCAGCGGATCGTAGATCGTGTAGGCGGTGAACTGATAGGCGCCGGCGCCGCGATCGGGCTGGCCCGTCGTCAGCGGAATGTCCGCCATCGAGATGCCATAGCGCACCACCGTTTCGGCGCCCGCTGAGATTGCGGACAACGCCAGCGCAAGCACGGCGAGACAGGTCGACAGACGAATACGCATGGCCCAAAGCTCCCAGGAGACGTCGAAGCCAAACGTGCAATCTTGATGCCAGAATAGGCAGCGCGCCGTTTCCGCCGGTGCGTCATCACAAGGACTTGTCGCCGCATGGGCAATTTGCAGAATAAGTTTCTCCCTGGCATAGCCATTGCATACGATTGCATCAAAATTAATCATCGAAAGCCGGAAGAGGACTGAGGCGATGCTTATCAAGAACAACAAGACCCGCGCGGCGCTGATTGCGCTCTTGGCGCTCGGCAGCGCGGCCGCATGGCCACGCGCGGTAGCTGCGGAAACTGTGCTGCGCATCGGCATGACCGCTGCCGATATTCCGCGCACCCTGGGCCAGCCCGATCAGGGTTTTGAAGGCAACCGCTTCACCGGCCTCACCATGTATGACGCGCTGACCGGCTGGGATCTGTCCTCCGCCGACAAGGCGAGCGTGGTCATCCCCGGCCTTGCCACCGAGTGGAAGGTCGACGATGCCGACAAGACAAAATGGATCTTCAAGCTGCGCCCCGGCGTCAGCTTCCATGACGGCTCGCCGTTCAACGCGGATGCGGTGGTGTGGAACGTCGAGAAAGTGCTGAAGCAAGACGCGCCGCAATTCGACGCCAGCCAGGTCGGCGTCACGGCCTCGCGCATGCCGACGTTGGCCTCCGCGAAGAAGATCGACGACATGACGGTCGAGCTCACCACCAAGGAGCCCGACAGCTTCCTGCCGATCAACCTCACCAATTTGTTCATGGCGAGCCCGGCGAAGTGGCAGGCCTTCTACGACAAGGCGGAAGGTGCCGATGCCAAGGCGAAGTCGCAGGCCGCGTGGACCGCGTTCGCCAAGGACGCCTCGGGCACCGGCCCGTGGAAGATGGCAAGCTTCACCCCGCGCGAACGGCTCGAGCTCGTCAAGAACGCGAACTATTGGGACAAGGCGCGCGTGCCCAAGATCGACAAGATGGTGCTCTTGCCGATGCCGGAAGCGAATGCGCGCACCGCCGCGCTGCTCTCCGGGCAGGTCGATTGGGTCGAGGCGCCGGCGCCGGACGCGCTGCCCGAACTCAAGCAGCGCGGCTTCAAGCTCTACGCCAACGAGCAGCCGCATGTCTGGCCCTGGCAGTTCTCGCGCGTCGAGGGCTCGCCCTGGAACGACATCCGCGTGCGCAAGGCGGCGAACCTCTGCGTCGATCGCGAAGGCCTCAGGGACGGCCTGCTCGCCGGCCTGATGGTGCCGGCAACCGGCACCTTCGAGCCCGGCCATCCCTGGCGCGGCAATCCCACCTTCCAGATCACGTATGACAAGGCGGCTGCGCAAAAGCTGATGCAGGAGGCCGGCTATGGTCCCAACAAGAAGCTGACCGTGAAGACGCAGACGTCTGCGTCCGGCTCGGGCCAGATGCAGCCCTTGCCGATGAACGAGTACCTCCAGCAGGCGCTGGCCGAATGCTATTTCGATGTGCAGCTCGACGTCATCGAATGGAATACGCTGTTCACCAATTGGCGCCGCGGCGCCAAGGATCCCAGCGCCAACGGCTCACACGCGACCAACGTGACCTATGCAGCGATGGACCCGTTCTTCGCGCTGGTGCGCTTCCTGCAATCGGGCATGGCGCCGCCGGTCTCGAACAATTGGGGCTTCATCAACAACCCCAAGTTCGACGAGCTGGTGAAGAAGGCGCGTCAGACCTTCGATCCCGCCGCACGTGACGCCGCGCTCGCCGAGTTGCACGCGGCCTCCGTCGACGACGCGGCCTTCCTCTACGTCGCCCACGACGTCGGCCCGCGCGCGATGAGCCCGAAAGTGACAGGCGTCGTGCAGCCGAAGAGCTGGTTCATCGACTTCTCGCTGGTGTCGATGCAGTAGTGAGGCGCTAGCAAGGTACTCCGTGCACCCTCTCCCCTTGTGGGAGAGGGTGGCTTCGCGACAGCGAAGCCGGGTGAGGGGTCTCTTTCCGCGGACACCCCTTTCGCGTTCGTAACGACTGTATCCGCGGATAGAACCCCTCATCCGGCGCCGCAGCCGAAGCTTCGCTTCGGCGTCGACTTAAGAAACGGCCGCCGGAGGCGGCCTATGCCACCTTCTCCCGCAAGGGGAGAAGGAAGAAAGAAGACCAGTGCTCGCCTATACCGCCAGACGCATTGTCTATGTCGTCCCCATCGTCATCAGCGTGGCGCTGGTTTGCTTCCTGCTCGTGCACATCACGCCGGGCGATCCGCTGGTCGCCGTGCTGCCGGCCGACGCGTCGCAGGAGCTCGCCGCGCAGCTGCGCGCCGCCTACGGCTTCGACCGCCCGCTGCCGGTGCAGTTCGGGCTGTGGCTGCTCCGTGCCCTTCATGGCGACCTCGGCAATTCCATCGCGACCGGGCGCCCGGTTCTGGCCGAGGTCATGCGCGCGGTCGGCAACACCGTCACGCTCGCGATCGCCGCCGCCGTCATCGGCTTCACCATGGGCATTTTGCTCGGCCTGATCGCCGGCTATTTCCGCGAGACCTGGATCGACAAGGTCGCGACCTCCTTTGCCATCGCCGGCGTCTCGGTGCCGCATTACTGGCTCGGCATGCTGCTCGTCATCATCTTCTCGGTCCAGCTGAACTGGCTGCCCGCGGTCGGCGCCGGCCCCAGCGGCTCCAATTCCTGGGCCTGGGACTGGGCGCACCTGAAATATCTGGTGTTGCCGGCGATCACGACCTCGGTGATCCCAATGGGCATCGTCACCCGCACCGTGCGTGCGCTGACCGGCGACATCCTCTCGCAGGATTTCGTCGAAGCCTTGCGGGCCAAGGGCCTGCGCGAAACCGGCGTGTTCCGCCACGTCATCAAGAACGCCGCGCCCACCGCGCTCGCGGTGATGGGGCTTCAACTCGGCTACATGCTCGGCGGCTCGATCCTGATCGAGACCGTATTCTCCTGGCCAGGCTCGGGCTTCCTGCTCAACTCCGCGATCTTCCAGCGCGACCTGCCGCTGCTGCAGGGCACGATCCTGATCCTGGCGCTGTTCTTCGTCTTCCTCAACCTGCTGGTCGACATCGCCCAAGCCGCGATCGACCCGCGCATCAAGCGGGGCTAGCGGGATGAGCGAGCTTCCCTTGTCAGCCACCGCCGACGCCGCGCTGCAGGCCGCGCCTGCCACCAAGGCGCGCGGCTATTGGGCGACGGTCGGACGGCGCATCATGCGCGATAGGGTCAGCATGGCCTGCGCGCTGGTGCTGCTGCTGATCTTCCTCTCCGCGATCCTTGCACCGTGGCTCGGTCTCGAAGACCCCTACAAAGGCTCGATGATCCGCCGCTTGCGCCACATCGGCACGACAGGCTATCCGCTCGGCACCGACGAACTCGGCCGCGACATGCTGGCGCGGCTGATCTATGGCGGGCGGTTGTCGCTGGTGATCGGCATCCTGCCGGTGATTCTGGCCTTCTGCATCGGCACCTCGCTCGGTATCGTCGCCGGCTATGTCGGCGGCAAGCTCAACACCGCGATCATGCGCACGGTGGACGTGTTCTACGCCTTCCCGTCCGTGCTGCTGGCGATCGCGATCTCCGGTGCGCTCGGGGCCGGCATTCTCAACTCCATCGTGGCGCTGACCATCGTGTTCGTGCCGCAAATCACGCGCGTCGCCGAAAGCGTCACCACAGGCGTGCGCAACATGGACTTCGTCGAGGCCGCGCGCGCCTCGGGCGCCGGCGCCTTCACCATCATGCGCGTGCACATCCTCGGCAACGTGCTGGGCGCGATCTTCGTCTATGCGACGAGCCTGATCTCGGTCTCGATGATTTTGGCCGCCGGTCTCTCCTTCCTCGGCCTCGGCACGAAACCGCCGGAGCCGGAATGGGGCCTGATGCTGAACACGCTGCGCACCGCGATCTATGTCAATCCATGGGTCGCAGCCCTGCCGGGTGCGATGATCTTCGCGGTCTCGATCTGCTTCAATCTGCTCTCGGATGGCCTGCGCAGCGCCATGGACATCAGGAATTAGCGAATGATGAGAGTGACGCACACAGTTGCGGTGCTGGAGGTGCTACACCTCTCCCGAAGGGAGGGGTCGGATTGCATCGCAAGATGCAATCCAGGTGAGGGGTTACGCTCGATCGAGTTTGTCGCGCCCCCTCACCCGGCGCTGCGCGCCGACCTCTCCCCGATGTGGAGAGGTGAAGGACAACGGCCATGAGCGAAACCAACACCTCCGTCGCCATGCTGGAGCAGGTCGAGGACGTTGGCGGCGTCGCGCAGCCGCTGCTCCAGGTCAACGGCCTGACCAAGCATTTCCCCGTGCGCGGCGGGCTGTTCGCTGCCAAGCGCACCGTGCGTGCGGTCGACAATGTCTCCTTCTCCGTCGCCAAGGGCGAAACCGTCGGCATAGTCGGCGAGTCCGGCTGCGGCAAGTCCACCACCGCGCGCCTATTGATGCATCTGATGCCGCGCGATGACGGCGACATCATCTATGACGGGATGACCGTCGGGCAGTCGTTGAGCTTACGCGAGCTGCGCCGCGGCATGCAGATGGTGTTCCAGGATTCCTACGCTTCGCTCAATCCGCGCCTGACAATCGAGGAATCCATCGCCTTCGGCCCCAAGGTCCACGGCATGGCGGACGGCACGGCCCGGGCGCTGGCGCGCGAGCTGCTCGGCAAGGTCGGCTTGCGCCCCGAAAACTTCGCCAACCGCTATCCGCACGAAATCTCCGGCGGTCAGCGCCAGCGCGTCAACATCGCCCGCGCACTGGCGCTGTCGCCGCGGCTGGTGATCCTGGACGAAGCCGTCTCGGCGCTCGACAAATCCGTCGAAGCGCAGGTGCTCAATTTGCTGGCCGACCTCAAGCGCGAGTTCGGCCTGACCTACCTCTTCATCAGCCACGACCTCAACGTCGTCCGTTACATCTCTGACCGCGTGTTGGTGATGTATCTCGGCGAAGTCGTCGAGCTCGGCCCGGTCGACCAGGTCTGGGATCAGCCGGCGCATCCCTACACGCGCGCCCTTCTCGCGGCGATGCCATCATCGGACCCCGATAGGCGCACCGAGACGCCGCCGATCACGGGCGATCCGCCCAATCCGATCGATCCGCCCTCGGGCTGCCGCTTCCACACCCGTTGTCCGTTTGCGGAGCCGCTCTGCGCAAATGCGACACCAAAGCTCACGGCGCTGGATAATATGGGCCATGAGGCCGCGTGCTACATGGCTATACCGGGTTCAGGCCATAGCCGCGCGCCCAGGGAGAAGACCGAATGACGAGACCGACACCGAAAGAGATCAAGCCGATCGCGCAAATTGCCGGCGTGCCCGTGGACGACGAGATCGCAACCCGCATCTCCAATGCCATCGGACCTGCCTTCGAAGGCTTCGCCGCCATCGCCGGCACGCTGCCATTCGATCTCGAGCCCGCCGGCCATGTGCTCGCGCAGACGCGGAAGGTGTCGAAATGAGCACCGAGCCTGCCTTCATGACGCTTACCGAGGTCGCGCGTGCGATCGCGATGAAGCAGCTGTCCTCCCATGAGGTCACGCGTGCGCTGCTGCACCGCATCGCGCAATGGCAGCCGCATCTCAACGCCTTCATGTCGATCGAAGCGGAAGCGGCGCTGAAGGCGGCGGATGCCGCCGATGGCGAGCTGGCCAAGGGCAATGTCCGTGGTCCGCTGCACGGCGTGCCGCTCGCGCACAAGGATATGTATTATGACGCGGGCCACGTCTCGACCTGCGGCTCCCTGATCCGCCGCGATTTCGTGCCGACCGTCACGTCCACCGCCCTGCAGCGGCTGAAGGACGCCGGCCAGGTCCGCCTCGGCACGCTGCACCTCGCCGAATTCGCCTATGGTCCGACCGGGCACAACGCCCATTACGGCCCGGTGCGCAATCCCTGGAACGTCGCGCATATTACCGGCGGCTCGTCTTCGGGCTCCGGCTCGGCGGTCGCCGCGCGGCTGACCTATGCCGCGCTCGGCTCCGACACCGGCGGCTCGATCCGCATGCCCGCGCATTTCTGCGGCGTCACCGGTCTGAAGACGACCGTGGGCCGCGTCAGCCGCGCCGGTGCAATGCCGCTGTCGCAATCACTCGACACCGTTGGCCCGCTCGCCCGCACCGCCGAGGACTGCGCGCTGTTGCTGGCGCTGATGGCCGGCCCCGATCCCGCCGATCCGACCTGCAGCCACGAGCCGCTGTCGGACTATGTCGCGGCGACGAAAGGCTCGCTGAAGGGTCTCAAGATCGGCGTCCCCGCGTCTTTCTACGTCGACGATCTCGACAGCGAGGTCGCGCGCGTGCTCGACGAGACCATCGCGGTGCTCAAGCGCGAAGGTGCCGACATCGTCAAGGTCGAGCTGCCGGACCAGCGGCAATTGTCGTCGGCCAGCCAGCTCGTGCTCGCCGCCGAAGCTGCCGCCTTCCACAAGCGCTGGATGATCGAGCGTCCGCAGGACTACGGCGCGCAGGTCCTGATGCGGCTCCAGAACGGTCTCGCCGTTCCCGCCATCACCTATCTCGAGGCCATGCGCTGGCGCGGGCCTGCGCTCGCCGCCCACAACGCCGCAACCGCCGGCGTCGATGCGGTGATCGCCCCGGCCTCCCCGGTGCCGGCGCCGACGATCGAGGAGAGCGACGTCGGTGGTGGCCCGAACGCGCCGGCGCTGTTGCAGCGGCTGACGCTGTTCACCCGCCCGGTGAATTTCCTCGGCCTGCCGTCGCTCACCGTGCCCTCCGGCTTCACCAGAAGCGGCTTGCCGGTCGGCATGCAGCTGATCGGCCGCTCCTTCGATGAAGCAACCCTGCTCACCATCGGCGCCGCGTTCCAGCGCGCCACCGACTATCACGACCGGATACCGAAACTGCCGTCATGACAAAACTCGTCGAGATCTCAGGCCTCAACATCCGCTTCACCGGCGAGCGCACGGTCTATGCCGTGAACGACCTCAGCCTGTCGCTCGGCAATAGCGAGGTGCTGGGCCTGCTCGGCGAATCCGGTTCGGGCAAGAGTGTGACGCTACGTGCGCTGATGCGGCTATTACCGAAGAAGCGCACGCAGATCTCCGGCACTGTCAATGTGATGGGACAGGACGTGCTCGCGATGAACGACGAGCAGCTATCGTCCTTCCGCGGCCACTCCGTCTCGATGATCTTCCAGGAGCCCGCGCTCGCGCTCGATCCGGTCTACACCATCGGCGCGCAGATCGCCGAAAGCGTGGTGCGCCATGAAGGCAAGAGTTTTGCCGAGGGCAGGGCACGTGCGCTGGAGATGCTCGAGGTCGTGCGCATTCCCTCCGCCAAGCGGCGGCTCGATACCTATCCGCATGAAATGTCCGGCGGCATGCGCCAGCGCGCGATGATTGCCTTGGCGCTCGCCTGCCGGCCAAAAATCCTGCTGGCCGACGAGCCGACCACCGCGCTCGATGCCACCGTGCAGATCCAGATCCTTCTGCTGCTGCGCGAGCTGCAGCGCGAGTTCGGCATGTCCGTCATCTTCGTTACCCACGACATCGGTGTTGCGATCGAGATCTGCGATCGCGTCGCGGTGATGTATGCCGGCCAGATCGTGGAGCAGGGGACGCTTCGCGACATCGTGCGTTCGCCCGTGCATCCCTATGCCAAGGGCCTGCTCGCCTCCACCATCCACGGCGCCAAGCGCGGCGCCCGCCTGGAGACCATCCCCGGCACGCCACCCTCGCTCGCCGAGAAGCCGCACAATTGCTCCTTCGCTCCCCGCTGCGCCGTGGCCCAGCCGCGCTGCCTGGAGCAATTGCCTGCGAGTGTCGAGGTGGGGGCAGGACGAGCGGCAAGGTGTGTGCTGGCAGGGCCGGTGGTTGCAGCGTAGCCACCGCCCAACCGGCGAGCCGCGAACAGCATTCACACCTCATTCATCCCGGTTCCCGTTCCATGGCTCCGTTCACGGAGAGGGACCTTACTTATGTACATTTCGAACGAAGGCCTGCTCGTCATCCTGTTCGTTGGCCTGGTCGCCGGCTGGCTTGCCGGCAAGGTGGTGCGGGGCGCCGGGTTCGGCATCATCGGCGACATCGTGGTCGGCGTCGCCGGCGCGCTGGTGGCGAGCTTGCTGTTTCCGAAGCTCGGCATTCGGCTCGGCACCGGCCTGGTCTCCGAGATCGTTTATTCCGCGATCGGCGCGGTCATCCTGCTTCTGGTGGTGCGGCTGGTGCGTGGCGGCGGCCGGCTCTAAAGCATGATCCGGAAAAGTGCGAAGCGGTTTTCCGGAAAGATCATGCGTAAACAACAAGCTAAAGCGCGATGACGATTCATCCAAATCTCATCGCGCTTTAGCCAGCCCTCGGTTCGATCGGTCGGAACTTGTCGCCTCGCCAGAGTTGGGGAGGACGGCGGCCTCTGCACCAAAAAGCCGCAAAGCCTGTGAAATACCGGACTTGCGTGTGGGGCCGTCAGGGGTAGATGTGGTCCGTCAGGGTTCTGGATGAACTCGGCTGCTTTGGACGCAGAGCGAACGTGATGTTAATCCGGGGCGTGTACCCTGAATGCCCGTGAAATCAGGGGCTGTGGCCCCCACCTGAAAGAGATCAGACTGATGGCAGCCATCCCTGGCGTCCGCCGTTCGGAGCTCGGTGATGCCTTGCGCGCTTGTCGTACGGCATTCATCGGCGTCGGCCTGATGAGCTGCATGATCAACCTGCTCTACCTGACCGGGTCGATCTTCATGCTGGAGGTCTACGACCGGGTGCTGCCGAGCCGCAGCATTCCGACCCTGGTCGGCCTCATCATCCTCGCCAGCTTCCTCTATATGGCGCAGGGCGTGCTCGACATGATTCGCAACCGCATCTTGGGGCGGATCGGTACCTCGCTCGACGAGGCCCTCAACAAGCGCGTGTTCGACACCATCGTGCGCCTGCCGCTCCTGGTCGGCAGCCGCAACGAAGGCCTGCAGCCGCTGCGCGATCTCGACAATGTCCGCTCCTTCCTCGGCGGCATGGGCCCGAGCGCGTTCTTCGACCTGCCCTGGCTGCCGCTCTATCTCGCCATCTGCTTCGCCTTCCACGTCCTGATCGGCGTCACCGCTTTGGTCGGCGCCATCATCCTCGTCGGGCTGACACTGGTCACCGAGTTCATGTCCCGCCAGCCGGCGAAAGAGGCGATGGGTCTCGCCGCCCAGCGCAACGATCTCGCCCAGTCCAGCCGCCGCAACGCCGAAGTGATGGTTGCGATGGGCATGGCCGGCCGGATGAATCAGCGCTGGAGCGAGGCCAACGAAAAATATCTTACGGGCAATCAGCGTGCGAGCGACGTCGCCGGCGGTCTCGGCGCGGTCGCAAAAGTGTTGCGCATGATGCTGCAATCGGCCGTGCTCGCGGTCGGCGCCTATCTCGTCATCCACCAGGAGGCGACCGCCGGCATCATCATCGCCGGCTCGATCCTCTCCGCCCGCGCGCTGGCGCCGGTCGATCTTGCGATTGCGCACTGGAAATCCTTCGTCGCCGCGCGTCAGAGCTGGCAGCGCCTCACGCGTCTGCTGGAGCAGATGCCGGCGCAGACGATGCCCACCCAGCTGCAAGCGCCGACCAGCCGGCTCTCGGTCGAAGGCATCGCCATGGTGCCGCCGGGCGACCAGCGTCTCGTGGTGCAGGACATCACCTTCGCGCTCGCCGCGGGCAACGGCCTCGGCGTGATCGGCCCGAGCGGCTCCGGCAAGTCGTCATTGATCCGCGCGCTGGTCGGGGTCTGGCAGCCGGTGCGCGGCAAGGTGCGGCTCGACGGCGCGGCGCTCGATCAGTGGTCAAGCGACGTGCTCGGCCGCCATATCGGCTATCTGCCGCAGGACGTCGAATTGTTCGGCGGCACCATCGCGCAGAACATCAGCCGGTTCGATCCGGCGGCGACCTCTGAAGGCATCATCGCGGCTGCGAAAGAAGCCGGCGTGCATGAGATGATCATCAAGATGCGCGAGGGCTACAACACGCAAGTCGGCGAGCAGGGCGCCGCGCTATCGGCAGGCCAGGCGCAGCGCGTGGCGCTGGCGCGCGCGCTCTACGGCAACCCCTTCCTGATCGTGCTCGACGAGCCCAACTCCAATCTCGACACCGAGGGCGATGAGGCGCTGACCCGCGCCATCCGCTCAGCGCGCGAGCGCGGCGCGATCGTCGTCGTGGTGGCGCACCGTCCCATCGGCGTCGAGGCGGTCGACCAGATCCTGGTGCTGCGTGACGGCCGCATGCAGGCCTTCGGACCGAAGGAACAGGTCCTCGCCCAGGTGCTGCAGCCGCGCGTGATGCCGCCGGCACCGATCAAGATCGTCAGCGAAGGCGGAGTGGCCAAACCATGAGCACAAAGTCATGAGCACGATGGCCATCGGCGGCTCGAAGCCTGCCGCGAAGAAGACCGTGCGCGAGTCGATCAAGTTCCACCTGATGCTCGGTCTTGGGATCGTGCTGGTCCTCGTCGTAGGCCTCGGCGGCTGGGCCTCGACGGTGCTGATCTCGGGCGCGCTGATCGCGCCGGGTCAGATCGTGGTCGAATCCAACGTCAAGAAGGTGCAGCATCCGACCGGCGGTGTGGTCGGCGAGGTGCGCGCCCGCGACGGCGACCTGGTCAAGGCCGGCGACATCGTGGTGCGGCTCGACGACACCGTCACCAAGGCCAATCTTGCCATCGTCACCAAGAATCTCGACGCCGCGCAGGCGCGTGCGGCCCGATTGCAGGCCGAGCAGCGCGGTCTCGACAAGATCGAATTCCCGCAAAGCCTCCTTGAGCGCGCCGACGATCCCGACGTCAAGGCGCTGCTCGCCGCCGAAACCAAGCTGTTCGACGTCCGCGTCAACGGCCGCACCGGGCAGAAAGCCCAGCTGCGCGAGCGCATCACGCAGCTCAACGAGGAAATCGCCGGTCTCAGCGCCCAGGAGAAGGCCAAGGATCAGGAGATCGCGCTGGTGCAGAACGAGCTCACCGGCGTGCGCGAGCTCTACGACAAGCGTCTGGTGCAGATTTCGCGCCTAACCCAGCTCGAGCGCGATTCGGCCCGGCTCAATGGCGAGCGCGCGCAGTACATCGCCTCACGCGCCCAGGCCAAGGGCAAGATTACCGAGACCGAGCTCCAGATCATCCAGATCGACAAGGACGTGGTCAGCGAGGTCTCCAAGGACCTGCGCGAGACCAACGACAAGATCGGCGAGCTGATCGAGCGCAAGGTCGCTGCCGAAGACCAGCTCCGCCGCGTCGATATCCGCGCCCCGCAGGATGGCATGGTGCTGCAATCGACCGTGCACACGGTCGGCGGCGTCGTCACCGCGGGCGATACCCTGATGCTGATCGTGCCGCAGGCCGATGATCTTCAGGTCGAGGCCAAGGTCAATCCGGTCGACATCGACAAGCTCCAGATCGGTCAGAAGACACTGCTGCGCCTCTCCGCGTTCAACCAGCGCACCACGCCCGAGCTCAACGGCGTCGTCAGCCGCGTCTCGCCCGACGTCACCACCGACCAGCGCACCGGTCAAGGCTACTACACCATCCGCGTCTCGATGCCGCCCGAGGAGGTCGCCCGGCTCGGTGACGTCAAGCTGATTCCCGGCATGCCCGTGGAAGCCTTCGTCCAGACCGGCGACCGCACCATGTTGTCCTATCTGATGAAGCCGCTGCACGATCAGCTGATGCGCGCCTTCCGCGAGAAGTGACGCGCGACTGCGCGTCATCTTCCCTCGCCATTGCGAGCGCAGCGAAGCAAATCCAGCCTGTCTCCGCGGACAGATTTCTGGATTTGCTTCGATGCGCTCGCAATGATGACTTGGCTGTCAGTTTGCTATACTGCGATTGCAAACAGCAAACCCGGCGGTCGAACAATGCAATCCCCACCCTCCATCGCCACCGAATCCTTCTCCGATGCGTCCGCGGCCGTCGCGCGGCTCGAAGAGATCTACGAGCGCAATACCAGGTTCCTACGCGATCGTTTCGAAGCTTACGTCAATGGCGAGGCGATCACGTCGCGGGTCCGGGCCTATTATCCCTTCGTCCGTCTCACCACGGCGACGCATGCGCGGCTGGATTCGCGTCTCGCTTATGGCTTCGTCCATGGTCCCGGCGTGCACGAGACCAGCGTCACGCGGCCGGATCTGTTCCGCGCCTACCTCACCGAGCAGATCGGATTGCTGCTCCAGAACCACGCGGTGCCGGTCGAGATCGGCGAGTCCGCCGAGCCGATCCCGATCCACTTCGCCTATCGCCGCGACATCAACATCGAGGCCGCCATCACCACCGGCGAGAGCTCCGCCGTCACGCGCTCGCTGCGCGATGCGTTCGATGTGCCCGATCTCGCGACGATGGACGATTCGATCGCCGACGGCACTTTCGAGCTCCAGCCGGGCGCGCCCGAGCCGCTGTCCCTGTTCCGCGCCGCCCGGGTCGATTACTCGCTGCGCCGGCTCTATCACTACACCGGCACGGACCCTGAGTATTTCCAGAACTTCGTGATCTTCACCAACTACCAGTTCTATGTCGAGGCCTTCGTACAACTCTGCCAGCAGCGGCTTCAGTCCGGCGAGGCTGGTCTCGATGGCTTCGTCGCGCCCGGCAATGTGATCACATGCAGTGGCGGCGTCACCAGTGGGACGGCGCCGGAGCGCGCGCCGCAGATGCCGGCTTTCCATCTGATCGCGCCCGGCTATCGCGGCATTACCTTGATCAATATCGGCACCGGTCCATCCAATGCGCGCAACGTCACTGACCACGTCGCGGTGCTGAGGCCGCACGCCTGGTTGATGCTCGGCCATTGCGCGGGCCTGCGCAACACGCAGCGCCTCGGCGACTACGTGCTCGCGCACGGCTATGTGCGCGAGGATCACGTGCTCGATCGCGAGTTGCCGCTTTGGGTGCCGATCCCAGCGCTGGCCGAAATGCAGGTCGCGCTCGAGGAGGCGGTCGAGGATGTCACGGGGCTCGAAGGCTTCGAGCTCAAGCGCCTGATGCGCACCGGCACGGTGGCGAGCGTCGACAACCGCAACTGGGAGATATCCGGGCCCGACGTGATCCGCCGCCTGTCGCAATCGCGCGCGGTCGCGCTCGACATGGAATCGGCTGCCATCGCCGCCAACGGTTACCGCTTCCGTGTTCCCTACGGCACGCTGCTATGCGTCTCCGACAAGCCGCTGCACGGCGAGATCAAGCTCGCCGGCATGGCCAGCGAGTTCTACCGCCGCCGTGTCGGTCAGCACCTCGAGATCGGCCTGAAGGCGCTGGAGCGACTGAAGCAGCAGGAATCCGAGCGACTGCATTCGCGCAAGCTTCGCAGTTTTGCCGAAGTCGCGTTCCAGTAGGAGCGAAGCTGCACTTTGCTGCTGACAATTGCAGCGATTTTCCGCATTGTCCGGTGCGGGGGCTCGACCGGGAAGACTTGATGCCGCTGACGCGCGACAAGATCATCGGCCATGACCTTGAACGGCTGGCCTTTCGCTTCACCATGCTCAATGACGGCGATGTGGTGCAGTGCCAGATCAGCGACGCCGCGATGGACGAGCTCGCGGGCATGCAGGGCACCGAAAGCAGTGCGCGGCAGGCGCAATTCCTGTCGCTGCGCGAGACCATCGAGCGGCTCGCGTCGGATCTCTACGACGAGGCGCCGCGGGTGAGGGGGCACGTGGTGCGGATCTTCACGCGGCATTTGGGGCGGTAGCTGCTGCTATCGCTCCATCGTCGGCTGTCATCGCTCCTCACTCTCGGTGTCATGCCCCGGCTTGCCGCCTTCGCTAAAGCTTTGGCGGCCGAGCACTCTTGTGGCCCCGACGTAGCCTTGGCGGAGCCGGGACCGGCGCATCCAGTACGCCGCGGCCCACCAATTCAATCACAACCGCCTCGGAGTACTGAACCGCCCGGTCAAGCCGGGCGATGACCGTAGTGTTGGTGGCGAGGCTATCCCGGCTCACTTCATCCGCACAGCAACTCATCCCTCGAGCTTCCGCAGCAACAGCTTCAGCGCCGTCGCCGCAAACACCTGCATGTTCGCGAACCGGTCATTGCTATCAGTTTCCAGCGTCATCACCTCTGACGCAGGGCCCGCAACCGCCATGCAGCTATGGCCGGCGGCATCGCCGTAGCGGTTGCCGGTGGGCCCGGCGGCGCCTGTCTCAGACAGGCCCCAGTCGCAGCCAAAGCGGCTCCGCATCTGTTCGGCGAGGAGTTTGGCGTAGGGCTCCGATGAGGAGCGAAAGCCCTTCATTCCTTCGTCCGAAATATCCATCAGCACGCGCCTGGCATCGCGCGTGTAGACCACGGCGCCGCCGAGGTAATAGGCGGAGGCGCCGGGCACCGCGAGCAGGCTGGCCGAGATCAGGCCGCCGGCTGACGATTCCGCAACCGCAATGGTCTGTTTGCGCGCCATCAGTTGGGCCGCGACCTGTTGCGCGATGCCGACGAGTTCTTTCATCTCTGGTACCCCATTCCTTCGCAACCGAGCTCAGCCTTCCTAGCATATGACAGGATGATTGGCCGAGTTGCGGGCGACGGGCAGGCCTGCTTGAATGGCGGGTGCAAGAAGCGACATGCAAGGAAACGTGAGAAGGGAGACGTGATGGCGTCCCTGATTGCCGGCGGCATCGATTGCGACGTGCATCCGGCCGTGCCGCATCTGACCAGCCTGCTGCCATACCTGAACGATTATTGGCGCGATCAGGTGACGACGCGCGGCATGGTCGACCTCGTCTCGCAATCCTATCCGCAGAACTCGCCGATCACGGCGCGGCCGGACTGGCGGCCGGAGACCGGCAAACCCGGCGAGAGTCTGGAGACCATGCAGCGCCATGTGCTCGATCCCTTCCAGCTCAGCTACGCCATCTGCAATCCACTGTACGGCGTGCAGATGGTGTTCTCCGAGGACATGCAGGCCGCCTTCTGCCGCGCGCTGAATGATTGGCTGGCGAAGGAATGGCTCGATCGCGACGCGCGACTGCGCGGCTCCATCGTGATTCCCACGCAAAGCGTCGAGAAGGCGGTCGCCGAGATCGAGCGCTGCGCCCAGGACAAACGCTTCGTGCAAGTGCTCATGCTGGTGATGGGCGACACGCCGCTGGGCAAGCGAGCGCTGTGGCCGATCTATGAGGCTGCGGAACGACTGGAACTTGCCGTCGGCATCCACGCCGGTTCCGCCTATCACAATCCGCCGACCGCCGTGGGCTGGGGGTCCTATCACATCGAGGATTATGTCGGGCAGGCCCAGGCGTTTCAGACCCAGCTCACCAGCCTGATCGTCGAGGGCGTGTTCGCCAAATATGCGCGGCTGAAAATGGTGATGCTGGAGTCCGGCGTCTCCTGGATCGCGCCCTATCTCTGGCGCCTGCACAAGTTCTGGCGCGGGGTGCGGATGGAGACACCGTGGGTCGATCGTGCGCCGCTGGAGATTGTGCGCAGCAACATCCGCTTCTCGTTACAGCCATTTGATGCGCCGCCGGAACCTGAGACATTAATTCGCCTGTTTGAGCATATGCAGTCCGACGAATTGGTCCTATTCTCCACGGACTATCCGCACTGGCAGTTCGACGGCCAGGACGCGCTGCCCGAAGGTCTGTCCCCCGATCTCGTGCGCAAGATCATGATCGACAATCCCCATGCAACCTACCCCCGCCTGACGTGAGCCCGCTGCCAAAGGAGGCAAGGCGATGAATATCCAGTTCCGCGAGAGCCAAGAAGCCGCTTCCCCACTGACCGTAAGAACCGCGATCGCGGACTGCGACATCCATCCGGCACGCGCCACCCGCACCGAGCTCTATCCCTACCTCGCCAAACGCTGGCAGCATCACCTCGAAGTCTACGGCGTCCACGCCTATCAGGGCATGATGGAAGGCCCGCCCTATCCCAAGGCCCAGCCCAACGCCTCGCGCCGCGATGCCTATCCGCCGGAAGGCGGTCCGCAGGGCTCCTCGCTGTCCTTCATGCAGAAGCAATTGCTCGATCCCAACAATGTGCAGCTTGGGGTGCTCAATCCGCTCAACACCGGACAGGGCATCCGCAATCACGAGCTCTCGGCAGCGTTGTGCTCGGCGATCAACGACTGGCAGATCGATAAATGGACCAGCAAGGACAAGCGGCTGAAGGCATCCATCGTCGTCGGTAATGAGGATGGGCTGTCGGCCGCCGCCGAAATCCGCGAGCGCGCCGGCGACAAGAACTTCGTGCAGGTGCTGCTGCTCAGCCGCAACGTCGAGCCGCTCGGCCAGCGCCGTTACTGGCCGATCTATCAGGCCGCGGAAGAGGCGGGCCTTCCTGTCGGCGTGCACGCCTTCGGCTTCGGCGGCAATCCCATCACGCCGTCGGGCTGGCCGTCGTATTATATCGAGGAGATGGTCGGCCACTCGCAATGCCAGCAATCGGCGCTGGCGAGTATCGTGCTCGAAGGCGTGTTCGAGCGCTTCCCGAAACTGAAGATGGTGATGATCGAGGCCGGCTTCGGCTGGGCGCCATCGCTTTGCTGGCGCCTCGATAAGGCTTGGCAGCGCCTGCGCAGCGAGGTGCCGCATGTGAAGCGGCCGCCGTCGGAATATATCCGCGAGCAGGTGTGGTGGACGACGCAGCCGATGGAGGATCCGGAGCGGCGCGAGGATCTGTTCGACCTCATCAAATGGATCGGCTGGGACAAGTTGCTGTTCGCAACCGACTATCCGCATTGGGACTACGACGAGCCGTCGCGCGTCTTGCCGGCCGGCGTCAGCGAGGCCAATCGAGAGGCGTTCTATCTCGGCAATGCGAAGAAGCTCTACGGCATTTCCTGATGGCAAGACACGTCATTGCGCCGGTGGACGAGCTTCCGCCCGGCACGCGAAAATTCCTGGAGATCGACGGACGGCCGATCGCGGTCTTCAACATCAAGGGCGAATATTTCGGCCTGATGAACCGCTGCCCGCATCAGGGCGCGGCGCTGTGCGAGGGGCCGCTGATCGGGCTGGCGCAGTCAAAGAATCCCGGCGAGATCGAGTACACGAAACTCGGCGAGATCATTCGCTGCCCCTGGCACGGCTGGGAGTTCGACATCCGCACCGGACAATCCTACTGCGACCCTCGCCGCTTCCGCGTGAAGGCCTATCCGGCCAATGTCGAGCCGGGCGCGAGCGTGGTGAAGGGACCGTATGTCGCCGAGACTGTTACGGTCAGCATCGAGAGCGATTACGTGGTGGTGGAGCTGTAAGTGCCGCACCGCAGGTGCGCTCCCTCGCCTTCTCTTAGGGAGATAAATCGCGTCCTTCAGGCTTTATTCTGCGCAGCCGCGAGCACCCATTGCCGGAACGCGGCAAGCTTCGGCGCCTGGCGGCGGCCCTCCGGCGCGACCAGGTAGAACCCGGCATCGGCCGGCAGCGCGATCTTGAAGGGGACCACCAGCCGGCCCTTGGCGATGTCGTCCTGGACGTAGGAGGTCCGCCCCATCGCGACGCCGATGCCGTCGATCGCGGCCTGGATGGTCATGAAGATCATGTCGAAGGTGATGCCAGGCTGCCTCGCGATGTCGGCCGGCAGGCCCGCCGCGGTCAGCCACAGCCGCCAGTCGTCGCTGTTGGCATTGGATGTGTGCAGCAGCGGATGGTTGCGCAGATCCTCGGGCCGGCGCAGCGGTTTGTCGCCGCGCAGCAGTGACGGGCTGCACACCGGAAACAGCTCGTCCGCCATCAGCCATTCGGCGCGCACGCCCGGCCACTGGCCGCGGCCATAGCGGATCGCGGCATCGACATTGTCGCGCTGGAAATCGACGAGGCTGGTCGAGGTGGTGATGCGCACGTCGATGCCGGGATGCTGCTCCTGGAAATCGGTCAGCCGCGGCAGCAGCCATTTTGCCGCGAGCGAGGCCAGCGTCGAGACCGTCAGTACCTTGTCGTCGTCCTTGCGCAGCAGCCGGTCGGTCGCAAGGCGGAGATCGTTGAAGGCGGCGCGCACGCCCGGCAAATAGTCGCGCGCCTCCGGTGTGAGCGCCAGCGCGCGGTTCTGCCGGATGAACAGGCGGATGCCGAGCTCCTCCTCCAGCCTGCGAATCTGATGGCTGATCGCGGTCTGGGTCACGTTCAACTCGCTGGCGGCCAGCGTGAAGCTGAGATGGCGCGCAGCGGCCTCGAACGCCCGCAATCCGTTCAGGGATGGCAATCTGGCAGTCATTTGGCAGCAGGATGCATGACGTTATTTCATGCGAAAAGGTACAAATTGTCGTTTGTCGCAGCGCAGCAGGAGGCAGATATTAGTAGTCAACTTAGCTCCAGGAGCTGAAAATGTCTACGTTGACCGACAATTCGATGACAAATCATCATGCACTCGGGCTGCTCCACCAGATCGGCGAGACCCTTCACGTCTGGCACGAGCGCTACCGAACCCGGCGCGAACTGACCCACTGGACCGCCCGCGACCTCCATGACGTCGGGCTGTCCTGGTCCGACATCGCCTACGAGGCCGACAAACCCTTCTGGCGGGCCTGATTGGCCGCCAGGCCGGCGCCGCCTGTCTGCGGGGCGCCGGCGGTCCCTTTTCCGCATGGCGTGTGTCATGAGCACCCTTCGCCTCGAAGACCTCAAGCAATATTCCGACGTGATGCGCACCCGACACGGTGAGCGGCTCGATCTCCGCTTCGTCGAGCCGCGCGACACTGACGAGCTGCAGCACTATTTCCGTTCGCTCTCGACCCACTCCCGCTACAACCGCTTCTTCGGCGCCGTCAGCGAATTGCCGAAAGGCCTGCTGCGAGATTTCCTCGAGGTCGGCGAGCGCGATCGTTTCACCATCGTGGCGACGATGATGGTTGACGGCTTCGAGACCATCGTGGCCGAAGCGCGCTATGCCTTCCATACCGAGACCGCGACGCTCGAGTTCGGCCTCTCGGTCGATGATCGCTGGCACGGCCACGGCATCGCCACCGCGCTGATGAAGAATCTCGAATGCCGCGCCGCCGCGCTCGGCGCCGAGCACATGTTCGGCGACACGTTGCGCTCCAACGAGGCCATGGTCTCGCTCGCGCGCAAATCCGGCTTCGCCTTCGTCAACCATCCCGACGACTGGAAGCTGGTGCGCTTCGACAAGGAGATCAGCGTTGGCCCGAAAGAGATCCCTTGCGCGAGCTGGCGCCTCGCCGCCCTTTCCCGTCAGGCCGACAACCCCTCAGCCTCGGCCTGACAACACTCCGAGCCCGGCCTGGCCCAGCCAGAGCCGGGCATTTTTTTCGAGACGAACTCAATCGTATCCCGCAAGAGCGCCGACCCATTCCTCTGCAATCCAGATACCCCGCTCGCTCGAAGCGGTGAGTATCGCCTCGATGTCTTCAGCTTCCGCCTTGGCCGACGGTATCAACTCGTTCAACTGATGGAACGTGACATAGCCCGTCTTCTCCGCCAGGACGGCGGATGACCCCAGAGATATCCATTCAGCGCTCCTTGAAGTAGGGTACCTGCTATGAAGTAGGGTACCTGCTATATGGAGTCAGCTGATAGTCGGGGTTGCTCGGAGGACTAATCCTACTTCCCCGTGAATACCGCCTTGCGCTTCTCGATGAAGGCCTGAACCGCTTCTTTGTGGTCGGCGGTCGTGGTGAGGCGGACCAGCCGTTCGGCTTCGTGGTCGCGCGCGGTCTCGAAGTCGAACAGCAAGGCCTCGTCGAGATTGTCCTTCATGTAGCGCAGCGCGAGGCGTGGGCCTTCGGCGAGCGATTTGGCCAGCGCGAACGCCTCAGTCTGCAATTTGTCGTCGGGCACGACGCGGTTGACGAGGCCGATCGCTTCGGCGCGTGCGGCATCGACACGGTCGCCGGTGAACATCAATTCGCGCGCCCGCGCGGTGCCGACGAGGCGGGTGAGCAGCCACGCGATGCCGTAATCGCCTGACAGCGCGATGCGGGCGTAGCCGGTGGCGACGAAGGCCGATTGCGCGGCGATGCGAATGTCGCAGGCCATGGCGATGGCGAGACCGGCGCCGACCGCGGGGCCGGGCAGGGCGGCGATCGTCGGCTTGCGCACCGACACCAGCGCGCCGGTGAGCAGCCGCTGCCGCTCCTGCAGATCGGCGACCTTGTCGTCAAAGGACATGTCGAGCTTGGACTTGTCGCGATGCGCACCCATGCCCTTGACGTTGCCGCCGGCACAAAACGCTTCGCCCGCGCCAGTCAACAGCAGCGCGCCGACATCAGGATTCTCGCCGCAGCTCCGGATCATGCTGCGCAGCGCCGGCGTCAGCGCGTCCGACAGCGCGTTGCGCGCTTCCGGCCGGTTCAGCGTGATGATCGCGACGCGGTCGCGGATGACGCAGAGCAACTCGTTGGTGCCGGTGTCGATGGTGGTTTCCGTGGTCATTGATCCTCCCTGCCGTCATTGCGAGCGAACCGAAGCAATCCAGAAATGTATCCGCGGAGACAGCCCTGGATTGCTTCGTCGCAAGGGCTCCTCGCAATGACGGTTGTTGTGGCGACGTTATCGCCTCAAAAATTCTCCACCCACGGCCGCAGCTCCAGCTCCCAGCTCCAGGCGCTGCGCGGCTGCTGCAACACGTTCCAATAGCTGTACGCGATCGCACCGGGATCGAGCATCGAGTCGGGCTTGTCGTCCGGTTCGGTGCGCGCCGCGCTCCTAATTCCGCCGTCGATGACGAAATGCGCGACATGGATGCCCTGCGGCGACAGTTCGCGCGCCATGCTCTGCGCGAGGCCGCGCAGCGCGAACTTGCCCATCGCGAACGGGGCCGACTGCGCATAACCTTTGACGCTGGCGGACGCGCCGGTGAACAGGATCGCGCCGTGCTTGTTCGGCAGCATGCGTTTGGCCGCCTGCTGCGCCACGAGGAAACCGCCATAGGCGCTGACCGCGATCGCCCGCGCGACGTCGGCCGGGACGAGGTCGATGAACGGCCCGCGCGTGCGGCCGCTGGCGTTGTAGACGACGAGGTCGGGCGTGCCGATCTCGCGTTCGACGAGGCCGAACAGCCGCTCCACCTCGTCAGGCTCGGTGGCGTTGCAGGCATAGGCCTTGGCCCCGGTTTCGGTGCAGAGCGCGCCGAGCTTCTCGATCTTTCGCGCGGCGAGCGCGACGCGGATGCCTTGCGCTGAAAGCAGGCGCGCCAGCGATGCGCTCAGGCCTTCGCCGGCGCCGACGATGAGGGCGATCTTGTATTTCGGATGTTCCATGGCGTGATCTCTCAGGACGGGAAGCCGTTGATCTATGCATGGCCCGCGCGAACAACCAGCCAGAGCGCCCACAATTCCGCAGGGCGAATTGCTCCCTCGCGACGGTCATGCCGCCCTGACGATTTGCGGCTTTATCGGCGTCCGCCTCTGGAGCATGATCGACATCATCCCAAGCGGCAAGCGCAAAGAATTGCCGTCGGGCGGAAACGACGAGGACGATCATGCACAAACCGGCCACAGCGCAGCCACAAAATGTCGCGGCCGCACCATCCGGCCTGCTGGCGCCCGATACGTCAGGCATGAATTTCTACCGCGCCGATCCGGCGCTGGCGGACCTCTTGCGCATCCATCTGCCGGATAATCTGTTCCGCCACATCGAGCCGCATCTCGACCGCCTCGGCGAACTCGCCGGCGGCCATCTCGACGAATGCGCGCGGCTGGCCGACCGGCACACGCCCATCCTGCATCAGCGCGACAAGTTCGGGCGCGACGTGCAATGGATCGAATATCACCCGGCCTACCGCGAGTTGGAAAAGGCTGCATTCGGTGAGTTCGGCATCCACGCGCTCTCGATCCGCAAGGGCATCATGGGCTGGCCAGACAAATATCCCGTCGTCGCCAAGCATGCTTTCACCTTCCTGTTCAACCAGACCGAATTCGGCATGGGCTGTCCGATCAACGTCACTGACGGCTGCGCGAAGCTGCTCGCAAATTTCGGCAGCGAGGCGCTGAAGGCGAAATATTTGGACGGCCTGACCTCGACCGACATGAGCAAGCTGACCCAGGGCGGCCAGTTCATGACGGAGAAGGAGGGCGGCTCCGACGTCGGCACGCTGACCACGCGCGCGGTGCAGGCGGGCGATCATTGGCGTCTCTACGGCGAGAAATGGTTCTGCTCGAACGCCGATGCTGAGGTCGTGATGCTGCTGGCGCGCCCCGAAGGTGCCGGCCCCGGCACGCGCGGCGTCGGCCTGTTCCTGATGCCGCGCTTCCTCGACGACGGTGCGCAGAACCAGTACCGGATCGTGCGCCTCAAGGACAAGCTCGGCACGCGCTCGATGGCGTCAGGCGAGATCAAGCTCGAAGGCGCGATCGCCTATGCCGTCGGCAAGCTCGACCGCGGCTTCGTGCAGATGGCCGAGATGGTGAACTCGTCGCGGCTCTCCAACGGGGTCAAATCGGCCGCGCTGATGCGCCGCGCCTATCATGACGCGATGACGGTTGCGACCAACCGCGTCGTATTCGGTCGGCGCATCATCGATCTGCCTCTCGGGCGGCGGCAAATGATGAAGATCATGCTGCCGGTCGAGCAGGCGCTGTCGATGAGCTTTCTCACCGCGGACGCGCTCGACCGCGCCGAAGCCGGAAGCCAGGACGCGGCGGCGCTGCTGCGTATCCTGACCCCGACGCTGAAGTTCCGTGCCACGCGTGACGCGCGAAAGGTCTGCGGCGATGCGCTCGAGATGCGCGGCGGCATCGGCTACATCGAGGAATTCGCCACCGCCCGCCTGCTGCGCGATGCCCATCTCGGCTCGGTCTGGGAAGGCACCGGCAACATCGTCGCAATCGATGCGCTGCGACGCGCCGTGGGCCGTCACGGCGCGGAGTCCGCGCTTGCTGCCGATCTGCACGCCCGGCTCGACGACAGCGTCTCCGTGCCGCAGGCCTGGCGCGACCATCTGCGCGGCCTCACAGATCGCGCGGTCGGCTTCGCACGCGAGGTCGCGGGCAGGTCCGAGAACGAGGCTGATGCGCGCCGCGCCACCAGCCTGCTCTATCATGTTGCAAGCGCCGTCGCGCTCGCCTGGGAGGCGCATCGCATCCACGAGAGGCGCGGCGATGCGCGCCGGCTGCTGCTGTCACGCCTCGTCATTGACCATCGGGTTTCGCCGAGCGATCCGTTCCGGCTGACGGAAAATGCGGCGCAGACGAAGATCGCCGAACTGCTGCTCAGCGATCGCGCAGGTGGCATGAGCGAGGTTGGCGAGCTGGTTCTGGCAGCGTAGGCTCTCCCTCCACCTCTCCCCATGGGAGAGGTGGAGTCCCTGCAAGGCAACGATCATAACAACGAGGAAACACCGATGAAGGCCGCCGTCCTCTACGAAGTCAACCAGCCGCTCGTCATCGAGGACATCAGCCTGCCGAAGCCGGGTCCGCGCGAGGTTCTGATCCGCACCGCCGTCGCCGGCCTCTGCCACTCCGATCTGCACTTCATGGAAGGTCTCTATCCGCATCCGCTGCCTGCGGTGCTCGGGCACGAATCCGCCGGCGTGGTCGAGCAGGTCGGCTCGGACGTCACTTACGTCAAGCCGGGCGACCATGTCGTGACTTGCCTGTCCGTGTTCTGCGGCACCTGCGACAACTGCACCACGGGCCGGACCGTGCTCTGCACCGACACCACGGTGAAGATGATGCCGGGTGTCTCGAACCGGATGCAATGGTCGAAGCCGGAAAAGCTGCACCAGTTCCTCAATCTCTCCTCCTTCGCCGAGCAGATGCTGGTGCACGAGAACGCCATCGTCAAAATCAGGAAGGAGATGCCGCTGGATCTCGCCGCACTGATCGGCTGCGGTGTCATCACCGGCTACGGCGCGGTCGTGAACACCGCGAAGGTGACGGCCGGCGAGACCGTGGCGGTGATCGGCTGTGGCGGCGTCGGCATGGCCGCGATCAACGGCGCACAGATCGCCGGCGCCGGCCGCATCATCGCCATCGACACCAATCCGGCCAAGCTCCAGCTCGCGACCAAGCTGGGGGCGACCGACATCATCAACCCGGCGGATGGCGATGTCGTGAAGCAGGTGCGCGATCTCACCAATGGCGGCGTGCATCATTCCTTCGAGGTGCTCGGCCGCAAGGAGACCGCCGAGCAGGCTTTTGCGATGCTCGCCTCCGGCGGCACCGCAACGATCGTCGGCATGATCCCGTTCGGACAGAAGATCGAGCTGCACGGCTTCGACTTCCTGCGCGAGCGCAAGATCCAAGGCTCCTCGATGGGCTCGAACCACTTTCGCGTCGACATGCCGCGCCTGGTCGATTTCTACTTGCGCGGCCGGCTGCACCTCGAGGACTGGATCTCGGCCAAGCTGAAGCTGAACGAGATCAACGAGGGCTTTGCCAGCATGAAAGCCGGCAAGACGCTGCGCAGCGTGATCGTGTTCGATAGCTGAGGGGCGCGCGGAGCGCGACCCCGGAATCTCGAAATTGTTCTGCTCCGTCATTGCGAGGAGCTCTTGCGACGAAGCAAATCCAGACTGTCGCCTCGGAAAGATGCTGGATTGCTGCGCTTCGCTCGCAATGACGATCAAGGCTAATCGTCAAATAATGGCGGCGGTTTGAACCCGCCAAATTTGCGCTCGATCAGCTCGGCGAGCTTGAGGGGCGTGCGGTCCTCGAGGAAGGGGCCGACGATCTGCACGCCGACCGGCAGGCCGTCTTTCGACAGGCCGAGCGGAACGGCGGTCGCAGGCAGGCCCGGAAGCGTCGCAACGCCCGGCCAGGCAAGCTGGTCGGAATAAGGGTAGTCTTTGCCGTCGATGCTGATGCGTCGCAGGCGCTGTTCCGGCAAATGATCATGCGGAAAGGCCGGTGTCGGCATGATCGGGCAGATCACCGCGTCGAAGCTGCTGAACAGCGCGCGCCATTGCGCACGCAGGCCGGCGCGGCTACCTGCGTCGAGCACCCAGGCGCGGTGGCTCGCGGTGATGCCGCGCAGTCGTTCGGCGCCGAGGCTCGGGTCCTCCGGCGACAGCTGGCTCGCCCGTGCCCGCGCATCCGCCAGCTCGTCGGGAGGTAAGAACGCGCCGAGGAAGCCCAGCAGCATGCGCATGTAAAGCCGCGACGTCTCCGCGAAGTCCGGGAGCAGCGCGCTCTCGCGCGCGACGGTGACGCCGGCCTTCGCAAGATCGGTTGCGAGCCTGTCGATCGCGCTGCGGACATCCCGGTCAGTCGGTAGCAGCGGATGGCTGTCGATCACCACGACGCGAAAATCCCGCAGCGACTGATGCCGTGCGACAGGCAAGTCGAGCTTGTAGGCGATACCGGCGTCGAGCGGATCGGGTCCCGCCATGACGTCGAGCAGCAAGGAAAGATCCGCCGCCGTGCGCGCCATCGGCCCGATGACGGCGAGGTCGCCCTCGCGCGGAATGGCTGGAAACGGCGGCGGGGTCTCGCCGCGCGCGGCGCACAGATTGATGGTCGGCTTGTGAGCGAAGACGCCGCAAATGCCGGCACACGTAGGGAGCCGCCGATGTCGGAGCCGGTGGCGAGCGCACAATAGCCCGCGGCAAGGGCAGCCGACGATCCCCCGGACGATCCACCCGGCGTGCGGCCGAGATCATGGGGGTTGTTCGTGGTGCCGTAGATGTCGTTGTAGCTCTGCCAGTCGGCGAGGCCGACTGGCACGTTGGTCTTGCCGAGGATCACGCCGCCGGCCTGCTTGATGCGGGCCACCGCCAGCGCGTCTTCCACGGGCTTGAAGTCCTTCTGCGGCACGAACCCCCAGGTCGTCGGCAGGCCGGCGATGTTGAAGGATTCCTTGATCGCCAAGGGCAGGCCGAGCAGCGGCTTGCGCTCGCCGCGGGCCAATGCGGCGTCCGCCTCGCGCGCGGTGCCGAGCGCGCGATCGAAATCCCGCACGCAGACCGCGTTGATCTTGCCATCGTGACGCTCGATACGGGCGATCGCATCCTGCGTGAGCTCGACCGCCGAGACCTTCTTCGCGCTCAATGCGGCCGACAGCTCGACCGCACTCTTGAAACTCCATTCCGATTTGGCCACGGCGCGTTCTCCCGCTCTGGTTGTTGGATGATGCGCAGTTTGGCCGAACGCTGCAGCCGCTGCTTGATGGCGATTGACGTGTGGGAGAAACAGGCAGACGCGGCGCTACAACTTCCGCCGTCGTCCCGGCGAAGGCCGGGACCCATACCGCGTGATCTATCGGGGGCGCGCGGTGCAAGTTGCCGCCGCTCGATAATCGAGAATTTTCGCCAAATTGCTCCCTGTGATTGTGGGTCCCGGCCTTCGCAAGATCCGTGAGGCCTACGCCGCCCCGATCAATATCCCCACTGCCAGCACGATGGCGCCGCCGAGCACGATCTGGAATACGGCCTGGAGGAACGGCGTGTCCATGTAGCGCGAGCGGATGAAGGCGATCGCCCACAACTCGAAGAACACGACGACGCAGGCGATTCCGGTCGCGATCCAGAATGCGTTCGCCCAGCTGTCGGGCACGAGATAGGGCGCGGTGTGGCCGAGCCCGCCGAGCGTCGTCATTGCGCCGCAGGTGATGCCGCGCAGCCAGGGCGAGCCGCGCCCCGTGAGCGAGCCGTCGTCGGACAAGGCTTCCGCAAATCCCATGCTGATGCCGGCACCGATCGAGGCGGCGAGGCCGACGAGGAACGTCTGCCAGTTCTGGTGCGTGGCGAACGCGGCCGCGAACAGCGGCGCCAGCGTGGAGACCGAGCCGTCCATCAAGCCGGCGAGGCCCGGCTGCACATATTGCAGCACGAACATGCGCCGGCGCGTGCGGTCTTCCTCCGCGCGCACGTCGGGCTTGAGGATTTCGCCGGTCAGCCGGGCGGCGGTGTGCTCATGGCTCTTCTCGGCTTCGGCGAGATCGCCGAGCAGCCGGCGCACGTTGACGTCCTCGGCCTGCTCGGCGGCTTTCGCATAGAAGCGCTCGGCCTCGAGCTCCATGGTCTCGACTTCCCTGCGGATGGTGTCGAGCGGCAGGTTCTTGGTCAGCCAGATCGGGCGGCGGCGCAGAAAACCCTTGACGTCCTCGCGGCGGATCGGCGGCAGGTGCTGCCCGAAGCGCTGCTCATACATTTCCAGCAGCATGTGACGGTGGCCGCGCTCCTCCTCGGCCATCTGCTCGAACAGCTTTGCCGAGTCGGGATAGCGCTCCTTCAGATCCTCGGCAAAGGTCATGTAGATGCGGCTGTCCTCCTCCTCGGAGGAGATCGCGACCGCCAGCACCTCGCGCTCGGTCAGATCGGCAAAATTCTTCACGGCGGCCCTGTTTCAACTGTTTAGAATTATTCTAAACTATATAGGACGCCACCGTTTCCGGGTCAAATCAGGCCGTGCCGGCCTTTGCGAGGAAGTCGAGCAGCAACCGGCTCACCTCGGCCGGCTGCTCCTGCTGCACCCAATGGCCGGCGCCGTCGACGAGATGGCAGCCGAGCATCTTCGTGCACGCGCGCCCCTGCATCGTCTCGAACACGCCGGGACGCTGGTAAGTGCCCCAATCCTGCCTGCCCGAGATGAAGCAGGAGGGCACGTCGATGCTGCGGCCCGAGAACAGCTGCATCTCGCTGTTGAGCATGCCCGACGTGCCGTAGCGATACCATTGCAGGCCGCCCTGGAATCCGGTGCGGCCATATTCGGCGCTGTAATAGGCGAGATCGCTGTCCGGCAGCCATTGGTTGGCGGCGACCGCGGCCGGCGACGGCATTTCCTTAGCGACGGTCTCCGCCATGGTCTCACCGAGGTCCATCACGTAATAGGTCGGCAGCTTTGCGAGCTCGTCCGCCGACCACGACTTCAGCGGATAAGGCTTGTTGTCGGCCCAGTCCGCGCTCTTGTGGTGATAATAGGCGCGCAGGAAATCATGCACGCCCTGCGGCGCCCGGTGCATGTCGGCGTTCGCCTCGCGCGTCGAGTAGTACCATTGATAGTGTTTTCGCGGCCGCGGCAGCGCGGCGAGCTCGCGATGCACGGGATCTTCGAGCGCAGGCTTGCGCGGGCCATCGACCGTGTCGAACGGCAATGGCGGCGCGCCGCCGAACGGCGCGCTCATCAGCGTCACCGAGCGAAACACATCCGGCCTTATCAGCGCACACCACGCCGCGACCGGGCTGCCGAAATCATGACCGGCCAGGTCGACCTGCCTGTAACCGAACGCCGACACCAGTGAGAGCGCGTCGCGCACGAGGTTCGGAAGCGAGAACGGCGTAAGATCACCGTCATAGTCCGCGGACCATCCGGTGGTGCGGCCATAGCCGCGCTGGTCGGGCGCGAGCACGTGGTAGCCGGCGGCGGCCAGCGCCGGCATCACCTTGCGCCAGGAGAAGGCGAGCTCGGGAAAGCCGTGCAGCAGCAGGATGCAGGGACGGTCCCTGGTTTCGAAGCCGGCCTCGAGCACATGCATGCGCAGGCCGTTGATGTCGTCGACATAACGCGAGCGGATGCCGGCGGGAAGGGGAATGTCGGGGAGATCGGCCATGATTGCTTCCTCGTCATGGCCGGGCTTGTTCCGGCCATCCACGTCCTTCGTCGCCATCGATTGTAAGAACGTGGATGTCCGGGACAAGCCCGGGCATGACCGAAAAGAAAGGTCGCCTTAAACCGCCACGCAGACGAACCCGTTGCCCTTGCGCCTGATCTTGCCGACCGACGGCGAGGGGAAATGCGCGGTGCAGCACAGCGTGTCGCTGTCGCAATAGCGCTCCAGGAAGCTGCGGCGCGTTTTCGCCGCCGCGTCCGGATCGACGTCGAACTTGATCGAGAGCTCCGGATAGTGCGTCTGCAACGGCGAATGCATGAGATCGCCGGAGAATACCGCGTCGTCCTTGCCGCGGCCCATCGTGAAGGCGACGTGACCGGGCGTGTGGCCCGGCGTTGGCAGGATGCGGACGTGGTCGCCGATCGCATGGTCGTTGCCGACGAGCTCATGGCGTCCCGCCTCCACGACCGGCAGCACGCTATCGGCGAAAGGGGGGATCTCCGCCTTCGCATTCTGTGCGGACCAGTGATCGAATTCCTGCTTCGCGAAGATGTAGCGCGCCTTCGGGAAGGTCGGGACCCAGCGACCGTTCTCCAGCCGCGTGTTCCAGCCGACGTGATCGACATGCAGATGCGTGCACATCACGAAGTCGATGTCATCGACCGAGAACCCCGCGGCGTTGAGAGCACGCAAATACGTGTCGTCGGTCTTCATGTTCCATTTCGGCCGATTGGGGCGCGGCTTGTCGTTGCCGATGCAGCTGTCGATCAAAATGGTATGGTGCGGCGTCTTCACCACGTAGGACTGGAAGCACAGCAGCAGGACGTCCTGGTCATCCAGCGCCTTCGCTTCGCGCATCCATGCCCGGTTCTCGGCCAGCACTTCGCCCGTCAGCCCCGGCAGCATCTCAAGCGCCGGGACGAACGAGGTTTCCTGCTCGATGACACGATGGATGGTGAGATCGCCGACCGAGTATGTGAGGCTCATGAGAACTCCTGCGACTACGCCGGAGGCGGCACCGAAATCTTCACGGAGGGCCGCTCCAGCATCTTCTGGTGGAAGGCGTCGAGCTTGGGATAGGCCTTGCGCCAGCCGCAATCGGCGAAGCGGAAGTCGGCATAGCCGAGCACGCAAACGAGGCCGATCTGCGAGATGTCGAACGGGCCGTTCAGCACCTCCGGCATGTTCTCGAAGCGCGCCATGCCGGTCCAGGCCCTGTTCCAATGATCGTCCGACCAGGCCTGCCATTGCAGGCCCTGCGGCCGCACCATCTTCTCGTAGCGGCACAGCAGCATGGAATCGAGCATGCCGTTGATCAGCGAGTGGTTGGTCTTGGCCTTCCAGCGCCGCGGGCCGTAGTCCGGGACCAGGCTGCCGCCGGCCAGCTCGTTGAGATATTCGACGATGACATAGGAGTCCAAGATCACGTCGCCGTCGTTGGTGATCAACACCGGCAGCTTCTTCAGCGGCGTGATGCGCGAATAGTCCTCGTTGGCGATGCCCGGCGCGACGGTCGCCGGCACGAGCTCGATCTTGTCGATCAGCCCGAGCTCGATCGCGGCGATCCGCACCTTGCGCGCAAAGGGCGAGGCGGGGGAGAAGGTGAGTTTCATGAGGACTATTCCCTGCAATCGATCTTTTGCGAACGGTGTCTCCTCCGTCATGGCCGGGCTTGACCCGGCCATCCACGCGTCGCGGTGTGGTCAGACTGCGAGACGTGGATGCCCGGGTCAAGCCCGGGCATGACGACGGAGTGTGATGCGCGTGCGGCCTACGCCGCCACGATCTCCTGGCGCTGCTCGCCGAGGCCCTCGATGCCGAGCGTGACGACATCGCCGACATTGAGGAAGGTCGGCGGCTTCATGCCGAGGCCGACGCCGGGCGGGGTGCCCGTCGTGATGATATCGCCGGGCAGCAGCGTCATGAAGTGCGACACATAGGAGATGCACTTGGCCATGGAGAAGATCATGGTCTTGGTCGAGCCGGTCTGGCGGCGCTGGCCATTGACGTCGAGCCACATCGACAGGTTCTGCACGTCCTTGATCTCGTCCTTGGTGGCGAGCCACGGCCCGAGTGGCCCGAACGTGTCGTGCGACTTGCCCTTGGTCCACTGGCCCAGGCGCTCGATCTGGAAGGCGCGCTCGGAGACGTCGTTGCAGACGCAATAGCCGGCGACATGGTTGAGCGCATCGGCTTCCGAGACGTACTTCGCACGGGTGCCGATGATGGCGGCGATCTCGACCTCCCAGTCGAGCTTGGTCGAGCCACGCGGCTTCTCGACCGGATCGTTCGGGCCGGACAGCGAGGTGTTGGCTTTCATGAAGATGATCGGCTCGCTCGGGATCTCTGCGCCCGTCTCCTTGGCATGGTCGCTGTAATTGAGGCCGATCGCCACGAATTTGGAGATGCCGGTGACGGGCGCACCGAGCCGCGGCTTGCCGGAGACGGAGGGTAGCGAGGCGGGATCGAGTGCCGCCAGCTTCTTCAGGGACTCAGGCGAATAGGCCTCGCCGGTGAGGTCCTTCACATGCGCCGACAGGTCGCGCAACTGGCCGGATCTGTCGATCAGGCCGGGTTTTTCCGCACCCTTCTCGCCATAACGAACAAGCTTCATTCTCGTTTCTCCCTGGAGATTGGACCGATCGGTTAATAGCTTCATGGAACAGGGCGGCAGGAAATTCAACCGCTCATAACGGGCCGCATTGCAGGCTTCTGGATTCGATGGGTGCGATCGTGTCCCGGACGCGGTGCAGCGTGCAACGCTGCTCCGCAGAGCCGGGATCCAGATCACTTGTGCCCGATTTGGCGCGGTATGGACCCCGGCTCAGCAGCGCATCACTTCGTGCTGCGCAGCGTCCAGGGCATGAGACCTACGCCAGCGCCACAAACCTGAACGCGTCCCCGTCGCGCCTGATGTGCCCGGCCGCGAAATGCCCGCCGATCACCAGCGTCGGCGTGTCGGCGAAGCGGCCGAACAGCGCTGCCCGCGTCTTGGCAGACTGCGCCTGGTCGGAATCGGCGGTCGAGGACCAGTCGAGATGCGCCATCTGGCAGGGATGATGGGCGACATCGCCGGTGAGCAGGCCCTGTTCGCCCTCAGACTGGATCAGGACGCTCATGTGGCCGGGGCTGTGGCCCGGGGTCGGGACAACGCTGATCTCCTCACAGAGCCGGTGGTCGCTCGGAATCAAATCGGCCCTGTCAGCATCGACGATCGGCTGCACGGAATCGCCGAACACGGCCTGCTTGTCCGGCTCCGTCGAATGGTCGCGCCAGTATTCGTATTCGGTCTTGCCGAAAACGTAGCGCGCCGTCGGGAAAGTCGGCACCCATTTGCCGCCGGACCATCTCGTGTTCCAGCCGACGTGATCGACGTGAAGATGCGTGCACAGCACGGTATCGATGCTGTCGGGCGGAAAGCCGGCCGCCGTCATCGTCTCCAGAAATGGCGTGCTGCGGTTGTTCCAGGTCGGGACGTTGCGCCCCTGCTTGTCGTTGCCGAGGCCGGTATCGACCACGATACGCCTGCCGGGCGTCTCCACCACCAGCGAATGGATCGACATTTTCAGCCGGCCTTCTTCAGTTGCGAAATGCGGGATCAACCAGGGCAGCTTGCGGATTTCCTCGTTGCTCGCGAGCGGCAGAATGAAGCGGGTCGAGCCGACCGTCTCCAATTCCACAACTTTGGTGATTTTGACCCTGCCAACCTTCCACCGCATCCGGCGCCTTCCCGTGTTCTTGTTTTGGCGCCGAAAGATGCGGCTTTCCGCCATCAAGCGCAATGGATCATCTGGCGCAATGCGGCGTTATCGGGGAACCGGAGGAGGAGCCATGCCAGAGCTTGCAATATCCGCCGACAAGGTCGCCTTCATCATCGAGAAGGCACGCGAATTCGACGTCAAGGAGGCGGGCTCCGATCCGGATTCCGGCTCCAACCCGAGCGATGACGATGCGGTCGATGTCCTCGATGACGATGGCTCCGACCCCGTCATCCAAGAACTCGGAAGCTTCATGATCGCTTTGAATGAGGACGAGCAGCTCGATCTCGTCGCGCTGACCTGGCTCGGTCGCGGCGACGGCACGATCGAGGATTGGGACGATCTGCGGGCCCGCGCCGTCGAGGCGCGGGGGGAGTATCGCAGCCCGCGTCGCGAAACGG
This sequence comes from Bradyrhizobium vignae, assembly GCF_004114425.1. Taxonomy (GTDB): domain Bacteria; phylum Pseudomonadota; class Alphaproteobacteria; order Rhizobiales; family Xanthobacteraceae; genus Bradyrhizobium; species Bradyrhizobium vignae. The sequence goes on along the minus strand of NZ_RDQF01000004.1, from coordinate 99,737 downwards.
TGCATTATCTGCTTGGCGAGCCGATGCTGGGCGACCTGCTCGCCAATGGGCTCGACGAATTCGGCATCGACTGGACCGGCGAGCGCCTCACCGCCGATTCCTCCGATCCCAGCGCGCGGGACGAGGACGAATCGACGAAGCGGCGGTGACCAATATCATGTCGTGTCGCTTGCGAGCCCATCGCCGCGCCCCTTAAGAATGCGGCGAGGGAGCACACCTGCGGTGCCGACTACAGCGTGCCCGGGAACGCACCACCATCCAGCAGAATGTTCTGCCCGGTGATGAAGCCGGCCTTGGCGCCGCACAGGAAGGCGCAGGCGTAGCCGAACTCGTCGGGCTGGCCGAAGCGGCCGGCGGGGTTGAGCTTGGCGCGCTCGGCCAGGATCTGCTCAGGGCTGACGCCGCGCTTGTCAGCTTCGGCCTTCGCGGTGCCGGTGAGCCGATCGGTCTCGAACGGGCCCGGCAACAGGCCGTTGATGGTGACGTTGTTGATCACCGTCTTGCGCGAGAGGCCGGCGATGAAACCGGTGAGGCCGGCGCGCGCGCCGTTGGAGAGGCCCAGGATGTCGATCGGCGCCTTCACCGCGGCCGAGGTGATGTTGACGATGCGGCCGAACTTGCGCGCCATCATGCCGTCGACCGTCGCCTTGATCAGCTCGATCGGCGTCAGCATGTTGGCGTCGATCGCCTTGATCCAGTCGTCGCGGGTCCAGTTGCGGAAATCGCCGGGCGGCGGGCCGCCGGCATTGTTGATCAGGATGTCGGGCTCGGGGCAGGCCTTCAGCACCGCCTCGCGGCCGGCCGGCGTCGTGATGTCGCCGACGATCTCGGTGACCGTCACATCGGGATAGGCCTTGCGGATCTCGTCAGCCGTCTTCTTCAGGGCCTCGGCGCCGCGCGCGGTCAGCGTGACATGAACGCCGGCCTCCGCCAGCGAGATGGCGCAGGCGCGCCCGAGGCCTTTGCTGGATGCGCAGACGATGGCGCGGCGACCTTTGATCCCAAGATCCACTGTTTCACTCCCGTAAATGTCAGGCAGGTTTTGGACGGGCCGCACTCTAGCCAACTGTGACGCCTCTGATAAGAGAGACGCTCGCACCAAAATGCATGCGCCTCCGTGCGGCGATGCATATGCGCCTGATCAGATGCGCCGCTCCTGCTTGAGGCGGTCGATCGCGGCCGCAGCCTCCGGCGGCAGCGACTTGAATCCCATCTGGCCGGCAGCCGAGAACAGCGGCCGCAGATGCGAGCCGGCGAGGAACTGCGGCTGCCGGTTGGCCGGCACGATCTGGTCGAACACCAGCACCAGGGTTGTGGCCACGAGGCCGACCCTGACGGCGCCGAGCGCGGCGCCGCCGAGCCGGTCGCCGATGCCGGCCTCGCCGATGGTGTCGTTCAGCGCGATGCGGCCCATATGGCCGAACAGCATGCCGACCACCACGAAGATGGCGAAGAACCAGATCCAGTTCTGCAGCAGCGGCGAGTTTGGATTGGCGGCGATTTGCGGTGCGATCATCGGCATCAGCGCCACCGCGACCGGCGCGGCGAGGAGATAGGCGAGAATGGTCATGCCGCTGCGCAGCAGGCCGGTCCTGAAGCCGAAGCCGACCGCGACGGCGAGCGCGGCATAGACCGCGAGATCGAAACTGTTCATGAGCGAAAGCCCTGCCTGACGAATGAACGCCGAACCGATCATTCCGGTTTCAGATCGTTAAAATCGTCTGTATTGATGGCTCCAAAAGCGAAGGGTTATCGCCAATGTCAGACCTATTCGACGTCAGTCAAGAAACCATCCTCGTCACGGGCGCGAGCCAGGGGCTGGGCCGGCAGTTTGCCCGGGTGCTGGCGGCGCATGGCGCGGCCGTCGCGCTTGCCGCGCGGCAGACTGACAAGCTGAATAGCTTGGAGGAGGAGATCCGCGGCAAGGGCGGCCGCGCGGCTGCGGTCGCGCTCGATGTCACCGACACGGCCTCGATCGCGAAGGCCGTCGATGCGGCGGAAGCGGCGCTCGGTGCCGTCACGGTGCTGATCAACAATGCCGGCATCGCCATCGAGAAGCTCGCGACCGAGCAGACCGAGGCCGATTGGGATGCCGTGATCGGCGCCAATCTCAAGGGCGCCTATTTCCTCGCGACCGAGATCGCCCGCCGCATGATCGCGCGCAAGCAGTCAGGCAACATCGTCAACATCGCCTCCGTGCTCGGCACCGGCGTCTTGAAGGCTGTCTCGCCTTACGCGATCTCCAAGGCCGGCATCATTCAGGCGACCAAGGCGATGGCGCTGGAGCTCGCCGGGCAGAACATCCGCATCAACGCGCTCGCGCCGGGCTATATCGACACGGAGATGAACCACGCGTTCTGGTCGACGCCGGCAGGCGAGCGCCTCGCCAAACGCATCCCGCAGCGCCGCGTCGGCGCCGAGTCCGATCTCGACGGCGCGATCCTGCTGCTGGCATCGAACGCGTCGCGGTACATGACGGGGAGCGTGGTGACGGTGGACGGCGGGTTCCTGCTGAATTGATTTTCTCCGTCGTCCCGGACAAGCGCGATTCACTCAGGTGTCGTCCCGGTGGAGGCCGGGCCGACGGGGTGATAGACCGTGTCGACGCGCTGCCGCAGAATGCTGCGGATGTCTTCGTCGGTTCGAACATTGGCGGTGAACATGTCCCTGGTCTGCAGCGCGCGCAGCGCCGGCGTCTCCATCGCAGACCCGTTGGCTCGCAATGACGGTGTTTGACGATCTACGACATGAGCCGCATCAACTTCTCCAGTCGCGCGATCTTGCCGCCGTAGGGCGGATAGAGATCGGCGAGACGGTTGAACTTGGAGCGATAGAACACCGGCTTCAGCTTGCTGAACGTCCTAAAGCCCCATTCGCCGTGATAGACGCCGCTGCCGGAGGCGCCGACGCCGCCCATCGGCTGGTTGATTTGCGTGAAGTGAAACAGGCAGTCGTTGATCGTGACGCCGCCCGAGACGGTGCGCGCCAGCACCTCATCGCGCGCGCTGCGTTCCTTGCCGAACCAATACAGCGCTAGCGGCCGGTCGCGGGCGTTGACGAAGGCGATCGCCTCCGCCGCATCGCGAGTGCCGAGCACCGGCAGCACGGGCCCAAAGATCTCCTCCTGCATCACCGCCATCGCCTCGGTCGCACCAAGGATCAGCGTCGGCGGGAATTTGCGATGCGCCTTCCAGTTGGGATCATCCGGCTTTGCCGGTTGCAGGATTTTCGCGCCACGCTGCGCCGCATCCGCGACCAGGCCTTCGAGCCGGGCATAATGCCGGTCGGAAACGATGGAGGTGTAGTCCTCATTTGAGGGATCGGTGCCGAACATGCGCCGCATCTGCGCGCGCACTTTCTCGGCGAAGGCCTGCAACGAGCGCTCCGGCACCAGCACATAATCCGGCGCGATGCAGGTCTGCCCGGCATTGAGCAGCTTGCCGTAGGCGATGCGCTCGGCTGCCTCGTCGAGATCGGCCGAGGCGTCGATGATCGCAGGCGACTTGCCGCCGAGCTCGAGCGTAACGGGCGTCAGGTTGCGCCCCGCGGCCTCCGCGACCAGCCGACCGACCCGCGCCGAGCCGGTAAACATGAGATGGTCGAATGGCAGGCTCGCAAAGCCCGTGGCGATCTCGTCCTCGACGCCGGTGACCAGCACCTCCGCGGCATCGAACTTCTCCCCGACCGCCTCTTTCAGCAGCGCCGCGAAGTGCGGGACCAGCTCGCTCGGCTTGATGATGACCCGGTTGCCGGCGGCAATGGCGCCGATCGCGGGCGCGAGCGTGAGCTGGAGCGCGTAATTCCAGGGCGCGATGATGCCGACGACGCCGAGCGGCTGTGGCATCAGCCGGTTGCGTGCGGGCAGGAATTGCAGCGCGGTGGCGACGCGCTGCGGCGTCATCCAGGTCTTGAGGTGCTTTGTCGCATGCCGGATCTCGGAGAACACCAGCATGATCTCGGCGATGGTGGTCTCGACCGCCGAGCGGTGGCCGAAATCGGCCGTGATCGCCTGCCGGAAGCGCTCTTCATTGTCGGCGACGACGCTGCGCAGCCGCGCCAGCCGGTCGAGCCGCTCGGCAAGGTCCGGCGCCGGCTCGCTCCGCGACCGCACGATCATGGCGTGCAAGGCCTCCTCCAGCGTCCGCAGCGGGGCGGTCGTCAGGGATTTGTCCACGGCTTTCCTCCCCTCGACCGGCGTTCCAGCCTTAATCTTGTTGCCGCAAGCTGGCCCTTTGTGGAACTTCTGGCAAGAGCGCGCGGAACGGAGCCGAAATCCGTCCATCTCCCTGTCATAAAGTCGAAAAAAACGTTCCCGCAGCCCTTTCCAAAGGCACCTCGCCTTGATACATACGCCCCGCACCCGACGGGCACTGCCCCCGGGTTGCCTTCCAAGGAAGCCTTTGGGACGGAAGAAGCAAGCTGCGCGAACAGCGCCGGCCTCAACCGACCGTCCCGGCATTTTGGCGAAGGCGCGCAAGTGTTTAACGCGGGGTGGAGCAGCCCGGTAGCTCGTCAGGCTCATAACCTGAAGGTCATAGGTTCAAATCCTATCCCCGCAACCAAGACAAGCCTCTGATTATACGAGGTTTTCAGAAAGCCGTCCTTCGGGGCGGCTTTTTTGTTTTGAGGCCGTGTCGCCACCGTGTCGCCACCGAAAAGGAACCTCTAAGCATTCACGCCCCCGTCATCCCGGTTTGCATGGTACCTGTGGGCACACGATGAAATTGCAGAACATTGAGAGGGCAACTGCCTACCGCGTGTACCATCGCTGCTAACCGAATCGGTTGGGGCTATGATGGAAGAACGCGTCGCTCAATCAGTTCCGCTGGCCAGCGCGCCGGAAGTGCGCGATGTCGTCTTCCTGAGCAAAGCAACACCCGGAGACGATGAGTTTGCGCTTTGGCTCGCACCGAAGCTTGAGGCGGCGGGTTACAAGGTTTTCACAGATATTCGCACCCTCGAACCCGGTGACCGTTGGCGAAACGTCATCACCTCAACCCTGCAAAATCAGGCGTGCAAGATGCTACTCTGCTGTAGCAACGAGACACTTGCTGCTGCGGGCGTGCAGGAAGAGATTGAGATTGGCTTGGACCTTGCCAAAGAGCTTAAGGATCCGCGATTTGTGATCCCACTGCGGATAAGGCCCTATAAAAAGCTCTTTGGTATCGCAGGTCTCCAATATATCGACTTTGTTCGTGGGTGGGCGGAAGGCTTAGAGAAGCTGCTGGAAACCCTGAAACGGCAGAAAGTCCCCGTCAGGACTCAAGCCGCTATTATTCAGCCGAGCTGGGAGCTTTATCGCCGCCGCGGAGGTGTGGCGCTCAAGGAAGAGCCGGAGCGGCTAACTTCCAATTGGCTGAGAATTTCGGAAGCTCCGGACACCATAAACTATTTCGAAGCAAGCGGTGTGATTGACCGCGATGCTCTTGCAAAGATTGCACCTAAGAGCCCTTACCCGGTTGCGCTCATGCAGGGCGGGTTCGTTACCTTCCAATCTGCCGATGAGGTAGCCGCGATCTTCGGTGATGTGGGCCGCTTTGTCCTAGTTCATTCGGTGCCGCTAATGGCGTTCGTGGAATCTGGATACGAACCTGCAAACATAAAGCGACAGGACGCATCGAATGTAGCGCATTCCATGTTTAGGCAGGCGTGGAATTCTTACTGCCAAAAGCGAGGACTTCTCGAATACCACTACTCGAACGCGGTCGGCTTCCATGTCGGAAAAGGTCAAACGCCAATCGGTAAGAAGATCGCTTGGGGAACGCAAGGTGAGCGCCGTTCTTCAATGCTTCGAAACGTTGCTAAGGGGCATGTCTGGCAGTATGGCGTTTCGGTTCTTCCGTCTTTTTGGCCTTTTCCGCATCTCAAACTAAAATCGCGGGTATTGTTCGCGCCGATACTGGATGGTGAGGCCGACGATCCGCTTCAAGACCCAAAAAAGCAGCACCGGTTGCGGCGGACAGTCTGCAAAGGCTGGCGAAATAGACAATGGCAAGGACGGCTTCTTGCCTTTTTGGAGCTTTTGTCCGGCGATAGGTCGGTCATGCTGCTCGAACTGGGAAAAGCCGCTACCGTCCGCGTCGAAGCAGCTCCGCAACTGTTCTCCTCACCCGTGAGCACTGTCCTTCCCTCAGTTTTACAAGACGAGGATGAGGAAATCGATCCGTCAACCCTCGGGCGTCCCGAACCGGAGGAAGAAACGTGACAAGCTTTCCGGAGCGTTCGCTGCAGGTAGTCCATTTCAACGAGCCTCTACTTGAGTTTAATTTCAAGCAAACGACGCCGCACCCGAAGGACGGACTATTCCTGTACGGCCCTCACGAAAAATCGAAAAAAACGAAGGAAGTCCGCGTTGGCGTGATTGGTACGATATCGGGAATAAAATACTTCCGCGCATGGGCGGCGTGCCTGAAAAAAGGGATACCCGTCCCTCCGCCGGGAAAGACGGAAAAGCAGGATAGGTTGCATCTTGCTAATTTCCCTGGCCTTGAGGAAGCCTTCGGGATCTCGTTGAACGATGCTGAATTTGTAACGTGCGTATTGGACGCGAAAGCAATCGACGCCGCGACACGAATTGTAAATTTGCACGAAGCGGTAAAGAAGGTTGTTAAGCTCTACGCTGACAAAACTCGCAAACACCGAGAGAACGATGAGCGTTCAGTCGATTTGTGGATCTTGGTTGTACCGGAAATCATTTTCGAGCGATGCAAGCCAAACTCACGTCGCACCGGGCTTCCCATGGTGCTTGGCAGTTTTGAGAAGAGAAAGAGGACACGATCTGATCTTCCTTTGTTGAAGGAAGTGCTAACCGAGGAGGACCTTTTTGACGATGCGCCGGATTTTCACCGACAGGTCAAGGCGGAGTATCTAACTCTTTCCCCGACGCAAATATTGCGAGAGACCACGTTGGTGCCTGAGGAATTCAAGAATAGGGCAGGCTATCCTCTTCGCAGGACACAGGATGTCGCCACAGTCGCTTGGAATCTAGCGACCGGCCTTTACTACAAGACGCAACCCAAGCCGCCGTGGAAGCTGTCAGGCATCCGAAAAGGCGTTTGCTATATTGGGCTTGTTTACAAGACGCTTCCCGGCGATGTGTCGGATCACGCCTGCTGTGCAGCTCAGATGTTTTTGAGCGAAGGTGATGGAGTTGTTTTTCGGGGTGCTAACGGACCTTGGAAAAAGGGGGACTACGATTACCATCTGAGTGCAGAGGCAGCGAAGGACTTGATCAAGAAGGTCTTGACTACATACGAAGAGATTCATGGATGTGCGCCACAGGAACTCTTCATACACGGGCAGACTTTTTACAATGATGAAGAATGGACAGCCTTTGAAGCAGCGACACCCGCGACCACCAACGTGGTTGGCGTGCGCATCAAGACGACCTCGGGAGAGACCAAGCTTTTTCGTGACGGTGACTATCCAGTCTTGCGTGGCACGGCGATGCTGCTCGACGAAAAAAACGCCTACCTTTGGACGAATGGCTACGTCCCGCAGCTCGACACTTATATCGGGCCTGAGACGCCGAATCCGCTCTTCATCACTGCTCTTAAAAGTAAGAAGGCAATGCCGGAACTATCGACTATCCTGAGTGACATAATGGGATTGACGAAGATCAACTATAACTCCTGCAACTATAACGATGGTCTACCCGTAACGGTTCGTTTCGCCAGCATGGTCGGAGAAGTGCTGACAATGGGCTCTGCTAAGGGCGCGGATCGCCAGCCATTCAAGTTCTATGTGTAGCCATGCACTTGCGTAAGAAGTTCCCTCCTCCTTTACGAGAGCTAGTCATTCCAATCGCCTCCGGGCCGTAACAGCGCTGCCATGTTCATGAGCTTGGCCGCTGCAGTGAAAAGCCGGGCGTCCGAGCGGACGCCCGGCTCCCCTACAGCCGTTACCGATTAAACGAGTAGGTGTTTGAACCCTGGTCGGTCTCGGCCGTGGCCCGAACAATTTGACATGAGCTTACTAGACTAAGCTGGTCCCCAATCCTCATGACTGAGGGAAATAGCGGGGAGTTATCGACGAAAGAGAGTCGAGAGACGCTGCAATCAGGCCGATCATTGATAGTGATGCGGAGGAGCTTGACCGGCTTGCTGCCTACGTTTGTCATTTCCAAGACCTTGCCGTCGTGCGCGGCGTCGAAAAGGTCTCTTCGAACCAACTCCAAATCCACAGGATTGTAGCTGCCGAAGATTCTTACGACCAAAAATCCTGCCGCGAGGATTCCGAGTAGAATCTTTAGCCAGCGCCACTTTCTTTTTGGCTTTGAAGCTGACGGTATCGGTGGAGGTACAGACACTTGTTCGCTCATAGATAATCTCCAGGGGGGCATTCTTTTGGGGTGATGGGAAGATGCTGATCTGAGGGAATGAGATACGAGGAAGCCGTTATCGCGGCAAATACTCGTCTGCCCTCATGATCGTGATCACTCGCTCGGTAACGGCCGGATCGGCAGCGTCGGGCGAGTGATAGGTCAACGACTTGTCGTAGTAGTCGATCTTGAACATCACGGCAGTCCCGTCGAAATCAAAGACGCCAAAGTCATGCTCGCTGTGAGGATGGGTGGCGCTACAAAAGCCATCAAAGATCGCTATGGTTTTGACCAAACGTTCGACAGCTTCCGATCCAAGTTCAGCGATCCCTGCCGTGATGACGGCTGCGCCACCGACAAGGTGCTTCCGAAGATCATCATTGAGCGTGCGTATGCGATCCGTGTCCGTAGACATGGTTTGTCTCCTGTGAATGTTGGGATTGGATTTGGAGTGACCGCCCCGGTGGCATAGGCCAGGGCGTCTAGAAGGTATGGCTCGGACCAAGGTCCGAGCCGATGTTGCGTTTTTTAGGCTGGGCCGGGGTTGACCAATGCGACCGTGTTGATGTGCCGAATAAACTTTGGCAGCTTGGGTGCGTCGCGATACCGCAAGGTCAGAATCTCTTCCTCGCGCTTTATAACGACCGCCTCCCACCAGCCATCGTCAGGCGACTCATGGGCCAGCACCATGTGGCCGACGGTGATTTCCTCCCAACTGCGCGGCAAGCCCGATGTTACCGGCGAGATGCACCTCACGTGGTCCGTCGCAGCATCCGTTTCGCCTTTTGCCTGAGGGTTCTCGGACGTAAGACCCGCAACGTGGGCTCTTTCGGCGGCAGGCTCTCCGTCTGCAAGCGGACCCGCCGCTTCCAGTATCTTGTCGTAGAGTTCGCGCCTGATATTCGGGACGAACAGCCTTACGACCTTGCCGCCGCCGTAAACTCGTCCTACCGGCAGCTTCATACCCAACGCTGACACGGCTTCCGGTTGGTCGATCAAGACGCGGCACTTCAGGTCCATGGCCGCCGACACGATGCTGTCCTTTAGCTCGGCGAACCGAGCGCCGCGCGGTTTGCCGTTGGCGTCGAGTCCCAGGACGTAGACCGGATCAACCTTTGCCGGTGTGGTCTTCCCAGTTTTCTTACCCATCTGCTGCTCCCAGAAATGCGAAAGGGAGCCGACAGGCTCCCTCAATCCGCGATTGAATGGTGATTTTAGTCCCAGAAGGTCGGGGTGAATTCAAGTATTCCCCGAAGTATTTCCAAGTCTAAAACCAGCAAAGTCGTGAATCGACCTTGCCTATACAGTATACGCTAATAAATGGTCGAGAACAAGCATCTGAAAGTGTAGTAAATATCTGAAATTACGTCGATTTTATCGGTTTTCGACCGCAGATTCGAAAGAGGTAGCAGTAGCTGATTTGGCACGCCTCGCGGTCGTCAATTCGATTGCCATTGCACAGGTCTAGGCCGTCCGCGGCGCAATATCGCCAGATGGCGTGCTGGACAAAGCGCGGAAAAACCTTTGGAAAGATCGGATTGAAGGAGCGGGCGTCAATCCGTTCTGCGGCACGCCGGATGATCTCGGCGCAGCCGCCTTTGGCGTAGCAGGCCGGGCCGTACCGATGGGGAATGCCGCAGTTCTCCAGAATGCCGGTACGGTGCAAGAAATTGTGGACCAGCGTATCAATGACGAGCATGGCCTTTCCGGTCTCGAACCAAATGGGCCTGTGGTTGCGCGCCCCTATCATCAGCCAGGACAGCGCATTCGTCAGGACCTTGTCGGCCACTCCGAAAACTTCTCGGAGGGGGCCGATCAGGGCTTCCTGTCTGGCAGCCTCCAAATCGGCGTCAGATGACCCTGTGGTGGCTTCCAATTGGCTATCGATCCAGCCAATGAGATCGCCCCCAGCGATGTCCCGGATGAATAGGAAGAATGAGGCCGCAGTCTGACTCAACCTCCCATTGCGGAGTCTTGGACGGGGTACAGGGCAAGCCTCGATATGATCGGGCTCGGCGCAAGTAAAGCTGCCCTTGTCATACCGGCAGCCCTCGTAATCCCAATAGCTTTGGAGCTTGGGGCAGGAGGGGCAAGCTTGGAGGCTCGCCTCCAGTTTGGCCCAGGACGCGCTCCCATGCTTCTCCATGTAGCTCCGAGCAACCCGGTCGGAAATACCCTGAAAGCTGAACGCCGTTAGGAGCCAATCAAAAATGGGGCGCGTATCGCCCGACGCGACAGCTTGATCCAGGCCCGCGTGACGAATCTCGTCGTCTATCTCATCGAGTAGCGATAGTGATCCGGCGAACGTGCAGACGGCGCGGATCAAAGCGTCGGCCTGCGCGCGTGGTTCAATATTGTCGGTACACGGAGCAGTCACCTTTGCCGCCATCTTGCGGGGCGGTTGTAGACTACGCGAACGCGGTCCTAGATCAGGGATACCAACCTCCGCTGGGCGTCACTGTCGCCGTCGATGTACCCCTGCGTGGTCTGGATCGAGCGATGTCCAGCAAGCAACTGAACATCGCGCAAGGATCCACCCGCCTTATGCACGAGTCGAGCCGCCCGAGTGATAAATGTCCTCCGACCTGAATGTGAGGAGCAGCCATCAAGGTTGAGCGCGCGGTATGCGCGGCTAAACCAGATAACGATGCTGCGCGCTTTCATCTTGCTTCCCCGCTCCGAAAGCACGACAGGCCGTGAAGGCTCGGATGTCCCTTGAAGCTCGCAGAGCGCCTCTCGAAGATCGGCATGGATAGGGATGATCCGGCCGTGCCCCTTCTTTGCAGCGCAGTTTCTCAACTCCAACGCCGTGCTAATGCCGCCGTTTGGATCGAGAACCATCTCCCACGTGAGATTCGCAATTTCAGCGGCTCGAAGGCCAGCTTTAACAGATAGCAAGACGATAACGCGGTCTCTAAGCGGATACCGAGTCGTTTCGGCAAAGAGTAGGAGGTTGTCGATCTGGTCGGCGGCTAAAATTTTCGCCTGCTTGCCCGGCATTGCGTCAATCGAGTTTACAATTCAATGATTCTAGCCTTTGCTATTGATAATGCAACCATGAATTAAAGCGCTTTGATCGGGGGAAAAGGACCTATGAGAACTTCATTCTTTAGCCTTGCTGCTTGCTATTTCTTGGTCACTGCTGCGCAGGCGCAAACGTTTGAACAGACCGCCGCTTTTATCGTTCTAGGTGGAGATGTCGATCTATCAAGAATGAAATTGAATCTTGATGGATCAGTTTCAACGCCGCAATATACGTCTGGTTTGAATTTGACCCCTTCGCAAACATGGACTTCGATTTCCGGCGAAGAAGGCTGTGTAGTGCAGGGATTTGGGCCCAACTTGCAGACAAACCAGCAAATCGCTGTACAAGTTCACTTCAATCATATCGTCGGTTGGAAATCTGGAGAAAGCGACGCTCAACGAAGCGTTGTTTGGGCAGTAGGCGAAGACCCCGTTTTTTGCACACAGAATCTGCCAAACGGCAGTTCTGCTCCAGCCGCGGTGATTCACACCAATTGCGCCAACGAATTCGATATTGCGGGTAATAATCTAAACATGGATAGAGTCGGCAAGGCGATTGATTATTTGTTCTCGAAGTATTGCCATCAAGCCGCGCGCAAGAATGCGTTTTGAGATTGGCTTGGCGCTCCTTCGCTGCCGGGGCCGATCAGTTAGTTGTTCACTGTGAACACAATATTGAAAAGTTATCGAGTCAGCCTGTCGAGAGTTATGAGTCACCATTGGCAACGTCCGTAGTGGTGATCGAAGCTCTCTCGGTACGCCAAGCGCAGACTACCTTGTCTAAATGCCGCCATTGAGTCGCCGCTAACTGCAGCGTACCTTGCTGCTGTAATGGAAATGACGAGCGCACCGCTGAACGCTGATCGTCAGGGAGACAACTTTGGACACAATGGCGCCTGTCCCGCCAGCAGAAGATTGTGCCTACCTTCTCCCGGTCTTCTCCCGGGAAGCCACCGATTCATGTGCTCAGCACCACAAGCTCATCATCCAATCCATAGCGAACAACTTTGAAATGGCGGCTAGGTCCCAGAAGGCTTTCCCCCTGCATGGCTGGGAGACAAAATGGAAAGAGCCCGGGATTGTTTAACAGCATACTGAGAGGAGCTTTTCCTTCCGGCATGGCGAGCAACGTGGCATACACCAGCAGCGCAATCACATTGCGGTCACTAACGATTTCAGGCTCAGCCTTCTCGTAAGAGCCGGCAACAGCCGCATCTCTCAGGACTCCCCAGTCAACAAAGGAACGAACTACAAAACGCGCGTAACGGCTGACTGTCTGCCGGTCACCGTATTGTTCTTTGAGGCGATTCACAATTTGTGCCTGGGTAACCCGGGATTGTAGGTTTAGCAGACGCCCGGTCTGCCGCGCTGTGTTAAACCAAAAGGGATAGGCGGCTGAAATCATTGCCCATTGAATCGTAAGTTCTTGATCGGGATGCTTCTGCAGGGCCTGGAGCGCCATATCTCGAAAAACAACCAACTCGGCAGCGGGTGATGGCCACATCGCCATCAGATTGTTCACGAGAAATGTTCTCGTCCACGCGCTGCGCTCACCGGGCTGTATATTTCTACCTTCTGCGGCGAGAGCGGTATGAAGCTCATGCCGAACTTCCTTCGCGTTCATTCCGGCAAGCACGAAATTCGCTGTCTTCCGCATCCATTCATACGGAATGACCTGCTTTACGCCGATAGAATCATGACGCTTGCTCATCGCACTTCCCGCCGCTCGAAACGGATCAGGGGTACGATGACTTCCTCGATTGCAACACCACCATGACCGACGAGGGTCTCGCCCGGCGTAACGAAAGCGCCTTCGCCCTGCGCCACGAGCGGGAAGGTTTCGGCCGGTAGGCCGATTGGGTTCCATTTGCGGGCGAACGGGAAGGCTGCTGCCGTCTGGTCGCGCAATTCCGGCGTCGGATAAATTCGCACCCGCTCGCCGCGGATCTCCGCGATCACGCCTTCACCTGGCCGCCCCATGCCGCGGCACTCAATATTGCCGTGATCGGCCGTCAGCCAAACGTCGAAGCCCTTGTCGAGCAGTGCGCCGATCAGGGAACCGAGAAACCCACTCTCGCACCACTGGGCGATCTGGTTATGCATGCCCGCGCTGCCTAGTTGCATACCGTGCATGATCCGATCGACCTTATCGACAACAAGACCGGCGATCCGCGTTTTGGGAGAGATCAGCGCGGCGTCGAGCGTTTCTGAAACGTCGCCGCTAGAGGGCATGTCGCCCAAAGCCCGCTGATAAGCGATTTCCAGCTTGGAGAAACCGGCGTCTTCCCACAGCTTGCGCCAGAGATTGCCTTCGGCATTGGTCGAATAGATCGAAGTCGGGAAATAGAGAGGTGGCCTCCCGGCGAAAATAGTTTGCCGCGAGATGGAAGTCAGCGTCGGGATCCAGGCAAAGATCGCGCTCTCGTGAATGAGAAGGGACTGATCGCGTTCCTCAAAGGCGTGGCGAACCGTGATCCACTGATCGAGCGCCAGCCCGTCCACGACCACGAGCGCCGCGCGAGCTTGCTTTGATTTCTCCAGCTCACGCGCGATATGTCGGGCAACATGATGCACCATTGCCGGGTTGCTAGGCGGCACATTGACCAGGCTTGCATAGTGTCCGTCCAGCCAGCGAGCGAAGGCTTCATTGATCTGGGAACCCTTCCGCAGAAGCCTACCCTTCGCGTCACTGCGGTTTGCCGAATGCACCAGCGCGCTCAATTCCGCCCATCTCTGCGCAAAGGCGACCCAGTCTGTGTACCGGCTGCCTTCGCTTGGTTGTTCCGCATCAATCAGCTCAAACAGGCGATCGGTCCGCACGGCGCTGCTGCTGCCGACATCCTTGATGATTCCGCTCAGCATCCAGCTCTGGGGCGGGGGCGCACCTGCCGGCAGATGCACCGGCTTCAGTTTTCCCTCAACGAAGAGATTGTCGATGTAGACGCGGATATCGTGATGGCCGAAGGGGAGGTGATCGGGACCGGAATATGTACGGCCATATTCCGCCCCTTCTTCGTGGAGGCCGGAACTATCGTGGCCACGCAGAAAGCCTGGCCAACGCTCCTGAAGGAAAGCGTAGAAGGTGGCGTCGTCCGGAACGATTGCCTCAAGCGGCCAGTCGCGGAACGCGCCCTGCACCTTGAGAACCTGGACGAGCCTTTCGCTCAGCACAGGCGGCAGGCGCATGCTCCGGTAATGCAGCCGTAGCAGCGCCCGCAGCAAGTCGGTGTCCGTGGCAATCAACTCTGCGGCGATGCCGAAAACGTGGCGCAGGATGAAATCTTTGGTGGCGTTGTCCCCCATTCGGTCGGGTGCCGCTCTGGTTTGGGCGTCGAAGACCTCGTCCAGAAGACCACGATCAAGCGATTGCAGTACCCGATAGCTGAGATGGGGGAATAAGCTTCCCAAGTCGAAAGCCAACCTTCGACCAGCGCGCAACAGGTCGTAAGGAAGCGAATCAACGGAGGAACCTGGCAGGCGCAAGACGACCACAAGATCAGTGTGCTCTCCGCGATCCCAGACCGACCGATACTGTGATTCATAGGCGTAACGGAACTCGACCGAATCTGTGAATTCGACCAGATCGAAACCCTTTTGCCGCAATTCGACCGCGAGCCGCTCTTCCGTCAGAAGCGCGTCCGGATCAGCCACGATCGTGAGCCGGCTGACGTGCGGTACGAAATGCGCCAGGATGGCGTCGCGCCAGTTCGTCATGACGATCTCGCCCTAATGACTCGCATCAGGAGGATCGGCCGAATCTCGGGCACAATTTGCCGTGCGTCCGCCACTTCCCGTCGCCACTCAGCGTCTTCGGCATCACACCGTTTCATACGGTGCTGGCGCACTTCGGCGAGTCCGACCCGCTCGATAGCCCGGCGTCGGGCCGTCATGGCCGTGGTGCCGCGCTCTACCTCCCGGTCGATCGCGTCGAGGTGTTCCTGGCGCAAGGCGGAGAATGCGTGCTCGCCCGCTTGCTTTGCAGCATCCACAAGGCGGGCATGAAAAGCCTCGCTCGCCAGCGGCTCCAAGCTGTCTTCAATCTTGATTTCTGCCGTCTGGATCGCATCCCAGATATGGCGCGCCGTTGGCAGGAAGACCCTGTCTTGCTCATCAACAAACACACCGAGATAGCGCCGCCGGGCGAGAGGCACCCGGATGAGCCGTCCTCCCGATACAAGACCGCTCTGAACTCGAATCTCGAATAGGCCGAAGGCTCCTTCGATGCCGGGTGGAAGACCGTTGATCGCTACAACCGGAATGGGCTCTCCCGCCACGATCATTGGCAGGTTGAGCGCCAACCTGCGAGTTCGGCTGTTTTCCAGCGTTATCAATTCTGCATCAGGAGTGCTCTCAGCGTCCCGCGCGCTGAATACGCACTTGGCAAAACGCTCGCCATCGGGCCAGGTCAGATCCCAGGTCAAGCGCTTGTGCTCCGCCTTGCCTCCATGACCGCTGAGATAGCTGACGGTCATCCGCTCAAGCCATGTTGGCAGCGGATGCAAGCGAAGCTGTTCAGCCGACCGAGTGTCTGGCTCCGCGGATGCGCCGAGCGGAGACGACTCGCGCGCCTTACGGATTTCGTCCCGAATCTGTGTCGTCGCGTGTTCGGCGGTGCGCTCGATGCTTTCAGGATCGAGAATCGCTGCCGCAAACGCCTCCTCGAACAGCTCGCCAGCTTGCGCCGAATCCAGAACATCGCCGGTCTTGTCGATGCCGAACTCTTCGAAAATGACGGCAAGCTTCTGTTCCAGCACTTCGCGAACGCGGAATTCCACCGAGTCTTCGATTGCAAAGTTGATGGCGCGTACCGTTCGGGTCTGGCCGATACGATCCACCCGCCCGATCCGTTGCTCCAGCCGCATCGGATTCCAGGGCATGTCGTAATTGATGATGACGTGGCAGAATTGCAGATTGAGACCTTCGCCACCGGCGTCCGTGGAGATGAGTACCCGCGCATCGAGCCGGAAATCGTCCTGAACCCGCTTGCGGGCATCCATGTCCATCGAGCCGTTGAGAGTCGCAACTCGGATGCCACGCGCTTCCAGAAACTCCTTCAGCATCTCCTGAGTGGGGACGAACTCGGTAAAAATTAGCACCTTGAGATCGGGCTCGTTCTCCTCCGCCTGAAGCCGGTAGATCAAGTCGATGAGCGCTTCCGTCTTCGCGTCCGGACCAGCCTGTTCGCACGCGCGAGCGGCCTCCAACAGCGTTTCGACATGGCCGCGCTCGTTCTTCAACGCCGATACATGGGACAGAAGCTCATCAAGCAACTCCTGCGCGTCCATGTCGTAAATCTCTTGCGTTTCAGCGTCCCTGCCGTTGGTCCCGTCGAACCGCAAGCTCAACTGCCGATCGCGCAGCTCGCTACCCTTGAGAACGGCCTGCCGGCGCTCCAGTGTGGTGAGGATGGCGCGCGTGCTGGAGGTGACCAGACGCTGCATGAGGATCATCAGAAAACCGATGTGCCGCTTCTTCTCGCGCACGGCGTGGTTATAGCCGTCCCGCACATAGTCACTGACCGCCTCATAGAGACGCTGTTGTGGATAGTGCCGAGCTTCCCAGGCAATCGGAGCCATTTGCGTGCGCCGCGGCTTGAAGAGCGGCTTGCCTTCCGCGTCGATAGCCTTGCGCTTTTCCGTTCGGATCACGAAGGGCGCAACGCGCTCCCGCGTTACGCTCCCCGCTTCCGGGAATGCATCATCGTCAAGCAAGTTCAGCAGACGGTGGAAGGAATCGCTCTTGCCCTGATGTGGTGTCGCTGAAAGGAGCAGAATATAGGGCGCAGCCTCGGCGAGGCCGCGGCCTAGCTTGTAGCGGGCGACCGTGTCCGTGCTGCCGCCCAGGCGATGGGCTTCGTCCACCACGACGAGGTCCCAGCCTGCTGTGATGAGATCCTCAAAACGGCTGCGGTTGAATTCGGTGATCCTGGCCTGCGACCAGCCGCGGCGTCGGTCGAGTGGTTTCACCGAATCCAGCGAGACGATGACCTGATCGAACATCGCCCACGGTGAGGCAGCCAAACCAGTCCCGGAAGTGAGACGCTGCATGGCGCCGATGTCCTCGCCGAGGACAAGCTGGAAGCGCTCATCGAAATGGCTTTGCATCTCCGCTACCCACTGGGTGGCAAGCCCCTTGGGCGCGACGACCAAAGTCCGCCGGACGAGACCGCGCAGCTTCAACTCGCGCATGATCAGGCCGGCCTCGATTGTCTTGCCGAGCCCTACCTCATCCGCCAGGAGATAGCGGATGCGATCACCGGAAATCGCGCGGGAGAGCGCGTAGAGCTGATGGGGCAACGGAATGACGTTGGATTCCATCGGCGCCATCAATACCGGGCCATTGATGTCGCCCGTTCCGCCATCCAGCACCTCGGCCACCTTGGCGGCCGCCGCGACATACGCGATACGGTGCCCCTCGATATCAGGCCGTAGATCGGCTCCCAACGGCCGCAGAGCGGATCGCGACACCCGGACAACAGCATCTTGGTTCGGCAACCAAACGCGGCACACCGTCTGCCCCCACAAGGTCTGTTCCTCGATGACCTTGCAAGCGCAGTTATGGACTGTGCTGAAAAGCCATTGCTTCACCACAGCCGTCACTCTGGTATCGAAAAGTCATTGTGGTGAACGACGGACGCAAGCTCGATGACGCCATTCGCGCATTCCCAGTAGTGTAGATGAAACTCGTAATCGATATCCCTTCTCTGCGCCTTGTCGGTACCTCGCATCCGCTGAGGATCAGCACCACCCATACCCGTTCTCAAAGCATGAATCGCCGCCATATTCTGGTTCAGCATGGTCTCGACGATAGCCTGCAATATCCTGGGCGCGAGCCCACCCCCTTGATCGCGGCAACACTCTTGGCACGTTTCGAGAAAGCGGCTCCCGATGGTCGGGGTTCTCGTGTCTGACCAGTCTGGCTCCTGGCTCTTCGCGAGAGCCTCTTTGAACAGAGCCACTTTGATCGCCAGCTCGACTCCCGGAGTATCGCGCGCCTCCTTCAGGATAGCGCTTTCATCGAGACACTTAACGAGCCCCTTGAAGTCGTCGCACACCAGGACATCGCCTTCGAAATAATCCGGCGGTGATGGGAGTGCCGGCAGATCGTCACGCTCATGCTCGATCTCGTGAATCTGCGCGCGCACCTTGACGAGTGAGTGCGGCACCGAGCGGAGAATAAGCGAATGTCCCGCTAATGGTTGCCGGCAATGTTTGCGAAGGATCGCGATCAATAAGACGCAACGCGCTAAATCCGATTGTAGGCCATTATGTGTTGTCAGCTTTATTATGTCGGGATTGGTATCGAGCGAATCTGCCAAAACATCCTTCACTCGATAATATGTCTCGAACGACGGAGTTAACGCGAGCAATCTGTCGGTCATCTTGGCGACCGTATTGACGTCATATTCAACTATGCCATGATCATGGAAAAGAGCTTTGAGCTGGTCGCGTAGCGGATACAATTGATCTTCAACGAGCGCTTCTGCCGCCCCTTCGCTGATATGAATCGCTACCCACGGCTCATCGAGCAGCTTGCTCCAATCCAACAATGTGCCCACATAATCGTGAAGCTGATCTGCGGAAGAGATTGGGGACGGAACGGCGATGACGCCAGCGTCAATGGTTACGTCGAGCATGTCAGGCGTCGCCCTTGTCCCTTGTGCGTTTCCTCTTTAGCGCCGCTGCTCTAAGTATCTCCTCTGCCTGTCGCTGAGACTGATCAAAGAAGCCGTCGGGCCAATCGACAATGGCCCCATATTGATTGATCTTGACCTCCCGGAAAGTCGAATTCGGCCCAAGCTTCTCAACGAAATATATCTTCGCGTTGTCGGTGAGCGGCTCCTTTTCTGCGGAAGCAATTCGGAACCGAAGGCGATCGATGAGATACTCGCTGTGCGTTTCGACGATGCATTGCTTGTTGCACAATGCCATGGAGAGGAAAAAATCACCGAGCAACGTTTGCACCTTCGGATGCAGATGAAGTTCCGGCTGCTCGAACACGAGCGTCGAATCCGCCTCAGCAAGTAGGCACATGACCAGAATCGGGAGGACCTGGCTGACACCGACGCCGACGTGCGTCAGATCGTGCTTCCCCTCGGAGTTGGCCAGCGCCACCTTGAGTTCGTGCCCAAGCTTGCCCATGTCCTTGCTCTCGACCGAGCTTGCGATCCCAAGGTACTGGAGCCAATCAACAACTGCCGCCTCCAACGTTCGGGTAACCGTCCGTCGTTCGATCGATGGCGATTTGAAGTTCGACGACGGGATGTATCGAATCCGCCGACTCTTGTGCTGCTCCAATACGGAAGCCGTATTCTCGCCGCGCAATCCTATGTCATAGGGATCGGCGGATGGCGCCAATGGATAGAGAGGCTTGGGCGCATCTCGTAGTGGGCCGAGATATTTCACAGATGAGGCGAAAAACTCGTCAATATACCGCGACGAATCCAGTATCTGTCGTGGTCCGAATGGCAGTATGACCGTTGCCACCTCCGACGAAGCGGCGGATTTTCTTAGTACGTCTTCAATCCTCTCTAACAGGTTGTCCACGTCCTGAAGCGCCTGTTGCGCCTTGAGTCGTTGTTCCCTTGACAGCGAGCGCAAGACCTCCTGCCAACGGCTCAGCGGAATTGCTGCGCCGTCAGACTCGAAGAGTGATGTCTGCTGGAGTTGAGCGGCGAATGCCTCATTGAGGTCAATGCCTTCTTCTCTGAGGATGTCTTTCAGAATTTCGAGAACGTTGCCGCTGAGCACCAGATCCCGCGCTCGCCAAGGCCGCGCTGCCAAAGCGGTGGGGCGGAGCAAGCGGCTGTTCTGTAGCGCCGCCGTGATTGCGCGGGCATCTTCCTGGATGGGATCGACGGTGTGCAGGATTCTTGCGGGAAGGAAATGCCGCAGAACGCACCCGACCGGCTGAGCCGAGTGCGCTTCCTCCCTGACCTCGGACATGGACAATTCGTCCAGAGTGACGTCGTATGCCAAACCCGCCCGGAGGTAATCGTCTACATCGGAACCATCATCGAGAAGCCCAAACTTGCGCGGGGATGTTTCCGATCCAGCATGCCGGACAAAGATTGAGTACTTCTGATCGACGTTGTCTTCATCGCGCAGGATGCAGTCCAGACCGCTGGAGAAGAGCCGCGGCTGGATTTGATAGATATCCCGATCCGGGCTCGAAGGATCGGCGTCGAAAGCTATTTCGAACGAGACTTCGCGCACGCCCATTGCTCTGCGGCCGTAGTACAATCGCCTTCGCGATGGCAGAGACGAGCCGCCCCAGAGCGGAACGCCCTCCCCATCAGAAAGGGGGTGGCAGGTGCCCTTGATGACGATCTGATCCGAGTCATTTCCGATCGATTTCAGGTCGTCGAACTGCCCGAGGCTCGTGAATGCTCCGTTGAGAACCACGGAACGGGAGCCGACCTTATTCGACAGCGTCTGCGCGACGAGCAAGACTGACTGAATAAAGGTGCTCTTGCCGCTGCTATTTGCTCCCGCAAAGATTGTCAGCGGCGCCAACGGCAGGTCGTTGCCGTCCCGAATGGACTTGAAATTGGAGACACGCCAACTGGTGATCATGCATCACCCCCGATGCGCGTCTTCGCCGTGTCGTACCACATGAGCAGTTTCGGATCCTCTTCGAGGACGCTGGAGGGGATCTTGTCCGCCACCACCACGATGGTAGCGTAGTCGCGGTCAGCCCATGCCTTCTTGAAGCCGGCGCGGACGGCTTCTAGGCGGAAGACCTTGAGCTTCTTTTTTTCCTCCTTGTAGGCTTCGAACTCCTTGAGCAGGGCTCTTTCTCTTAGCTTCTCAAGATCGCCAGCTTTGCTTGGATCGGGCAGATACCAGCGGTCTCGTGCCTTGGCGCACAAGCTGGCGTCCTCCTTGGACAAATTGCGCAGATCCTTCCAATTGGACGACAGGTAGGCATGGATTTGCTCTGGGACCGGCCCATTACCGTCATAGCAAAGAAAATTTTGATTCAGTAAGAGTTCAAGGCTCAGCAGCTCGCGTTCATTCGGCTTAAGATGGCTGAGCATCGGCATGAATGCGGGTTGAATGTCGCTGTAGACCTGCGGCGCCTTTCTTAGGCGTGCGCGTAGCCATATGATGGCCGATTGCTCATCATCGACAACGCTGGTGTCTAGATGCTCGCCAGAATTCCCGTATTGCATCTTCGCACGGTCATATTCGACGGCCTGTTCCGGCAAGAAAAACATGCCATCCCGCTCGACAAATCGCTGCGCCAGTCCAGCCTGGAACTCCTGGCTGGAGACTGGGACAGGATAATCTTGCCGGATGTAGTAAGACACCACTGCATCAAAGAGGATGCGGGCATCCCGTTCAGGGATAAATCTCAGCTCTTTGCCGTGTATTTTCGTGTGCGGCAGATATTTCAGGTGAGTACGGACAAAGTCCCAAACACCTTCCTCGGTCTGGGCCTCCTTGAGGAATCGCTGTTCAAACCCTCCGTTCGGCTTATAAGCAGAAATTACAAGATCCTGCTTGACCGCGGTTGGCGTTGTGACTGCTTTGAAACTACCCTGTTTCTTGTCAAGAGCAGATACGTTGGCCACGATGAATCCGGCTTCAGCCAAGGCAACTTGGATGCTGTTCCATACTGCGGCGCTCGTATTCGAAAATTCGACCGTAAGCCAGCGGCCAGGCTTGAGCAGTCGGTAAGCTTCTTCAAAACACCGGGCCACACGTCCGGCGCATTGTCGAGGCGCAGCAGATGCTCCGGGAGGGCGTTTCCTTCTGGGGCATCGATCTTCGCAATGTCGGCGATCTGGCCGTCCGCGCGGAGAAGCTGGCCGACGCCAAGGCGTTTCTGGAATCGTGCCAAGCCTATTCCTCGCCGGGCAAGCTGAAGAACCTCCGCTATGCCGCGAGCGAGATCAGCGTCCACGCCGAGGCGGTCCGTACCCTTGGACTGATGGAAGCGGTCCGGGATTTCGTCGCGCGCCAGGGCGCTACAGCTCATTGGCTGAGCCTTGCCGAAACGGTGCTGCCCGCCGAGCATGAGTGGGTGAAGCGCGTGCGCGCCGCACGGCAGGAATTCGAAAGCGCCATTCGCGGCGCCGATCTGCCGAGACTGCCCGAGGAGTTCGAGCGCCTCTCCGGTACGCTTCGTCCCTTCAAGCGTGAGTTCATCACGCTCTACATGGATCTGCACACGCGCGCACGCCTCGGCGTGAACGACGACAAACGAAAGAGCACGCTTCTCACCGATCCTCGATTGCAGACGCTTCAGCGCCTTGCCGGTATCGAGCTGATGCCGCGGCAGCAACTGACCGACTTCCAGAACCGCCTTGCCGGCTTGAAGAGCTGCTTCGCATTGACCGAGCGCGATCTCGACGCCTCACCGATCTGCCCGCACTGCGGTTTCCGGCCGCAGACAGAAAGCGTGGTCGCGGGTGGCGTCATGCTGGCCCAGTTGGACAAGACGCTCGATGATGTCGTGACGAGCTGGACATCCGCGCTGCTCGCCAATCTCGAAGACCCGATCACCAGGCACAATCTCGACCTTCTCGCTCCAAAGGACGCCCAGGCGGTCGCGGATTTCGTGGCCAGCAGAAGCTTGCCGGACCCGCTGGATTCCGACTTCGTCCAGGCGCTGCGCGAGGCATTCTCCGGTCTGGTGCGGGTGGCGGCCAGCTTGCACGATCTCGACCAAACGCTGGTGGGGGATCATGGCGCCGCCACGGTCGATGAGCTTCGAGGCCGCTTCGAAAGCTGGATTGACAAGCTGCTCAAAGGCAAGGACCGCCAGAAGGCGCGCATCGTGCTGGAGTCTGGCGCGCACGAAAACAATGAGAATCAGGAGAACGGGTAGGGGACATGACGCAGAATTCGTTGTTCCAATCGAAATTGGTCCCCGGAAAGCCTGGGTCGGGGCGTCTCTTTGACGAGGAGCTAACTGTCGCTCATGGGCGGGTCGCTTGTCTCGGTATGACATTTGCGAATGACGGTGATCGGCGGGCCTGGTTCACCGAGAAACTCCGGGAAAAACTGAAGGACCCCGGATTTCGGAAGATGGAAGGCTTCCCAATGGGTTCGGACGAGGACATCCTCGCGCTTTCCGACCCACCGTATTACACAGCATGCCCAAACCCCTGGCTTGCGGATTTTATCAAGGAGTGGGAGGCGGCAAAGCCGGCCCAGTCCGAAGGCTGGCATTACCACCGCGAGCCATTCGCCGCGGACGTAAGTGAGGGGAAGAACGATCCGATCTATAACGCGCACTCGTATCATACCAAGGTGCCGCATAAGGCGGTTATGCGCTACATCCTCCATTATACCCAGCCGGGGGATATTATATTTGATGCGTTTTGTGGCACCGGCATGACCGGCGTTGCGGCGCAAATGTGCGGCGACCGCGATGCTGTTTTGTCGCTTGGTTACCAGGTGCGATCAGACGGCGTCATTCTCCGCGAGGAGACGGATGACGCGGGCAAGAAAGTTTGGAGGGCTTTTTCCAAGCTCGGTATACGCCGAGCGATACTGAACGATTTATCTCCTGCGGCTACCTTCATCTCAT
This sequence comes from Bradyrhizobium vignae, assembly GCF_004114425.1. Lineage (GTDB taxonomy): Bacteria > Pseudomonadota > Alphaproteobacteria > Rhizobiales > Xanthobacteraceae > Bradyrhizobium > Bradyrhizobium vignae. The sequence goes on along the minus strand of NZ_RDQF01000004.1, from coordinate 75,853 downwards.
ATAACTACAATACGCCCGTAAACACGACTGCTTTCGAACGCGAAGCCCATCGTGTTCTAAGCGAGCTCGAGAAGCAATGCGGATGGATGTATGAGACGGAGCATTCCGATGGCCGTATTGGCACAATTAATTACACGGTTTGGTCAGACGTTTTCGTATGCAACGAATGTGTTCGCGAGCTCGTCTTCTGGGAAGAAGCAGTTGATGAGAAGAACGGTATCGTTCGAGATAGCTTTCCCTGCCCGCACTGCAATGCCAAACTGACGAAGAGGAATCTTGAGCGCGCTTGGATCAATAAGTACGACATTGCTGTTGGCGAAACCGTTAAGCAGGCCAAGCAAACTCCGGTTCAGATAAACTACTCCGTCCCCGGGCTCTCGGGCCGCTTTGAAAAAAAGCCGGACAGCAAAGACATTGCTTTGATTTCGAAGATAGAGAACGAACCGATTCCATATTGGTATCCGTCCTCTCGCATGATTGATGGCCGGGAAACGCGTCGAAATGACCCTATCGGCATTACGCACGTCCACCATTTTTACACGAAGCGAAATTTGCGCGTTCTTGCAACACTGCGACACATCTTAACGACATCGCATATAGAGAGTCAGTTGCTCTGCCTTGTGGGGGATCAACTCCCGCGGGCAAGCAAAATGCATAAGATTGCGGTGAGCCGTCTCAACACTAATTTGTCAAAGACAGCAGGAGTTCTTGCTGGAACGCTTTACGTCCCATCAAATCAAATAGAATATTGTCTTATCGCGATGGTTGGATACAGGATAAAGGACGTCTCTTCGTATTTGAGCAAGAGAGATTCCAGCCACTAGACAAGTTGTATTTACATCCTCGTCTGAGTCCGTTCTGATCCCTGACAGCTCCCTGGATTATTTTTTCTTTGACCCTCCTTTTGGAGCAAACATCAATTATTCCGAACTGAATTACTTGTGGGAGTCGTGGCGACGGTCACCCGTTCGAAGGTGTCGATGTAGTCGGGATGGACCGGGAACAGCCGGACGAACTCATCCATCCTTTCATTGAGGTTGCCGTAGAATTTGGCGAAGGGAACAAGATGCTCGCGGATACGCGCCTGCTGTTCGGCCGTCTTCTTGAGCAGGCGCTCGGCCACGACGAACTTGACGTCGTTGCGGGCGATGAGCACTTGCTCGAAGCGGTCCTTCACGCGCCGTATGCTGTCGGCCACGAAGTTGAAACGATGACTGTCGAAAATTGCTTCCTGAACACCAGCGATGAAACGGAAGCGCAAGTCCTTGGCGCTTTCACCGATTTCGCGCAGGAAATTCAGGTCGAGGATTAGTTCCTGGTCTTTGCGTGTGCGCAGATAATCAAGCAGTTCGTCCACGACGAGCAGGAGTCCATGGTCGGGGTACACCTGACCGAACTTCGCCATCATGTCCTCGAAGGCGCGCTTGTGGCTAGAAATCGTATCCGACTCCGGAAAGACGTAATCCACGCCAAGCTTGTCGAAGTTCTCCTCCAGTTCGGCGATCAGGATGTCGCGCAGAGACATCGTGGTTGCACCGATTTCAGTTCGGATCACCTTGAAGCGCCCGGCGATGCGGCCTGCGGCCTGCCGCACGTCATCCCTGTGCAAGGCATCGTTCAGGCTTGCATCCGCAGCGAGGCTCGACACGACCGACATCAGGTGCGATTTGCCGGTGCCGTAGTTACCAACGACCAAAAGTCCCTTGTTGTCGGCAGGCTCGTCGAACTGCAACTGTGGAATGACGAGATGGACCAGTCGATCCGCCATCTCATCTGAGATGACGTAGGTGTTCACAAGCTGGCGGGCTGCGTCGTGCTTGTTCGCGTCGCGCAGTTGAACAACAGATTCGATGGGGTCGAAATGAATAAGATCGCCGTATTTCATGCCCGCTGCCTTTCTTGGGCATCAAGCCCGGACGATTCATTCATGTTCACGATCAATGCATCCGCAGCGTCGTAGCTTCGATATTCCGGGTGTCCGCTTTCGGCGTAGGTCAGCTTGCTGCCGGTGACAGCACCATTCCAGCTTGCAACGACGCAGCGATTTCTGGACACACTTTGAAGGAGACGGAGCGGATCTTGGTGCAAGCCGTGGTCGAACAAGATTTCAATGTTGTCGAGCAACGCGACTGTCCCAGCCTCTTCGATAACGCCGCCGAATAGGGTCGAAAGGTGCAGGGTCCGTTGGCGCTCCGTCAACTCGATCAGCTTGGCGGAAAGCGCCAAATTGACGTTGATAACGTCAGTGCCGAGTTCGCCTGCAACTATGCGCAGAGCAGCGGTTTTGCCGGATCCACTCTTTCCGACCAGTAGGACCAATCGATGATATAGGTTTTCCGCTTGTCCGAGCGACTGCTTTATTCTGTTCTGGATTGATGTCGGCATACTCACTCTCCATCCCGTTTAGAAGTCGGAGAGTCAGATTTGTCTGCTGCACCGCCCGAACGCACCCAGCCGTCAACTTCTCCTTGCCTGAACATCCAGCGCCGACCGCTCCGATGGGGATTGAGGTCAACCTGTGCATCCGTCAGAGCGCCAGCCAGCTTCTCGGCACATGCGACTGAATGCCGTCTGCCCAGCTCATGAGCAAGTAGCTTGACGTCGTACTCGGTTATCACTCGCCGTTGCCCCCTTGCTGCTCCTCAACCTTCTGTTTGATCCATCTTGCAATTTCCTGGCGCTCAAAACGCCACGACCCGCCGACTTTGAATCCGGGAATCTTGCCTGCCGAGGCCAGCTTGTATGCAGTCTTCTCGTTGATCTTGAGAAGCTCGGCAACCTCACGGATTGTTAGGATTTCGTCGGCCATTCGGGAACTATACGGGTCGGTCTGGCCGATTCCTAGAGAAAATGAGCGAAAAAGAGAGAAACCCGGAGATAATTGGAGAAAACTTGAAGCTCTTTGCTCCGGGGCCAATCTGCCATGCAGCAGCCGTCTTGGCCGCACGGGTTGAGGATCGCCCAATTTGCCGAGGGCGCGTTCGCTTGGCACACCTGAGCTTGCACGATGGGCTGTTAATCGCCGGAAGTGAGGGCTGGGATGGTTGCTAGTGACGACCCGACCAATCCTTGAAGATCACCATACATGCCAGACGTATTGGAAATAACCCTTTGAATTGTCTTTTCGCGTTTGGCCCAGCGGCGCTCGGTTGATCGGCGCTCTTCTTGCAAATCCTCTTGCATGCTGACGAACGCTTCGACGATGGCCTCAACTCTTTGGCGAAATTCAATGCCCGACAGGTAGGCGTAAAGGATCTCCATCTTTTGGTTTTTTCCCACTGCGGCGCGCTTCGCCGAAGCGACCTCGATTAGAAGCAGCCGCAGTGCACTCGCTAAGTGAATCGCGCACCTTGGATGGGTTACCCAAATTCCACTTATTTGTTTGAAGTGACTACAGTCCTTTGGAAGCGGGTCGCTTACCAGTATAGCTATGTCGGCTTTGGCCTGCCGCTGGTCGTCCTTGATCTTTTGTATCCAGCCGTCACTCCAGGCTTTCGTCCGTTTTGATTCCCAAATGATAGAGCCAGCAAGGTCGCCGTTCGGATTCTGAACACGCTGTATTATGTCCGCACCGTTGATGCCCTTTGGTACCGGCTGAACCAGATCCGATGGGAACGTTTGGGAGATCAAGTCCTCCAGAGCTAGTTCGAGTACCTCTCCCTGAAGCTGTTGCGAACCTTGCTGCAACTTGCGCCGAAGCTCATCGTTGGCCTTCATTGCATCTGAAAGGCGCTTATCTTTCTCAGCCACCTGCCGCGCATGTTCCTCTGCGAGCCGCGTGGAAATTTCTTGCTGAAGCCAAATCCGTTCTTCATCAAGCTTTCTTGCCATTTCGAGATCGCGGGCCTTTTCCCGCTCCTCTAGGTTTCGCTTCTCGGTTCGGAGTTCAAGTTCGACAGCTTGTGCTTTCGCCAGCCGCTCACTCCGTTCATCTGCTTGCCTCTTAAGGTCTGCAATCTCAGTCGAAAGTCCGGACCTCAATTGTGCTTCGATCTCTTTCGATAGACTGGCTCGTTCCGCAGCGAGCCGGTCGGAAATCGTCTGATCGAAAGCGGCGACCTTTTCATCCAGTTCACGTTCTCTCGCGGCGAGCAGCCGTTTTGCTTCTAACGTTTCGGCCTTAAACTCCTGGCGTGTTCGTTCGGCGATTTGATGATGAATGGCTTCGCTGATCGGAATCGCTTCGCCACACCCCGGGCATTTGATGGTACCGAACCCGGTTTCCTCGTTCGCCACGACGGCTCCCCTCGATCAATTGTTACTTCAGTGAATCAAATTGCTGTTGTTCGTGCAGAGTGGCACGATGCGCCGTTCGCTAACCAAATTGTCTCGCTTTATGCACAGCGCATCCACAGAAGCTTGCATCTGCGCCAGCAACAGTTCCGCCGACGCAGCACCAATGCCGGAACGTTGAAGCGCGGAGACGTCGTTCTGTTGCCTAGGAATTTGCAGGTGCAGCTTTTCAATCTCAGCGCAGATGAATTGAAGGGTCATAGCGCACTCAAATCATCGGGGACGTGGCCGAATTTCCTGATCACCTTGGCATCGCTGAAATCGCCGGTGGCAGGGTCACCGGTGCGGCTAAAGGCCACTGCGCCGACGTGGCCTTGTTTACGAGACAACGCCTCAGCGCGCATTACAGCGGCGTTTGGATTGAAGCATTCCGTGGGCTCCCCAGCGGCAATGCCGTCATCGGCGGCGACGAACGGCAGCGCGACAAAATAGGTGACTTCCGCCACGGCCTAACTCCAACTGCTTGACCTGACCACTCAATAATGTTCTCTATATGTTCTTTTGTCAATCTGGCCTGACCGTGACGAATGAGCGACCCGCAAGCTGGCGAATGCCATCCCCAAAGCAGATGGAGAAGCTGGCGGGAGGCTGCTCGTCGATCCTTTCCCGGGTGTCGAGCAGGAACTGCTGCCGCGGCGTCGCGTCGCTGTGCTTACGTGGATACGCTCGCGGCGGACGTCAGGGGCTTGATAGCCGTTGAACAGATCAGCGACGCCGCACGCAAGGCACACAAGCCGCTTGCAACAGCGGTGAAGTATCTGAAGCGCTAGTATCCCAAATTCCTCGTCAAGGAACAGGCTGCGTTTAACGCCTGGGACGAGTGCGCGAACGAAAAACTCATATTCATTCGGGACCAACCGCTGAGAAAGATACCGACCTATCAGGGCTCGTACTTTGTCGCGGCGAACGGATTTGATCTAGACAATGCTTACCAGGCGTATCTGACGCAGCGACAATCTTTTCACCCTTGAAGCCACGGTCCAGAGCATCGACAAGTTGCTCGACCAGATCGTCGACGAGAACGACAAGCTCTCGAACCCGGCTCTGACCTGGGAAAGCTTCCAGACCGCCGTGAAGACGCTGGACACCCTCTATAACGACCTCGATAAGGCCGGCTCCGCCGTTCAAGCCTTTGGCACGACAGCGAAGCCGGTTGGCGCACCGAAGTCCACCTCAGCCGAGGCCGGTACACGCGCAACAATACGGCTCGCCTCAGCGAATTAGTTGGAGTTCCTGGGGGCATTCGAGCCCCCGGGAAGTTTCGTTCAATTAGTAGCCGTCATAATGTCCGAGGGGAAGTAGAAGAAGAGAGGCTCCTTCGGAGGAGGGCTCTGTGCAGGGGCTCGAGGATCGGCTGCCATTGCGTTATGCACCGGCAAGGCAGGATGAGAGAAAGACACCAAACACAACGCTTCGCACAATCTCGCACCGGAAAGCTCGGAAAGATACCAAAGAGAACCTTCCACTGGCGGGCGCGGGAGTGATAAGTCGCTCATGACGCAAGATCATTGCGCTCACTAAGAGGTTCTCACACGCTGAAGGCAGGCTTTCTCTGCCCTCACCTCGACACTGCCACGGCTGTCGGGTGCGTCAATGAAGGTGTGTTTGTGCCGATGGGACAGCGACAATTCGCGAGCATGAGAGGAGCTGGACGAATCAAATCCCAGTCATTGATGTCCAAAGCACCGAGGGGCTATGCCGATTGCAGGAGACGATGAGCGGGCCATCGCGGTCACCGCGCGGTGGACTCGGGCACGGGATGATCGAGGGATGTAACTGAAACGATCGCCTTGAATTCCTCGAGTATCTCCGGATGATTTTGATCGAGATAGCGCTCGACTTTCCGGTTGGCGATGAGCTTCGATATGTAGCCGGAGGCAATCACCAGATGGAGAACATCTTCGCCATAGGACGCTTCGACGGCCTTGAAGTCCTGCTGAAGCGTGCTCATTTCGCGTTCCATGCGCGCCAGCTGCTCCGGCGTCATGCCGTCGATCCGCTTCGCCCGTTCAGGCTTCGCCAGATCCGCCTGCTTTGTCGCCGCGAGAAGCGCCCGCGCATAGCCAACAGTGAAGTTTGAGGCCGACAACATCAGCTCTGCGACTTCGACCTGGCGTATCGAACCCATCTTGCGCATTACGTCGAACGTCACCGTGCTGACCATTTTGTCCTTCAGCATCTCGATGACCTCCGGGCTTATGCCGTCCAGCATGGCCCGCCGCCGCTTGATGTGGCCAATATTGACGTCGAGCGCTTTCGCCAGTTTCTCTTCCGAAACACCCCGCGCAAGTGCCCGCACGATCATGAAGTATTCCTGGATCGTCGCGAGGTGATTGATGCGCTTGTTATAGGTGAAGGTCTCATCGTCATGCGCCAGAATGCAGCGTGTAGAGGTTTCGCCGCGATCCAGCAGAGCCGCGCGGCGCCAATGGCCGTCGAGCAGGAGATATTTTCCGTTCTCGTCAGGGTGCTTCGACAGGACCAGGGGTTCGATCAATCCGACTTCGGCAATCGACTGGGCCACGCGCTTGTACCGGACAAGCCTCTTCGTCTCGTCGGATATCTGCTTGAGTGGCAGGATCGACTCAAAGGGAACGACAATGATGTTTTGCTCAAAGGCTATCCGGACATCGGCCATGCTCATGGCTGTCCTCCCGCCCCGTGGAGCCGCTCAGCAATGGGCCTTGGAAGCGTATGCAACTCCTCCGCCTGTAACAGTTTGGCGAACGGGGCCTCTGCCATCAACATTCGCAGGGCGTTAACAGTGAAGAGCAGGCGGCTTTGGGCGAGGCCAGCCTTCTTCACGAGTAGTTTCTGCCGATCAGCTTCTTTCCTGTAGGCGCGCACAAGGGCGCCCGACGTTACGCGCTTCGCCTGCTGCCGTGGCCCTGACGAGGGCTTCGCCTTACCAAGGAGGTTACGTTGCTCGATAATCTTCCGGATGGTCAGGAGCTGATTGCCAGGGATTGCGTTGGCTTCATAGGCTTCCGCAAGCGCCCTTTGGACGTCACCATCCTTGGCCTTGGCAATCTCCATGGCAATGGTGTGGGGAATGATCCCCCTCTCTACCGCGGCCAATAGCCGTTGCTCACCGTTCTCCAGGAGCGAGCAGATTGCATAGACATACTCGGTGCTGAAGTCGATCTTGGCCGCAATCTGACCAATCGAATAGCCTCGCTTCTTGAGGCTGCCGATCTCGGAGACCAGCTCCAGGGGAGAATGATGCCGCCGCGCCAGGTTTTCAACGAGGCTCATCACGAAGCAATCCTCTTCGGAGGCTTCGATGACAATCGCCGGTATTTCCGTTTGACCAAGCGCTATGAAGGCTTCCAGTCGACCTTGGCCGCAGACGAGGTCAAATCCGTGACCATTGCGGCGGCTAACCGTGATTGGCTTTTTAAGGCCAAGATGGGCGATGCTGGTCACAAGCTCGCTAAAGGTGCGCTTGTTGCGCGACCGGGGATTGATGACCCTGATGTCCGCGACAGGGACTTTAACGATTTCCGGGGTTGTTTCGTCGTTCATGCGGCAACTCCCAGTTCGTTGCGCGCGCTAAGTCCAAAGAATGCGTCGAGATCGTCGAAGCGATAGGCATCCAGGTAGATACCATTCTCTTCCGCGAGCCTCAGCCGGTCGGCTGACATATCGATGCTGGGCAGGAGGTAATAGTCGAGAATCTCCTTGTTCTCTGCATCCATGCGGATCGCGATCGTGATGTCCGGGCGCAGGCCGGTATCGAGCCTGAGCTTCCAGCGCAGAAAACCGGCCGGAGTGTGCAGGCATCGGGCAATGACGATCGAGGCCGTAAACTCGCCGTTGATCGTCAGAATGTCCGTTAGCTCATCGAACTCGACCGTTCCCCCAGCTTCGCGTATCCCAGCCATCGCTTTATCAAGAACTTCCGGAAACATCGTCCGGAGGGCGCGGTTGGTTTCGATATATTGGTAGTCGCGCCCCGGATCGTATCCGACGAGTTGGTAAGCCCGGATAAGGCTGCCAAACCGCGTTCGGTACACGGAGCTTGAGGGCATCTCATCCATCTCGTCGATAACAAGACCGGAAAGATGCCCCTTCTGCTTCAGAAGGGTTGTTAGCCGCTCAAGCATTTCAGCGTCTGTCAGCCTTTTGCTGCGTTCCTCGATGATGCGTCTGGCGGCGAGGAAGAAGTCACTGTCGATCACGGCATCGAACGCGTGATCGGCGCGTATCCACATATCCGGCGGATTGATCACACGCGTCTGCTTCAGTTTGAAAGAAACGCGATTGTAGACGTTGTTGCCGACATACTTTTCGTTGGTGAGGATCTGGTGGATTGTCCCGCGGGTCCAGGGGCGGCCAAATTCGTTTGGAATTCCCTCGAGATTGAGCATGGCGGCAATCTCGGCCTCCGACTTTAGCTGAAGAACGAAGCACCTGTAGATGCGCCGCACCAGTTCGACCTCCTGCGGCGGTCCGGGCTTTAGTATGACCCGGTCGGTTTGCAGGCTCTTGTACTCGCCGCGGCCAAGATCGGCCTTGGGCGTCCGATGTTCGTCGATCAGTTGCCGCCTGAGACCATATCCGGGGGTGCCGCCCTGCCGGAAACCGAGACCGATCAAACGGCACTGCCCGGCAAAGACCTTTGCGGATAGTTCCCGGCTATACTCGCCGGCCATCGCCCGCTTCATACTCTTTATTATGGTGGATGACAGGCTTCCGTCGTTCTCGAACTGCTCAGCGCAATACTGGACCCGGATGCCTGCTTCCTTGCAGGTGTATTCGTAGTAGGCGCTCTCATCGGCGTCCGGAAACCGGCCCCAGCGGCTCACATCATAGACCAGCACGACGCCGAAATCGGTCCGGCGGTTTCGAACATCGTCGATCAGTTGCTTCAGCGCGTCGCGGCCCTCGATGCGCAGTCCGCTGCGTCCCTCGTCGGCATAGGTACGGACAATCGTGAGGCTGTGCCGGGCAGCGTAGGCAGCGATCGCGTCCTTCTGGTTCTCCGTCGAATACTTCTGATGGTCGGTGGACATGCGCACATATTGCGCCGCCCGTGCTGGGCCTTTCGGCGGCTCTTCGGCAATTGCTTGTCTCGCGCGTCGCACGGGAGCTACTCGGTCATCGATCAACCTGAATTCGGGTCGAGCCTCGCGGATAGTTCAGCGTACCCAAGGGAGAGCTGGAATGTCGCTTCCGAAAAAGGACCGAAAGATTCAGTCCGTTTCAGGAAATTCTCATCCTGATGGAGCGACAGACCTCGGAAGCGCCGAGTTTGCACGTGAGATTGCAGAGGCTCTTCACAAGGAGTTTGGCGAGACCCACGCAGCGATCAAGTCGGTCGTCGCCCTGACAAAGGCCAACGAGCGCGCTGTGAAGAACTGGTTCTCGGCCAAGAATGGGCCAACGGGTCGACACCTGGTTGATCTTGTACGTATCTCCGATGAGGTTCTGGAAGCGGTCTTGCGGATGTCCGGCAGGAGTGACTTGATTCTCGCTAAGAAGCTCGGCGATTCCAAACAGACCTTGATCAAGATGCTCAACCTTATCGGCGAACTCCAGGGCTAGTTGGGTCAAGTCGTAATTCTCTGCCTCTTAGCTTCAGGAGGTGATACTGCCTGAGAGAATTACGCGATATTGCACAACATTCCCAAACAGATCGATTTCGATAGCCGGCGGTGTCCGCTAGCCTGACTTAACTTGTTGAGGGGGCGTCCATGAACAGCATCACCCGCATCGCGAATTTCGTTCGCTTGGTCGTCATAAGTGGGCTGGCTCTATTTCATTGCGTGATCGGCAGCCTGCTGATCGCTTTCGCGATCTGGCTTCTCCTGCCAAACGGTAGCCGGAGGATTCCGTGGAGCGCATAGCGCAAGCCGATGCGTTTTTCGCAATGACGGCCGCGAATATGGTCCATGGCGGCAGCCGGGCCTGCTACATCCCCTCGACCGACAATATCCATATGCCCTGCATCGATTTCTTTCAGGACGCGATCAGCTACTACGCAACACTTGCCCACCTTACACGCGCGTTCGTTCTCCGTGGGCTGGGTCCACCACTCGAAGCGGGGCTTGAACTCTTCAAACTGGAGCGGAAGCGTCTTCGTATAGTTCTTGCGCCCTTCCGGGATCGGATGCTCGTAGTACCAAACATCCTTGGTGGGCCCTGAGCGGTCAAAGAACAATATGTTGGTCGCAATTGGCGTGTACTGTGCAGTGATAGACGCAGTTCATGATTTTACCCAAAGAATGGCCATTGGTGTGGTCAAGTCCGCGGCCTGGTTGTGCCGTGGCCCGTACACGGCTTCACCTTCGACAGTGACGAGAGTGACGAGACCTTGAGAATCAGAAGATTAGAAGTTGATTCTTCTAATCTTAAAGAAGAGAAAGCCGTCACTCTCGTCACCTTTCGACGAATAATGTTGTGTTATGGCCCAGAGGGCAATCTGCCCTCTGGGTCTATGCGTCAGGCTTGCACCTGCCCGATTGGGCCACGGTCATGTCCATGACCGCCTGCCACTAGATCGCCTTGAGCCCCAGAATGGTCTGACCGCGATTCCGCTTCTTGGTCTCGAATCCGAGTAGATTCAAATTCCGAGCGACAGATCCGGCTTGCTGGATACGGGTGTAACCTTTTTCTCCAGCCCAAACGGTGTATGCTCTGTAGAACTCGGCGAGAAGGTAGCTCGCCGAAGAATCGCGGACACAGCGCTCGTCCAAGAACGCAGGCAGGGGGTTTGCCTCCGCAAGCCAAGCATTCTTGGCGGCGGCTACTGCCTTCGGTGTTTTGAAGCGCATCCCTCTTGCAAACACTCGTTGAAATCCCTGAATTGCTCGGTTGAGTACGCCGGACATTTCGTCTCTCCAAATAGCCTTGAAGAGTTCCTCATCCTTCTCCTCCTCGGTGAAGGTCCGATCAAAAGGGATCACCATCAACCTTCGCCTCATCCCGTATGATACATCGGCCAAGGACGGCACGTTGTTGCAGAGGAGCACCGGCAGCGATCTGATCGTGAAGTTAAACTGGGGCCCATGCTTGTGTTCGCCAGTTACGGTCTTAGCCTCACTGATCTTCTTTAGTTGTCCGTCGGGCAAGCGAATCCCAGCTTTCACGTCGTCGTCCAGCAACAGCAGTTTACCAAGGAGATTTCCGACTGCGAATTGATTTTCTAGACTCTCGATACGCTGGGCGGATACCAGGTCGTCACCTAACAGCCTCAGTACGGTCTGCATCAGAACCGTTTTCCCGTTGTCACCGCCGCCTTTGAGGATTGCGACCGTTGGAATCTCGCGCCGCTGCTGGATCATGTAGCCGAAGAACTCATCCCAGTGGCGGCGCAAACCTTCGGCTGTTGGAGTTGCTCTACTGAATATCTCCTCGACTGCTTTATCGTAACGGGGGCACTTGGCAGTGGGATCGTAAGCCACAGCCAGGCAATGCCGAAGATATGACTGTGCCGCGTGCGGCCGAAGTTCAACAGATCCATCGGCATTGATCCACAGCTCGCCGTTCGCGCAATTGATGACCGGCAGCGGCATTCCAATAAACCGCAAAGGATCACCATTGACGGACCGGCTGGCCTTCAGAAGGGTTGCAACCTGCCCGATGATCGCGGAAGTCGCGGTGGCCCCGCGGTCAGTCATGCTCTGGATGGCGGCCAACGTCCGGCCGCGAAGCCAACTCTCCTGTGTTGGCTCCCAGTGTTTCCCGTTGTACATCCAGAACCGACCGTCCGTGCAGAAGATGAGATGACTCCCGCCGCCGAAATCGCGGTCGAGTACGAGTTTCATCACACGTTCGGCAAGATCGCCTTGTGTTCCGGCGCTTAAATGTGAGGTCATTCTGCTGACGCTTTGGGCTATTCGTTCAACTTCCTCCTTACCGAGGGGCTCAAGGCAGCGCTGGTTTTCTTGCATCAAAGCCGCGAGCAAAGTCTGTTGTCCAATGCCGGTGTTCTGAAGTTTACCGGCAATACTCGTGAGTGTGTTGTTTCTTGCTCCGTTGAGAATGACCTCGGTCGCTGCGCCTTTCGGCTTATCGATCTTCTGTTGGGTCCTGATGTGATTGCGCCAAGTTTTTGGTAGCCGAGCTGGCGTATTTTTGTAGAGCGACGCTCCCTTTTGCCATTTGTACATCTTGCCCGAAGCATGAATGCTGGGCGGAACGATAATGATGGCTCCATCCGATGCTACGTCGATACCAGGCCCAAATACTTTTCCGCTGCTGTCCTTCCGAACCTTGAACTGGGGAAGCGTGAAGACAAGATGAGTGCCTCCGCCCCCCGTATTCGACACAACGATCGAGTTCAAATTCCCAAGCTTCTCTGCCCATTGACGCAACGTCTCGTTCCCGCCATTACGTGGGTCTATGTCGAGCGCGAGAATGTTGGATTTGCGTCCGCAAGCAATTCCGATGTTCGCCTCTGGGTGGGCCGTCCACCATTCACGGATCTGCTTTCGGTTCGTCGAAGCTCCTTTGACGCCGTTCGAATTCCATGGGTGCTTGCCGGGGGCCGGGCACGTGATGCCCTTAGGGCACGAACATACGGCGTCTTTGACCGTATGCATTGGAACTACCGCGAACCCTTTTCGAGCGTATTGGAGTGCGCGAGTTTTCTTTGTAGGACGATGCTTGGACTTCTTCACTGGCGCTGCTCCTTTCCGAGCTCTGACGTGGAGCTGGCTGTATGGGCGCCCATGAAATCGTCGAGGTCGGATTTGCGATAGCGTATCGCTCGGCCGATGCGCGTGAAGCGAGGGCCACTTCCGCTAAGACGTCGTTTGGCTAACGTTGACGTGGAGCTTTTCAGGTAAGCTGCCGCCTCTTTCGGGTTGAGATAGTTTTCGTTTCTCATCTTCGCCTCTTGCTGTTGGCCTCTCGATGTAAGGCCGGGAAACAGGAGGCATCCTAAGAGCGCCCGCCGCGAGCGACGGGAGCGTTATATCCTTATTTTCGCGTTATGGCGTTCTCGTCGGCTCGTTAGGCGAACGGTCAGTAATCTGCCAGGAGGCGCTTAAGCATCCTGGTTATGGATGCCTTGCTTTCGAAGGGGACGGTTTGCTTCAGGCGGACCAGACCGAGCCCCCACCACATCAAACGGCTAAAGAGTGCCTCCGCGGAGTCTCGGTCGGCCAGCGCCGCTGCTCGGAGCGCCGACTTTCGAAGGGACGGGCCAGCCTTCACTGGCGAAGATGGTTTAAGCAGTTTGGCTTCACCGCCGCTCAATGAGCTTTGCGCTTTGCTCGGCAGCGTAGCTTGTAGACTCTTAAGCAGATAAAAGAATCCTGGATGAAGCGATCCGCGGGACTCGCTCACAATCGGAATTTTGTGGTCTCTGCAAAAGGAAATAACAAGGGCTGCCCAAACTAACCAGCTCTCGGCAGTCTTATTATCACTATCAGTCCTTTCCAGAGTTTGGACGATGTATCGAGCAAGAGCCTGTGCCCCGGTGAGAAATTGAGCAAGGTGAGCAAGTGGGAGCGTCGCCTCCATCGGTGAGCGAGGGCGACGGAAATAGCGCTCTATAATGTCGCTTAGGTCTCGTGGCGCGTTCTTGGGCTCGGCCGCTGATGCTGTCCAGATTGCCCTTTTGAGCGATTCCGTTCGCTTACACCAGAGTTCGATTTCCGCTACTGTTCCAGTTAGCGAGCGACCAAGACGCGGTGTTTGAAGCATATCGGAGTATATCGCTGTGAGCCCGGAGAGTTGCTCCCGGAGATTGGCCGGTATCTTGATCCCCCTCCCAAACCTTTGTTGAATGTTGAGCCAGTCCGCATCGCTCAGATATCTGTAATCGGCATCCGGGTGGGCTCCGATGCCGGTAGCAACTATTCGGGCGTCTCTAGTTTTTCTTTTTGTCATTGGATCTAGCGTTGCGCTGCTTCGCCCATTTGCGACGATATGGACAATCCAATCTTGTCCGATGCCTCCTTCAACGGATCGGATGCTAGATGCGCATATCTTTGTGTTGTGCTTGCTTGGGTATGCCCGAGCAGCTTGCCGATGATAGGTAAGCTTAGGCCAGCGGCTGCGCCGACACTGGCGTGCGTGTGTCGGAGATCATGTATCCGGACGCCCGCTAAACGAGCCCGCTTGGAAATTGTGCGCCAGGGGCGGTTAAGATCAGCTTTCGGCCGATCAGGATCCCCTGACGCAATGACATATTGGCCCGCTCGTTCGATCCTCTGCAGTAGGGCAAGGGCCGGAGCATTGAGCACTATCGCTTTCCGCCCCGTCTTGCTGTCGGGTAGCAGAAGCAGGCCACGTTGAAAGTCCACGTAATCCCATTTGAGATGCAAAATTTCGCGAAGACGAGCACCCGTTAGAATGAGCAGCCGAAACGCGGCCGCCGTGTAAGCATCGATCTTGATGCGGCGGTTTTCAGGTTTGGGGGCGTGCTTCGCAGACGGCTTTGACTCGTCGATTTCATACGGCGTGCCAACGGTCTCTGCCTCCCGGATTGATTCGCCAAGGCGGGCCAGTTCCTCCGAGCTGAGAAAACGCTCACGTCGAGTTTCACGGAACGCCCGAATTCCTTTGGTTGGATTGTGACCGACTGGAACGATGTTGCAGGTGGCGGCGTAGCGAAAGATTGACGAAATGCATTCCATCGTCCGGTTGGCGGTCACGGTGCTGGTCTTGCCAATCTTGGTGTGTAGCCGGGCGAGATCGGCATTAGAAATCTTGTCGAGCTTGATTCGGCCAAGCTCCGGGTTTGCATGTTTTCTGACCGCGATTTTGTAATTGGCAATCGTGCCGGGTTTCAATTTTGCCTCAGCTTCCTCGGAGAGGTAGCGCTCAGCAAATTCGCTGAATGTCAGCGACTGGCGCTCGCGGTGGCGCTCCTTCATCGGGTCGCCGCCGAGGGCCACTGCGGCAAGCAGCTCTTTGGCCGTCTGGCGAGCTTGCTCAGGCGTGAATTCACGCGAGCCAAAGTAGTACCGCTTCTTGGCGACGCGCCGACCACCAGCGCCCGGCCTATACTCGATGAACCAGCCCAGCGAGCCGCTCGCGCCGATCCGCACGCCGAACCCCTTCAGTTCGGTGTCGTAGCCGATTGCGGGGAGGGGACCAGCAGCGATGGCGTCAACAGTGCGTTTGGAAAGCTTGATTGGCATACCAGGGCGGAAAAACGGTGTCGGTTTGTTCTTCGTGTCGCCACCGTGTCGCCACCGTAGCGGAAATGACAGGACACCGCCGAAATCGAAAAGTCAAATAAATAGTGCATAAACAATGGGTTATGACACGTGAGGCAACCAGAGGCATCGCCAGGAAACGAGCCTAATTGTTCTCATAACCTGAAGGTCATAGGTTCAAATCCTATCCCCGCAACCAAATTCGGATTTCACCGGATCCGATGCGAAAATGGCCCGCTTGATGCGGGCCATTTTTTGTTTGGGCGGAGATTATTGCAGGGCCGTTCGGCAGGCTCGGCTCGGCGAGACGTTGCAGCGGTGCGGACTTCTGGTCGCTCAATCGAATGTGCAGCTCCCGCAATTCCCGAAGGCGGTTACATCCACCACATTCATCTATCGGCCGATGAATAGAATCATTCCGGCCTCGTTCGGATTGAACCCGCGGGGAAAGACAGTGCGATCATCGTATGTCGCGCCGCTCAGCCTTGCCCCGGCAAGACGTGCACCCGTCAAATCGGCGCCCCCGAACCATGTGAGACGCCAGTTAGGCAACTCGCTGACGGCATTGGCACCGGAAAGATCGGCGCCGACCAACTTCGCGTTGGTGAAATCCGCACCGCCGATATTGGCCTGACGCAAGTCGGCACCTGACAGGTCAGCTCCAATGAAATCGGTCGAACCGCCCAGATTGTCGAGCCCACAATTGGCACCGCGAAGGTCGGCTCGGCGCAGATTGGCGTCATTGAAGGTCGCGCCGCGCAGATCGCAACGCGCCAAAATGGCGCCTTCGAGCATCGCATCGTGAAACATCGCCCAGTAAAAGTTCGCTTCGGTCATGTCGACGCCAGCGAGCTGCGCGAACATCATGTCGCGGCCCTGCTGCACCGTCCTGGCCAGAGAGCAGTCGTTGGGCGGCAGGCGCACCGTGCGGTCCAGAGGATCATCCTCTTCAGGCAAATCATTGGGATCATCAGATCTAACCATGCACCTCTGTCGCGCGATCTGACGTTTTCGTTCGATCCGGGAGCGATTGCGAAAGATCAATGGCTTGAAGGAGGTTCACTGCGTTCGTGACGCGGGAGGTGCCTCGATCTGATCGCAACTTGAAGCGAATGCCGGTATTGGTATTTGCGCCGCCCCGATACGGAAATGGCGCGCGCGAAGCGGGCCATTTCCATCTTCAGATTCGGCCGCTCTCAAAAGTCCCTGATTGCCTTTCGGTCCCGACCAGCTTCGGGGGTGCTTCCCCGCACACCAAGCTATCAGGCTGAAACTTGATCGTCTTTCCGCCCTCGACGAACTCCGCAAAATTGCGCGGCGTTCCAGCCGACCCACGTCTTCGAGGGCCCCAAGATCAAGGGCCGCACGTCGACAGCACCGATCAAGAGCAGCGAGCTCACCATTCAACGATGCAGTTGTGGCGACAGCGCTTGACCGACACGGAGCTGACGGCGGCGTCTTTACTCCGTGGGGCCGGAGCGTGCGAGATGCGATTGCTGTGACCCTTGATCAAAGCCGAAGACGGCGAAAGATCAGTCCCTGTACGGGCAGACCATCGTCAGATAGAGCAGGGTTGGCGCCTTGTCCTCGCCGTTGGCATATTCCCACTTGAGCCGGATCTCGTGTCGGTGCGCAAACGCATCGCCGGCTGCATGCGTGATGATGTTCGTCTTCATCGGGATCGGCGGCTCGGAGTTGAAGCATTTGCGGACGCTGGCATCGAGCAGATCGCAGCGAGTCAGCGGAATGACGCCGGGCTCGTCGTTGGAGAGCGGCGTGCAGTTCGGCTGGGTGCTGAGATCGACGCGAGCCCAACCCTTCTCCTTGTGCCAATACGCAGCACTCCCATCCGGCCATCTGTCGGCCGGCGTCAGGATCAGGTGGTATTGGCCATACTCGAGGGTCGGCAGATGAATATCCGGCGACGCCTTCAGAATGTCCACGCTCCGCTGCATGTTTTCCAGCGGGAAATAATTGTCGTTCATCAAATCCTTGAATGAAGCCCCGGTGTAAGTTCTCGAGCCCATCGCCTTTCCCTCAATATTTCCTTGGCTTTGCGAATATACATACAACTCCGGCAACGCTGATCAGTCTGGCCGACCTCACGCCGTCGAAAATGTGCCCCATCTTTGCTGGGATTGTTTACGCTACCACTCAGGACTGTGCTTCGTCCAGATCGCCAACCGCACCGTGCCGGCTGACTGAGGAGCGAGCGCGATTGCTAAGCGGTTCTTGATAGGTATTGTTGTCGAAAGTTGCCGGTGGATTCTGGTCGACAGAAGGACCGCGACCCTTGAGGCGCAGGGATGCATTGCTTCGCATGTCAGTCGGCGATCGATCCGGACGATAGCTGGTGCTCCAAATGCGGGGCCGCAGTGCGCAAGCAGGTCGATCCCGATAGCGAACGTCGTTTTGTGACGATCCTGCGAGCTGATGTCGTGGATTCCACGGGTCTTGTTGCCGAATTGGAGCCGGAGGAGGCCGTCTCGCGCCTTGAGCCGGCGCTGGCAGCGATGAGGGCCGCGGTACGTCAGTTTGGCGGAATTGTCAGCAAGGAGTTGGGGGACGGGCTGGCGGCGGTCTTTGGCGCCCCGATCGCCGACGACAACCATGCACCCTTGGCCTGCCACGCGGCCATCGAGCTGGTCCGGCGTGTAGGCAGCCTTGGCGATCCCGGACTTCAGGTCCGCGTCGGCCTCCACTCGGGCCATGTGGTGGCCTACATGGTCTCCAGCGAGTTTTCCAAGGTTTATGAGATCGGTGGCGCAGCCCAGCATTTGGCCGCGCGGCTGGAGTCGGCGGCTGAGGCAAACCAGATCTATGTGTCGGAAGCCTGCCAGAAGCTAGCAGACGGGCACGTCCGCTTTGATTTTCTTGGTCGCAAGAGCCTGCGTGGCTTCAGCGAAGCCCTGCCTGTGTATCGCATTGTTGGAGCGAGCGATCTTTCGAGTTGGCGGGTGCGGCGTGCGCGTAGCGTTTCCCGGTTCGTTGATCGGACGATGGAGCGGGCGCTGCTCTGGCGTGCCGCGGAAAGGGTTCCGACGAGTCGGCAGACCGTTCTGCTGATGGGCGACGCCGGCATTGGAAAATCGCGGCTTGCACACGAGTTTGTGCAGGATCTTCGGACCGATGGTTGGCTGCTGGTCGACGCCGAATGCAGCCCTAACCTTCAGGGGGCGCCATTCAGCACCTTGAAGCGTCTGGTGCTTTCTATTCTCGAGGCCGTCGCAAAGGACTGCGATCGCCGTGGAGATCCTCGAGAGGATTTGTCGGCGGTGCATCGGCTTGCAATCGATGCAGTGCTGGATTTGCCCATTTCCGATCCGCGCTGGAGCGAATTGGAGCCTTACGCGCGTGGTCGCGCGATTTCCGAGGCAAGTTGCGCGATCGTGGAAAGCGTGGTCCGTGGAAAGAGCGCCATTCTGCTCA
Source organism: Bradyrhizobium vignae (assembly GCF_004114425.1). Classification (GTDB taxonomy): domain Bacteria; phylum Pseudomonadota; class Alphaproteobacteria; order Rhizobiales; family Xanthobacteraceae; genus Bradyrhizobium; species Bradyrhizobium vignae. Next base: position 57,017 of record NZ_RDQF01000004.1, on the reverse strand, counting down.
TAGAGGACTTACACTGGGTCGATCGAGCCAGCGACAACGTTATTGCGGCGATTGCGTCGCTCCAGACTCCCAATCTGTTCGTGTTCCTGACGAGCCGACCGAACGGAATGCCGGAATGGATCGCGCGTTGTCGTGCCGAGGTCATTGCGATGCGTCCATTGGACGATGATTCAGGATTGGCGATGCTGACCGACATGCTTGGCACATCAGCGACAAATGGCGACTTGAAGAACCGGATCATTTCTCACACGGCAAACGTCCCGCTATTCATCGAGGAGGTCTGCCGGGGCCTGAAAGATAACGGTACGCTGCGCGGTCAGTGGGGCGATCTGGCTCTCGTTCGGCCGATTGAAGAGCTGGGTATCCCCGCGAGCATCCAAGGCGTGATTGCAGCGCGGCTGGATCGCGTGTCGAGACAGGAGCGCCTCGTCTTGCAAGTGGCTGCCGCATTGGGGCCGCGATCGAACGAAGCGGTCGTGCAGAAGGTCTCGGAGTTGCCTGAAAGCGCCTTCCAAGATTGCCTTGCGGCGCTCGACCGCGCTGAGCTTCTCGTTCGGATCGATAGCGACCTCGAGAACTCGCTTGAGTTTCGGCATGAAATGGTCCGCCAAGTTACGTATGAATCGATGGTCGAAAAGGTACGCGAGAGCATACATGCGCGCGTTCTCGCGGCTTTCGAGAGCGACGGTACGTGGAGAGATGATCCCGACTCCCTCAGTTACCATGCGGTACGTGCCAAGGACTGGCCGAAGGCGTTCAGCTACGGGAGAAGCGCCGCACAAAAGTGTCTTTTGCGTTCGGCATATGCTGATGCGGTCGACTATTTCCAGACGGCGATGAGTGCGCTCGACAAAACCCCGATAACGCGTTCGCGTGAGATGAATGCCATCGATCTTCGGATGGAAGCGCGCATGGCTTTCATCTGGTCCGGCCGGATTGCCGAGTGGGTCGAGCTGGGAAAGGAGGCCGACCGCAGGGCCAACGAGATCGAAGACGTCGGTAGGAAGGTTGCCGCCATGACAGTCATGGCCGGCGGGCAGAACTTCTACGGGACGCCCACCGAAGCTGTTGCTCTCGGTGAGGAAGTTGTTGGTCTTGCCGAGGAAACAGGTAATCCGGGGTGGCGCAACCTCGCCCTATACAATCTCGGCCAAGCGTACTTTCTTGCCGGGCGCTATCGCGAGGCAGAGCAGACCTTCGCACGGGCCCGTAGTCATCTCTTGGGGATGGAAGCGAGTGCGCCTTTCGCCACGCCCCCGAAATACACACTCCTCCTCTGCTGCATGATGAAGAGCTTCACCCACACCGTCATGGGCCAGCTCGACGCCGCCGAGCAGCTCCAGCGCGAAGCCGCCACGATCGCCGAGGAGACCGGCCGCCCCTACGACCGCGTCGCCGCCGCCTATAGCGGCGGTTGGCTGAAGCTCGGGCAGAACGATCCGGCGGCCGCCGCCGCCATTCTCGAAGACGGTTTTGTCCTGGCGCAGAAGCACGGCATCCGGCTGTTCGTGCCGGTGCTCGCCTGCCATCTCGGCATCGCCTATCTGGAGCAGGGGCTGTTGGAGCGGGCGCGCGGCATGCTGACCGAGGCGCGTGAGGAGGCGAGGGCGGTCGGCTATACCTCGGCGGTGCTGCGCAGCTCGATCTATCTTGCGCTCGTCACCCACCGCCTCGGCGATATCAGGGCCGCGCAGAACATGCTGCGCGAGGCCCGCAACACCGCCTGTCAGCAGGGGTTTTCGGGCCTCGAGGCCGAAGCCCTGTTCGGCGAAGCCATCGTGACCCCGCCATCGGATGCGGCGAACAAGGCCGCTATCTTTGTCGCTCTGCGCGCCGCCATCGCGCTCGCCTCCGACAGCGGCGCGCTGCCGCTGAAGCACAAGGCCGAAGCGATGCTGAGCGCGATGCTGGCGAGCGGCGACGAGTTCACCTGACTCTGCCTCGGGCCGGTCCGCGATGCTGCTGCGGCCGACCTCAGCGCCGCTGCGAGCGAATTGAGGCCGATCGACCGGTTGTACGTCCCCGCGAGCCTCACTTCACGAGCGGGCAGCCGCCATCCTTCAGCGGCCGGAACGCCTGGTCGGCCGGGACTTCGGCGAGAAGCTTGTAGTAATCCCACGGGCCCTTCGATTCCTCGGGCTTCTTCACCTGGAACAGGTACATGCTGTGCACCATGCGGCCGTCCTCGCGCAGCACGCCGTCGTCGGTGAAGGCATCCCTTACCGGCAGCGCGCGCATCTTGGCCATCACCGTCTTGGCGTCCTTGGTGCCGGCGGCCTGCACGGCCTTGAGGTAGTGTAGCGTTGCACTGTAGGTCGCGGCCTGATTCATGGTCGGCATGCGCTTGACGCGCTCCAGGAAGCGCTTGCCGAAGGCGCGGGTCTTGTCGTTGAGGTCCCAGTAATAGGCCTCGGTGATGATCAGGCCTTGCGCCAGCTTTAAGCCAAGGCTGTGCACGTCGGAGATGAACATCACGATCGCAGCCAGGTTCTGGCCGCCGGCGACGATACCGAACTCGCCGGCCTGCTTGATCGCGTTGATAGTGTCGCCGCCGCCATTCGCCAGCCCGATGATCTTGGCCTTGGACGCCTGGGCCTGAAGCAGGAACGAGGAGAAATCCGCCGTGTTGAGCGGATGCTTGACACTGCCTAGCACCTTGCCGCCGGAGGCCTTCACGACGTCACCTGTGTCGCGCTCGACCGAATGGCCGAACACGTAATCGGCGGTGAGGAAGAACCAGGTATCGCCGCCATTCTTGACGATGGCGCTGCCGACCGTGTGCGCGTTGGCATAGGTGTCGTAGGTCCAATGCGCGGTGTAGGGCGAGCAGGATTTTCCGGTGATATCGGAGCTCGCCGCATCCGTCACGATCATGATCTTCTCGTACTGCCTCGACAGCTCCATCACCGCGAGCGCAGTGGCCGAGGTCGGCAGGTCGATGATCATGTCGACGCCTTCGGTCTCCCACCATTTGCGGGCGATGGTGGAGGCGACGTCGGGCTTGTTGAGCACGTCGGCACTGATCATCTCGATCGGCTTGCCGAACATCTGACCGCCAAAATCCTCAATCGCCATTTTGGTGGCCTCGACGTTCCCCATGCCGCCGATGTCGGAATAGACGGATGAGAAGTCGGAGAGCACCCCGATCTTGAGCGGCGCCTGCTGGGCATGAGAAGGGCAGATGGCAAACGCAGCGAGTGCGGCCGCAAATGCGGCGCACATAGTCCGGCACATGGTATTCCCCCTGATATTATGGTTGGTGCACGAATCCAGATTTGCTGCTCCGGAGTGTCAATTCTTGCGTGCTGGCGCCGCGCGGGCCGGCTAATTTGACGCAGCCAATCGTGCCGACTACGTTTGCGCAAACACAAAACGCTTGAATGCGGTGGGCCGGCGGATGCTCATGCCACCATTCACGCAGGGTAAAGATTCAGGGGGAAGGACATGACCGGCGACACCGCAGCCACCATCTCGAAAGCGCGCGAGCATTCCATCGGCGACCTCCTGCGCCGCTCGGCGGGCCGGGAGCCGAACAAGCTCGCGGTGAGCTGCGGCAATGTCAGCTGGAGCTTTGCCGAGATGGATGCGATCTGCAACCGCCTCGGCCGCGGCCTGCTGGGACTCGGCGTCAGGAAGGGCGACCGCCTCGCCGTGCTCTCGCGCAATTCGCACGCCTTCGCCGCGCTACGCTTCGCCGTGGCGCGGATCGGCGCGGTGCTGGTGCCGATCAACTTCATGCTCAATCCGGACGAGATCAATTTCATCCTGAAGAGCTCCGGCGCCAAGCTGCTCGCGACCGGACCCGATTTCGTCGAGCCCGGACGCGCGGCCAGCGCCAAGGATTGCGCGGTCGAGAAGATGATCTGGCTGCCCGGCGAGGATCCGGCCACGGCGCCTGCGGGCCTCACCACCTTCGACGATCTCCTCGACGCCGACGGCTCCTTCCTGGACGCTTCCGTCGACAGCCGCGATCTCGCGCAGATCGTCTACACCAGCGGCACGGAATCACTGCCCAAGGGCGCGATGCTGACCCATGAAGCCGTGATGTGGCAGTATGTCAGCTGCATCATCGATGGCGGCATGAGCGTGGAGGACAAGTTCCTGCACGCGCTGCCGCTGTATCACTGCGCCCAGCTCGATGTGTTCCTGGGACCGCAAATCTATCTCGGTGCCTCCGGCGTGATCACGGGCAAGCCGACGGCCGACAACATTCTGGCGCTGATCCAGGCACACAAGATCACCTCGTTCTTCGCGCCGCCGACGATCTGGATCGCGATGCTGCGCTCGCCGAACTTCGACAAGACCGATCTGTCCACCTTGCAGAAAGGCTATTACGGAGCCTCGATCATGCCGGTGGAGGTGCTGCTCGAGCTGCAGCGCCGCCTGCCCAACGTCAAGTTCTGGAATTTCTACGGCCAGACCGAGATCGCGCCGCTCGCGACCGTGCTGCGGCCGGAGGATCAGCTGCGCAAGGCCGGCTCGGCCGGCAAGCCCGTTCTCAATGTCGAGACGCGCGTGGTCAACACGGCGATGGAGGACGTGAAGATCGGCGAGGTCGGCGAGATCGTGCACCGTTCGCCGCACCTGCTGTCCGGCTATTACAACGATCCCGTGAAGACCGCGGCGGCCTTCTCCGGCGGCTGGTTTCACTCCGGCGATCTCGCCACCGTCGACGAGGAGGGCCACATCACCGTGGTCGACCGCGTCAAGGACATGATCAAGACCGGTGGCGAGAACGTCGCGAGCCGCGAGGTCGAGGAGATGGTCTACCGCATCCCCGCCGTCTCCGAAGTCGCCGTCGTCGGCCTGCCTGATCCGCGCTGGACCGAGGCGGTGACCGCGATCGTCGTGGTCAAGAGCGGCGAGGCGCTGGACGAAGACACCGTGATCAAGCACTGCGCCGGCCAGATGGCGCATTTCAAGGTGCCCAAGCGCGTCATCTTCGTGGATAGCCTGCCGAAGAACCCGAGCGGCAAGCTGCTCAAGCGCGAGCTGCGCCAGCGCTTCGTTGGCGGCGAGACGCTCGACAGGGCGATCCAGAAGAATTTTGGCTGAGGGCTGGATTGCTTCGCGGCGCTCGCGATGACTGAGAGGAGGAGGTTGCGGGAACCCAATCTTCTCCGCGTTGCGGCCCTCAATACTTCTTCACCGCGGCGCCAAAGGCCAGCCACAGCGCCATAGACGCGAGGCCGAAGCCGCCGAGCAGCAGGAAGGTCGGGCCGTAGCCGATCCATTGCGCGATCCAGCCGCCGAGTGCGGGACTGAGGCTCGCGCCGACGCCCTGCACCGTGATCACGGCGCCCTGGCCGAGATTGATGCGGCCGGTGCCGTTGAGCGAGCGCGCGACCATGCCGGGGACGGCGACAGTTTGCAGTCCGGTGCCGATGCCGTCGAGCACCTGCATCGGCACGACACCCCACCATCCCGTGACGAAGAAGGCAAGCACGCCGCGGACGGGTAAGAACATGAAGGAGACCAGGATCACCGGCCAGTAATTGCGCTTGCTCGCCGCCTTCATCGCGATCAGCGAGGTCACGATCATCATGCCCTGTGCGATCACGATGGTGGTTGCGACGAAGCTCGGGCCGTTGGCCTGGCCGTCGGCCACGGCCGCAAGTCCATAGAGCGGCACGATGGCGGCGTTGCCGAGATGGAACAGCGCGAGTGTCAGCGCCAGCACGAGTAGCGGCTTGTGCTTGAGCAGCATCGTGAGCGCATCCGGCGGAGCTTTGGAATCGTCCTCCTTGCTGCCGCGCGCGGCGCGATCATCGATCGCCTGGGCTGGAATCATCAGCACGCAGGCGATCGCGATGGCGCCGAATATGGCGGCCAGCAGGAACACGGCGACATACCCGAACTTGTAGCCGAGATAGCCCGACAACGCGGCGCCGACCATGTTGCCGGCGTGGTTGTACGCCTGGTTGCGGCCGTTGAGCGCGTTGAAGCCCTTCTGCTTGGCGATGCCGAGCGTGATACCCGTCACCGCCGGCACGATCGCCGCACTCGCCAGCGATTGCGCGACCTGGGAAAAGGTGACGGCCCAGAAGTTTTGCGAGATCAGGATGATCGCGGAGGCAAGAACCACGCAGATGCCGGGGATGACGACCCACATGCGCTTGTTGCGGCTGGAATCGATGAAGCCGCCGATAGGAGTGGTGATCAGCATGCCCGCAACGTTGCCAATCGTCATTGCGGTGCCGATCAACCCGCTGGCCCAGCCGCGCTCCTGCAGGAAGACGCCGACGAACGGTCCGATGCCGGACTGCATGTCGGCCATGAAGAAGTTGAGCGCGAACAGGGGCCAGATACGAGACGGTGAAGGGCGCGATGTCATCGAGACGCTCAACGCAATGTTGCCGATCGACTGGGATCTCGCATGAGGCGGAGACTGCGGGCTCATAGGTGCCCGGGCGGACCAGAACCTAACCTGCGCTCATCACGTTGGTTCCGATCGCCCTTGCGATCGCGGCCCCGCGACGTCATGTCATACTTGCGACGGTCTCAATAGGACTACGGCCATGCCACTCTGGACCTGCGAAACCTGCGGCGCGCAATTTCCGGATGGCGGACATCCGCCCGCATCCTGTCCGATCTGCGAGGACGAACGCCAATATGTGAACTGGAAGGGGCAGACCTTCATGACGCGCGAGACGGTGGCCGAACGTCACCGCGTCGTCTGGCGCGACGATCTCGGCCTCACCGGTCTCGCCCTCGAGCCGAGTTTCGCCATCGGCCAGCGCGCGCTGCTGGTGCCGCAGGCGGATGGATGCATGATGTGGGACTGCGTGCCGCTGGCGACGCCGGAGGCGATCGCTCACGTCCGCTCGCTCGGCGGGTTGAAAGCGATCGCGATCTCGCATCCGCATTATTATGGTGCGCTCGCCGACTGGAGCGATGCCTTCGGCGGCGTGCCGGTCTATCTGCACGCGGACGATGGCCAATGGGTGACGCGTCCACATCCGTCGATCGTGCACTGGACCGGCGATCAGCATCGCATCTCCGATGACGTGCTGCTGCTGCGCACCGGCGGCCATTTCGCCGGCGCCACCATGCTGCACTGGGCACGCGGTACGGACGGCGCGGGCGCTCTGCTCACCGGGGACATCGCGCAGGTGACGATGGACCGCCGCTTCGTCAGCTTCATGTACTCCTATCCAAACTACATGCCGCTCAACGCAGCCGCGGTGCGGCGGATCGCTGCTGCCGTCGAGCCGCTCGCCTTCGATCGCATCTATGGCGCCTGGTGGGGACGCAACATCGCCAGCGCTGCCAAGGCCGCGTTCGCGGCATCGGTGGCGCGATATATCGCGGCCATCGCCTGAGACCCGGCGCCCGATCGGATTTGTCTTGCCGGTCCATAATAAATGTACTATAAGTACAGTTATTGAGTGTGACGCAATGGCGCGTCTGCTGCTGGCATGATCGATGCATCGCCGCTGCCGCGTCGCGTCGTGGGGGCCGCGAGCGAGAGTGGGACGCACAATGGCTGAGCGCGATTATGAGATCTTCGAGGCCGGCAACGTCGTGCTCCAATCCGGCGTCGTCTTTCCGAAGCTGAAGCTCGCCTACAAGACCTACGGAACGCTCAGCCCGGCCAGAGACAACGTCATCCTCTATCCGACCTCGTTCAGCGCGCAGCACTTCGACACCGAGTGGCTGATCGGGCCTGACGGCGTGCTCGATCCCTCGCGCTATTTCATCGTCATCCCGAATCTGTTCGGCAACGGCCTGTCATCCTCGCCGTCGAACTCCGCCGCGCCGTTCCCCGAACTCAGCTTTCACGACGCCATCGCCGTTCAGCATCGCCTTCTCGCCGAGCGCTTCGGCATCACAAAGCTCGCGCTGGTGTATGGCTGGTCGATGGGCGGCATGCAGGCCTATCACTGGGCGGCACTGCATCCTGATATGGTCGCGCGTGCCGCGGTCGTCTGCGGCAGCGCGCGTTGCGCGCCCTACAACTACGTCTTCCTGGAAAGCGTGAAGGCCGCCTTGACCGGCGATCCCGCTTTCCGGGACGGCCGGTTCGTCGAAAGGCCCGTCGCCGGCTATCGCGCCATGGGACGCGTCTATGCCGGCTGGGCGATGTCGCACGGCTTCTATCGCGACGAGCTCTGGCGCGAGGCCGGCTTCACCTCGCTCGAGGACTATCTCGTCCGCGCCTGGGATGCGACTTTCGCGCGGCGCGATGCCAACGATCTCCTGGCGCAGATCGGCATCTGGCAGCGCGGCGACATCAGCCGGTGCTCGGCCTTCGGCGGCGATCTCGATCGTGCGCTCGCCGCGATCAAGGCGCATATGCTGCTGATGCCGGGCGCGACCGATCGCTATTTCGACGTCCGCGACAACGAGGACGAACTCGGCAAGCTGATCAATGCAAAGTCAGCCGTGCTGCATCCGATCCCATCGCTGCACGGCCATCGCGCCGGCAATCCCGTCAACAATCCCCGCGACCAGGTCTTCATCAAGGCCGAGATCGCCGGGCTCCTCCGCAAGTAAGACAGGCACCCGATCATGACTGACGCAACCGTTTCCGAGTCCGGCCATCGCCTGAAGCCGCTGAGCCCGGCGATGCTGCGCGAACTGTCGGCCCGCTCCAATTTCCAGGGCGCGGTGCGCAGCCTTTGCCATTACGGCGTGGTCATTCTGGTCGGGTCGTTGATCTGGAAAGTCAGCTCGAGCTATGGCGTCCTTTGGGCGCTGCCGCTGATGGTAATACAGGGCTATTTCGTCGCCTTCCTGTTCATGGCGGTGCACGAGACCGCGCACAAGACCGCGTTCAAGAGCCGCGGCCTCAATCTCACGGTCGGCTATCTCTCGGCCTTCATCATCGGGCAACCTTACGAATATTACTGCTTGTTCCACTGGGACCATCATCGCTACACCCAGGATCCCGAGAGGGACCCGGAGCTGATCGTCGGCGTGAAGCCGAAATCCGACACCCAGATCGTGATCGCCTATAGCGGCTTGCTCCAGGTTGCGGGGCGCCTCCGGCTGATGCTCGGCCATGCCGTCACCGGCAAGGTCACGGTGCCCTGGATCCCCGAGAACAAGCGCGCCATTATCGTGACCGAAGCGCGCGTCTATGCCGCCCTCTATGTTCTGCTGCTCGCGCTCTCGCTGTGGTTCTCCTCCGCGCTGCTGCTCATGGTCTGGGTCGTTCCGCTGGTCATCGGGCAATTCTTCCTGCGGCCCTATCTCTTGGCCGAGCACACCGGTTGCGATCGTACCCGCAGCGCCTTCCAGAACACCCGCACCACCTATACCGCTGCCATCGTCAAATGGTTCGCGTGGAACATGCCCTATCATGTCGAGCATCACGCCTATCCCTCGATTCCCTTTCACGCATTGCCGAAACTGAACGAGATCGTCGACGGCGAGATCTTCCATCGCGGGCGCGGCTACATCAGGACGACGCGCGAGACCTGGGCGTGGTTTCGCCGGCAGCGGCAGGCCGGCTGACACCAAAATCGCTTGAACGAACGCAAAACTCCGGCCGCAATGCGACCGGAGCTTTGTCGTGAACGCGAGTTATCAGTAGATCCCGTAGGGGCAGACATTCACGACGCGCACGCGCAGGCCGTGGCGGGTCCGGACGACGCGCTCCTGGTAGCAGTTGCTGACGCCGGTGTTGACGTAGATGCCGCCATAGCCCCAGCCCGGGCCCCAGCCATGACCCCAGTGATGGAAGCCGTGAGCCGAAGCGGCGGTGGGCGCGAGAGCGGCAGCGCCGAGCGAGCCGGCAGCGATCAGACCAAGAGCGAGCTTACGAAACATCTTCATTCTCCAGTTTGGCGCGAGGCCGTTGTTGTGTCCCTGCGTCTGCGTCGGCGCGAGCCGCGAACTCGTTCATGGCGCGAGGGAAGAATCGTGTTTCAGGATTGTTTCGTCGGCTGCGGCAAATGTGCCGCTGTCAGGCTCTTCGTACCGCGCGATAGCGCACAGCCATCGCCTGTGTCAGCTCGGCCATCTTGTCGCGGAGATCGGCGGGTTCCAGCACCTCGGCCTCGGGCCCGAGCCGCAGCAATTCGGCTGCGGCGTGCCACGACGTCTTGCCGACCGGCAGTCGCGCAATGCGCCAGCCGTCTGCGTCGGCCGTCTCTTCGAGCTGCGTGCGCGCCTTGACGTAGGGCTGGCTCAGCGCGTCGAGCAGCTTGACGCCGAATGGCGACAGCCGGACGATCGCGACATTGGGATGCATCTCGGCCTCGAGGCGAAGTGTCGCGGCCTGCCAATAGGCGGCGAGATCGAAATCGGCGGGGCGGTCGAAGCGGTCGTCGAGCGCCGTGCAGTCGAGCACGCGTGCGACGCGATAGGTGCGCACGCTGCCGTCGACTTGCCCGGCGAGATACCAGCTGCCGCCTTTCAGCACGAGGCCGAGCGGGGCGACGCGGCGCTGCTTCTCCGCGCGCCAGCTCTGGTAGCGGATCCTGATCAGCGTCCCGCGCAGCACCGCGCCGGCGATGGTGCGCAGGTGCTTCGGGTCTTCCGCTTCGCCGAACCAGCCTGGCGCATCGAGGTGGAAACGCTCCTGCATCCGCCCGGCATCCTCGCGCAAATTCGGAGGCAGGGCGGCCATCAGCTTGTTCTGGGCGGCGATCATCGCGGCATCGAGCCCGAGCGCCGCGGCCGGGCCTGGCAATCCCGCCAGGAACAGCGCGCCGGCCTCGCTCTGCGACAGCCCGTTCAGCCGCACGCGATAGCCGTCGAGCAGGCGATAGCCGCCTTCCGCGCCGCGGTCGGCGTAAACGGGAACGCCGGACGCGGCGAGCGCGTCAATGTCGCGATAGATCGTGCGCACCGAGACTTCGCAGGCTTCCGCGAGCTCGGGCGCGGTGACCCGCCCCCTGGCCTGGAGTGTGGTGAGGATCGACAGCATCCGGCTCGCGCGCATGATGCCTTAAACCATACCTGACAGAGAATGTCAGGTATGGTTCGCTAGAAGCAGCCCATCGCCAGCCGGCCAGATGGAGACTGCCATGACCGATCCGATCCGCGTCACCCTGTTCTATTCGCCGCAGACGCGCGCCACCGGCACGCGGGTGCTGCTGGAGGAGCTGGGAGCACCTTACGATCTCCATATTCTCAACATGAAGGCCGGCGAGCAGCGCAAGCCCGCCTATCTCGCCATCAATCCGCTCGGCAAGGTGCCGGCGATCCGCCACGGCGAGGCGCTGGTGACGGAGCAGGTCGCCATCACCATCTATCTCGCCGATCTGTTCCCGCAGGCTGGGCTGACGCCCGCCCTGAACGATCCGCTGCGCGGGCCTTATCTGCGCTGGATCGCCTATTACGGATCGTCGTTCGAGCCGGCCCTGATCGACAAGTTCATGCAGCGCGAGCCGGCGCCGATCACGCAATCGCCCTATGCCGATTACGACACCATGCTGGGTGCGCTCGAGGCCCAGCTGGCGAAAGGACCCTATCTGCTCGGCGAGCGTATGACGGCGGCCGATATCTTGTGGGGCGTCGCCTTCAGTTGGACCATGATGTTCGGCATCGTCCCGAAGAAGGACGTCTTCGTAAGATATGCCGAGCGCATGACCGCGCGGCCGGCGTTCCAGCGCGTCACCGCCGCCGACGCCGAGATGGCGGCCCAGCATGCCGCTGCGGCGGGTGGATGAGAGTTCAAAACCGCGGCGCCCGCTTCTCGGCAAACGCCTTGATGCCTTCCTTGATCTCCTCGCCGCGCATGCTGTCGCGGTGGCGCTGGTCGGCGGCTTCCTCATCGAGCTCACCGCGGGCGAACTCGTTGATCGCGCGTTTCATGCCGCGCATCGCCTGCGGCGCGTTGCCGGCGAGGAGGCCAGCGAGCTTGTCGACCTCCTCGTCCAGGAATTCCACCGGCACCATCGCGGTGAGATAGCCGATGCGCAGCATCTCCGGGGCGCTGATCTTTTGTGCGGTCAGGAACAGCTTCTTCGCATTGTCCACGCCGAGGCGGGTCACGTAGCGTTTGATACCGCTCGGGTAATAGTGCAGCCCAAGCCGCGCCGCCGGCATGAACATTTCCGCGGTATCGACGCCAATGCGGAAATCGCAGGCGAGCGCGAGGTCGGTCGAGCCGCCATAGACGCCACCATTGAGCCGGCAGATCGTCGGCACGCCGAGATCCTCGAGCCGGTTGACGACCACCTCGAAGGCCGAGCCCGCGCTCTGCTGCTCGCTGGCGCTGACAGCGCGTTCTGCCACCGAATTGAGATCGTAGCCCGCGGAGAAGGCGCGTCCGGTGCCGGTCAGCACCAGCACGCGAATGTCGCGATCGGCCTCGACCCGGTCGAACAGTCTCGTCAATTCGCCGAGATCCTCCGCCTGGAGCCGGTTGAGATGCTTCGGCCGGTTGAGGCGGATGGTGGCGCGGGCGCCGGTGATCTCGAGCAGGGGGCTGGATGCCGTCTCGGCTGTATCCGACATTCTTGTCTCCATTACTTGTTCTCGAGCGCACGCCGTTTTGCTTCCGCGTCGATAGTTTCGGCGAGATCGGGATGCCGCGCCATCAGCACGCGGAAATCGACGAGGTCGAGCACCAGAAGCCGCGACACTTTCGTGGTCGAGACGTTCGCGCCGCGCTTGTTGTTGCCGAGCAGCGCCATCTCGCCGAAGAAGTCGCCTTCGCCGAGCTGCACCTTCTTGCCGGGCAGATCGACCTCGACCTCGCCGGCGGCGATAAAATACATGCAGTCGCCTTGCGCACCTTTGCGGATGACCGTGGTGCGCGCCGGCAGCTCGATGGTGCGCAGCATATGGGTGACGTCGGCGATGGCCGCGGGTCCCAGGGTCGCGAAGAACGGTACCTTGCTGACGGACTCCCAGGTCTTGAGGAAATTGTCGCGCCGCGTCTCCGCGGCGAATCCGGTCGCCAAAATACCGGTCCAGAGGCCGAACACGCCGAGCCCGGAGATCATCACCAGGGCCGCCACCAAGCGCCCTAGCGGCGTGACCGGCACGACGTCGCCATAGCCGGTCGTCGTCAGGGTCACCACCGCCCACCACAGCGCGGCCGGTACGCTGCCGAAGGTCTGCGGCTGCACGTCGCGCTCCAGGAAATATTCGGCGACGGAAGCGAGGAAGACCACCATCAGGAAGATCACGAGCACGCTGAGCAGCGGCCCCGATTCCAGCACCAGCACGCGGCGCAGCTGCCGCAGGCCGGGAATGCCCGGCACCACCTTCAGCACCCAGAGCACGCTGAGCAGCCAGGCCGTCTTCGGCTCAACGCCGAGGAGAAGCGCGACCGGCACGGCCAGCGCCCCGATCGCGTCGACGATGCCGGCGGAGGAGGACACATAGAGCGAAAGACGCCCCTGCCGCGTCATGTGGCGCAGCCGCACCAGCCATTCGAACACGAAATAGGCGAGGCAGGTCCAGAGCAGGGCGTCGACCCAGCCGCGCGCCTCTTTGGCCCGGCTGTCCGTCAGCAACACCATGCTGAGCACGCCGACGATCACCGCGACATAAGCCGCCTTGGTCATGTTGCGGCCGGCCGTGGCGGCCGTGAACTGGGCCAGAGCGGAGATCAGCGGCTTGGACATGCGGGAAGGCTATTCGGTCTCGGGGCAAGTCTCGAGGCCCCGGTTGGGACGTCGACACCAAAGTGCCCGCCCGGGCGGAGGCCGTCAACGATGGCGCAGGCCGTTTTGCCGGCGCCGCTGCGCCGGGCCTTGCCGGTCCGTGCCACCATCGCTGGCGGAGTGGCTATCTGAAGTGTGGCGGCTCGTCGTAGCCGCGACGGCTGCTGAAGAACAGCAGTACCATCAGCCCGACCCCGACGATGACCGAAAACCCCGCACCCAGCGCCAGCGCCACATAACCTTCAGTCGGGATCGGCTCACCTTCGACCGCCATCGCGGAATAGGCGAAGTAGCCGGCCGCCGCAAGCATTGCCAGAAGGAGGGTGATCAGGAGTGCACGCATGCCGCGTTCTCCGGTTGTAACTGGAAGCCAACGGTTGCGGATGGGCAGGGTTCCAGACCGCCGGCTCACGATCAGGCGGGACATCATAGCCTCAGTGCCGTGCCCCGGGCGCGGCGCAGCACGTAATGATGGCAGCGCATGGTGTGGTGGGTTCCTGGGTCCCGGCTCGGCGCCGCAACGCCTTCGGCATTGCAGCTTGTCCGGAACATGAGGGTGGTGGGTTGGCCCAGCCCGGTGGATCAGGCGCTCTGGGCGGTCTTCACCACCACGACATTGCTGTCGTCCAGCGGGGCCGGGCCGGCATCGCGCGCGGTCTTTTCAGCTTCGCTGGCATGACGTTTCAGATAGTCGCGGCGCATGCCGATTTCGTCGCGGACGAATTCGTAGCCGAGCTTGAAGGTGTCGAGCCCGTCGGTACTGATCGTGCCGTCTCTGAGGCCGATCACGGCGCCGCGCAAGATGGCCTCCAGCTCGTCTTGGAGACATTCGAGCTGATCCAGCGAGTGGGCGTGCTCGATCCGCTCGCCGATATCGAGAATCGCAGTCGAGAGCTCGCTGGCCTTCTCCGGTGCGATGCGGGTGATCTTGGCGTAGATCGCCGCGAAGATCGAGCCGATGACGCTGAGCGCGGCGGCGCCCAGATACATCATGTCGCTGTACTTATCCATGAACGACTTGGTGTCGTCGTTGATGTAGTCGGCGGCGCCCCGATGCGCGATCACGAAGGCGTCCTTCTCGACGGAGGCTGGCTCTATCCTGGTGGCAAAGCCGTTGTCGAGTCCGAGTGCGGACTTGTTCTCGTAAATGGTGCGTGCGAGCTCGCCGGCGGTGGTCGGGGACATCCTGGATTGTGCGACCAGCAGCCATTCGAGCCCGATCGTGTCGAGATCGTCGTCGGGAATTTGCGGCGAGGTCGACAATGTACCCGCTGTCAGCGTCTCGTCGGAAATACCCGGGAATTTGCGCGCCAGCGCCTTGGCCTCGTCGATCGCGTTCAGCGTGAAGCCGCCGCGTTTGGCGGCTTGCTCATAGGACTTGTCCCGCACCGCCTTCGAAGCGTGGACGATGGCGACCACTGCGCCGAAGCCGTTTGACGGCGCAAACAGCTTGTCGAGTGTTGTGCCCTGCGGCGCCATCTGGATCTTCGCAGCGTCAGGGCCGTCGGGAACGTCGAGGATGCTGCGGACGAAGGCGAGCGAGGCTTCGTTCTCGGCGACGACCGCGACCTTCTTCTTCTTCTTCAGCTCGGCGAGCGACTTGATCTTCTTGTTGCCGGGACCGAGCAGGAGCACGAGGTCGTGCTCGAGGATCGCGAGTGTGCGCGCCCGCAGCGGTACCCTGGCATCTGTGCGCAGCACGGCGAGGTCGGCCTGCCTGCGGTCGAACTGGACGACCGCCTTGGCGTTGTCGCCGTTGTTGACGATCTTGATCCGGAAGCGCGAGGCGTTGTTCTTCAGGAGAGCAGCGAGCTTGGCCGCGAACAGTGCCTCGTCGCTGTTGGGTCCACCGACGGCAAAGGTGAGCGTTTCCGAATTGTGCACCAGCGTGCGGCCGGCCCAGACGGTGGCAAGCGACAGCAGCAGGGTCAGCACGACGTAGAGGAAAACCTGCTGCTGGTTGGTCTTGATCACCTTGGTGCGCCGGGGCGGAGGCACGGTCGGCGATGCGGTGGGGCCTTCAGTACCCATGGCAGCACTCTGGCCTTACTCTTTGATGGCGGGTAGTGCGCTCATGGGCGGACGCCCCGTAATTCGTAAACGCCTGAAAAAAGAACGATATTCTCTAGCGGCGATGATAGCGCCGGGCTAGCGGAATGCAAATTTCGAGCCGGAGGGTAACCTTACCCGATGTGGCCGCGGCTATTGGTCATCCTATCACCAGTTAGCCACAGTTGGCGATTTTCCGGTTCCACCCGGCTGCATTCCGCCGTGGGAGATGTCATAAATCACGCGTCCCGGCGATTTGACCGGTCCAAGAAGAAGTCGCGCTGAACGCTCCAATTCTTCTCGTCACGTCAATGAGGGCGTCAGCTTGTCGTTTCCAACCATGTTATCGGCGATTCCGGTTGAAGCGCTCATTGGCTGGATGTTGCTGCTCACCTTCAAGCACATCATTGCCGATTTCGTTCTCCAAACCGCCTGGATGGCGCACGGCAAGGACCAGAAGCATGGCTGGGCCCTGCCGCTTCTGGTGCACTGCCTGGTCCACCTTGCCGTTGCGCTGCCCCTGATCGTGATCGTGGCGCCAAAATTCTGGTTCGTGGCCTTCATTGATTTCGCGATCCACATCACGATCGACCGCGCCAAGGGATTCGTCTCCGCCAATTTCGGCGTCGACCTCGCGCATCCCTGGTTCTGGACCCTGATCGGCGTCGACCAGGCGCTGCATCACCTGACCGGCTTCGGCCTCTCCATCTTCATGGCGGCGAACTGAGGGCTGCGCAGTCATTCCGGGGGCGGTCCGCAGGACCGAACGATGGAGCGCAATTGCGCTCCTGAGAGAATCTCGAGATTCCGGGTTCTCGCTTCGCGATCCCCGGAATGACGGCAATCAGCAAAGCCCCCCCTCCTGATTCGCGGGTCACGCGAAACTACCCCGGACGACTGCCGCCCGGCGTGGTTAACCTTTCGTTAGAGAATTGCGCTGCATCTTCCGCACACGAGGGAGAACTGCAATGTTTTCAAGCCGCGACACCTTTGAAGGCGATTTCTGCCCGGTCCGCGACGAGCTCCTTGGCGAGATGTATCGCGCCAGCGAGAGCGGCCTGCCGAGGCTGGTTGAGAGTGTTTCCCCTGATGTTCGCGCCAGGCTGGCGCTGTTCTGCTACCGCCGCAGCCATCTGCACTCGCTGGCGGTCGCGATCGCAGCAAGCTGCAGCGAGCGCGACCTGATCGAGAACGGCGGCCGCGTCGGCTCGACGCTCTACACGCTGTCGCGCGAAGGCACGGCGAAATCCTCATCGTCGCTGTCGGGCGGGCGCAAGCCGATCACGCTGTCGACCAAACCGCTCTCGGTGCTCGCACCGCTCGATGACGAGCTCGACGACGAGATCAGCGAAGCCGTTCCGGCCTAAACGGCCTCTATCATCGGCAACCCGAACTTCCGCCGCGCCATCGCGCATTCGGCATCGCCCGGCATGCAGGTGCGGCACACGTCCGGCCGCACTTCATAGATGCCGCAGGCCGTCGCTTTTCCGATTTCCCCCTGCAAGGCCGCGCAGCGATCACCCTCGCAGCGCATGCCGGATTGGCGCGCGTTGACCAGCGCGTCGGGAATCGCGGCAAGCTCCTCGTCGCTCTCGATCGAGAAGCGCGGCCAGTTCTCCGAATAGCTGCAGCAGGCGCCGCAACCCTGGCAACAGCTCGACGGGTCGATCTCTTCCATCGTCCTCACGTATCCTTTGGCGGACCCCAGACCAGGCTCTGCCGCCATCTTGCGCGCAGCACGTCGCGCCGCTCCGGATATTTCTCGTCGAGATAGGTCGCCTCGACCACGCGATCGGTGCGGAAGCTGCGGAAGTCGCCGCGCAGCTCGCACCAGGCTGCCAGCAGCCGCACCGCTTCGAGATAGCCGACCGAAATCGGCCAGATCACGCGCTCGCTGGGGCGGCCTTGCTCGTCGCGATAGCGCAGCATGATCTTCTTGCCTTCGTGGATATGAGTGCGGGTGCGCGCCATGTCCAGGCGGTCCGGCTCCCTGTTCCAGCTCGGCCGCGCCCGGCTCGCCGGCTCCAGCACGAAGGGCCGCAGGCGCTCAGGCACGGTGTCGGCGATCTTGGCCATCAAGTCTTCGGCCGCGCGCGCCAGAGCGGAGTCGGCGTGGCCTGCGACCCATTGCGCACCCAGCACCGCCGCCTCGATCTCGTCGGGTGTCAGCATGAGCGGCGGGAGGTCAAAACCCTTTTCCAGGATGTAACCCATCCCGGCCTCGCCGCGGATCGGCACGCGCTGGCCGATCAGGGTTGCGATGTCGCGATAGATGGTGCGCTTCGAGGTCTCGAGCTCGGCTGCGATCGCGTCCGCCGTCAGCGGCTTACGCGTGCGCCTCAGCACCTGGATGATTTGAAACAGCCGGTCGGCGCGTCTCATGACAGGTCTCTTATCGCTGCTTTTTCTCGGTGGTCTTTCTCAGAAGGCGGCGTGCGGCTGCTGACAGAATGTTGGCAGCAGGTGAGTTCTATACCGGGGCAACACATCGACTGAAGAGGATTTGTCCATGATCATTTCAACCCATTCCGGCCCGGCCGGCCCGTTGTGGCGGAGCCAGCCTTTCCAGGTGCAGGCGTGGCAGGCTTGGGCATTCAGCCGCCTCGTTTCGCTCGATTTCACCATTGTCGACCTCCGCCTTGCGCTCGCGACCGCCGTGACGCGTTCGCTGGTTCATGCCGCGGATGCGCTGGTCCGCCATTTCATGGGGCTCGCCTGGCGAGGGGCCCGCTTTGCAGAAGATATCACGGCTGCTGCCACCATGGTGGCAGCAGCAGACCGCTAGGTTCCTTCTCGTTCGACAGGTTCAGGAGAGCTCGCATGATCACGCTTTACGGCTTTGGCGCTGGCTTCGGCCTGCCGGAAATCAGCCCCTTCGTCACCAAGACGGAGGTGCAGCTCAAGATGGCGGGGCTGCCATACCGGAAGGAGCGGGCAATGCCGCCGGCTTCGCCCAAGGGGCAGCTGCCTTTCATCGACGACGGCGGCGAGGCGGTGGCCGATTCCACCTTCATCCGCGCCCACATCGAGCGCCGCTACGGCTTCGATTTCGATGCCGGCCTCTCGTTGCAGGAGCGTGCGCAGGCTTGGGCGTTCGAGCGCATGATCGAGCATCACGTCTACTGGGCGCTGGTCGGCGCCCGCTGGGTGGATCCGGTCAACTTCGCCAAGGGCCCTGCGCATTTCTTCGACGGTGCGCCGGAGCACAGCCGCGAAAAACTCCGCGAGGACGCACAGTTCCGCGTCGCCGAGAACTATCTGCTCTCCGGCCTCGGCCGCCATGCGCCCGATGACGACGTCGATCTCGCCGTGCGCTCGCTGTTCGCGCTGTCGGTGCAGCTCGGCGACAAGGCGTATCTGATGGGCAACAAGCCCTGCGGCGTCGACGCCACCGCCTTCGGCGCACTCGCCGGGATCTTGACGCCATTCTTCGAATCTGGACTGCGGCAGCGGGCCGAGGGATTTCCAAACCTCACGGCGTATGTCGACCGCATGATGGACGATTACTATCCGGAGTTCGCCTGGACCCCGCTGCGGCAGGCGGCTTAGCGCTTGCAAGTCGGTTATTCGTGAAGCGCTGAACTCCCCACATCGTCATGGCCGGGACAAGCCCGGGCATGACGACCCAGGTGGCAATTTGATCCCGAAGAAAAACAAAAGAGCCGGCCCAATGGGCCGGCTCTCGTCGTCTCAAACTGTCGCTCTGCCTACTTCACCAGCGAGTACTTGCCGTTCTTCACCGTCAGCAGGATGCGCGAGCGCTCGTCGAGGCCGTAGCGGTCCTTTTCGGTGAAGTTGTAGACGCCTTGACTCGCTGCAAGCTCCTTCTCGGAAAGCAGTGCCTGGCGAATCGCTTCGCGGAATTCCGGCGTTCCGGGTTTTGCGGTTTTCAGCGCCGTGGGGATCACGCGCTTCAGGATCTCGAATGCATCGTAGGAATGGCCGGCGAACTGGCTGCGGCTGTTCGGACCGTACTTGGCTTCATAGGCCGAGTTGAGCGCGAGGCCCGGCTTCTTGGTGGCAGCTTCGTCCGGCTGATCTTCGGGGTCCATCACAGGGCCCGAGGCCATCAGCACGCCCTCGGCCGCTTTGCCGGCGATGCGGATGAAGTCCATGCTGGCCGCGCCATGGGTCTGGTAGATCAGGCCCTGATAGCCGCGCTCGCGCAGCTCGGTCTGCGGCAGCGCGGCGGCGGTGCCGGAGGCGCCGACCAGGATGGCGTCGGGATTGGCCGCGACGAGCTTTAGCACCTGTCCGGTCACCGAAGTGTCAGGACGGGCGAAGCGCTCCTCGTCGACGATGGTCATGCCCATCGGCACCGCCTGCGCCTTGAGGTCGTTGAACCAGAGGTCGCCGTAGGAGTCCGAATAGCCGATATAGCCGAGCGTCTTCACACCCTTGGCTTTCATGTGGTCGTACAGAACCTTGCCCACGATCGGAATCGGCTGCGGCATTGCCACCGACCACTTCATGCGCTCCGGCGTGATCGGGAAGGGTGCCAGACCAAAGTGCGGGATGCCGGCTTCGTTGGCGACGTTGGAGACCGCGATCGTCGGCGGCGTCAGCGCCGAGCCCATGATGATGTCGGCCTTGGATTCGGTCACGAAGCGCCGGGCGTTGGTGGTCGCGGTGGTGGGATCGCCGCCGTCGTCGAGCACGATCACCTTCAGCGGCACGCCGCCGATCTCCTTGGGCACGAATTCCAGCGCGTTGCGCTCGGGAATGCCAAGCGCCGCGCCCGGGCCGGTCGTGGTGGTGGTGATGCCGATCGTGATTTCGCTGGTCTGGGCCAGCGCAGGCAGTGCCGGCAGCGCCAGTGCGGCCGCGGTGATGGCAGCGGTCAAATAAAAGCGTTTCATCTATTCCTCCCTTGACGTCGTTCCTTGAAAGCAGAAATCGGGGGGCAATTCAGCCCCCTCTTTTGGTGATGCGGCGATTTAGCGTCCCGTGAATTTGGCGACCATCTCCGGCGGAAACGGTGCCGATTTCAGCTTGTCGGGGTTGGCAGGATCGCGGCCGACCAGGACGCGGGTCTCGAACCCCTCGATCGCCAGCGCCTCGTCCTTGTAGACGTCGTGCTTCACCTCGAAGCTCGAGCGCTTGATGCTCTCGATTCTGGTTTCGATGGTGATCCAGTCGCCATAGGTCGAGGGGATGTAGAACTTGGCCCGCGTGTCGACCATGGGAATGCCCACCAGGCCGTACTTGCGGACCAGGTCCTGCTTGGAGAAGCCGGCGACCTCGAACAGGGTCGAGGTCGAATCGTCGAACATCGCGAAATAGCGCGGGTAATAGACGATGTTGGCAGGGTCGCAATCACCCCACTGGATCTGGACCTCGCGCCGGTTCACGAACATGGCGGTGCCTTACGTCACGAATTTACTTCGGCGCCATGCGCAGCGAGCCGTCGAGGCGCACCACTTCGCCGTTCAGATAGGCATTCTCGACCATGTGCAGGGCGAGTGCGGCGAACTCGTCGGCATTGCCGAGCCGGCGCGGGAAGGGGATCGCGGCAGCGAGCGAGTCCTGGGCTTCCTGCGGCAGGTTGGCGAGCAGCGGCGTCAGGAACAGGCCGGGCGCAATCGTCAGCACGCGAATGCCGAACTGCGCGAGCTCGCGCGCGATCGGCAGCGTCATGCCGACGATGCCGCCCTTGGACGCCGAATAGGCGGACTGGCCGATCTGGCCGTCATAGGCCGCCACGGAGGCGGTGTTGATGATGACGCCGCGCTCGCCGCTCGCCTGCGGCTCCAGCTTGGACATCTCGGCCGCGGCGAGGCGCAGCATGTTGAAGGTGCCGATCAGATTGACCTTGATCACCTTGTCGAAGTCTGAAAGCGCCATCGGACCGTCACGGCCAACGACGCGTTTTGCCACGCCGATGCCAGCGCAGTTGACCAGCACGCGCGCCGGGCCGTGGGCCTTCGTCGCCTGCGCGATCGCGGCTTCAGCGGACGCGGCATCGGAGACGTCGCAGGTCACGGGCACGCCCTCGACCTCGGCCGCAACCGTTTCGGCAAGCTTGGTATTGAGATCGCACACCGCGACCTTGGCGCCCTGCGCTGCCAGCTTTCGCGCGGTGGCCGCGCCAAGCCCTGATGCGCCGCCGGTGACGATGGCTGCCTGATCCTTCAACAACATGGCGTTCTCCTTTGGCGATGATTTCTCAGGGGACCGATATCACACGGTCCGACGGATTGGCAGCGTAGAGCTCGTCGATCAATGCGGTGCGATGTTCCAGCACGGCGCGCTGGTTGATCGAGCCCTTGTCGGTGACCTCGCCCTTGTCGATCGACAGCGGCGTGTCCATCAGGATCGCGCGCGTGATCCGGGTCGAGGAGCCCGTGGCCTGGCTGAGGAAAATGGTCAGGCGCTCGCGGAAAGCCTCGCGAACCAGCCGGTCGCGCGTCGCGACGACCAGATCGTCGGCCGGCAGCGTCGGGTTGATCAGGCGGCAGCCGTCGAGATCGAGCACGACCAGCGCGCAGATCTCGTCGCGGTTGATGCCGGCGATGACGACGTCGCGCACCAAGGGCGCGCAGGCCGCAACGAAGCGCGCGCGCAAGGGGCCGACGCTGACCCAGGTGCCGCTCGCCAGCTTGAAATCCTCGCTGACGCGTCCGTCGAAGTCGAAGCCGGCGTTGAGATCATTCGGGTCGGCGGGCTTGAGCGCGTCGCCCATCTTGTAAAATCCTTCCTCGTCGAAGGATTTTGCGGTGATGTCGGGCTGGCGCCAGTACCCCGGCATCACGTTCGGCCCCTTGGCGCGCACCTCAAGCTTGCCGTTGTTGGGCACCAGCTTGGCCTCGTTGCCCGACACCGGGAGTCCGACATGACCGGAGCGGCTGGTGCGCGGATTGACCGACATGAAGAACGGTGCTGTCTCGGTGGCGCCAAGGCCGGTCAGCATCGGCACGCGATAGCCCTTCTCCTTCACCGCGAGCTCGTCGAGACTGTTCCAGACGAACGGCGACAACGCGGCGCCCGAGAAGAACATCGCGTGCAGCCGGTCGAAGAACTTTGCGCGCAGCCCCTGGTCCTTGCGCAAATAGGGCAGCAGCGATTCGTAGCCCTTGGGCACGTTGAAATAGACCGTCGGCGAAATCTCCTGGAGATTGCGCACGGTCTCCTCGATGCCGCCGGGCACCGGTTTGCCGGCGTCCAGATACATCGAGCCGCCATTGTAGAGCGTCAGCCCGATATTGTGGTTGCCGCCAAAGGTGTGATTCCACGGCAGCCAATCGATGATGACGGGCGGCTCGTCCTTGAGGAAGGCGAGCGTTTCGCGCAGCATCACCTGATTGGCGCAGATCATGCGCTGCGTGTTGATGACGGCCTTGGGATTGCCCGTCGAGCCCGAGGTCAGCAGGAATTTTGCGATCGTGTCGGGGCCGATCCTGCTATGGACGTCGTCGAGGTCGCCGCGGATCGGCGCGGCCATGAGGTCGGCAAGCAGGGTGACGTCGCGGCCCGGCACGCTGCCGTAGGACGCGGCGATCTCGGTGCCGAGCGAGACGTTGGCGGCAAGCGCATCGGCGAACTTGTCGGCGTCCGCGGCGAAGACGAGGCCCGGCGTCAGCAGCTTCATCAGGTAAGATAGCTTGCCGTAATCCTTCGACACCAGCGAATAGGCCGGCGACACCGGGCAGAACGGAACGCCTGCGTACAAAGCGCCGAAAGCCAGCAGCGCGTGGTCGATCGAATTGCCGGAGAGGATCACGACCGGCCGCTCCGCCGACAGGCCGCGCTGGATCAACGCGGAGGCAATGTGCCGGCTCGCGGTGAGCAGCTCGGCATAGGTGATCTTGCGCCAGCCGCGGCCGCCTTCACGCTCGGCCATGAAGACGCGGTCCGGCGTGGTCGTGGCCCAGTGATGCAGGCGATCGGTGATGCGGACCGGATAGTCGCCGAGCGGCTGCTTGGGCCTGAGATAGATCGTGCCGTCTTCACGCCGCTCGATGTTGACGACGGGATCGCCGAACGAGATCGGCCGCAGCGGGAAAGTGCTCGCGCCGCGCTCCATGCTGGAAGAGGACGGCTGCGCGCTCATGACTTCGGCTTCACCTTTGCGGTCTTGTGCTCGAGGAATTCGCGGATCCTGCGCTTTGCCTCTTTATCGCTCTGCGCGACGGTCGCCATCAGCGACTCCATCAACAGGCCGGTCTGCGGATTGGCCTCGGCGATCATCGGCAACGCCTGGAGCACGGCGAAATTCGTCAACGGCGCGTTGGACGCAACCTTGGTCGCGAGCTCCAGCGCCTTGCCGAGCCCGTGGCCGGCCTCGGTCAGGTATTGCGCGAAGCCGTAGGACGCGCCTTCGGTCGCGCTATAGACGCGGCCCGTCAGCATCATGTCCATCATCCTGGCGACGCCAATCAGCCGCGGCAGCCGCACCGAGCCGCCGCCACCGACGAAGATGCCGCGCTGTCCCTCCGGCAGCGCGAAATAGGTCGAGGGCTCGGCGACGCGGATATGCGCTGCGCAGGCAAGCTCCAGCCCGCCGCCGATCACCGCGCCCCTGAGCGCCGCGATGACGGGCACGCGGCTGTACTGGATGCGGTCGAACACCCTATGCCACATCTGGGAATGGAGCAGGCCGCCCGTGGCGTCATGCTCGGTCAATTCGGACAGGTCGAGACCGCTGGAGAAATGGTCGCCGATGCCGTGGATGACGACCGCGCCGATGTCCTCGGGCAGGTTCGCGAAACACTCGCCGATTTCCAGGATGATGCCGTCATTGAGCGCATTGCGCTTGGCGGGCCGGTTCAGACCCACGGTCAGAACCCGGTCTGCCCGCTCGATCCGGAGTAGCCCGGAGGCGCCCGCGTTCGCGGTCTCGGCGTTTCCCTGTGTCATTTGCGTCCTTGTCAGAATAGTTATGTTGTATAACGAATTTTGGAGGAGTCAATATGGGACAGGGTTCCCTGCCCAAGAGGGCGAGGACAGTGGCGACGGCCGCGCCGCGTCTGTGGTCGCAACACCCCGTCGCTAGCCCATCGCCACTCCGTCGCCCTTGGCGCCGTGCTCGCGCTGGTCGAGCCACAGCGTGCCGAGTGCAAACGCCAGCCAGCCGAAATCGTAGGCAAAGCCCATGATGAGGACGATCCCGCCGGGAAGCGGTCCGACGGCGGCACGATCGACGAACTCCGCCAGGTTCGCGGCCGGCGTCGGATGGATGGCGATCTTGCCGTAATAGGCGACCGCCTGGATGACGAGGATCCAAACATAGTTGCGACGCAGCCGCCGTCCTGCGGCGCGGACGAATGAGATGTGGTGACGGGGTGCGGTGTAGTCGCGCGCGAGAATGGCCTGCCAGGTATCGTCGTGTGCTTCGCCCGTGAACATCGGGGCGTAGAAATTCTTCTCCAGCCAGCGCGCGCGAGCCCGCCAAACGTTGAAATAGCGATAGCGCCGCGCCTCCATGGCGAGGAACACGGCGACCAGCAGGCCGACGAGCACCATCGGCAGTGGCGATGCTCCCGGGGTCGAAAAAGTCGTTGACAGCGCGATCCCCATCGTGACGATCGCCCAGTTGGTCGTGTTGTCGAGCCGCGTTCGCCAGATGGTCGAGCGATAGACCTCGCCGCGGTAGAGGTGGGCAATAGCGCCCATTTCGGCAGGATCGAAGCGGTGCTGCGGGCTCGAGCCGCTGGAAGCCATGAGGGACATGGTGGCACTCCCCTGGTCTGCGCAACCTTGCGCCGGACCATCCTGAAACCAGCCGAGCCCTGGGTCAAAGGCGGATTGCGATCCGACTTTCACGTCGCGTCGGGCGCACGTCTGCCTTCTCGCGGTGCGTTTCACTCGTTGTGCCGGACAGCGCTCCCTCGAAATGCTTGGAGGCGCAGGGTAGCTAGCCGCCGGCTGGTACCCGCGCCCCCTGTGCGCAGTTGAGGTATTGCCACTACCGGTTGCAGGAAATTGAATGCCTGCGGGCCAACTTCGTTGGCCGTCCAAGGGACGCACGGACTCCCTCACATCACCTGATGCACGTCGATCACCACGCGGTCCGCATGGCGCGCGGCGGAGGCCACGAAGATGTGCTGCATCAGCCAGCGATACATCTCGTGACCCGTCTCGAATTTCGGTACGGTGCGGAAGTAGATCAGCTTCGGATCGACCGGCTCGCCGTGCTTCAGCTTCTGCAACAACTCGACCGGTCCGAAGCGCATGCCCTTGTTCTCTACATAGACGATTGCGCCATCGTCAGTCTCGAAGGCGTATTTCGCCTCCAGATCGATCAGCTCGTTGGGACGGATTGTCTGGAAGTCCGCGCCGAACGGCATCACCTTCCCGATGACGGTGCCCGTCACCTCGCCGCCGATGATCGGGATGATGCGACGAACGCCGATGCCGGTCTCGCCGGCGGTGATGACGTCGCCGATGCGCGCTGTGATGGTGAATACGTATTTGGTCTCGAGAGTGGGGGTCATCGATCACTCCAACTGTCATGTCAGAAGGCGCCGGCGTCTTCGCCTCTCCCCGCAAGCGGGGCGAGGGGGCTCACCGCCGTTGTGGCGACTGTCCAGCCTCAAAACGTCAATGCGCCATCATGCGCGTCGGCAGCCAGGTCGCCAGCAGCGGGAAGGCGATCAGGATCACGAGGCGCACGAGATCCGTCGCCACGAACGGGATCACGCCCTTGAAGATGGTGGAGAACGAGACGTCCTTCACCACGCTTTTGATGACGAAGACGTTCATGCCGACCGGCGGATGGATCAGGCCGAGCTCGACCGTCATCACGATGATGACGCCGAACCAGATCGGGTCGAAGCCGAGATGCATGATCACGGGGAAGATGATCGGCACGGTGAGGATGATCATCGCCATGGCGTCCATCAGGCAGCCGAGCACGAGATACATCACCATGATCAGCGCCAGCACGCCGTAGGGTCCGAGGCCGAGCCCAGTGAGGAATTCAGTGACCTTCTGCGGCGTCTGGGTCACCGTGAGGAAATAGCCGAAGATCAGCGCGCCGATCAGCACGGTGAACACCGCGGCCGCAGTGCGCGTCGCCTGCAGCAGCGAGGCCAGCACCTTTTCGCGGTCGAGCCGGCCGGTCAGCACGCCGATGATGAAGGCGCCGGTGGCGCCGACGCCGCCGGCTTCCGTCGGCGTGAAGCGCGGCAGGAACGGCAGGCCATAGAGGCCGCCGATGACGAAGACGAACAGCAGCACCGGCGCCCAGATCTCCTTCAACCCGGCAAAGCGCTCGCGCCATGGCGTCACCTTCCCCTTGGGCAGGAAGTCGGGCCTGAAATAGCCGATCAGGAAAATCGTGATCATGTACATGGTCATCGCCAAGAGGCCCGGGATGATGCCGGCGATGAACAGCTTTCCGATGTCCTGCTCGGTGATGATGCCGTAGACCGCAAGCACGGTGGAGGGCGGCAGCATCGCGCCCAGCGTGCCGCCTGCCGCGATCACGCCGGTGGCAAACGATTGCGGATAGCCGAAGCGGCGCATCTCCGGGTAGGCGACGGCGGAGAAGGTCGCGGCGGTCGCAACGGATGAGCCGCAGATCGCGGCAAAGCCGCCGCAGGCGCCGACCGTGGCAATGCCGAGCCCGCCGCGCAGATGTCCGACGAAACCGTTGGCGGCGCGGAACAGCTCGCGGCTCATGCCGGAATGGGAGACGAACGAGCCCATCAGCAGGAACATCGGAATGACGCCGAAGGTGTAGTCGGTCACGGTCCGCATCGAGGTCTGGCCGACCAGTTTCAGCGCCGGCGTCGCGCCGACCAGATAGGAGAAGCCGGAGACGCCGACGAGGCCCATGGCCATGCCGACGGGCACGCGCAGCAGCATCAGGAGAAATAAGGAAACGAAGCCGATAGCGGCGACGGCATCGGTGCTCATGGTTACTCCGTCGCCTTGATCTTGGGGTCGTGCATCTCTTCGGGGTGGAAGATCAGCCGGTAGGTGCGGATCGCGATCAGCAGCACGGCGGAGACGTCGCCGATCCAGGCGACCGCGAAGAACGGCCAGGTCGGCATGTGCATGTCGAAGGTCTGGACATTGTCGTTGTAGGTGCCGCGCACCTTGTCGAACAGCGTCCAGGTCTGCACGGTGACGACGAACAGCAGCACCAGTGTCGCGAACACGTCGATCCAGCGCTGGTAGCGCGGACCGACATTGCCCCAGACGAGGTCGACCGTGATGTGGGTTCCGCGATAGGAGGTCGCCGCGATGCCCCAGAAAATGAGGATGCCGAGCAGCATGCGGCCGATGTCGAAGCTGTCGGGGATCGAATAGTTCAGCGTGTTGCGCAACAGCACCGACAGGAAGATGTCGAGCGCGACGAGGCCGACGAAGCCGGCCGCGATCCATTCGATCGAGTCGATCACGCGATCCATCCAGGCGCGCTTCATGGGGTGGTCCTATCGAGTGGCGTCATTTTGGGCTCAGGTCTCGCTGCGCATTTCGCCTCTCCCCGAATTCGCGCGCAGCGCGAATTCCGGGTGAGGGGGACTCTCCGCGAGTCTATCTGTCAGCAACTTTGCGGAAGCAGCCCCTCACCCCAACCTTCTCCCCGTAAGAACGGGGAGATGGGGAGAGAGAGCCTGCCATCGCCTCACTCCGCGAGCGCGTTGTACTTTTTCAGCGAAGCCTTCAGATCCGCCAGCGCCGCGTCGGGATCGGCGCCGGCCTTCTTGGCGCCCTCGCCCCAGGTCTTGACCAGCGGTTCGGCGGCCTTCTTCCAGGCGGCGGTCTGCTCAGCCGTCAGCTTGTAGACCTCGTGGCCGGATTCCGCCTTCACCTTGTCGATGCCGGCATCCTCGAACTTGCCCCAGTGCTCGCCGACCGCGCCCGCCATCTCGATCGAGCAGTTCTTGTCGATCGCGGCCTTCTGCTTGTCGGACATCGCATTGTACTTGTCCTTGTTGATCACGAACACGAAGGTCGTGGTGTAGAGCGGCGCCTCCATGTCGTACTTCGTCACCTTGTCGATGCCGAACAGCACGAGGGAACCCCAGGGGAAGGTGACGCCGTCGGCGACGCCGCGCTCGATGATGTCGCGGACCTCGGGCGCCGAGGATTGCACGTTGGTGCCGCCGAGCGAGGTCACGAAGTTCGCCATGGTAGCGTGGGCGGGGCGGATCTTCATGCCCTTCACGTCCTCGGGGTTGACGATCTTCTTGGTGCGGGAATGGAACGAGGAGGGCGAATGGACGAAGGCGAGGCAGTATTTGACGTCCTTCATCTCCTTCTCGGCATATTTGCGATACCAGGCGTCCAGTCCCATCGAGCCGCCCTTGGCGTCCGAGATCAGGAACGGCAATTCCCCGGCGCCGATGATCGGGAAGCGGCCGGGCTGGTAGCCGGGATTGACGTAGGTGACGTCGGCGATGCCGTCGCGCGCCATGTCGTAATGGTCGAACGCCTTACCGAGCTGCTGGGCCGGAAACACCTTGCCGGTAATGGTCCCGCCGGAATCCTTGTTCACCGCGGCCACCCAGTCTTCCAGCGATTTCTGCAGCGGGTGCGACGCCGGCACCCAGTGCGAGACCTTCAGGTCGAAGGTCTTGTCCTGCGCGAGCGCTGGGCTCACGCTTGCTGCCAGCAGCAACGCCAGACAGGCTTTTTTCATCACGCGTCTCTCCCTGTTTTCGACGGCGGGCTTCGATGGCCCGGTCTCGTTAATTAACATGTTATCTAATCGCCCGGCACGTTCAAGCCGGAACTGACGCGCGCCTTGCCGCGCCATCTACGTCAGCCATGTTGCATGGGTTTGTCGCTGCTCGGACGACGAACGCTCCCCTTTTGCCAGACCGTTATATGATATAATTATCGTCTGCGGGCCTTCGCCACAAGCAGGCCGCGACGAAGCCTACAGCATCGGGAGGAGCAAGTATTGCGGACAAAAGTCGCAATCATCGGGGCCGGGCCGGCCGGATTGTTGCTTGGGCAACTTCTGCACACATACGGCATAGACAACGTCATCCTGGAGCGGCAGAGCCCGGACTATGTGCTCGGCCGCATTCGCGCAGGTCTCCTGGAAGAAGGAACCGTCGCACTGCTCGATCAGGTCGGCGCTGGGGCGCGGGCCCATGCCGAAGGCCTGGTGCATGAAGGCATCGAGCTCGCCTTTTCCGGCAGCCGTCACCGCATCGACATGAAGGGCGCGACCGGCAAGACGGTGATGATCTACGGCCAGACCGAGGTCACGCGCGACCTGATGAATGCGCGGAAGGCTGCGGGTCTCGTCTCGGTCTATGAGGCCAAGGACGTGCAGCCGCATGATTTCGACGGCAGTCACCCGCGCGTGACCTACGTCAAGGACGGCGTCACCCATACGCTCGATTGCGATTTCATCGCCGGCTGCGATGGCTTCCACGGCGTCAGCCGCGCCAGCGTGCCGTCTTCGGCCATCGAAGAATTCGAGCGGGTCTATCCGTTCGGCTGGCTCGGCATCCTCTCGGACACGCCGCCGGTCAGCCATGAGCTGATCTACTCCAACCACGCCCGCGGCTTTGCGCTGTGCACCATGCGCTCGACCAAACGCAGCCGCTACTATGTGCAGTGCGCGCTCGACGATCATGTCGATCAATGGCCGGACGACCGCTTCTGGGACGAATTGAGACGCCGGCTCGATCAGGAGGCGGCCGATAGCCTGGTCACGGGACCCTCGATCGAGAAGAGCATCGCGCCCTTGCGCAGCTTCGTCGCCGAGCCGATGCGCTTCGGCAAAATGTTCCTGTGTGGCGATGCCGCCCACATCGTGCCGCCGACCGGCGCAAAGGGATTGAATCTCGCCGCCAGCGACGCGCATTATCTGTCGAGCGCCTTGCGCGAGTTCTACGACGAGAAATCCAGCGCCGGCATCGACGCCTATTCCACCAAGGCGCTGGCCCGCGTCTGGAAAGCCGTGCGCTTCTCGTGGTGGATGACCTCGATGCTGCACAAATTCCCCGACACCGGCACCATCGGCGCCCGCATCCAGCTCGCCGAGCTCGACTATGTCACGCAGTCCAAGGCCGCGATGACTTCGCTGTCGGAGAACTACGTGGGACTGCCGTTTTGAGACGGTGCCCGCCCCACAATAGGTGTCATGTCCCGGCTTGATCGGGGCATCCAGTACGCCGCGGCCTCTCGGTGTCGACGCGCCGCCTCTGGAATACTGGATCACCCGCTTTCGCGGGTGATGACAGTCTTGAGATTTTGCGACAGCGTCGCCCATTTCAAACACACGCGCAAATCCCGTTTAAAACTTTGTAGGCGGTGAAACCGTCATTCACATCGCGTTCAATGGCGGCAGCCAACGACACGCGAGACAGCCATGACCTCCACTGACATCCCCGCCGGCTTCGAGCCGCATTTCCGCAAGGCGCCGCTCACCGATCCCTAGGAGCCGCTCTATTCGAAGAAGACCGAGAAAGGCGTCACGGTGGGGCTGCGCCTGGCAATGCCGCACACCAACGCGCGCGGACTGATCCATGGTGGGCTGATCGCGGCGCTTGCAGACGCCGCCATGGGCTACAGCTGCGCCCACGCGACGAACTGGACGACGTCCTTCGTCACCATCTCGCTCTCGGTCGACTATGTCGGCGCGGCCGAGATCGGCCAGTGGCTCGCGGTCGAGGGCGACGCAATCAAGACCGGCAATACGATCTGCTTCGCGCAGTGCCTGATCAAGGCCGACGACGCCGTGATCGCGCGCGCCAGCGGCACGTTTCGCGTCGTGCCGAAGAAGGGGTAGCCGCGCTCTCGTGTCCCGACTCTGCGCCGCTGCGCGCTTGTCCGGGACACGCCTTACCCAAACCGCCACTCCGCCGTCTCCACCACGAGATCGATGAACGCGCGCACCTTGGCCGAGAGCAGGCGCGAGGTTGGATAGACGATGTGGATCGGCAGCGCCGGCTGTTCGTATTTCGCCAGCACGACCTTCAAGCGCCCGCGCTTCAGCCCCTCGGCCGCCTGATAGGCCAGCACCCGCGTCACGCCGCCGCCGGCCTCGGCATATTGCAGGGCGGCGTCGGCGCTGTTGCTGGTGAAGCGCGGCGACGGCGTCACCTCGATGTCGCGGCCGTCCTGCACGAAGTGCCAGCTGGCGGACGGGCCGAACTGGATGGTCTGATGTTCGCGCAGCGCCTCCGGCGTCTTCGGCTCGCCATGGCGCTTCAGATAGCTGGGCGCGGCCACCACGATCCGCCGCATCTCGCCGACCTGGCGCGCCACCAGCGAGGAATCGGCGAGATGGCCGATCCGCACCGCGGCATCGACGGCGTCTTCCACGAGATTGACCAGGTGATCGGAGAGCCTGAGCTCGGCGGCGACCTCAGGGTAGCGTTTGAGATAGGCGGTCATGACCGGCCCGACATGCAGCCGGCCGAAGCCGACCGGCGCCGACACAACCAATCGCCCAGTCGGCCGGTTGCGCTCCTGCCGCGCCGAGCCGTCGGCCTCCTCGACATCGGCGAGGATGCGCCGCGCGCGCTCCAGGTAGCGCGCGCCGACGTCGGTCAGCGTCACTTGGCGCGTGGTCCGCTGCAGCAGGCGGGCGCCGAGATGCTCCTCCAGCGCCGCGATCATCCGTGTCACCACCGACGGCGACAGGCGCAGCTTGCGTGCCGCCGGCGCAAAGCCGCGCAGATCGGCGACAGTGACGAAGACGTGCATGGCGTCGAGGCGGTCCATGGCATTATTGCATATGCCGCAATGATGAAGTGTCAAGCGGCTAGATTGTTCTAGTCGGCGGAAGCTCCATCTTGATCGACGAAGACGCAGAGATGCGCCGGAATTTTAGGAGAGGTTCCGATGACCACCGCAGCCCACACCTATGCCAGCGACGTCGCCTTCTCGCCGGCGGTGAAGGCGATCCAGGCCCGCAAGGGCTCGCGTGAGGCCTATGCGGATAGCGAGCAGCGTGGCTGGCGCACCGAGGTCGACGATAACCTCGCCGCGTTCCTGGCCGACGCCAACAGCTTCTACTTCGCCACCGCCTCAGCCGAGGGCCAGCCCTATATCCAGCACCGCGGCGGGCCCAAGGGCTTTCTCAAGGTGCTGGACAAGCAGACGCTGGCATTCGCCGACTATGCCGGCAACCGCCAGTTCATCACCCAGGGCAATCTCTCGGAGAATCCCAAGGCCTATATCTTCGTGATGGACTACGCCCATCGCCGCCGCGTGAAGATCTGGGGCGAGGCGCGCGTCGTCGAGGACGACGAAGCGTTGACCACGTCGCTGATGCCGAAGGGCTATCGCGCGCGGCCGGAGCAGGTCATCCTGTTCAAGATCGCCGCCTGGGACACCAACTGCCCGCAGCACATCCCGCAGAAGTTCGATGCCGCCGATGTCGCGGCGGCTTTGGCGGCAAGAGACCAGCGGATCGCGGAGCTTGAGGCGGAGGTCGCGGCGCTGAAGGGGGAGAAGGGGACGGGAGCGTCGTAACGCCGTGCTTACTTACCCTCCCCCTCCAGGGCCCCTCCAGGGGAGGGTAAGAGTCACAACACGCTCGTGCCCTCGTGCTGGAAGCCGAGATAGCTCGCCGCCACGCGCTCGTTCGCGGCGATGTCGCTGGCCTTGCCGCTGAGCACGAACTCGCCGAGCTCCATCACATAGGCCTGGTCCGCGATCTTCAGTGCGGCCTGGGCGTTCTGCTCGACCAGCAGCACGGAAACGCCGCTGGCGCGCAGCTCGGTGACGATGCGGAAGATGTCGGCGACGATGATCGGCGCGAGGCCGAGGCTCGGTTCATCCAGCATCAAGAGCTTCGGCTCGCCCATCAGCGCCCGGCCCATCGCGAGCATCTGCTGCTCGCCGCCGGACAAGGTGCCGGCGAGCTGCTTGCGGCGCTCCTTGAGCCGCGGAAACAGCGCATAGATCCGCTCGATCGAGGACCTCGCCCGGCTCCGCTCGATGCGGAAGGCGCCCAGCTCGAGATTGTCCTCGACATTCATGGTCACGAACAATTCGCGGTGCTCCGGGACGAGACCGAGGCCCATCGCGACGCGGTCCTCGATGTCGAGCCGGGCGAGATCCTGGCCGGCAAAGGTGACGCGGCCCTTCAGCGGCAGGATGCCCATGATGGCCGACAACAGCGTGGTCTTGCCGGCGCCATTGGCGCCGACGATGGTGACGATCTCGTTGGTGCCGACCTCGAGCGAGACCGAGCGCACGGCCTCGACCTTGCCATAGGCGACATGCGCATCGGTGACGGACAACAGCGCGCTCATGCCGCCACTCCGAGATAG
Organism: Bradyrhizobium vignae; assembly: GCF_004114425.1. Taxonomy (GTDB): domain Bacteria; phylum Pseudomonadota; class Alphaproteobacteria; order Rhizobiales; family Xanthobacteraceae; genus Bradyrhizobium; species Bradyrhizobium vignae. Next base: position 23,206 of record NZ_RDQF01000004.1, on the reverse strand, counting down.
GCCTTGATCACTTCGGGATTGGTCTTGATCGTGGCGGGCGTGCCCTCGGCGATCTTGGTGCCGAAATCGAGCACCACGATGCGGTCGGCGAGGTTCATCACAAAACCCATGTCGTGCTCGACCAGCAGCACGCTCATCCCGCCGTCACGCAAGTCACGAAGCAGCGTTGCGAGGCGCTGCTTCTCCATGTGGCGGAGGCCCGCGGCCGGCTCGTCGAGCAACAGCAGCATCGGATCGACACACAACGCGCGGGCGATCTCGACGATGCGCTGCTGGCCGAGCGAGAGGCTGCCGGCAAGCTGGTGCATCTGCTCGGCGAGGCCGACGCGCTCGATCTGGCGCGCGGCTTCCGCGAGCAGCTTGGCCTCATCAGCGCGGTCGAGCCGCAGCATCGAGGAGATCGGACCGGAATGGCCGCGCAGATGCGCGCCGATCGCGACGTTCTCCAGCACGGTCATGTCGGGGACCAGCTTGACGTGCTGGAAGGTCCTGCTGATGCCGAGCTTGACGATCTCCTGCGGCGGCGCGTTGTCAACCTTCCTGCCGAGCACCGAGATCGAGCCCGATGTCGCCGACAGCACGCCGGTGATCAGGTTGAACGTCGTGCTCTTGCCGGCGCCGTTCGGACCGATCAGCGCGACGATCTCGCGGGCCTGGACGTCGAAGGAGACGTTGTTGACCGCGACCACGCCGCCGAACTGTTTTCGCGCTTTCTCCACCTGAAGCAGGACGCCGGACTCGCCAACCGTGCGGGCGCGATGTTCCAGCTTCAGCGAGGTGTCAGGCTTCCTGCCACCCGTGCGCTCGGGCAGGAACGATATCAGCCAGGGCCACAGGCCGCCGGGCGCGAGCTGCAGCAGCGCCACCAGCATGATGCCGAACACGATGGTCTCGACCTGGCCGGAGCCGGGCAGGATCAGCGGCAGATAGCTTTGCAGCACCTCTTTCAGCACCACGACGATCGCCGCGCCGAGCACGCCGCCCCAGACATACCCGGCGCCGCCGACCACCGCGATGAAGAGATATTCGATGCCGGCCTGTGCGCCGAACGGCGTCGGGTTCACCGCGCGCTGAAGATGCGCGTAGAGCCACCCCGAAAGCCCCGCGAGCACCGCGGCATGGATGAACACCAGGAGCTTGGCCCGCGGCGTGTGCACGCCGAACGCCTCGGCCGCGACATGGCCGCGCCTGAGCGCGCGAATGGCGCGGCCGGTGCGGGAGTCCAGCAGGTTCATCGTCAGCAGCGCCGAGACGATCACCGCGACCCAGATCGCGTAGTAGATCGAGCCGGGCGAGAGCATCTTGAACGCACCGATCGACAGCGGCGGGATGGCCGAGATGCCGTCGTTTCTCCCTAAGAATTCCAGCTTGCTGAAGAGATAGAACAGGCCAAGCCCCCAGGCGAGCGTGCCGAGCGGCAGATAATGGCCGGAGAGGCGGACCGTGATCAACCCGAGCAGCACCGCCAGCGATCCGCTGACCACGAGCGACAGCGGCAGCGTCAGCCACGGCGACAGGCCGTAGGCCGTCGACAGCACCGCGGTGGTGTAGGCGCCGAAGCCGACGAAGGCGGCTTGCCCGAACGAGGTGAGGCCGCCGACGCCGGTCAGCAGCACGAGACCCATCGCGACCAGCGCCGCGAGACCGATATTGTCGAGCAGCACGATCCAGAACGGCGGCATGCCGGGGACGAACGGGATCGCCGCCATGAGAGCTGCAAAAACGAGAATGGGAAGCCGGCTCTGCATGCGCGTCAGTCCTTCTCTTCCTCGACTGCGGGAGCGGCGAGCGAGCGCAGCAGCAGCACGGGGATCAGCAGCATGAAGACGATCACCTCCTTGTAGTTGGAGGCATAGAAGGACGAGAACGCCTCGACGATGCCGACCACCAGCGCCGCGGCGGCGGTGAGGGGATAGCTGACCAGCCCGCCGATGATCGCGGCGACGAAACCCTTCAGGCCGATCAGGAAGCCCGAATCGTAGTAGAGCGTCGTGATCGGCACGATCATGATGCCTGACAGCGCGCCGATGACCGAGGCCAGCAGGAAGGCGATCTGCCCCGACAGCGTGGTGCGGATGCCCGCAAGCCGCGCGCCCAGCCGGTTCACCGCGGTCGCGCGCAGCGCCTTGCCGTAGAGCGTCAGGCCGAAGAACAGCCAGAGGGCGACGATGAAGGCGATGGTGATGGCGTAGACGGTGATGCTCTGGCCGGTGAAGCGCAGCGCGCCGGCAGTAAAGGCGCCGGACAGCACGGCAGGTCCGCGTTGGCCTTCGGCGCCGAAGAACAGCAGGCCGAGGCCCTGTAGCGCGAGATGCACGCCCACCGAGGCGATCAGCAGCACCAGCACGGAGGTGTGCGCCAGCGGCTGGAACGCGATGCGGTAGAGATAGAGTCCGATCATCGCCACGATCACCAGCGACAGCGCGATGCAGACCGGCACCGGCGGCTTCTGCGCGGCGAAGTAGAGGGTCAGCGCCAGCACGATGGAAGGCAGCACGATGTTGGTGATGAAGCTGCGAACCACCAGCCGCGCATGCAGCGCCCTGCGCGCCACGAACAGGTCGAAGGCGAAGGCGCCGATGCCGAGCGCGAGCGCGAGCTTGGCCGTGCCCGGCATTTGGCCCGCCGCCAGCGAGGCATAGGTCAGCGCGCCGTAGGTGACGAATTCGCCCTGGGGAATGAGGATGACGCGGGTGACGGCGAACACCAGCACCAGCGCCAGGCCGAGCAGCGCATAGATTGCGCCATTGGTGATGCCGTCCTGCACCAGGAACAGCATGATGGTGGTATTCAAGACCGGACGCTCCCCCTAATCCGGACCGGTCCTCTCGATTGCGGTGGACGGTCCGCTCACAGCCATTGAAAAACGCATGCGATATTTGATATGGTCCATAACAATTATCAAATATAACATCAAGAGTGGGAAGCGACCCCTCCCGAATTTAGCGGGATTACGAGCACGAGGCGATGACCGTTTCCAAAACCGCTGAAAAGACCTCCGAAAAGCCGGCTGACGCGGCCAAGGGCCGCAAGGATGCGGCCGAGCCGCAGAGCGAAGCTCTCCAGCTCGGCGAGCTATCCGAACAGCTTGGCTATGTCCTGAAGCGGGCGCAGCTCAAGGTATTCGAGAACTTTCTGCGCTGCATGGCCTCGCTGCAGCTGACGCCGGCGCAGTTCTCGGTGCTGCTGCTGGTCGAGAAGAACCCCGGCCGGAACCAGACCGAGATCGCCTCCACCCTCGGCATCCTCAGGCCGAATTTCGTGGCGATGCTCGACAATTTGGAGAGCCGCGACCTCTGCGCGCGGATCCGCTCCACCAACGACCGCCGCTCGCACATCCTGGTCCTGACCGACAAGGGCAAGGCCGTGCTGGCGCGCGCGAAAAAGCTCGTTGCCACCAAGCACGAGGCCCGGTTGAACGATCTGCTCGGCCAGGCCAACCGCGAGGCCCTGATCGCGATGCTCGCGAAGATCGCGAACGAGTTTTGAGCCCCGCGGCTACCGGCGGTGGATCCTCACTCTCTGCCGTCATCGCCCGCGAAGGCGGGCGATCCAGTACTCCGAGACGGTTGTGATTTGTCGATAAGCCGCGGCGTACTGGATTCCCCGCTTTCGCGCCTCAATCCACCAGGATCACGCGGATATCATTCACATTGGTCAGCGTCGGCCCCGGCTGCAGCAGATCCCCCGTGGCCTCGAAGAACGTCGTCGCGTCGTTGTTGTCGAGATAGGCCTGCGGCTGAAGCGCCAGCGCCTTCATCTTCGCAAACGTCGCTGCGTCGATCAGCGCGCCGGCGGGGTCGGTGGGGTGGCCGGCACCACCATCGGCGCCGTCGGTATCGCCGGCGAGCGCCGAAATGTCCGGCGTATCCTGGAGCAGCTCGGCGAGCGCCAGCGCGTATTCCTGGTTCGGTCCGCCGCGGCCATGGCCGCGCACGGTCACCGTGAGCTCGCCGCCGGAGAGGATCGCGACGCGCTTGCCCTGGGCGCGGGCTTGCAGCGCCAGCCTGGCATGATCGGCGGCGACCTCGCGGGCCTCGCCTTCGAGATCTGCGCCGAGATCGATGGTCTCGTAGCCGGACTGGCGCGCGAGCTTCACCGCGGCGTCCAGCGATTGCTTGGGCCGCGCGATCAGCTCGAAATGCGCGCGCGCAAACGCCGCGTCACCCGGCTTGCAGCTCTCGTTATTGGGATCGTCGAGCGCGCGGCGCACCGCATCGTCGATGTCGAGCCTGTACTTGGCCACGATCGCGAGCGCATCCGCCAGCGTCGTCGCGTCGGGCACGGTGGGGCCGGAGGCGATCGCGGAGGGCTCGTCGTGCGGCACGTCCGAGATCGCGAGCGTGACGATCTCGGCGGCATTCCTGCCGGCGCGCGCCAGCCGGCCGCCTTTGATGCGCGACAGGTGCTTGCGCACGACATTCATCTCGCCGATCGGCGCACCCGAGCGCAGCAGCGCCTTGTTGACCGCCTGCTTCTGCGCGAAGCTGATGCCTTCCACCGGCGCGATCCAGTTCGCCGAGCCGCCGCCGGTGAGCAGCACCAGCAAGAGATCGTCGGGCCCGGCCTCGCCGGCGAGCGCCAGCGTGTCGGCGGCGCCCTTCAGGCCGGCCTCGTCGGGCACGGGATGACCGGCCTCGACCACGCGGATGCGGCGCGTCGGCACGCCGTAGCCGTGGCGCGTGGTGGCGATGCCGACCAGCCGCTCCGGCGCGAGCTTGAGCGTATCGAGATAGTGCCGCTCCGCCGCCGCGGCCATCGCGCCGGCGCCCTTGCCGGCGGCAAGACAGATCACGCGTCCCTTGGGGGCAGGCCGCAAATGAGGGGCCAGCACCACGTCGGGATGGGCGGCGGCGACGGCGGCGTCGTAGAGCGCGCGGAGCAAAGGACGGCGGTCGGTCATGGACGATGGCCTTGAGCAGACTGAGGTGGCGGCGACAAGGTCGCCGGCCATCTGCCTACCGCATCGTGCGGCAAAGCGTAAGCGGCCTTTACCATTATTCGATTGTGCAATCGCGTGATCATAATCCACGCGCAAGCAAAGCCCCCTGCGATCGTCTCGCGGGGGGCTCGTCGTGTGTTTCGCGCTAGCCGCCGGCTTCCGCGTCGATCACGTCGCCGAACAGTTCCCATCGCTCGCCCTTGAAGCGTTGCAGCTGCAGTGAGCTGATCGGGGCGAAGTCGGTCGCCGACGTGTTGATCTTGATGCCGGGTAGCAGCACCTCGGTGCGGAAGTCCTTCAGGCTCGCGGCTTGTTTCATCACATTCGCGCGCGTGAGATCGTCACCGCAGTTCTTCAGCACCTGGACCAGCGTCTGCGCGACGCCGTAGCCGACGATCGTGCCGTTGTCCGTCTTGTCGCCTTCGGGGAAGTACTTCGTCATGAAATCGAGAAATGCCTTCATCCCGGCGTCGTTGGCCCATTGCGCATCGGTGGTGTCTTTCAGATAGGCCGCCGAGATGATGCCTTGCGCGTTCTCGAAGCCGGCGGGCTTGATCACGCTGCCGACCGAGGCGGAGACGTTGTTGAGGAAGTGGATCGGCTTCCATCCGATCTCGGCGTTCTTCTTGATCGCCTGCGCCGCGAATTTCGGCGTGGTGATGTTGACGAAGATATCGGCGCCGGTGGCCTTCAGCTTGACGATGTGGTTGTCGATCGTCGGTTCGGACGTCTCGTAGCTTTCCTCGGCCACGATCATGCTGGCGGCCTTGGCGCCGAGGCCATCCTTCAGGCCCTTGAGATAGTCCTTGCCGTAATCGTCGTTCTGGAACAGGACGGCGATCTTCGCGTTCGGCATCTCCTTCAGGATGTACTTCGCATAGATCTGCGTCTCGCTCTGGTAGTTGGGCTGCCAGCCCATGGTCCAGGGGAAATCTTTCGGATCGTTCCACTTGGTGGCGCCGGTGGCGACGAACAGCTGCGGCACCTTCTTCGAGTTCATGTATTTCTGGATCGCCGAGTTCGACGGTGTGCCGAGCGAGTTGAAGATCAGCAGCACTTCGTCGCTCTCGACCAGCTTGCGGGCCTGCTCCACCGTCTTCGGCGGCGAGTACGCATCGTCATAGCTGATGAAGTTGATCTTGCGGGCGTTGATGCCGCCCTCGTCGTTGACCTTCTTGAAATAGGCGGCTTCGGTGCGTCCGATGATGCCATAGGCGGAGGCCGGTCCGCTGTAGGGCATGATGTTGCCGATCTTGATCTCGGTGTCGGTCGCGCCGGTATCGTATTTCTTCTGGGCTGATGCAGTTGAGGCCGAGGCCGCGATGAGCGCGAGCGCCAATGATGCGGCCGCAAGCTTGCCGGTGACAGCAGGCATTCCAATCTCCCTGTTTTTCTTGGTGTGTGCGTCCCTTTTCTTGTCTCGGGTTTTTTGGTGGCGCGACCGCAATTCAATACGATTTGCCCGAAAGCTTCAAGGAAAAGCCCCTGCGACTTGGCCGCAGGGGCTGCGTCTTTAGTCGTTATTCGCGCCTGTCGATCCCCTAGCCTCCGACGTCGCTGCTGAGAACGTCGCCGAACCGCTCCCAGGCTTCCCCCTTGAAGCGGATGAGCTGCAACTGGGAGATCGGAGCAAAGTCGGTGGGGCTGGTGTTAACCTTGACGCCCGGCAGCAGGCCGAGCGGTTCGAAATCCTTCAGGCTGGCCGCCTGCTTCATCACGTTCTCACGCGTCAGATCGTCGCCGCAGGCCTTCAGCACCTGCACGAGACCCTGGGACACGATGAAGCCGTACATCACCGAGGCGTCGGCCCGGTTGGCCTCGGGATAGTATTTGTCCAGGAACTCATTCCAGGCCTTCATCGCGGGATCGTTCTTCCACTGCGGATCGGTGGGATCCTTGAAATATTGCGAGGAGATGATGTCCTGCGCGTTCTCGAAGCCTGCCGGCTTGATCACACTGCCGATCGACGCCGACACGTTGTTGAGGAAATGGAGCGGCTTCCAGCCGATCTCCGCATTCTTCTTGATCGCCTGCGCCGCGAATTTCGGCGTCGTGATGTTGAAGAACACGTCCGCGCCGGACGACTTCAGCCTGACGATGTGCGAGTCGATGGTCGGCTCGGAGACTTCATAGCTGTCCTCGATGATGATCATCGAGGCCTTGGTCCCAAGTCCGTCCTTGAAGCCTTTCAGATAGTCCTTGCCGTAATCGTCGTTCTGGTAGAGCACGCCGATCTTGGCGTCGGGATGGTTCTTCAGGATGTACTTTGCGTAAATCTGCGATTCGCTCTGGTAGTTGGGCTGCCAGCCCATGGTCCAGGGGAAATCTTTCGGATCGTTCCACTTGGTCGCGCCGGTGGCGACGAAGAGCTGCGGCACCTTCTTGGAGTTCATGTATTTCTGGATCGCCGAGTTGGGCGGCGTGCCGAGCGAGTTGAAGATCAGCAGAACCTCGTCGCTCTCGACGAGCTTGCGGGCCTGCTCCACCGTCTTCGGCGGCGAGTAGGCATCGTCATAGCTGATGAAGTTGATCTTGCGACCGTTGATGCCGCCTTCAGCGTTGATCTTGCGGAAATAGGCTTCTTCCGTCTTGCCGATCACGCCGTAAGCGGAGGCCGGTCCGCTATAGGGCATGATGTTGCCGATCTTGATTGCGGTGTCCGATGCGCCGGTATCGTATTTCTTCTGCGCTGACGCTACGGTGGACAGAGCGGCAGACAGCGCGAGGGCAGCCGCAAGGGCCCCCAAACGCACATGCATTGCAGGCATCTCGATCTCCCTGGGTCTGTTGAATGTGTCGCTTGTTCTTGATTGGGAGCGCTCGTCTCGTGCCGCTCCGGCTCACATTGAATACCCTTCTCCCGCACCCAGCAAGAAAAACGCCCCCGGCGAAACCATCGTCGAGAGCGTGATTTGATCGATGCGGTGCGGAATATTTCCATGCGGCAGTACTGCCGCGCCCGCGATCGCGCGAACCTGGAGTTGCGTCACTCCGATCTAATTAACTCCAAATTGCGGCTGCTCGCGACGGCTCTATTGTCCGAGCTCGCTCGAGATGATGTCGCCGAACAGCTCCCATTTCCGGCCCTTGAACCGCATCATCTGGAGCTGTTCGATCGGGGCGAAATTGTCCGGCGCGGTATTGATCTTGATGCCGGGCAGCAGCGTGTCGGGTGCGAAGTCCTTCAGGCTGGCGGCCTGCTTCATGACGTTCTCGCGGGTGAGATCGTTGCCGCACATCTGCAGCACCTTCACCATGGTCTGCGCGGCGGCATAGCCGAACGCGACGCCGGCATCGAGCTTGTTGGCCTTGGGGTCGTATTGGGCGAGGAAGTTGTAGAATTTCTTCATGCCGTCATCGGCATCCCACTGCGGATCGGAGCCGTCCTTGGTGTAGCTCGCCGACAGGATGCCTTGCGAGATCTCGAACCCCGCCGGTTCGATCACGCCGCCGACCGAGGTCGAGACGTTGGAGATGATCTGGACCGGATGCCAGTTGATCTCCGCGGCCTTCTTGATTCCTTGCGCCGTGAATTTCGGTGTGGTGATGCTGATGAAGACGTCGGCACCGGAGGCTTTCAACTTGACGACGTGCTCGTCGACCGCCGGCTCCGAGGTGTTGTAGGCCTCTTCCAGCACGATCATCGAAGCCTTGGCGCCGAGGCCGTCTTTGAGTCCCTTCAGATAGTCCTTGCCGAAATCGTCGTTCTGGTAGAGCACGCCGATCTTCGCCTGCGGCCTCTCCTTCATGATGTACTTGGCGTAGATGCGCGCTTCGCTCTGGTAGGAGGGCTGCCAGCCCATGGTCCATGGATATTGCTTGGGCTCGTTCCATTTCGACGCACCGCTCGCTACGAACAATTGCGGCACCTTCTTCTCGTTCATGTATTTGCGGATGGCGCTGTTGGTGGAGGTTCCGAGCGAGCCGAAGATCAAGAGCACCCCGTCGCTCTCGACCAGCTTGCGCGCCTGCTCGACCGTTTTCGGCGGCGAATAGGCGTCGTCATAGGAGATGAATTTGATCTTGCGGCCGTTGATGCCGCCCTCGGCATTGATCTTGTTGAAATAGGCTTCTTCGGCCTTGCCGATAGCGGCATAGGCGGAGGCCGGACCGCTATAGGGCATGATATTACCGATCTTGATCTCGGTATCCGAAGCTCCGCTGTCATATTTTTTCTGCGCCAGCACTTCGCTGCTCATTGCAGTGCACAACGCAAATGCGACCCAGAGCGTCGCAACCTGAAAACGAACGGCAGTCATTGTTCTCCTACCCCGAGCTGGATCGGCGCCGCATTGAACAAGATTGCGGCCAGACGTCAACAAAAAGCCCCCGCAGTTGCCCGCGGGGGCTCTTCGCGCTGAATTGTTGCATCAGCGTGTCATTCGGAGGCGACGTCGCCGCTGATGATCTCGCCGAACAGTTCCCACCTCTCGCCCTTGAAGCGCATCATCTGGAGCTGCGCGATCGGAGCGAAATCGGTGGCGCTGGTGTTGATCTTGACGCCGGGCAGCAGGGTATCCGGCGCAAAGTCCTTCAGGCTCGCCGCCTGCTTCATGAGGTTGGTGCGGGTGAGGTCGTCACCGCACATTTCCAGCACCTTGGCCAGCGTCGACGCGGCGCCGTAGCCATAGACCATGCTGGTGTCGGACTTGTCGGCACCCGGCATGTACTTGTCGACGAACTCGTTCCACCTCTTCATGCCGGGATCGTTGACCCACTGCGGATCCGTCGAATCCTTGGCATAGGCCGCCGACAGCACGCCCTGCGCGCTCTCGAAGCCGGCCGGCTTCATCACGCTGCCGACCGAGATCGACACGTTGGTGAGGATCTGGAGCGGCTTCCAGCTGAGCTCGGCGGTCTTCTTGATGGTCTGGGCCGCGAACTTCGGCGTCGCATAGATCAGCAGCACGTCGGGATTGGCCGCCTTGATCTTGACGATGTGGCCGTCGATCGACGGCTCGGAGACCTCATAGCTCTCTTCCATGATGATCATGGAAGAGGCCTTGGCGCCGAGCCCGTCCTTGGTGCCCTTGAGGTAGTCTTTGCCGAAATCGTCGTTCTGATAGAGGATCGCGACCTTGGCATCGGGCTTCTCCTTCATCAGCCATTTCGCGTAGATGTGCGCTTCGCTCTGGTAGGAGGGCTGCCAGCCCATGGTCCAGGGGAAGTTCTTCGGATCGTTCCACTTGGTGGCGCCGGTGGCGACGAAGAGCTGCGGGATCTTCTTGGCGTTGAGGTATTTCTGGATCGCCGTGTTCGAGGGCGTGCCGAGCGGATTGAAGACGGTCAGCACCTCGTCGCTCTCGACCAGCTTGCGGACCTGCTCGACGGCTTTCGGCGGCGAATAGCCGTCGTCATAGGTCACGAAATTGATCTTGCGGCCGTTGATGCCGCCCTTGTCGTTGATCATCTTGAAATAGGCTTCTTCGGTCTTGCCGATGATGCCGTAGGCCGACGCCGGACCGCTGTACGGCATGATGTTGCCGATCTTGATCTCGGTATCGGACGCGCCGGTGTCGTATTTCTTTTGGGCGAGTGCAGCGCCGGAGGTGAGAGTGATGGCCGCCGTTGCCGTGACCAGCGCGGCGGATCGCAGTGTTCTTCCGAAAAGCAATTGGGTCTCCTTGGTTAACGACGGTCCTTGAGAGTTTTCAGTTCTTCCTGAGCTTGCCAGCGAGTTGCTGGCCCAGGATTGCGGCCTGTCTTGCGCCGTGCGGCACGAGGTAGATGACGAGGAACAACAGCACCCCGAACACCGCGCCGGAAAGGCCCTTGGAGATGCTTTCCGCCATGTTTGGCACGAAGATGATGAAGGCCGCGCCGACGAACGAGCCGGGCAGCCAGCCGACGCCGCCGACGACCATGCCGAGGAACAGCGAGATCGCAAGCGTGATGGTGTAGCTGTCGGGCGCGACGAATTGCACGGCGATGGCGCCAAGCGAGCCGGCAACGCCGGTGATGCCGGCGGACACTCCGAAAGCGAGCGTCTTGTAGAGCGCGACGTTGACACCCATCGAGGAGGCCGCGATCTCGTTGTCGCGGATCGCCATGAAGGCGCGGCCGGAGCGGGAGCGCAGCAGGTTCACCGAGAAGATGTAGATCGCGACGGTCACGACGAGCGTGAAGTAGTACAGCCACATGTCCTGCGACATCGGCAGGCCGAACGGTGCGTCCGGCTTGGTGACGACGAGGCCTTGCACGCCGCCGGTCCAGTGCTCGAGGAAGTTCAGTTTCAACAGCTGTGGCATCGCGGTGGCGAGTGCGAAGGTCGCGAGCGCGAGATAGACGCCCGACAGCCGCAGCGCCGGCTTGCCGAACAGGTAGCCGAATGCGAAGCAGACCGCGGCGGAAATCGGAATGGTCAGCGCGTAGTTGATGTTGGCGTGCTCCATCAGCACCGCCGAGGTATAGGCGCCGACGGCGTAGAACGCGCTCTGGCCGAGCGAGAACTGGCCGCTTCCGCCGGTCAGGATGTTCAGCGCCAGCACCGCGAGCCCGTAGATCAGGAGCATCGTCATCTGGAAGATGATGAAGTTCTTGACGAACACCGGCACGATCAGCAGCGCCGCCAGCACCAGCAGCGAGGTGCCGGTGCCCAGCGTCATGGCCCGCTTCGGAACCGCCTCGACAGCTTCGTGGCCTTCGGCGACGACTTCTTCTGCAGCGCTCATGATCAAACTCGCTTGACGATGTGCCGGCCGAACAGGCCAGCGGGTTTGACGACCAGGACGGAAATGATCAGCGCGAGCGCGATCGGAAGTTTCAGCTCGTTGCCGACCCCTGGGATGTAGGTGCCGGCGAGATTCTCGAAGACGCCGACCAGGAAGCCGCCGACCACGGCGCCGAACGGGCTCGACAATCCGCCGAGCACCGCCGCGGCGAAGCCGTAGATCAGGACGCCGCCCATCATGTTCGGCTCGAGGAACACGACGGGAGCGATCAGCATGCCGGCGATCGAGCCGATCGCGGTCGCCATGCCCCAGCCGAGCGCGATCATCCAGCTCGTGTTGATGCCGACGAGGCGGGCCGATTCAGGCACCGAGGCGGCGGCGCGCATGGCGAGGCCGATCCTGGTGTACTGGAAGAAGAAATAGAGGCCGAGCAGCAGCAGTACGGTGACGCCGATCATGCCGGCCTGGTGGGTGGAGATCAGCTGGCTGCCCAGGAACGGCGCGGAGCCGAACGGGGTCGGATATTGCTTGATGGTGAAGTCCCAGATCAGGCCGGCCGAGGAGTTGATGATCGCAAACAGGGCGATGAAGCCGGCGACGTTGGTCAGCACCGGTGCCTTGGCGAGCGGCTTGAACAGGATGCGCTCGATCGCGATGCCGGCGACAAAGGAAAATGCCAGCGTAATGATGAAGGCAGCCCAGTAGGACACGCCCCACTGCATCAACTGCCAGGAGATGAAGGTCGAGAACATCGCCATCTCGCCTTGCGCGAAATTGAGATGGTCGATCGCCTGGTAGATCATGACCACGGCGAGCGCCATGCAGGCATAGATCGCGCCGGTGGCGATGCCGGCCAGGACCTGGTTGGTGAAAAGCTCCATGGACCTCGGGCTCCCCTATAGCGCTGCGAGTTGGGATTGAGCGAGAACGGCGTCGGCGACGACACCTCTTCCCAGCGGGGAGAGGTCGGATTGCGAAGCAATCCGGGTGAGGGGGCGCCGCTCCAACGAGAGACCGTAACCCCTCACCCGATTTGCTTTCGCAAATCGACCTCTCCCTTCGGGAGAGGTGTAGCGAGCGCGCGGATAGATCGATTCCATCGATGCACCCACCTCAATAACCCAGATAGGATTTGCGGATTTCTTCGTTGTTCGCGATGTCCTTGGCCTTGCCCGACATCACGATGCGCCCGGTCTCGATCACATAGGCCTGATCGGCGAGCTCGAGCGCGAGCTGGGCGTTCTGCTCGACCACCAGGATCGACACCTTGTCCTCGCGGTTGATCTTGCCGAGGATGCCGAACAGATCGCGCACCACCAGCGGCGCGAGCCCGAAGGAGGGCTCGTCCAGCAGCATCAGGCGCGGCCGCAGCATCAGCGCCCGAGCGACCGCCAGCATCTGCTGCTCGCCGCCGGACAGCGTGCCGGCCTGCTGGGTGTGGCGCTGCTTCAAGACTGGGAAATGCGCATACATGCGCTCGATGTCGGAGACGATGCCGGCGCTGTCCTTGCGGGTGATCGCCCCGAGCTGGAGGTTCTCCTCCACGGTCATGTTGGTGAAGGTGCCGCGGCCCTGCGGCACATGGGCAATGCCGTACCGCACGATGTTCTCGGTCGAGCGGTTGTTCAGCGGCTTGCCGTCGAACTCGATCGCGCCGGTCGAGCGCACCATGTTGCAGATCGCGCGCAGCGTCGTGGTCTTGCCGGCGCCGTTGGCCCCGAGCAGCGTCGTCAGCGATCCCTCGTTGAGCGAGAAGGACAGGCCATGGAGCGCCTGGACCTGACCGTAATAGGCGCGCAGATCCTTGACGTTGAGCAGTGTCGTCATTGGTCTTTGCTCCCGAGATAGGCCTTGATGACGTGGGGGTCCGCCTGCACCTGGGCGGGGGTGCCTTCCGCGAGCTTCTTGCCGAAATTGAGCGCGACCACGTGGTCGGCGATCGACATCACGAGGCCCATGTGGTGCTCGACCAGCAGCACGGTCATGTGGCGCTCATCGCGGATGCGGCGGATGAGGTCGCCCAGCACATAGACCTCCTCATGATTGAGACCGCCCGCCGGCTCGTCGAGCAGCAGGATCTTCGGGTCGGCGGCCAGCGCACGCGCCAGCTCGACCCGCTTCTGCGTGCCGAAGGGCAGGCCTGACACCACGGTGTGGGCGACGTCCTCGAGATCGAGATAGGCGAGGATCTCGTGCACCTTCTTGTTGACCTCGGTCTCGCTGCGCCGGACCCAGGCCAGCCTTAAGGAGTCGCTGATGATGTCGCTGGAGGTCTTCGAATGCGCGCCGACGCGGACGTTGTCCATCACCGACAGATTCGGGAACAGCGCCACGTTCTGGAAGGTGCGGCCGATGCCGATCTCGGCGATCCGGTGCGGTGGCCGCGACAGGATGCTCACGCCTTCCATCAGAATGTCGCCGGACGACGGCTGGTAGAGCCGGCTGAGGCAGTTGAACAGCGTGGTCTTGCCGGCGCCGTTGGGCCCGATCAATCCGAGGATCTGGCCCTTGTGCATGTCGAAGGACACACCGTTGAGCGCAACGATGCCGCCGAACACGACGCTGACGTCGCGAACTGCGAGCAGGGGCGATGTCCCCCGCGCGAGCTGTGCCTGCGTCATCTCGTCTCGCTCACGTTCTTCAGTGAGCGATGGGGCGATGCGAACCGCTCCCGGTGACGACAAAGGCTATCTGAATCCCTCGGCCACACGCGCAACTTTTCCTCCTGATTTCAGCTTTTTGCTGATGTCTTTTTTGGAATGCGGCATCAGACCCCCGAGCGCCGCTTCGATGTTCCTTACCATCGCAAGCAGACGCGGTCCAATGTCGTTGATCAAACGCTCTTCCGTGAAACGGAATGCTGGCGCGCCGCAATTGAATGCGTAAGGTCCGGTTCCGTCGTTGAGCTTGAGCGCCACTCCGGCGGCGCCGATGTCGTCGTGCCAGTCTCCGACCGAAATGGCGAAGCCATACTTCGCTATGATCTCGCCGGACCGCTCCAAGCCGTCGCGCATCTTCGGCCAGCGGCTGCCGTAATGTTCGCGCAGAATGCGCGACACTTCAGCGCGACCCTCGTCGTCGAGGGCCCAGTAATAGGCGCGCCCCATCGCGGTAGTTGCAATCGGCACGCGCGAGCCGACGTCAAGTTGAACACCGACCGTCTCGCTGCCGCGACTTTGCCCGAAATAGATCATGCTGTGACGATCGCGGCCGCCGACGGCGACGGCGCCGCCGGTCGCGCGCATCACTTCCTCGCGGAACGGCTCGGACAAATGCCGAACGCCCAGATTGGCTAATGCCGCATAGCCGAGGGACATCGCTGCAGGGGCGAGCTGGTACTTCTCGAACCGGGGAACCGGCGTCAGATAACCGAGCTTGGTCAACGTGTAGGTCAGCCGCGACACGGTCGGCTTGGGCAGCTTGGTGCGGGCCGCAATCTCCTGATTGCCGAGCAGGCCGTCATTGGGTTGGAACGCGCGCAATACATCCAGTCCGCGGGAAAGCGCGACGACGAAATTCCGATCGGTCGCAGCCTTCTTTCCTGTACGCTTCATCCCTGATCTGCTTCTTGCGCGGAGTCGTTGACAACGTCCGTGCTTCAAAATAACCCTGCCGTCAAGATGCGGAATTAAATTCCGCACCGCGAAATCGAACAAAAGTAAATCCCCACCAAGGAGGGACACCGTGAGCGAAGTGGTCAAGCTTGAGCGTCATGACGAAGTCGGGATCGTCACGGTCAACAGTCCGCCGGTCAATGCGCTGAGTGCCGCAGTCCGCGGTGGTATCCTCGAGTGCATCAAGGCCGCAATCGCCGATCCCGCCATCAAGGGCATCGTGCTGACCTGCGCCGGCCGCACCTTCATCGCCGGTGCCGACATCACCGAGTTCGGCAAGCCGCCGAAGCCGCCCGCGCTCAACGACGTGCTGTCCGAGATCGAGAATTCGCCCAAGCCGGTCGTTGCGGCTATCCACGGCACTGCGCTCGGCGGCGGTCTCGAGGTCGCGCTCGCCTGCCATTTCCGCGTGGCGGTGAAAGAAGCCAAGCTCGGCCTGCCCGAGGTGAAGCTCGGCCTGTTGCCCGGCGCCGGCGGCACCCAGCGCCTGCCGCGCGCGGTCGGGCCCGAGCTCGCCGTCAAGATGATCGTCGGCGGCGACCCGATCGGTGCGGCGGAAGCGCTGAAGAACGGCTTGATCGAGGAGATCGTCGAAGGACCAGCGTCCGGCGGCGAAGCCTTCGTGCGCAAGCTCATCGCCGAGAAGCGTCCGTTGCGTCGGCTGCGCGACGACGATTCCAAGCTCGCGGCCGCCAAGGCCGACCGCTCGATCTTCACCAATGCGGTTGCCGCCATGACCAAGAAGTCGCGCGGCCTGGAGGCGCCGTTCGCGGCCGCCGACGCCGTCGGCTATGCCATCGACCTGCCCTTCGACGAAGGTCTGAAGAAGGAGCGCGAAGGCTTCCTCAAGCTCGTCGCCAGCGATCAGTCCAAGGCGCAGCGCTACGCGTTCTTCGCCGAGCGCGAAGCCAACAAGATCGCGGGCGTCCCTGAAGGCACCAAGCCGCGTCCGGTCAACCGTGTTGCCATTCTCGGCGCCGGCACCATGGGCGGCGGTATCGCGATGTCCTTTGCCAATGCCGGTATTCCGGTCACCCTGATCGAGACCGGCGAGGAGCAGCTCAAGCGCGGCATGGGCGTGATGCAGAAGAACTGGGAAGCGACCGCTGCGCGCGGCGGCATTCCGGCCGATGCGCCCGCCAAGCGCATGGCGCTGATCGACGGCAAGGTCGGCATCGAGAATGTCGGCGATGCCGATCTCGTCATCGAGGCCGTGTTCGAGACCATGGCAGTGAAAAAGGAGGTGTTCGGCAAGCTCGACCAGTACGCCAAGCCCGGCGCCGTGCTCGCCTCCAACACCTCGTACCTGAACATCGACGAGATCGCCAAGTCGACCAAGCGTCCGCAGGACGTGCTCGGCATGCACTTCTTCTCGCCGGCCAACGTCATGAAGCTGTGCGAGATCGTCCGCGCCGACAAGACCGCGCCGGATGCTCTCGTGACGGCCGTCACGATCGCGCGCAAGATCGCCAAGGTGCCGGCCGTTGTCGGCGTCTGCGATGGCTTCGTCGGCAACCGCATGCTGGCGCAGCGCGGCAAGCAGGCCGAGAAGCTCCTGTTCGAGGGCGCCCTGCCGCAGCAGGTCGACGCGGTCGTCACCAAGTTCGGCATGCCGATGGGACCGTTCGCGATGGGCGATCTCGCCGGCCTCGATATCGGCTGGCGCTCGCGGAAAGACCGCGGCATCAAGTCGGAGATCGCGGACGCGCTGTGCGAAGCCGGCCGCTTCGGCCAGAAGACCGGCAAGGGCTACTACAAGTACGAAGCCGGCTCCCGCGCGCCGCTGCCCGACCCGGAGGTCGAGAAGCTGATCGACGAGACGCTTCTCCGCCTCGGCCGCAAGAAGCGCGTCGTCAGCGACGAGGAGATCCTCGAGCGCATGATGTACCCGATGATCAACGAGGGCGCGAAGATCCTCGAAGAGGGCATCGCGGCGCGCCCCTCCGATATCGACGTGGTCTGGCTCTACGGCTACGGCTGGCCGATCTATCGCGGCGGCCCGATGTACTGGGCCGACACCGTCGGCCTCAAGCACATCGCCGACCGTCTCGCCTTCTATGCCAAAGAGACCAACGACCCCAGCCTCGAGCCCGCGCCGCTGCTGAAGAGGCTCGCGGCGGAGGGCAAGACGTTCGCCTCGCTCGCGGCGGCGTCGAAGGCGGCGTGATGGCCGCTGCTGCCCCTGCCCGAAGGGCGAACTATGGTGCGCAGCTGCGCACCTGAGAATCCCGAGATTCCGGGTTCGGCTCTTCGAGCCGCCCGGAATGACGGTCTGCGTGGTTTAGAGAAGCAATGATCCATCCCGGCGAACAGTTTTATCCCGAGGGCGTGCGGTGGGACGACACCATCGTCCAGGGCACGCTGCCCGACCTCTTGTCGAAAGCCGCCGCCGATTACGGCCCGCGCACTGCGATCGAGTTTCGCGACCGGCCCATGACCTACACCGAGCTTGCCGCGATGGTGGATCGCGCCGCCGCGGCGTTCTTGCGGGCCGGCTGCGGCAAGGGCACGTCGGTGGCGTTGTTCCTCGGCAACACGCCCGACCACCCCATCAATTTCTTCGGCGCGCTGAAGGCAGGCAGCCGCGTCGCGCATCTGTCGCCGCTCGACGGTGAGATCGCGCTGACCCACAAGGTCTCCGACTCCGGCTCGCGCGTGCTCGTGACCTCGAATCTCCAGGCGCTGCTGCCGACCGCGCTGAAATTTTTGGAGAAGGGTCTGATCGATCGCCTCGTCGTCTGCGAGGACGATCATTGGGGCAAGGTCGGCACGCCGCAGGCGGCGATTCCCGATGATCCCCGCATCGTCACCTTCAAGACCTTTGTCGAGGGCGCGACCGCACCGGCCCAGTGGCCGTCCGTGACGGCCGACGACGTGGCGCTGCTGCAATATACCGGCGGCACCACCGGCCTGCCCAAGGGCGCGATGCTGACCCACGGCAATCTCACCGCGGCGGTGTCGATCTACGACGTCTGGGGCAAGCCAGCGCGCGCCGCCCGCGGCGACGTGATCGAGCGCGTGATCTGCGTGCTGCCGCTGTTCCACATCTACGCGCTCACCGTCGTGCTCTTGTCCTCGCTTCGCCGCGGCAACCTGATCTCGCTGCATCAGCGCTTCGACGTCGAGGCCGTGATGCGCGATATCGAGGTGAAACGCGCGACTTATTTTCCGGGCGTGCCGACGATGTGGATCGCGATCGCCGCGCTCCCCGATCTCGACAAGCGCGACTTCTCCTCGCTTGTCACCATCGGCTCCGGCGGCGCGCCGCTGCCGGTGGAGATCGCGAGCTTCTTCGAGCGCAAGATCGGCAAGAAGCTGCGCAGCGGCTGGGGCATGACCGAGACCTGCTCGCCCGGCACCGGCCACCCGCCCGCCGGCCCGGACAAGCCCGGCTCGATCGGCCTGATGCTGCCCGGCATCGAGCTCGACGTCGTCGCGCTCGACGATCCCAAACGCGTGCTGCCGCCGGGCGAAGTCGGCGAGATCCGCATCAAGGGCCCGAACGTCACCAAGGGCTACTGGAACAAGCCGGAGGGATCCGCTGAGGCCTTCGTCGACGGCCGCTTCCTCACCGGCGACATCGGCTATGTCGACACCGACGGCTATTTCTTCCTGGTCGATCGCAAGAAGGACATGATCATCTCCGGCGGCTTCAACGTCTATCCGCAGATGATCGAGCAGGCGATCTACACCATTCCGGGCGTGCACGAGGTGATCGTGCTCGGCATTCCCGACCAGTATCGCGGCGAGGCCGCGAAGGCCTTCATCAAGCTCAAGCCGGACGCAAAGCCGTTCTCGCTGGACGAATTGCGCGCGCAGCTCGCCGGCAAGCTCGGCAAGCACGAACTGCCGGCCGCGGTCGAGTTCGTCGACGATCTGCCGCGCACGCCGGTCGGAAAATTGTCGCGCCACGAATTGCGCCAGCAGCAGAAACCGTCACAATCCACCAAAACCGCATCAGGAGGTCGTTCTTGACCGACGCCGTCATCGTTTCCACTGCCCGCACCCCGATCGGCAAGGCCTATCGCGGCGCGCTCAACGCCACCGAGGGCGCAACCCTGCTCGGCCACGCCATCGGCGAAGCGGTCGCGCGCGCAAAAGTCGACCCGAAGGAGATCGAGGACGTCGTGATGGGCGCAGCCCTCCAGCAGGGCGCGACCGGCGGCAACATCGCGCGCAAGGCGCTGCTCCGCGCCGGTCTGCCCGTCACCGTCGCCGGCACCACCATCGACCGGCAATGCGCCTCGGGCCTGCAGGCCATCGCGCTCGCCGCGCGTTCGGTGATCTTCGACGGCGTCGAGATCGCGGTCGGCGGCGGTGGCGAGTCGATCTCGCTCGTGCAGAACGACAAGATGAACGGCTTCCACGCCCAGGATCCGGCGCTGCTCAAGATCAAGGGCGAGGTCTACATGCCCATGATCGACACCGCTGAGGTCGTCGCCAAGCGCTACGGCATCTCGCGCGAACGCCAGGACGAATATTCGCTGGAGAGCCAGCGCCGCACCGCTGCGGCCCAGCAGGGCGGCAAGTTCAAGGAGGAGATCGCGCCGATCACGACGCAGATGGCGGTCACCGACAAGGCAACCGGCGCCGTGTCGATGAAGGAGGTCACGCTGTCGCAGGACGAAGGCCCGCGCCCCGAGACCACGATCGAGGGCCTCGCCGGTCTCAAGCCGGTGCGCGGCGAGGGCTTCACCATCACCGCCGGCAATGCCAGCCAGCTCTCCGACGGCGCCAGCGCCTCCGTCATCATGAGCGACAAGGAAGCCGCCAAGCGCGGCCTTGCGCCGCTCGGCATCTTCCGCGGTTTCGTCTCCGCCGGTTGCGAGCCGGACGAGATGGGCATCGGCCCGGTCTTCGCCGTGCCGCGCCTTTTGAAGCGCCACGGTCTCACCGTCGACGACATCGGCCTCTGGGAGCTCAACGAAGCCTTCGCGGTGCAGGTGCTGTATTGCCGCGACAAGCTCGGCATCGATCCCGACAAGATCAACGTCAATGGCGGCGCGATCTCGGTCGGCCATCCCTACGGCATGTCGGGCGCGCGCCTCACCGGCCACGCTTTGATCGAAGGCCGCCGCCGCAAGGCCAAATATGCGGTCGTCACCATGTGCGTCGGTGGCGGCATGGGCGCTGCCGGGCTGTTCGAGGTGCTGCAGTAACGGGCCCCGTCGTTCCCGGGCATTCGCGGCACGCGAATGAACCCGGAACCTCGAGCCAAAATTTCGAGATTTGCGGGTTCGCGCTTCGCGCGCCCGGAATGACGAATAGGGAATAACGTTCACAGGAGGATCCGATGGATCTCGCATTCACGAAAGAAGAGCAGGCGTTTCGCGAGGAAGTGCGGCAGTTCTTCCGCGACAACGTGCCGCCGGATACGCGGCGCAAGCTGGTCGAGGGCCGGCATCTCACCAAGGACGAGATGGTGACGTGGTGGCGCATCCTCAACAAGAAAGGCTGGGGCGTCAGCCACTGGCCCAAGGAATATGGCGGCACCGGGTGGACCGCCGTGCAGCACTACATCTTCAACGAGGAGCTTCAGGCGCATCCCGCGCCGCAGCCGCTCGCCTTCGGCGTCAGCATGGTCGGCCCCGTCATCTACACCTTCGGCAACGAGGAGCAGAAGAAGAAGTATCTGCCGCGCATCGCCAATGTCGACGACTGGTGGTGCCAGGGCTTTTCGGAGCCCGGCTCCGGCTCCGACCTCGCTTCGCTGAAGACGAAAGCCGAGCGCAAGGGCGACAAGTGGATCATCAACGGCCAGAAGACCTGGACCACGCTGGCCCAGCACGCCGACATGATCTTCTGCCTCTGCCGCACCGACCCCTCCGCGAAGAAGCAGATGGGCATCTCCTTCATCGTGTTCTCGATGAAGTCGAAGGGCGTCACCGTGCGTCCGATCCAGACTATCGACGGCGGCCATGAGGTCAACGAGGTGTTCTTCGACGACGTGGAAGTCCCGATCGAGAACCTGATCGGCGAGGAGAACAAGGGCTGGGACTACGCCAAGTTCCTGCTCGGCAACGAGCGCACCGGCATCGCGCGGGTCGGCGTCTCCAAGGAGCGCATCCGCCGCATCAAGGATCTCGCCTCCAAGGTCGAATCCGGCGGCAAGCCGATCATCCAGGACCCGGCCTTCCGCGAGAAGCTGTCGGCCTGCGAGATCGAGCTGAAGGCGCTCGAGCTGACGCAGCTGCGCGTCGTCGCCGACGAAGGCAAGCACGGCAAGGGCAAGCCCAATCCGGCCTCGTCCGTGCTGAAGATCAAGGGCTCCGAGATCCAGCAGACCACCACCGAGCTCTTGATGGAAGTAATCGGCCCGTTCGCCGCGCCTTACGACGTGCACGGCGACGACGGCTCGAACGAAGCCATGGACTGGACCGCCCAGATCGCGCCGAGCTACTTCAACAATCGCAAGGTCTCGATCTACGGCGGCTCCAACGAGATCCAGCGCAACATCATCGCCAAGGCGGTGCTGGGGCTGTGATTGCAACTCGTCGCCATGCACTCGACGTCATGGCCGGGCTTGACCCGGCCATCCACGCCTAGCGGCACGGAGAAACGTGGATGCCCGGCACAAGGCCGGGCATGACGACATCAGATACCGGGAGAGTAGAGAAACATGGATTTTGATTTGAACGAGGAGCAGCGGCTTCTCAAGGAAAGCATCGACGGCCTCTTGACCGATTCCTACGATTTCGAGAGCCGCAAGAAGTACATGGCGGAGAAGGGCGGCTGGAGCAAGACCGTCTGGCTCAAGCTCGCCGAGCAGGGCCTGCTCGGCCTGCCCTTCAGCGAGGCCGACGGCGGCTTTGGCGGCGGCGGCGTCGAGACCATGATCGTGATGGAGGCGCTCGGCAAGGCGCTGGTGCTGGAGCCGTATCTCGCCACGGTCGTGATCGGCGGCGGCTTCCTGCGCCATGCCGGCACCGATGCGCAGAGGGCCGCGCACGTGCCCGGGATCATCGACGGCAGCAAGACGCTGGCCTTCGCGCAGCTCGAGAAGAACTCGCGCTACGATCTGTTCGACGTCACCACGACCGCGAAGAAGAAGGGCGATGGCTGGATCATCGACGGCGAAAAATTCGTCGTGCTCAATGGCGAGAATGCCGACACGCTTGTCGTCACCGCCCGCACCAGGGGTGACCGCCGCGACAAGACCGGCATCGGCGTGTTCCTGGTCCCGGCGAATGCCAAGGGCGTCGCCAGGAAGGGCTATCCGACGCAGGACGGCCTGCACGCCGCCGACATCACCTTCACCGGTGTCGAGGTCGGCCCGGATGCCGTGCTCGGCAACCCCGAGGATTCGCTCGCACTGATCGAGCGCGTGGTCGATGACGCCCGCGTCGCACTCTGTGCCGAGGCGGTCGGCCTGATGGATGAATCGCTCAAGACCACCGTCGAGTACATCAAGACCAGAAAACAGTTCGGCGTCGCGATCGGCTCGTTCCAGTCGCTCCAGCACCGCGCCTCCGACATGTTCGTCGCCGCCGAGCAGGCACGCTCGATGTCGATGTTCGCGACCATGGCGAACGATTTCGAGAACGCCAAGGAGCGGTCCAACGCGATCGCCGCGGCCAAGGTGCAGATCGGCAAGTCCGCCAAATTCGTCGGCCAGCAGTCGATCCAGCTCCACGGCGGCATCGGCATGACCATGGAGGCGAAGATCGGCCACTACTTCAAGCGCCTCACCATGATCGAGAACACGTTCGGCGACACCGACTACCACCAGCGCCGCGTCGCGGACGCGGGCGGGTTGATCTGAGTATCACCACCGTCACGTCACTGCGAGCGAAGCGAAGCAATCCAGGATCTTTCCGTTGAGGCAGTCTGGATTGCTCACATGGGGATTTGGTGTGTCAAGGCGGTTTGTTCAGCTCTTTGTTCGATTGCAGGCCAGCTCTTCGTCCCGACCGTGGAGCACGTAGGATGGCGCGCGCAGATCGAGTCAAGGTCGGCCCGTAGGGCCGTCGCGAAGCGAC